>NZ_CP155838.1:1947191-1957287 GCF_045348205.1 Microbulbifer sp. ARAS458-1 | reverse complement strand
GGGATCTCGGAACCGGGCCCGCAGATTTTATCAAAATCTACTAGGTTTTTAGAGTTTTTCTACAGCCTGAACGCCCACGGCAGGGGCGGATTACCTTATGCGCGTTTTGCGCAAAAATGGGAGCGAAGCGACCGCGCAAAACGTGCATAAGGTAAGCCGTCCCGCGGAGGCCCGAAGGGCCGTAGCTTCACTGCCCGTGATTGTTATGTTTCTCGGCCTAGCTTCTTTAGCACAAATGTAATACCCAAAGCAGCAAGGACAAACACCACCATAACCTCGTGATTTCCTGTGTTATCTGCCCACCTTTGAGCCCTCTTCTTACTCCCCAAAATGCTAACAAGTACGAGCGGCAACCAGATTACGCCCAAAATTAAGCTAACTGCCAGCGCTGCCTGGCTGTCTGCTCCCTCTCTATAGAAGACGGCAATCGAGACAGCCAAGAGAGATATACCAATAAGGAACAGTAGTACTCTTGAAGATAATTCATCAAATTCTTCTCTTTTTCTTCTACTGCTCACGATTACTCCTGAAACATAACGCTTTGCTAAGCGGCGCACAGCTTGGTGATTGGTTTTGCGTAAAATTGGCGCAGCCAATGCAAAACCAAGCGCCGAGATGGGCGTCCAGTGGAGGCCACTTGTGGCCGGAACGTTGCTTGAGCAACTTGTTATGAGTATTTAAGCACACTATATGCTACCCATATTAAAAACCCTATTAGCAAACCACTTAGCAAATAGAGTGCACCCGTATTTAGGTAAATACCAACGGCAGCCTTACTTTTACGCTCTAATGCAACCATTTGCTCTTCCGTTAGCGGGCATGAAACTTTATGCTTTTTATTTGCCAACAATGCAATTGCATCATTTTCTTGACTAGATAAAACAACCCAAACACTTACCTTTAAGGAACCAGTAGCATAGCTTGACAGCCGGAAAGAGTTTAAGGATGAAACGTGCGTAAGGATACCCTTATGTCTTAGCCTTTCCGATAAAGTTTTCGCATCCACTTCTGATTCAAACTGTTTAAGCAGCTTCATCTTCACTGATACTCATAACGCCCACGGCAGGGGCGGCTTACCTTATGCGCGATTTACGCGAAAATGGGAGCGAAGCGACCCGCGTAAAACGTGCGTAAGGTAAGCCGTCCCGCGGAGGCCCGAAGGGCCGGAGCATCACTGCCCGTGATTGTTAATGTTGGGGGACTCAAAGCGAGGCTGCACATTAAAAACCACCAAACCTAGAAGCCACCAAAAATCAACATACCTCTAGCGGCACGTTTGGCTGTACCGTACCACTCTTTCCCAGGAGCAGCTAAAAAGCCAAACGGGACTACCCCACTACATTTCTTCCGGCGCCACCACCAAACTAAAAGAATGGAAGCCACTACTGCCTATTAAAACCAACCGTAAAGTCCTGCTAGCGATTTCGTTTCTACAAGGCCGAAAGCCGCCGAATCGCTAGTAAACTACCCCCGAACTCTCGAAGGCGCCGGCATGTTGAACCGGAACATTAACGCCGCGCTCAGGCGCGGACAATTTTGGGGCTTTATGCGCGAAAATGGGAGCGCAGCGACCGCGCATAAAGTGCACAAAGTTGGCCGTCGCCTGCAGTGCCTTGTTAACGTGAACCTCGGTTGCTACCGCCGAAGCGCACAAAACAAAGAACCAACTCTGGCCTAATTTTCTGCCCTTAAAAGAAGAGAGTTTTCCCATGAACTTTGAAAATCTCATTCTTTCCTTAACCCCAGCCACAAAGATGGCCTTGAATCGAGAATCTGTGCTTGAAGCGGCATGATCTCTACCTTCAGCTGACTCTCAGGCTGCGCGAAATCAGTTACCGGAAAGTTCGTTACCTGCTTCTGAATTCCCGAGCCCGACAAAACCCGCTACAGGATTCCTTCTTTTTTCTTGCAGGTTAACCACTTTCACTTTTGTAATTCCCTACGTTAACGCCGCGATCAGCCGCGGCTTACTTTGTGCACGTTTTGCACGAAAATGGGAGCGCAGCGACCGTGCAAAACGTGCACAAAGTAAGACGTCGGCTGCATTGCATTGTTAGGGCGATTCTCGAAGCACCCTACTGACCGCAGCCACTTTTCCTGAGTCCATTTCAAGATCAACTGCGACGATTGAATGAAGAAGCAACCCTCCACTTTCATTATTGTTACGGCATCTCAAATAAACTCGACAATACTGGTTTAACTCAAAAAAACCAAAAATATTCAATGTACTTTCTGGGTTAACACAGCCCTTGATCTCCGAAAGTTCAGTCGTATGTGGTAATTTATTTAGAGCTACCCATACTTCCTCACTCTCTGCCCAATCAGGCTTGCACGGTACTTTGGTAAACTCGAAATTCACCAGCTCCTCTGCGTTTACAAATTGCGATATAGCTAGCGCCAAAATAGTCCATTTCATGGCCATTGCCCTAACGCCGCGCTCAGCCGCAGCTTACTTTGGGCGCTTTGTTGCGCAAAATAGGAGCGGAGCGACCGCGCAACAAAGTGCACAAAGTAAGATGTCGGCTGCAGCGCCTGGTTATGGCTGACGCGCTCCGAACTACCTACGCGCACCGAATGCGCCGAAGCTCCTTAAAAACGAGGAAAGAAATTCCAATTTCCCCCAACCAATTGTTTTCCTATTGGCACACCATCTTACTGCAGCGGAGTTGCCGTGTTTCCCATGAGATTAAACGAAAGCTCTAGGAACGAAACTGCTTAATTTTATCATGGCAGATAGCCAAATGCTGCGTGCCAAAATAGAGCTCTAAATTACACGCTGGCACAGACCACCATTTTTACAGCCCGGCACCATAACGCCCACAGCAGGGGCGGCTTACCTTGTGCGCATTTTGCGCGAAAATGGGAGCGTAGCGACCTGCGCAAAAGGTGCACAAGGTAAGACGTCCCGCGGAGGCCCGAAGGGCCGGAGCTTCACTGCCTGTGATTGTTATGAGTTCCATGCCTGGATAGATGTCACTATATACCGCCGGCTCTCCAACGCTCTATTTTTAGGGCAGGAATAGTCTATGAATAAGCCCAATGTTAATGCATTGCCACGAACTATATAACCTAGAGCTTTTGGCGACTCGGTAATTTTTGGAAGCTCAGTTATATAAACGGCAACTTCATTGCCCACTTCATCTAAAAGCAAGTTTCCGCTGCGTGCAGGTAAACAACCGTCATTCAAATTTTTAGGACCCTCAACTTCAACCATGGTTGAGGAACCCTCTGAACTTACAACAATCTCAAAGCCCAATTTTTCAGCTAGGTCAGGTGACAGCTCAACTTCTTCAATTACACCGGCCGCTATTACTGGAATGGAAAAAATGAAACTGGCCAGAAAAATCAGGGTTCGAATCATGATCTACTCATAACGCCCAGCGCAGGCGAAGCCAGCGCGGAGCACCTTTTGTGTTAATGTTTGAGCGACAGCGAGCAACACAAAAGGTGCGTAGCGTTGGCTGTCGCTCTGCCGCTGTTTGTTAGGCTGGGGGCTCCGCAGTACCACGACTTTTCCCGAAGACCCTGTTGGTCACGAGAACAGATATCAAAAATGACAACAATATGATTCCTGGAACCAGGAAAATGTACGATTCGTCGAAATTTATAACCTTTTTATAGGCTTCTTGAACTTTTACCTGCTCAGGTGATAGTCCGGAAGAATCCATCGCAAGAATAGCTTCGAAGGTACATAGCTGTTCTTTGGCTTCATTACTGCCGGCAAGAGCAGAGATACATTCATTTTCTGATCGGGACAAATTATCGTGAAGTGAACGACTATGGGAATCGATCAAGTAAATTCCGCAGGCTGACAGTGCAACCCCTAGAAATAATATCAAAAATATTTTTTTCATCACTGGCTCTCTTCTAGCCTAACGCCCAGCGCAGGCGCAGCCAGCGCGGAGCGCCTTTTTTGTTAATGTTTGAGCGCCAGCGAGTAACACAAAAGGTGCGTAGCGTTGGCTGTCGCTCTGCCGCTGCTTGTTATGCGTGCCGGGTGAGGTTCACGCGAATTACGTCTTTGTGGACGCCGTAGACCAGTACAATACCGAGCTTTTCATTGAAGTAGTGAGCCATAATTCCGTTACTCAACCTCAGCTCCCAATCCCCTAGGTTTCCGTATCTTGCAAGGTATAGTTTTAACTTTCTTGCCTTTCCTTTAGCCCAAAGCCTACCAATTGGATCGTTGTACCAAACCGAAGAAATTACACCACTTTTCTCATAAATTGCGATATCAAATTTATCAGTATTTACACGATACGAGATTTCACTATCAGAACTCTCTTCGACTGGAGATCCCAGTTTCGAAATAATCTGGATACCATCATTAATAGATTGTCCGAGATCAATTTTTGGGCTTAATAGTTTCTTTGGCCAAATTGAGTTAATCATGTCCTATCGCATAACGCCCAGCGCAGGCGCAGCCAGCGCGGAGCGCCTTTTGTGTTAATGTTTGAGCGCCAGCGAGTAACACAAAAGGTGCGTAGCGTTGGCTGTCGCTCTGCCGCTGATTGTTATGCATTTTCCTGCCGCCTGGCCATGAATGCTGCCAGAGCTCCACAACCAATAAGCACTACGAAATGCGGTACATAAATCATGTATTGGCTGGAGTATGTGGCAAACAACACAACTTCACACGAAACAATTGAAATCAGCGCTGTCATCCATGGATTAAGCCGAAATAGCTTTATCGAGAAGAAAACAAGTAGAAAAGCAATAACTCCATACCCCAAGAATTGCGTCACGGCAATATCCCAAACTAGGAAAGTATTGGCGGATAGAAGGTCAGACACTTCTTTCGGAACTGCAATTGCGGCAGAGAATCCAGTGAAATATACACCCAGATAAGCCACAGCTATTCCGACCAGCACTCCGACAACTACGTTATTCATGTATCTCTCCTTGATGCATAACGCCGCGCTCAGCCGCAGCTTACTTTGGGCGCTTTGTTGCGCAAAATAGGAGCGGAGCGACCGCGCAACAAAGTGCACAAAGTAAGATGTCGGCTGCAGCGCCTGGTTATGGCTGACGCGCTCCGAACTACCTACGCGCACCGAATGCGCCGAAGCTCCTTAAAAACGAGGAAAGAAATTCCAACTTCCCCCAACCAATTGTTTTCTTATTGGCACACCATCTTACTGCAGCGGAGTTGCCGTGTTTCCCATGAGATTAAACGAAAGCTCTAGGAACGAAACTGCTTAATTTTATCATGGCAGATAGCCAAATGCTGCGTGCCAAAATAGAGCTCTAAATTACACGCTGGCACAGACCACCATTTTTACAGCCCGGCACCATAACGCCGAGCGCAGGCGCAGCCAACGCGGAGCGCCTTTTGTGTTAATGTTTGAGCGACAGCGAGTAACACAAAAGGCGCGTAGTGTTGGCTGTCGCTCTGCCGCTGTTTGTTAGGCATTTGCACGGAGTTTGCTACGCAAGCGCATTTGCGTAGTTCCATTACCACTTTCCCATGCTTCAAAAAGACCAAACCAGTACAGCCGTTCGTTGAATGTTAAACCGCTAATATTATCTACTGCGGCATTTTTAAAATTCTGAAATTCAGAGTGGAACTTGTTGTAGGAATCCTTATCTTGGAACCAAAAATTTCCATGCCATTTCTCGATTAGATAAGCGAGACCCTCAATATCTTGATCATCTTGCTTCCATTCTCCGACCCAGCGCGAGAGGCTTTCTTTCAATTCCGTTTCAGGTACAGAATTAACTAGTTCATCAAGGTTCATTGAGATGCCTAACGCCCTGCGCAGGCGCAGCCAACGCGGAGCGCCTTTTGTGTTAATGTTTGAGCGACAGCGAGTAACACAAAAGACGCGTAGTGTTGGCTGTCGCTCTGCCGCAGCTTGTTAGTGTTTCGGCGCACTGACAACTCCCTTTAGCACTTCTTGGCTTGATGTTACCACCGCAAAGAACGAACGCGAATAGGTCTTCCTGTACTTGGAAAAACCTCTGTGCGGTGCCGCCACTACTGGCAGAGACCTTCAGTTTCCCACCGTGGGCGAAGCCGACGATTATCTGTAAGCGGCACGGCACAAATAGAGATGCCGGAAAATATTCAAAAGCCGGCTTGCCGATGCCAAATAGTGGGGCCTCGATTTCACGCTGCAAATTCTCACCACATCGCGTGCCGGAACCACCGTGTAATGCACCGAACTTTCCGAAAACCAAAACCCAAAATGCCACTGCTGTAAAAAACACTAACAGTTTTATTCATACGCCAAAGGCGTGTTTCCCCAACCCAATTATTTTTAGGCACCGAATTCAACGGTGGCGATAAATCACTGTAAAATCAATATTTTGCAAACCATTCTGCAAATTTCCGCCCAGAGAATGCAGCCTATGGCTTTTGTTCTTATTTTCTAACTGGCACTTTTTAGGTTCGATTAAATATATAGATATCAACGAGTTAGCCTATCCCATTCCCTGCACACACGCCATAGGCTGCTGATCTCGGTCAATTATTTCTTTCTGACACCATAATGCGGATATTACTTAACCAGATCCACAAAAAAAGCCGGCCTCAGGTGCTGGGGCCGGCTTGTCGCGCTCAGGTGAAGCGTGGTGCTGCGGTTATACCGCACCCTCTTCTATTTTGTGCTTCCAGATTACCGGGCCGGTGTTGTGCACTGACTCACCATTACTGTCCACCGCCACTGTGACCGGCATATCTTCCACTTCAAATTCGTAGATGGCTTCCATCCCCAGCTCCGGGAAAGCGATAACCTTTGCGTCCTTGATAGCCTGGGCCACCAGGTATGCAGCACCGCCGACAGCCATCAGATAGACAGCTTTGTTATCTCGAATAGCTTCAATTGCGGTTGGGCCGCGTTCGGCTTTTCCGATCATCCCCAGCAGGCCAGTTTCTTCCAGCATGGTACGGGTAAACTTGTCCATACGGGTAGCAGTAGTAGGACCGGCGGGGCCAACAACCTCTTCACGAACGGGATCCACTGGGCCCACGTAGTAGATAAAACGGCCGGTCAGGTCTACCGGCAGCTTTTCGCCTTTGGCCAGGATGTCGACCATTTTTTTATGCGCAGCGTCGCGGCCTGTAAGCATCTTACCGTTCAGCAACAATGTGTCACCGGGCTGCCAGCTGAGTACGTCTTCTGCGGTCACTTCATCCAGATTGACACGACGGGTATTTCCGCCGGCTTCACGGGTGATTTCCGGCCAGTCTTCCAACTTTGGAGGAGTCTGGCGCGTTGCGCCGGAACCATCCAGGGTAAAGTGGGTGTGACGGGTAGCGGCACAGTTGGGGATGATGGCTACCGCTTTGTTCGCCGCGTGGGTAGGAAAGTCCTTGACCTTCACATCCAACACAGTGGTAAGGCCTCCCAGGCCCTGGGCGCCAATGCCTAACTTGTTCACCTTGTCGAACAGCTCCAGGCGCAGCTCTTCAGCACGATTGGAAGCGCCACGCTCCTGCAGGTCTTGGATGTCGATCGGATCGAGAAGGGACTCCTTGGCCAGCAGCATCGCTTTCTCGGCTGTGCCGCCTACACCAATACCCAGCATGCCCGGCGGGCACCAGCCGGCACCCATTTTGGGCACCATTTCCAGAACCCAATCCACGACGGAGTCGGAGGGGTTCAGCATGGCAAATTTGCTCTTCGCTTCGGAGCCGCCACCTTTCGCTGCCACATACACATCAACGGTGTCGCCGGGGACGATTTCGTAATGGATGACCGCGGGGGTATTGTCGCCAGTATTCTTACGTGCGCCATCCGGGTCTGCCAGGATAGACGCACGCAGTACGTTATCCGGATTGTTGTAGGCGCGGCGGACACCTTCGTTGACCATGTCGGTCACGCTCATTTCCGCGTCCCACTGCACGTTCATGCCCACTTTCAGTTTCACGGTCACGATACCGGTGTCCTGACAGATGGGGCGGTGGCCCTGTGCACACATGCGGGAGTTGATCAGGATCTGCGCCATGGCGTCTTTCGCCGCCGGGTTGGCTTCCTTTTCGTAGGCCTTGTTGAGGGCCTGGATAAAGTCCTGTGGGTGGTAGTAAGAAATGAACTGCAGCGCGTCGGCCACGCTGTCGATCAGGTCGTCCTGGCGGATAATCGTCATTGCCGGCTCCGGTTGTCTCTCGTCTCGAAGGCGGCGATTTTACACGAAATGGCTTGGGGTGTTGGGCGAGACGATATGAAGGGAGGCAGAAACTACCTGCCTGAATGACGCCGATGAAAATGAGAATGATTAACGGCGGGCTCCACCGCCGTTAATCCTTTTGAATCCTAATATTTGAACCCTGCCTGACGCCTGATTGACGCCCCGTTCAGGGCACGGATATCAGGGCGCCGAGGCTGTGGTAGAGCTGGATTGCAGGCTGCGAATAGCATCACGCAGCTGGACCAGATCCTTGTTCACGGTACGACGGTAGCTGTCGATAGACTGCACAGCTTCTTCATTGGCACCCACGCGTGCGGTCAGATCGGCACGCACGGAATTCAGCTGCCGCTCGATGCTCGCCACCTTATCTTTAGTTTCGCGCGACGCGGTTACCGTAGACTCTTTCAACTTGCTGATCTCGCTCTCAAGTGCAGCGACTTTTTTCAGACTGCTCTCAAAGCCCTTGACCCTGCTGGAAAGAGCGGCCACTTCTTTCTTGGCAGCGTCGGCGGTCGCCTTGTTCGCGGCAATGCTCTTGCGATTGGTGTCGTATGACACGCCCCACAGCTTGCGGATTTCGGAGGCATTCTCCTTCACTTTCGCGTTGAGAACTTCCACAGACGCAGCAGACTCCTCCCCAGACATTTCAAACCGCTTCTCAAGTTGCACGATTCGCGCGTCTGCATCTTTCAACTGAGCCACAGTTTCCTGCCACTGGGTATACAGAAAGCCGGCCCCGCCCAGACCGGCCAGTGCCAGCATCAGCGCCACGATCGCCAGAAATGAAGAACCACCCCCACTGCCCGCCTCAGTCACAGGCTCTGGCGCGACAGGCTGGGCAGGCCCACGGCGACCGCCGATCGGCCCGTTGGGGATTTGAGGGTCCATAGAAGATGAACTGCTGCCATCGAATGTGGGCTCTCTGCGTTGCATGCTGTTGATCCTGCGTTGGCTCGGCCTTTGAGGCCGGCGTGGGAAACCGATTTTGGAGATGAAAACTGCGGCAGTTATACCAAAAATTGACGAAAAAGTAAGCGGGTTCAGTTATCAGAATAGGACACCAGGGACCGGACATGGTTCGCCATTGAGAATCATTCGCAGCACTTAATTACAGTTACCGTGTCTTTAGCGACATTTGAGCCGTTTTCGGCCTGTCCGATGGCTTAATAATGACATCAAGCGCGTGTAGAATGCGTGCCACCAACAACTGACCTGCTACTGTACTTGGGTCGGTACAGGTCCCAGACAAAGGAAGGAATATCACATGGCACATGTTCTCCCCGAACTCCCCTATGCTATGGACGCGCTGCAGCCGCACATCTCCAAAGAGACTCTGGAATTCCACTACGGCAAGCACCACAAAACCTACGTCGACAAGCTGAACGGCCTGCTGGAAGGCACTCCGGAAGCCGACAAGTCCCTGGAAGAAGTGATCAAATCTTCCTCCGGCGGCGTTTTCAATAACGCAGCGCAGATCTGGAACCACACCTTTTACTGGAACTGCCTGAGCCCGAATGGCGGTGGCGCCGCTACCGGCGCGGTAGCCGAAGCGATCAACGCAGCCTTTGGTTCTTTCGACAAGTTCAAAGAAGAATTCACTACAAGCGCTGTGAACAACTTTGGTTCCGGCTGGACCTGGCTGGTGAAGAAATCCGACGGCTCGGTCGCCATCGTCAACACCTCCAACGCCGAGACCCCGCTGACCGACGACAGCGTCACCCCGCTGCTGACCTGTGACGTATGGGAACACGCCTACTACATCGACTACCGCAACGCGCGTCCGAAGTACATGGAAGCCTTCTGGGCACTGGTCAACTGGGACTTCGTGAATCAGAACTTTGCCTGATCACTGAGTTAATTCCAGTTAGACCAAAAGCGGGCCCATGGCCCACTGCTGTCCCACAGTTTGACAGTCATGAGACCAGCCTCATTTGAGGCTGGTCTTTTTGATTGGGTGGCGGGC
>NZ_CP155838.1:1824418-1947091 GCF_045348205.1 Microbulbifer sp. ARAS458-1 | reverse complement strand
CGCAGAATCATTGTAACCAGATTGGTTCAGGCTTTTTCAGTTATCCCAAACTGTGGGACAGCAGTGGCCCAAGGCCCGCTTTTTTATGCCCGTCATTCACAATAACCTCACCACCACTTTCGCCGAAAAAATGACCACCTGGCCATTAGATTTGCAACCACCGCAGCTTCTGGTTACAACACCACTTCCCTAAATTCATTCACTGACGCTGAGATAACACCATGAAGCTCAAGTTGACTCTGCTGGCGGCCGCCATAAGCGCGCTTGCCATATCAGGTTGTGACCAGAAACCAACAACAGAACAGGCGGATTCCACCCCGACCGCAACCACCGAAGCAGCGCCGACAACGGACCAACCCAGCGTCACCGGGTCAGCAGGCAACCCGGAAGTCATCGCGAAAACCAACGCGCTGTTTGAAGAGCAGTTCCAAACGCACGTGAATCGCAGCCCTGAATTCAAAACGTTCTTGGGTATTAAAGAGGATTACGGCAAATGGGACGATATCTCTCCCCGCTTTGAAAAAGAAACCCATGAAATCAATAAGCGGCAATTGGAAACACTGAAAAAAATTGATCCAGACCAGCTCGACGACGCCACCCGACTGTCTCTGGAGCTGGCCATCCGCAACCTGGAGCAGGACATCGAGGGCTGGAAGTGGCGCCTGCACACCTACCCGGTCAACCAGATGTATGCCGCGCACACCAGCGTCGCTTCGCTGCTGATCAACCAGCATCGGGTGGACGATGTATCCGATGCAGAAGCGTACATCTCCCGTCTGAACGGCTTGCCCGCCTATTTCGACCAACTGATTGAAAACCTGAAGGAGCGGGCTGATAAGGGCGTAATCGTTCCCAAGTTTGTATTCCCCTACATTATCAGCGACGGAAAAAACCTGATTACCGGCGCCCCCTACGACGACGGTAAAGACAGCACCCTATACGCCGACTTTAAAGGCAAAGTAGACAAGCTGGAAATCAGTGAGGAGGAAAAGTCCGCGCTGATCGAGCAGGCAAAGTCCGCCATGCTGGAAAGCGTCAAGCCGGCCTATGAAAACCTGATCAGCTATCTGGGTGAGCTGGAGAAAAAAGCCACCACCGACGACGGCGCCTGGAAGCTGCCAGACGGCGACGCCTTCTATCAGCATCGCCTGAACGTATACACCACCACCGATATGAGTGCCGAGGAAATCCACCAGAAGGGTCTCGAGGAAGTGGAGCGCATTCACAACGAAATGCGCGAAATCATGCAAAAAGTGAAGTTTGACGGCAACCTGCAGGAATTCTTCGAATTCATGCGTACCGACGAACAGTTCTACTACCCGGAAACGGAAGAAGGCAAGCAGCGCTACCTGAAGGAAGCCACAGCACTGATCGATACCATGAAGGGGCGCCTGGACGAGCTGTTTATTACAAAGCCCAAAGCCGACCTGGTGGTAAAAGCGGTAGAGCCTTTCCGCGAGAAATCCGCGGGCAAAGCCTTCTATCAGCGCCCGGCACCGGATGGCTCACGCCCGGGCATCTATTACGCCAATCTGTACAAAATGAGCAGCATGCCGGTGTACCAGATGGAGGCATTGGCCTACCACGAAGGGATTCCCGGCCACCATATGCAGCTATCGATCATGCAGGAGCTGGAAAATGTTCCCAGTTTCCGCAAATTCGGGGGCTACACCGCCTACACCGAAGGCTGGGGGCTTTATTCCGAGCTGGTACCGAAAGAAATCGGTTTCTACCAGGACCCCTACTCCGACTTCGGTCGCCTCGCCATGGAGCTGTGGCGCGCCTGCCGTTTGGTTGTTGACACCGGCCTGCACAGCAAGAAATGGACCCGCGAAGAAACCATCGAGTGGCTGGCTGAAAACAGCCCCAACCCCCACGGCGACGTGGTAAAGGCTATCGAACGCTATATCGTGATGCCCGGGCAGGCCACCGCCTACAAGATTGGCATGATGAAGATTGTCGAGCTGCGTGAAAACGCCAAACAGTCCCTGGGAGACGCATTCGATATTCGGGAATTCCACGATGTGGTGCTGGCAAATGGTGCCGTGCCGCTGGATGTGCTGGAAGAGCTGGTGAACAATTGGGTTGAAGAGAAAAAAGGAAACTGACACCCAGCCCCAGACAATCAGTCTTACAATTCGAGAAAAGCCGGGACTCCAGCGCCCGGCTTTTCTTTTTTCCGCCTTTTCTTTCAGCGGATGCAATTTACAATAGTGCCGCGTCCGCAGGCAGGGCAAGCTGGCGACAACAACAAAAACGGTATCAAACTGGAACATTAAAATGGATTTTCGGCTACTCAAACTCCCCCTGTGGTTACTCGCTGGCGGCGGCCTGGTACTGACCGGCTGTACGCTCGCTCATAAGCTGTTCGAGCCCAACATCACCCGGGAGGAAATTACCGAGATCCGCTACCTGGACCAGGGCTGGACAGACGAGGACCGTCAGCTTTTTTACAATACCCCTCAGGGCACTGAACTTCAGGGGCTTCACTATGCCTGGTTACAGGCACTGGAGCTTCCTTTCTCCAGGGAAAAACTGGCCAGCGCAGATAATATGCGCGGCTGGGGTTTCATCATCGATCCGGTTCACAGCCCAAAATCCAATGCCGGAGCAATCTACCCGGTGGGCATGGGCAGCCACCAGAATCCCGAAGACGGCTCACGGCGATTGGACCTGGGCTGCGCCTTGTGCCACACCGGCGAACTGCACTACCGGGGCACCGCGCTGCGCATCGACGGCGGTCAGGCAATTCACGGTATGTCCACCAGCGGCTTTGGTGAGTTTATCCACTCCCTCGGTGCCACCACAGCGGAGATGCAGGTCAACCTGCTTAAATGGAACCGCTTTGCCGATGAGATCGCCGGTGACGACCAACAAGCGCGCGCGCAGTTGAGGCGAGACTTTTCCGCCTTTCGCAAACGTTTTTTTGAATTCGCCAAAGGGCCGGGGCGGAGTAGCAATTTTCCGGTTGCAGAAGGTCGCGGTCGCACCGATGCGGTAGGCCGAATTGGCAACGTGGTCTTCGGCTACAACCTGGGAATCGAAGACAACTATCAAGAAGCCAATGCCCCGGTCAGTTACCCCTTCCTGTGGGATATCTGGCGCTTCGACTGGGTGCAGTACACCGGCTTCACCAACCAGGCCATGGCCCGCAATGTAGGCGAGGCCCTGGGAGTTATGGCACCGGTCAAACTGATCGATGAAAACGGTGCGCTTCTGCCGGAGGGAGAGTTTGGTACGTCCACTATTGATGTGGAGGGTATGCAGTGTATTGAAACCACCCTGCGTAAACTGCGCCCCCCCAAGTGGCCGGAAGAGGTGCTGGGAGAAATCAATATCACCCGCGCCCGACAAGGCAAAAACCTGTTCGCCGATCAATGCGCCCATTGCCACGGACCCCATATCTCCGAGCCCTATCAATGGCCGCTGGCCGCAGGCCCCACCGACAACCCGGCCCGCCAGCGCGATGTCAACTGGCAGTGGGACATGTCCGGCCAGGTTGGCTATGACGCTGACAACCGCCCGGTACGCCAAGACTGGCGGGAATCCATCTGGGCCATTCCGTGGATCGACATCAGCGTGATCGGTACCGACCCAACCGCAGCAACCAATTTTGTAGAACATACCTTTGACCCGGGTCCGCTGGTTGCACGCGACCCGACAGCACCAGAGAATTCTGCCCAACGCCGCGTCAATGCGGGCGACGGTTTGCAACTACTGATCAATAAACTGGTTCCGGTTCTGTATAAAAACCGTGAGATTTCCAGCGACGGCAACGCAATCGCCGACTACGACGGATTGAATGTGCCCTTCCGCATCGTCAACAAGGCGGCCTATAAAGCACGCCCGCTACACGGGGTCTGGGCCACGCCGCCCTTCCTGCACAATGGATCCGTTCCCACCATCTACGACCTGCTGTCCCCCAGGGAAGCGCGTCCGGTGCGGTTTGGTATTGGCCACCGGGAATACAACCCGCAAAAGCTGGGTTATGTAACCGATTTGCGCCCGGGGAACTTTGCATTCGACACCCGCGAAACCGGCAACAGCAACAGCGGCCACCTGTTTACGGATGCCGACGAGCCCGGGCGTATCGGCCGACGCTTTAAAGAAAACGAACGCCTGGCACTCATTGAATACCTGAAGGTTATGGGCAACCCGGACTATGCCGAGCGCCTTGGCGGAGATCCGCAAAACTGGGCGCAATACCCGGAGCCGCCGGCCAGTGCCATTGGCGAACAGGCCTGTGCTCCGTACCGCCACAGCGGCGCCCCACAATTGGCAAGCCAACATGGGAACCGGGAGACGAGACGGTGATCTCACGCTTTCTACTGGCGGCGGGGGTCGCCCTCGGCCCGCTTACATTGACCGCCCATGAGCAACCACAGGCACTCACCCCGTCCCCCACCGGTCTGGAATCTCTCGACGTGGATACACTGGGAATGGACATCCCCGACGATGAGCTGGAGGCCATTGTCTCGGCCATTCAGTCCGCGCGGGCCATCTCCACCGCCGCTCACAAGCTGAACAGCCCAAGGTATGGCAATCACTACCGCCGCGACGCCCATGCCAAAACCACCGGTTGTGTGCGGGCGGAATTTGAAATCAATGGCGACATTCCAAGCCGCTTCCAACATTCGATTTTTTCCGAACCGGGGCGCAGCTATCGGGCCTGGATCCGCTTTTCCAATGGCGATATGCAGGTGCAGCCCGACGGTCACGGAGACGCCCGCGGCATGGCAATCAAGGTGATGGATACCGGCGGGGCCCCGATCGCACCGGAGCTGCCTCAAGGTGAATCCGCGAACCAGGATTTCATCATGACCAACACCCCGGCATTTTTTAATCGCAACATATTCGATTACGCGGAGAATATGCAGCACCTCGCCAAAATGGACCGGAGCGCCTGGTTTTTCAGCCTGTGGCCTCCCCGTCTGCACCCGAAAGAAATGTGGCGGGCCTACCAGACAGTATCTTCCACCATTGATACCCCACTAGCCGAGCAGTACTTTTCCATGTTGCCCTACCGCCTCGGAAAATCAGCCATCAAATTCTCCACGCGCCCCTGCGCCGGCAGTGACTTCACTGATGCTCGCGCCAACACACAGCGCGGCGACAACTACCTCACCGAGCAGATGGCCCAAGTCCTCGACAGTAAAAGTGCCTGCTTCGACTTTTTGCTACAACCGCGAGCTAGCGGTGCCGCGGAATCGGAAATGCCACTGGATGACGGCACGGCAATCTGGAAAGAATCAATGTCGCCATTCATCCCCGTCGCCCGTGTGTATATTCCACCACAGGATTTTGCCAGTGAGGGGCAGGACGCATTTTGTGAAAACATATCCATGAACCCCTGGCGAGGGGTGGGAGAATGGGAACCTCTCGGCAGCCTGAACCGGGCAAGGCGACTGGTGTACCACGCGGTATCGGACTTTCGACACCGGAAAAACGACACCCACTATCAAGAGCCGGAAAACTGGTGTATCCCGAAGCCCGGAGCACCATGCCCGGGCTCACAGGGGCTCAACATCCGCAAACCGCGCTGGCCGCTACCGCGATGTTTCGACCAGCACTTCCGTCCAAAAAATGGGAGTGAAGTCAGCAGCCAGTGCGGCGGCTACGGTATGGATACCCGATCACTGGATGACACCACAGGCGATGCGCGCGCCACCGCCACCTAGCGGCTTTGGCTGATCAGAGTAATTGTCACCGCCCGCGTGTACCATCAATGCGCGCCCCTTAAGGTCGGACTTTTTCAACCGCGGGGCCAGCACCGGTGTCATCGCCTTGCCATCGCTATCGACATACAGCGCTGGCAGGTCACCCAGATGGCCATCTCCCCAGGGCATGCCGTGCTTGCCGGTGTTCTGCGGATCGTAATGACTACCCGCTGCCAGTCCCGGTACCATCTCACCCTCTTTCTCGGCGGGTTCACAACTCCCGTTCTCATGTAAATGAAAGCCGTGTAATCCCTTTGGCAGCCCATCCAGCTTGGGCGTAAACACCAGACCGTAGGCGGTTTCCGTGACGGTGACGGTACCGAGCATGGTGCCGACACCGGCTTTATCCAGTTTCAGCACAGTCACCACCGTATCCGCCGCTGCGGGCAATGCCAGACCACAGCACATCACAGAAAGGGCGATCTTTTTGAAGATTCGGGACAAGAGGCACCTCCTTCAGACCACCAATAGATTTGGTGGCGCCAGAATTTACACTATCTGTATCAGTGTAGAAGGAAATGCCAGGCTGTCAGTCGCTCAGATATTGAGAACCTGCTTGACGAAAGGAATGGTAATTTTGCGCTGAGCCTGTAGAGATGCGCGGTCCAGCTGCTCCAACAGGGTGAACAGCGCACGGGTATTGCGCGGCGCCCGATGCAGAATATACAGCGCGACATCTTCCGGCAGGTCAAACCCACGTAGCTTGCTGCGGCGCACCAGAGCCGCCACCTTGTCGCTGTCACTCAACGGGTGCAACTGGAAAGTCAGTCCCCACTGCAGCCGGGACTTCAGATCCGCCAGCGCCAGCGGCAAACCGCGCGGGGACAGGCGGGCCCCCAGCAGCAACTGTTTACCACTGTCCCGCAGCCGGTTGTAGAGGTGGAACAGGGCGGTCTGCCAGTCGGCGCGCCCCTCAATCTGCTGTAGGTCGTCGATGCACACCAGATCCAGGCACTCCAACCCTTCCACAATGGCTTCCGGGTCGTTGTCGATCAGGTCCCCCAGGGGAAGGTACTGAAAACTGCGGCCACTCGCCTCCGCAACCTGACAGGCAGACTGCAACAGATGAGTCACCCCACTGCCCGGTTCACCCCACAGATAAACCACCTGCTCGGGACTCTGCCCGCAGGCGAAGGCATTCAGCATGCCCACAACCTGCCGGTTGCCGTCATCGGGAGACTGGAAAAAGTTGGCGAACGTCGCATCGTCCCTGAGGGAAACACCCAGGGGTAATTGCTGCGGGACGCCACCGGATTGGCTACTTCCAGACACGATTTACTGCCAGCTGTAGCGCAGAGGGTTCTGGGCACTACCAAGCGGCGCGCGATAGCCGGTCAGATCGACCAGCCCGTCGTCGCGGGCCAATTGCAGGTTGCGGTTCAGGGACAGCACATTTTGCAGCGTCTGCAACTCGGTGCTGGAGGTCAGCGCCAGCATCAGGCGATCGCCGTTTACCGCCAGTACCTCGGCGGTGCTGACCTGAGCCAGCCCCTGCAGATATTTGGTTGCCTGGGAGTACTGAGCGAAACTGCGGATACCGGAAATCTCCACCATAACTGCGCTGGCTACTCCGGTATCGGAGCTGTGCACTGCGTAGCGCTCTGCCAGCAGGTTGGCGGCCTCATTGACACCGCGCAACGCCACCTCTTCCATCGTGGTACCACTGGCATCGAAGGCGTAGCTGCGACCACCGTGAATCAGTAGCCAGTTTGCCTGCCAGCGCTGACCGGAGGTCTGCAACAGACGTCCCATCAGGGTTGCATCCGGGCGGTAGCGAACACCGGCGCGCTCCGCCGCACTCTCATCCTGCGCCCACAGGCTGCCCAGGGGCATATTGCGCTGATCATTCAGATCCATGACCGGAAAGTCGAGCGGCAGGCCGCGCTCCATGGCGAGACCATCCAGCAATCCGAACAACTCCGGGTAGTCTTCCTGGCGAAGACTATCGCGGCCGGACTGCAGGGTATCCACCGCCATCCACACTAGCGTACCCGGGCGATTATTGGGCCACAGGGGCAGCTGCAGCTTGTGAACAAGATCGTTCACCGCTTGCGGGTCGAAGGCCAGTTGCAGGTACAACTGATTGTTATCACTGTCGTAGCGATAGCTCTGCACAAATTTCTGGGCTTGCGCCAGAACCGGTGCAACCTTGGGGTTGTTGGCGATGTCCTGGTCACCGGTAACCCGAACAAATACGCGCTCCAGACCACGTGCGGTGGCGTCGGCGCGGTCAGTGGCGCCGCGGCTGGCAACGGCTTCACTCACATCGTACAGGTCCGGCATGACCCGCGCGCTGGCGGGTGGGACCACTAGCGTTGCCGACATCGCTGCCAGTAACAGCACAAACCAGAGCAGTGCACGGGGGGTTATGGTCAATGGCATTGGCTCTCAGTCCCCTTTTACCTCTTTATATGTATCAGACGTCCGCAGAGACCAGCTTCGGCCTGATATCGGCCGGTTCCAGTGGGTTACACGGTGCCTTCCTGCGCCGGAGACGGGCCCCCGGCAGTCAATTACCGGCTATTGTATCAGTGTCGGCTGTTTCTCCCAGCCTTCAGTTCGCACATTCAGGTAATTTTCTACTAGAATACGCGCCCTTCCAATTAGGCCCTTATCAGGTTGAACCATGAGCGACTCCAAGCCGAACTCCTCCAGCCCCTCCCTCAGCTACAAAGACGCCGGTGTCGACATCGACGCGGGCAACGCCCTGGTTGAGCGTATCAAGCATGTGGCCAAGCGCACCACGCGCCCGGAAGTCATGGGCGGCCTGGGTGGGTTCGGCGCACTCTGCCAAATCCCCAGCGGCTATAAAGAACCGGTTCTGGTCAGCGGCACCGACGGCGTGGGCACCAAGCTGCGCCTGGCCATGGACCTGGGCATCCACGACACCATCGGAATCGACCTGGTGGCCATGTGCGTAAATGACCTGGTGGTTGCCGGCGCCGAGCCTCTGTTCTTCCTCGATTACTACGCCACCGGCAAACTGAACGTGGATATCGCCGCAGACGTGGTCACCGGTATCGGCAAAGGTTGCGAATTGGCCGGCGCAGCACTGGTGGGCGGCGAGACTGCGGAAATGCCCGGCATGTACGAAGGCGAAGACTACGACCTCGCGGGTTTCTGTGTGGGTGTGGTTGAAAAATCCGAGATCATCGACGGTAGCAATGTCCAGACCGGCGACAAACTGATCGGCCTCGGCGCTTCCGGCCCCCACTCCAATGGTTACTCGTTAATCCGCAAGGTACTGGAGATCAGCGGAGCCGACCTGAACAAAGACCTGGAAGGCAAAACCCTGGCCGAGTCCCTGATGGCGCCCACTCGCATCTACGTGAAGAGCCTGCTGGCGCTGATGAAGGACGTACAGGTCAACGCACTGAGCCACATTACCGGTGGCGGCCTGCTGGAGAACCTGCCGCGGGTGCTGCCAGACAACGCCCGCGCGGTGATCGACACCAAGAGCTGGGATCTGCCACCGGTATTCCGCTGGCTGCAGGAGGCGGGCAACATTGAAGGCCGTGAGATGTACCGCACCTTCAACTGCGGAGTGGGTATGGTGATCTGTGTGCCAGCGGCAGATGCCGACAAAGCCGTTACCAAGCTCAAAGAACTGGGCGAGGACGCCTTCATCGTCGGCACTATCGAAGCCGCGAACGGTGGCGAAGCCGTCGAGCTGGCGGGCCTGTAATTCCCGATGCCCAGCAGCACCATGTCGCCTACCGACAACTCAACCCCATCGCAGAAATGCCGCGTCGTTGTTCTCATCTCCGGCAGCGGCAGCAACCTGCAGACCTTTCTGGATGCCGCGGCCGGCGGTGACGGCGACTATTCCGTGGAAGCGGTAATCAGCAACAAAGCCGACGCCTACGGACTCACCCGAGCACAGAATGCGGGCGTACCTACCGAAGTCCTGAGTCATCGGGATTTCAGCGACCGCGACAGCTTTGATCAGGCAATGGTGAAGCTGATTGATGGCTACGGGCCGGACCTGGTGATCCTCGCCGGTTTCATGCGCATCCTGACACCCCACTTTGTCCGCCACTTCAGCGGGCGCCTGTTGAACATTCATCCATCTTTGTTGCCCAAGTACCAGGGTCTGCACACCCACCAGCGCGCGCTGGATGCGGGCGACAAGGAACATGGCGCCACCGTGCACTTTGTCACCGAAGAACTCGATGGCGGCCCGCCTATTCTGCAGGCGGCGGTGCCCATTGAAACCGGCGATACCCCCGAATCCCTTGCACAGCGAGTGCTGGTGCAGGAACATAAAATTTATCCGCTGGTGGCAAGCTGGTTTGCCCAAGGACGTCTGCGCATGGTGGGCGACCGTGCCGAACTGGATGGAGAGCTGTTGCCACGCAGCGGAAAACGGTTGTAGAGCCGGACTACACTTCCGGCCTGACACTGACCCACAATGTATGGAAGTCGAAAACAAGGCCGGAGGTTGTCTTTTGAATCGTTTCACTGCTGCTGCCGCTTCAATATCTTTTCTCTTTGCTGCCTTCCTCAGCAGCCTCCCGAGTAGTGCCGAAACCGAGCAAACGCCCGCTGTTACTGACGATCCAGCAGTTCTCGTTCCTTTCACGGCGATTTACGAGGCAGAGTTCAGCGGGTTTGGCGTCAAAGCCGAGCGCAAGTTGACCGGCAGCCCGCAGAGTTGGCGTCTGGATTTTTCCGCGCACTCGATGTTTGCAAAGATCGAGGAATATTCCCGCTTCGCGCAACAGGGCACCAGGCTTACCCCCCAACACTATGACTACCAGAAATCCGGTTTGGGCCGCGATCGTCACACCGCTCTCAGCTTTGAGGACGGTGGCAAGCGCATTCTGAATATCTACGATAAATCCCGTAGCATTGACAACGCGCCAGCAAATATCCAAGACAAGATCAGCTACCAGCTGCAGCTGGCAATTGATATCGCCAATGGCAAAACGCCGCTGCAATACCAGGTTGCCGATGGCAAAAAAATTCGTGACTATGAATTTGAGGTGGCGGGAGAAGAGACCATCAACACACCCATGGGCAAAGTCAGAACTATTAAAGTTCAGCGAGTGCGCGGCAAAGATGCAGATCGCGTCACCAATATCTGGTTTGCACCGGAGTGGAATTACGCACTGGTAAAACTGATGCAGCGTGAAGAAAATGGCAAAAGCTACCAGATCACCCTGACAAAATTATCCATCGATGGAAAAGAAATCAGCGCACAAAAATAATTAGAAATTTTTTTCACATCTATACAAAAAATTTACGACAAACCGTAGATTTTTCCGCTACAGGCTACTATAAAGTCGTCGCATTCTCCCCGTGCGTAAAATTCGCACTGCTAGAATCAAGCTACTGGGAATTTGTTTGCTTGAAGCAAAAACTTTCTGGAAAAGCTTCTTCGCCAGTATTGGGCCAAATTCCCGCTGGCATAATTTTCAGCAAAAGAGTGGGACCTCATGACTATCAAAACTTTGCGCAGAGCCGCATTAGCGGCAGCAATCTGTTCCGCATCCAGCGGCGCCATGGCTGCTGGCTTTGCACTTCAGGAATCCAGTGTCAGCGGCCTTGGCCGTGCCTATGCCGCCGAGAACACCGTCGGCGACAACGCCGCCATTCTCGCCCGCAACCCCGCAGGTTCAGCACTGTTTGACCGCATCACCATTACCGGTGGCTTCAATTATGTCGACCCGGAAATCGACGCCGCCGGTTACACCCAGTTTTTCGCCCAGACTCCCAATGGTGAGATTCCGCTGACCGAACCGCTGTACCAGGAAGCCAACGACTACGCCACCGACGCCATAGTGCCGTTTGGCTATGTCGCAGTGCCAATTGATGACTGCTGGTCGTTCGGTTTTGCGATGAATGCGGACTACGGCCTGGAAACCGATTTCGATTCCAACTGGCTGGTAACCCACATCTCCGACAAAACGGAACTGCTGACTGTCAACCTCGCGCCATCCGTAGCCTACAACTACCGCGACGTATTCAGCGTTGGGGTTTCCGTAAACTTCCTGTACGCGGACGCTACCCTGAACACCAAGGTACCCAACGACTTCCCGGTTGCCCCGTCACTGTCCAACGCCAAAATCCTTAACGCCAGCGGTGACGACTGGGATACCAGTTGGGCAATTGGTGCACTGTGGAACATTACCGACCGCACCCGTATCGGTATTTCCTACCAGGCAGAGTTTGATCCCAAGCTCGACGCCGACGTAGATTCTGACCTGCTGCCATCCGTGGTTACCGGCTTACCGTTCGACAACGAACCTGCCGACCTGACCCTGGACCTTCCGGATGTGGCCGAGATCGGCCTCTATCACCGCTTCAATAACGAGTGGGGCCTGGCGGTAGGCGCCACCTGGACCGATTGGGACGACTTCGAGCGCCTGGAAGCATTCTTCCCCGATCAGACCGTTGGCGGCGAGCCCTACCTGCCCTACAACCCGTTGCACATCAAGGAAGAGAACTTCAAGAGTGGCTGGCGCTACAGCGTGGGCCTGGAGTACTACCCTTGCGAAGAAGTGACCTGGCGCATGGGCTACGCCTATGACGAAGGTGCCGCCCGCGACGGTCTATACACCGAAGAAAGCGAACTGGTGGGCCGCGACATCACCTGGCGCACCCTGTCCATCCCGGACAACGATCGCCAGTGGGTGACCTTCGGCGGTACTTACAAATTCAACAATCAGTTGAGCATCGACGGTGGTCTCGCCTATATCTGGGGTGACGACTCCACCATTCAGGAATTCTCCAGCCTGCCGGTATCGGCACTGGGTGGCGCACTCAATACCTACTTTGACGGTGGCACCACCAACCTGGAAGCCTGGATCGCTGGTGTAGGCCTGAACTACAGTTTCTGATCCGACGAACGGGTAAACCTGCAATTCAAGCAAGGCCGGGTGGCAACACCCGGCCTTTTTTATTGCCCCACCTTAACGCTCACGCACCAAAACATTCCCGCACCGCGCACCGAGCGTGCACCACAAAGGGCAATTGTGACAGAGCGACAGTGTGTCTTGACGCACGTTGTCACGCCGCCGCTCCCACCTCAAACCATTGCGTACAGCGATGAACAGGGTTCCACCTAAAATTGCCCACCGGTATTTCCGGGTGACTGAAAGGCGATAAAACCTTGTTGAATTACAGTCACTTAGGGGCATCTGGACCTCCCACAGTACCCTCCTGAGCCAGTTTTCCCCCACGCCCCTTATCAAGCGCCTCAGAACCGGTGCTAAAAAAGTTGGCACGGACCCTGCAGTACCGTTTTCAACAGTGATCCATCGCAGCAATACATTTTCGTACCAGACCGGATCACAACAAAAAACACCCAATTCACATCCGTTGATTGATTGAGCCGGCAACGGCGTCAAAAAAATAGTCTGGCAGCGCGCAAGCGTATGCCCTTGAGCAGAGGCGCTCACCAACCCCGTCACAGGCGACGGGAGTTTGGTGAGCGTTTTTTTTTGCAGGTGTGATTTTTGATTACCGCATCGGCGGCGCACTGCGGACTCACGGAAAACTGAATACTTCGCAAACAGGAACCTGGAGCACACGAATCATGATCAGGAACAAACCCTTCAAGACACTCGCCGCTTCGCTAGTGCTGGCTATGGGCTTTAGTAGCGCGCCCGCCACCGCAAAAGAACTTGGTTACCCGGAAAAGGAGGAACTGACGTTCGGTTTTATCAAGCTCACGGACATGGCGCCCATCGCCATCGCCTACGAAAAAGGCTTTTTTGAAGATGAAGGCCTGTACGTCACCATCGAAGCTCAGGCCAACTGGAAAGTTTTGCTCGACGGTGTAATCGATGGCCGCCTGGACGGCGCTCACATGCTGGCGGGCCAACCTATTGCCGCCACCATGGGCTTTGGCACCAAGGCGGATATCATCACCCCATTTTCCATGGACCTGAATGGCAATGGCATCACCGTTTCAAACGCCATCTGGGAAGAGATGAAACCGAATATCCCGAAAATGGAAGACGGCCGCCCGGTTCACCCGATCAAGGCAGACGCTCTGAAACCCGTGGTGGAAAAATACAAGGCCGAAGGCAAACCATTCAATATGGGAATGGTATTCCCCGTGTCTACCCATAACTATGAGCTGCGCTACTGGCTGGCCGCCGGTGGTATCCACCCCGGTTTCTATGCCCCCCACAAGGGCGATACATCCGGACAGATCGATGCCGACGCACTGCTCTCGGTAACCCCGCCCCCACAAATGCCCGCAACACTGGAAGCCGGCACCATCTACGGCTACTGCGTGGGTGAACCCTGGAACCAGCAGGCGGTATTCAAGGATATCGGTGTTCCGGTTGTGACGGACTATGAAATCTGGAAAGACAACCCGGAAAAAGTCTTCGGTATCACGAAAGAGTTCGCCGAGAAATACCCCAATACCACCGTACGTGTTACCCGCGCCCTGATCCGTGCCGCCATGTGGCTGGATGAGAACAACAACGCCAACCGCTCGGAAGCGGTGAAAATCCTCTCCCAGTCCAACTATGTGGGCGCCGACTATGAAGTGATTGCCAACAGCATGACCGGCACCTTTGAATACGAAAAAGGCGACAAACGCGAAGTGCCCGACTTCAACGTCTTCTTCCGCTACAACGCCACCTACCCCTACTACTCCGACGCTATCTGGTATCTCACACAAATGCGGCGCTGGGGCCAGATTTCTGAAGACAAGCCAGACGCGTGGTACAAGGAACTGGCAGCCAAGGTGTACCGCCCGGACATTTACGCCGCTGCCGCCAAGTCTCTGATTGAAGAAAAACTGGCTAGTGCCGAGCAGTTCCCGGATTTCGACACCGAAGATGGCTTCCGCAATCCGCAGACCCATTTTATCGACGGTATCGTCTACAACGGCCAGAAGCCCAATGAATATATCGAAAAATTCGCCATAGGCCTTAAGTCCGGACAAAAACTGTAAATCGGCTTTCTCACGCAATACCCAGACAAGGCGCTGCCCAGAGCTACCGGTCAGCGCCCGCAAAAAAATGCTCACTCATAACACTCAACGCCGTGTGCAGAGGTAACTGGAATGACGACCACCACCGCGAATGCCACAAAATTGATAGGCTTCAAGCTGCCGCAACTGAGCGAAGTCTTCAATCGAACCCTCGTCAGCGGAGCCATTCGGTTGATCGCCCTGCCCCTAGCGGGCATGTTCACTTTCCTGCTACTGTGGTCCATCACCGCACAGAACATCGATACGTCCCTGGGCAAATTCCCGGGACCCGCTGCAGTGATGGAGCAGTTCAACTCCCTGTACGATGAACACCAGCGATCACGGGAAAAAGAGCAGGCATTTTACCAGCGGCAGGAAAAGCGCAACGCCGAGCGTGTAGCGAAAGATCCAAGTTACGAGCCCAAGATCCGCGCCTATACCGGCAAGGAAACCTTTCTCGACCAGATTGTGACCAGCCTGATAACCGTGATGAGTGGTTTCCTACTAGCGGTGGCTATCGCCATCCCCCTGGGTATCGCCATCGGCCTGAGCAAACCCCTGAACAACGCGATCAACCCGATCATTCAGGTATTCAAACCGGTATCCCCACTGGCCTGGCTGCCACTGGTCACCATGGTAGTCTCCGCGCTCTACGCAACACCCGATCCGGTGGTCGCCAAATCTTTCCTGGTTTCCCTGATTACCGTCACCCTGTGTTGCCTGTGGCCCATGGTTATCAATACCGCTGTGGGTGTAGCCGGCATCGATCGGGACTTGGTGAATGTCAGCAAGGTACTGCGTCTGCCCGCCCTGCGCCATGTACAGAAAATTGTACTGCCCGCCTCGGTCCCCATGATCTTTACCGGTATGCGTCTCTCCCTGGGTGTGGCCTGGATGGTGCTGATTGCCGCGGAAATGCTGGCGCAAAATCCCGGCCTCGGAAAATTTGTATGGGATGAATTCCAGAATGGCAGCTCCGACTCCCTTGCGCGAATCATGGCCGCTGTACTGGTGATCGGTGTGATCGGCTTCCTGCTGGACCGCGGCATGCTCACTCTGCAGAAACTGGTCTCTTGGGATAAATCAGCAAACCAGTAACCCCATCTGCACCGGAACGAAACAGCACCGGGTAACTCATTTTACGGAGCCTGAACCAATGAGCGTACTTCTCGACATCAGTCACATCGATATGGAATTCCCGACCCCCAAGGGCCCATTCACCGCCCTGCGGGACGTCGACCTGAAAATTGCCCAGGGGGAGTTTGTCTCCCTGATCGGCCACTCCGGCTGCGGCAAATCCACCGTACTCAATGTGGTTGCCGGCCTCTACCAGGCCACCCGCGGCGGCGTGATCCTCAATGGCAAGGAAGTCACCGAACCGGGCCCGGAGCGTGCAGTGGTCTTTCAAAATCACTCTCTGTTGCCCTGGCTCACCGCCTATGAGAATGTGGAACTGGCGGTCAAACAGGTTTTTGGCAACAGCAAATCCAAAGCTGAGATGCGCGAGTGGATCGAGCACAATCTTGATCTGGTGCACATGAGCCACGCTCTGCACAAGCGCCCGAATGAAATTTCCGGTGGTATGAAGCAGCGCGTGGGTATCGCCCGCGCCCTGGCCATGCAGCCCAAAGTATTGCTGATGGATGAACCCTTTGGCGCACTGGACGCATTGACCCGCGCACATATGCAAGACTCCCTGATGGAGATTCAGGCGGAGCTGAACAACACCGTAATTATGATCACCCACGATGTGGATGAGGCCGTATTGTTATCGGACCGCATTGTGATGATGACCAACGGTCCCGCCGCCACCATCGGAGAGATTCTCGACGTTGATCTTGAGCGCCCGCGCCACCGCCTGGAACTGGCGGACGACCCGCTCTACAACCAGTATCGCTCCAAGGTACTGAAATTTCTGCACGAACGGCACAGTAAGCCCGACGTTCCCGTCAAAAAAACCGTTGCCAAACCCCTGCAGACGACAGAAAACACCACAACAGGTCACGCGCAGAAAGAAGCGGTGGAAGACGCCGCCTGATTTTATTGCGCCTTGCTGACTTGGCTTTTAATCTCCGCAACAGGAAAACAATATGAAAAATCAGACTCTCATTTCCCAATTCTCACTGCGCAAGAACCTGCTCGCGCTCACCATAAGCACCATAGCTGCAGCACCGGTCTTCGCCCAGGAAATGTCCGAGCAGCAGGCACCGGAGGTGAACAGCTTCGCTGATGCTCTGGCTCAAGGTGATGTATCCCTGGGCTTCCGCGCCCGCTCTGAATTCGTGGATGTGGACGGCAGTAATGTGGATCTGACCAGCCTGCAGACACGTCTTACATTTACTTCCGCAGCCTATGCAGGTTTCAGCACCCTGATCGAAATGGACGACGTCACGCATATTACGGAATTCGAAGGCGGTGTGGGCGATCCGGAGGGTACCGAAGTGAACCAGGCTTACCTGGCCTACGCTACTGGCACCACCACCTTCAAATACGGTCGTCAACGCATCCTGCTGGATAACCAGCGCTTAGTTGGCGGTGTCGGCTTCCGTCAGAATGAACAGACCTACGATGCCTTCAGCGTTACCAACACCAGCCTCGCCGACACCACATTGTTTCTGGCGCGAGTCAGAAACGTGAACCGAATTTTTGGCGAGGATAGCCCGGTGGGCGATCATACCAATGATACCTATCTGCTGAATGGTAAGTACGCGGGGCTTTCCGCCGGCACGCTCAGCGGTTATGCCTACCTGATCGACAACGAGGATGCAGCGGCCTTCTCCACCGACACTTACGGTGTGCGCTTTGCCGGAGGCAAGGGCGACCTCTCCTATGCGCTGGAATATGCCACCCAGTCCTCCGCGGCAAACAACCCTGCAGACTACGATGCGGATTACCTCCTGGCAGAAGGTAGCTACAAGCTGGGAAGCATCACCATTTCCGGCGGCTACGAACTACTGGGTGCGGACGGCGCGAACGGACAGTTCATCACCCCCCTGGCCACCCTGCACAAGTTTCAGGGCTGGACCGATCAATTTCTCGGTGGAGGTACCGGAAACATCGTAGGCGGTATTGAGGACGTGTACATTTCCGCAGGTACCAGTCTCGCCGGCGTCAAGTTTGCACTCAATTACCATCAGTTGAGCTCCGACGACAGCGGTGTATCCGGTATGGATAAACTGGGAAGCGAAGCGGGCTTTCTCGTGGCGGGCACCCTTTCCGGTGTCAATCTCAGCCTGAAATACAGCGCGTACAGTGCGGACGATTTCAGTGTGGACACCGACAAACTCTGGCTTACCGCTGCGACAAAATTCTAAAGGGAAGCAACCACTCACAGGGTTTAACCTGAGTCACTCGTTGAGTATTTACCCGGCCGCAAGGCCGGGACTTTTTCTTCTTCCCTATATCCCTCCCTTTCTCATCCATTTTTCAGTCAGGAAAGAGAGTATGAAATCCGTTTTCTCCCTGTTTCTGTTATTTGTAGTGGGCACCGCGCCGGTATTTGCAGCCAAAGCGGAAGCACCGGCTGATCCGGCCAATGTCGGATTCAGCATGGGCGATGCCATCAATATCGCCGGACGCCAGAGGATGCTGTCTCAGCGTATTACACAGTCCTATATTCTAAGGGGTGTACAGCCGTCGGTAGACAAGCACCGTCAGGTTTTTGAGCGCTCCATGGCAGAGTTCGAGCGTAATCTCGGGCGACTCACCAACTTTGAACCGGCGAAACCGCTCGCCAATACCTTGCGACAGGTTCAGCAAGAGTGGGATGCTTTTGCGGAAGTTGCCCGGCAACCGGTGAATAAAACTACTGCTGCGCAGCTGTTCCAGCGCAGCAATACTCTATTACCTGCAGCCCACACCTACGTGATGCGCCTGCAGGCACTGGCCGATCACAGCAGCGCCGAACTGGTTAACGTATCCGGCCGACAGCGTATGCTGTCTCAGCGTATCGCAAAAAATTATGTTGCCCAGTATTGGGGGGTGGCCGGCAGCGACGGCACGCGTTTACTGTACGAGGATCTGGCGGAGTTCGAGCAGATGCTGACCTTTCTACTGGAAAGCCCGCTGAATACACCAGATATCACCCGCAATCTGCTGAAAACCCAGGGGCACCTGCATTATGCCAGCCGCGGATTTGATGGGGAGATGCAGATATCGGAGGCGCGGCAGATTCATGTCATCACCGGTACCACCGACATCATGTTGCGCAACATGAACATAATTACCGGTCAGTACGCGCAGTTATTAAACGCGGTGGAACTTGCCGCCCGCTGATTACAAGCTCGCGAGTATGTGCTGAGCAAACTCATGCACTCTTCGGTGATCCGAAGCGAACAGCTGCTGTGTCTTGCCTCCACCGACAGGGTGCCCCATTTCCCAATGAACCAATCGCGAATCAATCATTGCCCCATAGAGACAAGGCACAGCAGATGTTCCTTCAGGCCGCGCCCCACATGGCTACTTGGCAGTGGACATATAGATGATCAGCGCCGCATAGTCCTCATCGGAACAGTGGAAACAAAGCCCTGCGGGCGGCATTGCATTGAAGCCATCCCGGGCGTGCTTCACCATGGTATCCATGCCCTTGGCAAGGCGCGGTTTCCAGGCTTCGGCATCCCCGGTGACGGGCGCACCCACAAGGCCTTTTTCATGACAGCCTCCGCAGGTCTGCTGATAGGTTTCCAACAGCTTGGGGGAGATATGCACGGTATCCACTTCCGCGACTGGCTGTGTTTCCACCTCTTCGACGGCCACTTCCTGGGCAGGCTTTTCGGAGATGGACATCTCTTCTGAGGATTTTTCACCACAACCAAAGAGCAATGAACCAAGCGTGAATGCGACAAGAACCCGGAGAAAAGTATGAACAGACAAGATACGCCCTCTATTTATTGTTGGTACAGCTCCGTTGTACTGGTTATCCACAAACAGGGCAAGTGCTGCTTCCTGATAGTGTGAGGGCACGCCACTCCAGGCTGCCAGCCTCGAATAACTGCAGCTTATTCAGGCTGCTCACCGGTAAACCCACCAGTATTTTGATCGCCTCCAGAGCCTGAGTACTCCCCATTACCCCCAGTGCGGGGCCAATCACACCGACGGTTGAGCAGTTATCCACTTCCGGCAAATCACTCTGCGTCGCCGTTGGCGGAAACAGGCATGCATAACAGGGACTGGACTGTAAGCGAAAATCGAAGCTTACCAGTTGTCCGGAAAATCCCCGTACTGAAGCCATTATCACTGGGACTCTCTGCGCACGGCAGGCGCGATTGATACTGTGCCGTATCTTCAGGTTGTCGGTGCAGTCCAGTACCAGATCGAAAGACTGCTGGGATAGCAATTCGGTGAGCCAGCCCTCATCGGCCATACGGCAATGTGCGTAGATACGGATTTCGGGATTGGCGGCGGTCAGCTGCTGCGCCGCCACCTGGGCCTTGTCCTTTTCCCGGTGATTGGTTTTGTAAAGCACCTGACGCTGCAGGTTGGAAACCTCTACCTTGTCGCCATCCACCAGGTGCAGCTCACCGATACCTGCAGCGGCCAGATACAGTGCCGCCGGGCTGCCAAGGCCACCGAGGCCGATCACCAGGACCCGCGCTGCGCCCAACTTCTCCTGCCCCGCTTCACCGATCTGCGGCAACATGATCTGGCGGCTGTAACGCTGTAGCTGTTTACGACTCAACACGGCTCGGTTTCTCTCGGCAAGATTTCAACGAATCAATAGCTATTGATCGATCACTGCACGCAATTGTGCCACAGCGGCGCGGTAGTCGGGGGCCCGGGTTATCGCCGTCACCACCGCGATACTGCCCACGCCGCTTGCGGCCACCGCCGGTGCCCGCTCAAGGTTAATACCGCCAATGGCCACCAGTGGATAATCCGGCAGCAGGGCCGCCATCCGGGTCAGCTTCCGGGGCCCTTGCAATTGTCCACTCATATCCTTGGTATTGGTGGCGTAGATGGCGCCGATGGCCAAGTAGCTGGGCCGATATTGATAGGCATAGAGCAATTCGAAAAAGCCGTGGGTGCTGATACCGAGCTTGAGCCCCGCCTCTCGGATCACCTTCAGATCTGCGGTCTGCAGATCTTCCTGCCCCAAATGCACACCGTAAGCCCCGCACTCAATGGCGAGCTGCCAATAGTCGTTGATAAACAGCCGCAGATCGTAGCGGCGACCAATGGCGACGGCGCGCTCAATCTGCTCTTTCAGGTCGCGGCCCGGATCCTTGATGCGCAACTGCAGCGTGCGCACCCCCTCCTCCGCCAGTTTCTCGATCCACTCCACGGTTTCCACAACCGGGTAAAGCCCAAGCCGATGAGAATCCGGCTGCGCGAACTCGGCGGCAAACGTCGCAGCCGCTTTCTCATTAAAGACTCCGAATGATTTCGCGCGCCCGCTGCCGGCGACCAGCACCTCGGGAAAGTCCTGCAATTCTGTGGGCCAGCCACAGTGCCCCACCGGGCCGGGGCCCGCACCGATATGATCGCTGTCGCCCAGGCGCAGCCCGCGGCGCACATAGGCATTGGCCACCACGCAGGCGTCTTTCAGCGGGTAGCCCAGCGCCAGTAATGCCGCGATCGCCGAAGACAGGGTGCAGCCGGTACCGTGGGCATCGGGAGTATCGATTTTTTTGCCGATCAGCCAGTCATTACTGGAATTCTCACCGGACCCTGAGCAAAGCAAGTCTGCCGTGGTGCCCGGCTCTAATTCAAAGTGGCCGCCGGTCACCAACAGTGCAGCACTGTGATTACCTCGCACTTTATGCGCGGCCTCGAGAATTGCCACAGCGTTATCAACGTCAGTTGCCGCCAGCCATTCCAGCTCGATACTGTTGGGTGTGATCAGATCGCACAGGGGCAACAGTTCCGTCAACACGGCGGCACCGGTGCTGCCTTCGGTCAACTGCGCGCCGCTGGTGGCGACGGCCACCGGATCGTAGATCACCGGGATGGACTCGCCTGCGGATTTCAGCGCACGCAGAAATTTCGCCACCAGGCGAACCTGCCCGGCGTTTGCCAGCAGGCCGATCTTGATGGCCGCCGGTTTGAGGTCGGCGTGCAATGCATCCAGCTGGGATTTCAGCACTTCATCGGATACCGCATTGATCGCCGGTACACCGAGGGTGTTCTGGGCGGTATTGGCGGTGATGGCGCTGCAACCGTGCACACCGAGATCGTGCATGGTGAGCAGGTCCGCCTGAATACCCGCACCGCCGCCGGAATCGCTGCCGGCAATGGTCCATACGATGGGGCGATGGTGTCCGGTACCGCTCATACCTTCTCCCCATTTTCTGCGCTGATCGTCTGCTGCCAGAACGGCATGTCCAGCGTCGGTGTACTGGGGCTGGCAGTCTGGCGTTTGAGCATCAGTCCCGCATTGCGCGCGGCGCGGCCGGACTGCACGGCGAGCCTGAAGGACTCCGCCATCAGTACCGGATTCTGCGCCTTGGCGATGGCGGTGTTTAGCAAGACTGCATCAAATCCCATCTCCATGGCTTCGCAGGCCTGGGAGGGTGCGCCAATACCAGCGTCGATAATCAGCGGAGTGTCCGGCAGGCGTTCGCGCAGGGTTTGCAGATTGTATTTGTTCATCAGACCGCGACCGGTGCCGATGGGGGAGCCCCAGGGCATCAGCACTTCGCAACCCACGTCCAGCAGCTTGCGGCACACAACCAGGTCGTCGGTGCAATAAGGCAGCACCTTGAAGCCGCGCTGCACCAGTTCCCGCGCAGCTTCGATCAGTCCGAAGGGGTCTGGTTGCAGGTTGTAGTCGTCGCCGATCACTTCCAGTTTGAGCCAGTCAGTGCCGAAAATTTCCCGGCTCATTTCTGCCAGTGCGATCACTTCTTTAGGGGTTTTGCAGCCGGCGGTATTGGGCAATAACTGGCAGCCGGATTCCTGGATATAGTCCCAGATTATTTTGCCCTGCTGCTGAGCTGGGCTCTGGCGGCGCAGGGACAGGGTGATGATTTCCGATCCAGAGGCGGCGACAGATTCGCGCATGATCGCCGGCGACGGATAGAGTGCGGTGCCCACCAGCAAACGGCTGTGGAATTCTTTTCCGTAGAGTTTCAGTTTATCGGCCATGTGCTCTCTCCTTTCAGCCGCCTACTACCGGGGCGACGATATCCAGGCTATCGCCGGCGTTCAGCGATGTCTGTTCGTAGGTTGCCCGGGGAACGAAATCGCCGTTGACGGCAACGGCAAAGGTCTCGCCGCTGTAGCCCAATTTTTGCAATACTTCAGACAATGTTTGTGCACTGTCAAAGTTTTTTGTTTCGCCATTGACCAGTAGTTGCATCAGGTCACCTGTTGTGTCGCTTGAGTTAATCTGGAAATTTCAGTTTCGGTCTGGATTACCAGTGCGGGGCCCAGCAGGTAGCCGTGGCGGAAAAGGCCGTTGATTCGGATGAGGCCCGGTTCGCTTTCCACTACCGGCAGGTTGTCCATGGTTGCCGGGCGGCAGTTGACGCGGGTTTCGATGACGCGGGCCTCGGCGAATGCGGGGTGAATCGAATAGAGTGCGCTGGAGAGTTCCATGGTGGAGCGCAGGGATATGGGACTCATATCTTCGCTTTCAATTTCGGTGGCGCCGATGACGGTCTGGTTGTTGGCTCTGGGTACCGCGTAGAGTTGGTATCTGGGGTGCAGCAGGCGCACGGGGCGGTTTAGTTGCACTTCCGGGGTTTCTACGACCATGACTTCGCCGCGGACGCCGCGCAGGCGACTGATCTGATTTTTTGCACCGAGGCCGCGGGTATCGATGACCAGGTCGAAGTGTTCGCTGCCGTTTTTGGTTTGGATTATTTCGGGGGTGCAATCTACCGGGGTGTTTTCGTAGATTTCGATTTTGTTTTGCTTGATCGCTTTGAGCAGCGCGGGCAGTAGTTTGCGATTGTCGATGTCGGCCTCAGAAGAGAGGTAAAGGCCTTGGTCGAAGCGGTCTAGTTCGGGCTCCAGGTTTCGTAGGGAGTTATTGTCTAGCCATTGCAGTTGGTCGCGATTCTCTGGGCCCAGTTTTGCGTTGAGTTCCTGTTGGAATTGAAGGAGTTCGTTGCGATCTTGTGGGTGGGCGATGAGGATGCTGCCCTTCTCGCGGTAATCGACGTTAGTGCCGGTGGTTTGTTCCAGTTGGCTTCCCCAGCTTGGCCAGTGTTGCAGGCTTTGCATACCCAGTTGGTAGACTGGAAGTGGACAGTGGAACAGTTCCGACAGTGGAGAGATCATGCCGGCGGCGGTGTGGCAGGCGCCCGCAGGTTTTTCCAGGCTACCGGATTCGAACAGGGTTACTTGGTGGCCTTTTTCAGACAAACGCCAGGCTAGAAGGCGGCCCATTAGGCCAGCTCCTGCAATTCCAATCTTTAATTTGGCTTGTGCCACGTTTTAATTCCGGGGTTCGTGCTCGGGCAACTCGGGGCGGCAGCGCTACGGGTAAGCCTTTGCCAGACACGAGCTAGGCGCCCCCCCTCAACCCATTCATGGGGGCTCTTCTGCGAGGTCCCTCTCGCAGAAGGTCTGGCAAAGGCTTACCCGCACCACTGCCTTCGCATCAAGTTCTGCTATTTCGATCAATCTCGGAAGGAATCGCTGAAAAGCGTAGCGAGCGGGTGGCTGGTGGTGGCCGCCGGAGCGCAGTAACCGGAGCGTACTTGCAGTACGTGAGGATTACGAGCACCGCCGGACGCCGCCAGGCGCACGCGCAGTAGCTTTTCAGTGATTCCTTATCCCTTGTGGTAAATCTCTGCACCTAGTTCTTTGAACTTGATGGACATTTCTTCCATTCCTTTGTTCGCTTCTGCTTCCTGTTTTGCAGCCTCTAGCTTTTTGGAATAGTCACGGACGTCCTGAGTGATTTTCATCGAGCAGAATTTCGGGCCGCACATGGAGCAGAAGTGGGCGACTTTGCCGGATTCTTTGGGCAGGGTTTCGTCGTGGTACATGCGCGCGCGTTCGGGGTCGAGGCCGAGGTTGAATTGGTCTTCCCAGCGGAATTCAAAGCGGGCCTTGGAGAGGGCGTCGTCGCGTTTGTAGGCTCTTGGGTGGCCTTTGGCGAGGTCGGCGGCGTGGGCGGCGATTTTGTAGGCCATTAGGCCTTCTTTTACGTCTTCTTTATTCGGCAGGCCGAGGTGCTCTTTGGGAGTCACGTAACAGAGCATGGCGCAGCCCATGCTGCCGATCATGGCGGCGCCGATGCCGGAAGTGATGTGGTCGTAGCCGGGGGCGATGTCGGTGGTCAAGGGGCCCAAGGTATAGAAGGGAGCGCCGTGACAGTGTTCGAGCTGCTCGTCCATGTTTTCTTTGATCTTGTGCATGGGCACGTGGCCGGGGCCTTCGATCATGGTCTGGACGTCGTGTTTCCAGGCGATTTCGGTGAGTTCGCCAAGGGTGCGCAGTTCGCCGAACTGGGCTTCGTCGTTGGCATCGGCGATACAGCCGGGTCGCAGGCCGTCGCCCAGTGAGAAGCTGACGTCGTAGGCTTTTAGGATTTCACAAATATCTTCGAAGTGGGTGTAGAGGAAGTTTTCTTTGTGGTGGGCGAGGCACCATTTGGCCATGATGGAGCCGCCGCGGGAGACGATGCCGGTGACGCGTTTGGCGGTCAGTGGTACGTAGCGCAGCAGTACACCTGCATGAATGGTGAAGTAGTCGACGCCCTGCTCTGCCTGTTCGATCAAGGTATCGCGGAATACGTCCCAGTTGAGGTCTTCGGCGACGCCGTTCACTTTTTCCAGGGCCTGATAAATCGGTACGGTGCCGATGGGTACCGGGCTGTTGCGCAGGATCCATTCCCGGGTTTCGTGAATGTTCTGTCCGGTGGACAGATCCATGACGGTGTCACCGCCCCATTTAATGGACCAGACAAGCTTTTCCACTTCTTCTTCAATGGAAGAGGTTATCGCGGAGTTGCCGATGTTGGAGTTCACTTTACACAGGAAGTTGCGGCCGATGATCATCGGTTCCAGTTCTGTGTGGTTGATATTCGCGGGAATGATCGCACGGCCTTCGGCGACTTCGCGGCGGACGAATTCCGGGGTGATCTGCGGTGGGATATAGATACCGTCGCGGGCTTTCTGATAGTCCTTATCAGTCAGCTGCTCGGCCAGCTGTGCGCGCCCCATATTTTCGCGGATGGCGATAAATTCCATTTCCGGGGTGATGATGCCCTGGCGGGCGTAGTGCATCTGGGAAACATTTTTACCGGGCTTGGCTTTGCGCGGCGCAGGCAGGTTGTCAAACCGGATATGGTCGAGCCCCTGGTCGGCCATGCGTTTCTGGCTGTAGGCGGCCTGACGGGTGTCGAGAATTTCGGTATCGCCGCGGTCTTCGATCCACTGTTGGCGCAGTTTGGGCAGGCCTTCGCGGACGTTGGGTTTGAAGTCGGGATCGGAGTATGGGCCGGCGGTGTCGTAGACCTGCAGGGGTTCGTTGGGTTCGAATACAGGGTTGGCTTCGTCTCCACCTACCAGAGACTGGCCGAGGCAGATCTCGCGTACGCCGACCTTGACGCCTTCGCGTTCCCCCTGCAAATAGACTTTGCGAGAGTTGGGGAATTGCTGGGCGGTTAGGTTATCGAGAAATTCTTTGGCGCTTTGCTGTTGTTCGGCACGGCTTTTCTTATCCGCTTTATTGGTTGTAATTTTTGCTTCGGCGACTTGAGACATGCTGACCCCTTGCGTCCTGTTGGGACGTTCCGTGGATGGTATCCGTGAGTGGATTGCCGGGGCAGAGGGGAGAGCGGGTTTCGGACGCAGAGATTTAAAACTCAGTTTAAATCCGGATTCAAACGTGCGTACGAAATGTAGCGAATTCAGATCTTGTTCCCTACGCGGGGGTTACCCCGATCAGGTTCAACGGATCTCGCAACAGCGATCTCAGCCCTAAGGCACTCCGACAAGTTGGAGCCGAGTATAGAGGTAATTTGAGAGGAAGGACAAGTCTTTGGGGCTTGTCTTTGAATTCGAGGGTTTGGTTTTGCGCCGCTCGAGTTGTGCGCTCCGGAGGTTCTTTGAGCTTCGTAGCTCACCCGCTGGCGATGCCGCCACCAGGTATTGGCTCGCAAGACACGCCGTAAACCCATCCATGGGGGCTCTTCCACGAGGTCCCTCTCGCGGAAGGTCTTGCGAGCCAATACCCGGCGTCGACACCTTCGATTTAGACCGCTGACTTCGGAATGATTAGATCACCAATGTTTTCTGGTAGCTCATTTCTCGGATGGCGTAACTCACACCTTCTCTGCCCACGCCACTTTCTTTTACGCCACCGAATGGAAAGTGTTCAGCGCGGAAGCCGGGGCCATCGTTGACGGCGAGTAGGCCTACGTCCAGCTGGTTGTAGAGGCGTTTGGCTAGGGCGAGGTTTTGGGTGAATACACCGGCCTGCAGGCCAAATGGAGAGCTGTTGATCAGCGAGATCAGCTCCGCTTCATCGTCAAATTTCCGCAGCGGCACTACCGGACCGAAGGTTTCTTCCGCAACCAGTTCGGCGTCGTCGGGGACGTTGTCGAGGATGGTTGGCCAGAGGATATTGCCTTCGCGCTTGTGGCCATAAAGTACCCGTGCGCCTGCTTTCACTGCGGATTCGATGCGTGCTTCCACTTCGTCGGCAGCGGCGGTGTGAATCAGTGGGCCAATAAATGTGTCGTCCTGCATTGGATCGCCGACGTTGAGATTGGAGGTGGCGATAATGAGTTTGTTGCTGAAGGAGTCAAATACGTCGCTGTGCACGAACAGCCGTTTGGCGGCGGTGCAGCGCTGACCGGCGGTGGCGAAGCGTTGATTGATGGTGGCGTTGACTGCGGCGTCGAGGTCGGCGCCGGGCATGACGATCAATGGGTCGTTGCCGCCGAGTTCAAACAACATTTTTTTGTAACCGGCGTTCTTCGCGATGGCATCGGCTGCGGCGGTGCCGCCGGTGAAGTTGATGGCCTGGATCTCCCGGTGAGAGACCGCGTAACTGGTCGCCTCGATATCCGGAATCAGCATCTGCAGTACAGATTTTTCCATGCCGGCGGCATAGCAGAGTTCAACCAGCAGTTCCGCAGAGCGTTTGTTTTGCGGGCCGGGCTTGAACAGGATGGTGTTGCCGGCGGCGAAGGCCGGGCCGATTTTATGCACGGCAATGTTGATCGGAAAATTGAACGGGGTAATACACAGTACGGTGCCGAGTGGCTTCCACAGTACCACGCCGATTTTTTCGCGCATGGGCGGGAAGGCGTCGGAGTCAAGGGCTTCACCGTTGATGTTGCGGGCTTCCATGGCACTGGACAGGGCCGTGTTGTAGGCGCGGTCGATTTCGATACGGCTGTCACCGATGGTTTTGCCGGTTTCTTCGCATATCAGGCGTGCCAGATCTTCTTTGCGCTCCAGAATCAGTTGGGCAAGTTTCAAAAGGATATTGGAGCGTTCAAACGCCGGGGTGGCCTGCTGGATTTTGCGGCCAGCAACCAGGGATTGAATAGCCTCTTCCACCTGCTCTTTGCTGTGAAAATCGTAGGCTTCGATCTGCTCGCCGCTGTACGGGTTGATAATCTGATAGTCGGCCATGGTGTTTACCTACTTTTGTTCGTCCTAAATCGCCGGGGCAACCAGCTGATAAATAATACGTGCGCCGGCGATCAGCAGTGCCGCGCGCATAAGATTGAAAAAGACTTCGCTGTTAATCCGGTTCAACAGTGCGATACCGACCCGAGTGCCGATCACCGCGGCAATGGTCAGCAGAAGAATCAGTCCTAGATGTTCGGAAAATGCAAAACCGAGATAAATAAATGCGGGCACCTTGAGCGCGTGGCACCAGGCCTGCATCACCGATTTGTTCGCCACGATTTCCTTCGGCGTCATATCTTTACGCACAAAGAACGCGGCCAATAGCGGGTCTACCGCGCCGGCCACAATACCCAGAGTGCCGGTGGCGATGCCTACCCAGAAAAAATTGCGCGGTTTCAAACGGATTTCTGGCAATTTTTTCGGTTTGAACACCGTATAGAAAATCAAAACCGCCAGCAGCACCAGCGGCAGTTGTTGCCAGTCGAGATTCGCCAGCCCCAGGGTCATGGCCGCGGAGCCCAGGGTACAGCCGATAAAGAACGAAATGCACTGGTCCCAGCGGATATGCTCGCGCACATAGACCACACGCGCGAGGTTGTTCATCAGTTGGACCGCACCGTGGATCGGTACCAGGGCGCGCAGGGGGATCACCACATTGAGCGCGGCGAACATAAGGATACCGCCGGCACCGCCGGTCACCGCGGAGATAAACGCACTGACCACGCAGACAAGCAGCAGTAACCCGAGGGCAAGGCCGGGGCTCTGGTCTGGCATCAGGCTTAACAGCGAACCCAACTCCGCCAAGGACTACCCCCACGCTTTGAACAGTGATTATTATCGCGCCGATCCCGAGTACTTATGGGTGAAACTCGCAGTGATTCGATCGGTTTTTGAGCGATGGCCAGTCTAGCCGTAAGGACAGCTTCAAACCCAGTAGTCCCGGGCCTGAAGCTGGTTATTTGAGGACGAGAAAGAATGCACGGACATAAAAAAACCGGCACAGACGCCGGTTTTTTATGTCCTGAAGAAGTGTTGGCTTCAGCCTACGACGTTACCGTAGCTCATCAGACGCTGGTAGCGCTTCTCCAGCAACTCATCCAGAGGAATCGCGGTCAGCTTATCCAGCTGTTCAGACAGGCGATCACGCAGGCGCGCCGCCATCAGATCCGGATCGCGGTGTGCACCACCCAGCGGCTCAGGCAGCGTCTCGTCCACAATACCCAGCTCTTCCAGCACACTAGAAGTCACCCCCATGGCCTCGGCTGCCAGCGGCGCCTTCTCCACGGTCTTCCAGATAATGTTCGCGCAACCTTCCGGCGAAATCACAAAGTACGTGGAGTACTGCAACATATTCAGCTGGTCACCCACACCAATGGCGAGCGCGCCACCGGATGAGCCCTCGCCAATTACCGTACAGATAATCGGCGTACGCAGACGGGACATCACCGCCAGATTCTTGGCGATCGCCTCGGAAATTCCGCGCTCCTCACTGTCGATACCCGGATAGGCCCCGGGGGTGTCGATCAGTGTCAGGACTGGCATCTTGAAGCGCTCCGCCATCTCCATGATGCGCTGCGCCTTGCGGTAGCCTTCCGGCTTCGGCATACCAAAGTTGCGCTTCACCTTCTCGTTGACACTGCGGCCCTTCTCCTCACCAATCACCGCCACCGGGCGGCCTTCCAGGCGACCGATACCGGCGATGATCGCCTTGTCGTCACCGAAGTGACGATCGCCGTGCAGCTCGTCCCAATCGGTGAAAATGCGCTCGATATAGTCCTTGGCGTAGGGACGCTGCGGGTGGCGGGCCACCTGCACGATCTGCCAGGGAGAGAGGTCGGAATACAGGGACTCGGTGAGCTTCTCGCTCTTTTCCCGCAGTCGGGTGATCTCTTCAGCGATGTTCAGGTCGTTGTCATCCCCGACGTGCTGAAGCTCCTTGATCTTGCTTTCCAGTTCCGCAATCGGCTGTTCAAACTCGAGAAAACTGAAGTTCATTTAATTCGCGCCTTGATAATTCTGTGGGCCTGCCAAATGTTGGAAAATGCGACCAAACTACCCCGAACGGTCGCAAACAGGCCTCGTCTACTGAAAATGGCGGCTAGCTTACCGGGATAGGACCACTCAGTCGAGTGCATGCGTTCACTTGACTAAATTCCGACAGTACAGAAAGCCTGAATCGGGAGACTGGTCGCGCAATACAAATCGCTTGGCGTAGCCTCGAGCGAAGGTGGCGATGCCGGGTGCGGTCTTGCGAGACCTTCACCGCCAAGGATGGCGGTGCAGAGCCCCCAGGGATGGGTGGACGGCGTGTCTCGCAAGACCGCACCCGGCAGCGCCACCGCCACCGAATGGCTCAAGTGAAAAATTACTGCCGTTGATTGTAGTTGAGCTGTACCCGCTCCCGGCCGATCACCTCCCGCAGGGACTGGATCAGCTGGTCATTTGGCTCCACTTTCCACTCATCCGCCAGGCGGAAGGTACCGCGCGCGTCGCTGCGCTCCACTTCCACCAGCACCGGGCAGGAGCCGCCCACATAGGGACGCAGGCAGGCGCTCAAACGCTGCCCCATCTTCGGCAATGCCTGAGCACTATCGATCTTGAGGGTCACCCCGATCACACTGCCACTGCGCAAATCGTCCAGCGTCGACACACTATTCACGCTCATCTTCAGGCCGCCGCTGTAATCGTCGTGGGAGATAGACCCCTCCAGCACCAGCAGCGCATCCTTCACCAGCTTCTCCCGGTGTTCCCCGAACGCCTCACTGAATACCGCCGCCTCGATCCGCGCACTGCGGTCATCCAGAGTCACAATCGCCATGGAATCACCGCGCTTGGTCTTCATCACCCGCATACCCACACACAGGCCCGCCACCTTCTGGTTTTCACGGCCCGGCTTCAGGTCCGCGATGCGCGCCTTCACCAGATGCTTCAGCTCATCTTCGTACTCGTCAATAGGGTGGCCTGTCAGGTACAGACCGAGGGTGTTCTTCTCGCCTTCGAGACGCTCGCGAATACTCCACGGACGCGCACTGCGGAAATCCTCGTACACATCCCCGTCGGACGCGGAGCGTACCACCTCGCCGAACAGATCCATCATACCGGCGCTATCGTTCTTGCTCTGCTGCTCGGCGGACTTCACCGCCTCATCCAGCGCGTTGAACAGCACCGCGCGCGAGTAATCCAGGCCATCGGCGCTGTTGGTATCCGGGCCGATACTGTCCAGGGCGCCGGAACGCACCAGCGCTTCCAGCGCGCGCTTGTTCACCTTGCGCGGGTCAATGCGGGAACAGAAGTCGAACAGATCGGTGAAAGGTCCATTCTGTTCGCGCTCGGCAATAATGTTGTCGATGGGGCCTTCCCCCAGCCCCTTGATCGCACCCAGACCGTAGATGATGCGGTTGTCCACATCCACCGAGAACTGATAAGTACCCAGATTTACATCCGGCGGTACCAGGTCCAGTTTCATGGCCCGGCACTCTTCGATAAAGGTCACCACCTTATCGGTTTTGTCCATATCCGAAGACATGGTGGCGGCCATAAACTGCGCCGGGTAATGGGCCTTCAGCCAGGCGGTCTGGTAGGACACCAGTGCATAAGCGGCGGAGTGAGATTTGTTAAAGCCGTAACCGGCAAACTTTTCCACCAGATCGAAGATCTTGATCGCGAGCTCCGGGTCGACTCCCTGCTCCTTCGCACCCTGCTCGAAAGTGGCGCGTTGCTTGGCCATCTCCTCCGGTTTTTTCTTACCCATGGCCCGGCGCAACATGTCTGCGCCACCGAGGGTGTAACCAGCGAGCTCCTGGGCAATCTGCATCACCTGTTCCTGGTAGACGATTACCCCGTAGGTAGGCTCCAGAATGGGTTTCAGTTTTTCGTGCTGGTATTTGGCATCCGGGTAGGCGACCTGCGCACGACCGTGCTTCCGGTTGATAAAGTCGTCCACCATGCCCGACTGCAGCGGGCCCGGACGGAACAGGGCCACCAGGGCGATCATATCCTCGAGGTTATCCGGCTGCAGGCGCTTGATCAGGTCCTTCATACCGCGAGATTCCAGCTGGAATACCGCGGTGGTCTCGGCGCGCTTGATCATGGCGTAGGTTTCGGGGTCGTCGAGAGGCAGCGCCTCGATCACCAGGGGCTCTTTGCCCTCCCGTGCGCGCTGCTCGTCCACCATCGCCTTGGCCCAGTCGATGATGGTCAGGGTCCGCAGCCCCAGGAAGTCGAACTTCACCAGGCCCGCGTCTTCCACATCGTTCTTGTCGAACTGGGTCACCAGGCCTGCACCGGTCTCGTCACAGTAGAGCGGCGCGAAGTCGGTGAGCTTTGTGGGAGCGATAACCACACCACCGGCGTGCTTACCCACGTTCCGCGCCACGCCTTCCAGCTGCAGCGCCATTTCCCAGATTTCCTGACCTTCCTCATCATTCTCGAGGAACTCCCGCAGCACCTCTTCCTGCTCAAACGCCTTGGCCAGGGTCATGCCCGGGTCCGCCGGGATCATTTTCGAGAGTTTGTCTGCAAGTCCGTAAGACTTGCCCTGCACCCGCGCCACATCCCGCACTACCGCCTTCGCGGCCATGGTACCGAAGGTGATAATCTGACTCACTGCATCGCGGCCGTAGTGATCGGCCACGTAGTTAATGACCTGATCGCGCTTTTCCATACAGAAGTCGACGTCGAAGTCGGGCATGGAAACCCGTTCCGGGTTCAGGAACCGTTCGAACAGCAGGTCGTACTGCAGAGGGTCAAGATCGGTAATTTTCTGCGAGTAGGCAATCAACGAGCCCGCACCGGAACCCCGCCCCGGCCCCACCGGAATATTGTGATCCTTGGCCCACTGGATAAAGTCCATAACAATCAGGAAGTACCCGGGGAACCCCATCTGGATAACAATATCCAGCTCAAAGCGCAGGCGGTCCTCGTAAACCTTTTTACGCGCCTCGTAGTCCGGCGCATTTTTGTCGAGGATGAATTCCAGACGTTCGTACAGTCCGTCGAACGAGACTTTTTCAAAGAATTCGTTTTCCGTCATTCCCTCGGGGATGGGGAATTGCGGCAGGAAGTATTTCCCCAGCTGAATCGGCGCAGAACAACGACGCGCGATTTCCACCGTATTCTCTAACGCTTCCGGAATATCCTTGAACAGCGCCAGCATCTCTTCCGGGGTGCGCAGGTACTGTTCAGATGAATAGCGGCGCTCGCGACGCGGATCATCCAACGCCCGGCCCTCCCGGATACACACCCGAACCTCGTGCGCCTCAAACTCGCTGTCTTCAATAAAGCGTACATCGTTCGTGGCGACGACCGGCAGATTCAGCCTGCCCGCCAGACCCACTGCCGCGTGCAGATATTCTTCATCACCCGGGCGACCGGTACGTTGCAGTTCAAGGTAGTAGCGGCCCGGGAAAATTCGCTCCCACTCCTGCGCCAGAGATTCCGCCTGTGCATTCCGCCCGGCAATCAGCGCCCGGCCAACATCACCGTACTTGGCCCCGGAAAGCATCAACACACCCTCCGATGCCTGCTCGATCCACTCCCGCTCCACAAACGCATGCCCGTGGTACTGCCCTTCCATCCAGGCGCGGGAAATCAGCTCGGTAATATTGCGGTAACCGGTGGTATTCATCGCATACAGCGTCAGCAGCGTAGGCTGCTCTTCCCCACCCTCCTTCAACCAGAAATCGGCCCCGGTAATCGGCTTCACCCCGGCGCCCATACAGCCCCGATAAAACTTCACCTGGCCGTAGAAATTCGTCTGGTCCGTAATCGCCACCGCCGGCATTTCCAGCTCGGCAACACGACCCACCAACGGCTTGATACGTACCAGGCCGTCGATCAGGGAGTATTCAGTGTGGATTCTTAAATGTACGAAGGGTTGGGTCATATTCTGTTCTATTTAATTTTGGCCCGGAGGTATTTTTAGCTCTGTTCCGGGAACGCACCGAGGGGCGGTAAGCCCTTCCGGGACACGAGCTAGGCGCCCCCCGTGAATACATCCATGTAGCTCTGCTCCGACATCCATGTCGGAGAAGGTCCCGGAAGGGCTTACCGCCCCTCGGTGCTTAGTGCAATTCTGGTAATTCGTTACTTCGTAAGCCCGAGAAATCTTATGCGCGTTTTTACTGACAAAGTAGTGCGGCCGAATGCGCAGGTGGAGTGCCGGGTGAAGGTTTTCAGGAGCGTCGCAAACAGGATGTTTGCGCCGCAGCGCCCAGGGATGGGTTCACAGCGGTCCTGAAAACCTCCACCCGGTGCTCCACCGCCACAAAAACAAATTCAGTCGGACCACCAAACCCGCTTCAATTCCACCGCCCGCTCGTGGCACAAACTCAATACCTGCTTTTTCTGAGCGTTAGACATCCGCCCCCACTGACTGATCTCAGTCCCGGAACGAAAACACCCCTCACAGATATCGTCACGATTCAACGCACAAACGGAAACACAAGGCGACTTCACCGGAAACTCAAACGCAGCCTCCGGCTCTTTATCCTTCACCTTGCTCCAATCACTCTCGCTCACTGCTTACCGCCTGAGGCATATCCACCTCCACCAACTCGTCTGCAAATCGCCGACCGTTGGCCACATAAATCTCACTGCTCGCCTTCAGCAACTCAAACGTCGCCTCATCCAGCGTCTTCACCACCTTACCCGGGCTCCCCAGCACCAGCGAAAAATCCGGAACCTCCGCATTCTCCGTCACCAGCGCATTCGCCCCGATAATGCAGCAGCGGCCAATCTTGGCCCCGTTCAGGACCACCGCATTCATCCCCACCAGCGAATACTCACCGATCTGGCAGCCGTGCAGCGTCACCTTGTGCCCCACCGTCACCCCGGTGCCCACCGTCAGTGGCACACCCGGGTCCGTATGCAACACAGAACCGTCCTGGATATTCGCCCGCTCACCAATAGTGATGAGGTCATTGTCCCCGCGAATCACCGCGTTGAACCACACCGAACTGTGAGGCTGCATCAGCACATTGCCGATCACCCGGGCGCCGGGCGCAATGTAGTGGCCCTCGCCTTCAAGGGTCGGCTGCTTATCGCCCAACCTGTACAGCATTTGATCTCCGGGAAACATTTAGTGGTGGTGGAATTCAGCCGGGCATTATCCCGCCCAGGGCTCCCGATTGCCACCCTGGAACAGCTGTGACTCACCGGACAGGCTAGCCGATTAACACGCCTTCCAACGCCAGCAAACGCGCCTTCATCTCCAGCCCGCCCGCATAGCCCGTCAGCCTACCGTCTGCGCCAATTACCCGGTGGCAGGGCACCACGATGGACAGTGGATTGGCCCCGTTGGCCCGCGCCACCGCGCGCACCGCTTTCGGATTGCCGATGGCCTCCGCCAGCTCCCGGTAACTGCGGGTTTCACCAAAGGGAATGGCACACAGCGCCTTCCACACCGATTGCTGAAACGGCGTGCCGGTAGCATCCATCGGCAGCTCAAATGACTGGATCTCACCACCAAAATAGGCCTCCAGCTGCGCTGCCGCTGTGTCTGTCAGCTCGGTGGCGCCACGCAGCCACTCTTCCTTCACCGGCAGCGGCCGCTTGCCCGCCTGCAGGTCGATCCCCACAAGCCCCGATTCACTGGCGGCGATACCGAGTTCACCAAATGCACTGGGGTAAATTTCATAGTGGATCATTTGGGCAACCTCTTCTTGGGCTTGGATTTGGAATTGGGTTTAGGTGTGGTTTTGAGGGACTGCCATAGTAAAAGAGCGGCGTAGGCCCGCCAGGGGCGCCAGGATTCTGCACGGGCCAGAGCCTGTTTCGGGGTTGCCTTGCGCTCACCATCGCCGAGGGCGATCAGGATTCCCAGGTCCGAGGCCGGAAAGGCATCCGGCATGGAGAGACCGCGCATGGCGGTGTAATGGGCGGTCCAGTCGCCAATACCGGGAAGAGCGGTCATTTGAACGCAAAAGCTCTCGAGATCCGCCGCATTGAAGTCGATATCGCCATTGAGTGTGGCCGCAACAAACGTCTGCAGGGTCTTTGCGCGGGTGCGGGTAACACCAATGTCAGAGAAGTCCGCATCGCGCAGCTGCTCCGCGGTGGGAAACAACAGCAGCGACTCGCCTTCTGGCCCGGTAAACGTCTCGCCGTAACGGCTCGCGACCCGTCCGGCAATGGTGGTGGCCGCAGCCACCGAAATCTGCTGACCGAGGATCGCGCGCAATGTGTATTCGAACGGATCCCAGGCACCGGGCAAGCGCACGCCGGGAGCCCCCTTCAGCACTTGCTTCAGAAGCGGATCCGTTTGCAAATGGCCGCGAATTTCATCACTGTCCGTATCCAGGTCAAACAGGCGACGCAGCTTCTCCCGCAGCGGATAAAGTACCGCTCCACAACCATCGCCGTAAACGCTGACCCGCAAGCGCTCCTTGTCGGGTTCGTGGGCCACCCGCAGCAACCCGCGCTGGCCGAGCAATTCGAAACTGCGCAGGTATTCCCCCTGTTCAGGATCATCACCGGCATCGACCTGCTCCACGCCCGGCAGGGTGCGCGCGGCGAAGAACGCCAGCAGCGCCGGCCAGTCGAACGGCGGCCGATAGCTCAGGTATATCCGGATGGGTTTTACACCGCGATCATTGGGCTGCGCTGACACCGACTCGCGGCGAACTTCACTAGGTGTTCGCTGATAAATTCCCTTAAAAACCCCGTTGAATCGACGCAGGCTATTAAAGCCCGCGGCGAACGCGATATCCCCCACCGGCAGACTGGTATCCCGCAGCAGGCTGAATGCGAATAGCGCCCGCTCCGTCTGCCAAACCTGCAACGGACTCAGGCCGATATGCTCTGCAAACAGTTTGCGTAGATAACGACTAGTGATACCGAGGCGCTCCGCCAGCTGCTCGATGGATTGAGCTTCCCGCTCCGCGCGCATCAGGTTTACCGCGCGCTGCACGGTGGTGGATACCAGGCCCCAGGCCGGGCTGCCGGGAGCAGCATCGGGCCGGCAGCGCAGGCAAGGCCGATAACCCGCTGCGGCGGCTTCTGCGGCGGTAAGGAAGTACTCGACGTTCTTCTCCAGCGGCGGACGCGCCGGGCAAATGGGTCGGCAGAAGATGCCCGTGGTTTTCACCGCGGTGTAGAAGCGGCCATCAAACCGCTTGTCGCGGGCGAGACGGGCAGAGTGGCAGATACCGGGGTCAGGTTTCACGTTCAGTTGATCTGTAGCTTGTACTGCCTCCAGTGTACGGACCGGATAACCCCCAAACTAGTCATATTCGGAACTGGCTGGCTATTCGCCCCCGAGGAACGAAAAAGCGGGCCATGAGGGCCCGCTCTGGAAAAGTTAGGATCGTACGATTATTGAATACCCAGCACTTCCTTACCCTGGATGAACGTCACATCCACCGGGATATTGGCATCTTTCAGTCGATCCAGATCCGCCTGAAGTTCCGCGCCAACCACGCCCATATTGTCGAGCAGGTCTTTCGACTTCTTATAGTCCCCATCGCCCTGGATGGTCAGGATCAGGTTCGACAGTTTGGTCATCGCCGCCTGCATTTTGTCGAAATCGACACTGTACTGGCCAGTGGCTTCGTCGCGGGTGAAGGCACCTTCCTGCTTGAAGAAATTGAAGCGCATCATATTCGCCTTGCCGTGGGCACTGGCAGCACCGAAACGGACACTGCGGAAAATACCGGCGAGGAAGGTGACATAGTTGTCCATCAGCTCGCCTTCTTCAATTTCACCCTTTTCGTGCAACTTGGTGATCATGTACAGACCGAGAATGTCCGCCTTGCCCTCTTCCAGTGCGGAGGAGGTTTCTTTCAGAGCCTGACGCACATTGGCGCCGTCGGTGACGGTTTTCTTGATCCCAAGACCGTGGGCCACTTCATGGAACATGGTGTTGCCGAAGAACGCATCGAAGGTGATGTGCTTGCGCTGATCTTCCGCAATCAACACGCCACTGATAGGCAGCAGTATCTGGTCGAACTTCGCGCGCATAGCGTTTTTCAGCTGCAGGCGGCGGGTGCCCTTTTTCAGCTGCACTTCTTCGTCGTTCGGCAGGTTGATGGCGATGGTTTTCGAGCCTGCGTTGCTGTGGCCCGCGTAGTAGAGCACGTCGTAGGCATTCAGGTCGGAATCGGTTCCCGGGGTTTCCGCCTTGTACTTGTCATCTACCGGCAGGCCGCGCTGCAGTTCCGGAAGGAAGGCGGCGAACTTGGACAGTTTTTCGCTCCACGCCATGTCTTTCAACAGCACGTAGGACTCATAGGCGGTGCGGTAGGCGAACAGCTGGTCTTCGTAATTTTCGATAGGGCCGATCACCACGTCGATTCGGTTGTCCTTCATGTCCATCCACGCCATATCGCTATCGCGGAACTGGTCGTTCAGCAGGGCGTCGGCGCGCAATTTCAGATAAGCCGCGAATTCCTGATCTTCCGCCAGCTCCGCGGCCTCACGCAGCAGCGCTGAGGCTTTTTCCAGCTCCGCTTTGTAGGCCTCGCTGTAAGGCACCAGTTCAAGATCGCCGTTGCTATCGCGGCGCACCAGGGAATACAGACCTTCTTTACCCGGCTGTTTCCAGGCTTCAAATTCCTGCTTGGTCATGTCTTCCGGGTAGAACTCGGCACCCAGCGGCTTGTCGCCGTAGCCCTCGATAAATGGTTTGTTGTCGTTCAGTCGATCCCAGGGACCGTAGTTGATATCCGCAAACTTGCGTGCGGCACTGTCATCGATGCCACTCAGCAGCTCCTGCGCGGGACCGTAGGACTGCAGCCAGAACAACTGATCCATGATTTTACTGGCGTCAATCAGCTTACCGATCATCTGGCGCTGGTTTTCAGACAGCGACGAGAGATCCGCATTCAATTCCACCGGCGCGTAGATATCGAAGCGCGCCGGGTCCACACCTTTTGCGATGCCGCCAGCCTGGGGGCCAGTGGCCGGTTGTGCATTTTTTTGCTCGGCCTCGGGCCCTGATTGCGCCGTCGTTTCTACGGGCGCAGCAGATTCCGGTGTGGCGACGGATTTTTCATCAGAAGAGCAGCCGGTAACAATGGCAATTGCCAAGGCCGATGCAGCAAAGAGTGCAGATTTCATTCAGGTTCCTGCCTGTTGTCTTATTGAATAGCGCGAGCCACATTAATTGCGGGCTCGAAAGATGTCCAGATACCCCACACTGCTCAGAGGGCACCGGATATTTGACTGCAATTATGGGCAAAGATAGGAAATTCCGCGGCGCGTTTCCGTTAGAGGAAAACAATTTACGCCAGCAAATAGATCCACGTTCCGGCATAGTGCCCCGGACTGCCGCCGGGCATCAGGGAGATAAGGACACATCCTCGCGGTCATCGTATCGCGCCCGTTCCTGCTGCTGCATTCGCCATAGGTCCGCGTAGTGGCCGTTGGCGGCAATCAGGTCGTTGTGGCTGCCCTGCTCCACGATCCGCCCCCGGTCCATCACCAGAATCAGATCGGCATCCACCACGGTGGACAGACGGTGCGCAATTACCAGGGTGGTCTGCTCGCGGGAAATATCCTGCAATGCACGCAAAATCCCCTGCTCCGAGCGACTGTCGAGGCTGGAGGTGGCTTCGTCAAACACCATGATGGGAGGGTGCTTGAGAATTGCGCGGGCAATGGCCACGCGCTGCTTCTCCCCTCCAGAGAGTTTGAGGCCACGCTCACCCACGGCAGTATGGACACCATCCGGAAGCTGGGCAATAAAGTCATCCAGCTGTGCGTGGCGAACCGCCGCCATGACCTCTTCATCCGCGGCGCCTACCCGACCGTAGCGCACATTCTCCAGAATGGACTGATTGAACAATACCGTGTCCTGGGGCACCACGCCGATGGCCGCGCGCAGGGAATCCTGACGTACGTCCCGTATATCCTGCCCATCGACCAGGATACTGCCGCGTGTTACGTCGTAGAAGCGGAACAGCAGTTTGAATAGGGTGGACTTGCCCGCGCCGCTGGCGCCGACAATCGCAACCTTCTGTTTCGGCGCCACGGTAAAGCTGATGCCCTTGAGAATTTCCCGCTCGGGGTTATAGCCGAAATACACGTTTTGAAATTCGATAGCGCCCCGTTTGATTCTCAGTTCACCGGCGGATTTCACGTCTTCAACCGCCGGTTTTACGTCGAGAATAGAGAACATTTTCTCGATGTTGGCCAGGGCGCCTTTCATTTCCCGATACACAAAACCAAGAAAGTTGAGCGGAATAAATATCTGCATCATCACGGCATTGATCAGTACAAAGTCGCCGATGGTCATGCTGCCCTGGGTCACATTGACTGCGGCCATCACCATGGCGCCGCACATGGCGGCGGCGATGATCATCGCCTGCCCCGCGTTCAGTCCAAACAGTGACAGGCGGTTCTTGCGCCGGGCCTGTTCCCAGGTAGCCAGCTCGCAATCGTAGTGCTGCGCTTCGTACTTTTCGTTGCCGAAGTATTTGACCGTTTCATAATTCAGCAGGCTGTCGACCGCGCGGCTGCTGCTCTGGGATTCCGCCTGGTTCAACTCCCGTACATAGCGGGTGCGCCACTCGGTGGCGACCACAGAAAACCCGATATAGGCTGCCACGGCACCCAACACCAGCAACGCGAAACTGACGCTGTAATTCCACCACAATAGCCCCACCACCATCAGGATCTCCACCAGGGTGGGGACTATATTGAACACCATAAACCGCATCAGAAAACCGATACCGGAATTGCCCCGCTCGATATCCCGGGACAAGCCTCCGGTGCGGCGATTGAGATGATAATCCAGATCCAGCCGGTGCAGGTGCCGGAAAACTTCCAGACCGACTCGCCGCTGGGCGCGCTCGGTCACGCGACCGAAAATCGTATCCCGCAATTCACCAAACAGCACCGACGAAAAGCGCACAAAGCCGTAGGCCAGCAACAGGCCCAGCGGCAAGGCAATCGCTGCGGCGGCACCACCGGCCTGATCCAGATCATCGACGATATGCTTTAACAGGAATGGCAGGCCAACACTGGCGGCCTTGGCGCCGATAAGACACAGCAGTGCCAGCAGCACCGGGCGCTTGAACTCCAGTAGATAGGGAAACAGGGTTTTGAGGGCGCTCCAGTGGACATCTTCCAGAGCGACGGCGGACTTGGGTCTGGGCATGGCGTATCTCGGTAAATCAGCTGCGCAGTATACCTGACCATGCCTCGCGCACTCTGTACGCGCCTGCTTGCAGCGAATGGGGGCAAGGCTTCAACTCGGCAGTGGCGAACGGTTCGCCTGCAAGCAAACTCGACAGGAAAGTGGTTTAGCTCAAAGCCCTGACAGGGACGTCATCCCGCCGGCCGATAGGGGCATCGAGAACCCGCACCAGAAATTCCGTCAAAACACCCGCCGTAAACCCCCAGATTTCGTAACCTTCGTACTCGTAGGCGGGCAGGTAGATTCGGCGCTGGTCGATGGTGATACGGTCCGTGCGAATACGTGGATCATCAAAGAACCAGGCCAGCGGTACCCGGAAGATTGCATCCAGCTCACCGGGGTTCGGTGTCAGTGGTGCATCTGCCGGCACTATGCCCAGCCAGGGAGTCACTTCCACCTGCCAGCGGGTAGTGCGTGTCCACAAAGGACCCAGTACGCGCACCTGATCCGCCGGCAGGCCGATTTCCTCATGGGTCTCGCGCAGTGCGGTGTATTCGAGAGAGGGGTCTGTATCGTCCCAGCGCCCGCCGGGCAGTGAGACCTCGCCGGAGTGACTGGACAGTTGCTGCGAGCGCAACGTAAGAATGACTTGCGGGTCTGGCTCGTCCGTCAACGCCAGTAGCACCGCCGCATGGCCCTGTAATTCCGGGCCACGGGGCACACGTGCCTGCAGTTCATCCCTGACTGCAGAAAATTTCTTTTCTATGGTTTTCAACATGGCTGTTTGAGTGCTGCCTCCAGCTCACGGTACCTGTATCACTATACACCTTCTGCCTCAACGGTTCAGGGAATCAGGTCGCACCCGGCTTCTGCACCGGTTTGCTTTTTGCTTCGCCTTTATCCATCGGTCGGTGTTCCCCCTTAACTTTTTCACGCATGGATTGCACCAGCGCAAAATAGATGGGCACCAGAAAGGTGGAGAAAATACTTGCAGCAAGCATGCCACCAAATACCGCAAGGCCGAGGGAGATACGGCTGGCGGCACCGGCACCGGTGGCGATCACCAGGGGGAAAATGCCCAGCACAAACGCCAGTGCGGTCATTAACACCGCGCGAAACCGCAAGCGGGTGGCCTGCAGCGCGGATTCCTCGACGGAAAGCCCGCTATCCCGCTGCAGTACCGCAAACTCCACCATCAGAATGGCGGTTTTCGCGGCCATCGCAATCAGCAGTACCAGACCGATCTGTGTATACAGGTCACTATCGCGCCCCATGATAAAACACGCCAGTAAACCACCGCCGATGGCGATCGGGATTGCCAGCAGCACCGCAACCGGTATGCTCCAGCTCTCGTACTGCGCCACCAGAAACAGGTAGGCGAATAAAATTGCCAGACCAAACAGGATCGGCGCCAGGTTACCTGCACTGATTTCTTCCAGGCTGGCGCCAGTCCACTCGTAACCATAGCCTTCGGGCAAATGATTTCCCAACAGCTCCATCGCCTGCATGGCCTCACCACTGGAGTAACCGGGCGCCGCGGCCCCGTTAATGGTGACGCTGTTGTACAGGTTGTAGCGCTGCACCGTTTGCGGGGCCACGATAGGTTTGACCTCGGCTACCGAGCTGACCGGTACCAGCCCGCCACTGTTGGCGCGCACAAAAAAGCCACTGAGGTCTTCCTCGCTGTCCCGGTACTCCGCATCGGCCTGGGCAAGCACCTGAAAGACCTTGCCGAAACGGTTGAAGTCGTTAACGTAATAGCTCCCCAGATACGTCTGCAGGGTAAGATATACATCGGAAAGCTGCAGGCCGAGAATATGCGCCTTGTCCTTGTCCAGGTGCAGTTCCAATTGCGGCGAGGCGGCCTGGTAAGTGGTGAATGCCTGAGCGATTTCCGGGCGCTGATTGGCGGCGCCAAGCAGTGCGTACAGCACCCCAGCCAGCTCCTGAATTTCCCGCCCCTGCAGATCTTCCAGCACAAATTCAAACCCACCGATGGTCCCCAGCCCGGGTAGTGCGGGAACCGGGAAAGCCCGCACCTGGGCTTCCGGGACAGCGGCACCGAGTTTCTGCACCTTATCCAGAATCGCAAACTGGTCGAGATCCGGTGTCAGGCGCTCCTCCCACGGGTGCAGGATCACAATCATAAATGCCGTATTGGATGCGAGACTGTTGGACAACAGACTGAATCCCGGCACCGCCATGACATGGGCCACCCCATCGAGTTTGGTGATTTCACTGCTCAGCTTTTCGACCACCGGCGCGGTCCGCTTCAGTGAGGCACCATCGGGCAGCTGCACATTCATCATGAAGTACCCCTGATCCTCGTCGGGAATGAATCCCGTGGGCACCACTCTGAACAACACAAAACACAGCACACCTGTGCCGACGATGGTGGCCAGCCCAAGTAGCGGTAGTCGCACGAAAAAACGCACAACCCCCATATAAAAGCGGGTAGCACGCTGTAAGAAGCGGTTAAAAAAACCAAACACCCCGGTCAGCTTTTCACCGTGCTCTCCTTCCCCCTGAGGTGGCCGCAACAGAACCGCGCTGAGTGAGGGGCTCAGGGTGAGCGCATTCACTGACGAGATAAAAACCGCGATGGAAATGGTCAGGGCGAACTGCTGATACATCTTTCCCGTCAGCCCCGGCATCAGCATTACCGGCACAAATACCGAGAACAGCACGGCGGTGGTCGCGATTACCGGGCCGGTCACTTCGCGCATGGATTCCATGGCGGCTTCTTTCGGATCCAGCCCCTCACCCAGCAATCGCTGGGTGTTTTCCACCACGATGATGGCATCGTCCACCACAATACCAATGGCGAGGATCAGAGCAAACAGTGTGACGGTGTTGATCGTCATACCCAGTGCCAGCATTACCGCAAAGGTACCGATCAGAGATACGGGAATGGCAACGGCCGGGATCAGTGTCGCACGCCAGTCCTGCAGGAATACGAAGACCACCAGAATCACCAGTAGCAGCGCAATGACCAGTGTTTCCACGACCTCCTCGATCGAGGCTTTCACGAAACCGGTGGTGTCGTAAATAATTTCAGACTCCAGCCCTTCCGGAAAATGCCGCGCTAACTGGTCAACCTTATCGCGAATTTTATTCGCCACGTCCAGAGCGTTAGCATCCGGCAGCTGGTAGATCGCCATAACCGCCGACGGTTGTCCATCCAGCTCCCCGTAGGCGCTGTAACTCTGGCTACCCAACTCCACCCGGGAAATATCCCGCATGCGTACAATGCCACCATCCGGCCGGGAGCGGATGCTGATATTTTCGAACTCTTCAACACTCTCCAGGCGACCCTGAGCGAGAATGCTGTATTGAAACTGTTGTTCCTGTTTGATTGGCGGCGCACCGATTTTTCCTGCGGCCACCTGCAGGTTCTGCGCGCGAATCGCGGCGATCACATCGTTGGCGGTGACATCCAGCGCGGCCATCTTGTCCGGATTCAACCACAGGCGCATGGCGTAATCCTGGGCGCCGAGAATCTGCACATCACTAACGCCATCAATCCGTGACAGCTCGTCTTTTATAAAAATATCGCCGTAATTGGCGAGAAATAGGGTGTCAAATTTATCGTCCTTCGACAGCAAGTTGACCACCAGCAAAATGGTGTTGGATTTCTTCTCTACGGTGACCCCGCTGCGGGTCACCTCATCCGGCAGACTCGGGGTGGCCTGCTGCACCCGGTTCTGCACATTCACCTGAGCGATATCCCCGTCATAGCCACTTTCAAAAGTCACCGTCAGGGTATAGGTGCCGTCGTTACTGCTGGTGGAAGACATATATTTCATGCCCTCCACCCCGTTGACCTGAGACTCGATAGGTTCCGCCACACTGTCGCGCATGACTTCCGCACTGGCACCTGGGTAGGATGCCGTAACCACTACCGTCGGTGGGGTAATGTCGGGAAACTGGGCAATGGGTAATAGCGGCAGGGACAGCACGCCCGCAAGGGTGATCAGAATAGAGATCACCAGAGCAAAACGCGGCCGTCGGATAAACGTCGCGCTGATCATCGCATCACGCCCTGCACCCGGGGACCGCGGATATCATTTGCCATCAAAATAGGCATCCGGTTCCTTATCCTGGCCCAGGGGCTCACTGCGTTCGCTGTCCGGTTCCGGCAGTTGTTGCCCGCTACCGTCACGCATTTCCGCCTCGATCTGCTGCAGATCTGAACCGGTGCCAGACGCGCCGGACTGACGACGCTCTTCCGGCGAGACCTCACCTTCGCGAAACTGTGTGACGGGGCTGGTCTGTGCAGGCGGTTGTTCGGTCTTGATCCCCTTGTAGGGATCCAACGCGACGTTCTGCGGTGCTACCGGCTGCCCATTGGTAACCCGCTGCAAACCGTTGACGGCAATTCTTTCACCGGGTTTGAGTCCATCTTCCACCGCCCACAGGGCGTTTTCTCGCTGCCCGAGCTTGAGAAAACGTTTCTGCGCAATATTCTTGTCATCGACGACGTACACGAAATGCCCCTGCATATCTTCGAGCACCGCAGATTGCGGCACGAGCGGCTTTACCGCTTGCGCACCGGCAAACACACTGATGACGACGCGGGCGAACTGCCCCTGCACCAGCAGGCGTTCCGGGTTGGGAAAACGGGCGCGTACCAGCGCAGATCCGGTCGCCTGGTCGATCTGGTTATCCACAAAAACCACGATGCCGGGATAGGGATAGAGTTTTCCATCCGGCTGTTTGATGCGCACTTCCCGTTTCACTGGCGCGATGCCCTGCTGGCGGCGCCGCTCGGTCTCTTCCTGTACCGCAAACAATCGATTCTCCGGTACCTCGAAGGTGACGTAGATCGGGTCCATGCGCACGATGGAGGTGAGAGGGTCGGTGCTGGGACCTACGAGAGACCCCTCGGTATATTCCGAGCGGCCAACCAGACCGGTGAGCGGCGCGCGGATTTCGGTATAGGAAAGATTGAGCTGGGCGGTTTCCACATCTGCCTGCATGGCGGCAACTTTGGATTCCGCCTCTTCGAAATTGCCGGTCAGCTCGTCCATCTGCATTTTGCTGATGGCACCGGTCTTAATCAGTTCGCTACCGCGCCGGTAGTTGCGCTGTGCGACCTGCAGCGCGGAGCGTGCCTGCGCCAGATTGGCGCGCTGGTTATCCAGTGCGGCAATAAACGGTTTGGGGTCGATCTGATACAGCAGCTCGCCCTTCTGAACCAGCTGCCCCTCAACGAAATTGCGCGTCTCGATATACCCCTCTACCCGCGGGCGCACCTTGTATTCATCCGTAGCTTCCACCCGCCCCACATATTCGTAGCGCGGAACCACCTGATGCGCGCGCACCGCCAGGACCTCAACCGGCGGCGGTTTGGGCTTGGCCTGCTCCTCTTGCTTACTGCAGGCCATCGCCAAAATGGCAATTACTAAAACGAGAATACGCGCCATGGAAAACCAGCCATCGCTACTGCACAAAAATCCTACTTACCACTATAGAAGGAAGATGGCTGGCGAACTGGCGCTTACTGCGACCGCGGGTATACTTGCGCCATGAAATTTTGCAGCCATTGCGGCCACACCGTTGTTTTCGAGATCCCCGCCGGGGACGACCGCCCCCGCCACCTGTGCCACGATTGCGGTGCCATTCACTATGTGAATCCCCGCGTCATCGTCGGCACCCTGCCCTACCTGGGCGATCAGGTTTTACTGTGCAAACGTGCCATTGAGCCCCGTTACGGGCTTTGGACCCTGCCTGCCGGGTTTATGGAAAATGGAGAGAGCAGCGAGCAGGGCGCGCTCAGGGAGTCTTGGGAAGAGGCGCGCGCCAAGCTGCGCGTGGATGAGCTGTTTTCGGTGTATGACATTCCCCATATCAATCAGGTGTACCTGATTTACCGCGGCGAGCTCACCGACACGGATTTCGGTCCGGGGCCAGAATCACTGGAAGTGGCATTATTTGATGAGAAGGATATCCCCTGGGACGAGATGGCGTTTCCGGTGATGACACAGACGTTGAAGCACTATTTCAGCGACCGCGAGAAGGGGCAATTTGCTTTACACAGGGGAGTGATTGAGCGGAAGCTTTAAGCGCACTCCGCGGAACTGGATCCCGGCCTTCGCCGGGATGGCGGCAAAATCAGTTACAGCGGTCGTCCAGCTTCCACAGATCAAACGCCGGTTCCTCGTAGGGATGGGCGCCGCGCATCGCCGCAAGCACCCCATCCACCACCTCATCCGCACACACGGTTTCCACCCGGTACTCGGGCACCTTTTCCACTTCACCCTGCTGCCCGATAAAGGGCTGGCTGCCATCCAGCGGGCGAAACTGGCCGGTGCCGAGGACCTGCCAACAGCAGCTGTCGTAGTCACCGATACGCCCGGCGCCGGCGGCGAAGATCGCCTGTTTGACCGGCTCCAGATGGGATTCGGGGATGTAGATACAGAGTTTGTACATGGCGCTTGCGTTGACGATCAGAACATCAGGGTCATCAGCTTGCGCTGGTAAGTAGTCGCCACCGGGTCGCCGGCACCCAGCGCCTTGACAATATCCAGGTAGGCCTGTTTGGCTGCGCCGTCGGCAAAGCCCAGGTCCTTGCGCAACAGGTTCAGCAAAATTTCCAGGGCCTCTTCGTGGCGGTCCGCCTGGCTGAGTTGCACCGCCAGCTTGTAGGCGGACTCACTGTCTTCAGGGTTTGCCGCCAGTGCCTGTTGCAAGGCCTTGATTTCCGGAGAGTCAGCAGCGGCCTGCTTCAGCTCGAGCTGTGCCATCAGTTGCTGATAGTCTGAATCCTGATCCGTCATCAGGATCTTGCCGAGTATCTCTTCTGCGTCCTTGGTGCGGTTTTTCTCCAACAGAACGGCGGCGTATTGCTTGGCAATATCCGCGCGCTCGCCGGAATCGCCGTAAGCCTGACGCAGCAGCGGCAGCGCCTCGTCCAGCTCGCCCTCACCCACCAGTTTCTGCGCCTGCTGGAATTGCAGTTCCCAGGCCTTGGGCAGGTACTTGTCCAGCATCTCGCGAATTTCTTTTTCCGGCTGGGCGCCTGCGAAGCCGTCCACCGGTTGGCCGTCTTTGAGTACCATGACCGTGGGCAGGCTGCGCACACCCAGTTGACCTGCAAGCGCCTGTTCGGTATCCGCATTGAGCTTCGCCAGCAGGAATTGGCCGGCGTACTCGTTGGCCAGTTTTTCCAATACCGGCATCAGCTGTTTGCAGGGCTCACACCACTCGGCCCACACGTCTACCACCACCGGGCGCTTCATGGACTCTTCAATCAGTACCTGCTGCGCATTCTGTGCCGTCACATCGACGATAAACTCTTCCACGTCTACTCCTGATAACTTGCTGGCGGGCTGCCACATACGGGCAGCCACGAATGGGCGCATGATACCTGATTCACCGGAGTTTGCGCCTCCTTGTACCCTCTCCTTGTACCCACCCCACTGCACGTTCCAGGGGTATTCCGTTTTCATTGCCCGATTTAGAGGCTGAACCGGCCCACTCGTCTACCCAGACACATCCAATATATTACGCATAAACCCAAACTCTGTTTACCAGTTCAGAGATGACGGCAAGCGCGGGGAGGACAACAGGCGAGAGAACTTTTGCCAGCGCTCACCGTGACTCTCCGCACCCTGCTCTACATATTCCTTCACTAACTGTTTACCCCAGTTGTAGTTGATAACGTAGGCACCGTAGGTATCCACAAACTGCACACGCTGGGCAGCTTTTTCCGGGCTCATAGCGGTGTATTTCTGGAAGCGTTCGATGGCTTCGTCGCGGTCGATGTCACCATCAATATACTCCCGGGCGACAATGTTCTCCGCAAACTTCAGCTGCGCCAGTAAATCCAGAACCTGTTGATACTTTTCTGCACCGGCGGGATCCAGCCCTGCCAGCGGATAGAGGGTTTCTTTTTCAAAGCGGGTTTTCTCATCCCCGGGAAAGGCCAGTTCAAAACCGTAATTGGCACTGCCTTCGGCAATCAGCGATTGGGGGCTGAACAGCGGATAGACACTGTATTCGACCCAGCCCTGATCATTGACCAGTTTCTCTTCCAGAAGCGCATTGTAGGTATGGTGACCGGGATAGCCTTCATGGCAACCGAGGTCCACGGCGCGATCGATATGAATAGGGAGGCCGCTGTTGATCTGAATCAGGCTGTGGGCCTTACCCTGATACCAGTTGTAGCCGCTCCAGGGTTTGTCCTGAACATATTCCAGCCGAAAACTTTCATTCTTCGGCAACTGGATCTGGGCCTGGGTGCGTTTTTTACATTCGTCGATCGCAGCTTTGAACACGCTATCGAGTTTGTCTTCGGGAATCCGGTACTGCTCACGGAATGCCTGCACACGAAGATGGAGCGGCTCGTCACCGGGAAGCGCCTGATTCAGTGCGGCCAGTACCGGATCAAAGTCTGCATATTGCTGCACCGGTGGCTCGGTGTCGTAGAGTGCGCGAGCTTCTTTCTGGAAATTCCGAAAACCCGCATCGGCGATATGGTGCGCATGGGCAGCGACGGCCTTCAACTGGGTTTTCAGGTAGTGCTGACGCAGGGTGTTCAGGTCTCCCGCGGGCTCAACGCTGTCCGGTAATTGAGCGAGCAGGCGCTCCGCACGGTTGGCCAGTTCTGCCGGCGAGGCACCATCCTGTGCCGCTTCGGCCTTCCAGGGGGCCGGGCCGTAGTAGGCATCCACGTAGCTTTTATCGTGATTCCCGAGCGTTAGGACCAGGCGCACATACTGCTCCGCCAGTGCGTCCAGCGCGACATCGCTGTGCGACTCCGGTTGCACTTCTGACTTTTCAGCCCCGGAAGCCTCCACCGGTTGCTGCTCCGATGTCTTTTTTTCCGTGCCGCCGTCACAGGCGAACTGAAAAATGGCCAGCAGGAATACAGCCGCGGCACCGATTCGTCTATCCACAATAGTCTTTCCCATGGTGATTTATCTTTGCAATTCCACCCGCCCGATTTCCGGCGAAAGCCCGGCGAGTGACTGTTTGATCCAGTCGAGAAACAGTTGCACCTTGCGCGTGCGGTGCATATCCCGGTGGGTAACCAACCACAGGTTAGTGCACCACTCCGGCGGCGGTTCAATTAACCGCTGCAGTCCCGGGCGCGCTTCCGCACACCAGTGGTTCAGGGCAGCGATACCCACACCACAGCGAGCCGCATCTTCAAAACCGGAGAACTCATTGCAACGGAATACGATCTGCTCGTCCGGAACTTGTCGGGTAATCCAGTGGAGGCTCGGGATAAAGTCGTAGGCTTCGGTGGGCCCGATAAACCGATGCCCGGCCAGGTCGTCCAACCCATTGAGCGGCCCACACTCCTGCAGGTACTCGGCCGAGGCGTATAGTGCGCTGTTCAGGGTAATGGCTGGTTGCACCACGTAGTCGGGCTCGGTGGGCCTGGCGCCCGGACGGATCCCGATATGCGCCTCGCCATGATCCAGCCGCAGGTGCCGCCGGTCTGCCACCAGCTCTAGGCGCAGGTGCGGATTTTCCCGCTGAAAACCGCGGATCACCGGCATCAACAGCGGAATCAGGGTATTCACCGTGGTAATTACCAGAGACCCCTGCAGTGTTTCCTCGGCGCCCTGCATTTTACCCACCAGCAGATCCAGCTGGTCCTGCATGTTCTCCGCAGCCCCCATTAGCATCTGCCCCGCCTCGGTGGGTACATAGCCCCGTGGGTGGCGGATAAACAGGCGGGTTTTCAACGCCTTTTCCAGTGCATCGATACGCCGCAACACCGTGGAGTGGGACACTTCCAGCTCAAGCGCGGCACCGGACAGGGTGCCCGCCTTGGCCACGGCAAGGGCGTAATGCAGATTGTTCCAGTCCTTGACCGAGCTCACCGCCAAAATTTGCTCCCTCCGCAATGTCCGCAATCAGCTTGCCTTCGTCAACTCTAGCCGCGGCCGACTTTCTGTGCAAATTTGCACAGAACCTTTGCATGGATTGTATTTCTGTTCCTCTGTGGCTTCGACAAAATAGCCCCATTGCCAGCCCCTGAGGGCACCATTTTCAGAGGACAGAATATGAATACGCGACACAAACCCCACCTGTTGGCCCTGGCTGGCAGCCTGCGCAAAGACTCCTGGAACCGCCAACTGGCCAGTGCGGCCGCGGAATTAGCCCGCGAGGCCGGCGCAGAAGTTACCGAAATCGACCTGCGCGAGTTCCCACTTCCCTTGTTCGACGAAGATATCGAGGCGGCCGGTGTACCTGAACAGGCGAGCCGCCTGAAGGCTCTGTTCGCCTCTGCTGACGGCCTACTGATCGCAAGCCCGGAATACAACGGCTCGGTAAGCGCAGCGCTCAAGAATCTGATTGATTGGGTGTCCCGCCCTGACGGACAGTTTGGACGTGCCGAAGTGTTCCACGGCCGCCGCGCGGCACTATTTGCCACTTCCCCTGGCGGGCTCGGGGGCATGCGCGGACTGAATCACCTGCGGGATATTCTGCAGCCACTGGGCACCTGGATCGCGCCCACCATGCTGGCAGTACCGTCGTCCATGACCGCTTTTACAAACGGCAGACTGGTCGACGAAAGCGCCACCGCGCAGCTGCGTGCACTGGTGCAGGATACCTTGCGCTCGATCGAGGTGAATGCCCGCTCGTCCGCAAACACCGCATGACTGCATGCCCCGGCGCACACTATTCTTCCAGCTGTTGAGTCCAGAAACGCTGCATTTTCAGGATCAGGAAGGAAGCGGTCCAGGTGATCATCACCAGGCCGGTGAGAGCCTCGAGCCCTGCGGTAAACCGCAGGGCTCCGTGAGGTTCGATATCGCCAAACCCGAGGGAGGTGTAATTGGTGAAAGAGAAGTAAACACAGTCCAGCATGGCGCCATTGAAATTACCCGTCAGGGTGCCAAACAGCGGCGAGTGATACATAAAGTAATACCCCACCGCGAACATCCAGATTTCCACCACATGGGCGATGAGCGCACCGAATACACCGATCAGTACCGCTACATTACGGCGAAATTTCCAACGGTGCGACACCCAGAACAGGGTATTCAGCGCCTCGTGGTGGATCACCACCGCGAAAGCCACCAGGAACATATTGATCAGTGTCGCTACCAGCATTTCAGCGTCGCTTCTGAAAAAATTCCCGTACCAGGGTACCGGCCTCGTCCTGCAACACGCCACCTTCCACCTGCACCCGATGATTGAAAAACCTCTGTTCCGGCAGCTGTAGCTGGCTGGCGACCACACCGGCGCGGGGCTCCGCCGCCCCGTAAACCAGCCGCGCTATGCGCGCGTGCACCAGAGTACCGAAGCACATGGTGCAGGGCTCAATGGTGACGTACAGGGTGGCTCCGGGCAGACGATAATTCTGCTGATGCTGCGCGGCTGCGCGTAATGCCATGACTTCGGCGTGGGCGCTCGGGTCCGAGGAGGAGATGGGTTGATTGAACCCCTCCCCTATGACCTCGCCCCCCAGAACCACTACAGCGCCCACGGGCACTTCGCCCAGCTCGGCCGCTTTTTTTGCCAGACCCAGGGCCTGCTGCATAAACATAAAATCGCGTGGTGTCGCCACGGTTAAGGGTCCTGATTTCTTGTCATTCGGCGCAACAGAAAATCTGCCTCCAATTGCAGAGAAGTTTCCGCTTCAAGCTGCTGGCGCGCCTGGTTATTTCCCTTCCAGGCAAAAGGGGTCATGGTCAGAAAGTCCGTCACCGCCTCTACGCCGTCAATGTCGAGGGGAAATTCACAGCGCATTTCACTTTCCGGCGTGAACCCGGCGATTGCAGCGGGAACACTGTGTTGCTGAGGCGTATCATACAGCCGGGATTTCAGGCTCCAAAGGTGATTGGGCCCTGGCGATACGTCGAGCAATACTCCTCCCGGTTTCAACACGCGTGCCAGCTCTTCCGCGGGGCCCGGCGCAAACACACGCATTACCGCGTCGACGCTGGCATCGGCTACCGGCAAATGGAAACTGCTGGCCACCGCAAATTGTGCCTGCGGCTGTTTTTTTGCCGCCAGCCGCACGCCGGCCTTCGCAATATCGATACCGTAAATCAAGTCCGCCGGCCAATCATTGCCGGCAATTTGCCGCGCGTAATAGCCTTCACCACAGCCAATATCCAGAAGCACGGGAGCCGACTTGCTCACCACGCCGGCACGCAGCTGCGCACAGATCGCATCGACTAACGGCTGATAATGACCGCCTTCCAGAAAGCGGCGGCGCGCGTTCAGCATTTCCGCCGAATCCCCCGGTTCCCGGCTGCGCTTATGTTGTACCGGCAGCAGGTTTACATAACCCTCTTTCGCCTGATCAAAGTTGTGGCCGTTATCACAGCACCAGCTTCGCTGTTGCAGGTTCAGGGGTTCTTTACAATGGGGGCACTGCCAGATCATGCGCTTTCGCTGACTTCCTGCATATTTCGCACCGTCGATTTATTCAGTATCAGCTCCGCCGCTTTTTCGGCGATGGCAATCACCGGTGCGTTGGTGTTGCCGCTGATGAGGGTGGGCATTATGGAGGCATCCACCACACGCAGTCCATCTACACCACGCACGCGCAACTCACTATCCACTACAGCGAGCTCGTCCTGGCCCATCTTGCAAGTCCCCACCGGGTGATAGATGGACTCCGCTTTCTGGCGAATAAAATTGGCGATGGCGTCTTTACTGGTGAGCGAATTTTCCGGCAGCCACCGACGCTTCTGCAACTTATTCAGTGCGGGTTGCTCGATGATGTCCCGCGCCATTTCAAATCCTTCTATCAGTACCTGCAGATCTTCCGGCTCTGCCAGATAGTTGGGCTGAATCGCCGGTAGCGCGCGCGGGTCACGGGATACCAGAGTGATCTGGCCCCGGCTCTTGGGGCGCAGGGCGCAAGCGTGCAGCGAATAACCGTTGCCGGGACGCTTGTCGAGGCCGTGATTAAACAGTGGCGCCGCGCTCAAGTGGAACTGGATATCCGGATGCTCTCCAGCAAGACCAGAACTGGCAAAGCCTCCCGCTTCCGCCACATTGTTGGTCAGCTTTCCTCGGTTGAGCAAAAGGTACTCGGGAAAATGCATTGCCGCACCCAGCTTGGACAGAAACGCGTCGTTAAAGCCAACAGGGCGATTAGTTTCCACCACCTGGGTAATATCGAGGTGATCCTGGAGATTACGTCCCACACCGGGGAGGTGGCACTGGGGAACAATCCCCAATTTTTTGAGTTCATCCTCGGGGCCAATACCGGAGAGCATCAGTAGTTGAGGCGACTGAATAGCGCCTGCGCAGAGAATGATTTCCTTATTCGCCACCACGCGCTGGCCATTGACCAGCGTGACGGCACTCACCCGATCCCCCTTGAATTCCAGTCCCGCCACCGGAGAGCTGGTGTAAATGCTTAAATTGGGGCGCGCTTTAGCCGGATACAGATAGGCCGTGGCCGACGAGCAGCGGCGTCCGGCCTTTTGGGTTACCTGGTAAAAACCAACACCGTTTTGCTGGTGGCCGTTGAAATCGTGATTGTGGCGGTGCCCGGCCTCCTGCGCGGCACTGACGAAGGCGCATCCAGCCGGTGACTTCCATTTGAGATCGGATACCGACAGGGGACCAAAGCCGCTGTGCCAGGCATCACTGCCACGCTGATTGCCTTCGGCCATCAGAAAATACGGCATTATGCCGTCCCACCCCCAACCCGGATTTCCCGCCTGTTCCCAGGCGTTGTAATCCCCAGAATTGCCACGGATATACAGCATGGCATTAATCGCGCTGCTACCTCCTAGCACACGACCTCGGGGCCAGAACAGACGGCGGTTATCTAGGTTTGCCTGGGGTTCGGTGTAGTGATGCAGATTGAAGCGCTTACCCGGCACCAGGTAGCCGATTCCCACGGGCATTTGAATCAACAGATTGTGATCGGAGGGACCAGACTCCAGTAAGCAGACGCGATTCTGCTCAGCTTCACTGAGGCGGTTGGCCAGCACACAGCCCGCCGATCCGCCGCCAACAATCACGTAGTCGTATACTTTACTTCTCGCCATAATCTCCTCTCGTTTTATGCTTGTTATCGAGCCCACTCACCCAACGCAAGGCGGTGGCGCCCAATCTAGCAGCTAACTTTCTTCAGCATGCCTTCAACCACGGGAAATACACGAGTAATTCCGAAATCCGTGAGAGATATGCCGGCAGCAACTCCAGTCAATCCAGCAATTGTAGACCCGGGACACCGCGGATTTTTCGCTGTGTATGACCAGATCACAGGGAAGTGCACAATCACGGAAGAAGCCAGAGAAGCAGCAAGTAACGGAAAGGAACAGAAAGGAGCTGAACAAAAAAGGGGCATCCACAAATGGATGCCCCTTTCTGTCAACGCTGCGGCACTGGTGCCGCAAAGGTCGCGAGTGATCTAGAGCGCCACAGCGCGTCCGGTACGCCGGCCATCCGCGCTCTGGGCTCGCACGGCTTTCACCGACTCGGCCGCCACATCAGCGGAAAGTGGCCGCCACTGTTCACCATCGAAGTATTCGATTGGCAACCCGGGGAACGGCAGTGCCGTTAGCACGCCTCCAGACGCAACCGCTGCGCCAGGCACGGGTACCCGGTACCCGATGCCAGCGCGATCCAGTTTCAACAACTCTTTGTTGCCCACTGCAGCGGAGAAGCGCGACCAGTCTGCAGCCAGTGCTTTTTTGTCCACAAAAGTGGTCTCGGCATTGAAGCGCTGCCCCGGCTGTATTGGCAATTCCCACTCCGCCTTGTGCCAGGCGCGCTCGGCAAGGGCCAGCAGACGCGGGAACACCTGGTATTCCACTGCCTCATCAGTACGCACCACCTCACTCCACAACTGGCCCTGGATTCCCCGCACACTGTCCGCGAACACCGGGTCAGGGGAGGTCGCCTCCCAACCCTGTCCATCTCGATTCGGGTAGAGCTCCGCCAGCTGCGCGGTATTCAGGGGCGCATAGCTGAATGTTTTCCGCGTATCGGTGTAGCGGGAAGCCCAGTAGTAACCCAGTTCCTTCGGATCCACTTCCTGGGGCATATCAAAGTACAGGTAATCGGAGTGAGACTGCACCAGGTCAAATCCGGTTTCGGCAAAATGCACACTCTCGTCGCCACCGCCCCAGAACAGTGGTGCCCAGGAGTTCACATAGTTCTTTTGCGTCGCCAGTTCCTCTTCAGCGTCGCTGATCTTCTTCACGCCATCATTCCACGCCGCCATGGTCGGAATGCCGGCATCCGCCACCAGCTTGCTCACGCGCTTGGCATACAGCTCGCCCAGCTCATCAATGGCCTTTACTTCGCCGCTGGCGATCAGCTTCTGACATTGAGGAGAATTACTCCACGGCTTACTACGCTGCTCGGCGGAGACATCACCTTTCTCCGGATCTTCACCCGGACCGACTTCAAACGCATCAGCAGCGAGAATATTGACCGCCTCATCGCCGCCGAAATGCCAGGTTTTCAGCGGGTGGCCGGCGCGGTCGTGCATCGCCTTCACTTCATCAATCAGCTTGCCGACAAAGTGGTACGTGGAGTCGATACAGGGATTGATATAGCTGTCGTTGTAAAACTGCACCGACAGGTACTGGGTATCATCCTGCGGGTCGATCAGGCGATAGGCCTCGGCCGCTGCGGGATCAGTGTCTTTCAGTTTGCGGAAACGCGCTTCCATCGCCACCACTGCGGAGCGGGCGTGCGCTGGCATATCAAATTCCGGCACCACCTCAATATGGCGGTCCGCTGCATAACGCAGAATTTCCACATAATCGTCCACACTGTAGAAACCGCTGCCAAAGTTATCCGCAAAGGGGCCAGAACCCAGCTGTGGCAACAGGCAGCGACTTTCTTCCAGGTCGAAGCAGCGCTGGCTACCGATCTCGGTCAGTTCAGGTAATCCGGGAATTTCAAGCCGCCAACCCTCATCATCCGACAGATGGAAGTGGAAGCGATTGAGCTTGTAAGCAGCCATTTGATCCAACAGTTTCAAAATCACTTCCTTGCTGTGGAAATTTCGGCCCACGTCCACAAACATACCCCGGTGCGGAAAGCGCGGGGCATCGTTTACCACCGCCGGCGGCAGGGTGGCACCTTTCAGGTCTACCAGGGCCAGCAGGGATTGCACACCGTAGAAGGCGCCGCTTGCATCGGCACCGATAACCTCGGCACCCTGCTCATTGGCGGTCAGGCGGTAAGCACCCGCGGGCTGGGTATCGAAGGCACCTGCATCAATTTTAACGGAGACCGGATAGGCTTTATCTCCCACAGCTGATAACTGCAACGTGGCCAGACGCTGCTCCAACGCATCCACGTGTCCAGCCTCCAGCCCTTCCGCCTGAAGCGCAATACCGGCACCGAGCTGGATCAGCGGTGCATCCGGCAACTGAACGCTGACGGGCTGAGGAATAATACGGCCCCGCCATTCCTGCTCCTGCACCGGCTGAATGTCGGCGGTAAACTCCTGGAAGCGGCTACTCGCAGTGGCCAGGGTATTGGCATCGTCAGCTACACGCTTCCAGTTGTTGGGGTCGTTCTTGGTAATGGGCAGAACGATGTCGGAGAGGTCATCGGTGTCGGTAGAGCGGATGATATGAGGCTCGCCTTCACTATCCACCACGAACAGTCGCGGCTGGAAGTCCGACTCGAACTGCATCCAGCTCTCGGCCAGCAGGTCCAGCTGTAGGGTTTCGCCACTGCCGATGCCGGCAAACTGCTCGCTGGGAATCAGGCGGTGCAGGTCGCCATTGACCCTTTCCAGGGTAAATGCATCGGTATTCAGTAACGCCAGGGAGCGGCGCACGCTGTGGAAGTAGAGTGTCCAGTCGCGTTCATCGGCGGCCACCGCCGGACCGTTGTTGATCAGACTGATACGGTAGGTCGAACATGTCGCAGCACTGCCGCCCGCCTGCTTGCACTGCGCACGCAGCGCGTCATCCACCCCCTGAAAATTGAGCAGTACTTCCTGAGTGACATCAAAATTGGCAGCAATACGCTCTGGCGCAGACAAACCGACCTCAGCGGTCGTCTGGCTGGATTCGGGCTCCGCGCAGGAAGCAATAAAAGCGGACAGGGCCAGGCTGGCAAAGAGTGGGATCCGTCTCATGGATGATCTCTATTTTGGTGAGGCTCCCTCTACGCGCGTAATCCGGAAAGAGCACCCGTGGATTCTTATGTTGTATGCCGGTATTTCAGAATCCGGCCAGTGCACCACAATAGCGAAAAAGACAGCGCTGTCAACACACCTCACATATTCCATCTCCCCGTCGGGTAGAACGTATTAAGTGGACGGCACCGGCAGAAGTTACGCTGCCCTGGTGAGCCACTATTCAAAGTGACCATATGCGCGCCAACAGTTTCCGACTGGGGAACCACGGTCCCAGTTACCACTCTCACTAATGATTCCCCCCATCCGTCACTAGACAATGTTTTTATAAGCGACACCGTGACCATACGGTTTTTATATTAAAAAACATTGGCGGAAACATCCCCGCAGGCCCCGCAAACTGGACAAAACTCAATACAACCAGCACTGGCGGGGCTCGCAGCGAAATGACTGAATTTGACACAGAATTCACAACCAGCATTGGCACTTTTCCGGATTTTGTGAGATACAACGTCATGTTCAGGGTGAGCCATAATAAATTCAGTGGTTGTTCAGTAACCAACTGAGCCAAGTAAATACTCCCCGGGGTGGAAAAATGGATTCTCGCAGTACTCGGTTTCTTTCCTCTAAGCGCCTGGCCAATGCCCTGCCGGTAGTGCTTGGTCTCATTCTGCTCCCAGCTTCCTCCACCCTCCTCGCTGACGAGATCTTTATCCCAGACTCCAACGGTGCGCTAAATCTTCAGGCCGACAACGCCTTTTTCATCGACAGTGCCTTTGGTATGGACAACAACGCTCTGTACGAATCCGCGGAGAATCTGCGCAACAATTCCATGGGAATGATTCACCGCCGACTGAATCACCAGTGGCTGGAGCAACATACCCGCCCCAGTGAGTATGTGGATAAAACCGGTGGCCGCGCGGTAAACGAAATTCTGAAGATGGGTTTCAAAACCTATATGGAGCAGCACAAGCGCAGCAAACAACACCCCTTGTTGCGCTACACCCAAGGCGAAGGCAAGTTCAATTTCAACAATGCGCTGGACTACGACTTCCGCCTGTCTGACGACAAGTTCAAGATCTCTGTCGAATACGAGTTCTGAAGTCCGACGCTGTTCTCCCGTCTAACCTGCTAGAATCTCCGCCACGTTACTACAGGCGGAGATTCCCGTGCCCGACACCGTCAAGACACCCACCCAGTTCAATCAACTTCCCCACGCCGGCGTAGTACCTCGGCTGATAGCCCTACTTTACGATGCGCTGATCGTCGCGGGCCTGTGGATGGTGTATGGATTCTTCGCGATGCTGGTGGCATCGACTTTCGGCGGATTGCACTGCCAGCCGGAACATGTGGATTACACCCCCTGCGTCGGCGGCCCTCTCTACCAGTTCGGACTGCTTCTTGTCACTGCAGGCTACTTCTTCTGGTCCTGGCGCGCCGCGGGTCAGACCATTGGGATGCGCGCCTGGCGCCTGATGGTGGCCAACAATAACGGGGTACAGCTGAGCTGGTATCAGTGCTTCATCCGTGCACTGGTCGGCCCGCTATCAGTGGCATGTTTGGGCCTGGGGTACTTCTGGGGATATTTTCGCGCAGACCGCGCCAGCTGGCATGACCTGGCATCGGATACCGAAGTGCGCCAGCTGCCGAAAAAGAAGAAGAGGTAAGACATGAGGCCCGCGCGGTAGCAAAATGCGAGGGTGCCGATGCCAAGTGCGGTAGCGGTACCGCCACCACGCTGGAAATTGTTACGCCAGCGAGGCTTATCTCGCCCGCTTCAATAGCGCCCACCCCAGCAAGAAGCTCGCCAGAATCGGCACAATCACCGCAACAAACGGCGGAAATCCGAACACCACTGAAGACGGCCCGAGCATATCCTGAACCGTCTGAAAGACGATGCCCACAATCACTCCGGTAAATACCCGCAAGCCGGTCGTTACTTCGCGCAACGGCCCAAATATGAAAGAGATGGCCATCATCACCAGACCGGCGATGGTCAGGGGCTGCAGAATCTTTTTCCAGAACGCCAGCCAGTAGCGCGCAGACTCTTCGCCCTTGCGATCGAGGAAGCGACCATAGGACCACAGATTGCGCGGCGACAGATCCGAAGGCAGCGGCACAACCAGGGAAAACAGATCCGGAGACATGTCGGAGTCCCATGTGGATTGGGCTTCCCGGGTACTGCTCGCGCGCTCCGGGGTCAGACTTGTCTGGCGACTGTTCTGCAACTCCCAACGGTCATTGGCAAAGTGCCCTCGCTCGGAAAATACCACCTGTTCCAGTTGCTGTTTCTGGTCGAACTTGTAGCGGGTAATACCGAACAGGGTACCGCCCGGCAGTGCGGCATTGAAATGGACAAACTCGCCCCCCTCAAACAGCCATAAACCCTGTTCCAGACCGGCATTTTCGAACTCACTCTGGGCAATGGCACGCCGGCTCTCCGCGGTCTGGTTGGTAAAGGGAATCACCAGCTCAGCGAGGGCTAGCCCCAGAACAATCAGTACCAGCACCGGTTTCATTACCGCCCAGGCGATACGACCGATGGAGATACCCGCTGCGCGCATGACCGTCAGCTCGCTGGTTCCGGCGAGTGTGCCGAGTCCCACCATACAGCCCACGAGAGCCGAAAAGCCGAGCTGGCTATAAATACGCTCTGGCAGAGTCCACACCACATATTCGAGCATATTGGTGAACTGGTAATTACCTCCCAGATCGCCCAGGCCGTCGACAATTGCAGAAATCACATCCAGGCCGAGAATGACCATCAGCACTGCCAGGATCGCCAGAGTAACGGTACGTGCGATATAACGATCAAGCAGGGACATGCTCACCTCCCTTATCTGCACCACCATCACCGCCGCGCTTGCGCGGTTTTTTCAGGTTGCGCCCACCGAGGAGAAACAACCCGAGAATCAAAAACGGAGGATGCACCAGCCAGATGGCCCAGGCCTGCTGAATTTTGCCGTCTTCGATGGCACCACGTACCCCCTGCAGCGCCACCAGATAAACGATATACAGCAGCACCGCCGGGATCATCTTGGCATAGCGCCCCTGACGAGGATTGGTACGGCTCAGGGGAACCGCGAGAATCGCCACCACCAGTACCAGCACCGGTAGGCTGAAGCGCCAATGCAGATTCACCCGCTCACGGGGATCTTCACTTTTCCACAGAGCAGCGGTGGACATGGACTGCAGTTTTTCACTGGCCTTGGAACGCAAGCGCGGTACTTCAAGGAGCACCTCGTAACTGGAAAATGCCATCTGGCGGTAATCGCTCTGCCCCGGTACACCCTCGTAGCGGTAGCCATCGCGCAACACCAGATATCGGAGGCCGGTTTCCGGGTCTATCTGCTGTACCCCCTCACTGGCCACTGTAACGATCTGGTGATCGGTTTCGGTATCTCCGCGGGAGTTACCCAGCTCCGCGAGAAATACGTTGTGCATGGTGGAGCGGTCGTCGCTCAGCCCTTCTGCGTAATACACCGCACGACCGCCACCGGTGGCGACAAATTTCTTCGGCACCAGATGATCAAACTCATTGCGGGTCTTGTCAGCTGTCAGCAGGTGCGATGTGCGCTCGATGCCAGTGGGTGTCAGGTACAGGCTCATGGCTGCGACAAACGCCGCCACCATCAGCGCCGGCACCAGGGTATAACGGAGAAGCTGGCGCTCACTGAACCCGCAGGCGTGGAGCACGGTCATTTCACTTTCGATGTAGAGACGGCCATATGCCAGCAGAATACCGACAAAAAAGCCCAGCGGGATCACCAGCTCGAGAAAGCCAGGCAGGCGGAAACCCATCAGAGAAAACAGAATGCCGGCGGAAAGATCACCAGCTGCGGCCTCCGCCAGATACTTCACAAAACGGCCACTCATGACCATCAGCAGCAACACGGCACTGACAGCCAGGGTGGCGCCGAGTAACTCGCGGCAGAGGTAGCGGAAAATAATCACTGAACGACCAGCTTCCCTGATTGCACTGTTTGGATTGGACGATTGGAAATGCGATTCCGGTTTATTGGCATCGTCGGGTGTCAGAGTAGAACACCTGATCAGAGGTTCCCGAGCAAAGCGATGCTTCTCGGGTTAAACTTGTGCGGCGCATTATCACCAAAAAGCCCGGCAATGTCTCGGTCCGCCACTTTTTCTCTGGCCTACCGACAGCAAGACACACCCCGAGCCGCAATCTCTGGCTCGAATAAATCGTCTGCGCCCTGGCCGCGGCACGCGAATAAAACCATCAAGGAACCATTACATGCAGTTTACCGCCAAGGTCACCGACATCCTGAAACAGCGCACCGCCTGCGCGATCATCGCCGTCGACAACAAGAACCGCCTAACCGACAGCGGCAGCGCACTGGACAAGGCAACCGGTGGCAATCTGGCCAAGCTCCTGAAACGCGGCGACCTGGACAGCACCACCGGCAGTACCCTGATGGTCCCCAACCTGGACGCTGGCGCCGAGCGCGTGCTGCTGGTACGCAGCAGTAAAGCACCGATCTCCCAGGCAGAATTCCGCAAGCTGGCCAACAACAGCGGCTGCGCGGTCAAATCCCTGAAAGACGCCACCTCTTACCTGACCGAAGTCTCCGTAAAAGACGCCGACGCCACCTGGCAGGGCGCACAGCTCGCACTCGCCGCCGGCCTTGCCAGCTACAAATTCACCCGCTGCCACAGCGACGCCAAGCCCAACCCCCTGGCCAAGTTCACCGCCCACGCGCCAGATAAAAAGCAGTTGAAGGCCCTGCAGAAAGGCGTGGAGATTGGTGGTGGTCAGGCCCTCGGTAGCAACGTGGCCCGGGAACTGGGCAACCTGCCCGGCAATATCTGCACCCCCAGCTACCTGGCGAGCGAGGCCAAAGCACTGGCGAAAAAACACGCAAAACTCACAACCGCCGTTCTCGACAACAAGAAAATGGAGTCCCTCGGCATGGGCGCCTTTATGAGCGTGGCCAAGGGCAGTGACGAACCAGCGGCGATGATCGCCATGAACTACAAAGGCGGTAAAACCGGCCAGAAGCCGATTGTGCTTGTAGGCAAGGGCATCACCTTCGATACCGGCGGCATCAGTCTCAAGCCCGGCGCCATGATGGACGAAATGAAGTTCGACATGTGCGGCGCCGCCAGCGTCTTCGGCGTGATGAACGCCCTGGTGGAAATGAATGCTCCGGTCAATGTGGTGGGCGTAGTCGCCGCCGCAGAAAACATGCCCAGCGGTCGTGCCAGCAAGCCCGGTGACATCGTCACCTCCATGAGTGGCAAGACCATCGAGATCCTCAACACCGACGCGGAAGGTCGTCTGGTGCTGTGTGACGCCCTGACCTGGGCCGGCAAATTCAAGCCCAGCGTAGTGATCGACGTCGCCACCCTCACCGGCGCCTGCGTGATCGCCCTCGGCCACCACGCCACCGGCCTCTACGCCAACCAGGACAAGCTTGCGGAAGAGCTGATCGCCGCTGGCGAAACCACCGGCGACCGCGCCTGGCGCATGCCGTTGTGGGATGAGTACCAGCCCATGCTGAACTCCAACTTCGCCGATATGCAGAACATTGGCGGCCGCGAAGCCGGCTCCGTTACTGCGGCCTGCTTCCTCGCCCGCTTCGCCGAAGACTACAACTGGGCCCACCTGGATATCGCCGGCAGCGCCTGGAAATCCGGCGCCGCCAAAGGCGCCACCGGACGCCCGGTTCCGCTGCTGCTGCAATACATTCTGAATAAAAAATAATTACCCCGATTAATCCGGAGTAAAAACGCTGATGCGAAGGTGCAGGGGCTGGTGACGATTTGCGAGACCGTACGCGGCCCGGATGGCCGCGTCCGAGCCCCCATGGATGGGTTATCGGGGGGGGCGCCTAGCTCGTGTCTCGCGAATTGTCACCGCCGCCTTCACCGCCACTGCAATAGCTACACCGCTCCGGAACAACCCCCGTGGCGGCGCCGCTACCCGGTACAGCTTTGTGAAACACGCCGTAAACCCATCCCTGGGGGCTCTTCCGCGAGGTCCCTCTCGCGGAAGGTTTCACAAAGCTGCACCGGGCATCGGCGCCTTCGCAATGACCATTTGTGTATTGAAAGCGATCGCCGATGACCCGTATCGACTTCTATGTTTTGGCCTCAGAGAATCCCGATGAGATTCAGAACTTTGCCTGCCGCCTGGCCGAGAAAGCCTTCCGCAGCGGTTTGCGGGTACTGATTGCTGTTGATAACGAGCAACAGGCCAAGCAATTTGATGAACTGCTGTGGACCTTCAGGGAAGACAGTTTCCTGCCCCACGCCCCGCAGAACCTGGATCAGCAGGCCGCCATCGAAATCAACAGCGGCGAAGACCCCGGCCAGCACCACGGACTCCTGATCAACCTTTGTACAGAAGTGCCCGGCTGGTTCAGCCAATTCGACCGCCTTGCCGAAATCGTCTGCCAGCACCCGGACTCCCTCGCCCGCTCAAGAACGCGATACAGTCACTTCCGCGACAGGGGATATCCGTTACAATCCCATAAAATCGCCCATTGATCAGAGCCCGAGCCAAGCGCCATGTCCGGCCGAAAGAAGAATAGAAAGCACCGCCACGGTCAGCCGCCCCACGAATTGCTCAGCGAGCTTAACTCGCTGCACGAGCTGCTCGGCAGCGATATGGAAGCGGATATTCCTCTGCTGGACCAGGTCGCCAGCCCCAATGGCAGTAACCGCCCTGCCCCACCACCGGTACTCAAGCCCGTATCAGCGAGCACTCAACAGCCGACACAGCAAGCCGCACCGCTGGCACCTCCGCGACCGCTGGAGGAAGCCGATCTGCCAATCCTGTTCAGTCCTATCGACGAAGAGCTCACCGAGGAATACGCACCAACCCTGAGTGACGCGGATCGTGAACTCCTGCGCCCACTGCAGGATCTCCCCCGGCCCGCCGGCCGAGACGAACCTGCCCCGGTCGCGAAGCAAGCCTCGCCGCAGCAGTCCCCGCAAGCGGCCTCCGAGGCCCGTGCAGAGTTTCAACCCGGGCTTTTCGACGCACCGCGCAAAGAAGTCCAGCCGCAGGCGCAAAGCCCCAAATCACCAGCACCGTCCAGCACAGCACATGCCTCTAACGCGGCAAAAATACAGAAGCCCGTGGAGACGGAAACCGGCGGAGACGTGAAAACCGCGGAAAAGGTGCGGGCCGCCGCCCCGCCTCTAGCCCGGGCCGCAACAGAAAACCCGTTTCTGCCACCGCATATCCGCGCACGCCTGACCGGTGGACGTATCCCCAAACCGGAGGCTGAGGTCACAGTATCGGCCACGGAGTCTCAGCCGGAAGCCGAACATACAGGTAAGGCCGCATCTGAGGACGAGCCCGGTATACGCGAACAGCTGATCGAACAGCTGATGGCCGAGCAGTTGCCCGAGCTAGAGCGACAGTTGCGTGCCAATATCACCGCCCTGGTGGACGAGATCTATCCGGAAGAAAGCTGAGCTCGACGAGCACCCGGCGCCACTCCTTTGCCCTGCCCGACCCCAGCGGTATAATTCCGCCCCTTTTATTTATTCAATGCCCCCGGAACCGATAGTGACCGGGCGGCCAGCCCATATAACGCAAGGCATTCCCCAGCGCATGGACAAGACATACCAGCCCAACGCCATCGAACAACAGTGGTACAAAACCTGGGAAGAGAACGGCTATTTCAAGCCCTCCGGCGACACCCAGGCCACTCCCTACTCCATCATGATTCCGCCACCCAACGTCACCGGCAGCCTGCACATGGGTCACGGTTTCCAAGAATCCATCATGGACGCGTTGATCCGTTACCACCGCATGAAGGGCGACAACACCCTGTGGCAGGTAGGTACCGACCACGCCGGTATCGCCACCCAGATGGTGGTGGAGCGTCTGCTGGCAGCGGAAGGTAAAAATCGCCACGAACTGGGCCGCGACAAGTTCATCGAGAAAGTGTGGGAGTGGAAGGAAGAGTCCGGCGGCAACATCACCCGCCAGCTGCGTCGCCTCGGCGCCAGCCCGGACTGGTCCCGTGAGCGCTTCACCATGGACGACGGTTTCTACAAGGCGGTGCAGGAAGTGTTTATCCGCCTGTACGAAGACGACCTGATCTACCGCGGCAAGCGCCTGGTGAACTGGGACCCGAAACTGCACACCGCCATTTCCGATCTGGAAGTGCTGAATGAGGAGGAACAGGGCAGCCTGTGGCACTTCCGCTACCCGCTGACCGATGGCTCCGGCCACCTTGTGGTCGCCACTACGCGCCCGGAAACCATGCTCGGCGATACCGCCGTGGCGGTGCACCCGGAAGACGAGCGCTACAAGCACCTGATCGGCAAGACCATCACCCTGCCGCTGGCCAATCGTGAAATCCCGATTATTGCGGACGATTACGTGGACCTGGAATTCGGTACCGGCTGCGTAAAGATCACCCCGGCCCACGATTTCAACGACTACGAAATGGGCCAGCGCCACGATCTGGAAATGATCAATATCCTGGACCAGGACGCCAACCTGAACGAAAACGTGCCGGAAAAATATCAGGGCATGGAGCGTTTCGCCGCGCGCAAGCAGGTGGTGGAAGATCTGGATGCCCTGGGCCTGCTGGAAAAAATCGAACCGCACACATTGAAAGTCCCCCGCGGCGACCGCTCTGGCGTCGTAATCGAGCCATGGCTCACCGATCAGTGGTATGTGAAAACCCAGCCGCTGGCCGACGAAGCCATCAAGGTGGTGGAAGACGGCCGCGTGGAGTTCGTGCCGAAGAATTACGAGAATATGTACTTCTCCTGGATGCGCGATATCCAGGACTGGTGTATCTCCCGTCAGCTGTGGTGGGGCCACCGCATCCCGGCGTGGTACGACAACGACGGTAAGGTTTATGTGGGCCGCTCGGAAGAAGAAGTGCGTGAGAAGCACAACCTGGGCGATATCGAACTGCGTCAGGACGAAGACGTACTCGATACCTGGTTCTCCTCCGGCCTGTGGACCTTCGGCACCCTCGGCTGGCCGGAAGAAACCCCGGAGCTGGCGGCGTTCCACCCGACCTCGGTACTGGTTACCGGCTTCGACATCATCTTCTTCTGGGTCGCGCGCATGATGATGCTGACCCTCTACTTCAAGAAAGAAGTCCCGTTCAAAACCGTGTACGTACACGGCCTGGTGCGTGACAGCCAGGGCCAGAAGATGTCCAAGTCCAAGGGCAACGTACTCGATCCCATCGACCTGATCGACGGTATCGACCTGGAAAGCCTGGTGGCCAAGCGCACCTCTGGTATGCAGGTGCCACACCTGCGCCAGAAGATTGAAAAGCAGACTCGCAAGGAGTTCCCCGAAGGTCTCGCCGCCTACGGTACCGACGCCCTGCGTTACACCTATTACTCGCTGGCCTCCACCGGCCGCGATATCAAGTTCGACGTGGGCCGCATCGAAGGCTTCCGCAACTTCTGCAACAAGATCTGGAACGCCTCCCGCTATGTGCTGCAGAACTGCGACGGCCACGACTGCGGCCAGGATGGTAGCGAAGATTTCGAGCTGAGCATTGCGGACCGCTGGATCATTTCCCAGCTGCAGCGCACCGAAATAGCCGTAAAAGAAGCCGTTGAAAGCTACCGCTTCGACCTGGCTTCCCAGGCCCTGTATGACTTTGTTTGGAGCGAGTACTGCAGCTGGTACCTGGAGCTGTCCAAGCCGGTACTGTGGGACGACAACGCCAGCGACGCGATCAAGAAAGGCACCCGCCGCACCCTGATCCGTGTTCTGGAAACCATCCTGCGCCTGGCGCACCCGCTGATGCCGTACATCACCGAGGAAATCTGGCAGCGCGTGAAGGACCTGGCGGGCAAGGCCGGCGACACCATCATGCTGCAGCCCTACCCGGAAGCCAATGCGCACCGCATTGACGAGAATGCCGAAGCGGCCATCGCGTGGCTGAAAGGGGTGATTGAAGGCGTGCGCAATATTCGCGGTGAAATGAATATTTCCCCGGCGAAGAAGATCCCGCTGATCCTGCGCGGCGGCTCCGAGCACGATGAAGACCTGCTCAAGCAGACCCGCAGCCTGCTCACCAAACTGGCGAGCCTGGAATCCATCGACTGGCTGGCAAAAGGCGCCGAAGCACCGGCCTCCTCCACCGCTTTTGTCGGCGAGCTGGAATTGCTGGTGCCCATGGCCGGCCTGATCGATGTGGAAGCGGAAAGTGCGCGGGTTCAGAAGGAGCTGGACAAGCTGGACAAAGACCTGAAACAGGTTGCCGGCAAGCTGCAGAACCCGAACTTTGTGGACAAGGCACCGGAAGCGGTGGTGAACAAGGAGAAGCAGAGACTGGCGGACCTGGAAAGCACCCGCACGCGCTTTGTCGAACAGCTGGAATCGCTGAAGAACCTGTAAACGAGTGGGTTGTTTCACCGAGAGGCCCATGCGGAATCTTATGTAGTGATTCCCATGGGCCATCGATATTCTCGCCCGTCATCCCGGCCTTGAGCCGGGATCCAGAATTGCACGATGCCCAAAGCTCAGCACTGGATACCGGCTTTCGCCGGTATGACGGTCATTAAGCTAAAGGCTATTTATAGCGCTAAGGGCTTAGCCGCAAAATAATCCATCGAATAAGCCACCCGTTCATCCACATTTTTTTCCAGCTGCTCCAGGTCCATATTCTCGATATGCTCCAGACGCGTGCGCAAGCCGACTCCGTTGGCGATCTGGATCGCGAGCCCGGGGCGCGCATTGGCTTCCAGCAGCAGCGGCCCGCGTTTGCGGTCCAGCACGATATCACAGCCGAGATAACCGAGCCCGGTCATTTCGTAACAGCTGGCGGCTAGCCGCACCAGCTCTTGCCAGTCCGGTACTTCCAGGTCCGAAAATGGCATCTGGGTATCCGGGTGAATATCCACCCGTATCCCCCGCTGCACCGCGTGTGAGGCCTTGCCCGTGGCGAGATCCACGCCCACGCCAACCGCCCCCTGGTGCAGGTTCGCCTTGCCATCGGAGTCGTGGGTGGAGCAACGGAGCATGGCCATTACCGGGTAGCCACGGAATACGATCACGCGAATATCCGGCACCCCCTCAAACGAGTACTTGTCGAAGATGGGGTCGAAATCCACCAGAGCTTCGATCATTACCCGGTCGGGCTTGCCGCCGAGGCTGTAAAGGCCGCTGTGGATATTGCTCACGTGGCGCTGTATATCCAACGCGGTGACTTGATTGCCGGAGGGCTTTACATAGTGTTCCCCGTCGCGCCCTACGATCACCAGAATACCCTTGCCGCCAGAGCCGCGTGCCGGCTTGATCACGAACTTATCCAGTGGCTCGATCACCTCCATTACCCGCGTACGACTGGGCTGGGTTTCAAAGGCGGCGATCAGTTCGGGGACGGGGATACGATAGCGCTTGGCTTGGCGCTTGGTATTCAGCTTGTCATCGACAATGGGGTACTTGTCGCGGTCGTTGTAACGCGCAATGTAGTGCACATTGCGCGCGTTCATGCCCAGCACACCGAGCTTTCTCAGCGCAAACGGTGAGACCAAACCTCCGCGAAAGAACGACGGCAGATGCATCAGCGCACCAGCTGGCGGAACCGCGCCAGTTCACCGAGCCGATAACCGGTGTAGTTACCGACAATCATGATAAAGCCCAGCAATACCAGTAACAGCTCAGGGAAGTTGAAGGTCCAGTGCTCGATATAGCGATTGGTCATCACCCACCAGGCGATCACCGCCACCAGCAGGCTGCCACCGGCCTGCACCACCACTTCGTAGGGGCCGTCTTCTTCCCACACGATGGACATACGCTCAATGGTCCAGGCGAGAATGATCATCGGGAAGAAAGTCACCGTCAGCGCCTGCTCGATACCGAGCTTGTAACTCACCACACTGATCGCCCCCATCAAGATCACCACCGTGACCACCACCGCGGCGATCCTCGCCACAAGGAGCAGGTTAAGCCTGCTGAGATAGAAACGGATCCACAGGCCGAGGATCAGGATCAGGACGAAAATCGCGAGGCCGGTAAACAGCTGGGTTTCGATAAAGGCGATGGCCAGCAGCACCGGCATAAAGGTACCGGACGTGCGCAGCCCCACAAATACCCTCAGCAGCACAACCACCAATGCACCTACCGGCACCAACAGGATCAGCTTGAAGATACTCTGCTGCTCAATGGGCAGGCTGTAGATGGAGAAATCCACCAGCGCTTCTTTCTCCTGGCTGGTACTCAACATGGCCACATCGCGGGCAGGTACATCATTGGAAATTACCGAGAAGGTCACGCCGGAGTTCCGGCCGCCCTCCACATCCAGCAGGCTCTTGCCCCCGCGCTGCCAGATAAAGAAATTTTTCGGTACGCCGGGGGAGCCGCTTTGAGGCTCGAACACGATCCAGCGCTTGCCATCGTATATTTCCAGCAGGTCTTCCGGGTCCAGACGGCGACGATCGTCTTCCAGGTACAGCCCGCGAATGCGGTGTGCGGGGATATCGGCGGCGGCAAGTACCAGCAGTGCCACATCCACAAAGGAGCGATTTTTGTAGTACCCGAATATCAGGTTACTGTCCTGGTTGCGGTTGTCACTGAGCGCGGTGAGTAATTCAGAGGTGAAAGTACTGGTATCGGAGGAGCGCTCACGCGCACTGCCAACCAGGGAATAGATCGCCTGGCGCACCGCTTCCTGTTCGGCCGCTCCGAGCAATGGTTTGACAACCTGGGTACTAAGATCCAGCGGCTGCTCCAGCGCAGCGCCGGGCGTCTGGTGTACATCCAACTGGTAAAACAGCGACTGTACGCCACTGGCCTGACGCTTGGCCCAGACCGCACGATACTCGTCGTCCTCGCTGATGATATTGAAACCGTAACCGGAGGAACTGAAGGTTTCCCCCAGCACTTCCATATTGCGCTGCTCGCGGGGCAGGGTCAGCGCCGCCTTGGCGGGACCGCCATCGGCCGTGAAGCGCACCTTGGCCTCAATGGTCCACACGGTACGGTATTCACCGGGCAACAGTGGGAAGCCCAGTTCGACATTTTTATAGATGGTAAGGCCGGCGCCCATCAGGGCGAGAATCGCGGCGAGAATATAGACCTGAGCCCGTGGCGACATTCGCCATTCCCCGTTTCAAAATGGATTGCAGCTTTTGGCCGCGTATTTTGCCGATTACCGCAAGTTCTGCCAGTAACCGCGCCACATTTCCGAGGCTTACCCGACAGTGATCACGGATTATTTGCCAACTACCGACACAGAACCATTGCCCTGGACCAGCTTGCGGCTCACATCGACCACCGCCGCATCTTTGAGGAAGTTCCGCCCGACCAGCAGCGGGAAGTCAAACTCCCCCCGCTCCACCAGGTTCACTTCCACCATGTGGGTCACCTCCCCAATGGTAAGGCTCATATTGACTACCGGACGACGCTGACGATCAAACCCCGGTCGCGCGACCCGTACATGACGCTTGATGGGAAGCTCGATTTTCACCGGCTCTCCATCGCCACCATCAGACAGGTCGAAGCGCACCCAATCGCTACCGTCACGCTCGAACGGCGTCAGCGCCACCACACTCAGTGAGCAGGTTGCAGCACCGGTGTCCACCAGCGCTTTGAGCCGCAGACCACCGGGCTCAACCACAAAATACTCCTCCGAGCCTAAAACGAGCTTGTCTTTGGCAACCGGGACTTCGACGATTTTCTCGAACTTGCGCTCGATCACACGCTCCACAACTTTCACTTCTGGCTCGGCACACACCACCGCTTCCACGGGCGGGCATTGACCGGCAGCGTCCGGAGCCACCTGCGCGGCAGGGGTATCTTCGAAGACGTTGGGGGCTTGCGGAGAGGCCGGTTCCGACGGACGCAGCGTCTCACAACCGGCCAGCAGCTGAACAAGCAGCAACAGGGAAATAAAAGGCAAAAACCGCATCTGTTCTTATTACTACCTTAGGGCGCGGGATCGGCCCTTTGCACTGTTATCAAGTAATCCTGGCGGTATGACAGCGGGTGCTCCTTGCACCCTGAATTTTGCAAAGCCCGGATATTACCTTATCCACTTCACAACTGCACCGGGGGCCCGATCACCCTTTTCACGGGTGGGGCGCACGCCTGGAGGAAAGAGTAGCCGGCAATCGGCGAGACGCGATGGTACCAACTGGTCACAACGAATCAAGCGACATTCAGCGAAATACGACCCGGGAGAGGCTCAGCCGCGAACCAGTCGCTCGTCAATTTCGGTCAGTTTGGCAACCAGAATCGCACCCGACAGACTGCCGCCGCGGAAGTGCTCCTCTGCCATAGGGGCGATACCGCACTGCTGTGGCAACGGTTGTTCAAATTCCACCAGATGGCTCATGCGTGCCAGGAATACAAACTGCAACCACTGCGGAAAGGTCAGAGTGTCCACACAGAAGGGCTGAGTGCTGGCGAGGGCCTCGGCGCTGGGCGGGGTGTCTTCCCAGAGATCAAGGGCGCGCAGCTCCGCTTCGATTTCCAGCAGCAGGGTAGCTATATCCGAATAGATAGACTTCATAACAGGTAACTTTCCAGTCGATTGAGGGGCCCAATCAGCGGACACAATCAACGAACTAACTAATGGCGCGCCTGAACGGCGGAAGCGAGTCCAGCATGGCACGGCCATATCGCTTGGTGACGATGCGGCGGTCCAGCAGGGTGATGGCGCCGCTGTCCCGCTCTGTCCGCAGCAGACGACCACAGGCCTGCACCAGTTTCAACGCCGCATCCGGTACCGTAATCTGCATAAACGGGTTGCCGCCCTTGGCTTCTATCCATTCCGCCAACGCGGCCTCAATTGGATCATCCGGTACTGCAAATGGTAGTTTGGCAATAATCACATGACGGCAATAATTACCGGGCAGGTCGAGCCCTTCCGCGAAACTGGCAAGACCGAACAAGACACTGCGCCCACCCTTGTCGACACTTTTTTTATGGCTCTCCAGCAGTTGCTGGCGGGATTGTTGCCCCTGCATCAGTATGCGGTTGCGCCAGGTTCCCGGCAGGGACTCGTACACCGTTTCCATCTGCCGGCGGGAAGCAAACAGTACGAGAGCCCCCCCCTCTTCGTCCGCCGCTAACAGGTCCGGCAAGGCCCCGATCACCGCATCGGTATGCAGGTCCGCATTGTTGGCCTCCACCGCATCTTTCGGCACACGCAATTCCGCGCGGGAGAAATCGAACGGACTGGGCACAACCTCGTAACTGGCGTTATCCGGTGTGCCTGCGCGCATTTTGAGCCGATCAAAACGTCCCAGGGCGGTGAGTGTGGCCGACGTCAGCACGGCGCCATAGCAGCGGCGCCACAGACTGTATTCCAGAGTTTTGCCGGCGAGGATCGGCGAACTGCACACTTCGAAATCAAAGGAACCGCCCCAGTCCACCAGGGTAATCCAGCGGGCCTGCGGCACAGAGCCCTGGTCTTCCCGGGAGTAATTTGCCCACAACTGTAAATTTGCCTCGGCACGCCCATGCCAACCGCCGAGCACCGGATACCAACGCTCCAGATCGACAATTGGCACCGGACTGTGGGCATCTTCCATCATGCGCTGGACCACCTGCACCATTTTGCCGAGCAGCGCTTCCATTTCATCGAAGTCCTCGCGCAACTGATCGGCCAGCTGCATCAGGGGTTCCGGTACCACGCCGCCTTCAAAGCGGAAACGGGCACTGCGAGACTGCTGGCCGCCGCGGCCGCGCTCCTCCTCGAATTCGCACAGGTCTTCAATCAGCGGCCAGGCCATTTCCAGCTTCTGCTTGGCGGAAGCGAACAGCGCGGGTAAGTCCTCGCCGGCGCGATCCAGCTCGCCGCCATCACCGATCTCCCCCAGTAACTGACTCAGGTTTTTATTGGCCTGATCCAGCCAGCCGGTGGTGGCTCCCACACGGCTGTGGTGGGCAAAGTGATTAAGCGCCTTGTCCGGCAGGTGGTGGGCCTCGTCAAGGACGTAAATAGAGTCTTCCGGCGCCGGCAGAATAGCGCCACCGCCCAATGCCAGATCCGCCAGCAGCAGATCGTGGTTGGCCACGATCACGCGGCTTTTGCCCAGGCTTTCACGGGCGCGGAAGAAGCTGCAACTGCTCACATGGGGACAGCGACGGCCGCTGCACTGGCGGTGGTCGGTAGTGACGCGGCTCCAGTCTTCCCCCTCCAGGGTGTCTTTCCAGTTATCGCGGTCGCCGTCCCAGCGGCCGCTGGCCAGCTCATCGGCCATTTCCCGATACAGTTTGACGCCCGCCTCGTCCACCTGGGGCTTTTCATCCTCGTACAGGGCAAGGGAGGCTCCAACACCGCTGGAGGTGAGCTCGGTAAGCAATTGATCCAGTTTTGATAAACACAGGTAGCGCCCGCGGCCCTTGGCCAGTGCCACATCGAATTTAAGCCCGGAATGACGCACCAGCTCCGGCAGATCCTTGAGGATGATCTGCTCCTGCAGGGCTACGGTAGCGGTGGAGACAACGAGGGTTTTGTCGTGGGCGATGGCCATGGGGATGGCCGCCAGCAGGTAAGAGACGGTTTTACCGGTACCAGTGCCCGCCTCCACCACACAGATATGCTGGCCGTCGGTCTTGCCGTGGTCGCGCTCACCGGCGCCGTTGCGCTCGATACCGCCCAGGGTGCGGGCAATCGCCGCAATCATCAGTTTCTGGCCGTAGCGGGCTTTCAGCTCGCGGCCGTTGAGAAACTGACGATAGGCGTTCTGGATGGATTCTTTGTCTTTTTCGCTGAGCACTGGGGACCGACTGAACCTGCACTAAAGGAGTAAATCAGCCGGGCATTATCCATGCTTGCTTAGGATTGCGCCAATCAGGATTCCGCTCACTGCTCGAAAGCGAGCCGCGAAACCACCGGGTTTGCGTACCCCTGGATGGCCTTGTCCCGCCAGCGCTCGTCAATGGCAGCCATACGCTGCTCGAATTGCTCGCGGATCTCCTGGTGCTCATCCGGGTGCCAGGGCTTGGGGGGATAGCCCACGGGTACCTGAGGCGCTTCCCCATAGATCATCTGATAGGCAATCAGGTTGGTAGGGTGCAGCACATAGTTGCCGATAATCTGACGATCGATCTCGTCCGCAAGCGCCGCTACATCATTGAAATCTTTCTCGATCGGGGTGCCGAAGGCCGCGTGGATATGGCCCTTCTTGCCAACAACGCCCTTGCCGATGCTGCCGAGATCTTCGTGGGCTTCCTTCTGGTACTCGTCCTGGTGTTCCTTGATGTACAGCTCGCGGGCCTTGTAGCGGTCACAGGGGTCCCACTCGTAGGAAATGGACAGGGGAACAATATGCAGCTCACGCCAGAAGTCGGCGAATGACTGCTCTTTGGGCTTGGCCATGGCAAACATCGCCGCCAGCGCCGGGTTGGTGCGGTCCAGGCCGTCTTTGGCGCGGCCAGCGCGCTGGGCGATCCACACATGTTCATTGTCATTGACGATGGAGTGGTGGATGTATTTCGACAGGGTCGTGGCCGCGGTCAGTTTTTCGCGGCGGCTACCGGAACTGCGCTTAACCACAAAACACTTGTTGAGTTTCATGATGTCCGAGGCAAACTGCTTCGACAACAGGTTATCGCCGATGGCAATACGCGAGGTTTCATGTCCCTCCTTGAACATGGCGAGAATCGCCAGCGCAGGGTCCATGGCAATATCCCGGTGGTTGCTTACGAACAGACACGCGCGGTCCCGCGGCAGAGTATCCAGGCCGGAGATGGTGAGGCCGCAACTGGTGCGGTTGACCGCTTTCTCCAGATACTTGGCGATGACTTCCTGCACGCCGCGCACATTATTGGCGTTGCGGAACTCAAAACGCACGAACTGGCGTACCAGCCAGGCGAGGGGGCGCTCCAGCTTGCTGGCCGCGCCGGGGAGCAGGAAATGGGCCACCACCCGGGACATTTCCGGGTCTTCTACCAGGCGGCGCAGCGCGGGGCGCACTTCGTCGTCCCGGTAGGGGCGGATTTCATCAAACTGACTGGGGTCGATATTTCTCGCATTCATGGAGTAGTGCTACCTGCCAACTTCAGCGCGCCGAGGATTCGGGCCCGCCACGCTCTGGCTCATTCTTATTTTGGCCCAGCCTGCACCCTCCGATACCTGACCGGGGGCATTGCCGGGCGAAACCGGCGCAGAACATACCGGATGCAGCGGCGAACTGCCAGCGCCAGTGGCGACTCGCAGGTAACCTGCGGGCCTTTGCCACTACCAGCCTCACCGGCATCACTATAGACATATGCGGAGCCCGCCCCGAGAATAGACCGCTTTATAACAAGAAACTGACCTGGCTCCCTGGTCACAAGCTGAGAGCCGGATACTTGCCTGCCACTAGGAGACCGCCTTGAGTCACACCAGTTCCAGCGAGTCGCATCACGACTCCCGTACACCCAGCTTGCTGGATGCCCTGATCCCGCTCCTGATCCTGATCGCGCTATTATCCCTGTCGGTATATTTTTATGGCGCCGATTCGTCCTACGGCCCCAATCAGATTGCATTACTGCTGTGTGCCGGTGTGGCTTCGTTGGTGGGCATGAAAAACGGCTTCACCTGGAAGGAAATGGAAGGCGGTATGCTACACGGCATGAGCCTGGTGTTCGGCGCCATCCTGATCCTGTTGGCGGTGGGGGCTCTGATCGGCAGCTGGATTCTCGCCGGCACCGTGCCGTCAATGATCTATTACGGGGTGCAGATGCTCTCACCCCAGTGGTTCTACGCCGCCAGCTGCATTATCTGCGCGGTTGTCGGCCTCAGCATTGGCTCCAGCTGGACCACCGCCGGCACCCTGGGTGTAGCCCTGATGGGGATCGCCGCCGCTCTTGGCCTGAACCCGGCAATCACCGCCGGTGCGGTCATCTCTGGAGCCTACTTTGGCGACAAGATGTCGCCACTATCCGATACCACTAACGTGGCAGCCGCCGTCACCTCCAACGACCTGTTCCTGCACATCCGCCACATGCTGTGGACCACCATTCCGGCGTTTACCATCGCGCTTGTGGTCTTCGCCGTCATCGGGCTTAGCTCCGATACCGGCCACGCCTCCGCGGAAGATATCCAGACACTGCTTGGCGCTCTGCAGGATGAGTTCAGCATTTCTATCGTGAGCATGTTGCCCCTGGCACTGCTGTTGGCGATGGCGTGGAAGAAAGTACCCGCTTACCCCACGCTGATAATCGGTGCGCTGGTTGGCTGTATGATCGCGATGATTTTCGAGCCCAACGCCACTCGCCAGCTGGCCGGCGGTGAAGGGCCGCTGAGCCTGCTGAAAGGCGCCTGGCACAGTCTGTTCGACGGCTACAAGTCCACCTCCAGCAATGAAGCCGTGGCCTCTCTTCTCTCCAAGGGCGGCATGAGCAGCATGCTCAATACCATCTGGCTGATTATTTCCGCGATGGCCTTCGGTGGCGTAATGGAGCGCGCCGGCTTCCTCGAGCGAATCGTCAACTGGGCGTTGTCAGGCGTGAAGACGGTGGGCGGTCTTATCACCTCAACGGTGCTCACCTGCTTCGGTATGAATGCCGCCGCTGGCGACCAGTACATGGCCATTATTATTCCCGGCCGTATGTTCCGCGAAGCCTTTGAAGGCAAAGGCCTGCACGGTCTGAATCTGTCGCGCACCCTGGAGGACTCCGGCACCATAACCTCGGTACTGATTCCGTGGAATACCTGTGGCGCCTATATGAGTGCCACCCTCGGTATTGCCACTTTCACTTACGCGCCCTTCGCCCTGTTCAATATTATCTGTCCGCTGCTCGCCATCGCCTACGGCTGGCTGCATTTCAAACAGATGCCTCTGGGCGTGCAGCAACCCTTACAAGATGCCGAGAAAGCCTGACGTACCCAATGGCCAACACCTTAACCGACCTGATTACCGACGCGGACTTTGATCTGCGCTGGTTCGACCTGGGGCGCCGTGTGCGCCCGGTTTCCAGAAAGTCCGCGCAAGAATTTGAAAACGGCGCCGCCCCGTGGCCCCACCCCTATTTGCGTCACGCCTGGTGTGGTCTGCTCTTGACCCCACGGGAAACCGACAAGGAAAGTGCTGCAGAACCCGCAGTGTGGTTCCTGCGCCTCCCGCTGGATGAGCAGGGAAAGTTACTCCTGCCGATCCGCGACCGCTTTTTACGGGAGCTGCAGCAGGCGCTCATACCGCAGCAACAGGGCGCCCCAGCCCCGGCCAAGGCCCTGCAGCAGGCGCTGGAACACAGCGGACTGATGTTTACACCCGCCGCGGACAAGCGTGCGGTTTTCCACGCGCAAGCGGCGAAGCTGCTGGGACGCCCTGCCAGCGACCACTACCCCGCCGCCAGGGCGTACGCCAAGGATCCGGCCGCGTTTCCCTGGGAGCAACTGGCTCTACAAGGTCTGGCGGATCTGGCGGTGCGCTGGGGTAAGGAGCAGGACAATCTGGCAGTGAATCTACCCCGCTTTGCCGCGCCGGCTCTCATTTCTCTGTGCCAGTGCCTGGAGAGCGAGGCCATTGACCACCAGCTGACAGGCCCCCTGATTACCCGCGCCCGGCAATCCCTTGAATCTGCATCTCCGGATTTCACCCTGGTAATCGCCGTTATTCGCGGCGTATCACACAGCACGGCAGCGGGTATGCGGCGACAATTTCTGACATGGCTCCTAGAGCAGGATCCCGCTGGTGCCGCCACTCAACCAGAAGTGCTTGCGGCTATTGGCAGTCGCTGCAGTGACGACCTTATGGAACCGGGCCTGGCAAAAAGCTGGCTGGAGCGTCTCAGCGCGAGCCAGCCCCAGGAAACCTTCAATCTGCTGCTGACCGATTTGCTGTTTCTTCCCCAACTGCGCAACGTGCTGCTGGGTGTTTTGCGCCACCCGCAGCGCCAGGAATCGGTGGCTGTCTCTTTCGGTCGCTTCTTGCAATCCGGTACCTGAGCCGCCACCGCTTCACTTTTATTCCGCAAAAAAGTGCCCCACTGACACCTCCCGATTTACGCGTATAAAAAAATGCGCGTAAATCTACGAGCTTTTATCTGCATTTTCCCGGCCATTTTTCAATTTCTGGCGCCGCCTTCTTCGCTACATCACAGCAAAGAAGGAAAAAAAATTCTTTTTCACTTTACTGAAAAAAAATAATACCCACTCTGCTGCACCGCAGAGCGGCTGCTAAACGCAATTTGGCGTTTAACCCTTTAAATTCAGGCCCACAGGGACGACAAACTGGCGGCGTTTTTATCCTGAATTCACCTGTGGCGGCTATTTTAACCGCGCGCCTATTACACTCCATTGGGCGGTATGTTTGTAGAAAAGATTTTTACAAAGCACACCAAACAGGTGACGTTTTATTGTCTATGCTATTGACTAACATCAACGGAAAGGAGTTAGGGGATGAATTTCACTCCAGCCAAGTACTTAACCGGAATTATTTGTGCACTGGTCCTCGCAGGTTGTTGTGCACCGGCTCCGATGCCGGCCGCCTGCCCTCCAGGATCAGAGCAAATTCCGACCTCCATGGCTTGTCCTGCGGACGCGGATTGCTGGATGGCATCCGATAATGTTCGCTGCATGAAAGTGGTTAAATAACCGCTCTCAGACAGGTTCATGCAAATGCCGCTTTTCGAAGCGGCATTTTGCATTCTGCCCTCCGAGATTTATTCCATTCCGCTCTGCAAGCTCCGGCTTCCCTCTTCTCACGCGGCTCAACCACAACGCATCGACTCAGTTATCGGTCGACCGCTCTGTAACTTGTGGCTGTTTTGCTGCACCGTAATTGCACACGCAAAACCGATTGGCATCACACTGGCCGCACTGCGTATTTGTCGCTAATATCAGCAGTTTTCCTGCCGAACATAAATTTTTTTTCAGCGAAGAACTAATGACCATGGATGCTCTCCCCCTGTCTGCCGCCATTGCCTCTCTGCAACAACACAAGGACCAGCAGCGTTGGTCATTGCGCGACCTGTTTGCCACTGATGCAGAGCGGGCGCAAACCTTCTGCGCAGAAGCTGCGGGTATTTATCTGGACTACAGCAAGAACCTGCTGAGCACAGACACACTGCAACAGCTTCTGGACTACACAACTACCGCACAACTCAAAAACCGCATCGGCGCCCTGTTCGCCGGCACCAACATCAACAACACAGAACACCGCCCGGCCCTGCACACCGCCCTGCGCTTTCAGGGCGAGCCCAAGTCCGAGCATGAGCAGGCAGTGGCCGACTGCCGCGCGCAGATGGCCCAGTTCGCCGAACAGATTCACAGCGGCACCTGGACCGGCTTTAGCGGCAAGCGTATCCGCCACGTGGTCAATATTGGTATCGGCGGTTCCGACTTGGGGCCGCGCATGGTGTGGGAAGCACTGCGCCCCTGGCACAACCCCGAGCTGACGGTGCACTTTGTGGCGAACATCGACGGCGCCGACCTGAGCGACACCATCGCTCCCCTGCCCGCAGACGAGACGCTGTTTATCGTCGCCTCTAAGTCCTTCTCCACCCTCGAAACCCGCCAGAACGCACTTTCAGCACGCCAGTGGGTGCTCGACGCCGGGTGTGCAGAGTCCGATCTGGAAAAACACTTTGTCGCGGTGAGCAGCAATATCGTCGCGGCCCAGGACTTCGGCATCGCCGCACAGAATATTTTCCCCATGTGGGACTGGGTGGGTGGCCGCTACTCACTCTGGTCCGCCATCGGATTGCCTGTCGCCCTGGCCTGCGGGTTTGAGGTGTACAGCGAGCTGTTGGAAGGTGCCAACGCCATGGACCGTCACTTCGCGGAGGCGCAGTTCGCGCAGAATCTGCCGGTGCTGATGGCGCTGATTCATTTCTGGTACCGCCAGTGCTGGGGGGCCAGCAGCCTCGCGGTTCTCCCCTATGCCCAGCGCCTGGCCAAGTTTCCGGCGTGGCTGCAGCAATTGGATATGGAGAGCCTGGGCAAAAGCGTGACCCGCGGTGGCGAGCACTTGCCCTATCCGAGCGGCGCGGTGATCTGGGGTGCCGAGGGCAGTAACGGCCAGCACTCTTTCCACCAGTTGCTGCACCAGGGCACGGATATGATTCCAGCGGACTTTATTGCCATCAAGGAACCGACGTCTGAACTGAAAGAACAGCACCAGTGGCTGTTGTCCTGCTGCCTGAGCCAGAGCCAGGCACTACTCAAGGGTAAGTCCCTGGCGGAGGCCCGCAAGGAGCTGGAGGCCTCGGGCCATACCCACAAAGAGGTGCATCAACTGGCCCCCCACAAGGTGGTGCCGGGCAACCGCCCGAGCAATACCCTGGTGGTGGAAAAGCTGGATCCGTTCCACCTGGGTAGCCTGCTGGCGCTCTACGAGCACAAGGTGTTTACCTTTGGCTGTCTGTTAGACATCAATCCGTTTGATCAGTGGGGCGTGGAATTAGGCAAGGTGCTGGGCAATGGTGTGCACGCGGCCATTGATGGGGATATCCCAGAGGATTGGGATGGCTCTACGGCCCATCTACTGAAGCTGCTTCTCAAGTAACGCGTAGTTTGGTGGTAATCACTTAGGCGACCCTGTGGCGGCAAAGCACTGGGTATCTGTTTTCAAAACCGCTGTGAATACATCCCTGTACGCTGCGTCGGCAACATCCCTGTTGCCGACGCTTTTGAAAACAGATACCCAGCACTTTGCCTTCGCATCTCACTACGTGCTCCACCCCAAAAGACGTTACCCCTCAGTTTGAGCTAGGCCACACACTTCGAATTTAAGGTGGAGTGCCGGGTGCGGGTTTTCAGGAGCGCCCAGGGATGGGTTCACAGCGGTCCTGAAAACCCGCACCCGGTGCTCCGCCGCCACTTAACTAGCTAGTGGGACCACCACGCTTCGCCCCTTGATCAAGTAACGGCTTAATCAAATCCATCGGCAGTGGGAACACAATCGTAGAGTTCTGCTCCCCAGCAATATCAATTAGAGTTTGCATGTATCGCAGCGTAATAGCGTTCGAGTTCTTGGAAAGCTGATCCGCCGCCTCAGTGAGCTTCCGTGCCGCCTGCGCCTCACCCTCGGCATGAATCACCTTCGCCCGCCGTGAACGCTCCGCTTCCGCCTGCTGGGCGATTGCACGGATCATGCTCTCATCCAGATCAATGTGCTTAATTTCCACATTGGTGACCTTTACGCCCCAGGCATCGGTCTGCTCATCGAGGATTTTCTGAATATCCACATTGAGCTTGTCGCGTTCGGATAGCATCTCATCCAACTCGTGCTTACCCAACACAGAGCGCATCGTGGTCTGGGATAACTGGCTTACCGCCTCGTGGTAGTTTTCCACATTGATGATTGCCGACTGTGGATCGATTACCCGGTAGTACACCACCGCATTCACTTTGACCGACACATTATCCCGGCTGATCACATCCTGAGTGGGCACATCCATCACTACCACACGCAGGTCCACCCGCTCCATCGTCTGGAGCACCGGAATGATAATGATCAGCCCCGGCCCCTTTACCGCCTGGAAACGCCCGAGAAAGAACACCACCGCACGCTCGTACTCCCGCAGGATGCGGATCGCGTACATGACTATCAGCACAACCGCCAGAATCAACAGGCTGGCAAAATAACTGATCATAAGAATGCTCCTTTTTCGCCTTGTAAATGGCTATTCCGGTTGAACCCGAAGGTTCAATCCATGCTCCGCGGTGACCGTCACCAGCTGCCCTTCGGTCAATAGATTGTCACAGTGGGCCCGCCAGATTTCGCCGTCGATTTTTACCAATAACTCCGGTTCCACTTCGATCACCACCGCGGTTCGCCCCACCATGGCCTTGTTCGCGGCCACCTTGGGCTTCCGCAGACTATGACCCACGGCGTACAGTAAACCCAGAAGCCCCAATCCACTGACCGCAGCAATGGAGCCGATCAATGCCTTGGAAACCTGCATGCCCGGCACATCGCTGTCGATCAGCATGACCGAGCCAATCACCAGGGCAACAACCCCACCAATACCCAGTGCGCCAAAGCTCGGTACAAACAGCTCCGCCGCGATCAACAGCGCACCCACGATAATCAGCGCCAACCCTACGTAGTTGATCGGTAGGACCTGTAACGCATAAAACGCCAGTAACAAACAGATCACACCGACAACGCCGGGTACGATGGCGCCGGGGCTGTAGCCTTCAAAAATAAGACCGTAAATTCCGATCAACAGGAGGATATAGGCGATCTGTGGGTTGGTTATCAATGACAAAAGCTCATTGCGCCAATCGGGCTCGTAAGCGACTACCGGTAGCTCATTGATCGTGCTGGCGATCTGTTGCTTGCTGCCATTCAATAGGATTTCACGATTGGGCAGTTGTTTAATCAACCGTTGCTGGTTTTCGGCCACCACATCGATGACGTTGTCCGCCAATGCCTCCTTGGCGGTCAGTGTTGCGGCATCGCGCACGGCTTTTTCCGCCCAGTCCGCATTGCGTCCGTGACGATGAGCCAGACCGCGGATATAGGCCACGGAGTCGTTAATAACTTTGCGCTCCATAGCGCTACCGGATTTTATCGCCCCCGTTTCCGCATCACTTTCATCGCTCCCGCCCGATTGTTTTTCATCGCTTTTATCATCCGCCGATTTGTCGGGCGATCTCTGCGGAGGCTCCTGCTGTCCGGGCATACCGCCAATCTGTACCGGTGTCGCCGCACCCAGGGTTGTCGACGGTGTCATCGCCGCCACATGACTGGCATAGAGAATATAGGTGCCGGCGCTGGCGGCCCGGGCACCGGCGGGCGTGACGTAAGTGACGTAGGGAACCTCAGAGGCAAGAATATGCTGAATAATATCCCGCGTGGCCGCATCCAGCCCGCCCGGGGTATCCATATTTACGATAAACAAGCGCGCTCCCGCTTCCCGGGCGCTCTCGCTGGTGCGAATCAGATAATCGGTGGTCGCAGGCCCGATCGGGCCATTGATGGAAAGCTGCGCGATATGGGGCTGATTCTGCACTTCCGACGGCGCGGAATCTTCCCCCTCCTGCTCCACTTGGGAAAAACCAGAATGGGAAAACACCTGCGCCAGAATCAGCAGCAGGCAGGCGGTTACTACTTTCGAACACCACTGTTGCATAAGTGTTATCCCGGGTGCGAAAGAACAGGAAACACAAGCGTAACAGAATTGAGGAAGAAGACAGGGAAAGGCGCGCCGGTTGCAAATAAGCGACTATTCAGAACCAGCGTGCCGCGCTCTAAGATGTGGGCACTTAATTTGCTGCCAAGTACCGCCTGGCAAACTTGGAATCCATTTTTTCCAGGTCCACCACCACCAGGCCATCCACCGAGTCGCAGAAATCCGGGTCAATATTGAACGCATGAAAACTGGTGCCGCCGGGGCTGGTCACCGCGGTGTATTTCTTGAAAAGTGGCGGTAGAACAACGCCCTCCTCTTTCAGAATCTGCTTCAGCTGCAGCATGTCCTCATTGGCATCACCGTTGAGCTCCGGTAGGTCCGCTCGGGCTTCGACAAACGGCAAACGCGCGTTACCCATGGGCTGCTGGGTTGCGAAGTGGTGGAGGAAATAACGCACGATGGCAGACTTGGCTCGGCGGGAGAAATTACCGGGCATGGAAACCGGGCCAAACAGGTAGCGGCGGTCATTGCGCAGTATCCACTGGCCGATACCACACCACAATAGATCCAGGCCACGGCTGCGCCAATACTCCGGCAGCAGGAAGCTGCGCCCCAGCTCCGCCGATGCCGGCAGGCACTCTTCCGGCGAACGGGAATAGTTGAACAGGGTGGTGCTGTATATCTTGTCTGCGGTGAGACCATCGGTACTTACCAGGCGATAAGCGCCGGCTATTTGCTGGCGCTCTTTGTCCCAAAGCAACAGGTGATCGTACCAGGCGTCAAACGCATCCCAGTCGCGGCTGTTGCCGGTACCCTCGCCCACCGCGCGGAAGGCGATCTCCCGTAGACGGGACAGCTCCCGCATCACCGGGCAATCCGGACGCTGGCGGTAGAGTTTTACCTCAAACTCACTCTGTGCCACCAGCGTCTCACAGTCGCCCAGTACCACCGCCACTTCGGGAGCGGCTTCCGCTCCGGCGATTGGCTCCGGCGCCAATCCCTGGGGGTTTTTGTGCAGGCGGTAGACCTGTTTTTTCCACAGCTTGGCCTGTGCGCGGGGCGCCATAGGCCAGTCTCGATAGTGCTCCGGGGTTACCGGTGTGCCAATGCGGATATCAATCCCTTTGCTGACCTGCTTGAACATTTCGCGAATCAGCCACAGCGTCGACAGGGGCTTGTTCACCATCGACAGACCATACCACCACAGGGAATTTCGCCCGCGTACCTGTACCGGCAGAATTGGCGCACCGGTCTTGTCCGCAAAGCGGATAAACCCGGGGTTCCAGCGGCCATCCCGCACACCCTGAGGAGTCAGCCGCGACACCTCTCCTGCTGGGAATACGATGATCACTCCGCCGGCGCGCAGATGGCTGTAAATACCTTCAACGTCTTCACGGCGGGTGCGACCGTTAAAGTTATCCACCGGCAGTAGATAGCCACGCAGGGGTTCAATATTCCACAGCAACTGGCTGGCCACTGCTTTCACATCTTTGCGTACCCGCGCCACCATATCGATCAGCGCGAGCCCATCGAGACTGCCCAGTGGGTGGTTGGACACTATCACCAACGGGCCAGACGTGGGTATCCGCTCCAGTTCCGCCAGATTGACGTCGTAATGGAAATCAAAGGAGCGGAATACCTGTCGGATAAAATCCAGGCCACCAAGATGCGGGAAGTTCTTGCCGAATTGCTGCAACTGCTGCTCACAACAGATTTTCTTTACCGTGGCAGATACCAGGCGGCGTGCTGGACTCTTCGGCGCAGCACTATACCAAGGGTTTTTTTGCAACAGGTTTTCTAGCTGAATCATGCGGCTACCGCCTCTGTCATGATGCGCGCAATCTTCGGCGTCCGGTGCCAGTGCAGTACGCTTAGGGCGCCACTTTTTTCTTCCACAATGGCGGTCATGGAGTCGACCCAGTCTCCGCAGTTGGCATAAGTTACCGCGCTGTCTTTCGCAGCGCTGTGACGAATACCCGCACGATGGATGTGCCCACAGATAACGCCGTCGAAACCGCGACGACCGGTTTCGCGAATGGCCACCTCCTCAAATTTGTTCATCATCCGTCGAGCCGCATTCACACGATTTTTTACGTGATTGGCCAGAGACCACCAGGGCTTATCGAACCGGCTGCGCCAGTAATTGATCCAGCGGTTGATCCGCAACATCAGGTAGTAGCTCTGGTCACCGATGTGGTAGCTGACAGGATTGATTTCGATGTGGTGTTCAAACTGATCGCCGTGGGTCACCCAGTAGCGCTTGCCATCCGCACTGGTATGCGTCCACTCGCGTTCAACCCGGATATTGCCAAGACGCTTGCCAGCCCAGCTGCGCATGGGCGCATCGTGGTTACCGGGGACATAGATGATTTCCGGCACACGGGTACTGAGGTCTGAGAGCATCTCCAGCAACATACTGGAAGCCTTGCACCAGCTGCCCTTCCCCTGGGACATGGCCTTCATATCGAAAATATCGCCCACCAGGTACACGGTATCTGCGGTGTTCTGGGCCAGGAAATCCGCCAGCCTCTGTGGCTCGCTATCCCGGCTGCCCAGGTGAACGTCAGAAATCCACAGTGCGCGATATCGATTACTCATTGGCAAGTTCCATCCAGATTCCATCAAGGGTTTGGACCACATCAGATGGGATAAAACTTTGCTTGAGTTTTCTTACAAACCGGCGGCTGTTTCTTGAAGCTTCTATTGCAAACCGGCCACAAGGAGGAAAATAGTGACGAAAAGTGATTTTTTGGGGAATAACAGTATGGTTTCCACCATCAGTTGCGCACCCGCTGAATGGTTTCCAGCCGCGATACACTACCCAGATAATCCTGCCAACTGGCCTCCAGTTCGGCGGTCTGGTAGCGCTGGTACTTCTCCCGGTCCAGCCAGTAAACGCGGGTGCGGGCCCGCCGCAGGTCGATCAGTGGCAGTTGATCGATCGCCGCCGATCCCCGCTTGAAGACCGAACCGGCGCGAGAATTCTGAATCATATCGCTGACAATAGTGAGATGGACGTTCTCAGCGGCCGGGTCCAGATGATTGAGCGCCACCACATCGGATAGCGCCTCGTAGATGGGAGAGACCGGTTGCTCGCCACCGGATACCGCGCGGCCGATAGCGTGATCCAGGGGCTGCTCAAAGCGCTGTTTATACAATGCCTGCACAAACTGCTGGTTCGCCGTCAGCGCACTGACGTCTTCCCCGGAGTGCGGCTTGCACAGATTGATTACCGGCTCCGACAACCCGTTGTAATGATCGTCCAGCACGAATATGGAAAAACGATCGTTGACCGCCGCCGACTCCAGCAAGCCCGACAAATGTGTTTTGAGGAAGTGGGTCTGGTGCGCCGAAAGCGTGTCGGAAGCGTCGATAACCACAAGGTGCTGGGCAAAGCGCGGAAGGTGCGGATTGCACAGGGTGACCTTATCGAAATCCCGCGCTGGCGAGCGCACCACCTGCAGCGCAAACACCACCAGCGCTGCCAGGATCAGCGCTCCCAAGGCAAAAATCAGCGTGCCTCTTTTGTCTTCCCTGGACAATCGTCGCCAGGGGCGAGCCCGGCTGAGCGAACGACCGGGTGAGCGACAAGAGCGGCGACGGTGAAAGCCTCCCATCACGCTCTCCGCAAACCGTTGTCCAGTTCCAGTTTATCCACCAGCGCCCCCAGGGACGCCTGAATGGCCTCACAACGACAATTAACCACATCCACCGCATCGCAATAGCTCTGGTCAAGCTCTTCCATGACCGCCTCAAAGGTAATGAGGTCACGCTTATGCTGTTCCAGCCCTGTGGTATTCAGCTGCGGCAGCTTGTCCAATTCGAAGCGCAACAGCTCGCCAAAGTAGGCAGAGCGCCGGTTCATCATGCGAGCAGAGTAGGATTGATAGTACCGCACCAACTCATCCAGAAGCCCCTGTGCCTTTACGATGTCTTCGTGATAGTGGCGATGAATTTCTTCGCTACGCTCGATACTGGCCTTGAACTGGATAAACTGGGCGCGAATGGTTTTTTCCGTATCGGAGATGGTTTCCTGAATGTCCTCCGCCATCTCGTTCACACTTTCAATGGCGTCTTCATGGGCCTCGCGCCACGCCTGCTGTTGCTGCTTTACCCGTCGGGTGATTGCGGTGTAACCAGGGTAGCGGTCATCCACCACAAAGAATTTTGCTGTCAATAGAATCACCGCGATGCCACTGACCACCACCATAATCCAGGAATTGAAATCCTGAATGCCCAGCGGTTGCGCCAGTAAAGTGGTCATCGCCATCTGGGAGGCCGCAAACGGATTGGTCTCCAGCGCCTCGCGGTAATGCCCCACACTGAGCACAAAGATCGCGGCGGCAAACAGTACGCCCACAAACAGTGTGCCGGCACAGAACTTTCTTGCCGGGTTATGGTGAAAACAGTGACGCAGAGAAAACGCAAGGAACACGGCAAAACCGAGATTGATCATGGAGATGATAAATGCCTGGAAGAAGCCACCTACCAGACCAAGCTCACTACCCTTAGACAGAAAAAACGCGTTCAGTACCGTTTCCATGATGACGATAAAAAAGATCACCGAGAGGTGCAGAATCCTGGATTCACGGTATACCGCCTCTCGGGTAAGCCCATTGCGCTGGCGGAACATTTCCAGATCCATACGCTGCGCGGAATACTCCTGCGCGCGCTGCTTGAGTCCGCTCACCAGATTTGCCAGGCGGCCGGCGACCGTCTTCTCCACCAGCGATTCGGTATTTTTCAATTCCTGATGCAGTTGCCGGATATCCACTGCGCTGCGATCGGCCAGTTCCCTGTCCAGCTCGCGCTGACGATTTGCGTGTACCCTGCCGATAATCTCCCGCACCACATAAGAGCGCATGCTCTCTTCGCTTTCGGTATGGTTGCGTCGATCAACTTCAGGGATACCCGCTTTCACGTCGCGCTCGACGCGCTGTTCGATTTTGAGGGCGGTGATGGCGGCTTTGGTGGCCGGAATAGAGGTCATGCTGTCACCTAAAAACTTCCACTACATTTTAGGTTTTCGGGAGGAGTCACTCCCTTTTTCAGCATAGCTGGCAGTGTTTCGCCGACACCGTCGATGCGACAAATGGCCCTTAAAAAGAAATTGTCACGCCAGAATTTCCCCACCTTGGCGCGCCTCTCTACCCACGGGCCGCCATTTCCCTTTTTGCCGCGGCGCGCGGACCATAAACTCCGAACATAAAAAAAACGGGCCAATTGGCCCGTTTTCACATTCTCGATTGATTCCACTCAGTCGGAATCTGTCGGGTGTCGCATGGGTGCCGGAAACGGGAACTGTGCCACCTTGTCGCCCTTCACCTCGTGCACCTTGCCTACGCCCTCTTTCTCCACCTCGTCGATACGCACAATGCTGTGCATGGGGATATAGGAACGCTTCACTGATGAAAACTCGGTCTTCAGCTTTTCTTCACTGGGATCCACCACCAGCTGGGACTTCTCCCCAAAAACGAACTCTTCCACTTCGATAAAGCCGTACATCTCACTCTGGTAGATGGCACGCGCGTAGAGCTCGAACACCTGGTTCTGATTGTGGAAAATGACTTTGTAGATTGGGTTTGCCATAGATCGCTCAATGAGGGGGCGGAAATGTACAAGGGAAATTGCGAAAGCCCCGTGAATTCTAGTGTGCGGGTGGCCTCAGCCACGAAAAGCGCGGAAGGGTACCACTGGATCCAACCCCCGTCTATGCAGCCCCAAACGCGGCCGGTATAATGCCCCACCTTTTGAACTGACCAGTTTTTAACCAGGCCCAACATGTCTATTGAGATGTCCCCCGAGAAGTCCTCCGAACCGACCGAAAAACCGGTGAAGAAGCTCTTTATCAAGACCCACGGCTGCCAGATGAATGAGTACGATTCTGCGCGCATGCGGGACCTGCTGGGCGAATCCCACCAGATGGTGCCCACCGACGACCCGGAAGACGCGGACGTGCTGCTGGTAAATACTTGTTCTATCCGAGAGAAGGCACAGGAAAAATTGTTCCACCAACTGGGCCGCTGGAAGCACCTGAAAGAAAAGAATCCGGACCTGGTGATCGGGGTTGGCGGCTGTGTGGCAAGCCAGGAGGGGGAGGCCATTGCCAAGCGCGCCCCTTATGTAGACCTGGTATTCGGTCCGCAGACCCTGCACCGACTGCCGGAGATGATGGAAACCAAGAAACAGCAGAGCGGTGCCATCGTTGTCGACGTGTCTTTCCCGGAAATCGAAAAATTCGACCGCCTGCCGCAGCCGGAAGCGGACGGGGTAAGCGCCTTCGTTTCAATCATGGAAGGCTGCTCCAAGTACTGCACCTTCTGCGTGGTGCCCTACACCCGTGGTGAGGAAGTGAGCCGTCCGGTAGCGGACGTGCTGGCAGAAGTGGCGCACCTGGCAGACCAGGGGGTCCGTGAGGTAAACCTACTGGGCCAGAACGTAAACGCTTACCGCGCGCCCGGCGAAGACGGCCAGATCGTGGATTTTGCCGAGCTGATCACCTACGTTGCCGCCATCGACGGCATCGACCGCATCCGCTACACCACCTCGCACCCGGTGGAGTTTTCCGATGCGCTGATCGATGTGTACGCGGAAGTACCGGAGCTGGTAAACCACCTGCACCTGCCGGTTCAGAGCGGTTCCGACCGCATCCTGATGGCGATGAAGCGCGGCCACACGGCGCTCGAGTACAAGTCCAAGATTCGCCGCCTGAAGGCGATCCGCCCGGATATCTGCCTGTCGTCCGATTTCATTATCGGCTTCCCCGGTGAGACCGAGCGCGACTTCGAGGCCACCATGAAGCTGATTCAGGATGTGGGTTTCGATATTTCCTTCAGCTTCATTTACTCCGCCCGCCCGGGTACCCCGGCGGCGGATCTGCCGGACGACACCCCGGAAGAGGTGAAGAAACAGCGTCTGCAACTGCTGCAACACCGTATCAACCAGCAGGCCCGGGAAATCGCGCGTCGCATGGTGGGGAACGTGGAGCGCGTTCTGGTCAGCGGCGTCTCCAAGAAAGACCCGGGCCAGTTGCAGGGCCGGACCGAAAACAACCGTGTGGTCAATTTCCGTTGTGACCAGTTGGAGCTGATCGGTAAGTTTGCCGATGTGCTGATTGAAGAAGCACTGCCGAACTCCCTGCGCGGAACTCTGGTGGCTTCTGAGCTGGATGGGCCGCTGAGCTGATTTAACCTTCGGGGCAACCGATTAGTAGGCCCCGAGGCGGCCCTGCTGTCGGGATTCGTTTCCGGGACACGCTACAAGCACATCCATGTGCGCTCGGACACGGCCATCCATGGCCGCGTACGGTCCCGGAAACGAATCCCGACATCAGCGCCTTAGCTTTTGACAACTGTGATTTTCGACCTGTTCAGGGGCGAAAATACTGGGAACTCGGGGTTAAGGCGCCGATACCGATAGCCCTTTGTGAGACCTTCCGCGAGAGGGACCTCGCGGAAGAGCCCCCAGGGATGGGTTCACGGCGTGTCTCACAAAGGGCTATCGGTAGCGGGGCCGCCACACCACCACCTACGAAGCACCACAGCCCACTACGAAGTACCGAATTCCCGAAGCGACCTCAAACCTTCATACTCCCCTGTTATAAGCCACCGGACCGGTTAGAACCCATTCGTCACAAACCGGCCTTTCCCATATTGGCGAAATGGGTATAACCTACAGACTGAACCATCAGACAAAAGGTGCATGGAAACCAATTTGGAAACGCAAGCCCTCGCTCACAGCATCACCCTTGAGCCCAACGACGCTCGCCGCCTGGCCAACCTCTGCGGCCAATTCGATCAACACCTACGCCAGATAGAACAGCGACTGGATATCGAAATCCGCAATCGCGGTAATCAGTTTGCTTTTTATGGAGACGCCAAGTCCGCCCGCGCCGCCGGTGAGATTCTCAATAACCTGTACCAGGAAGCCGGAGCCAATGACGAAGTGACCCCGGAGCAGATCCATCTTGCTCTGCAGGAGTCCGGCGTCGAAGAGCTGACCAATGGGAAACAGCAGATCCAGGAAGGTGAGGACGACCAGGTTGTACTGATCCGCACCAAAAAGTGTTCCGTACGCCCGCGCGGAATCAACCAGCGCAAATATGTACGCGCGGTTCAGACCAACGATATCAACTTCGGTATTGGCCCCGCCGGTACCGGTAAAACCTATCTGGCGGTGGCCTGCGCCGTAGAAGCCCTGCTCAAGGACTCCGTGGAGCGCATCCTGCTGGTTCGCCCGGCGGTGGAAGCCGGCGAGAAACTGGGCTTTCTGCCCGGTGACCTGAGCCAGAAGGTCGACCCCTACCTGCGCCCCCTGTACGACGCCCTGTATGAAATGCTCGGTTTCGAGACCGTAGGCAAGCTGATCGAGCGCAATGTGATCGAGGTGGCCCCGCTGGCCTATATGCGCGGCCGCACCCTGAACAACGCGTTTGTGATTCTCGACGAGAGCCAGAACACCACCCGCGAGCAGATGAAGATGTTCCTGACCCGGATCGGCTTCGGATCCACCGCGGTGATTACCGGTGACCCCAGCCAGATCGACCTGCCCCGCGGCCAGGCCTCCGGCCTCAAACACGCGATTGAAGTGCTGAGCAACGTCAACGGCATCAGCTTCACCCACTTCGGCGCCAAAGACGTGGTGCGCCACCCGTTAGTGCAACGGATCGTGGAGGCCTACGGCGAACACGAGGCGGAAGTGGAAGCGCAGCAGGAAGCCGAGCGCGCGGCGCGCAAGGCCGCCGCACTGCAAGCCGCCGGCCGCGCTGGAGAAGATGCGGCCTGAGGCCGCGCCCATGAACGCCAATCTTTCCGAGAGCCAGTCGCGCTCGCCCGCTGACGTCCACCTGGATGTGCAGCGGGCCACCTCCTGCTCCCCACTCCCCTCTGATGCTGATCTTGCCCTGTGGGCGACGGCGGCGGTGGGCGAGCATCGCCCCGAAGCCGAGATCTCCCTGCGCATCGTCGACGAGGACGAGAGCCAGGCCCTGAACGGCCAGTATCGCGGCAAAGACAAACCCACCAATGTGCTTTCTTTCCCTGCGGACATCCCGCCGGAGCTGGGTCTGCCGCTGCTCGGCGACCTGGTGATCTGTGCGCAGGTAGTGGCGCGGGAAGCGGAACAGCAGCACAAAGCCCTGTCCGCACACTGGGCACACATGGTGGTCCATGGCACACTGCATCTTCTGGGTTACGACCATATCGAGGACGATGAGGCCGAGATCATGGAAAATCTGGAAACCCGGATACTGGGCAGCCTGGGAATCAAAGACCCTTATTTGCCCGCAGAAGAATCGACTGACGCGCCGGCGCACGATGCGCGGGCCGAATAAATGAACAACGGAACCGACGAGTAACGCGGAGTATGGCCACATCCATGACCACCGACGAACCCCCAAGTAGCTCCTCTTCCAACCGCCCCCGATCGGGGGAGAAAAACTGGTTGGAGAAAATACTGGGTGCCTTCTCACAAGAACCCAAATCCCGCGATGAACTGCTGGACATCATCAAGGACGCCGCCGAAAACAAGGTGGTCGATGCCGAAGCCCTGTCTATCATCGAGGGCGCGCTGGATGTATCCAGCCAACAGGTGCGGGAGATCATGATTCCGCGCTCGCAGATGGTGGTGGTCAGCATCGAGGACTGCCCCAAAGACTTCCTCCCCAAAATCATCGAATCCGGCCACTCCCGTTTCCCGGTGGTGGGCGAGAGCATCGACGATATCCGCGGAATCCTGCTGGCCAAAGACCTACTGCCGCTGGTACTGAAAGGCGTGGACGATTTCCGCCTGGAAGAACATATCCGCCCCGCCAATATCATTCCCGAAAGCAAACGCCTGAATATCCTGCTGCGGGAGTTCCGCGAGAACCGCTATCACATGGCTGTCGTAATCGACGAGTATGGTGGTGTCTCGGGCGTGGTGACCATTGAAGATATTCTCGAAGAAATCGTCGGCGAGATCGAAGACGAGACCGACGAGGAAGAAGCGGATAGCTTTATCCGCAAAGTGAGCGACAACGACTTTGTGGTGAAAGCGCTCACCCCCATCGAGGATTTCAACGAATACTTCGAGGTCGAATTCAGCGATGAAGAGTTCGACACCATCGGCGGTCTGATCATGCAGTCCTTCGGCCACCTGCCGGGGCGCGATGAAATGACCAAACTCGGGGAATTCAAATTCCGCGTCCTCTACGCCGACAACCGGCAGATTCACCTGCTGCGCGTTAGTCGGTTCGACAGGCCCGCAGAAGAAGATGGTTGATGCGTAATTCTCTGCTCTTCTCGAGGGCTTTGCCCTCAATGGCCGCCCTGATCGCGGGCGGCCTGCTTACGCTTTCCTTTGCGCCTTACAACCTCTGGTGGTGCAGCCTGCTTTCCATCGGCCTGTTTGCCTGGTTGCTGGCTCCCGGAAAACAGGCACCGACACTTGGCGGCAGACAGACCTTTTGGCGGGCACTGTGTTACGGCTTTGGCCTGTTCGCCACCGGCGGCTCCTGGGTGTATGTCTCCATCACCGACTTCGGTAACTCATCTCCACTGCTCGGGGTGATTCTTACCGGTGCCTTTGTCGGTATTATGGCGGTGCTGTTTGCCCTGCCGTTTATTTTACTCGCGCGCTTCCGCGCAAACCCGGTTTCCTTTGCCCTCGCCTTTGCCGCACTCTGGTTTATCAGCGAGTGGTTCCGCACCTGGATGTTTACCGGCTTTCCCTGGCTGTTTGCCGGTTACGGACATATCCACACCTGGCTCGCCGGTTGGGCGCCGGTTCTGAGTGTGTACGGTATCGGCCTGTTGTTGGCGTTTACCTGTGCGGTATTCGCGCTGCTCGCACGCCGAGCGTTCGGCGCGAACCCGTGGAAATCTCCTGCAGTAATAGCTCTCGGAGTGACTGCAACCCTGATCTGGCCCGCTGGCCTGTTGCTCAAGAACTCCGAATGGACAACGCCCGGCGAAGACTCTCGCACCGTTGGGCTTGTTCAGGCCAATATTCCACAGGACAAAAAGTGGAAGCCGGAATTTCGCGGTGAGACGATTCGACGTTACCAGGCCGCGACAGAAACCCTGCACCAACAGGGCGTAGATCTGGTGATCTGGCCGGAAGCGGCACTGCCGCTGCTGTACCATCATGCACCCAATCTGATGGAAGCATTACAGGGCAATGCACGGGACGCCGAAACCGATCTGATCACAGGCATCCTCTACGACACCGAGAGGGACTACCGCCGTGTAGTGCACAACTCGGCAGCCGTGTTCGGCAGTGAGCAGCAGCTTTACCACAAACGCCACCTTGTACCATTTGGTGAATATGTACCGCTGGAAGACTGGATTCGCGGCACCATCGAATTTTTTAATCTGCCAACGTCGTTTATCCGCCCCGGCCCCGAAGGCCAGGCACCGCTGAACGCGGGCGGGCTCAGCTGGGCACCGCTGATCTGCTACGAAATCGTTTACCCACAACTGGTATCCCAAAGCAGTGGTGACGCGCAGGTTCTACTCACTCTGAGCAATGATGCCTGGTTCGGAAAATCTATCGGTCCCCTGCAACATATGCAGATGGCGCAGATGCGCGCACTGGAGACCCGCCGCTACCTGGTACGCGGTACCAATACCGGTGTCACTGCCATCGTCGCCCCCGACGGCAGCATCACCGAGCAATTACCACAGTTTGAACAGGCCACTCTTATCGGCGAGGTACAGGCTCGCAGCGGTCTCACACCCTTTATGGTGCTAGGCGTTTGGGGCCTACTGACGCTGTCCGCGCTGATGCTATTGGCCGCGGCACTGCTGCAACGCCGTTCGGTAGCGCCCACTGAGGACGTCGCCACAGACGGTGAAGGCACGCTTAGCGGCGCGCCTGACTGACCTATTCACACCGCTCTACCGATTCGCCGGCGGCAAATGCGCCCGTTTGCCGCCGGGTTTCTCCTCTGAACCCAATATTCCCCGGGAATCCGCGGCAAGCGACCTTGCGACTGCTATTATCGTGAGATATTTACCGGGTATCACGCCCGCTGGCCTGGCATATTGCCGGCGCCCTCCCGTCCGCCTCAGGCACACGAAATGCCACCGGCGTAAACGGATACGAAAAAATTTGCACTTTTTAACTGCACAGATCTTTTCCCGGCGCGGCAACCTCTAGCTGGCGCTGGCAGACATAGTGCGGCATGGATGCCAGATTTATGCATTGCTTGATTACCGGCGGCACCGGCCTGATCGGCCGCCAATTCTGCGCGAAATGGCTGGAGCGAGGCCACCAACTCACCGTTCTCAGTCGCACCCCGGCCAAGGTACACCGCCAGTGCGGAGAGGCGGCGCATGCGGTGCGCGAACTACAGCAGATACAGAACCCGGTGGATCTCGTGGTGAATCTGGCGGGTGAGCCCATTTCCAAGCGCTGGAGCGAAGCCCGTAAACAGGAAATCCGCCGCTCCCGCCTCGACACCACCGCCGAGCTGGTGCGCTGGATTCTTTCTCAACCACGCCGGCCCAGGTATGTGCTCTCCGGCTCCGCGGTGGGCTACTACGGTGACCGGGGTGGCGATCTGCTCAAGGAAAACAGTGGTCCGGGAGGTGGCTTCGCCGCTGAGCTCTGCCGCGACTGGGAGGCGGCCACAGATCCACTACAGCAGGCCGGTATCTGTGTGGGCACCATGCGCACCGCCATCGTACTGTCGACCGAGGGGGGCGCTCTGAAACAGATGTTGCCCGCATTCAAAGCCGGTCTCGGCGGCCCCATGAGTTGCGGCGAGCAGTGGATGAGCTGGATTCACGAGGCGGATATCGTCGGCCTGATGCTTCACGCCATCGACCGTCAATTGTGTGTGCCCTTCAACGCCTGCGCACCGGAGCCGGTCACCAACAACAGCTTCTCGCGATTACTGGCAAAACAGTTACATCGACCATGTCTGATGCGCACACCCGCCTGGATGTTGAAAATCCTGTTTGGAGAAATGGCCGAGGAGTTGTTACTGGCAAGCCAGCGCATGGAGCCGCGCACCGCACTGGATAGCGGCTACAGCTTCCAGTATCCCACTCTGGAAAAAGCCCTGGAAGACCTGCTGGCCCCAGCGGGGAGTAATGGCAGTGCCCAGGCTTCATCGCGAGGGCATTGATTGGGGTCTAGATTCGGGGTGTAGAAAATTACTTACGCCGCGGCGTTACTTTGCACCAGAACTTCGTCGAGGTAGCTGCGCGCAGACTCAGACGTCACCGGATCGGCCTTGCACTCCATTGGTGCAGAACCCACCCACTGGGCGTGCCAGCGAAACCAGCTGTGGGCGTCTGCGCTGCCGGTAGCACCCTCTCCGCCCGCCTTTTCCCGACGCAACTCGACAAAATCGGTGTGTTCGGGGTCCAACTTGAACTCGCGCACAATTTGGCCAACAAACGTTTCGAAATTTTTACTGAGTTTGGCACCACTTTCCGCGCCTGCGGACAACATCACCAGTTGCCGACTGCCCCGGCGAGCCATTTTGAAACCCACCCACACCGGGCGATTCAGTCGATTGTGCAACTGAATAGGGGAAAATGACGCAGGAAATTCTGACATCAATCCGTACCTCAATCTTTTTTGTTGTTATTCGCTGGGTAGCCTGAACAGCCACTGCCCGATTCCCGCGCGGGGTATCCTCGGGGACAGTGGCGAAGGCAGCCATATTAGTTTTATCTGAAACTACCGGCAACCTCACCAGCGATCCAAAACTCGCAGTTCCTTTCCAGTCAACCCGTCAGGGTCATACCACTCAATTCAACACTGTCTGCGCGCAGGCAGCGACCGCCAGCGATACCACTGCAGCCCCAGTAATTCACGCCAGTACACCTGGCTGCGCACCAATGCTGCAGCACTGGGCAACCAGCGCAGCAAACCGCTCTCGCCCCTGGGCAGCAACTCTGCGGGGCTCCCTACGGCCAGTGGCTGCACCTGCAGCCCGGCGCGTGCAAAGGTTTCTGCAGCGCGGGGCATATGCCACCAGTGAGTCACCAGAAGTACGCTTTCGACTCCCGAATCGTGAAGAAGTGCCGCCGAATTAGAAGCATTCTCCGCCGTGTTGCGACTGCAATTCTCGCGCCAGGTAACACTGCGATCGAACAACGTTTCCAATGCAGCGGCCATCAGATCTGATTCCGGCAGGGTTTCTTGATCAAACACACGCCCACCAGTTACCAGGATCGGTAGCTTGGTTGGAGCCTCCGCCACCGCCCGGGTAACCCGCTCAAGGCTCGCCGCGGACAGGCGCTCGTCCCCGCTTTCCCAATCCCGGTATCGCCCTCCACCAAGAATGACCACGGCCGCAGGCTCCATTTCCGGTACCTCCGGCATTTGCTTGACCAATCGTTCGCCAAGCCAGCCGGAGAAGGCCGGCGTCGCGCATATCCACAGCGAGATAAAGCACAGGATAGCCAGAGGGAATGACAGCTTGGCAACCGGGGAAGAGGATGGGAAAAACCAGAAAGCCAGGGCCAGCAACATCCCGGCCAGGGGCGCGAATGGCGGCATTACCAGAGTCGTGAGTGCAGTCTGCAGTTCCATATTGGGTTCGCCTGCGATCCGTTTCAGGGAAAAGATATACGCTATGGGCTCGAGATAGACCCCGCTGCGGGTGCAGATTCGCTTGCCGCAGAGCTATGGGTGATTTGCCCCATCGACAATTTGCCGGAAACAGCCATAGCCACAGCGGTGGCATGGGGTCACCTCGGTACCGGTGTCCGGTAGTGCCCGGTAACCACAGGCCAGGCACTGGAGCTCCTCGCCCTCGCCAACGTTTTCTCCGGCCAGCGCCCAGGGCTCACCGCGCTTGATACAACCCATTACCGCTGGCCATACGGTCTTGGTGGGGTCAGCGGCATCCAGCAGCCAATCTCCCACTCGCTCCTCTTGGGTCAGCAGTTCCCCTCCCAGGTCCTGCAGATAGTGCTCCGCGCGGTGGACGTCATCTTTGATCCAGGCATTGAGGAAAGCCGCCTTACGCGCGGTGAACTTCTCCACGTCCAGCTCTTCACCCACCAGCTTTTCCAGCTCGCGCCTGGTTTCGGTGGAGAGCTTGCCATCCTCCCCCGGCAGATCGGGATTCGCGACTTTGCGGGCCTGTTTAGGTTTCTTACTCACCCTATCCCTCCTATAATTCGCCGTTTTCCGGCAGAACCGCGCAGGCGGTTGCCGGTCCGAATATCCCAATAGATCGAGTCACAGAGTATAGGTTCCCCACCGATGGAAGAGCAGTACAACCCCTCCGCAGTCGAAGCCGCCGCCCAGGAGCATTGGGCCGAGCAGAAAAGCTTCGAGGTAAAGGAAGACCCCAGCCGCGACAAGTTCTACTGCCTATCCATGTTCCCCTATCCCAGCGGCAAGCTGCATATGGGGCACGTGCGCAACTACACCATCACCGACGTGATCTCGCGCTACCAGCGTATGCAGGGCAAAAACGTGCTGCACCCTATGGGTTGGGACGCCTTCGGTCTGCCGGCGGAAAATGCCGCCATCCAGAACAAGACCGCGCCCGCCAAGTGGACCTACTCCAATATCGACTATATGAAAGGCCAGCTGAAGTCTCTGGGCTTCGGCTTTGACTGGTCCCGTGAACTGGCCACCTGTCAGCCCAGCTATTACAAGTGGGAGCAGTGGTTCTTCACCCGCCTGTACAAGAAAGGCCTGGTGTACAAAAAGATGGCCACGGTGAACTGGGACCCGGTAGATCAGACCGTTCTCGCCAACGAACAGGTGGAAGACGGCCGCGGCTGGCGCTCCGGTGCCCTGGTCGAACGCCGGGAAATCCCCCAGTGGTTTATCAAGATCACTGATTACGCCGAAGAACTGCTCAAGGATCTGGACCAGCTGCCGGACTGGCCGGAACAGGTGCGCACCATGCAGCGCAACTGGATCGGCAAATCCAAAGGGGTCGAGCTGGCCTTCGCCCTGCCGAAAACCATTGCCGGTGTCGACCACTTCGACGTCTACACCACCCGCCCGGACACCCTCATGGGCGTCACCTACGTATCCCTGGCGGCGGAGCATCCGATCGCCCAGGAGCTGGCGGAATCGAATCCGGAGCTCAAGGCGTTTATCGCCGAGTGCAAAAAACAGTCCCTGTCCGAGGCCGATATGGCCACCATGGACAAAAAAGGCATGGATACCGGCCTCAAGGCCATCCACCCGCTTACCGGCGAAGAAGTGCCCGTGTGGGTCGCCAACTACGTGCTGATGGATTACGGCTCCGGCGCCGTGATGGCGGTACCCGCCCACGACCAGCGCGACTGGGAATTTGCCCAAAAATACGACCTGCCGATCAAGCAGGTGATCGCCCCCACCGGCGATGAATCCATCGACCTGGAGAAAGAAGCCTTCACCGAAAAAGGCGTGCTGGTGAATTCCGGCGGATTCGATGGCCTCGACTTCGACGCCGCCTTCAATGCCATCGCCGACGGTCTGGAAGCCGCCGGCAAGGGCCGCGTCACCACCAACTACCGCCTGCGCGATTGGGGTGTCTCCCGCCAGCGTTACTGGGGTGCACCGATTCCCATGTTCAACCTGGCAGACGGCGGCGAAATTCCGGTACCGGCGGAAAAACTGCCGATCCTGCTGCCGGAAGACGTCACCCTGGACGGCACCACCTCCCCGATCAAGGCGGACCCCGAGTGGCGCAAAGACGAACACAACGGCGAAGCGGTCGAGCGTGAGACCGACACCTTCGACACCTTCATGGAGTCCAGCTGGTACTACGCCCGCTACACCTGCCCCGACTTCGAAGAAGGCATGCTCGACCCGGACCGCGCCAACTACTGGCTGCCGGTGGACCAGTACGTGGGCGGCATCGAACACGCCATCCTGCATCTGCTGTACGCGCGCTTCTTCCACAAACTGATGCGCGACGAAGGCCTGGTAAAAAGCGACGAGCCCTTCAAGCGCCTGCTGTGCCAGGGCATGGTACTGGCCGAATCCTTCTACAAAGAAGACAACGGCCACAAAACCTGGATCTCTCCTGCAGACGTCGACGTAGAGCGCGACGACAAGGGCAAGCCGATCAAAGCCATCGAGCGCGCCACCGGTGAAGAAGTCATCGCCGGCGGCGTAGTGAAAATGTCCAAGTCCAAGAACAACGGCATCGACCCCCACGCTGCGGTTGAGGAATACGGTGCCGACACCGTACGCCTGTTCACCATGTTCGCCGCCCCCCCCGAGCAAACCCTCGAATGGCACGACTCCGGCGTGGAAGGCGCCAGCCGCTTCCTGCGCAAACTGTGGAAAACCGTCCACGGCCATATCCAGGCCGGCGACGGCAGCAGCGCGATTGACGTAAACAACCTGAGCGACAAGCAACAACAGCTGCGCCGCAAAACCCACGAGACCATCCAGAAAGTCAGCGACGACTACGGCCGCCGCCAGACCTTCAACACCGCCGTTGCCGCGGTCATGGAACTGCTGAACGAAGTCACCAAAACCGCAGAGCGCGACTCCGCCAACGGCCTCGCCGTAGAACGCGAAGCCCTGCAGGCCGCCGTCATGCTCCTCGCCCCGGTCACCCCGCACATCAGCCACGAACTATGGAAAGCGCTGGGCAACAGCGGCGAACTGGTCGATGCTCCCTGGCCGAAAGTGGACGAGAAAGCCCTGGTCCGCTCCAGTATCACCCTGGTGGTACAGGTCAACGGCAAACTGCGCGCAAAACTCGAAGCACCCGCAGACGCCGACAAAGAAACCCTGGAAAAAATGGCGCTGGCAGACGAGAACGTACTGAAATTTACCGAAGGTAAAACCGTGCGCAAGGTGATTGTGGTACCAGGCAAGCTGGTCAACATCGTCGCCAACTAAATAGCCCGGATTGGTGGATGCGCTCCGCTTATCCACCCTACAAATTAAGGCCGCACCTCGACGTAGGGTGGATAAGCGCAGCGCATCCACCATTGCTCACGAAGTACAATGATCAGACGCGAAGGACGGGTGCCGGGTACAGGTTTTCAGGAGCGTCGCAAACGGGATGTTTGCGTCGCAGCGCCCAGGGATGGGTCTACCGCGGTCCTGAAAACCTGTACCCGGTGCCCGTCCGCCACAAGACAATAAACCACCGGACCGAGATGAAAAATACAGTGCTCCGCATAACCGCAATAATCCTGGCCATCGCAATCTCAGCCTGTGGCTGGCACCTCCGCGGCGCACCGAAAAACTTCCCCCCCGGAAGCAAGCTCTACATCACCACCGAAGACCCCAGAAGCGAACTCGCCGAAAGCATCACCCGCTTACTGCAAACCAGCGGCCTGCCTTTAGCAGAAGCCCCTAACGAAGCCGACTTCACCCTCACCATCCACAAAGAGATCGAACAGAAACGCACTGTCTCCGTGGATGCCCAGGGCCGCGCCTCCGAATACGAACTCATCACCAGCGCCGAGTACAGCGTGCGTGACAACACCGGCCGCGATCTCCTTACCATGGCCCGCGCCGACGTCTACCGCACCCTCGAATGGGACGACGCCGAAGTCGTCAGTAAAGGGGAAGAAGAGCGCCTGCAGCGGGAAGAAATGCGCCGCGAACTCATCGGGCGGATCATCGACCGCCTACGCCGTATCGAAATCAACACCCCCGTCCGCGACAGCCCGGCACTCCCCTGACATGCCACGTATCAACCCGCGTCAGCTCCCGCAGAACCTCCGCCAGGGGTTAGCCCCCATCTACGTCGTCACCGGCGACGAACCCCTGCTGGTACAGGAGTGCTGCGACAGCATCCGCGATACCGCGCGCAAACACGGCTTTAACGAGCGCGATCTGCTGCATGGCGAGCACAATTTCGACTGGGGCCAGCTGCTCTCCGCCGCCGGCAGCATGTCCCTGTTCGCCGATAAAAAAATCATCGAACTGCGCCTTCCCGGCGGCAAACCCGGCGACAAAGGCAGTAAAGCCCTGCAGGAATTCGCCAGCATGGCGAATGAGGAAACCCTGCTGTTATTAGTTCTGCCACGCCTAGACCGATCGCAGCTGAACAGCAAATGGGTAAAGGCGCTGGAGGCCAAGGGCGTACTGGTCCAGATCTGGCCGGTAGATGCCTCTGAAATGCCCCGCTGGATCCACCAGCGCCTGCGCGCAGCCAACCTCGACGCCGAACCGGAAGCCATCCAGATCCTGGCCGAGCGTGTGGAAGGCAACCTGCTCGCCGCCAGCCAGGAAATCGAAAAGCTGAAACTGCTGGCGCAGGACTCGGTGATCACCGCCGACACCATGAACAACGTCGTCGCCAGCTCCGCCCGCTACGACGTTTTCGGCCTCATCGACAAAGCACTGGCCGGTGATGCCGCCGGCGCGGTGCGCACACTTCAAGGCCTGCGCGCAGAAGGCGTAGAAGCCCCGGTAGTTCTCTGGGCCATCGCCCGGGAAATCCGCACGCTACTGGAAACCCAGCAGAAACTCGATCAGGGCCAGCCGATCAATCGACTGGTGCGAATCCAGAAACGCCAACCACTGGTCCAGGCCGCCTGCCAGCGCCTGCGCCCCCGCCATCTGGAAAACTTCCTGATGCGTGCTCGCGCTGTGGACAACGCGATCAAAGGCGGCAAAGAAATGGACCCCTGGGCAGGTCTGCTGGAGCTCACCCTAAATCTCTCTGGCAAACGCAGCATCTAATAATTCCTCCCTCGTAGAAGCCTGCGTGCAGGCAAACCGAACAATACTCCGGTCCGTTCGCCTGCAACCCGCCGCCTGCGCCTCTCACTTTGGCGCCGCAAGCCAAGTATTCCGGCATGTCCTGACATGCCTACCCCCTGTCAAGCCGCTAGGATATTCGTTAGCCACTCTCCAACGTCCACCGCTCCAGTCAGAGACCAGACATGACGAATAAAATAATGACGACCGACCTCGCCTCCACCCATCGGGTACGCAACCAGCCGGCGCCGCTACAGGGACACAATCTCTACGCCGGTGACATTGCGCTGATAGAGGCGGTGGCGCGCAACGGAGGACATTGGGGTGAAGCGGATCTGCAGCGGTACGGGGAGGTGTGTGGAAGACCGGAGTGGATCGAACGGGGTTTTCAGGCAAACCACCACAAACCGGAGTTTGAGCCCCACGATCGGGTGGGGAACCGTATCGACCAGGTGAACTACCACCCGGCCTACCACCAGCTGATGCAGCTGGCCAAAAGTGAGGCCCTGCACTCGTCGCCGTGGACGGAACCGAAGCCCGGCGCGCATGTAGTGCGTGCCGCCAAGTACTACCTGCACAGTCAGCTGGAGTCCGGCCACGGCTGCCCGATCACCATGACCTTTGCGGCGGTGCCCTCCATCAGCCTCGCTCCCGCACTGGCAAAAGAGTGGCTGCCAAAGATTACCGATCGCGATTACGATCCCAGCAATCGCCCCCACACCGAAAAGTCCGCACTCACCATAGGCATGGGGATGACAGAGAAACAGGGCGGGTCCGATGTGCGCGCCAACACCACCACCGCAACCCCGATTGGCGACGGCACCTACGAACTCCTCGGCCACAAATGGTTTACCTCCGCCCCCATGTGCGATGCCTTTCTGATGCTGGCGCAGACCGGCGCTGGGCTAAGCTGTTTTCTGGTTCCCCGCTGGCGCCCGGACGGAACCAAAAACCCGATTGAGGTACAGCGCCTGAAAAACAAGGCCGGCAACGTTTCCAATGCGTCGTCAGAAATCGAGCTTCGCGGCGCGCTCGGCTGGCTGGTGGGTGAGGAGGGCCGAGGTGTACCGGCCATTATCGAAATGGTCTCCACCACCCGTTTCGACTGCATGATCGGCTCCTCCGCTGGGCAGCGTCAGGCCACGCTACAGGCGATCTACCACGCGAGCCAACGCAGCGCCTTCGGCAAAACCCTGATCGAACAGCCACTGATGCAGAACGTCCTCGCAGATCTGCAACTGGAATTGGAGGGCTCCGTCGCCATGACCATGCGCATGGCGCAGGCCATGGATCATCCTGACGATGAGCAGCAGAAACTGCTGATGCGCCTCGGCACAGCGGTGGGAAAGTACTGGATCTGCAAGCGCACACCGCACCACGCTTACGAAGCCGCAGAGTGCCTCGGCGGTAATGGGGTGATCGAAAATTTCATTACCGCACGCTTGTACCGCGATGCCCCGATCAATGCGATCTGGGAAGGCTCGGGCAACATTCAGGCGCTGGACGTACTGCGTGCAGTAACCAAAACCCCCGCCGCATTGACCACCTGGATTGACGAGCTTGAAAAAAGCAAAGGCTGTGACCTGCGCTTTGACCGCGCGCTGACACGTTTACAAAGCCAGTTCGCGGACCTCGATCAGATGGAATACCGCGCGCGACATCTGGTAGATCAACTGGCTCTGACCATACAGAGCCACTTGCTGATACAAGCCGGGAACACCGCTGTGGCCGAGGGATTTATCGCTTCCAGGCTCGGCGCGCAGGGGGCACACAACACAGGTACCCTGCCGGTGGGCATCGATGTGAAAGCAGTAATCGAGCGCGGCAATCCACTGGTCGTGTGACACTCGCCTGTAGCAGCCTGCAAAGCAGACTCCTACACGTAACCGGTTAATTGGAATAACTTTTGAAGAACTGCTCCGCCGTGCGCCCACTGTGGCTGGCGCGGAGCATGGCAAACTGTTTGGCGGCGGTGTGGAGTTGGTCGCGGTCACCGTCAAACTCGGAAAAATACTGATCCACTATTTTCAAGTAGCTATCCCAGTCCGCAGGATAGAAACTCAGCCAGAGTCCGAAGCGGTCCGCCAGGGACAGGGTTTCTTCCACCACATCTCCGTGGTGAAGCTCGCCGTTCACGATTTTCGTCTGCTGGTTGTCCTGTGTACTTTCCGGGATCAGATGGCGTCGGTTGGATGTTGCGTACAATAGAACATTTTCGGGAGGCAGCTCCAGGGAACCGGCGAGAATGGTTTTGAGCGCTTTATAACGTTCATCACCTTTCTCAAATGAAAAGTCGTCGCAGAACAGGATAAAACGATACTTGCACACCTCGTCACTATCGAGGTAGTCGACAATTTCTGGCAGATCATCCAGATCCTGGAGATTGATCTCGATACAGCGCAACCCTTCGCTACCGAACCGGTTCAATAACGCCTTGATCAGACTGGATTTTCCCGTACCACGAGCACCCCACAAGAGTGTATGGTTAGCGGGCTCCCCTCGCAGGAACTTCTCGGTATTTTCCACCAGTTGCCGCTTTTGTTCGTCAATTCCCAATAACTGATCCAGGCGAACCGGATCCAGACGACGAACAGGCTTTAACACGCCTTGCTGAGCGCGCCAGATTGCCGCGATCTGTTGATCCCAATCAATTTTTTGCATACCGAACGGCTCCCGATTCGAAGCCGCAAAAAGTACACCGTCACACGCATGCAATCAATCGCCATACATCTGTGTCAGCTTTTCCGCTTGAATACGGCCTTCTTCATCACCCGCAACATCGGTTCATCAGAGCGGAAGATCAGCCCGTGAATTTCCGTGGCGTTCTGCCCCTGCAGCAGCTGTTGTAAGAATTGCACGATCTGCGCGGAAATTTCCTGTCCCGGCACCAGAACCGGTATCCCCGGGGGGTAGGGAACAATTTCGTCGGCGCAGGTGCGGCCAACCAGCTTTTTCTCCGCTGCCACACCATTGTCCATCAGCGGAAGTTCTTCGGTTTCAGCAAAATAGGCATCCGCTGGCAAACAGTTGAGATGGGTGAATTCCGGCAACTGCCGGGCTGTACCCACATGACTGCGCTTGCGCGGCTGGCGCGCCAGTTGCTTGAGAGCGTGAACCAGGCGCAGTAATTTGCTTTCAGTACTGCCGAGGGTCACCAGCACCGTTACGGTGTTGTAGGTCGTTTTTTCTACCTGAATCCCAAACTGATCAAACAGTTTGACCTGAATCTCCTTGCCGGAATAACCGCTACCCGATACGTCGATGGTGACCTTGGTGGGATCCAGGCGGATATTGTCTTTCGCCAACGGTGCCGGAACCAGATCCTCAAGGGTCAGTGCGCGGAATACACCGGTGGCATCCACCTCGCGACGCAGCGTAGCCACCATTTGCGCGCAGTGGCGCAAACGGCCATAGCCTTCCATCACCATCTGCTTACGGGCCACATCGAGACTCGCGATCATGGAGTACTGGGGGCTGGTGGACGCGTACATGTTCAGGTTTTCACGGAAACGGAACTCATCGAAATCCGGATCCTGCACGTGGATCATGCTGGCCTGGGAGAAGGCCGACAACATCTTGTGAGTGCTCTGGGTGACATAGTCGGCCCCGCACTCCAAGGCGGTTGGCCGCAATTCAGTATGAAAATATCCGTGTGCGTACCAGGCTTCGTCGATCAGCACCTTCACCCCTCGCTCGTGAGCGTAGTCAATGATCGGTTTGAGGTCGTAACGCAGGCCGTCGTAGGTACAGGAGGTAATCACCAGCAGCCCCGCATCCGGGTGTTCGTCCAGCGCCTTCTCGATATCTGCCCGACACACCGGGCCATAAATCCCGAATTGCGGGTGCAGGGTGGACTTGAGGTACACCGGCTCCACCCGGTTCATGACGATCGCATGGTGCACCGACTTGTGACAGGCCTGATCGACAATGATCTTGCCGCCACCACCGAGAATCTGCTGGATCACCACCTTATTCGCGGTTGAGGTGCCGTTGGTGAGAAAAAACGTCTGTTCGGCGCCGAACGCCTGGGCCGCAAGATCCTGTGCTTCCTGAATCACCGAATGGGGTTCAAGCAGACTGTCCAGCACCTGTACCGATACCGACAGATCGGTATTGAAAACGTGCTCACCCATAAAGCGGTAGAAGTCGCCCACCCAGGGGCTGTTTCGCAGACTGTCGCCGCCGGAGTGACCCGGGGTATGCCAGGCATCGCGGGCAGAGAAAACGTATTCTTTAAGCGTATCGGCAAAGGGGGTGGAAGCGCGGCGAGCAATAAATGCCTGCACCAGGCGGAACATATGGTTGAAGTTGCATTCGCGGCGGTCAAACAGCTCATCAAAACGCTTGCGCACGGACGCCGGGGCCCCCCCCTGATCATTAAGGAATGAATCCTGCGCCACCAGGAATACATTCAGCTGTGCACGCACCGCGTGCATACGATCCGCCAGCTGCTCGGCGGCCTTGAGCTCATCCGAAGCGCAGCCACCATCAATAATGAGTGCCTGTAACTGGTCTTCCTCCCGCAGGCATTTCTCCAGAGCACTGGTGGCCACCGATTCAAACCGCAGCCCATAAGGATTCTCGTGCTGTGCGGCGGTCGCGTTGAGCGCGCTGACCCAACTACTGCTCAGATCGCGGTCATTACTGACCAGCGCGACACGGCACTCCAGCGGCTGGCGCTGTTCACAGAGATTGCCCAGATCAGGCATTGTCAGTTCTACACCCATAACATTTCTTCTTATCTTTCAGCATAGGAGACAGATACTAAATGAGGCTGGCGCCGTTTAGGGGGGGACTGCGGAAATTGGCAATAAGCACCAGAAAGCGGGGGGGATACGAAATCAATGGTCGAAAAATGTGATCACATTAGAATTTTGCGCTCTGAACTTCCCCGTTAAACTGCAAACAATGCTGCACCCGCACGCGCTGTACCGGCGACAGGTCATTTAACGCAAAGTAGTCAAACGCGGAATGCTCAGACGACAGGGTGATATCGCCGTTACTGTTCCCCACGCCGTGGGTTTTCAGGTGCGCGCGAAAGATAAATACGTGGGAGTTGTATACCCGGTGGTAATAGACGCCACTCAGATAGTCGATGACGATCTCCCGGCCCAGCTCTTCCCGGCACTCCCGGTGCAGGGCCTCATGAATCGTCTCGCCCAGGTCCAGGGCGCCGCCAGGCAGGCCCCAACTTTTATCAGCGTAGGTGGCACGTAATTGCAGCACTTCCCCTGCTTCGTTGGTGATGACCGCGTGTGCACTCAGTTTGTAGGTATCGTCGAATCCCATCCGTGGACCTTCATCAGCATTCCAGGCACCATTGAAATCGGCGGAAGGTGGCGCCACCCGGCGCGCACACAGCAGACGCACCTCGGTGCCACTTAACTTCCCGTGCCCCGGGCCAGTTCAAAACCAATCCCCAGGGTCTGCACCGATTCATCGTAGTCGATCAGGCTCTCTCCGTAGCCGTTGAAGTATTTCACATAGCCACGTACCCGGCTGCCCATGGGAAAGCTCCAACGCAGTTCACCCGCCCCCTTGTTGTCGGAGCGCAGGTTGTTTCGCACCATGATGGAAATATTGTGGTCGCCCCGCTCTACCCCTCCAACAAATTCGAAGTGCCCCAGATAGAACTCCAGGTCTGGGTTGTCGTCGTCTTCCCTGTCTTCCGGAATGCGGTACCAGGGCTTGACGGTGAAATAGACATCGTCCTTTTCAAACGCGAAGTTGGCGTAAATCCGATTCCAGCTGCGCGACAGCGGCTCACTTCGGCCATTGGACTGATGGTTGAATGCGATCTGATTGGCCACATTCTGGAACCCGAAAATGGTCCAATCGTTCAACCAGGTCATGATCAGCTCCGGCTCGTGATTGGTCTCGCGAAATGGCGCAGAATCGTCCGAGTTGTACGCCTGCCAGAACGAGCGGTTGGTATAGGCAAAGCTCATAAAAGATGCCTTGCCCAGAAAACCGCGCCAAACGGGCACCTGTACCGAGAGCTGGAACTGTACCTCGATGGAATCCAGGTCGACCTCGTGTTCTGTGTCGTAATCTTCCAGCCCGCCCTTGTTGGGTTTGGGATTGTAGGTAATCGGCAGAAGATAGTTGGTCTTATGGGACGCCAGAGTGAACGGGTTCTGCGCAGCATCGCGGATGGCCTGAGCGCGCTCGCTGACCAGTACATCCGCGGACTCCTGAGGGGACACCTCCGGGGTGGTGGCAAAAACCGGAGTTTCCTCCACCCGGCGCCCCTCGCGGATCACCGACAGTTCGCAGCGGATACGCATTTCTTCGAGCGTGATATTGGCGGGCGCAGTAAGTAACTGCTCACGTAAGCAGTTCTGCTGGCGCCGCTCTTCACTTTGTAGGGAATCATCGGTCTGCAGAATCTCGATTTCTTCGTAACCGGATTGCGCCTCGACCTCTTGCTCCGCGATGGTTTCTTGTGCACACACCGGCTCTGCGGTCAAAACCACAGCGGCGGCGAAACCATAGAGAAGGGGCCAGCGGGGGAAGGGAAGCAAAGATCGAACAGAAAACAACGAATGGTGCTCCTGAATAAACACGGAACGCCAGTTTACATGGTTTGGGAATCTAAAGTGTGCAGCCAGTCAGCTTGCGTCTGCGCGTAGTTCAGCTCAGGGACGCGAGCTCCGGCGACCACTCCAGATCGCGCAGGCGCACCTGCCAGAGACGGCCGGTACTACTAGGCCAGTCGTACCCCACCAGCAAGCCGCGGGGGTCTACAAAGCAGTGGGCATCGCGCTCGGCTTCATCGCCCTGGTAGGAAAATACGGTGATGTCGGAGCCCAGATCATGCACCCCCTGGATATTCGCATCACCCGCCATAACCTCAGCCCGGCGATGGCTCACCCGCGGCGACAGCAGCTTGCCCCGCTGGGACGGGTCGACAATGTCCGGGGCAACCACTTCACAGCCAAATTCCATATCGCACAGGCGCTGCAGCAGGGGCCCCATGAGTATGCGCATCAGCGGAAACAGCAGCCGATTGCCGCCTTCCAGAACCATCTGTTGGGGGCCGTTGGGGCCGGTCCAGTCGGCCTCAATGGGGTCGCCCATGGCGGCGCTCCCGTTATTGGTAGGCGCCAGGCGGTAGTGGGCATTCACCTCATCGACTTCGTCTTTCCAGTTCACCAGGCATTCGGTCACCAGCCCCGCGTCCATCAACGCGCGGACTTCGATACCGTGCCCCTGCTCACCCACCAGCCTGCGGCTGATAAGCAGCTGCCGGCCCTGCTCATCGCGCCCCAGCTGCCACTCGTCCTGTACCGGCATGGTTCTGCCATCACAGCTGTACTGGTAGCGGCCCTGGGCAAGGTTAGCGGTCATTCGCATATAGTGTTCATCCATGATTTCGCGAGATATTTTCGGGGATAACCCGGGTACAAACGCACAAAATTGATGCATATTTTCTGCTCGTTCGCTGGAGAACTCGGATGTGCAGATACGACTTCAGCATCTTGTGGGAAACTTTCACGGTACCAGCGGAGTAAAACTCACCGGCACCTGCAAAAAGTATTGCACAGCCCCCCGAATTTGCTGCGCTTTCATGAAGTTTTTACGAATTTTTATGGAACTATTTTCACGGTAAATTCCGCGGATCATACGTGATAACCAGGCTCTATTGTGCGGAGGATGTGCGACGGGATTGTGCTCCGACACCCCCACCTGGTATATCCCGCGCGGGCATTAACGCTTTCAGGCATAATCACGGAATTGCTCATTCAATTTGGCAGCAAGCTTCAAGAATTAACACAAGGAGAAAGCCATCATGCTCGAATGGCTGAATACACACATCGCCTACTGGCACTGGCTGGTACTGGGACTATTGCTGGTAACCGCCGAGATCTTCGTTTCCGGCTTTATCCTGTTCTGGTTCGGTCTCGCCGCACTTTTTATGGGGGTATTACTGATGCTGGTGGGCATGCCGATTACCGCGCAGCTGCTGATCTGGGCGGGGCTGTCTATTGCACTGGTGTTTCTGTGGCAGAAATTTATCAAACCCAACTGGAAAGACCGCACTACTTCGGGCATGGCAATGGAAGCGCTGACCGGCCAAGTTGGTTCAGTGATCGACTCCAACATTGGCAAAGCCCGCGGACGCATGCGCTTCCCGGCACCCATTCTCGGCGAAGATGAGTGGATGTTTATGAGTACCAGTGAGATTGCGGTGGGCGAAAGGGTCAAAGTGATGAATATTTCCGGTAACACACTGGTAGTCAGCCCGCTCTGACCGAACGACTTTCAATCCAAACACACAGAATATTTTATTGGGGAAATGTAAATGGAAGGTTTATCTGTAGTCTTGGCACTGGTAGTGCTGGTGATTATCACCGTCGGCATGGGGGTACGTATCGTACCGCAGGGCTCCAAACACATCGTGCAACGGCTGGGCAAATACCACAGCACACTAAACCCGGGCATGAATGTCATCATCCCTTATGTGGACCAGGTACCCTACAAGGTGACTACCAAAGATATCGTGCTGGATATCCCCTCTCAGGAAGTCATCACTCAGGACAACGCCACGATCATTGCCAACGCCGTTGCCTATATCAACATCGTCTCGCCAGAAAAGGCGGTGTACGGTGTTGAAGACTACGAAATTGCGATTCAGAACCTGGTGCAGACTGCGCTGCGCTCCATCGTCGGTGAGATGTCCCTCGACGCTGCGCTCTCGTCCCGCGACCTGATCAAGGCCAAGCTGAAGGAAGCCATTTCCGACGATATTGCCGACTGGGGAATCAATCTGAAAACCGTGGAGATTCAGGACATCAACCCCTCGGCTACCATGCAGAAAGCGATGGAAGAACAGGCCGCCGCTGAGCGCCAGCGCCGTGCCACGGTTACCCGTGCGGAAGGGGAAAAACAGGCCGCAATTCTGGAGGCAGATGGCCGCCTGGAAGCATCAAAGCGGGATGCCAAGGCTCAGGTAGTACTGGCGGATGCCAGCCGGGAAGCCATTGAGCGCGTCACTCAGGCCATTGGCGACAAGGAAATGCCGGTGATGTATCTGCTGGGGGAGCGCTATATCAATGCGCTGGAGGAACTCTCTACCTCCGCTAACGCCAAAAATATCCTGCTACCCGCAGATCTGCCCAATGCTGTAAAAGGGCTACTGAACCGATAGCGCTTATGGCAGCGCACCTGTGTTACAGGTAGCGCTGCCAGAACTCCGCCTGGCCAAACTCTTCATCGAGAGCGTAGGGTTTGAAACCCACCTTGCGATAGGCCGCCTGCGCCGGCAGGTTTTTCTCCAGCACTTCCAAGGTAATCTTGCCGCAACCGCGCGCCCTGGCCTCTGCCACCACTTTCTCGAACATCAGGGTGCAGATTCCCGCGCCGCGGGCGGACGGGCTCACAGTCACATCGTGAATATTCACTAGCGGCTGGCACATGAAGGTGGAGAAACCCATAAAACAGTTCACCAGCCCAACCGCCTTACCCCCCTGATACGCCAGCACCGAAAACGCACCAGGAAAGGCCGCAAGACGCTCCAGCAGCGCGTCATGACAGATTTCCGGCAGTGGTTCACCGCCGCCACAGGGGTCCAGCGCATACTCACTCAACAACGCCAGAAGATCTGCGCCCTGTCTCGCGTCGCGGTAATCGGCAATTACCGTCTCAACCGTGTTATTCATATTCTCCCCAAACTCCGATTTCTGCTACTCAATGAGATTGATCAGCAGTCCGTGCGCGCGGCTTCCGCCCGCGCAACCAGCTCGCTCTGCGCCTGAAAAAAGCGGCGGTAATTACGCACCCGCGCCCGCTGGGCCAACAGCCAGCGCACTTTTTTCCGCCGTCGTGTCAACGCCGCATTGTGTTTATTGAAGCGGCGTGGGCGGCGAATACTGGTTCTGCGGCATCCCATAATCAATCTCTGCGAAAGGCATAGCGGGCGTTACACACCGTGAAAGGCGCAGGGTAACAGAAGGGGATCACCGGTGCAGACATTCCCGCCAGTATCCCCTCGCGAAAACCACAGGCATTCCACGCCTGTCCCAAACAGGATATTCTGCGCAGTCACTGCACACCAATGGAATGACAACCTTGTCCCAGCTCCAAGACCTGATAGAAAAAAACCGTTCCTGGTCGGAAACTACCCGCAAGGAAAAACCCGATTTCTTCCTCAAGCTCTCCGAACAACAAACACCGGAATACCTGTGGATTGGCTGTGCCGACAGCCGCGTACCCGCCAACCAGATCGTCGACCTGTTGCCGGGCGAGCTGTTCGTCCACCGCAATGTTGCCAATGTGGTGGTGCACTCGGACCTGAACTGTCTGTCAGTGATCCAGTTTGCAGTCGAAGTGCTCAAGGTCAAACACATCATGGTTGTGGGCCACTACGGCTGCGGCGGTGTCAAGGCAGCCCTGGAAGACACTCGTCTGGGGCTGATCGAAAGCTGGTTGCGCCATATCAAGGACGTGCGCGACAAACATCACACCCTGATCGAGTTGTTTAAAGAACAGGATCGTGTGGATCTGCTGTGTGAATTGAATGTCCTGGAGCAGGTGATTCACGTGTGCCAGACCACACCGGTGCGCGACGCCTGGGAGAATGGTCAAGAACTGTCTGTACACGGTTGGGTCTACGGCTTGTCCAATGGGCTGATCAATGACCTGAAGATCACCGTCGAGAACACCGGGCAGATCACCGATATGTATCACCGCGCACTCACCAGCATCGCTCAGAGAGGCAAGGAGTAACCCTTGCCCCGGGCACTGCCCACACCCGGTGCCGCCCCTCCCGGACCCCATGAAAACCCGGGAAATCACCGGCTAAATCAGAGGTTCCTTAACTTTCCCCGCGTTTTTCCCTAAACTCCACAGCCTCCAAAATCGACCGCTCGACCTTTACGAATAACGCTGTTTCCGGGGTAATCATGTCCGACTTCCGTGTGTGGGAATGCCAGATCTGTGGCTGGATTTACGACGAAGCCAAAGGCTCGCCAGACGACGGTATTCCCCCAGGTACACGCTGGGAAGACATTCCCGACGACTGGGCCTGCCCAGAGTGTGGCGCCACCAAAGACGAATTCGAAATGCTCGCGGTGGTGGCCACTGCCCCGGGACACAAGCCACAGGCCAGCACCCAAAGTAAACAGGTAGCAGCCACAGCGGCACAGTCTACAGCAGTGCACTCTGCCGCAGGCCGTATCTGGGAATGCATGGTGTGCGGCTGGATTTACGACGAAGCCAAAGGGGCACCAGAGGAAGGCATCGCCCCCGGCACCCGCTGGGAAGATATTCCGGCCGACTGGACCTGCCCGGAATGCGGCGTCGGTAAAGAAGATTTCGATATGGTGCTGGTAAGTCAGCCGGATGCCGAGGCCCCTGGAGAGCAACCCGCGGAACACATCCGCCCTGCGCTCGACGATACCCTGCCACTGGTGATCATCGGTACCGGTCTCGCGGGATACCATCTGGCCAGGGAGTTCCGCAAACTGGATCAGCGCACCCCATTGATGCTGATCACCGGTGACGACGGTACCTTCTATTCAAAGCCTCTGCTGTCCGCCTCGCTCGCCCACGGGAAAACGCCGCAACAACTGGCCACCGCCACCGCGGAAGATATGGCGAAAGAACTGAACGCAGAAATTCTGGTGCACACCCATGTCACCAATCTGGACCGCAGCGCCAAACTGCTGACCCTGGTATCCGACAGTGGCGGCATAAGCGCCGAACTCGCTTACGGACGACTGGTATTTGCCACCGGTGCCAATTGCGCGCCGCTACCGCCCATTGAGGGCAATGGACTATCGCGCCTGTTCCGGGTAAACAGCCTGACCGATTACCACCGCTTCCGCACCGCGCTGGCCAACCGCAAGCGGGTACTGTTGATGGGCGCCGGCCTGATCGGTTGCGAGCTTGCCAACGACCTGATTCAGGCGGGCTACAACGTCGAGGTGGTGGACCCGCAGTCCTGGCCGCTGGCCAACCTGCTGCCGGAAGCCGCAGGGCGGGATATTCAGACATCTCTTGAAAACGCAGGAGTACACTTCCACTTTGGCCACAGCGTCAACAGGCTGCAGCAGCACGCCGGCGGAGTCCGCGCGGAACTGGCCGATGGCAATACCCTCGATGCGGACTTGGCCCTCGCCGCCCTTGGCCTCATACCAAATACCGGCCTCGCTGAAGCCGCGGGGCTCGGGGTTCGTCGCGGCATCGTCACCAGTCGCCAGCTGCAGACCAACGATCCCGATATCTTTGCACTGGGGGATTGCGCGGAAGTCGACGGCCATAATCTCTTTTACGTCGCACCACTCACCCAGAGCGCGCGTGCACTGGCGCAGACGCTCAACGGTACTCCAACCCCGGTGCGCTTTGGCTGCCTGCCGGTCGCGGTAAAAACCACCTTGCGCCCCACCGTAGTCTGCCCGCCCAGATCTGCGGAAGTGACGGGGGACTGGAAGGTCACGAGGCTGGACGACGGAATCGTCGCGGAGTACCTGGACGCCAGCGGCCAGCTCCACGGTTTCGCCCTCACCGGCAGTGGTATCACCGAGCGCGACGTCCTCAGCCAGCGCTGCCAGCCCCTGATGGCCACAGAGGGCTGACCGGACGCCGTTCGCGATAAAGAAAGTCACGCAATGGCGGCGCTTTTCCCGTAGAATGGCCGCCAGCACAAATTTTGACCACAAATTGATCGAAGTATGACGGCACCTTCAAATTCCGCCCCCTCTTCCGTTAGCCCGGTATCCAGTCAGGATTCCCAGGCCGAGCGCGCCCGCGCCCTGCGCGACACCCTTGGCCAGTTCGCCACCGGGGTAACCGTTGTCACAACCCTGGACGCAGCCGGCCAGCCGGTGGGTATGACCGTCAACAGCTTCAACTCTGTATCCCTGGACCCGGCACTGATCCTGTGGAGCATCGACCGCGGATCCCTCAGCTACAGCGCTTTCACCGAATGTGAGCGCTTTGTGGTACACGTGCTGAAGGGTGACCAACAGCATGTTTCCAACCTGTTTGCCGGCCGCGGTGCCGACAAGTTCGGCCAGGTAAAATGGCACCGGGGCGCCGAAGGTATCCCGCAGCTGGACGATTGCGCCGCCCTGTTCCACTGCCGCCGCGCGCAGAATATCGCCGGTGGCGACCACACCATCCTGCTGGGCGAAGTACTGGAATTCTCCGCCGCCGGCGGCGAACCTCTGGTGTTTCACCGAGGCCGCTATCGCGCCCTTGCCGGCGAGTAAGGCCACTGGGCGCATGCCGGGCCACAAGGGCCCGGATTCTCGCAACCGGTCCGTTATTCCCCGGCTGCGTTATAACCCCACAGAAAAACCACACCAAATATTCTAAAAACTCCCCCCAAATTCCCGCCTCGCCGTTGTGACCCTGTCACCTCGTAGTCATACTTTTAAATCATCATTGGGAGACCTCCGCCACTGTGGACGTCGAAATGCGATCAGCCGACACCCTCTTCTGCTTTGCTCACCGGGGCTACCCCAAACGGGCCACGGAGAACACCCTGCAGGCCATCTCCCACGCACTGGAATTCGATATTGACGGTGTGGAAATCGACGTTTGGAATGTGGGCGGCGAGCTGATCGTCAAACACGACCGCCGCCTGGGCCGCCTGCTGGCGGGGCAGGAACTGCTGACGGATATGGCACCCAGTGCCCTGCGCAAAATGCTGCTACCCGGCGGCGAGCAGGTGCCTACCCTGCGGGAAGTACTGGAACTGATCGGCAACCACGTGCAGCTGAATATCGAATTGAAAGGCCCCAACTGCGCAGCACTCGCCGCCCGAGAGCTGGAATCCTACATCCGCGACAACGGCGTCAGCTACGAGCAGTACATCGTCTCGTCCTTTGACCATCGCCAGATCTACGAATGCCTGAAGCTGATCCCCCAGGTGCGCCGCGGCGTACTGATTGACGGCGTGCCGCTGGATCTTGCCGCCTGCGCGGAGCCCTTACAGGCCTACTCCATGCATCACAGCCTCAATTTTGTGTGCCCGGAAATCATTGCCGATGGCCACCGGCGGGGCCTGAAAAGCTATGTGTTCACGGTCAACCATCCGCACGACCTCGCCCTGGTAGCCGCCATGGGAGCGGACGGCGTGTTTACCGACGAGCCAAAGCTGATCATGGATTACAACGCCGCCAAAACCGCCGAAGTACTGGCGGAGCAGATCCAACCGGCCGGGGGACTCAAAGCCGGCTGATTCTGGGCCCGATCTGTTCAGTGGCTAGTTGCGGCTGTCCAGTACCTCTAACAGCTGCCCGACACTGGGGCGGGTCTTGTAGTCTTTGGAGACATGGGCCCACTCCACGACGCCCTCTTTATTCACAAGAAAGATTCCCGGTGCCGCGATTTTGTGGTGATCCCGCCCCGACCAGTCCTCAAGCACAATTCCGTAAGTTTTGTACTTCTCCACCGTCGCATCGTCGATCTGCACCACCACATCAAATGCCTCGTGGGCTTTCAGATCCGGGTCGGACAATACCGGGAAAGGAATCTCGTAGGTCGCCTTGGCCATGGCACCCGCATCCGGCTTATCCGCGCTGATCAGCACCGGCGTCACTCCGCGCTTTTCAAACTCTGGCCACGCCTCTGCCAGCTGACGGATCTGAACATTGCAGTAAGGGCACCAGCCCCCTCGATAGAAAATCACCAGTATCGGCGCCTTGTAGGCCACCAGGGAGCGCAGGGAAATCGCATCTCCCTTATGATCGCGCACGGTAAAATCCTCTGGCTTGGCCCCCGCCTTCAGCCCCACATCCCCGGTGCCAAGCGCCGCATCCTCGGTCACCGAGAGCTCCGGCAAGCGCTCAGGCAATTTGACGTCCTCCGCCTGCACTCCGGAAAAGATCCCGAGCAACAGTGAAAACAGACACAATACTCTTCTCATGACGACTCCTTTTTCTCAATTGCGAACTCGCTTTCAAATTACCATACTCTGAGCGACCGGCGTGGCGCATAATGAACATTTCACAAAACGGCAACTTGCCAATCCCGCCACCCAAACAGCGACGAAGCCACCCAAAGCCACAAGAAGTTACCCTATGAGCGAAGATCACCTGGAAAGCGTACTGGAACAGTCCTGCGAAGAGCGCTTTGAATATTTTCTGGACCTGGTGGGGGAAGAACGGGAAGTCTGGATATTGATCAACAGCGACGAGCACTTCCTCAAGCTGCACAGCGATGAGGATGGCGGCTTCGACTACCTCCCCGTGTGGCCGAGCGCCGAGTTTGCCGAAGCCTACAGCGCCAGTGACAGCGACCTGACGCCGAAAAGTATCCCTCTCCCCCAGTTCCTCAACCGCTGGTTGCCCGGCCTGAAAAAAGACCGTATCGAGGTAGGCATATTTCCCGGTGCAGATCACAGCGTATGGATCACCGAACCCGCAGACCTGGAGCAGGACCTGCGGGACGAGCTATCACGGTTTTGACATGTAACCCGGGCGCACTCAGTGCCCGTGGTTTTTCGCCTGAGTGTAAAGTTGATCCTTCAACCGCGCACGCTCGGTCTTCAGTGCCCGGAAATGGTGATCGTCCGTCGCCACCCCTCGCTCCTCCAGACCGCGAATGGTTTTATCCAGCTTGTGGTAATTATCGCGATCGGTCTTGAACTGGATACTGTCCTGAACAAGGTGACGGATACTGTCGGCGAGGTCGGGAAATTCGGTTTCCAGGGTGCGCATGGTCATGGGCAGAGGCTCCGATTAGTTAGTAAGCAGGAAGCTGGAGGTTCACTCCTGAATACTAGTGTCGAAGCGGTCCCCTCCACATTACTCGCCACGGACCAATATCCCCGCCAGCAACGCATCCGCGCCGCCCCCTCCTGATTTTACCTTGTCATCAACCGTGTCCTGCACCAGGCGCGGGGCTCGCTTTCCTCGACTGTCCCGCGTCTATAGTTACCTAAACGCCAGATACCTGAACACCCGCAGAGCTGACCAAGGCCCTTTGATAAGAGCCAATGATAAGGAGCTTTGAGAAAAACCTTTGAGAAGAACCTTCAATAAGTGCCCCTGTGAAGGACCATTAGATGACAGAGCCTCAAACCGAGAATAGCTACCGGACACAGCGCAAGCCGAGATCAGCGTTTGCCACCCGCGAAGCCTATCTTGAGCACGAACTGCAAGTCATGGCCCCGCGCCGCTGGGCCCCCAACTACCCATTCCGCGACTACCGTTTTGAGTGGGAAGACTGGATCCCCGCCATGGCCGCCACTATCGGCAAGGTAGTGATGGTGGCCGCTATTGTGGCGGCATTCGCCACACCGCTGGGGCTTTCCACCGAATTTATAACGGAGAATATCCGTTTCGAGATGCTGATCGCGGCAGTTCTGTTCGCCTTCTTTCTTTCCGGATTCCTGAACCCCACCGCCAACCTGCCCGGCACCCACGGGCCACTGATCCCCATGATTCCCCTTGTCGTCGCCTCCGGAGGGCACCCCATGGCACTGGGGATCATGATCGGAATACTGGGCTTTATCCTGGGTATCACCAAAGGCGGGAGCCTGCTCACCCGACTGACCAGCAATGGGGTAGCTGGCGGCCTGCTGCTGTACCTCGGATTTATTGGTGTAACCAGCCAGGTGGGGCGCCTGTTTAGCTGGGCGGAAAGCTTCGACAAGGGCCATATCGCTTTCGTCGTACTGCTCGCCACCATAGTCATGTACGCCCTGCTCGAGCACTTCCGCAAACGCTGGCTGGCCATTCCGCTGGGGTGCCTGCTGGCGGGGCTGGTGGCCTTCGCACTGGGGGCACCCTTCGAATTCACCACCGAACCAGGCCTGCCGAACATGAACCCGGCATATTGGTGGGGAGAAACTACCGGCTGGCAGCTGGGTTTGCCGGACCTGAAGGCGTTCCTGGCGGTCACCCCCTTCGCCATTCTCGCCGTCGCCATGTGGTCCCCGGACTTCCTCGGCCATCAGGTGTTCCAGCGACTCAACTACCCGAAAAACACCGACCGGGTAATCATGAATATTGACGACACCATGATCGGCGCCGCCTCCCGGCAAATTGTCGGCAGTGTCATGGGGGGCGCAAATATCACCTCCTCCTGGGGGACCTACATCGTGCCGGCGGCAATCGCCAAACGGCCAATTCCCGGCGGTGCCGTACTCACCGGTATCCTGTGTATTGCCACGGCAATACTCGGCTACCCCATGGATCTCGCGGTATGGCCACCGGTGTTAAGCATCGCGCTAATCGTTGGCGTGTTCCTGCCACTATTGGAAGCCGGCATGCAAATGACCCGCAAGGGCAAGACCACAGAATCCGCCGCGGTTGTCATTTTCTCCTCTGCCATCGTCAATCCGGTGTTCGGCTGGTCTTTGACCGTACTGCTGGACAATCTGGGGTTGATTGGCTGTAAAGAGCGTGGGCAGGAGCTGGGGCACACTGGCCGGTGGATTATTCCCGGGATTGTTTTTGCTTTGCTGTGTGTTGTGATGTTGGCGATTGGGATGTTTCCGGGGGTGCCGGCGGTAGTGGGGACTTTTAGAGTGGAGTAGGCATAAGTGACCGAGTATCAAAGGCTGGGAGAAAGTTGCCTTAATCCTCTTCTATTCGTAAGCGATCAGTCTTCCCCACCCTCGACATAAGCGCGGCATTCGGGTAACTCCGCAGCCCTGACCTTCCACGGTAGCAATGCCTCAATGGCCTCCACTGATTCGGCTTGTGGCAGACGGCTGTATACCGCAGCCAGATATTCGTGCGGCTCCAGGCCATTCAGCTTAGCCGTTTCAATCAGGCTGTATAGCGCCGCACTGGCTTTGGCCCCTTTCGGCGTATCACTGAAGAGCCAGTTCTTGCGGCCGATTACGAACGGACGGATAGCATTCTCAGCGGCGTTGTTGTCGATTCTTAGGCGGCCATCTTCTGTATGCCGATAGAGTTTCGTCCAGTTCTTATCGAGGTACGACATCGCCTTGCCAAGCGCGCTTTTGGGTAACGTTTTTTGGAGGTTTCTATCAAGCCACTCGCGTAGTTTTTCCAGTACAGGCAGGCTTTTGGTTTGCCGGAGCTGGTAGCGTTCTTCGACACTACACGTTTTGGCTTGCCGCTCGATGCCGTAGAGGTGGCCGATATAGTTCAATGCGATGTCGGCCTTGCTGGGCGCTTTCGATTTGTTCTTTTTACCTTTGCTGCTTGCAACCTTTTGTGCCTCGATAAATTTCCGCCGCGCGTGGGCCCAGCAACCGATGTGCGTGATGGTGTTTTCACTACCCACGGCGTGGTAACCGGCATAGTCGTCGGTCTGTAGATAGCCGGTGTAGCCGGACAATAGGCGGCCGGCCACGTCGCCACTGCGGCTGGCGTGGTAGTCGTAGAGTACGACTTGCTCATCCGGGAGGCCGCCGAGGCGTACCCACATATAGGATTTGCTCTCCGGTGGCTTGTCGGGCTCCTTGAGTACCTGCACTGGTGTTTCATCGCACTGAATGATGGGACCTGATCGTAATCGGTCTTCCATCAGGTTCAGCAGTGGCTGTACCAGCTCACCGCAGCGGATAATCCAGTTGGCCAGAGTGTTACGTGGGAGATCTACGCCATATCGGGCGAAGATCTTCTCCTGTCGGGCCAGCGGCAGTGCATCTTGGTATTTGGCAACGGTGACCTGGGCCAGCAGGCCGGGACTGGCATTGCTTTTCGGGATGGGCTGGGCCGGTAGTGGCGCCGTTTTGACATTGGACTCGCAGGTCTTGCAGGCGTACTTCTTGCGTACGTGCTGGATGACCTGGATTTTGGCCGGGATGATGTCGAGTTGTTCGCTGATCTCTTCG
>NZ_CP155838.1:1497983-1824318 GCF_045348205.1 Microbulbifer sp. ARAS458-1 | reverse complement strand
AAGCGCTGTTTCTCTAAGCGCTTGTACCAGACCACGAAGCCGTTACGTTCCCAGTAGAGTAGCTTGATTTTGTCGCGCCCGCGATTGCAGAACACGAAGATGGCCTCGAGCGCTGGCGACAGCTCCATCTCCAGCTCCACCAGTGCCGCGAGGCCGTCGATGGACTTGCGCATGTCCACCGGCTCCATGTACAGGTAGACTTGGGCGGACTGTGCCGGCCTTAACATGTACGCTGCTCTCGCAGCAGGCGCCACAGTATCGGCAGCGTTTGCTCAAGAGCGGTGACCGGAAGCTGAAGCTGAATCCCGCCCGGCAGTGAGAGCTCAGCCAGATCGGAGGTTGTCGGCATAGATACCGGGATCAATTTCGGCCGGGGCTTGCTCTGCTTGCTGCGCCAGTAGGTGAAGGTGCTGAGCTTTAGATTGTGCTGGTCACAGTAGGCAGCCTGAGATAAACCACTAGCGTGCCAGTCCGCAATATGCTGCTGCCAGAAATCGGTTTTACTTTGGGTGGTCATGTGGATCTCCTGATCGTTAAAAATCAGAAGCGTACCGGGCAGGGTTGCCGAGTTTTAGATGGGGTTTATTGAGCGCTTACGCAGCGGCGAGATTGATACCGATATAGGAGAAAAAGTGCTGCTCTGGCACGGGATAAAGAATGGGGTAAGGGGAAGTTGCGTCCGGCAAAAACCAAGAAGGTTAAACCGCGGTCGAATGGGTCAATTTATAGCCTTCGAGCGCGGCTCTCGGAGCAACAGAGGAAAATACTGTGCTATCTGCGGGCTCATGAAAAATCCGGGCTAAAACACTTCTCCTTTCCCCTCCCTATAAGCAGCTCTATTCCGCGTTCACTTTAGTGCTTCTATTTATCCTTCTAGCACGCGCGACCAACCGCATCCCGCTGGCTTAAACTTTAACTCTACATCCGTGGAACACACCCATTTGCCACTATCTGCTCGACTCCAAATCAACACTGAATTTACAATTGCGCTCGCAGCATTTCCGCCGAATCTTGCAGAGATTTTTGCAGTATTCATCTCGATATCAATACTATAGGAAAGCCCCTCCTGGATCACGACACCCTGAGCTCCAAGTAAGTTACTACCACCCCAATCTATGCTACATTGCCCACTCCCCACTCCCTTGAGCATACATACTTCAATAGAACTACGCAGCTCGGAGATTTCTAACATAACGCGGGCGACCTGAGTTCTAGCAACATAACTTTGATACTGCGGTACCGCCACAGACGTCAATATACCAATAATAGCAACTACAATCATAATCTCTATTAAAGAGAAACCTCGTGACTTTCCCATTCACTTTATCTCTGGGTTACGTACATATATGTACCAATTTGGGTTCAACTACCAGTGACTTTCAATTCGACCCTATAGCTTCTATACAGCGCTTTCACGAGATTCGAGAAATTCAACAACTGCTTTTTGGAGCTCCACTTTATGATGGTTTTCTATCGGAGCCCCAGCCGCCACCCAAACAATTACCTGGCCACTTGGAGTGATAGCTAGCAAGGAGCTTACACCTGGCATATACCCCTGTTGCACCCCAGCAATCACTCCACCACGCTCATTAAACTCAAGTTCAAAATTCCATGAATAGCACTTAGCTACTACACCTTCACCGCAACTCGCAACTAAGGAGCCACTTAGCAATTTACCAGCGTCACGGTGTAGTTTATCCCATACCAACCGAGCGAACTCTTCAGGTCGCCCAACGAGGCCGGCGGAAGAAGAAAGTGCCCAAAAATCAAGCCAATCCACATAAGCACTAGTAAATCGAAAATCATTGGAAAAATCGTAATTCGGTTCTTCAGGAAAATAGGGTCCATCAGCAAATTCAATATCCGTTCCCTCCAAATATTGATCCTGCACATACTGGCGATAGCTCAAGCCAGTTACGCGCGAAATCACCTCTCCTAGCAGACAATATGCAACATTACTGTAGACATAGTTCGAGCCTGGCACACCAGCCAAACGTACAGATTCAAGCCTTTTGAAATCATAAGGGCACCAAGGTTTTACCCCCTTTTTCACCATGTCATCCGACCCGAATGGACCACCAAAACCTGAGGAGTGGTTAATCAATTGATATACCATTACCTCTTTCAAAAAGGGGTCTCGTACAGTTAATAGATCAACCTCAGGAAAATAGCTTAGAAGATGGGCATTCAGCTTTAAATCACCGGACTCTGACAACACTAACGCCGCATGCGCTGTAATTGCTTTCGTCATGCTTGCGAGTCGGTACACCCCACCTGTTCGCCCCCCCTTAGAAACCGAACAACGAGCCACTTCACCTTCTCGATTCAAATATATCACTTGCCCCTCAAGAGCAAAGTTCGGAAGCAAGTGATCTCTTAATAGATCCACCAAATCAGGAAAAGTGGAATCCTCACACCAAACTCCAGAAAGGGATACCGAGAAGGCTTGCAACCGATACGGTATTTTTTTCCACATCAAGGGCTGATGCACCCAAGACAAAGCTAACAATGTAGACGCTATTAGCGTGACAAGATAAACCTTAATCCTAAAACTCATTCAGCATTGCCACCCGATTACAACGCCTACCCCTAGCAAAAATAAAAAAAGGAGAGCTACAGCCCTCCCTTTCTTTCATAGCCAACAAACACTTAGTGATTAACAACGATCACTCAGTTTCGCAAGCATTCTCACCACTTGTGTCAGGAGCGGAACCTTCTCCACAACCAGTTGGGCGATATTTCGCATCAACATCAGTGGTGCAAGTCCAAATACCATCTTCACTACGGCCCCAGCCAAGGTAGTCGCCAGCGATAGTGGTCGCAGCATTCCCACCAAAAGTCGCGGCCATAGTCGCAGTACCGTCGTCATTGATAGTCACTTCTAAACCATCCTGCAAGCTCACACCAAGCAGGTTGCTAGCAGTCCAACCCAAGTTACATTCAGTTGCTGTAGCAGGGTCGCCAGTAACGATATCGTCACGACCTTCCAGCAGGCAAGTTTCCATAGCCGTACGCAGAGAGCCAACTTCGCTCATTACACGAGTCACCTGAGATTTGGTAACGTAATTTTGATATTGCGGAATGGCGACCGCAGCGAGGATGCCGATGATCGCTACCACGATCATCAATTCAATCAGAGTAAAGCCCTGTTGCTTTTTCATTGTAACCGTCTCCATACAGACTGTTGTTTTTGGACGAAATCCCGTGAGGAAGTCGGAAGTTACAATACCGGTAATGAGGTAAATCACGCAAGCGGGGAAATGACACCTGAGGCTCCAATTTGTGAAAGTTCGACAACCAAAAAGATCAACTAGCACCCAATTCGAACACATTTCATGCAACTCAGGGTGCTCTATGACATAAATTGTCAGGTATCGCATCACCTTTGAGCGCCAATGAGCTCCAGAAATGTGCCCCGCACCTTTGCTAGATTGAATTACTGGTAACTTTTCACTCAACCTCAAGGAAGGTACCCAGTTCGCACCCTGCATAAATGACTCACCGGGATCATTGGCTACTAGTGCCATATTCGTTATATTTAGACACTGTCTGCTAGCAAAAAACCTTTGCCACTCAGCACTTACGAACAACATTTAAACAAACATGATACATCTCATACTCAAGTAATACTTACAGATATGGTCCCTTCATGAGCAGCACTCTACTAAGCGGTCTAGCCAAGCGGCTGGTTTTGGACAACGCCATCGATGAGGCTACAGCCCAGTCAGCTATTAAGGCTGCAAAGCGAGAGGGGCAGACCTTCGCTCAACACGCGGTAGAGGCCAAACTTATCAAAAGTAGGGAACTGGCCCAGATTGCATCTACAGCATTCGGCAGCCCCCTATTTGACCTGTCCAGTTATAATTTCGATCTACTGCCTAAAGACGTCGTCGACGACAAGTTAGTCAGCAAGCACTTTGCCCTACCTCTGTACAAGCGTGGAAATCGGCTATTTGTAGCCGTAGCGGATCCGACTAACTTGGCAGGCTTGGATGAGATCAATTTCAACACCGGACTAAGCACTGACGCAGTATTAGTTGAAGCAGATAAGCTCAGTAAAGCGATCGAAAGCTATTTGTCCAATAGCGATATTGGTGGCGGCTTAGCTGGGCTGGACGATGAAGACCTGGATGGCCTAGATGTTGACGGCGGAGAAAGCAGGTCGGACGATGATAGTGAACCAGGTGGGGATGAAGCCCCTGTCGTGCGTTTTGTCAACAAGGTGCTACTCGACGCGATCCGTACCGGAGCATCTGATATTCATTTCGAACCCTATGAAAAAGCTTACCGGGTGCGATTGCGTACCGACGGTGTGCTGCACGAGGTTGCCCGCCCGCCAATTCAGCTCGCGACCCGAATTTCAGCACGCCTCAAAGTAATGTCCAAAATGGATATTTCCGAACGCCGTATACCCCAGGACGGCCGGATCAAAATGAAGCTGTCCAAAACCAAGGCCATTGACTTTCGCGTCAATAGCCTGCCTACGCTATGGGGAGAAAAAATCGTCCTCCGAATTCTCGACCCATCCTCGGCGAAGCTGGGTATTGACGCTTTGGGCTACGAGGAAGAACAAAAGAAGATTTATTTAGACGCGCTGGCGCAACCGCAAGGGATGATCCTCGTTACTGGCCCGACTGGTTCAGGCAAGACCGTATCATTGTACACAGGCCTGAATATCCTCAACACACCAGAGCGCAACATATCCACCGCCGAAGACCCGGTGGAAATCAACTTGGAGGGGATCAACCAGGTAAACGTCTCCAATAAAGTGGGGCTGAACTTCGCAGAGGCCTTACGCTCCTTCCTGCGGCAGGACCCAGATATCGTAATGGTGGGAGAGATCCGGGACCTGGAAACTGCAGAGATCGCCATCAAGGCAGCGCAAACCGGCCATTTGGTTTTATCAACTCTACACACTAACTCGGCGCCTGAGACCTTAACCCGCCTGATGAATATGGGGGTCCCCACCTTCAATATCGCCACTTCGGTCAGTGTAATTATCGCTCAGCGTCTGGCACGCCGACTGTGTAACGAATGCAAAAAGCCGACACTGCTCCCTGAAGAAGTCTTAAAGGAGGAAGGCTTTGAAGCCGTATCCATTCCAAAGAAGGAGTGGCAGATATACCAACCCGTAGGTTGTGAGCACTGTTCCAAAGGATATAAAGGTCGAGTAGGTGTGTATGAAGTAGTTCGCATTACCGACGGAATCTCGCGCATTATAATGGAAGGCGGAAACTCAATTCAGATCGCAGATCAGGCAAAGAAAGAGGGCTTTAACAATCTGCGCACCTCTGCACTTCGGAAGGTAGTAATCGGGGTTACCAGTCTGGAAGAAGCCAACCGGGTAACGAAAGATTGATGTTTAGGTATTACCATAAGCAAATGACAGATTCTGGATAAAGTCCAGAATAACGATAGAAAGAACAAATAAATGTTGTGGAGTCAGATGACTCCTGCTCCAAGACCAACGGGAACTAAACCATGGCCAAAGCCGCCGCTACTGTTGCTTATATCTATAAAGGCATAGATGCCAAGGGCAACAAGGTTGACGGGGAAGTTACAGGAACAAACCCCGCCCTGATCAAAGCCCAATTGCGCCGCCAAGGAATTATCGCCAACCGAGTACAGAAAAAGCCCAAATCGCTTTTCAGCGGGAGCAAAAAAGTAAGACCAAGTGACATAGCACTATTTACTCGTCAATTAGCAACAATGATGAAGGCCGGCGTACCGCTAGTACAAAGCTTCGAAATTGTCGCCGATGGTTCGGACAACCCTGGAGTAAAAGATCTAATCTTAAAGATTAAAGAGGAGGTGGCCTCCGGAACCTCATTTGCTGACAGTTTGCGCAAGCACCCATTGTATTTTGACGACTTATTTTGCAACCTCGTGGCTTCTGGTGAGCAATCCGGTGCCTTAGAAACAATGCTGGATAGAATTGCCACTTATAAAGAAAAAACTGAGTCTTTAAAGAAAAAAATTAAAAAAGCCATGACCTACCCAATTGCAGTCATTATTGTGGCTATTGTGGTCACAGCTATCCTGCTTATTAAGGTTGTCCCCCAATTTGCTTCAACGTTCGCAGGATTCGGAGCAGACCTTCCAGCTTTCACATTGTTCGTAATGGGGATTTCTGAGTGGTTACAGGCTAATTGGCTAATTACATTTGTTTGTCTCCTTGTAGGCATTGGTGGAACACTTGAAATAAAAAAACGCAATAAAAAGGTTAGCGAATTTTTTGACCGTGCAGCACTTAAAATACCAGTTTTAGGAGTTATCACTTACAACTCAATTGCTGCCAGATTTGCCCGGACTTTAGCGACGACTTTTGCTGCCGGCGTACCTTTAATTGACGCGTTAAAGTCGGTTGCTGGTGCGACAGGTAACGTTGTTTATGAAGAGGCCACGCTAAAAATTCGCGACTCAGTCGCTACAGGTATACCCTTGAACACCGCAATGAGCCATTCGAAGTTGTATCCCAACATGCTGATACAAATGACATCAATAGGCGAAGAATCCGGTGCGCTAGACGAAATGCTCGGCAAAGCCGCTGACTTTTACGAAGAAGCCGTTGACAATTTAGTGGACAACCTCACAACAATGCTAGAGCCTATGATCATGGCAGTTCTTGGTATTTTGGTTGGCGGACTACTTGTGGCCATGTACCTGCCAATATTTAACCTTGGAAATGTAATTAGCTAATACCCACGATGCTCGAATACTTGCTCCCCACCCACCCAGCGCTGCTAATAAGCAGCGCTTTTATTTTAGGCCTGCTAATCGGCAGCTTCCTAAACGTAGTTATCCACCGCCTCCCCATCATGATGGAGCGGGAATACCAGCGGGATTTTTACGCTTATTTTGAAAAAACACCGACTGCAGAAGACAAAGTACTACTCGATCAGCCCTACAACCTGATCCTCCCCCACTCCCACTGCCCCGGCTGCAAGCAAGAGATCAAGCCCTGGCAGAACATCCCCATCATCAGTTATTTGCTGTTGCGCGGAAAGTGCAGTAACTGCGGTGTTGGGATTTCCAAACGCTACCCGCTGGTTGAACTGGCCACGGGTATTCTCACTGCAGTGGTGGTATGGCAACTGGGCTTTACCTGGCAGGCGCTGGCGGGGGTATTTTTTACCTGGGCACTGGTGGCTCTGACTGGGATTGATTTCGACAAACAGTTGCTGCCTGACAGTATTACTCTGCCACTGCTGTGGGCAGGGTTGCTGATCAACCTCTGGGGTGTGTTCGCACCGCTGCAGGATGCAGTGATTGGCGCGATTGCGGGGTATCTGGCGCTGTGGGGTGTATTCCATGTGTTTAAACTGGTCACCGGTAAGGAAGGCATGGGCGCGGGAGACTTCAAGATACTCGCGGCAATCGGCGCCTGGTTTGGTTGGCAGGTGTTGCCGCTGGTGATTCTTCTGTCCGCAGCGGTGGGCGCCCTGGCGGGGATTCTCTGGACCTTGATTTCTGGGCGCGACAAGAACCTGCCCATCGCCTTTGGCCCCTACCTTGCCGGCGCGGCGTGGATTGCCATGTTGTGGGGTGAGCAGATTATGGGGTGGTATTTTCGTGTTTCCGGGCTGAGCAGCTGAACGCATGTTTACTGTTGGGTTGACCGGCGGTATCGGTAGCGGCAAGTCTGCCGCAGCGGCGCGCTTCCGGCATCATGGAGTCAATGTGGTAGACGCGGATCAGGCAGCACGGGTAGTGGTCGAGCCCGGCCGGCCGGCGCTGAATGCCATTGCGCAGCACTTTGGGGCGGGGGTTATTCTGCCGGAGGGAAGGCTCAACCGGGCTGCCCTGCGCAAACTGATATTTGATAATCCCGACGAGCGGCGCTGGTTGGAGCAGTTGACTCACCCGCTGATCCGAGAAGAAATTATCGCCTCTCTGATGGCAAGCGCAGAAACCCACTCTGCGCCTTACGCAATTCTTGAATCCCCTCTTCTACTGGAAACCAGCCAGTCAGAACTGGTGCAGCGCATTTGTGTGGTGGATATACCGGAAGAGGTCCAACTGGCCCGCGCCAGTGCCCGAGATGCCAATTCGGTGGATCAGATCCGCAAGATTATGGATGCGCAGATGCCACGGGCGGAGCGGTGTGCAAGGGCGGACGATATTCTGGATAATAGCGGTTCGCTTGAATCCCTATACGCCCAGGTGGATGCCCTGCACCAGCAATACCTCCAACTGGCGATTCACCCTCAATAGTCGTCGCAATAGCTGTTTTATGTCTGATAAACCCACCGTAGCCTGTCCGACCTGCAAAAAGCCCATGGAATGGAGCCCAGCCAACCCTTACCGGCCATTTTGCTGCGAGCGCTGCAAACTGATTGACCTGGGCGAATGGGCCAGTGAGGGGCACAAGATTCCGGGGCAGCCGGTGTTTGATGACGTGATGAGTGAGGATTTGGATCCTACCAAGACGCGTCATTGATGCCACCTCGTCACCCCGGGCTTGATCCGGGATCCAGTGGTATCGGGGGACCTGATGAGCTGGATGCCGGATCAAGTCCGGCACGACGAGGGTTTCGGGCTCAGTTGGCTAACCAGAGTCTTGTTTTTAATCCAAGTCTTGAGGTCATTCCTGAGGTTACCGTACTGACGTTGCCTTCTGTATCCACAATTGCGATGGTGGGGGTCACTTGCAGGCCCCAGCTTGCACTTAGGGCACCGGCGGGGTCGTTGATGGTGCGGAATTTGAGGTTGTGTTTTTCCTGGTAATTGGCGACTTCGTCCGGAGTGCCGGACTGCAGGGCGATGGTGATGACCTGGTGTTCTGTGGACAGGTCGGATACCGCGGGTGAAACAACGCGGCAATACCCACACCAGGTCGCCCAGAAGTAGATAAGTACCGGGCCCTGCTCCACCATCTTCTGCAGGCTGATAAGTCGGCCATCGATATCCGGGGCCAGTAGCTCTGGCGCCTGGCCCTTGGGCATATTGCGGCTGTGATACCAGGATACAGCGGTCACGATCGCGGCGGCGAGCAGGATAAATTTGGTTAGCGACCAAAACGCACCACGCCACTTCACTTGCTGACCTCGCCCGCCAGTTCACCGCTCAGCGGCTCCAGAGCTACCACTTCGATCTCGTCTTGCCGATACCGCCATTGCAAATTGAATCCACAGAGCTTCATGCCGTACACCCGCTCGGGGTCCGGCTGCTGATAGGCCGGCTTCGGATCCTGACCGAGCACCTGCTGGATAAGTCGCGGCAGATCGGTCCCGAGCTGATCGCGATACTCTCTTGCCCGCCGCAGTATCGGCTCCGGAATATGCACGCCTATCATCGGTGGCGAGGCTTCGGCCAGCTCGCTGGTCGCCGCCGAGACACTATCGGCGTAGGGGATGTAGGGTTTGATATCCAGGATGGGTGTGCCATCCACTAAATCAGCCCCGGCAACCACAAGCTCCACGGTAGGGTGCAGACGCACCTGAATCAGCCGCACCACAGACAGGCCGATATTGTTCGGCCGGAATGGCGAGCGGGTGGCGAAAACACCGACTTTTTTATTGCCTCCAAGACGTGGTGGGCGCACTTTCGGGGACCACTGTCCGGCAACCTTGTGAAATTGCCAGGTAAGCCAAAGGTGGCTGTGCTGCTCCAGGCCGGCAACGGCTTCCGGGTCATTGTAGGGTGGCAATAATTCGATGGACGCGCGACTGGCGTCCGCCAGCAGAGGCTGGCGGGGGATGCCGAACTTTTCGGTGAAACAGGAGTGGGTAGTGGCGATGGGAACAATGTTCATTCTATTTTGTACGTCATCCCGGACTTGATCCGGGATCCAGTGTGGGTGGTACGAAGCGGCCTCGGTGCCAACGCACTGGATACCGGCATCCGCCGGTATGACACGCTGGAATAGGGAGCGCTAAATTCCCCCCATGCACAGGTATTTGATTTCCAGGTAGTCGTCGATGCCGTACTTGGAACCTTCACGGCCGCTGCCGGATTCCTTGATACCGCCGAAGGGGGCCATTTCATTGGAAATGATGCCCTCATTAATTCCGACCATCCCATATTCCAGCCCTTCGGCAACGCGCCAGATGCGACCAATGTCTCTGGAATAAAAATAGGAGGCAAGTCCGAACTCGGTGTCGTTAGCCATTTGAATGGCTTCCTGCTCGGTTTTAAATTTGAACAGCGGCGCCACCGGGCCAAAAATCTCTTCCTTGAACAGGCGCATGGTGTCATCCGCGTCGCCCAACACGGTGGGCATATAAAAACACTCGCCCATATCGCTGGGGCCACCGTCGTTCAGAGTTTTGGCGCCCTTGCTCACAGCATCTTCCACCAAGGCTTTAACATCTTCCACGGCACCGGGGTTGATCATGGGGCCGACGTCGGTGCCTTCCTCAGTGCCATTGCCCACTTTCAGCTGGCTGACAGCGGCGGAGAATTTTTTGGCAAATTCATCGTACACGCCTTCCTGCACCAGGATCCGATTGGCACAGACACAGGTTTGCCCCGCGTTGCGGTACTTGCAGATGATCGCGCCTTTGACGGCTTCGTCGATATCCGCATCGTCAAACACAATAAACGGCGCGTTACCGCCTAATTCCATGGAAGTTTTCTTCATGGTCTCGGCACACTGGGCTTCCAGCTGTTTACCCACGGCGGTAGAACCGGTAAAGGTAAATTTGCGCACCAGCGGATTAGATGTCATCTCACTACCGATTTCCCGGGAGCTTTTACCCACGACGACGTTGAACACACCTTTCGGAACCCCGGCTTTTTCCGCGAGTACCGCCAGCGCCAGTGCAGAGAGCGGCGTTTCCGATGCAGGCTTGGCGACAAAGGTACAACCTGCGGCCAGTGCCGGGGCAACCTTGCGCGCGATCATGGCGCTGGGGAAATTCCACGGGGTGATCGAAGCCGTCACTCCGACGGGTTGTTTGATAACAACAATGCGTTTGTCGTTCGATGGCGGCGCGATCACATCACCATAGGCGCGCTTGGCCTCTTCGGAAAACCACTCGAGATAGTTCGCACCATAGGTTATTTCGGTTTTGGCTTCCGCGAGCGGCTTGCCCTGCTCCGCGGTCAGAATGGCGGCAAGGTCATCGACGTGGTCAATAATCAGGTTGTACCAGTCGCGCAGTATTCTGGCCCGCTCTTTGACAGTCAGATCGCGCCAGGCGGGCCAGGCTGCGTTTGCGGCTTCAATGGCGCGACGGGTTTCCTCTGCGCCAAGACTGGCAATCGTGGCGAGGGTTTCACCGTTAGCGGGGTTGGTAACGTCGAGGGTGTTGCCGGAGTCGGCGTCCGTCCACTGGCCGTTAATGTAGGATTGTTTGCGTAGGAGATCGGGGTTTTTAAGGTTTATCACGTGGGGGTCCTTGTGCCTTTGGGTTTGCCTGCAAGCAGGCTCCTACGAGTAGATTGGTGGATGCGCCTTCGGCTTATCCACCCTACGGGTTCGGTAGTACGAGTTTTGTAGGGTGGATAAGCCGAAGGCGCATCCACCATTGAATTCCCGGCAAGTTTAGTCTTGCGCGGAATTCTTTGCCCTCACCTTACGGGTATTGCGGCGCCCCGGCGCCACTTCAACCGAATTTATTTTTTCTTCTTCACAAACTTCATCAGGCGACGCTTCTTGGCTTTCTGGCGGTCACTCAGTTTGTTTTTCTTGCCGGCATAGGGGTTATCACCGGTCCGGAACTCGATTTTCACTGGGGTACCGTGCAGATCCAGGGCCTTGCGGTAGGTTTTCTCCAGGTAGCGCACATAGTGATTGGGCACCTGCGAGGTCTGGTTGCCGTGAATCACGATCACCGGCGGGTTCTGGCCCCCGGCGTGAGCGTAGCGCAGCTTGATACGGTGACCATTGACCAGTGGCGGTTGGTGCTCACTTACCGCCCACTGAAGAATACGCGTCAGATGGTTGGTGGAGAGTTTGTCGGTGGCAGACTGATAGGCAGCTTCAATGGACTGATACAGGTTGCCCACACCAGTGCCGTGCAACGCGGAAATAAAGTGGATATCGGCAAAGTCCACAAAGCGCAGACGGCGCTCCAGTTCGGTTTTGACAAAGTCGCGGTGATCCGGGTCCAGGCCGTCCCACTTGTTCAGGGCCACAACCAGTGCGCGGCCGGACTGAATCACCGTGCCCATCAGGTGCAGATCCTGATCCACCAGCCCTTCACTGGCGTCGATCACCAGTACCACCACATTGGCGTCTTCCACCGCCTGCAGGGTTTTGACGATGGAGAACTTCTCCACGGATTCCTTGACGTTTTTACGCCGGCGAATCCCTGCGGTGTCAATGATGGTGTAGGGCTTTTCGTCGCGAGTGTAGTTGATATACACGCTATCCCGAGTGGTACCGGGCTGATCGAAGACGACGACGCGATCTTCGCCCAGCAGGCGGTTTACCAGGGTGGACTTGCCCACGTTGGGGCGGCCAACGATTCCGATCTTGATACCGGTAGCCTCTTCCGGCTGTTCTTCCTGCGCATTTTCCGGCAGGTCGTTGACCAGGCGCTCCATCAGGGAACGCACACCGCGCCCGTGGGTGGCGGTGGTTGGGAAAAGTTCACCAATACCCAGCTCGTAGAAAGGGGCCAGCGCAATATCCGGGTTCACCCCGTCTACCTTATTGGCCACGAGAATGGTGGGTTTGGAGCGGGTACGCAGCCGCTCGGCGATCATTTCGTCTGCAGGCGTCAGACCGGCGCGACAGTCCACCAGGAACAGGACAAAGTCCGCCTCTTCGATGGCCTGCATGGATTGCTGGGCCATGGCGGCATCAATGCCCTCTTCGCCACCGCTGATACCACCGGTGTCTACCAGGATCATCTTGTGGCCTTCGAACTCGGCCTCGCCATATTTACGGTCGCGGGTAAGACCGGCGTAGTTCGCCACAAGGGCGTCGCGGCTCTTGGTCAGGCGATTGAACAGGGTGGATTTACCCACATTGGGGCGCCCTACCAGGGCGATTACAGGCAACATAATTCAAATATACTCAAAAACTGGCGGGTTGTTTTGGGCCCGACCAGAAATACGAACGCCCGCGGAATGCGGGCGATTGTTTAAAACCGGTGTGGTTTTGTTGGTGGATGCGCCTTCGGCTTATCCCCCCTACGGTACAGTGCATTGCCGTAGGGTAGATAAGCGCAGCGCATCCACCATTGATTAGCGCTCCAGGCGGAGGGCGGCCAGCTCACCGTCGTCGGACAGGGCAAACAGCAGGTCGCCATCGGCCAGCAGCGGAATCCGGATCGGGTCGCGATCGATGCGGGTGCGGCCCACGAAGCGACCCGTATTCGGGTCCAGGGCGTGCAGGTAGCCGTCCAGGTCGCCCACAACCACCACATCACCAAAATACGCGGGGCCACTCACTTCCCTGCGCAGCAGCTCACTGTTTGTCCACTGAATCTGTCCATTACCTACATTGTAGGCGTGGACACTGCCGTCGGCGCCGCTCAGGAATACCTGGCCGGCGCCCACCGCCACACCGTGGTTTGTGGAAGCATCACGGGCCCAGAGGCCACGGCCGTCTTCACGGGACAGTGCGACCACCCGGCCCTGATAGCTGGCAGCGAAAACCAGCTCACCGCGCACCAGCGGTGCACCGTCGATATCCACAACCCGCTCCAGTTCTGCAGAGCCTTGCGGAATGGCCACACGCTGTTCCCAGCGGGTCAAACCATCGGTGGCACTCAACGCAATCAATTTGCCATTATCCAGACCGGCAAATACGACGCCACCGGTAATGACCGGGCTGGAGGTACCACGCAGGGTCAATACCGGCAGTGCGGTATTGTGGCGCCAGCGCTGCTCGCCAGTGCTGGCATCCAGCCCCAGGAGCTTGCCGTCGACGGTCTGCACCACCACCATACCGGCACCAACGGCCGGGGTGGATACCACCTCGCCGCTTAGCTGGGTGTTCCAGCGCTGTTCACCCGTATTGAGGTCAAGAGCCACAATACGGCCGCGGAAATCCGCAACCACGGCAATACCGAGACCGACACCGACACCACCACCGATGGAGCGGTCAATATCAGTTTTCCACAGGCGCTTGCCGGTGGCGCGGTCCAGCGCGTACACATCACCGTCGCTATTGGCGGCGATAATCTTGCCGTCGATGATGCCGGGTTTCAGCATGGCGTAGCGAAGCGCATCGATATCACCAATATTGGTGGACCACACTTCGCGCAGCTTTACACTTTCCTGAATCTCGGTGAGCTCCACCGGGTCTGTGTCTTCCTTTTCATCATTGGAAGCACAGGCACTGATCATCGCGGCCAGGGCCACGGCAAGAAATCGGTTGAGTGTCTTGCCCGCCGCGAAGCGGTTACCGGTGTGCGTGCTTATCATTGCGCGTTGTTCTCCGTTTCTGCATTGTCTGAATCGTTGTCGGATTCAGACAGCGGCGCAGCTTCCTTGGTTTCATTGGATTGAGCATCATCTGTCTGGGAGTCACTTTGCGGTGCTTCACCCAGACTTTCGATCTTCAGGTCCAGTAGGCGGGAGTTGGCCGCCTGCTCCGGCAGAATTTGTGCGCGCGCTTCCTGGTAAGCCGTGCGAGCGGCGTCTTTATCACCCTGCTGCACCAGAATGTCACCGCGGGTTTCCGCGTACAGAGATGCGAATGCGGGCGGCACCTCACCTTCCAGCAGTTTCAATGCTTCTTTGGTTTCACCACGAGCGGCTTTCACGGCGGCAAGACGTCGCTTGGCCAGCAGCTTCAACGCCTCGTCATTGGTATTATCCAGCGCCCACTGCAGCTCCTTGGCTGCCGTTTCCAGATCATTTTCTCTCGCGGCCAGCGCCGCCAGCTCCAGAGAGGCCTGAGCGGCGTAGATCCGCTTGGCGTAATCATCTTTCAGTTCACGAGCGAGAGATTGAGCCGTGGTGAGCTGCTTGTTGTCCGGTTTGCCCTCATTGGCGGAAACAGCGTCTACAAAGCTCTGGTATACGTTGGAGGCCGCTTCAGCTTCGCTGCGCTCCTTGCCCTGCCACCACTGCCAGCCAAAGTATGACGCCAGCGCCAGTACAACACCGGTAACAATGCCGGTACCGTTTTCTTTCCACCAGCGCTTGATGGATTCGATCTGTTCTTCTTCTGTCAGATGGTCTGCCATTTGTTATTTGCCTTATTCCCGATACCAGGTCTTGAAATGTTGATCGTTGATTTTCTACGCGATGCGGAGTCAGCCCCGCTCGCGACGAATCAATTCTGTAAAAGCGCGGCCAGCTCGGAGACCGCCACGGTCTGCTGCTCTACTTCTGCACGCAGGGACTTCACCGTTACCTGCCCCGCAGCCGCTTCGTCTTCGCCGATGATCAGTGCGTAATCCGCATTGCTCTTGTCGGCCTTCTTCATCTGGCTTTTAAAGCTGCCCCCGCCACAGTGGGTCTGCAGGCGCAGCCAAGGCAGGTCACTGCGCAGCTGCTCCGCCGCGGCCAGGGCGGCTGATTGTACATCACCCACTGCCACCAGATAGGCATCTACCTGTTGATCCAGGGTATCTGGCAGTACTTCCAGGGTTTCCAGTAACAGCACTAGGCGCTCCACACCGAGGCCGAAGCCGACTGCCGGGGTGGGTTTGCCGCCCATCTGTTCGACCAGGCCGTCGTAACGGCCGCCGGCACAGACGGTGCCCTGGGCGCCGAGGCTATCGGTCACCCATTCGAAAACGGTCTTGCCATAGTAGTCGAGACCGCGCACCAGGCGCGGATTTACTTCATAGGCTACGCCGGCGGCGTCCAAGAAGGCGCGCAGCTGGTCGAAATGCGCGCGGGATTCGTCGTCGAGGAAGTCCAACAGGCATGGCGCCTCTTCGAGCAGAGCCTGGGTATCCTGATTTTTGCTGTCGAGAATCCGCAGCGGATTCTTTTCCAGCCGGCGTTGACTGTCTTCGTCCAGCTGATCCTTGCGTGCTGACAGGTATTCCACCAGTGCATCGCGGAAGGCTGCGCGGCTTTCGCTGTTGCCGAGGGAGTTCAGCTGCAGGGTGACATGCTCGGATACGCCCAGCTGTTTCCACAGGCGCGCGGTCATCATCAGGATCTCGGCGTCGATATCCGGTCCTTCGATGCCGAACACCTCCACACCAAACTGGTGGAACTGGCGCAGGCGGCCTTTCTGCGGGCGCTCGTAGCGGAACATGGGGCCGAAGTACCAGAGGCGCTGGGGCTGGATCAGCAGGTTGTTCTGGATCGCCGCACGCACGGTACCCGCGGTACCTTCAGGGCGCAGGGTGACGCTGTCGCCGCTCTTGTCGTCGAAGGTATACATTTCCTTTTCGACAATATCGGTGGCTTCACCAACGGCGCGGGCGAACAGTTGCGTCGCTTCCAGGATCGGCGTGCGGATCTCGCTGTAGCCGTAGCGGGCGAAGAGTTCGCTGAGGGTGCTTTCCACGTATTGCCACACCGGTGACTGGGTGGGCTGCAGGTCATTCATGCCGCGGATGGCGCGAAGTTGTTTCAACGGTGGTCCTTAATGTCTGCTCTGTCGTCATGCCGGCGCAGGCCGGTATCCAGTTACGGAGCTGGATCCCGGATCGAGTCCGGGATGACGGGGTATCTAAATTACTCGGTGGTTTCCTTGGCGATGATGCTCGCTTCCTGGGCCTCTTTAGCGGCGGCCTTTTCGCGGATCAGTTTTTCCAGGTCTTCCACCAGGTTGTCATTTTTGAATTTGCGGTCCGGTTGGCCGTCCACATAAATCGCATGGCTCGGGGTGCCGCCGGCGAGGCCGATATCCGCCTCTTTGGCTTCACCCGGACCATTTACGATACAGCCAATCACCGCTACATCCAGCGGGGTGGTGATATCTTCCAGGCGGGTTTCCAGCTCGTTCATGGTCTTCACCACGTCGAAGTTCTGGCGCGAGCAGCTGGGGCAGGCAATAAAGTTGATGCCCTTGGTGCGCAGGCGCAGGCTCTTCAGCAGATCCCATCCCACCTTCACTTCTTCCACCGGATCCGCGGCAAGGGATACCCGCAGGGTATCGCCGATACCGTCCAGCAACAGGGCACCGAGGCCGATGGCTGACTTGACCGTACCGGAGCGCAGGCCGCCCGCTTCGGTGATACCCAGGTGCAGCGGCTGCTCAATCTGGGAGGCCAGTTTGCGGTAGGCCGCGGTGGCCATAAAAATATCCGAGGCCTTAACGCTTACCTTGAAGTCCTGGAAGTTCAGGCTGTCCAGAATATCGACGTGGCGCAGAGCGGATTCCACCAGCGCGTCCGGGGTGGGCTCGCCGTATTTTTTCTGCAGGTCCTTTTCCAGGGAGCCGGCGTTCACACCGATGCGGATCGGGATATTCAGATCCCGCGCCTTGTCCACCACTGCGCGAATGCGCTTTTCGCGGCCGATATTGCCCGGATTAATGCGCAGGCAATCCACACCCAGATCAGCAACCCGCAGGGCGATGCGATAGTCAAAGTGGATGTCCGCCACCAGCGGCACGGCTACCTGCTTTTTGATCTCGCCGAAGGCTTCCGCAGCCTCCATGGACGGAACCGACACCCGCACGATATCTGCGCCCGCCTTCTCCAGTCGCTGGATCTGGGCCACGGTAGCGGCCACATCGCAGGTCTCGGTGTTGGTCATGCTCTGTACGGAGATGGGCGCACCACCGCCGACCGGCACATTGCCCACCATGATCTGGCGTGACACGCGGCGAACTATGGGTGACTCGAACTGCATAACAGAACCTGCGTTGGCTTTAAGCGGGTATGGGTGACGGTAAAAAAACGGGGAGATTATAGATAGATTGGGCGCAAACCTACAGGCCACCTCATAGAATCTACTGCGCGAGTGCCTGGCGGCGCTAGGCGGTGCTGGTGCGCCAGCCCGGTCAAATGCTCATGTATTAACCATACACTCCGCTTTCTGCGCTCCGGCGGGCACCAGCAGGCACCCGCTCGCTACGATTCTAAGAGGTCGCCGCACGACCAAGCCGACTTAGCTTCATCCGCCCACAATAAGCTTGCGGGTGCGGCGATTGCCCAGCGGAGCACTGTCCACCACTTCACCGGCATAGCTGACAGTGGTGGCGGCGGCATTGCCCAGCATCAGATTGAACGGTGCCTCACCAGTCAACTCCACGGTAGATCCGGCGGGCTGTAGCTTGGCCAGCAATTTGTTACCTGCGGCATCGGTCACTTCCACCCAGGATTCTTCGCTGAAGGTCAACGACAAGGGAGCCCCCTCTTCCACGCTCGTCGCAATATCCGAGGGTGCTTCCGCGACCGCAGTCACCGCTGGTGCCGGGGTCACGGCGGATTCGACATCGTCAATCGACTCCACTGTCGCTCCAACAGCGACCGCGGGAGCGCCCTGGGCACTATACAACTCGATATCCGCCGGCACTGGATCAACTGCGCTTTCTTCAGGTGCGATTCCCGCTATCTCGCCCCCCATCCGCTCTGGATCGGCTGCGCCGAAGGTATCGAACTCGGACTCCACTGCATCCTTCGATGCCGGGGCCACCTCTGTGGTAAAACGCCCCGCGGGGGTCGCCTCAGCCATCGCGGGGTCTACCGCCGGCGCAACATTTGCACCTTGCACACCGAACCACCAATATCCGCCAGCCGCTGCCATGGCGAGCACCAAAACCGCAGGAGCGAATAGCGACCCGCCTTCACTTGGCTGTCCACCACGAGGCATGGCGGCACCGCGGGGCATTTCTGGAACGTGCACCGCAGACTCGACCGGTACCTGTTGCGCAAACGTTTCCAGTACCGGGGCGGCGTCCAGCCCCAACTCTTTGCAAGTATTGCGGATATAGCCGCGCACATAAGTGGCGCCGGCAAGCCGCTCAAAATCGTCCCGCTCCAGTGCCTCCAGCTTGTCTGCGGTCATACACAGGCGGCGCGCCAGCTCGTCCACACCCAGGCCTGCCTGCTCACGGGCGTGGCGCAACTGGCCACCGACGGAAACGGGGTTAGCGGCCGCTGCGGCCGGCTCAGAAACGGGATTATTGCTGCTCATTTTCGGCCATCATCTGTTGATACTTCAGCGTTTCCGCTGAATAGGGAAAGAGGTTTTTCAACGCGAGGGCGTAACTTCTTTCCTTGTCACGATTACCAAAGATTTTTTCAATACGAATACCGAGCCACAGGGATTGGGGCACCTGCCGGTTCTTTTCGGTAAAGCGGTCCAGATACTGCTTGGCCTGGGTGTAGTCCTGCTTTTCAAACTTGAGCTCTGCCAGCTCCAGCAGCGCCACCGGCAGGCCGGGGCTCAGGGCCAACGCCTTGGTGAATGCCTGCTCGGCACTATCCAGCTCATGCAATCGAAGCTCCGCACGGCCGAGGTTGGCCAGTGCATAGGAGCGGCGATTGTAGGTGAGATCTTCAGAGGCCGTCTTGAACTGATCTCTGGCATCCCGATAACGCTCCTGCTGATACAGAAATACCCCGTAGTTCACCCGGGCCATGGAAAAATTACGGTCGTAGCGCAATGCTTTTTCAAAGTGGGATTCGGCCACTTTCAGCTCACCATCGGCCTGGTACAGCAATGCCAGCCCGTGATGGGCCTGAGGGTCGCGCTTGCCCAGCTTGAGAGCTTCCTGGAAATGATGACGGGCCATCTCGCGGTTATCGCTGCCACTTTGCAAGTAGCGCAGTCCGAGCTGGATGTGAGTCTCACGGGCCTTGTCGAGGTCGATCTGTTTGCCACCGGGGCCGGTGGCCACACAGCCGCCCAGCAGCAGGGTGATCAGTAATCCGGCAAGGAGCGCCGGATTGGAAATTCTTGCTAACACTAGCCTCACCTTATGGTTATGGGGTGCGTACAACCTCGCACGCCAAATCCATTCGGCAATGCCCAGAAGCGATCAAAGCCGTTATGCCTGGCCCACAATCCTCACCGGGCGCTCGGCGTTGCGATAACGCTCGGAGCGGCGGGTGCGGTCGTTCACCTGGCCGGCCAGCTGACCACAGGCCGCAGCGATATCGTCGCCCCGGGTGGTACGCACGGTTACGGTATAGCCTTTGTCCAACAAAATCTGTTGAAAACGTCGCAAAGCGTTGTTGCTGACCCGCTGATAATCGGACAGCTCGAACGGGTTGAAGGGTATCAGATTTATCTTTACCGGCACATCACGCAGCAACTCTGCCAGCTGCTCCGCATGTTCCGGGCGGTCGTTCACCTCCCGGATCATGGTGTACTCGATGGTCATCTTGCGGTGATTATCCGGCATATTCTCGATGTAGCGCTTGGCGCTGTCGAGCAGCATGGCGATGGGGTACTTCTTGTTGATCGGCACCAGCACGTTGCGCAGCTCGTCGTTGGGTGCGTGCAGGGAAATCGCCAGGCTGACATCGGTCACTTCCGCCAGGCGATCCAGAGCCGGTACCACACCGGAGGTGCTCAAGGTGACCCGACGCTTGGAGATACCGTAGGCATTGTCTTCCATCATCAGGTTCATGGCATCGACCACATTGTCGAAGTTGAGCAGGGGCTCACCCATGCCCATCATCACCACATTGGTCACCTTGCGCGGGCCGTTTGGTTGCAGCTGACCAAAAGATTTACACGCGATCCACACCTGGCCAATGATCTCGGCCGCGGTCAGGTCGCGGTTGAAGCCCTGCTTGCCGGTGGCACAGAAGCTGCAGTCCAGGGAACAACCCACCTGGGAGGAGACACATAAAGTGCCGCGGTCACCATCGGGGATATAGACGGTCTCGATCACATTACCGCCGGCGACTTCGATGAGCCATTTGCGGGTGCCGTCGGCGGAATCCATCTGTTTGAGGACTTTGGGGGCGCGGACTTCGGCGATCTCGGACAGTTTGGCACGCATGACCTTACTGACGTTGGTCATCTGCTCAAAATCGTCCACGCCATTCTGGTGAATCCACTTCAGGACCTGTACCGCGCGAAAGCGTTTCTCGCCCAAACCGGCAAAGAAGTCCGCGAGCTTGTCTACGGAAAGCCCCAGCAGGTTAACTTTCTCGGTCTGTACAACTGTCCGTACTTCGGTCATGGATTCACCTTGCACCGGTAGCGGTGCGGAAATTCAAAAACTTCGTCATGCCGGACTTGATCCGGCATCCAGTGTCTGGATCCCGGGTCAAGCCCGGGATGACGATTGCGGCGCTGATTAGCGTGCGCAGATTTCTTCGGCAGAGAAGAAGTAGCTTACTTCGCGCTCGGCGGAAGCCGCGGAGTCGGAACCGTGTACCGCGTTGGCATCGATGCTGTCAGCAAAGTCTGCACGGATGGTGCCAGCGTCGGCTTCTTTCGGGTTGGTGGCGCCCATCAGGTCGCGGTTGGCCAGAATGGCGTTCTCGCCTTCCAGAACCTGTACAACAACCGGGCCAGAGGTCATGAATTCAACCAGGTCTTTGAAGAAAGGACGCTCTTTGTGCTCGGCATAGAAACCTTCCGCTTTCTCCTGAGACAGCTGAACCATCTTCATGGCGACAATGCGCAGGCCCGCTTTCTCGAAGCGGCTCTCGATTTCACCGATAACGTTCTTGGCTACGGCGTCCGGCTTGATGATGGACAGGGTACGTTCCACGGCCATGATTTTCTCCATTTCTAGGTTTTGCAAAAAATTTGTCTTAAGACAGATACGAAAAGAGCAACTCACGTTGCTCTTCCCTGAATTCTCTCACCGCGGAAACTGTCGATTAATTAACCAATCCGGGTTCGCGGAGCGCGGATTATACGCGTTGATTGATGAAGTTTGTACTGTTTGATTTGGTGGATGCGCTGCGCTTATCCACCCTACGGAATACGGTTGTCTTCCGTCATCCCGGGCCTGACCCGGGATCCTGAGAACAGAGCTCCGTAGCGCTGGATGCCGGATCGAGTCCGGCATGACGGGCTTTATTCGCTTTCTTCGATCCACGCGGCCTGAATGGCCTCCAGAATCTTCTCGCCGCAGCGGTCCGGATCGTCGTCGAATTCCGGCAGATCCATCACCCACTTGCGCAGGTCGACGAAGTTGACCGTCAACGGATCCTTGTCCGGGTAGGTATCGCTGAGTTCGATGGCGATATCGTGAATGTCTGTCCATTTCATACCGGCAGAGCCCTCAGTGTTTTTCGGAAACCTGATTGATGGTGTACTTGGGAATTTCGACCACCAGGTCTTCTTTATCCACAATCGCCTGACAGGACAGACGGGATTCCGGCTCCAGACCCCAGGCCTTGTCCAGCAGGTCCTCTTCCAGCTCGTCGGGCTCGCCCAGAGAATCAAAGCCCTCGCGCACGATCACATGGCAGGTGGTGCAGGCGCAGGCCTTTTCACAGGCATGCTCGATGTCCACGCCATTTTTCAATGCAGCGTCGCACACGCTGATGCCCGGCTCCACTTCAATAACCTTGCCATCGGGACACAGCTCTTCGTGGGGTAGGAATACGATTTTCGGCATAACTTATTTCTCTATTAATCGCGACCGCCCTCAGGGCTTGTCGAATTCATCCAGACTGTGGCCCTGCATGGCGCGTTTGATGGAAGCATCCATACGGCGCGCGGCGAAGGGCTCGGAAAGTGCATTCAGCTCGTCAATGCGGGAGCGAATCTCTTCCGCAGTGCCGCCGTTATGGGCCAGGCGCAAGGCTTCCATGGCGCGCTCCAACTCTGCCAGCTCACTTTCGCTCAACAGCTCCGCACCATTTTCCTGCAGGGCGACAAGCATCGCCTCCAGGGTACGCTCGGCTTCCACCTGGGCCTCACGCTGGGCGCGCACGGCAATATCTTCCTCGGCGTTGGCGTAGGAGTCCTGCAACATGCGGGTGATATCGGAGTCCTCAAGGCCGTAAGACGGCTTGACGGTGATTTCCGCCTGCACGCCGCTGCTCTTTTCCATGGCGGTTACGGACAGCAAACCGTCCGCATCCACCTGGTAGGTTACGCGGATATGCGCCGCGCCGGCCACCATGGGCGGGATGCCGCGAAGCTCGAAACGGGCCAACGAGCGGCAGTCACTCACCAGCTCGCGCTCGCCCTGCACTACGTGAATGGCCATGGCAGTCTGGCCGTCTTTGAAGGTGGTGAATTCCTGGGCCTTGGCCACGGGGATGGTGGTGTTACGGTGGATTAATTTTTCCGTGAGGCCACCCATGGTCTCGATACCCAGGGACAGCGGGATAACATCGAGCAACAACAGGTCTTCGCGGGACTTGTTGCCCACAAGTACGTCCGCCTGAATCGCCGCGCCGATGGCGACCACCTGATCCGGGTCGATATCCGCATGGGGCTCGCGACCGAAAAATTCCTGCACTTTCTCCCGCACGCGCAGGGTGCGGGTAGAGCCGCCCACCAGAACCACTTCTTCCACGTCGTCCGCGGTGAGATCCGCATCGCGCAAGGCACGCTTGCAGGCGCGCAGGGTTTTAGTGATCAGCGGATCCAGCAGCTCGGCCAGCTTGGCGCGATGCAGTTGCGCGGACCAGTCACCGTATGCAACCGCCACCGAGGTCTCGGCGGCCAGTGCCTCTTTGGCGGCGCAGGCGGCATTCAGCAGTTTGCGCTGGGTGCCGGCATCGAGATCGGTACCAAGCCCCGCTTCCGCGGCCATCCACTCGGCCACGGCGCGGTCGAAGTCATCACCGCCGAGGGCGCTGTCGCCGCCGGTCGACAGCACTTCGAACACACCCTTGGACAGGCGCAGAATGGAAATATCAAAGGTACCGCCGCCGAGGTCATATACGGCGATGGTTTTGTCGGCCACGTCGCTACCGTCGTCGGCCTTGTCGAGCCCGTAGGCCACGGCGGCAGCGGTGGGTTCGTTTAACAGGCGCAGTACTTTCAGCCCCGCCAGTTTGGCGGCATCTTTGGTGGCCTGGCGCTGGGCGTCATCAAAATACGCAGGCACGGTGATCACTGCACCGTCCAGCGGGCCGCCCAGGGATTGCGCACCGCGCTCGGCGAGAACCTTGAGGATTTCTGCGGATACCTGCACCGGGTTCACCGCACCGGCTACCGTTTCGATGGACGGCATGCCGGACTTGTCTTCGCTGAATTTGTACGGCAACTGCTCGCCGAAGTGTTTGATATCGGCGATGCCACGCCCCATCAGACGCTTGATGGAAATAAGGGTGTTGTAAGGATCTTCACCGGCGGCGGCGCGAGCGCCGTAGCCCACTTCCACCCCCTGCTCGGTGTAACGCACCGCAGAGGGCAAAATGGCTTGGCCATCTTCCGCAGGCAGCGCTTCCGCAGAGCCACTGCGCACCGTTGCCACCAGGGAATTGGTGGTGCCGAGGTCGATGCCTACAGCGCGCTTGCGCTCGTGGGGTTCGGGGGTCTGGCCGGGTTCGGAGATCTGCAGTAATGCCATAAGTCAGTCTTAATCCAATAAATCTTCTTCGAGCTCTTCAATCTGGCGCTGCAGCTTGGCGAGAAACTGCAGTTTCAGGAGCGCGCTTTTCGCATCTTCCAGCGCACTATGTTCTAAAGCCTGCGCGAACGCCTGCTCCTGCACCTTGAACAACTGCGCGGTTTCGCTCGCGAGGTCTTCGAGTTCCGCTTCCGGGTCAGAGGCTTCGCGCACCTCCTCTAAACGCTCGCGCAAAATCATCTGCTGCATCAGGAATTCGCCGTCGGCAGTGGTCTGCTCCGGATTGATTTCCACACCGGCCAGCTTCAACAGGTAAGCGGCGCGCGCCACCGGGTCTTTCAGCGTATTATTCGCCTCATTGATCTGCGCCGCGTATTGCATCGCAAGCATCTGCTCGCGCTCGGACTTTGCCGCAAAGCGGTCCGGGTGAAACTCCTGCTGCAGTTCGCGATAGCGCTGTGCCAGCGCCTGACGATCGATCGAATAAGAGACCGGAAGACCAAAAATTTCAAAGTGATTTTGTTGCATAGTTATCACTGCGAGAGCTTCGCTACAGAAAGTGCCACCAGATAACAAAAAGGCCGGCATGCAGTCGCGCACCCGGCCTTGTTGCTGCTGCGCTCGAGCCTTATACGTGAAAGCTCTCGCCGCAACCGCACTCATTCTTGACGTTGGGGTTTTTGAAGGCGAAACCCTCGTTCAACCCCTCTTTGACAAAGTCCAGCTCGGTGCCGTCGAGATAAGCGAGACTCTTCGGGTCGACGATCAGCTTCACATCACCGGCATCGAACACCTGGTCCTCCGCCTCGGCCTGGTCTACGAACTCAAGCACGTACGCCATACCAGAGCAGCCGGCGGTTTTTACACCCACACGAATACCAATACCTTTACCGCGACTGGCCAGCTGTTTGGCAACGTGTGCCCGGGCCGCTTCGGTCATGGTAATTGCCATCGGAGCTACTCCTTACTTCTCTGTCTATTCAGTGCTGGCGCTTAGCCCGCAGCCTGTTCTGCTGCTTCACTGCTCTTTTCACCGCGTTTTTCGCGAATATTGTTCACTGCCGCCTTGATAGCGTCTTCCGCCAGCACGGAGCAGTGAATTTTCACCGGCGGCAACGCCAGCTCTTCGGCGATCTCGGTGTTCTTGATCTGTGCCGCCTCATCCAGAGACTTACCCTTCACCCATTCGGTGAGCAGGGAGCTGGAAGCGATGGCAGAACCGCAGCCGTAGGTTTTGAACTTGGCGTCTTCGATAATGCCGTTATCGTTCACCTGAATCTGCAGACGCATTACGTCACCACAGGCCGGGGCGCCAACCATACCGGTACCCACGTTATCCGCCTTATCGTCCAGACGGCCAACGTTACGGGGGTGCTCGTAGTGGTCAATTACTTTATCGCTATAGGCCATGACTATACCCTCTCAAAAATTCCTGATTTCGGCAGTGCGTTAGTGGGCTGCCCATTCGATGGTGCTGAGATCAACACCATCCTTGTACATATCCCAGAGTGGGGACAGCTCGCGCAGTTTTTCTACTGCCTTCCTTACTTCTTTGGCCGCAGTATCCACGTCCTGTTCCGTGGTGAAACGACCAAAACTGAAGCGCAGCGAACTGTGAGCCAACTCGTCGTTGACACCCAGGGCGCGCAGTACGTAACTGGGCTCCAGACTGGCAGATGTACAGGCGGAGCCGGAAGAGATCGCCAAGTCCTTCAGCGACATAATCAGGCTCTCGCCTTCCACAAACGCGAAGCTCACGTTCAGGTTGCCCGGTACACGCTGCTCCGCGGAACCGTTAATGTGCACCTCTTCCATATCGCTGATCTGGCTCCAGAAACGCTCGCGCAGCGCAACCATGCGCTTGGCCTCTTCCGCCATTTCTTCTTTGGCGATACGGAAAGCCTCCCCCATACCCACAATCTGGTGGGTTGCCAACGTGCCGGAGCGCATACCGCGCTCGTGACCACCACCATGCATCTGGGCCTCGATACGTACCCGCGGCTTGCGGCGAACGTACAGAGCGCCAATACCTTTAGGGCCGTAAACTTTGTGGGCGGAGAAGGACATCAGATCCACTTTCAGCTCCGCCAGGTCGATTTCGATCTTGCCGGCGCTCTGGGCCGCATCTACGTGAAAAATAACCTTGCGCGCGCGGCACAGCTCGCCAATTGCAGCGATATCATTGATCACGCCAATCTCGTTATTGACGTGCATCAGGCTCACCAGAATGGTGTCTTCGCGCATCGCCTCTTCCACCTGCTCCGGATAGACGATACCGTCTTCCTTAGGATTCAGGTATGTAACCTCAAACCCTTCACGCTCCAGCTGGCGGCAGGTATCCAGAACGGCCTTATGCTCGATCTTAGAGGTAATGATGTGCTTACCGCGCCCCTGATAGAAATGCGCAGCGCCCTTGATCGCAAGGTTGTCAGACTCGGTGGCACCGCTGGTCCAGACGATTTCCCGCGGGTCCGCGTTGACCAGTTCCGCTACCTGGCGACGGGCATCTTCCACCGCCTCTTCCGCCTTCCAACCGAACAGGTGGGAGCGAGAAGCGGGGTTACCGAAGTTGCCTTCCATGGTCAACTGCTCCGCCATTTTACTGGCGACGCGCGGGTCTACCGGACATGTAGCCGAATAATCCAGATAAATGGGAAGCTTCATAATCTCTTGTCTCCACTCGCCGATATTGTTCGGCGCCATACTGCTGTCGCTAATTTGCGTCCAAATTTTTTGCTGGCCAGAACGCAGTGCCTGACCGGGCGGCCGGCACCTTACTGCAAGCCGCCGATAATCGCTACTTTCTGCTCAATGTTGTCGCCCAGAGCGGCACTGCGGCCATCCTGACGACGGGCCACTTCCTGCACTTCGGCGCGAGCGACCATGTCCGCCAGACTGATACCATTGAGAAAGCCGTGAATCTGATGACTGAGGTCTGTCCACAGGTAATGAGTGAGACATTGCTCACCGGCCGAGCAGTCGCTATTACCGCCACAGCTGGTGGCATCGACGGACTCATTGACGGCATCAATGATTTCCGCCACACAGATCTCAGCGCCCGGACGCGCCAGACGGTAGCCGCCACCGGGGCCGCGCACACTGGACACCAGCCCGGACTGACGCAGCCGGGAAAAAAGCTGCTCCAGGTAGGAAAGGGAGATTTCCTGACGCTTGGAAATATCCGCCAGACTGATGGGGCCGCGTTCGGCGTGTAACGCCAGGTCCAGCATCGCTGTGACCGCATACCGCCCTTTGGTTGTTAACCGCATACCCTCTCCTGGAAAGTCGCACCTGGTCGCGCCAATCAGCGTCGCCGGGCGTTCGATGACGCCCTGCAGCCCTTACCGGCACTACTGATTCGGGGCGCGAGTATGGAATAACCCACTACTTCAGTCAAGTATATAGCCGAGCGTTATGGTCGGGTATTTGGCGTTTGCTTAGACCTATTGGTTATCAGCTTTGACCACCCAGACATAACCGAGACGGGCCCAGGTCAGTCCGGGCGACCCTTGCCACCACTGCGATGGATATGGTTCTGGATAGCGGTCAGCATGCCGCGCAGAATGCCCAGCTCCATATCGTCCGGACGCACTCGACTGAACAGTCTGCGGAGGCGGGTCATGGTTTGACGGGGATTGTCCGGATCGATAAACCCGAGTTCGGCCAGTGCCAGCTCGAGATGCTCGTAGTAGAGCTCCATATCGGCCGCTTTGGCAGGCGGCCTGTCCCAGTCGGTGAACTTCAGCGCTTCACCCTTATCGGCTTCCAGCGCCGCCATTCGAGCCTCGTAGACCAGCACCTGTACCGCCGTTGCCAGATTGAGAGAGCTGTACTCCGGATTAGCCGGGATATGCACGTGGAAATTGCAGGCCTGCAACTCCTCGTTCGTCAGCCCGCGGTCCTCACGACCGAACACTAGGGCAACCGGGTGAGATTTGGCCTCAGCCACAGCGCGGACACCGCACTCTCGCGGCGTCAGCAGCGGCCAGGGAATACGCCGCTCACGAGCACTGGTGGCCACTACCAGCCCGCAGTCGGCGACCGCCTCCTCCAGCGTCTCCACAACCACCGCACTGTCCAGCAGCTCGGCGGCACCCGCCGCCCGCCATACCGCATTGGCCGCGGGAAACTCGCGAGGCTGCACCAGATAGAGCTGGCGCAACCCCATATTCTTGAGCGCTCGCGCCGCGCCGCCAATATTGCCGGGGTGCGCGCTGTTCACCAGCACCACGCGGATATTGCCCAGCGCCGCGAGCGCGGACTGAGAAGCCATCTGAGTTGAGGTTTCCGAAGGGGAAGTCGCCATGGTGATTCCGGATATGAACTGGATGAACGGGGAAATTCGGGCCAAGACCCGACCTACGGGACACACCCGCACTAGCCTAGACTTGGCCATGACAAAACGGGCGCGGAGTGTAGCAAAATTGAACGGAAATCCCTACAATCGCGACCGTCGGCAGGCCCGACATTGCTTTTTACCATTCACAATCCACTACTGATCGCGGAATCCCTATGGAACCCATGCTGAATATTGCCCTGCGCGCGGCGCGCAAGGCCGGTGAACTGATCGAGCGCGCCTGGGAGCGCGGCGACCTGATGAAGTTTGAAGAAAAGGGGCGCAACGATTACGTGACGGAAGTGGACAAGGCCAGCGAGCAGGAGATCATCTACCACCTGCGCAAAGCCTACCCCAAGCACAGCATTCGCGCCGAAGAAAGCGGCATTCAGGAAGGCGCCGAGCCGGAATACGAGTGGATTATCGATCCGCTGGACGGCACCACCAACTTTATCCATGGCCTCCCCCACTTCGCCATTTCCATCGCCTGCAAGCACAAAGGCCAGATCGAGCACGCCGTGGTGCTGGACCCCATCAAACGGGAAGAGTTCACCGCGAGCCGCGGACGAGGCGCCGCCCTGAATGGCCGCCGCATCCGTGTGTCCAACCGCCAGGGTCTGAACGGCGCATTGATTGGCACCGGCATCCCGTTTAACGGCGACTCCTTCGATAATATCGATGGCTACCTTGGAGCAATGAAAGACATCGCCGGACAGACCGCGGGCATCCGCCGCCCAGGTGCCGCCGCGCTAGACTTGGCCTATGTGGCCGCTGGCCGCTTCGATGGCTTCTGGGAAATGTATCTGAACACTTGGGATATCGCCGCAGGCTCGCTGCTGGTGAAAGAGGCCGGCGGCCTGATCAGTGATTTCCGCGGCGGCAACGAATACCTGGACTCTGGCAATCTGGTTTGTGCCACCCCCAAAACCTTCAAGCCTCTACTGCAAATCGTCGGCAAGCACCTGGGTAAAATTCGCCAATAATCCAGCAGCGGCGGGCAGCGCCCGGTGACGGCACCACGCCGTTATCGCGCTGCCCCCCGGCTGCCGAAACGATCTGCCCAATCTGGCGCCCCGCATCAGCTCTGGACCAATACCACAACCTCGTCTTCCGCCTTCGACACAAGAGTCTCCTGGAGCAATTGTTCCAATGGCCGAGGCCTGCCAATATGGTATCCCTGCACCAGATCGACACCGATGGCCTGCAGCTTTTCGACCGTCGCCTGATCCTCCACAAATTCAGCGATTGTCTGCGCCTTCAGCCGGTGCGCCACCTGGTTGATAGATTCGACAATCATCAGATCGACAAAATTGGAATCCACCTGCCGCACAAAACTACCGTCGATTTTGATGTAGTCGATGGCAAAGCTTTTCAGGTAATTGAATGAACTCAGTCCATTGCCGAAATCATCCAGGGCGACGGTACAACCCATTTCCCGCAAGTCCGCTACAAACTGACTGGCACTCTCCATCTGATTGATCATTGCGGTTTCGGTAATTTCCATTCCGAGGTGCTGCGGCGGAATCGCCGACTCTTCCAGCAAGTGAAAAAACTGTTGCTGAAACAAGCTGTCACCGAGCGCGTCGGCGGAGAGGTTCAGCGCAAGTTTCAGTCCACTGGCCGCAACGGCTGCACCCTGGGTCTGAAACAGTTCCCGCACAATCCAGCTGTCAATCTGCTGCATCAGACCATAGCGCTCGGCAGCCGGAATAAACGCTCCGGGAAGAATCAGAGTGCCGTCTGTATCCAGCATTCGCACGAGTACTTCGTAGTGATGGATCCGGGAGGTATCCCCGGCGCCGGCAATCGGCTGCGCGTAAAGTTGAAAGCTGCCCTCGTCCAATGCGGCACGAATACGCGAGGCCATGTGGATTTCCCGGTGCTGTTCCGCCGCCGCACTCCGGTCCGCCTCGTACAGCATCACCACACCGCGGCCGGCGTGCTTGGCAGAGTAACAGGCAACATCTGCCTGGCTCATCAAGTCGGCTACCTGGCTGTTACTGTGGGAAATTTCCGTGACACCCACACTCGCGCCCACATCGAAAATCCGGCCGCTCCATGGGAATCGCAGGGCAATAATTTTCCGTACCAGCTGCTCGCAGCGTGCCAACCCCTGCGTTTTATCGCAGTCACGCAGTAAAACCCCAAATTCGTCGCCACCCAGGCGGGCCACACAATCGGACTCCCGCAAGTGCCCGCGCAAAAAGCGCGCGACATTCTTAAGCAGCGCATCGCCCGCCTGATGCCCCGCGCTGTCATTGATTACCTTGAAGCGGTCCAGGTCCATATACGCCAGTACATGCACACGCTCGGTATTGCGTACGGTACTCACCGCCTCCAATAATTCACGCCGGAAAGCTTCGCGGTTGGGCAGATGCGTAAGATGATCGTGACTCGCTTTGTAGCGAAGCTGCTGGATCAGCTGGCGGGTTTCGGTAATGTCCTGACACACAAGTACCGCACCGAGTACCAAACCATCACTGGTCCGCAGTGGCGATGCTGAACACTTTACGTCATAACAGTCGCCCCCACGGTGATGCAGTACCGTGCCCTCAGGGGACATCACCGGAAGGTTCATATTGAGACAGTCTTGTGCCGGGCTGGCCACCAGGGCTCCGTCGCGCCCTGTGGACAAGCGCACCACTTCACGGACGTCGTGGCCGCTCACTTCCGCCAGCTTCCAGCCGGTCAGCTGCTCGGCCACCGGGTTCATAAAGGTAATTCGCTGGCGCTCGTCTGTGGCGATAACCGCATCGGCAATGGCGGTAAGGGTCACCTGTAGGTGCTCTTTTTCTTTTTCCAGAGACTCGGCCATCTGCTTGTTTTCGGTGATATCGCGCAACACGCCAATCAGCCGCAATGGATACCCACCATCCGCCGATTCCATCACATGTGCCAGCTCATGTACCCAGCGCCACTGCCCAGAGTCGGTTTCTACACGATACTGGCAATCTATATCGGGGGCGCCACCTTCAATGTGCGCTTTCTGCGCCTCGAGCAGGCGCGAACGGTCAACGTCCGCCACCCGCGCGACCCAGTCGTTGCGACTGGCGAGCTTGCGCGCATCAATACCCATCCCACTGCTGAGCCACTCCGAAAAAAAAGTTTTTCCAGTAACCAGATCCCAGTCATAAACCACCTGACCAGTCACCGATAAAGAAAACTTCCAGCGCTCTTCGGCACGCGCCAACTGTTCTTCGCTACGCTTGCGCCAGTCGACATCTTCAATCTGCACCACCGCATACAACGGCTCGTTGCGAGAACCCCGGGCAAGCGAGCACGACCAGTGCCCCCATACCCGCTCACCATTTTTGCGAACGAATTGCCATTCCGCATCCTGCACATAGCCGAATTCAAAATCCTGCGGCGGGCGCTCATAGGTTGGCATCCCGTGGCTTGCGCCAGCCTTGACCGTAGGCAGTACAACCACCTCCCCCACCCGCAAACCGCGCAGTTCGACCTCGCTAAAGCCGATAAACCGGCAAAAGCTCGCATTTGCCTGAAGTATACGATTGTCCAGTGTGACCAGGAGCATACCTATACGGGAGGACGCCATCGCGGCGCGAAAACTGCTTTCCACTTCCACTATCCGCGTACTGCGCTTGCGCTCGACCCGCGAGACCACTGCCATAATGTACGCGGGGAAGATAGCGGCATACAGAGGAAGGAAGTCCAGCGCGGTAGTGAGCTTTTGCAATTCTTCTGGCAGTACGGAGAGGGCATTGGTGAATAGCGCAAGCTGTGCGACAACGGCTACAAATACCAGCAACAGTGTTTGCATCAGATCCAGGCGCGACGCTGCCCAGATCAATGGCAGGACGATAAAGACAAACGGATGTGGAACCGTAAATAAAATACCAATTATTCCGGCAAGCGCCAGTACGGACACCAGTAGCAGGTGGGGGATCGCCCGCGCAGACAGTGATTCGCAGCCGGCACCCAAAGTACACAGATAGACCAGTGGAAAAAAAATACTTATCCCGACGACATCCGCCAGATACCAGACCACAAAAACATCAACAGGTGGCAGCCCGGCAAACACCATCGCCACCAGAGCACCAAATCCAGCACCGAAAAATGTCGGAATCAACGCACCAAAGCAGATGAACCGCAGCCAGCGCCCTGCGCCGTCGAAAAAGTCGCCGGCGGGGCAAAAGAATCGCAACATGGTGGCCGAAACACTGGCCTCGACAACACCGGCCAGTGAATACAGTGTCGCATTGACCAGCGCCACCTCCCCTGCCACCGCAGCACACAGAGAACCGGTATAGGAGGCGAGCAGCAATACCTGCCACGAGCGAAACGCATGCCGGTAAAGGATGGCGATAGTGTATGCGTCCGCGAGCCAGATGGTGGCAATTCCGTCGCTGACATCGAGAAACTGCTTGCACAGAAAGGCGAGTACAAAGGTGGCAACAGCCAGCAACAACACACCCGATGCGCTCGCCACCGCCTGTTCGACGTGGGTTGACTGCAAACTCGCAGGAGCCTCTAACCCACGAAGTTTTGCGCTACCTTGATCTGCGATTCCCGTATCGGGCGCTGACTCGTTCAAGCAGTACGTCCTTTCACTATCTTATCGTTATTCCTTACGCGCCATTCACGCCCACAGCTTTCGCGCCAACCGGGGACAGGGGCAGCCGCAGCCGGATGTACAGCTTACTGCCCGCCCTCGATCTCATCGATATGACCAAGTGACAACCCATAACGCAATCCCTCAGCGAGACCGGCGAGGTCGTAATTCGCCGGCACGCAGAAATCCACATCCTCACTGCACTGATCGAGAATACCCACAAGTGGAATATGTGCAGTACTTGGGTCACTCCGCAATATACTGGCGAAATCCCGAAGTGACACACCAGGTAACTCACTGTCGATCAAGATGACGTCTGGGTGCGCAGTTCGCGCGGCAAAAATCCCCCGCATTGCATCGTTGCAGGTCTGTACTTCGGCCTGCTGTACAGATGCCAACACCACTTTCATACGACTGGCATTGGCGGTTCGCCCGGTAATATAAAGCAGGCGGCAAGCCGGAAGCATCTGAGCGTAGTCGGGACGCGCCGCCATTTTCAGCACTTCATTTGGGGCGTCGTTCATCATGAATTCAATCCAGAATACCGAGCCCTGCCCCTCCTCGCTATCAAATCCGATGCGCCCCCCCATGGCCTCGGTCAGTTGCTTGGCAATCGCCAACCCGACACCGGTGCCTTCGATCTTTCCCAGCTCCGCCCCCAGGCGGTTGAACGGTTCGAATACCTGCGGCTGCTTGGCCGCGGCAATGCCACTGCCGGTATCCAGAACACTCAGCCTCAACCACCCCTCAGCCTGGGGGGCCAGAGAAATGACCACGCGACCGCCCTCGCGATTGTATTTGATCGCGTTACCCACAAGATTGAGAACCACCTGTTTGAATCGCACGGGGTCAGCGAGGACAAAAGCACGCTCCCAACCAAGAGGCTCGAAGGTCAGGCTGACCTTGCGGGTATCTGCGAGAGGCTCCAGTAACTGCCGGCAGTCTGCTACCAGGTTAGCGGGCTGAACGGGCTCAATGGAGGGCGCGAGACGCTGACTGTCGATTCGCGCGAGATCCATCACATCTCCGACCAGGTGCAGAAGGTGCTGCCCGGCCTTGCGGATTTCCGCAAGACGCAGCCGCTGATTTGGGTTCACACTTTGATCGAGTTCGACCATCTGACTGTATCCGAGGATCGCATTGAGCGGGGTGCGCAACTCGTGCCCGAGGCTCGAAATCAGCTCCGTGCGGTCGCGGTTCTGCTGCTTTAGTCGCAACAACTCCTCTTTCGCACGCATCTGTTTTTTCTTGGTGGTGGTGATATCTTCAAGGGTCCCGAGTACCCGGATGGGGCGCCCGGCACTGTCAGTCTGCACGTTACCTCGAGCGCGCACCCAGAGGGTGTTGCCATCGCGATGTTTCAGCCGGAATGCCACGTCCAGCGGCAACCGCTCACGGACGTTGTCCTCCATCGCCTGTTTAACATCGGGGTAATCATCCGGGAACATGTGGGTTTTCCAGCGAGCCAGTGCCGCCCTGACATCCGGGTCGCTATGTCCACGGGCATATCCCAGCATGCTCCAACAGGTGTTATCCAGCACTATTTCATCGACCCGCAGATCCCACTCCCACAGGCCGTCACCAATGGCGCTGAGCGTCTGCTGTAAACGCTCCCCGGAAAAGTTGGACAGGGGGCGCAACGAAAGCGGTTCGGTGTAATCAGTACACCCACCCAGAAAGAATCGCTGCCCTGCGGGATCGTTGAACGCCCGAGCCCAGACCCGTAACCACACCGGTTGACCGTCGCGGGCATAAGCGCGCATCGTGGTATCGGCAAAGGTTCCCTGCTGACACAAACGATTGCGCAGCGCCAGTAAACCGTCGCGATCATCGGTATGAACCAGGTCCAGGTCACCACTCCATATACCGGATAGCGCCAATTCCGGATCCTGGTGCAATTGCAGCCAGATACTTCCGGTAGCGCGCTGCTCTCCGGTCTCAGGATGCCACTCCCAGATTCCCTGATTTGCGCTCAACAGCAGGCTATGCAGGTACTGCACCTGATTCAGTGCCTGCTCGGGCGACAGGCCTTCCAACTCGCCGGGGCTGGCAAGTTGAAGACCAAATGGACTGGAGTGTATGGGGGTCGTCTTCGACACCGTATTGCCGTGCAGCTGCTCTTGAGGAAAGGCCGCGCATGCAGCCGGAATACGGCTAGTGAATCACTTATCGCCAGATAAAAAAAGGCCCCGCAATGCGGGGCCAAAAATAGCGATGATGAGAGAAAACGGGAAGTCACGCATTATTACAATTGCCATAACCCGTGATGGATTCCCGGAGCGTGGACCTTGCGGCCCACGGTAAATATGCTGCAACCGGTGTGCCAACTTTTGAGAAAGAGTAAAAAAATATCTATTTCACTCTAAAATCGACCAGATAGATCAAGATTTAGTCACATCGAAAACCATATAACGAAAAACCTGTTCTAAGAATGCGTTTATTAACGATAAATGACAGCGCTTGACCCATTATCGAACGCAAAAACCCACCAACGCACCAAAATAACGCACTTAAGGACATATACGCACAATCCTGACTTTCTACCCATGAAAGACAAGCTAAAATGGAGTTTCGTCCAACCCATCGCGGGGAAAATGAGAACCACGAGGCAAAAAACAGGTCTCATATCCACCAAATTACAGGACGTGCGCCCTCTAATAACGTGTTCCGAGACGGTATCTGGGGTAGCATTTCCCTTTCGGCCCGCGACTCTGCCGCAAGCGCCGAAATCGGCAGGTTTAAACAAGGTTGTAAATATATGAAAGCAGTTCCCGAAGCCCCCCGTATCTGGCTCACGACCGTACTGTTCGCCAGTACCGCGCTGGTCGCCGTGACCCTGGTACCGCTGTATGGCTTCCTGGTTGGTTATCACTGGTACCAGTGGCTGGCATTCGCCGTGCTGGGTGCCTTCTGCGGCTTTTCCATCACCGCGGGCTACCACCGCCTCTGGTCACACCGGACTTACGAAGCGCACTGGTCCCTGCGCCTATTTTACGCGCTGTTTGGTGCCGCCGCGCTTCAGAACAGTGCACTCATCTGGTGTTCCGGTCACCGCCGCCATCACCGCCACTGTGACGACAATGACCACGACCCCTATTCCGCCAATCGCGGTTTCTGGTTTTCTCATATCGGCTGGATGCTGCGGGATTACCCCAGTGGTGCCGTAGACTTCGACAACGCCAAGGACCTGCAACGCGACAAAATCGTTATGTGGCAGCACAACCACTATGTACCCATTACCGTTGCCATGAACGTCGGCGTGCCCCTGGCGCTCGGCCTGCTCACCGGCGATGTGCTGGGCATGTTGCTGCTGGCCGGCGTATTGCGCATTGTGGTGAACCACCACACCACCTTTTTTATCAACTCCCTTGCCCATATCTGGGGCCGCCGTCCGTATACCGATGAAAATACCGCCCGCGATAATGATCTGCTGGCATTTTTCACCTTCGGTGAGGGCTACCACAACTACCATCACATTTTTCAGACCGATTATCGCAACGGTATCCGCTGGTACCAGTGGGACCCCACCAAGTGGCTGATCAAGACCGCCAGCTGGCTGGGCCTGGCGCGCAACCTTAAAACCGTGCCGGCAATGCGCATTCAAAGAGCAATGCTGACCATGCAGTTCAAGCGCGCAGAGAAAAAACTGGAAAACTCCAAGCACAAGGAAAGCTGGAAGCAGCTGCTGGAACGCGAAGCACAGGACTTTTCCGCCGCTCTCGCAGAGTGGAAGGAACTGCAACAGACTCGCTATGAGAGTGCCCGAGAGCGTCTCGTAGAAAAATGGGAAAACGCGACCATCCGTACCCGCGTCAAAGAGCTGGAGTACAGCCTGAAGATGCAGCGCAAACGCTTACAGATCATGATGGAGCAGTTCCACCTGGCTCCGGCCACGGTGTAAACGCACAAGGCGACCCCAAGGGGTCGCCTTTTTTGTATCTGGACATCAATCACTGGCGATGACTTGAACGCCTCGGGATATGCACTATAACCATAAGAGAAAGGTCGCACTCCCGAGCGATCAGGAAAACTATAATTACATCAATCAACGAGAAGGCGCTATTGATGAAGACGTTCAAACAGGCCCACGAAGTTCTCAAGGACGCCCAGAAATTTCATCTGGATATGGCCGGCGTTTACCAGCAGCTGCTGGAGAATGCCCAGGACAACCGCACCCAGCTGCTGCTCAAACATCTGTACGAACACGAGCTGCGCATGGCAAACAACCTTAAGAATTACGGCGCGGTAGCGGAGCAGAAGGTCATGCAGACCTGGCTGCAATACACCAATGAGGAATCTGCCGGAGAGCTATTGAAAAACCTCGATCTGAGCGAAAAGCCGTCAATCGATGAAATCAACAAGCTCGGCCAGGAGGTTGACCGCTATTTTTCCGAGCTGTACCACTCCGTATACGGATCTATCGAGTCAGTGGAGGTCAAGGAAGTCTTCGAAAACCTCAAGCATATCCAAGACAAGGAGCGTATTACCCTGTCCATGGCCACTAACTCCCTCTGGGATATGTAACCGCCCTGCACCGCGTTCGCCCATCGCCCGCCCCCGGTGCTCCGCTCTGGCTCCCGGTGCTCCGCTCGGGAGAGTACAGGGCGAGGACGGGCGCTACCTTCCTCCCGACTTCACCTCAGCGGTATTTTCTGGCGTTAAAAGCTCGATTGTGACCACTTTATGAAAAGTGGGTGTTGCCTCGACCCACGGCGATTGCTATTTTGACAGCGATGTCATTTGGCGGCGCCGAGGTATTAGCGTCGTAATTTAATAAAAATAATCTGCCGCAAGGTGAACATTATATGATCAGCTCAAAGCTCAGGCTCGGTCTGATGACCGCTGCCATGCTCACTGCGGGACACGGCTACGCCGCCGTCGACTGCACGTCACTCCCGGTCTGGGAAGCCGCCACCGCCTACTCCGGGGGTGCGGAGGTCCAGCATAACGACAACGCCTACAAGGCAAACTGGTGGACTCAGAATCAGAACCCCGAACAGCACTCCGGCCAGTATCAGGAATGGAGCCTGCTGGGTGTCTGCGAAGATGGCGATCCCCCCCCGCTCGCACCGCCACAGGGATCGATCACCGCGCCGACCGCCGGCTCTACCCACAACGAGAATGACAGCGTTGTCTTGTCCGCATCTGCATCCGACTCCGACGGCACCGTTACCTCCGTTGAATTCTTTATCGACGGAGCACTGGTCGCCACCGACACCGCCGCGCCCTGGCAAACTACCTGGACTGCGGTAGCCGGAGAGCCCACTCTCACCGCCCGCATCACAGATAATGACAATCTCACCACCACCACCGCGCCGGTCACTTTTACCGTGGAAGAAGATGTCGTGGTCGGGCCGGTTGCTCCGGAAATCAGTATTACGGCACCCGCCAACGGCTCTACCCATACCACGGGTGACAGTGTGAATATCAGCGCCAGTGCCTCCGACAGCGACGGCAGCGTAACCCAGGTAGCCTTCTACGTTGACGGCAACCTGATCGGTACCGATTCCACCGCACCGTACACAGCTTCCTGGACCGCAACGCTCGGCAACCACACGATTTCCGCCGTCGCCTCCGATAACGACGAGCTGGAAGCTTCCGCAGAGGTGCCGATTACCGTAGAAGATGAAGCGGTGGTGATCGGGGATCACCCCTGTCGCCCGGATGGGCTCTACACCACACCCGGCACGGCACCCAATTACTGCGCCATTTATGACGCGGACGGGCGCGAAGATATGGGCGCGGACCACCCACGCCGCATCATTGGCTACTTCACCAGCTGGCGTAACGGCGCCAACGGGCAGCCGAGCTATCTGGTTAAAGACATTCCGTGGGGGAAAATCACCCACATCAATTACGCCTTCGCCCACGTAGGCAGCGATTACTCCGTTTCGGTAGGCAATACCAGTGACCCCGGCAACCCCGCAACCGGAATGGAGTGGAATGGTGTCCCCGGTGCCGAAACCGACCCCGACTACCCCTACAAGGGCCACTTCAATCAGCTGTCCAAATTCAAGGACCAGTATCCGGACGTGAAGACTCTGGTCTCCGTGGGTGGATGGGCAGAAACCGGTGGCCACTTCAATGAAAACGGCGACCGAGTGGCCGATGGCGGTTTCTACACCATGACCACCAACGCCGATGGCAGTATCAACCACCAGGGTATCGAGGCCTTCGCCAACTCTTCTGTGGACTTTATTCGCCAGTACGGCTTCGATGGTGTCGACATCGACTACGAATATCCCACCAGCATGAACGATGCCGGCAACCCGCTGGACTTCGGCATATCCAACCCCATGCGCGGCGCCCTGATGGAGTCCTATGTGGAGCTGATGCGCGTTCTGCGAGAAAAACTGGACGAAGCCGGTGAGCAGGATGGCACCCACTACATGCTGACCATCGCATCACCATCTTCCGGCTACCTGCTACGCGGCATGGAGACCATGCAGATCACCCAGTACCTGGATTACGTCAATATCATGACCTATGACCTGCACGGCGCCTGGAATGAATATGTCGGTCACAACTCCGCGCTGTTCGACAACGGCAATGATCCGGAGCTGGCAGCCGCTAGTGTCTACAGCACCTCCCAGTACGGCGGTATCGGCTACCTGAATATCGACTGGGCGGTGAAGTATTTCCGCGGTTCGATGCCCGCAGGCCGTATCAATATCGGCATCCCCTACTACACCCGCGGCTGGCAGGGTGTTTCCGGCGGCACCAATGGCCTCGGCGGCTCGGCACCACTACCGGCTCAGTCAGAATGCCCTGAGGGTACTGGTGGCGCTTCCGATTGCGGGAACGGCGCTGTCGGTATCGACAACATGTGGCACGACAAAAACAGTATCGGTGAAGAGATGGGCGCGGGCTCCAACCCCATGTGGCATGCCAAGAACCTGGAAAACGGCATCCTCGGCAGCTATCTCACCGATTACGGCCTGAACCCGGCCAACGATCCCGAAGATGCCCTGGTAGGCACCTACGAGCGTAACTACGACAGCGTCTCTGAAGCCCCCTGGCTGTGGAATGCTCAGAAGAGCGTCTTTATCTCCACCGAAGACGAAGAGTCCATGGACGCCAAGGTGCAATACGTTATCGACGAGGGCGTCGGCGGCATCATGTTCTGGGAGCTGGCCGGCGACTACGACTGGGATGCGTCCAAAGGTGAGTACTTTATGGGTGACACACTCACTACCCTGGCCTACGACAAGTTCGCCAACGCCAGTGAGTACCGCCACCTGCGTACCGATCGCGTGGTGCCGGATGAAGCACTGGATATCGGCATCGAGATCACGGATTTCAAGTTAGGCGATCAGAACTACCCATTGAATCCGAAGTTGTTTATTACCAACAACACCGGTGGCGTACTGCCCGGCGGTACTGTGTTCGAGTTTGACATGCCCACCTCCACATCCAACATCATCACCGACCAGAGCGGTGCCGGATTGGAAGTCATTGAGGATGGGGCCAACGCCGGTGGGGGTAACGTGGGCGGCCTGGAAAATGAGTTCCACCGTGTGCGCTTCAGCCTTCCAGAGTGGCAGGACCTGGCGGATGGTGAATCCTGGGATATGACTCTGAATTATTACCTGCCGGTCTCCGGCCCTCAGGCTTACACCGCAACGGTCAACGGAACCACCTACGCACTGGCCTTCGAATACCCCGATCTGCCCATTGCCGAGCTCGGCAGCGGTGGCGGTTCCTCCGGTGGCAGTTCTGGGGGCGGTAGCGGTGAGAGCTGTAGCGATGCGGGCGTGGATACCAGTGGCCTGGTCACCTACCCCGAGTGGCCACGGGGTAATCACGCAGCGAGTGGTGACCAGATCATCCACAACAACAGTGTATTCGAGGCCAAGTGGTGGACTCAGTCCGAACCAGGCACTGCGGACGGCAGCTGGAGCTTCGTCTGCAATCTCTGAACTCCGCCAGATAACCAGACTAACCGGGCCGGCGACGCAGCGCCGGTCCAATCTCACAGGATGGGCAGCTCGACAAAACAGATATTCAACAATTCTCTCTCTGCGTTGTGACTGATAGGAACTCCTGTACAGGATTTGCTCCTATGTTCGCCCCGGCTCCGGTCGGGGCTTTTTTTGGTTTTCATCCATGAGAAATCTGAAACAGGGTTACCTTGGGAAATTGCCACAGCGCGTTTACATTCAATTTTTGATTAGCAGTAACAATCATGGTCAGTAAAAAACAACGACTTGCCTCCGTCGATGCCCTGCGCGGCTTCGATATGTTCTGGATTATCGGCGGCGAGGCGCTGTTCCTGCCGCTATTTGCGCTCACCGGCTGGTCCATTTTCCAGTTTGGGCACGGGCAGATGCAGCATACCGAGTGGCACGGCTTCAGTTTTTACGACCTGATCTTTCCACTGTTTATTTTTCTTTCCGGTGTCACCCTCGGACTTGCCAACAAATCTTTACAGGGGCTGCCGATCAGCCAGCGGGCACCAGTTTACCGCAAGGCTATCAAGCGCCTGTTTTTACTGATATTGCTGGGGGTTCTTTATAACCACGGTTGGGGTACCGGCATCCCGGCGGACCTGGGTGAAATCCGCTATGCCAGTGTGTTGGCGCGCATCGGTTTTGCCTGGTTTTTTGCGGCGATGATCGTTTGGCATTTCGGCATTCGTACTCAGTACGCGATTACTGCCGGCATCTTGCTGGGATACTGGCTGATTCAGGCTGCCGCTGGCGATTACACACCGCTGGGCTCGGTGAACGCCTGGGTGGATCAACATTTCCTGCCGGGAATCACTTACCAAAACCGCGCTTACGACCCGGAAGGTGTTCTCTCCACTATCCCAGCCATTTCCAACGCCATGTTCGGCGTCTTCGCCGGCCGTTGGCTCAGCAGGAATGCGGGTGATCACGGAGCCATTCTCAAAGGCCTGTTTATCGGCGCTGCGGCCTGTCTGCTCGTAGGATTTTTATGGCACTGGATTTACCCGGTGAACAAGGAGCTGTGGACCAGCTCGTTTGTATTGATCACCTGCGGTTGCTGCTTGCTTCTTTTAGGTATTTTCTACCTGGTTGTGGATATGTGGCACTGGGAAACCTTCACCTACTTTTTCTCGGTGATTGGTTGTAATGCGATTCTGGTGTATCTCGGTACCAGCCTGGTGAACTGGACATATTCCAGTAAGAGTGTGTTCGGTGGGATTGCTTCAGCCTTGCCCGAAGCGGTGGGGATTTTGGTGATTGCCTGTGGTGTGATTTTGCTGCAGTGGTTGGTGCTGCGGTTCTTGTTCAAGCGTGGGATCTTTATTAGCCCTTGAGTTTCGGGGCTCCGCTTGACTGGATTGGTGGCGGCTGAGCACCAGGTATTCGATTTAAACTCTGTGCACAGATTAAGCAGAATTGAACAATCTCATTGCCGCTACGAAGTGATTATTTTGATGTGAAGGAAAAGTGCTGGGTGCGGGTTTTCAGGAGCGTCGCAAACAGGGATGTTTGCGACGCAGCGTACAGGGACGTATTCACAGCGGTCCTGAAAACCCGTACCCAGTGCTTTTCCGCCACCAATCCTGCAGAAGAACTTAGCGGACCCCGTACTTAACCAAGGCGCTCGAGCAAAGCCTCAACAATAGGCTGATTAGCATCCGGAAAACAAAAATCCGGTAATTCTGAAACAGCAACCCAAGCCAGCTCCTGCCCCTCAACACCGCGCTCTTTTCCGCTGAACTGGGTAACAAACCAGGTATCCAAAAACACCTGCTTATCCCCATAGTCATGGCGAACCTCGATTAGCGGCTCCATGGCTTTCACTTCAATATCGAGCTCTTCTTTCAGCTCTCGACTCATCGCTTGTTGAATGGTCTCACTGTCCTCGACCTTGCCGCCCGGAAACTCCCATCGGCCACCCATATGCAGGTGGTCGGGACGCTTGGCTAACAGGATTCGACCATCGACGCCGAGAATGACACCGACTGCAACGTGAATATGCTTGATCACCGACGCGTCCATCAAGTGCGGTACTCTGCATTGATGGTCACGTACTCGTGGGAGAAATCGCAGGTCCAGATGTGTTCACAAGCATCACCCCGTTGCAGGTCCACGGTAATAGTGAATTCCGCTTGCGCAAAAATTTTCTGCCCAGCTTCCTCGGTGTAACTATCTGCGCGACCGCCGGCTTCTACAATCTGGACATCATCGAGAAACACACTGATCTTACTGGTATCCAGGTTCTCGGCACCCGCATTACCAATCGCCATTACCAGACGACCCCAGTTCGGATCAGATGCGTACATCGCGGTTTTTACCAGTGGTGACTCACCTATTTCAAACGCCATACGCAGTGCTTCAGTTGGGGTGGCCGCGTTGTTCACCCGCACGGTAACAAACTTGGTCGCACCCTCACCGTCTTTCACAATGGCTTGCGCTAGCTCGATATGCACATCCACAATGGCCGCCTTCAACTGTGCAAAGGCCTCGCTACCCCTTTCAATTTCACGGCCGGTGGCGCCACTGGCAATCAGCACGCAGGCGTCGTTGGTGGACGTATCGCCATCCACACTAATGCGGTTGAACGAAGCATTCACCGCTTCCTTAACCAGTTCGTCCAGCACTGACTGCGCAATGCACGCGTCGGTAGCCACATACGCCAGCATGGTCGCCATATTCGGCTGGATCATACCAGCCCCCTTGGCGATACCAGCGATGGTGACGGCCTCACCGCCGATATCGACAGTACGACTGGCCGTCTTGGGACGGGTATCGGTGGTCATGATGGCTCTGGCCGCACTGTCCCAGGCATCCGCCTGCAGGTTATCCACAGCCGCTGGCAACGCGTCGAGAATCTTCTGTACCGGCAGGTGCTCACCAATCACCCCGGTACTAAATGGCAGTACTTGCCGCGCTTTGATTTCAAGCGCGTTCGCGACCCCTTCACAGCTTTGTTGCGCGGTTTTCAGGCCTCGCTCTCCGGTGGCCGCATTGGCATTGCCAGCATTGATCAAAAGCGCGCGAATTTGCCCCTGGCGAATGTGCTCCTTGGCCACCAGCACCGGTGCCGCGCAGAAGGCGTTCTGGGTAAAGGTCGCGGAAACACTGGCACCTTCGGCGATTTCGATCAGCAACAGGTCGTCACGCTGCCAGTTTTTGATTTTGGCGGGAACGGCGGAAAGGCGGATACCGGGAACCGGAGGAAGTGGCTGCGCCATGAGGTTACGTCCTTGAGCAAAAGCGGGTAGTGCGCGAATTATAAATAAAAAGGCCCGCCGGGTAAGGGCGGGCCTTTACAGAATCTAATGCGTCAATAACGACTGCACAATAGTTTTCAGGTAGGAGTGGAGGAAGTCAGCTTGCCGTGGCACTGCTTGTACTTCTTACCCGACCCACAGGGACAAGGGTCGTTGCGGCCAACACGGGGCCCACGACGTACCGGCTCCGGAGTTGCTTCCGCCGTGGCGGTTTCTGTTTCCGGCAATGCTGAAGCCTGGGCATGTTGCAACTCCAGTTGCTGACGGCGCTGAGCCTCCAGACGACGCTGCTCCATTTCTTCCATCTGCTCGCGGGTCATCGGCTCTACATGGGCCAGCACGCGGATTACCTCGTGCTTGAGGTTTTCCAGCAGGGTCTGGAACAACTGGAAAGACTCGCGCTTGAATTCCTGCTTGGGGTTCTTGTTGGCGTAGGCGCGCAGACCGATGCCCGCGCGCAGATGATCCATGCTGGACAAGTGCTCTTTCCACAATTGATCCAGCACCTGCAACATCACCTGACGCTCGATTGTGGGCATCAGGTTTTCATCGCCTGTGCTCTCGGCAATACGTGCGAGCTTCTGCTGATACGCCTTCTGTGACTCTTCAACAATTTTTTCCCGCAGGCTTTCCTCGTGCAGGGTGCGGTCTTCGTCCAGCCACTGCTGTATCGGTAATTGCAGCCCCAACTCGGATGCCAGCTGTTGCTCAAGCGCGGGAATATCCCACTGCTCTTCCACACTCTGCGGGGGCACATGGGCAGAAATCACTTCGTTTACCACATCGTCGCGAATGGCGGTAATGGTGTCACTGATGTTCTCTGCTTCCAGCAACTCGTTGCGCTGTGAGTAGATCACCTGACGCTGGTCATTGGCGACATCATCGTATTCCAGCAGCTGCTTACGGATATCGAAGTTGCGTCCTTCCACACGGCGCTGGGCTTTTTCGATGGCGTTAGACACCATGCGGTGCTCGATGGCTTCGCCGCGCTCCATACCCAGCATCTGCATAAAGTTCTTCACCCGATCGGAGGCAAAGATACGCATCAGGTTGTCTTCGAGGGAAAGGTAGAAGCGGGTCACACCCGGGTCACCCTGTCGACCGGCACGGCCCCGCAGCTGGTTGTCGATGCGGCGGGATTCGTGGCGCTCGGTACCGATGATGTGTAGGCCGCCAGCCTCAATCACGGTTTCGTGGCGCTTCTTCCACTCGAATTTGATCTTCTCGATCTCTTCCGTAGTTGCCTCTCGCCCTTCGCTCTGTTGCAGCTCTTCGACTTCCGCTTCCCAGTTACCCCCCAACACAATGTCAGTACCGCGGCCCGCCATATTGGTGGCGATGGTCACGGTACCCGGGCGACCTGCCTGAGCGATGATCTGGGCTTCTTTTTCGTGGAACTTGGCGTTCAGCACCTGGTGCTCGATCTTGGCTTTCTGCAGCAGTCGGGACATTTCCTCAGAGGTCTCGATGGACGCGGTACCGACGAGAATCGGCGCCTTTTTATCCCGGCAGTACTTGATGTCCTCAATAATGGCTTCGAGCTTCTCTTCCTTGGTGAGGTACACAAGATCATTGAGGTCTTCGCGCTGCTTCTCGCGGTTGGTGGGAATCACCACCACATCCAGACCGTAGATCTGACGGAACTCGAAGGCTTCCGTATCCGCGGTACCGGTCATGCCGGCGAGTTTCGGATAAAAGCGGAAGAGGTTCTGGAATGTTGTGGAGGCGAGCGTCTGGCTCTCACTCTGGATCTGAACGTTCTCTTTGGCCTCCAGCGCCTGATGCAGGCCCTCGGACAGGCGGCGGCCCGGCATGGTGCGGCCGGTGTGCTCATCGATCAGCACCACCTGACCGTTTTGCACAATGTAATCCACATCGCGGTTGAACAGCACGTGGGCACGCAGGGCAGCATTGACATGATGCAGCAGGCCCAGGTTACCGGGAGCATAAAGTGATTCGTCTTCCTTCAGCAGGCCGTTGCGAGTCAGCAGATCTTCGATCAGCTGGTGCCCCTCTTCGGTCATCTCTACCTGACGGCTCTTCTCGTCCACGGTGTAATGACCTTCGCCACCTTCTTCGCCGCGCTCCAGCTGCGGCACAAGCTTGTTCATGGCCATATACAGCTGAGAAGAATCTTCCGCGGCACCGGAGATAATCAGCGGGGTGCGGGCCTCGTCGATCAGGATGGAATCCACCTCATCCACAATGGCGAAATTCTGCGGGCGCTGGGTACGATCTTCCTTGCGCAACACCATATTGTCGCGCAAATAATCGAAGCCGAACTCGTTGTTGGTACCGTAGGTGATGTCTGCCTGGTAGGCCGCTTTCTTGTCTTCCGGATGCTGCTGAGAGACCACGATTCCAACCGTGAGGCCGAGGAACTCGTATACCGGGCGCATCCAGTTGGCGTCGCGGCTGGCGAGATAGTCATTCACGGTTACGATGTGAACACCCTTCCCTTCCAGCGCGTTCAGGTAGGCGGGTAATGTCGCCACCAGGGTTTTACCCTCACCGGTGCGCATCTCGGCGATATGCCCTTCATGAAGGGTCATACCACCAATCATCTGCACGTCGAAGTGGCGCATTCCCAGGGTGCGGTCACTGGCCTCGCGCACCGCGGCAAAGGCTTCCGGCAGGATCTTGTCGAGGGTCTCACCATCCGCCAGACGCTGGCGGAACTCATCGGTCTTGGCTTTCAGCGCGGCGTCGTCCAGCGCTTTGTAGTCGTCTTCCAGCGCGTTAATCTTCGCGACAACCTTGCGCATGCGCTTCAGTTCGCGGTCATTTTTTGAGCCGAAGACCGTTTTTATCAGTTTGCCAATCATTATTCAGAAACCACATTAATGCTGATTATGCCTGCAGGGCCAAAAATGGGGCCTCTGCGCAGAAAAGAGTGCAAGTAAACAGGAAGGCGCCAGACGCCGCAACAGTCTAACTTGGTGCAAACACCAGAGTTGCGGGCGCCATTACGGGATTACAAGGGCCCCGTGCGCAAGAATAGAGGATAGTTGTTATCTGCCGGTACGGCGGATATAGCTGGCAGGATCGACCGGTCGGTCGTTTTTATACACTTCGAAATGCACATGGGGTCCGGTGGAGCGGCCACTGGAACCCATCAGGGCGATCACCTGGCCGCGCTTGACCACATCACCAACCTTGACCTTGAGTTCACTGTTGTGCCCGTAGCGGGTCTTATAGCCATTGCCATGGTTGATTTCCACCAGCTGGCCATAGCCATAACGATCTTCCGCCCAGGTCACCACGCCGGCCGCCACGGACACAACATCAGAGCCCTTCTTGCCGGCGAAATCGACACCTTTGTGCCAGGAGCGGCGGCCGCTGAACGGATCGGTACGGTATCCGTAGCGGGAAGACATCCAACCGCGAGTAATCGGGCGGCCGGCGATAAACTGTTCGTCCTGCAACTGGCGGCGCGCCATCAGGTTATCCAGCGTCTGCAGCTGCATCTGGCGGTCTTCGATTTGATCGGACAGATCGCCGATGACTTCGAGAAACTCGGGGGGCTGGTAGGGGAGCTCGCTGGCACCACTGATACCCGGGTCTTCCGGGCCGCCCACAGCGGGCATACTGCCAAACTGAAACTCACCTTCATCCAGTTTGGCCATGGTAGTAAGCCGCTCACCCAGCGCGTCCAGGCGGGTCAGCCGAGCCTGCATCTCCGCAAGCTTTACCGTCAGTGCGGTGAGCTGCTCACGCGCCTGCTGATCCGCTTCCTGAATCTGATCCTGCTGTTTGCGCAAGGCCTTGTTCCACGCCTTGACCGCGCGGGAGTCGAATACGTCGGATTCTGTAGCGGGAAGGTTGGCCCCGATAAGCAACGCGCCAACGGGCAGGCCCAACAGACAGAGGCCGAGCAGAGCTTTACTCAGGCCACCGAAGTTGAAAGTGCGCGACACACCGCCGCGGTCATTGACGAGGATAACTTTCATTTCAGGCGCATTTCTGACGTACAAGGTTTGCGACAAATTGTTGTTTTAGTATTCGGCCCTCGACAGTCTTTCAGTCACAGCATCGAGACCAGAAGTTTCCAGTCAAAACGCGCACGAGCCCGTTACACACGGCTCTTCAGTGACTTCTGTCGGAGGCCGGGACTGCCGCATCCTGCTTGCCCCGGGCGCCATCCTCATGGCGAGTGCCAGCCAATGTAACACGCACTGGCGGCGAAATAAGAATACTGGCGCACAAATCATTGCTCGCCACAAACAAAAAAGCCGGCAATTTTCGTGCCGGCTTTTGCGTCAAGTGCTTCTTACACCGCCAGAATCGGCTTGACGTAAGAGATTGGCGCTTCCTGTTCATCTTCGAAAGTAACCATTTCCCATGCGTCTTCCTGAGCCATCAGGGTACGCAGGGATTTGTTGTTCAGAGCATGACCGGATTTAAAGGCTTTGAACTCACCGATCACACTGGTACCCAGCAGATACAGGTCGCCGATGGCATCGAGAATCTTGTGCTTCACGAACTCGTCTTCATAGCGCAGACCACCCTCATTGAGGATACGGTACTGGTCGATAACGATGGCGTTATCCACACTGCCGCCCTGCACCAGACCTTTGGAGCGCAAATACTCGATTTCGTGCATGAAGCCAAAGGTACGCGCACGGCTCACTTCCTTCACGAAGGAGGTGCTGGAGAAATCTACAGAGGAGCTGAGGTTGCGCCCCTCGAAAACCGGGTGATCAAAATCAATGGTGAAAGACACCTTGAAGCCGTTAAACGGCAGGAAACTGGCAACCTTATCGCCCTCTTCCACAGTCACCGGCTTCTTGATCCGCAGGAATTTCTTGGGAGCGGCCTGCTCCTGAATACCTGCAGACTGAATCAGAAACACGAAAGGACCGGCACTGCCGTCCATGATCGGCACTTCCTGGGCGGACAGTTCGACAATCGCATTGTCGATACCCAGACCAGCCATGGCGGACAGCAGGTGCTCAACCGTGGCTATACGCACGTCACCCTTCACCAAAGTGGTGGAGAGCAGGGTGTCGCCCACGTTTTCAGCACGCGCTTCAATCTCAACCACCGGATCCAGATCGACCCGACGGAATACGATACCACTGTTCACCGGCGCCGGTTTCAGGGTCAAAATGACCTTCTTACCGGTATGCAGGCCAACACCAGTGGCACGAATAGCGTTTTTGAGAGTGCGCTGTTTGATCATCTATATCTAGGTTCCCAATCGGTGAGCTGCGCACGAACCGCAGCGAGCCGGCGATAGTAACAGAAAATATACGCCAAAACTACAGAAACCCGTTCGGTCATTTCCCGGAGTGTCTGCAGTTACGGCACACCATTTCCACCCTGCTTCCCAAAAGCATAGTCCACTGAGAAGACTATTGCGCCAGATCGGCGCACAGGCCGGAAACAATCTGGTGTTTATTGTACGCCTTTACCAGGCTGCTGGAGGTTAACAAGTGTTAACTTACGCCCAAAACCTGAAGGTCACCACATTTTATGGTCGGGTTGCTGAATTCCCCCTGAATGCCACCGCCTTCCTGCGATGTACTACCAGTTTCTTCCCTGTCTGTTCTTATCCAAAAGCTGCGCTTTCGGCCCTGGGGGGAGCGGTACCTCAGGTTAGGAAGGTTCCGCTCTCCTCGCCGGAGTGGGCGAATGCCCGGAATTTCGCCGGGCACAGACATGAGCAGATGCCGCCGCTGCTCCAGCGAGCCCCTCACAGGGTGATGAATACCCTGCTGGACCCAAAGAGCCAAACGGTATCAGTCCGCCTGACGGCGCAGGAATGCAGGAATATCCAGGTATTCCATATCCTGATCCGGGCTGAGGGACGGCATGGCGCGCTCGCGCTTCACCTCAGCGCGGGCGTTGTTGCGCACTTCTTGCGTCTCGCGGGCAGTCTCTGCCGGCGCCGCTGGACGAACCGACTCACGGGGCTCAGCGCGACGGGTGTTATCAACCACTTTAGTCGGGCGGGCGACCTGGGCACCGGCATCACCGAGGCCCGCGGCCACGACAGTGACACGCATCTCGTCACCCAGCTTGTCGTCCACCGCGGTACCAATAACCACGGTGGCGTCGTCGGAGGCGATCTCCTGAACAATCTGCCCCACTTCGGAGTATTCGCCCAGAGTCAGCTCCTGACAGCCGGCCTCTTCGCTTCCGGTGATGATATTCACCAGAATGCCGCGAGCGCCCTGCAGGTTGACGTTGTCCAAAAGCGGGCTGCGCACCGCTTTTTCTGCCGCCTCGCGGGCACGGTTTTCACCGACCGCAGAGCCGGAGCCCATCATCGCCATACCCATTTCAGACATTACGGTACGCACATCCGCAAAGTCGACGTTCATAATACCGGGACGGATCATCAGGTCGGCAATCCCCTGCACCGCGCCCAGCAGTACATTGTCAGCTTCCTTATAGGCGGCCTTCATGGTGATCTTGTTGCCGAGCACTTCCAGCAGGCGATCGTTGGGGATGGTGATCAGAGAGTCCACTTTGTCGCGCAGCTCGAGGATGCCCTCTTCTGCCACGGTGGTACGCTTGCGCCCCTCGATCATAAACGGACGAGTGACCACAGCAACGGTGAGGATACCCAGGTCCTTGGCAATTTCCGCCACGATTGGAGCACCGCCGGTACCAGTACCCCCCCCCATACCCGCAGTGATAAATACCATGTCTGCACCGGTCAGTACTTCCGCGATGCGCTCGCGATCTTCCAACGCAGACTGACGGCCCACATCCGGATTCGCGCCCGCGCCCAGGCCTCGGGTAATCGTGTTTCCCAACTGCAGGATGGTCTGCGCTTCCACATCTTTCAGCGCCTGAGCATCGGTATTGGCACAGATAAAGTCCACGCCGTCTACTTCACTGGCAATCATGTGCTTGACGGCATTACCGCCGCCACCACCGACTCCAATCACCTTAATGACAGGCTTATCCTGTACGCTATCTACGAGTTCGAACATTGCTGTTCCCCTTTTTTGCTCATGTCCAAATTTATTAATTTGTCCGGGTATTTATTTTCGGCATTAGGGCCCCCTGCTAAAGGTTGCCTCTAAACCAGTGTTTAACCTTGTCCCACCACTGGTTTTCGTCGTGCTTGACTCGGGGCTGGCTACCCTTGCTCTCTTCCGCCTTGATGGCATACATCAGCAAGCCCACCCCAGTGGAATAGATGGGGTTGCTAACGATATCGGTCAGTCCGGCAATACCCTGTGGTACGGCCAGGCGCACAGGCATATGGAAAATTTCTTCCGCCAGTTCGACGGCACCTTCCATTTTTGAAGAACCGCCCGTTAATACAATGCCCGCAGCACACAGGTCTTCAAAACCGCTACGGCGTAACTCCGCCTGCACCAATGTGAACAATTCGTCGTACCGAGGCTCCACCACTTCCGCCAGCGCCTGGCGGGACAGGTCCCGCGGCGCGCGGTCGCCCACGCTCGGCACCTTGATGGTTTCCCCTTCACGGGCGAGCTTTGCCAACGCACAGGCATATTTGATCTTCAGGTCTTCCGCGTGAGGCGTCGGTGTACGCAATGCCATGGCAATGTCATTGGTTACCTGGTCGCCGGCAATAGGAATCACCCCGGTGTGTCGAATAGAGCCACCGGTGAAAACCGCAATATCCGTGGTGCCACCACCGATGTCTACCATGCAGACACCGAGCTCCTTTTCATCATCGGTCAACACCGCATAACTGGAAGCCAATTGCTCCAGAATGATGTCTTCCACTTCAAGGCCACAGCGGCGGATACACTTCTCGATATTCTGCGCCGCATTCACCGCGCCACTGACTAGGTGCACCTTTGCCTCGAGGCGTACACCGGACATCCCCAGAGGTTCTTTCACCCCTTCCTGATTGTCGATCAGGTATTCCTGCGGCAGGGTGTGAAGGATTTTCTGATCCGCGGGGATCGCCACCGCCCGCGCAGCGTCAATTACACGATCCAGATCTTGCTGGGTCACTTCGCGGTCTTTGATCGCCACGATACCGTGGCTATTCAGACTGCGAATATGACTACCGGCAATACCCGCATACACCGAGTGAATCTCACAGCCCGCCATGAGCTCGGCTTCTTCCACCGCGCGCTGAATAGACTGCACTGTGGATTCAATATTCACCACCACGCCCCGCTTCATACCGGTAGAGCGGTGAGAGCCGATTCCGACGATATTCAATTCGCCGTCTCCGGAAACTTCACCAACGATCGCCACCACCTTGGATGTACCGATATCCAACCCGACGATCATGCGTGGTTCTGAGGACTGTGTCATTCGTATTTCAACCTCGCGGAACATTGCGCCGATCCACATTGTGCATGTCGGATCAGGGCCAGGTACCGCTTTTTATCTGCCTGTTTTGTTGTCAGTTTTGTTTGTTTTCCGTTGCCTTCCATTGCACCGCAACTGCGTTGTTATAGCGGGCATCCACCCCCGCGACTTTTTGCAGATGCGGCGCCAGTACGCCGCGTGTCAAACTGAGAAAGCGATCGACCCGCTCCAGCAGTTCATCGTGCCCGAGCTGCAAATGAATACCGCTCACCAGCTCCAGCTGCCAACCCGCCAGGTCATCGAATGAGAGGCGGCGCACTTCCATATCTTTGGTGGTCAACAGTCCAGCCAAGGCCTGGTACTGCATCATGATTCGATCCACCAGATCTGCGTCGCCAGCCAACTCCGGCAACCGCAGGTCTTTCAAATTTTCCGGTCGTGGCAACAAAGCCCCGCTGGCGATCAGAAGTTGGTCTCCGCCCCAGATCGCGAGCGGCTCTGCTTCCTCAACGACGACCTCAATCCCGTTGGGCCACCGGCGACTTACCGTTGCGTTAACAATCCACGGATCGGCCAACAGCGCATTGCGTATCTCATCGATATTCATTGCGAAGAAGCCGTTACTCAGGTGCGGTAGCAATATATCTTCGACCGCTTTCTCACTGACTGCTCGGAACGGCGCCTTCACACGCACATTTTCCAGGGCATCCATGCGGCTCAATTCCACCGCAGGGGCCTTCTGCCAGAGCCAGTGCGCGGTGTAACCCAGCGCACCGGCGACCAGCAACAACATGCAGACCGTACCAAGAACACGCAGCACCCCTGGTGCGGACTGATGATCCGGGTTCGGTAAAGCGCGAGCGCCACGCACCGCCTTCTTCGGTTTTCTATTCTTCGCCACTTTTTCGCGGGACGATTTTGTTTCTCTACCCACTGCCGGCTACCGTTACTTGTCGCCGAGGCGCCATTCCGACAATTGCTGGGCCAGGCCACCAACGTTACCTGCCCCCTGGGTAAGCACGATATCCCCAGGCTCCAGAAGATCCGCAAGGATTGGTGGTACCTGGTCAACTTTTTCAGCAAAAATCGGATCCACCTGCCCGCGATTGCGAATGCTACGCGCCAGAGTTCGCCCATCGGCACCCGGGATTACTGCTTCGCCCGCGCTGTATACATCCAGAAGAACCAGCTTGTCGACCTGTGAAAGCACCTGCACAAAATCTTCGAACAAATCCCGGGTACGGGTATATCGATGGGGCTGGTACACCATCACCAGCCGCCGCTCTGGCCAACCGTCACGCACCGTCTTGATCGTCGCGGCCACTTCTCGGGGATGGTGGCCGTAGTCATCCACCAACATGACCTTGTCCGCATCCGGGTCGTCACTGACTGGGTACTCACCGTATATCTGGAAGCGACGCCCAACGCCCTGGAAGCCTTTCAGCCCTTCGCGGATAGCGGCGTCGCTTACCCCTTCTTCAGACGCCACTGCGATAGCTGCCGTCGCATTCAGTACATTGTGGATACCGGGTACATTGACGCATACATCGATTACGCTGCCATCGGGGCGCAACACATTAAAGAAACTGCGCAGCGGTTCCTGGCGCACATCACTGATGCGAAAGTCATTACCCTCATCGAATCCATAGGTGGCGACCGGTCGCGCCAGCTTAGGAATAATCTCCTGAACATTTGCATCGTCACCACACATCACCGCCAGCCCATAAAATGGCAGGTTGTGAATAAAGTCGATGAAGATCTGTTTGACCTTTTCGAAATCTCCACCATAGGTTTCCATGTGATCCGCATCGATATTGGTCACTACGGTAACCATCGGCTGCAGATGCAGGAAGGAGGCATCGCTCTCATCCGCCTCGGCCACAAGGTAGCGACTCTCACCGAGCGCGGCATTTGCGCCGGCACTGTTCACCAACCCGCCAATCACAAACGTGGGATCCTTGCCGTCAGCGGCAAAAATTGACGCAATCAGACTTGTAGTCGTGGTCTTACCATGGGTTCCGGCAACCGCAATGCCGTAGCGATACCGCATCAATTCACCGAGCATCTCCGCACGGCGCACCACAGGGATGCGGTTCTCCCGCGCCGCAGTCAACTCGGGGTTATCACCGTAGATGGCCGAAGAATTGACCACGACATCAACGTCCCTGACGTTTTCGGCGGTGTGGCCTATCTGCACTTTTACGCCCAGGCCGCGCAGTCGCTCGGTTACCTTGCTGTCGCGCAGGTCCGAGCCTGATACTTCGTAGCCCTGGTTCTGCAGCACTTCTGCAATACCACTCATTCCCGCACCACCCACACCAATAAAGTGGATACGGCGTATACGACGCATAGCGGGTACGTGATAGTGGCGCTCGCCCGTTTCGCTCATAACAATTCCTGATTCGGCGCTTCCGGCTTTTCCGTCAGTCATCTCAGCACCTTAACTCTTCGCGGCACACGGACAGCACTCGACTGGTTGCGTCGGGTTTAGCCACGCGACGCGCAGCTTCAGCCATGGCCAGTAATTTTTTGGGATCGGCGAACAAACTGTTCAACAACTTCGCCAGCTGGTCCGCATCCAGATCATCCTGCTGGATCACACGAGCGGCGCCCGCCTGCTGCAACCACTCTCCGTTTTTTGTCTGGTGGTCATCAATGGCGAAAGGGAAGGGCACCATGATTGCACCCAGCCCCGCCGCCGCAATTTCGGAAACCGTCAGAGCACCTGAGCGACAGATCACCAGGTCGGCCTGGCGATATGCCGCCGCCATATCAGCGATAAACGGCACGACATCCGCCGCCACACCTACACGCTCGTAGGCCTCTTTCGCCACATCCAGGTGTCGCTGCCCGGCCTGATGCACCACCAATGGCCGGCTGTCCGCCGGTATTTTTGCCAGCGCCTGAGGTACCAGCTCATTAATCGCCACCGCTCCCAGGCTGCCCCCCAGAATTAACAGATGTGGAGGCTGCCTGGTGCCAACGCGCTGGGCAGGCTCCGGCAGACTGGAGATTTCCTCACGCACTGGATTTCCGACCTCTTCCGCCTTTGGGAGACCGCTGGGGAATGCTTCCAGCACACGGTTCGCAACTTTGGCCAACAGCCGGTTGGTCGTGCCCGCCACCGCGTTCTGTTCGTGAATAATCAACGGGACTCCGGCAAGCCGTGCGGCCACCCCACCGGGGCCCGTAGCAAAACCGCCGAATCCAAGAACCGCATCTGGTCCCACGGCTTTCACAACCTTGCGCGCCTGCCAAATCGCTTTAGTGATCTGCAGCGGTGCTTTCAGCAGTGCCGCCTTACCTTTGCCGCGAATGCCTTCAACAGTAATAAAGTGCAATGGGATATCCGCCGCCGGAATTAATTGCGACTCAATACCGCGCATAGTCCCCAACCACTCGATCACAGCACCCTGTTCCCGCAGAGCATTGGCCACCGCCAGTGCAGGGAATACATGACCACCGGTGCCACCGGCCATCATTAGGATTTTCTTGCCGGCAAACGGCTTGGCATTGTCGCTCGCGCTCATCACGCTGCCTCCCCGGTTTTCCGATCGCCCAGTTGCAGTGGGTTGAAAATCGGCAACTGACTTATTTTGGCGAGACGACCCTGGTCCTCTCCTTCGTCACTATTCAGTTCTCTCTGCGCGCGCCAGGCGAGTGCAAACAATCCGAAGCACACCACCAGGCTGGAACCACCAGAGCTGACAAACGGCAGCGTCAAACCTTTTGTAGGCAAAAGGCCCGATGCCACCCCCATATTCACGAACGCCTGCCCAGCTAACAGCACGGCAATACCGAAGGTCAGCAGTGCGGCGAAATAAGCCTGCTTTTGCAACGCCTTGCGCACCAGCCTCAGCAGGGACCAGGTCAGTGCGCTGTACAGGGCGATCACCAGCAGGCCACCCACCAGGCCCCACTCTTCCGCGAGAATCGCAAACACGAAGTCGGTGTGCGCCTCGGGCAGGTAAAACAGCTTCTGCACGCTGTTTCCAAGCCCCACGCCAAACCACTCACCACGCCCAAACGCAATCAGCGACTGAGTGAGCTGGTACCCGGCCGCGTACTGCTCGGCCCAGGGGTCCCAGAAAGTCGTCAGGCGCTGTAATCGGTAGGGACTGAAAATCGCCATCATCACCAGGCCACAGGCCGCCAGAGCTACCAGCATAAAGGTGTGCGGCAGGCGCGCACCAGCGAGAAACACCATCGCCAGTGCGGTGCCGGCAATAACCACAACGGAACCAAAATCCGGCTCCAGCAACAGCAGAATCGCCACGATTCCCAGCACGGAAATCGGCACCATAAAGCTGCTCCAATGGCGCAGCTTTTCCTGACGCCGGGTCAGGAAACTGGCGAAAAATACCAGGCAGCAAAATTTGGCAATTTCCGCTGGCTGCACGGTAATCGGCCCCAGTGCAATCCAGCGCATACTGCCGTTGACTGCACGGCCAACACCTGGAATCAGCACTACCACTAACATGGCACAGGCAAAAATCAGCAATGTCCACGACAGGTTTGACCAGGTACTGAGGGAAATTCGGCTCAGCACAAACGCACCCAGCACACCCACAGCAAGAAATACCAGATGCCGCTTTAGAAAGTGCCACTCGTCATTGTATAGATCCGAGGCGTAAGCAACCGACGCTGAGGCGACCATCACCACACCGATACTGGCCAATGCCGCGACACAGAAAGGCAGCACCCAGCCATATGGATCGACTTCCTGATTGGCAGCACTCAGAGGCAACTTACTCACTGCGCACCTCCATTTGCCGGACTGGAATACAAGTGGTCCTCTACAACACGTCGAAAGGCTTCACCACGCGCTTCAAAATTTCGATACATATCAAAACTGGCGCACGCCGGTGACAGCAGTACATAGTCACCAGAATGCGCCAGTGCACGGGCTTTGCTTACCGCATCAGACATATCCACAGCGGTTTGCTGTGGAACCTTGCCATCGAATACCCGAGCGATCGCTGGACCATCCACGCCAATGGTCACCAGCCCACGCAAGGTATCCGCCGCTTCCACCAACGGTGAAAAATCAGCGCCTTTGCCATCGCCGCCAGCAATCAAAACAATCTTACGCGCATCGTCAGCCAAGCCATCGAGTGCCGCGCGCGTGGCACCGACATTGGTACCTTTGGAATCGTTCACATAAATGACGCCGTCTTTCTCGCCCACGCGCTCACAACGATGCGCAAGCCCTGTAAAAGTGCGCAACACGTCAAGCATTGGCGCCATGGGAATTCCCACCGCATTGCCCAGTGCCAGCGCAGCGAGCGCATTGGCCGCGTTGTGACTGCCCACCATGGCCATCTCATCGCTGCGTATCAGTTTCTCAGCGCCTTTGGCCAACCACTGGCCGTTTTCCGCGCTGATCACACCGAACTGACGTAAGTCCGGTCGGTCAAGGCCAAAACTCCACTCGAGCCGATCTTTCCCGAGAGGACCGCGGGTGAGTGGATCTGCCCGGTTGACCACCAGCTGCTCTGCATGACGGTACACTCGCTGCTTCGCTTGGTGGTAAGCCGCAAGATTGGCATAGCGATCCATGTGGTCCGCGCTGATGTTAAGGATGGTGGCGACATCCGGCGCGAGAGTACTGGTCGTTTCGAGTTGAAAGCTGGAAAGCTCCAGAACAAATACATCCGGCAATACGGGGCCACATCGATCCAGCATATCCAGCACCGGCACACCAATGTTCCCACCCACTGCCACACGCATCCCCGCGGCTTCGACCATCTTCCCCATCAGGGTGGTCACGGTGCTTTTACCATTGGACCCGGTTATAGCAATAATCTTCGGTTTTACTTCAGCGCGATTGATTTCCCGCGCGAACAATTCGATATCGCCAACCACCGGGATACCAGCCTTCACCGCAGCCGCAATCGCCGGTTCCGCTACTCCGATACCCGGGCTCACGATGATTTCGCTGGCCGCAAGTAAGGTTTCCTGGTTCAGCGGGCCACACTCCACTGGCACGTCCGGAAATTCTGCGCGGAACTGAACCAGTGCGGGCGGCGCCTCGCGGCTGTCAACGACCACAGGAGAAATACCCTGGCGCAGCAGATAGCACACCACCGATTGTCCGGTAGCGCCCAGTCCGATCACCACTTTTCTCTCTGAAGTTGCGATTAGGCTCATTGGTTTTATATAAATTCCGCGATTTACTTTGTTTTGTTGCTTAACGTAGTTTGAGAGTTGCCAGCCCTGCCAGTACCAGTACTACGGTGATAATCCAGAAGCGCACGATCACGCGCGGTTCCGGCCACCCTTTCAGTTCAAAGTGATGGTGCAGCGGCGCCATGCGAAAAATACGTTTTCCGGTCAATTTGAAAGACGCCACCTGCAGAATGACCGACACAGTTTCCATCACGAAGACACCACCCATGATGAACAGCACTATCTCATGGCGGGTAATCACCGCAATGATGCCGAGCGCCGCACCCAGTGCCAGCGCGCCCACATCGCCCATAAAGACCTGCGCCGGATAGGTGTTGAACCAGAGGAACCCGAGCCCCGCGCCACCCAATGCCGCGCAGAACACCGCCAGCTCACCCGCCCCGGAAATAGACGGAATATGTAGATACGTGGCGAATTCCACATGACCAACCAGGTACGCGATCACACCCAGAGCGCCGCCAACCATGACAGAGGGCATGATCGCCAGACCATCGAGACCATCTGTCAGGTTCACCGCATTACTGGAACCCACTACCACGAAGTAGGTCAGCAGGATAAAAGTGACCGGCCCCAGATTGATCGCTACATCCTTGAAAAAAGGTACGAACAACTGGGTTTCCGCCGGCGAAGTCGCGGTCATATACAGGTAAATCGCCGCTCCAAGCCCCGCCACGGACTGCCAAAAATACTTCCAACGGGCGATCAGCCCCCGGGAGTTCTTCTCCACCACCTTTTTGTAATCATCGACAAACCCCACCGCACCAAATACAAAGGTGACCAGCAGGGTGACCCATACCAGGCGGTTGCTGAGATCAGACCAGAGCAGCGCGCCGGAAAATATCGCCGCGAGAATCAGCGTGCCCCCCATGGTCGGGGTACCAGACTTGCTCAAGTGCGATTGCGGACCGTCGTCACGAACCGCCTGCCCAACCTGCAAACGGTTTAACCAGGTGATCATGCGCGGCCCCACCAGCAGGGATATACCCAATGCGGTGAGGGCACTGAGGATTGCCCGTACGGTCAGGTAGTCAAAGACCGCAAAGCCCTTCTCATATTGTTGTAGATATTCGGCCAGCCAAAGCAGCATGAATTAAACCTTCTCTTGATTCCCGTTGGTCAGTGCCTGCACAACCAGTTCCATTCGCGCACTGCGGGAACCTTTCACCAGCACAGTGGTGCTTCCATCCAGTTCCGACGCCAACGCCTGTATCAGCGATTCGCGTTCAGAAAAATTCCTTTGTCCGTTGTGACGACCGGTCGCAAACTCCACGCTCGCCGCGCGGCTCAATGTGCCCAGAGTAAACAGCTGGTCGATGCCGCGGTCGCGGGCAAGTTCACCCATATCCCGGTGGGCACGGTCCGCTTCTGGCCCCAGCTCCGCCATATCGCCAAGTACCAGAATCCTTTTACCGTCGCGCTGGGCAAGCAGCTCAATGGCTGCACTCACCGATCCTGGGTTGGCGTTGTAGCTGTCGTCGATAACCGTTGCCCCATTGCGTCCCTGTAGCGATTGCATGCGCCCACCTACGCCGCTTGCGGCACTGAGACCACCGGCGATTTCAGCTCCGGGTATTCCCGCCGCATGCGCACAGCCCGCTGCCACCAGCGCGTTGTGAACATTATGCTCACCCAGCACTTGTAACTTGACCGGGTGAGACACGCCTTCGACCACGAGATCAAAAGAGGCGCAACCCAATGCATCCATCTGGATATTATCGGGATGGATCGCACACTGGTGCCCGAAGCCGACTTCCAGGGTGCGAACGCCTTCCGGCATTTCACCGCGCCAGTAATCGGCATAGCTGTCATCTGCGTTCACCACCGCGATCCCATCCGGACCGAGGCTGGTGTATATCTGTCCTTTGGCGGTGGCGATACCATCTACGGATCCGAAGCCTTCCACGTGGGCGGGCATCACATTGTTGACCGCAGTGATGCCGGGCTTTGCAATTCCACACAGATAGCCTATTTCGTCGGGGCCGCTGGCCCCCATCTCAACGATCAGAACTTCGTGCTCCGCGGACAGGGAAAGCAGGGTCATGGGTACACCGAAATGGTTATTCAGGTTCCCTTTTGTCACACAGACACGATGGCGCTGCCCGAAAATGGCCGCCATCATTTCTTTCACCGTTGTCTTACCACAGGAACCGGTAATACCGATCACCGGCCCAGTGAACTGTTCACGGCACAAGCGGCCAATCTGCCCCAGCGCGATATTGGTATCTGCCACCAGCCACTGCGGCATGCTGGAATTTTCCAGGCGCTTTTCGGTAACCACGCCGAGCACCCTGCCGTCGACATCCGCGAGAAAGTCATGCGCATCGAACGTCTCACCACGCAGCGCTACAAACAAGGCTTCCGCGTCCAAGTTGCGCGTATCCGTACACACCGCATCAAAGGTCACCGGGCCATTGATCAGCTCGCCACCGAACCGCTGCTGTAATTGTTCCAGAGAGAGCGGTGCAATCATTGCTCGCTCCCAGCGGTCGCACGCTGCTCCAGAGCGGCAGCGGCCTGTTCGCGATCGCAAAAGTGCAGTTTTTCACTACCGATCAGCTGATAATCCTCATGGCCCTTGCCGGCAATCAGCACGGTATCACCGGGTTCGGCTTGCGCGATCGCATAAGCAATGGCTTCAGCACGATCGACTTTTACTACGCACTGGTGACCATCAACTCCCTGCAAAATGTCATCAATGATTTTCTGAGGGTCTTCACCGCGAGGATTATCGCTGGTGACCACCGCGCTATCGGACAACTCTGCGGCAATTCTTCCCATAGGGGCGCGCTTGCCGGAATCGCGATCCCCACCACAACCAAATACGCACCACAGCTTGCCACGACAATAGGGGCGCGCTGCTTCCAGCGCCGCGCGTAACGCGTCTGGGGTATGGGCGTAATCCACCAGTACGCTGATATCCCCTGCGACGCGACCGGCAACACGCTCCATCCGCCCCGGTACCGGGCGGATATTTTCGAAAGCGACAAGTATTTCCTTGAGTGGTATTCCAGCGGCGCCAGCCGCAGCAACCACTGCCAGGGCGTTGTGAAGATTGAAATCCCCGATCAATGGTGCTTTCAGCTCACCCTCACCCCAGGGAGTGATCAGGTGCACAGAAAAACCGCTATCCAGACGCTTGAGGTCACGGATCTGCAGATCACCGGATTGCAAGCCATACGTGATGGTTTTCAGGCCGCGCAGTCTGCAGCGCTCGACCATCTGCGCACCGAAGGGATCGTCAATATTGATAACGCCACGCTTCAACTTCGGCAGGCCAAACAGTTTTTCCTTGGCGGCACCGTAGGCGGCCATATTGCCGTGGTAATCCAGGTGATCGCGGGTCAGATTGGTGAATACCGCGGTATCAAATTCCAGCCCGTGCACCCGCCCCTGCGCCAGGGAATGGGAAGACACCTCCATTGCGCCAGCGCGGGCACCCTGAGCAAAAAATTCTGCGTAGTCTTTTTGCAGGCGTACCGGGTCGGGGGTAGTGAGACCGGTATCCACCAGTTCGATATCCCCCTCTCGCCACACACCGTTGCCGATGGTGCCCATTACTGCGGCGCTGCCAAAATGTGCCGCCAGCACTTGCGCAGTCAGATAAGCACACGTGGATTTGCCATTCGTGCCGGTCACCCCCACGAGATACATGGATGCACTGGGGTTACCGTAAAAACGTGCAGCAATCTCACCAACCCGGGCTGCGAGACCGGGCACGGTGACGACCTGGACACCACTGCGCTCCTCGGTGCCGAGCGCCTCGCCGTCCGCGAGCACTACGGCTGCTCCGCTGGCAATTGCGCTGTCGATATACTCCCGCCCATCTACCACTGTGCCGCGCAGCGCCATAAACACATCACCCGGCAGCACCTGGCGGCTGTCCAGGGCGACACCGGTGACAGAAATATCAGGAATACCTGCGTAGCCTGGCACCAGTGTGGCCAGGGATACGCTGTGCACCTCAATCCCGCTCGGCGCGCCAGTTTGCGTCTGTTTTTGCTGGGTCACGATGTAGTACCTCTCTCGTCCAGCTGCGTCGCCAACTGCTGATCAGCCGGCGCAATTTTTTCCGGTGGAACCTGCAGCAAGCGCATAGCACCCGTCATCACTTTTCCGAACACCGGCGCGGCGACTTCACCGCCGTAATATTTGGCACTGGTGGGGTCGTCAATCACCACCACCGCCGCGAGCCGCGGATTGTCCGCTGGCACAAACCCGGCAAACACCGAACGATAGCGGTTGTCCGCGTATCCCTCGCTGCCCACCTTGTGCACAGTGCCGGTCTTTCCCGCCACCCGATACCCTTGGACAGCAGCGTGCTTCCCGGTACCCTCGGGGCCAATTACGGTTTCCAGCATCGCGGTCACTTCCCGCGCCAGCTCAGACTCCACAACTCGGTCGGCATCTTGCGACTTTTTGCCGTTCTCCAGAATCAGCGAAACCGGGCGTTTGAGCCCGGCGTTTGCAACGACACTGTAGGCCTGCGCCAGCTGCACGGCGTTCACTGTTAAACCGTAGCCGAAAGCAAAGTTGGCCAGCTCAATGGGGTGCCATCGTCCTCGCGTTGGCAGTATTCCGGGCGCCTCCCCGGGGAATCCACTGCCAACGGCCTCACCCAACCCGAGCCGATAAAAGAGTCCACGCAAGGTTTCCGGCTCCAGATCCATCGCCACCTTGGTGATCCCCACCTGGCTGGACTTGGTAATCACCCGGGTCAGGTCGATTTCGCCGTAGTTGACCGGGTCCAGCAGGGTTTTGCCGGGCAACCGGATATAGCCGGGACTGGTATTGATCCGGGTGTGCGGTTGCCAGCGCCCGGTCTCCAGAGCGGCCAGTGCAGTCAACGGCTTGATCGTAGAACCCGGTTCAAACTGATCAATCAGGGCCCGATTACGCATGGCGGCCGCTTTTACCCCGGCACGATTGTTTGGGTTGAACGAGGGCTGATTGGCCATCGCCAGCACGTCGCCGGTACGCGTATCCAGAATCACCATATAACCCGAGGCGGCACCATTTTCGGTGACCGCTTTTTTCAGCTCGCGATAAGCCAGATACTGCAGGCGCATATCGATGGTGAGCTGCAGGTCACGCCCCGGACGCGCCTCCTGTTTCACCGCGAGATCGCGCACGGTGCGGCCTTTCAGGTCTTTCACCACCTGACGCTTGCCCGGCTCGCCCGCCAGAGACTGCTCGTAGGCAAGCTCGAGCCCCTCCTGCCCAAGGTCGTCAATATTAGTAAAGCCCAGTAGCTGCGCCGTGACTTCACCGGCAGGGTAGAAGCGGCGATATTCTTTTTTGCTGTAGACGCCCGCAAGATCCAGCTGCAGCACCTTTTGCGCGCCCTCCGGCGTCATATGCCGGCGCAGATACATGAACCCCTTATTGCGGTACTTCTCCAGGCGCTTGGCCAGTTTTGCCGGCGGCGTACCCAGCGCAGCCGCAAGGCCGCGCAGTTGCTCGGCATCCGCCTCCTTCAACAGCTGCGGGTTGGCCCAGATGGTGTGTACCGGAGTGCTCACCGCAAGCAATTCGCCATTGCGATCCAGAATACTGCCGCGGTATGCGGCAATCTCTTCGGTCCGGATAGTGCGGGCACGCCCCTGATCCTGTAGGAAGCGGTAACCTTTATCCTGCTCCGGCAACACCTGAAGGCTCGCCAGATGCACCACCAGTGCCGCCGCAAGCGCACACAGCAATCCCGCCACCAACGCAAAGCGCCAGCGGGCGATACCCTGCTGCTGTTGTTGCTGCTTTTTCACGGCACCCATCGAGGCTTCCCTGAATCCCTGTTGTTATCGGCTTGACGACCACTAATTTGCAGTTACCAGCACACGCTCCGACGGTTTGGGCGCATGCATTTTCAGTTTTTCTTTCGCTACCTGCTCGATGCGGCTGTATGCCGACCAGGCGCCGCGCTCCAGAAGCAGGCGCTCCTGCTCGTAGCGCAACTCATCCCGGTAGCGCTGCGCTTGCTCGAGCTGCGCAGTGAGCACCCGGCTCTGATGTGTGGTGTGCACCACTCCCAGAGCGGAAACCATGACGAGCCCCCAGAGGCCTGCCACCCACCACTTACTGTTTGTATTCGCAGCCATGGCCAGTAATCAGTCCGCCAGACGCTCGGCAACTCGCATCACCGCACTGCGCGAGCGCACATTTTCACCCACTTCCTCCGCCTCGGCCTTTACCGCTTTACCAACCGAGCGCAGCGTCTTGCGAATCTGGCTGTCCATCACCGGCAGCCCGCGGGGCAGCTGAGGCCCCTTCTCCTGGTCGCGGATAAATCGCTTCACAATGCGATCCTCCAAAGAGTGGAAACTGATGATCACCAGGCGCCCACCGGGCTTGAGTAACGCCAGAGACTTATCCAGGGCCTGGTACAGGTCGTCCAGCTCTCCATTTATATGAATCCGAATCGCCTGGAACACGCGGGTGGACGGGTGCTTACCCTTTTCCCATGCGGGATTTGCCGCCTTCACCACCTCCGCCAGGTCCAGTGTCCGCTCGAACGGACGCTCCACCCGCCGCCGCGCAATAGCGCCGGCCATACGGCGCGCAAAACGCTCCTCGCCGTACTCCTTGAATACCCGCGCCATTTCGGCTTCGGACTCCGTATTCACCCACTCCGCGGCGCTCATACCGCGGCTGGTGTCCATGCGCATATCCAGCGGGCCGTCCTGCATAAAGCTGAAACCGCGCTCCGCCTGATCCAGCTGGGGCGACGAGACCCCCAGATCCAGCAGGATTCCGGATACCTGCCCAGCACGACCGGCGACGGCCTGATCCATATCCGCAAAAGAGCCATGCCAGATCGCAAAACGCGGCTCGCCAGCGAAGCGTTCACGGGCAAACTCGATGGCCTGCGGGTCTTTATCCACCGCCACCAGACGGCCCGCACCATCCAACTGCTCGAGCACCGACGCACTGTGACCACCGCGACCAAAAGTGCCGTCGATATACAAGCCGCCCGGATCCACCACCAGGGCGTCCACAGCCTCGCGCAACAACACACTGCGATGCAGATCCTGGGACACCCCACTCTCCTGCAATTGATTAGTTTCGGTTACAGGGAAAGAGAAGCCATTTCTTCCGGCATTTCTCCATCCCCCTCACTGTCATCGAGCCAGTCCATCCAACGGTCCTCACTCCACAACTCCAGTTTTTTACCCTGCCCCACCAGCATCAGCTTCTTCTCCAGACCGGCGTATTCGCGCAGGGTCGGCGGAATCAGCACGCGACCGTTGGCATCGACCTGAAGCTCGCAGGCGTATCCGATCAACAGTCGCTGGGCCCGCCGGGCCACCTTGTTGAAGCTGGACAGCGCCTCAATCTTTGGAAGAATTTCACGCCACTGGGCATCAGGATAGACGAGCAGACAACGCTCTTCCGTATGTGCCGTCACAACCAGGCGACCACCACAATCTTCCAGCAGCGAATCTCTCACCCGCGCCGGAATCGCCAGACGCCCTTTGGCGTCCATATTGATTGCGTGACTGCCCAGATACATGGATCAGCGATTGCTCAGTTGGTAAACAGTTATGTGCTTGAGGGCTGGCACTTATTGCCACCGAGCGGCGCGATAATGCGTGAATAACCACTCACCACCACACCAACTCCACTTATACCCACATTTTTCCACTTTTCTCCACTTACGACACTATAAATCTGGGCACAACAAAGTCAAGGAAATAGAAGGGATAAACACGGAAAAAGCCCAGTAATTTCGCGGGCTGCAGGCGAAGTGTTCACATTTCAGGCAGGACACTAACTGTGCAAAACGACAGCAAAGCAAGCACTTACTCTGGCAACTTGATAATTCACTTTAAGTTTACGCGGAAGCCCCATGAGAGACCTCAAAAACTCCAAAGGTAAGCGGGCACTTACAGGCGGTCGCCAACCACACCTCAACACCAGGAAAAACGCGCCAATACAGACTGTCGCGTCACGCCTTAATATTGAGAGCGCGGGGAGAGTTTCAGCGCCAGATAACCTGCAATCAGGCGGATATGGCAGGGGTTAGAACAGGGAGGCATATAAAAATCAGCTTTTATTATTTTTAATGGACATCGACACGCTGTAGCTTTGCCCTATTCAAAATTCAGCAGGAATTTATCGACATGGGCCTAACAGCCGGACTGAGTAAACAAAGCGCGCCCTCCCGCACCTTCCATCACGGTGCCGATCTGGATGCGCTCAACCAGCGATTCAAAGGCAGCAAGCCCAGCGAGATCATGGCGTACACCATAGCGGAAGCGGAAAACCCGGTGGTCTTCACCAACTTCCGCCCACTGGCCGTGGCCTTTCTGCACTTGGTCACCCGTGCAAAACCGGACATCCCGGTCATCTGGGTCGATCACGGCTACAACACGCCGGAGACCTACCGCCATATCGAGAAGGTCATCAAACTCCTGGATCTGAACCTGTACACGTATTCGCCGAAAATGTCCGCAGCCCACTACAACGCCGTATACGGCGGCATCCCGCCCCTGGACACCCCGGAGCACGACTTCTTTTCACGCACGGTGAAGCTGGAACCCTTCAACCGCGCCATGCAGGAGTTGAAGCCGGATGTGTGGCTAAATGGTATCCGTCACGATCAGAACGCGCACCGCAAGGGGCTGGATGTGTTCACCAAGGGCAACCACGGCACCATTCGCGTAGCGCCGATGTTCCACCTCAAGGAAATTGATGTGGAAGAGTATGTTTACGAGAACGATCTGCCGGATAACGATGTGTACTTCGACCCGACGAAGGGTGAGGAGCATCGTGAGTGTGGGTTACTGCTGCAAAAGTAGCACCAAATAGTCGATGCGAAGGGGCTGATATCGGGTATGGCCTTGCGAGACCTTCTGCGACAGGGATGTCGCGGAAGAGCCCCCAGGGATGGGTTCACGGCGTGTCTCGCAAGGCCATGCCCGGTAGCAGCACCGCCACCGGACCTTTCAAGTACTAACACCGCCACCTGATTGAACCAGCAGCAAAATGCACCACTGCTACTAAGAATAAGTCGAGTCAGCCGATAAGCCGGGTTCTGTCGCGGACAATCATTCATCTGGGATGCCTGTCACCAGACACCTCAAGCGACCTACCCGCCCCCAGTGCGGGTCACACCTTTTAGCTTTCGCTATAGGGGGCCTATTTGGTCTTGCTCCGAACGGGGTTTACCGTGCCACGAACTGTTGCCAGTCGCGCGGTGCGCTCTTACCGCACCCTTTCACCCTTACCTGTGCTTCCGAAGAAGCCATCGGCGGTCTACTCTCTGCTGCACTTTCCGTAGGCTCGCGCCCCCCAGGCGTTACCTGGCGTCCCACCCTATGGAGCCCGGACTTTCCTCCATCTCATCGCCCGAAAGCGGTAAAACAGCGATTGTCTGGCTGACTCGGGCGCGAAGGTTAATGAGCACTGACTGAGGATGCAAGCCAAATCCCTTAACGACTTCGAAAAGAGCCTGTGGCGGCACCGCTACCGGGTATCGCCTTTTGAGACCTTCGAAAACAGGGATGTTTTCGCAGAGCCCCCAGGGATGGGTGCACGGCGTGTCTCAAAAGGCGATACCCGGTAGCAGTACCTTCGCATCCAAGCGCAGTCGCACCTCGCTACTTCTGCGACAGTGACCAGTTGTACAAAACCTTTTTATTCACCCCGGTGATCTCCGCGGCCACCGCTGCCGCCCGCTTGGGCGGCAATTCCGCCAACAGCAGCTTCATCACTCGCTCGGACTCACTATCCAATTCCGAGGCCTTCGCCGCCTCTGCACCGCGCACCAACAGCACAATCTCACCGCGCTGCTGATTGCTATCCGCCCTCACCCACTCCACCAGTTCAGCGAGCGGCAACAGCTGAATCGTCTCGAATGCCTTGGTCAGCTCTCGCGCAATCACCGCCTCGCGCTGCCCGCCGAAGCTGTCGACCATCGCCTCCAAGGTCTCCAGCACCCGGTGCGGGGCCTCGTAGAACACCATGGTGCGGGTTTCACCCGCCAGTGCAGAAAGCGCCTTTTCCCGAGCCAGGGATTTGGCAGGCAGGAAACCCTCGAAGGTAAAGCGGTCACTCGGCAGCCCCGCCGCAGACAGGGCAGCAACGAAAGCGCAGGGGCCGGGGATAGGCACGACCTGGAAGCCCTGCTCGCGGGCTTCGCGCACCAGGCGGTACCCCGGGTCGGAGATTAACGGGGTACCGGCGTCGGAGATCAAGGCGACAGTCTGCCCTTGGGCGAGCCGCTCGAGGATCTTTCCGGTACGAACGTCGTCCGAGTGGTCATGGTAGGCAACCAGCGGGGTTTCGATGGAAAAGTGGGAGAAAAGTCTCTGACTGTGACGGGTGTCTTCCGCCGCCACGAGATCCGCGGATTGTAGAACTTCAACGGCTCGCGGTACCATATCCGCCAAATTGCCAATGGGCGTCGCGACGATATAAAGCACCGCTGTATCAAGCCCCATAGTTCACTCCAGAATAAGTTTTGTGGGAGAAGAATATGTCCGCCCTTTCCCGGCGCATTCCTTTCATTTTAAATAGCCTGGCCGCAGGCACCCTGGCGCTGGCCCTGGCCGGCTGCCAGACCCCGAGCACCCGACCGGGAACGCAGATTCCGGCCGCTCCAGGCGATGCGCTCACCGCCAACCGCCAGAGCGCCATGCGCCTGATCGACGAGGCGCGACAGCTGCCATCCCCGGCGAAGGAGCAAACCCAGCTGCAGGCGGCCGCCATTCTATACGGATTGGGCGATAACGCGACGGTCAGACAGACTGCGAGCGATATCGACCCGGAGCAGCTTACCGATCCGGAATACGCCCAGTACGCGCATATTTACGGTAGTGCGCTGGCCGCCGACGACGAGTTTTTCACCGCCCTGGACCTGGTCAGTGCGCCGCGCCTGGAACAGTCCTGGTTCCAGATTCCCGCCACTACCGCCCTGCCCCTGCGCAATCTGCGTGCAGACCTGTGGAGCCTGATGGGAGACATCGACAGCGGAATCAAGGAGCGTCAACGCATCGCCGGTCTGCCCCTGGATGAGCAGACGACCTACACCAACAACAATGGCCTCTGGCAGCTGCTGACACAGCTCCCGTCCAAGGAATTGCGCCTGCGTGCGGAAGAGAGCCTGTCGCCAGAAATGCGAGCCTGGTATCAACTGGCACTCCTCGGGCGCGACACCCAGGCTGATATCAGCACCCAATTGAGTGCGCTCAGTCGCTGGCGCCAGCAATGGCCGACCCACACGGCGGTGCAGTACCCACCCCAGGCGCTGCAGCTACTTGAAAAACTGGCATCGCAGCCGGCGCAGAATGTCGCCCTGCTGCTGCCGTTGTCTGGTCCACTGGGTTCCGCGGGACACGCCATTCGCGACGGTTTTATGGCGGCCTACTACAGCGCACTGGATGCCGGCGCGCCAACGCCCCAGGTACAGGTTTACGACACCGGCACCGAGCAGCCGTTTGAAGAAATCTACCAGACCGCCATCAATAACGGCGCTCAGGCGATTGTTGGCCCACTGGACAAGAGCAAGGTTGCCAACCTGCTGGCCACGGAAAGCCTGCCGGTGCCCACCCTGGCACTCAACTACGGCGATGAAGGGCGCCTGACCGACGATCTGGTGCAGTTTGGCCTTGCAATCGAAGATGAGGCCCGGCAGGTCGCACAGCAGGCCTACCGCCAAGGACATCGCCAAGCGATGATTCTGGCTCCGGAGTCCGGTTGGGGGCAGCGCGGCCTGCAGGCATTTACCGAAGAGTGGAACCGCCTCGGTGGCAGTGTCAGCGTTAGCCGCAACTACAAAGACAGCACCAATTTCTCCCAGCTGGTAAGCGACGCCCTATTGATTCCGGAAAGTAAAGAGCGCGAGCGCGCCCTGCGTAGCAAACTGGCCGCGCCGCTCAAATTCACCCCACGCCGCCGCGGCGATGTAGATATGCTGTTTGTGCTGGCGCAACCGCAACAGGCCCGCCAGATCAAACCCATGCTGTCGTTTTTCTATGCCGGTGAGTTACCGGTGTATTCCACCTCCCAGGTTTTCGCGGGAAATGTCGACCGCCAACGCGACCGGGATATCAACGGTGTGCGCTTTACCGCGCTACCGTGGCTGTTCGAAGACGACAACCAGACCAAGCAGAATATTGTGAAGCAGGCGGCACCGGCCCCGGCGTTTGCGCGCCTCTACGCACTCGGCGCCGATGCTTTCCGCCTCTACCCACGACTGCCAATTCTGCGACAGTTCCCAGATCAACAGGTATATGGCTTGACCGGCGCCCTTAGCCTCACCGCGGATGGGCGTATCGTGCGGGAACAGATTTGGGCGAAAATCGACAAGGGGGCACCGGTGCCGATCACCACAAGCGAGGCCCCGCCGCGGCTCACCGACAACAGCGCGCGCAACTGAACCCTGATTATCTCGGCGTCCCGCCCTTTGGCGGGCACCCAATAAACACTGCTTTCCACGGAACAGGAAAGCCTGGAAAACGCGTATGGATACCACCAGTATTGGCACCCAAATGGAAGCGGAGGCGGAGCGGTTTTTGATTGCTGCGGGCCTGCGCATTGTGCAACGGAATTTTCGTGGCCGCTTCGGTGAGATTGATCTGATCGCGCGCGATGGCAATATGCTGGTTTTTGTGGAGGTACGCTTTCGACGTAACCGGATATTTGGCGGAGCAGGAATGTCCGTTGACCAACGCAAGCAGCGCAAGCTGCTGCTTACCGCCAACAGCTACCTGCAACTGCGCAAGCTGGATTGCCCATGCCGCTTTGATGTCATCAGTATCGAGCAGGAAGGGCCCGGTAAACAGCTGAAACTGGACTGGATACAAAACGCCTTCGGGCAATAAGCTCACCCCCGTTAGTTCACCCACAGGAAAAAACAGAGTACATGGAACAGAGAGTGGTAACGCTGTTTCACCACAGCATTGAAGCAACCATGAATGCGGGTGAACTTTTGGCACCTTACATTGCCGAAGCGAGCGAAATGATCGTGCATACGCTGTTGGCAGAAAACAAGCTCCTGATCTGTGGCAACGGGTTGAGCGGCGCTCTGGCACAGAGCTTTTCCGCACAGCTGATGGGCGGTTTCGAGCGCGAGCGCCCGGGGCTGCCCGCCATTGCCTTGAATGGAGATGCGGTCACCACCAGTACTGTCGCACGCAAACATGGCCGCGCCGAGTCCTACGCGCGCCAGATACGCGCATTGGGGCAACCGGGCGATTTACTGGTGATCATCAGCACAGACGGCCAGGACTCCAATCTGGTCCAGGCAATCCGCGCCGCTCACGACCGGGATATGGGCGTACTCGCTCTGACCGGAGGAGAAGGCGACAGCGACTGTACCGCTCTGCTCGATGTGCACGATATTGAATTGCGCGTACCCTCTCCGGTGGCACCGGAAGTGCACCAGGTACACCTACTGATTCTGTTCTGCCTGTGCGACCTGATAGACAGCAGCCTGTTTGGCGGATTCGAGGAGTAATCCATGCAACCGAGCATCAATAAGAAAGTTTTCACCTCACTGAAGCTGGCCCTGGCCGGCGGTTTACTGGCGGCCCTGAGTGGTTGTGCCACGGTACTGGACGCCACCCACGACGGCCCCATCCAGCCCGATCCCGGCGAACGCAGTTTCGGTACCTATATCGATGACCAGCAGCTGGAAACCATCACCAAGGTCAACCTACGCAAGGCACACCCGGAACTGAAAGAGGCCAATATCGACGTCACCAGCTTCAACGGTGTGATTCTGCTCACCGGCCAGGTTTCCGATAACGAACTTCGCAACCTGGCCGGCCGCACCGCCCAACAAGTTCACTCGGTGCGTCAGGTCTACAACGAAATTCAGGTGCGCGGTACTACCTCGGTACTGGCACGCACCAGCGATACCTGGCTGACCACCAAGGTGAAAAGCGTGCTGCTGACCGATAAGGAAATTGACAGTGGTCGCATCAAGGTAGTGACGGAAAACGGGGTCGTTTATCTGATGGGACTGCTTACCCGGCAGGAGGCTGAGAATGCTGCAGAGAAAACCCGTACCGTTGGCGGGGTGCAGAAAGTTGTAAAAGCCGTGGAATATATCGACTGACTTCCCCCCTACATAGCAACAAAAAAACGGAGGCAATGCCTCCGTTTTTGGTTACACCAGACAAATATATTATCAGGGGGTTACGGGCGTTCGATCGCGATCGCCGTGGCCTCACCACCACCGATACACAGGCTGGCCACGCCTTTTTTCAGGTCGCGATTTTCCAGCGCTGCCAGCAGGGTAACAATCACTCGAGCCCCGCTAGCCCCCAGCGGATGCCCCAACGCGCAGGCGCCACCGTTAACATTGACCTTGTCATGGGCAAGGTCCAGCTCTTTCATGGCCGCCATGGTGACAACGGCAAATGCTTCATTGATTTCATACAGATCGACATCCGCCGCACTCCAGCCGGTCTTATCCAGGAGGCTGTTCATCGCCGATACCGGTGCCGTGGTAAACCACTCCGGCGCATGGGCGAACTGGCTCTGACCGCGCAATACGGCAAGTGTCTTGATACCACGGGCCTTGGCTTCACTCTCACGCATCAGCACCAGAGCGGCGGCGCCATCGGAAATCGAACTGGCGTTGGCCGCAGTGACGGTACCGTCTTTCCGAAACGCCGGCCGCAGCTGGGGAATCTTGTCCGGGCGGGCGCTACCTGGCCCTTCGTCCACGGACACTTCATGGTCACCTTTGCGGGTGCTCACGGTGACCGGAGAAATTTCTCGCTCGAATGCACCGGATGCGATGGCGGCATTGGCACGGGCAAGCGACTCGATGGCAAAGGCGTCCTGCGCTTCCCGGGTAAAGCCATACTTATCGGCGGTACTCTCGGCAAAATTGCCCATCAATTGGCCGTCGTACGCGTTTTCCAGACCATCGGTAAACATATGATCGAGCACCTCCCCGTGCCCGAGGCGCATACCCCCACGCGCTTTGGGCAGCAAATATGGCGCATTGCTCATGCTTTCCATACCACCTGCCACAACCACTTTGGCATCACCAGCAAGCAGGGCGTCACGCGCCATCATCACCGTCTTCATCCCTGAGCCGCAAACCTTGTTGACGGTAGTGGTCGGCGTACTCTCCGGAATACCAGCGCCCAGCGAGGCCTGACGCGCAGGAGCCTGCCCAAGCCCCGCCGGCAGCACACACCCGAGTAAAACTTCATCCACATCCGCCACATCCACTCCGGCGTCAGCAAGGGCACCGCGAATCGCCACCGCGCCCAGCTCCGGGGCACTCAGGCCAGATAAAGCACCCTGCATGGCCCCCATTGGGGTACGGGAGATACCTACGATGACTACAGGGTCTTTTGATTGCTCGCTCATGCTGTTTTCTCTCCATATTTAACGGAAACCGCCGCAAATGGCTGACCAATATTGCGTCAAGTCCTGATTTGGTGGTGAATTATAACCCAGACACCCGGTGAGATTACCATCCACCCTTCGTTGTATTGCTCATGGTAGTATCAGGCGCAATGGTGGAATAAACCGATAAAGATCAATCGCACCGACCGATCTGCCAATCGCGGATTCCACCGGCTTTAGCACTACAAACTGGAAACCGGGACCCTATGGAAATTTCGACCATCATCTGGCTTGTGATCATCGCCGCTCTGATACTGTACGTCATCAGTATTTACAACAAGCTGGTATCACTGAAACACCGATATGAAAATGCCTTTGCACAGATCGAAGTCCAGCTAAAACGCCGCTACGACCTGATCCCCAATCTGGTGGAATCTGCCCGCGGCTACCTCAAGCATGAGCGCGAGACCCTCGAAGCGGTCATTGCGGCCCGCAACTCCGCCCTTGCTGGCCTGAAAGCGGCGGCAAACAACCCCGGCAGCGCGTCTGCGATTGCGGATCTTGGGAATGCCGAAGGGCTGCTCAGCAACGCGCTTGGGCGGCTCAACGTAGTGATGGAAGCCTACCCGGACCTCAAAGCCAACCAGACCATCCAGCAGGTCATGGAGGAGCTGACCAGTACCGAGAACAAGGTGGCCTTCGCCCGCCAGGCATTCAATGATGGGGTCACCACCTACAACATCTTCCGCCAGAGCTTCCCGCCCGTGTTTTTTGCCGGCTTTTTCGGTCACCGTGAGAATGGCGAACTTCTGGAGTTTGCGGACTCCGAGGTTATACAGGCCGCCCCACGGGTAGAATTCTGAGCCGGGACCGGTAACACCAATGAACTTTTTTGAGTATCAGGATCGCGCCAGACGTAACAGCACCCTGCTGATCGCACTGTTTTTTGCCGCGATCATCGGGCTGGTTGCTGTCACGACCCTGTTCGTGGCATTTCTTACCAGCTATTCCGACCTGCGCGACCCATCCACCGAGACATCGCTCATGACGATGCTCAGCAGTCTCGGCTGGGACACTATCGCCGGTATTGCGATCACCATTACTGCAATTATCGGTCTCGCCAGCCTGTTTCGGTTGCGCCAGCTCTCCGCTGGAGGCCAGGCCGTTGCGGAATCTCTCGGTGGACGCAAAATCAACATTTCCCCGGCAAATCCCGCAGAGCAGCGAGCGCTCAATGTCGTAGAAGAGATGGCACTGGCGTCGGGCACCCCGGTGCCGGATGTCTATATCCTCGATGACAACGGGATTAATGCCTTTGCCGCAGGTTATGCCCAGGGCGACGCCGTCATTGGTCTCACCCGAGGCTGTATAGAACAACTGAACCGCGATGAGCTGCAGGGTGTGGTCGCCCACGAGTTCAGCCACATATTCAATGGCGACATGCGCATGAATATCCGTATCGTCGGCCTTCTTCACGGAATCCTCGTGATCGGCCTGCTGGGCAGCTGGCTGCTGCGGGGCAGCTACTGGAGCAGCGGGCGAGATAATCGGGGGCGGGCAGCCCTGTTTGGCATCGGCGCCGGGCTGGTGGTCATAGGCTATACCGGCACTTTCTTTGGCAACCTGATCAAATCGGCAGTGAGCCGCCAGCGCGAGTACCTGGCGGACGCGTCCGCAGTACAGTTCACCCGCAATAGTCAGGGTATCGCTGGCGCGCTGAAAAAGATTGGCCAGCACGCCGGTGGCTCTCGCCTGCAGGCCGCCAATGCCAGTGAATTCAGCCATATGTACTTCGCCAGCGGGTTGAAAAACAGCCTGCTCGGCCTGTTTGCCACCCACCCCCCACTCAATGCCCGAATCACCCGCCTGGACCCGCAATGGAGCGGGAGCGGCGAAACAAGTCCCCCAGGGGAGCTCCCGGCATCTTCAGGTAGCAACGCGGCGTCTGTGCAAGCATCCCAGATACATGCAGGCACAGGCAGCCCGGGTGACGAGAACTACCAGACCCGACTCGAAAAAGTCCTCGAAGTCGTGGATAACAACATTGCCCAGCCCACACACCAGCAACACCTGCTGGGTCAGGCCATACTGGCAGATATTCCATCACCATTGAAAACTGCCGCGCACGATCCATTTTCCGCGCGCGCGCTGGTGTATGGCCTGCTACTGGACAACCGAAGCAATGGTGGCGCGATGCAGGAGCGGAACGATGCGGAGTCTTCGGAAACCGGTCACCGGGAGAAGCAACTCACCCTGCTCACCGAGATTGCCCACCCGGCCGTTCTGCGAGAATTCAACAAGCTGGCGCCACTCCTTTCCAGCACACCACAGCACTATCGCCTGCCGTTGATTGACCTGTGCATCCCGGCTCTCAAGTCCCTTGCGCCGCAACAGTTTCAGATATTCAAACGCAACGTCATCAAACTGCTGCGTGCCGATGGCAAGGTGGAAATCTGGGAGTGGGCTCTTTACCGCGTGCTCATGCACGGCCTGGAGGCGAACCCAGACCGCCACCGCGCGCTGGGCAGCCGAAAGGGGAACAGCCAGGCCATCGCAGATGCGCAACAGTTTCTGCTGGCCACCATGGCACACGCGGACTGCGACAATTATCTGAACGCGAAACGTGCGTTCGAAGCGGGCACTCGTGCGCTGGGGCTGCCTGCGGCCCCTCTGCCCGCCAGGACCGATATTACCCTACAGCGCCTGGACAAGGCGGTGGCCATTGCGCGGGATATCTCACCACTGCAAAAGCCCCGGCTGCTCAAGGCCCTGGCTACAACTCTGGCCCACGATGGCGTGATTGGCGGAGGTGAAGTGGAGTTGCTCAGGGCCATTGCCGATTGCCTGGATTGCCCGATGCCCCCTGTTCCCGGCAGCCACGATCCGATCTCGCCCCAGGCGAGTGTTGCCTCGCCCAGAGAAACAGCCACGGTCAACTGATCGGCCAAGGCCACAATATCCATAAAAGTGAAAGCCGGCATAAATGCCGATTGCTGTTCACTTAACGTAGCCGAGGGCGAAGGTGACGATACCGGGTGTGGTCCTTTGAGACCTTCACCGCCAGGGATGGCGGTGCGGAGCCCCCAGGGATGGGTTACCGGGGGCGCCTAGCTCGTGCCTCACAAGACCGCACACGGTAGCGGTGCTGGAACTGAGCCACGAACTAATAGTGATGCTGATAGACCGGACCGACCCCCATGGTCCAGATGATCACAGAGCAGATCATGATCGTGACCATTCCCACCAGGCCGATGGTCAGCACCGCACTGGCGTAAAGGAATGCACGCTCCTTACTCATATTCATCAGGATGGGGATACCCTCATAGAGCAGATAAACGGAATAAATGGCCGCCAGCCCCATTACTGTCACCACCAGCCACAGATGGGGATAAATCATCACAATCCCCGACAGAAGCACCGGCGTAGTCACAAATACAGCGAGCGCGGTGCCTTCATAGTGACGAGTGGGCTCATCGCCTTCAACACCGTAGGCTTTGGCCATCCAGTTGATAAACTCTCCAACCAGATAAATCCCGATCAATAGCGCTAGATAAGTCACGATCGCCAGGCTACCGGCACTCGCTGGTGTCAGCTTGGACACGTGCCCGCCCAGTTCGAAGCCCACCTGAGTCACACCGATATAACCGGCAATACAGGGAATCAACGCCAGGATAGGTACATGACTGAGAAAAACCTGCAGAAACGAGTGCTTGTCCGCGCGAATGGACTGCCACTCTTTATCCGGATTGGTAAATATGCCAATGGTATGGCTGAGTAATTTCACTTGGGGTCCTCCTGTATACCGCTTGTTTGCAGTATCGGAAGGGCCGGGTCAATTCACCAATGAATAACAGGATTCTGGCGTCAATTTTTACGCCAGCAGATCAAATGCGCCAAAAAGGTGATGAAAAGAGCAACAACGGAGGGGAGAAGAGCGAAGCGCCGGCCGCCGGCTCGTCACAGAGCTTTTGGCCAGCATCGACGTTTGTACTACTTGACGACGCGCAAGGCCGGCTTCTTAGAGGGCTTTTTAAGGGTGGTTGGCGGTGTGGGCTCCGGTGGCTCTGGAGTTTCCTCTGGCTCAAACACCATTCCCTGACCATTCTCGCGGGCATAGATCCCGACCACCGCACCCACCGGCACCTGAATATCGGTAGGCACTCCACCAAAACGCGCATTAAAGCGGATCGCGTAATTGTCCATAGTAAGACCCATCACCGCGGTTTCCGACACATTCAGCACAATCTGACCATCTTCATTAACGTGCTGCTGGGGTACCAGAACGCCGTTCAGGTGAGTATCCACCAGTAGATAGGGAGTGCACTTGTTGTCGGTAATCCACTCGTAAAACGCCCGCAACAGATACGGGCGGTTGGACGTCATTGGCGGTTTATTCAATCAGCACCTCACGCGCGCATTTCGCGTTCGTACTCGGTCAGGCTCTGCTGGAAGGCTTCGCGCGCGAACAGGCGATCCATATAGTCCAACAGGGGTTTGGCCTGCTTGGTCTTCGGCAGGGCAATTTCAAGCTGATCCAGACGCCAAAGCAGCGGCGCCATGCAGCAGTCCACCAGTGAGAACTCTTCGTTGAAGAAGTACGGCAGGTCCGTAAACATTGGCGCAATGCCTACAAAGCTGTCGCGCAGGTCTTTGCGAGCGGCGGCAACATCTTTGCCACCAGCCAGAATCTTATCCACCAGCGGACACCAGTCACGCTCGATCCGGTGCATGATCTGGCGGCTCTGCGCGCGCGCAACCGGGTACACCGGCAACAGCGGGGGATGCGGGAAACGCTCGTCCAGGTACTCCATCATGACCTTGGTCTCAAACAGCACCAGGTCGCGATCCACCAGGGTCGGCAGGGAGTTATACGGGTTGAGGTCGGCGAGTTCCGCCGGCTTATCATCGGGGTCGACGTCGATGATCTCTACGGAAACACCTTTTTCCGCCAGCACGATACGTACCCGATGGCTGAAGTGACAACGACCGTCGGAAAAGAAGGTCATGGAGGAGCGCTTGTTGGTCGGCACACCCATTATGGAACTACCTCAATCTACTGGCCGGAACGATTCCGGGCCAACTATTCAAAACGGAAAACGGGCGGCGGGCTGATACCGGTAAACCGGCGGCCCACCACCCGGAAATGTCACAGGCTTACGTTTAGTGGTGCACGTCTTTCCAGTATTCGCGGTTCAGCAACCAGGCGAAAATAAAGAACACCAAAATAAACGCCAGCACGTAAAAGCCGATACGCTTGCGGGTTTCCGCCATCGGCTCGGCAATGTACTCCATGAAGTTGACCAGATCATAGACGGCCTGATCATACTCCACATCGGTCATGGAGCCCTTTACGCTACCCACCTTCAGGCTGCCACAGTTGGCATCCATAATCGGATTGCCCATCTCATCGCGCACCACCTTGCCGTGATCGCGCTTGGGCCCGGGGGCGCACTCCGGCAGCCCCTGCAGTTCCATCAGCACATGGGGCATACCGACATTCGGAAATACTTTGTTGTTTACACCCAGAGGACGGCTGTCGTCTTTGTAAAAGCTACGCAGGTAAGTGTACAGCCATTCGGGCGAACGGGCGCGAGCCACCAGGGTCAGATCCGGCGGAGTGGCGCCAAACCAGACTTTCGAGTCCTCGGGTTTCATGGCGATCTGCATCAGATCGCCAATCTTGTCGTCCCCCAGCACCAGATTCTGCAGCATCAGTTCATTGGGAATACCCAAGTCTGTCGCCACCCGCTCCCAGCGGGAGAAGTTGGCACTGTGACAGCCCATGCAGTAATTGACGAAGTATTTGGCTCCGCGCTGCAGTGATGGTTTGTCGGTCAGGTCAGTCTTGATGTAATCCAGTTCAACAGAACTCTCCGCGCCCACCGCCTTGATGGGAACAAAGGTCAGCAGCAGCACAGAGATAATACCGGTCATCAGCAGGATGAACGACTTGGTGCTGGACGGGCTGGTAACACGCTCCGGCTCCGGATGCACCACATCACGGCTGGTCAGCCACGGCAGCACCGCAAAGAACACCGCAAACACCATGGACATGGCGAACACAAACAGGCTCGCTTTGAAATTGACCACAGCCATCCACAGGAACAGGAAGCCGAAAGCTCCACTCACAATCCAGGACGCCAGGCCTTTTCGGGTGGTCGGATTGGTCCAGATCGGCATAGTCACGAAGAACGCAAAATAGAACAGGGTTGCCACCTGAGCCAGGAAGTTACGCCCCGGTGTTGGAGATTTCACACCCAGGTAGCCCAGGATAATGAAGATCGCCGCAAACACCATCAGCAGCACTTTTGGCAGCCAGCCCTTGTAGCGGATGGAGCGCACCGGGCTCTTGTCGAGCCAGGGCAGCACGAACAGAACCGCGATCGCCGCACCCATGGCCACCAGGCCGAGGAACTTCGCGGTCAGCGGACCAATATCAATGGTCACCGCGCGCAGAACCGCGTAGAAAGGAGTGAAGTACCACACCGGCGCGATGTGCTCCGGGGTTTTCAGCGGGTTCGCTTCCTCAAAGTTGGCGTACTCAAGGAAGAAACCACCCATCTCCGGGAAGAAGAACACCACCACACAGAAAGCGAACAGGAATACCGCTACACCCACCAGATCGTGCACGGTGTAATAGGGGTGGAAGGCAACGCCGTCTAGCGGTACACCGTTTTCATCTTTGTTCTTTTTGATCTCGATGCCGTCGGGGTTATTGGAACCCACTTCGTGCAGCGCCAGGATGTGCAACACAACCAGCAGCACCAGCACCAGCGGCAGCGCGATCACGTGCAGGGAGAAGAACCGCGTGAGGGTAATACCGGAAATCAGGTAGTCACCGCGAATCCACTGCACCAGGTCTTCTCCCACCACAGGAATAGCACCAAACAGAGATACGATTACCTGTGCACCCCAGTAAGACATCTGTCCCCAGGGCAATACGTACCCCATAAAGGCTTCTGCCATCAGCACCAGGTAGATACACATACCGAATATCCACACCAGCTCACGGGGCGGCTTGTAGGAGCCGTACATGAGGCCCCGGAACATGTGCAGGTAAACCACCACGAAAAAGGCAGAGGCGCCGGTGGAGTGCAGGTAGCGAATTATCCACCCCATTTCCACATCGCGCATGATGTATTCCACAGAGGCAAATGCACCGTCTGCAGTGGGTGAATAGCTCATGACCAGCCAGATACCGGTCAGCAGCTGGTTCACCAGAACCAGCATGGAGAGCACGCCAAAGAAATACCACAGGTTAAAATTCTTGGGCGCGTAGTATTTACCCATATGGGTATCCCACGCGCGATAGATCGGCAGTCGCTGGTCGACCCAGTCCCCCAGTGCGGTTAGCCAGTTCATGCGCTGCCCTCCTGATCCACGCCGATTACGATTACGTCATCCCCTTCATAGGAATAGGGAGGTACTTCCAGGTTATACGGCGCGGGTACACCGGTATATACACGTCCGGCCAGGTCGTACTTGGAACCGTGACAGGCACAGAAGAAGCCGCCCTGCCACTGATCGCCGCCCAGGTCGGCAGTGCCCACTTCAGGGCGATACATGGGCGCGCAGCCCAAGTGGGTACACAGACCGACCAGCACCAGAATCTGCGGTTTGATCGCTCGGTTTTCCGGATTCACGTAGGCGGGCTGAGTAGATTGTTCAGAATTGGGATCGCGCAGATACGGATCCACTTTGACAAGGTTGTCCAGTACTTCCTGGGTGCGGCGAACCACATACACAGGCTTGCCACGCCACTCGACGGTGACCATCTGGCCCGGCTCCAGCTTGGCAATATTGTACTTAACTGGCGCGCCGGCGGCTTTCGCCTTGGCACTCGGATTCCAGGAGGCGACAAAAGGTACAGCGACTCCCACCGCTCCGGCACCACCTACAACGGAGGTAGCAGCGGTCAGGAATCGACGACGCCCCACATTTACACCGTCATCACTCATGACGTAGATCTCCCATCACAGCGCCCCGTAACCTGCAAATACACAGCTCCGAGACTGACTGGCCCAAACCCAAAATTCCGGGAAACCTCTGCCAAGTATCCAAAAGCCACCCATTGCGGTAATCCAGGGTTAACCGCAATTCGGTAGCAACGGTGCAGCCTCAGTGGCCAAAAACCAGAGAGAACAGAGCACCCGCGCAACAACAGCAAGAACCTATTGCCGCGAAATCAGAGACTTAAACAGAAACTCCCCTACAACTGGCCCGCTCGCCTGACCCGAAAACAAATTGGCCAAACCCCATGTGCAAGCGGATAGAAATTCGCGCAATGTTAAAGAAAATGCCAAATCGATACAAGGCGAATGCCGGAGCGAACGTCGGCAATCTCGCGGCGAACTGGCGGGATTTTAAACAGATCACAAAACGCGCACCGACGTACCACCAGAGGTGCAGGCAAAAAAAAGCCCGGCATTTGCCGGGCCAGAAAAAAGTAATTCTCGCTTAACGCTTGGAGAATTGCGGCTTCTTACGCGCTTTACGCAAGCCGACTTTCTTACGCTCGACAGCACGAGCGTCACGCGTTACATAACCAGCCGCACGCAGCGGCTGACGCAGAGACTCGTCGTACTGCATCAGCGCACGGGTCAGACCGTGACGGATCGCACCCGCCTGACCGAAGGAACCACCGCCCTTCACAGTTACGTTGATGTCGAATTTCTCGACCATGTCGACCATTTCCAGCGGCTGACGCACGATCATGCGTGCCACTTCGCGGCCGAAGTATTCGTCCAGGGAACGACCATTAACGCTGATTTTACCCTCACCCTGCGCGATGAATACGCGAGCGGTGGAGGTCTTGCGGCGGCCGGTACCGTAGTATTGAGTAGTTGCCATGAGAATGATTCCGTTTAGATCGACAGTTCAATCGGCTGCTGGGCCGCGTGAGGATGTTCGCTACCCTTGTACACCTTCAGTTTCTTGAACATGGCGCGACCCAGAGGGCCTTTGGGGAGCATGCCTTTCACAGCACTTTGGATGGTGCGCTCAGGCGCCTTGTCGATCAACTTCTCAAAGCTGATGGATTTAAGACCACCAGGGTAGCCAGAGTGGCTATGGTAGATCTTGTCTTTGGCCTTGTTGCCGGTCACGCGGACCTTTTCGGCGTTGATTACTACGATGTAGTCACCGGTGTCCACGTGGGGCGTGTATTCAGGCTTGTGCTTGCCGCGCAGGCGGTGAGCAATCTCGGCGGAAATACGGCCGAGAGTCTTGTCCGCAGCGTCAACAATGTACCAGTCGCGAGTGACCGCTTCCGGCTTGGCACTGTAAGTCTTCATGTTATAAAACACCTGTATATGGCTCCCGAAATGGGGGCCGTCCCACGAAAAGAGCGCGAATACTACATAAGCGCCATGGGCTTTTCAAGCAGAAAATTGAGCAACTTGTGAACAGCCCACTGCGGCCATCCGGACCTCAATCCACCCGGTGCTGTCGCGCCAGATACTCCCGGGACTGCATCTCTTGCAGACGACTGACGGTGCGCTGGAACTCGAAGCGCAAGTGACGGCCGCCGTACAGTGACTCCGCAGGCTCCTCTGCAGAGATCACCAGGTTGACGCAACGGTCATAGAACTCATCGATCAGATTGATGAAGCGCCGCGCCTGACTCTCGGTGCGCTCGTCAAAACACGGCACATTGGCCAACAGTACCGTGTGGAACTCCCGCGCCAGCTCGATGTAATCGTTCTGGGAGCGTGGCCCATCACACAGTTCGGAAAATTCAAACCAGGCCACATCGTCAGACACCCTGGAGGCAACGATCGGACGCCCCTCAATATCCAAAGCGACCTGCTCGCGAATCTCCGCCCCTTCCACCATCAGGCTATTAAAGGAACGGGCGAGACTGGCATCCGCGTCGGCATCCAGCGGGTGATGATAAAGCTCGGCCATTTCCAGCGCCCGCAGCCGATAGTCCACCCCGTTATCCACATTGACCACCTTGGTATGCTCAAGCAGCAGATCAATGGCCGGCAGGAAACGTGCCCGCTGTAGCCCATCTTTATATAACCCCTCAGGGATAATATTGGATGTGGCCACCAGCGTGACCCCGCGCTGGAACAGCGCCTCTAGCAGATTGGCAAGAATCATGGCATCGGTAATATCCGAGACGAAGAATTCGTCAAAGCAGAGCACCCGGGCGCGTTCGGCAATGCGGTCGGCCACCTTTTCCAGAGGATTTTTCTCCCCCGCCAGGCTTTTCAGCTGGCGGTGCACTTCACGCATAAAGCGATGAAAGTGGGTGCGCTGCTTGCGCTCGAACGGCAGCGCCTCATAAAAGGCATCCATCAGATAGGTTTTGCCGCGCCCCACCCCACCCCAGAAATACAGCCCGGTTTCCGGCGCTCCGTCTTTTTTCCACAGGCGACGCAGGCCGCTGAGAAAACCACCACTGCTATGCGCCGCCAGCAGACGCTGGTAGAGATCCTGCAACTCCTCAACCGCCGCCCGCTGCGCCGGATCTTCCACAAAATCCGGGCGCAGCAGGTCCCGCTCGTAGCGCTGCATGGGTGATAGAGGCGAGGATGCCAAGTTTGAGTCAATCTGGTGCTGATCCGTGACCATCTAATTGAAACCGTTCATAACATTTTGTGGCGACACCGCCAGGCGGGAACTGAGAAGTCGACCAACTGCCGATTGGCGCGCACTTTACCAAATCCATCACGCCTTGACACAAACCCCATGACATATGGGATCCGCAGGGCGCGTCGTGCGCGACGGAATTGCGTATAATAAGGTCACCGCCACGGATGGGCTGGTGCCACTTTTACTTTGAGGAGAATGTATCGTGCACTCAACTTCGGTTTTAATTCTGGTCGGCGTTATCGGCCTGGCCCTCGGAGCCCTGCTGGCCTTTCTGGCCACCCGCAGCCGCCAGAGCGTTGACCGCACCCAGGAACTGGAACTGCGACTGAAAGAAGCCAACAGTAAGCTCGAGGACTTCCAGCAGGAGGTTAATGAGCACTTCGACCAGACCTCACAGCTGGTGAACAATCTCACCCAGAGCTATCGCGAGGTGCACGAGTACCTGGCCAACAGCGCCATGCGCCTGTCCAGCCAGGATATCGGCCGCCAGATGCTGGAAGCCGGAAGCGGGCAGCTGAGCGACAACGACGAGAACCTGAGTGTACTCCCTCCCCGGGACTGGGCCCCCAAGGAGCCCGGCGCCAAAGGAACGCTGTCTGAAGAGTTCGGCCTGGAAAAGGAAGCGCAAGCCCCTGCGCCCGCACCGTCATCGGAGCCTGTGATCAATCGCTGATCTCGGCTGGCACACGAAAAAAGGCGGGGTAGCAACCCCGCCTTTTTTGTATACGCGCGCATCCTGACAAAGTACTGCGCGACCGCCAGCCGGATGCATGCAGCCCCGGCCAGCCGCCACCATCGCCTTACAGGCTCTGGTAATAATCCATCAGAATCTGAGCCACTTCCGGACGAGAAAATTCCGGAGGCGGTGCAATACCATTCCCCAACATCTCACGCACCTTGGTGCCAGATAGAAGAATAAAGTCTTCTTTGGTGTGATCGGGCACATCGCGCATCATCACTACACGATTCAACTTCTTCGAGTAAGCGGTATGGTCCGCGCGGAAAATCTGAATCTCCAGCGCCCCTTCCGGCACCTTCTCATCGAAAATGGTCTGTGCATCGAAGGCACCGTAGTAGTCACCGACTCCAGCGTGGTCACGGCCGACGATCAGGTGGCTACAGCCACAGTTCTGGCGGAATACCGCGTGCAGCACCGCTTCGCGCGGGCCAGCGTAAAGCATGTCAAAACCGTAACCAGTCACCATTACGGTGTTTTTGGGGAAGTACTCTTCCACCATCTTGCGGATAGAGGCATCACGCACGTGGGCGGGGATATCACCGGGCTTCAGCTTGCCCAGCAGCATATGAATCAGTACGCCGTCGGCGTCCACCGCTTCGAGAGCCATTTTGCACAGCTCTTCGTGGGCACGGTGCATGGGGTTACGGGTCTGGAAGGCGACAACCTTGCTCCAACCGTGCTCCACAAACTCGTTGCGGATCTCGACCGCGGTGCGGAAGGTGTCCGGGAAGTCGGCCTGGAAGTAGCTGAAGTTCAGCACTTCAATGGAACCGGAGATCAGCTGGCGGCCGGCCGCCTTGAAGGTGGCCACACCCGGGTGCGCATCGTCCAGAGTGCCGAATACGTGCTCGGCAATGGTGTTCACCTGCTCGTCGGACACCGTCTCAATGGCATCTACGTCCATCACCGCCAACACCGGGTTACCCTCGACATTGGGATCGCGCAGGGCGATGCGCTTGGCGCCGGCAATGGCGGAAGCGTCTTCCACCATGTTCACTACCGGCACCGGCCAGAACAGACCGTCTACGGTACGCAGGGTTTCCGCAACACTCAGGGTATCCGCCAGGTTCATGTAGCCGTGCAGTGGGTTGAAGTAACCAGCACCCAGCATTACGGCATTGGCCGCAGCAGCAGAGCTAACCACGATGGACGGCAGGGATTCCGCTTCGTGGGCCAGCTGGTGATGGCGCTCGCTATCGTAAACAAAGCGGGGTTGCAGCTCGACACTGCCGTGTGGACGAACCAGGGACATAGACACTCCTGCGGTAGTTCTGGGAAAGAGAGTTCTGAGGAAAATTTTGAGCGCCACATTATACGGATAACCAGGCACACACCAAGCGCCGAGCGTGACCCGGGTTAGATCATCTGGTGAGGACACAAGAACCTAAAGACGTATAATGATCCCAAACCAAGGAGCCTCAGGTGTCATTACAACGATTTCTGCAAGACTGGGCGATTCCGGCCGCGATTGGCCTGGCGATGGCGGCCGCACTACTTTTCCTGTTTCCCCATTTGCGTGAAAGCACGGGAAGCGACACTCCTCGAGCCATCACCGCCCCAGAATCTTATGCCAGCGCGGTCAATCTGGCAGGGCCGGCGGTGGTAAACGTCTTCAGTAAACGGGCACTGCGCAACCACCCCCTTGCCAGCCATCCTCTGTTTCCCTACTACCTGAACAAAATGACCCCGCTGCAACGGGAACGCATGCAGCAGAACCTCGGCTCGGGCGTTATCGTCGATGAAGCGGGTTATGTGCTCACCAACTTTCACGTAATCTCCGGTGCCGAACAGATCGCTGTGGTGCTGGCCGACGGGCGTGAGGCCCGCGCACAACTGGTCGGGTCGGATGCAGATTTTGACCTGGCGGTACTCAAGATCGACCTCCCCAACCTCACCGCAATTGAAGTTGGCGACCCGGATAGAGCCCAGGTCGGCGACGTGGTGCTGGCCATCGGCAATCCGTTTGGCGTTGGGCAAACGGTGACCCAGGGCATCATCAGTGCAACCGGCAGGGACGTGGGCAATACCGGCGTCGGTGGTTACCTGCAAAATTTCCTGCAAACCGATGCGGCCATCAATCCGGGCAACTCCGGTGGCGCTCTGGTGGACTCCCGGGGTCGACTTCTCGGCATCAACACCACGTCGGTATTGAACCAAACCGGATTGAATCAGAGCGGCACCAGTGGCGGCATCAGCTTCGCGATTCCCGCTACCATCGCCCTCAAGGTCATGCAGGACCTTATCGAGTTTGGCCGGGTGGTACCCGGCTGGCTGGGGATTGAGGCACAGAACCTGAACCCCCTGCTGGCGCGCTCTTTCAATCTCGCCTCCACCGATGGCGTCATCGTCACAGCCATTTACAAGGAAGGGCCGGCGCATCAGGCAGGGCTAAAGCCAGGTGATGTCATCACCCATATCAACGCCACCCCGATCAATGATGGCAAACACGGCAATGCCGCCATGGCCACTCTGCGCCCGGGTGAAGTGGTAACCATTACCTATATTCGCGACGGTGAAACGCTGACCACCCGTGCAACGGTATCCGAACGCCCCCAGGCAGAACGCAACCAGGCACAGGAAGAAGGCTAGCCTCGCGCTTAACACCAGAGGAAAACGTGATCGTGCTATTAAAAGCTCTTGGCCTGAAAGCAATACTGGTGCTGACACTGTTTCACCACAGCGCCGCCGCAGATGACCGCGAGACACTGGACAACCTCTTGAGTCAGTTTCTCACCGGTGCCGCAGATGATATCCAGGTACACGAGCGCTTCTGGGCCGACGACCTGATCTACACCAGCTCATCCGGTCAGCGCTTTGGCAAATCCACGATTATCGAAGGAATGGAAAAGGCGGAACAAAAGGAAGGGAACAAAGAGAAGAAAGCGGCTTCTGCTCCAATACGCTACCGTGCGGAAGACACCGATATCCGCGTGTTGGGCGAGACCGCTATCGTTGCGTTCCGGCTGATTGCAGAGCCGGCTCCGGGTGGTGACAAGCCGGCGGAGAAGATGGAGTTTTTTAACACCGGCACCTTCGTCAAACGCGATGGCGAGTGGCGGGCATTGGCCTGGCAAGCCACGAAAATCCCAGCGCCAGAGCCCGCCAACGGCTAATTTGTTCACGTCACTCTATCCGCGCGAATCAGTCCGCGTCTGGCCGCACCCGGTATTCTGCAGAGCGGGCGTGGGCGTCGAGCCCCTCCCCTTTCGCCAGGGTGGACGCTACCCGACCCAGAGTATCCGCTCCATCCGGCGAACAGAAAATGATCGAGCTGCGCTTCTGGAAATCGTAAACCCCAAGCGGCGAAGAGAAGCGCGCAGTGCCACTGGTAGGTAGCACGTGATTCGGCCCTGCACAATAATCCCCCAGCGCCTCTGCCGTATAACGACCGAGAAAGATGGCCCCGGCGTGGCGAATCTGCGGCAGATATTGCTCCGGATTATCCACAGAGACTTCCAGATGTTCCGGAGCTATCCGGTTGGAGACCTCAATCGCCTGCTCGATATCCCGCACCAGAATCAACGCGCCGCGATCGGCGATAGAGCGACTGGCAATGGCTTCCCGCGGCAGCTCAGCGAGCAGTTTCTGCAACGATACTTCCACTGCCTCCAAAAACTCCGCATCCGGGCTTAACAGGATTGACTGGGCCTGTTCGTCGTGTTCCGCCTGGGAGAGCAGGTCCATGGCAATCCAGTCCGGATCGGTTTTGCCGTCGCAGATTACCAGGATTTCCGAAGGTCCGGCGATCATATCGATGGCCACCTGACCGAAAACCGCGCGTTTCGCAGAGGCCACAAAAATATTGCCAGGCCCCACGATCTTATCGACACGAGCAATGGACTCTGTTCCATAAGCGAGCGCGGCCACAGCCTGAGCACCGCCAATGGTAAAAACCTTATCCACACCCGCAATGGCGGCCGCTGCCAGCACCAGATCACTAAGCTGGTTGTCTGGAGCCGGCACCACCATCAACACCTCCTCAACACCGGCTACCCGGGCGGGAATTGCGTTCATCAGAACCGAGGAAGGATAGCTGGCCTTGCCACCGGGCACGTAGATACCCACGCGCTCCATCGCGCTAATCTGCTGCCCCAACACCGTGCCGTCCGCCTCCTGGTACTGCCAGGAAGATTGCAGCTGATGCTCGTGATAGGCGCGCACACGTTCAGCGGCCGCCTCGAGGGCCGCACGCTTGTCTGCAGGAATTCGCGCCAGCGCTGTCTGCAGCTCCTCCGCCTGTAGGCAGAAATCCCGCGCCTGCCGCAAATCGCGCCGATCAAAGCGATTGGTGTATTCGATTACCGCGGCGTCACCGCGGGATCTCACTTCGCGCAAGATATCCGCCACCGTCGCTTCGACACCAGGATCCGCGACGGACTCCCAGGCTAACAGGGCATCCAGCTCGGAAGAAAACTCGGAATTACCGGCATCCAGCCGGCGCACAGAAAAATCACCCATGGAAATTACCCTGCGCTCCGCGTACGCACCGCTTCAGCCAGCTGTTCAATCAACGCACTGATCGGACCATACTTCATTTTCATGGACGCCTTGTTGACGATGAGTCGACTACTGATGTCCGCAATCTGATCCCGCGCCTCCAGCCCATTGGCCTTGAGGGTGTTGCCGGTATCCACGATATCCACAATCTCATCCGCCAGATCCATCAACGGCGCCAGTTCCATAGCCCCGTATAGCTTGATGATGTCTGCCTGGCGCCCCTGAGCGGCGTAGTAGCGCTTGGCAGACTGTACAAACTTGGTGGCCACCTTGATGCGACCACTGGGGAGCGGGGCGCCCTTGATGCCCGCTGTCATCAGCCGGCAGCGGGCGATATTCAGGTCCAGGGGTTCATAGATATTACTGTCGTCATGTTCCAGCAGGTTATCTTTGCCCGCCACACCCATATCGGCAGCACCATGCTGCACATAGGTCGGTACGTCCGACCCACGCAGGATCAGCAGGCGTACATTTTCCTGATTGGTAGGGAAAATCAGTTTGCGACTCTTGGCAATATCCTCCGCCGGCTCCAGGCCAGCGGCCGCCAGTAGTGGCAGGGTTTCCTTGAGAATTCGGCCCTTGGTCAGGGCAATAGTGATCTGCATAGCGTTTATGGTTGTGTGATATCCGCCCGCTGTCTACGGGCCAAAATGTACGGGCATGCCCCAAATCCCCCGGGAGCTTATCGGCTCTTTACGAACCGCGCCAATACATATCCAGAATAGCGCTAGAAGGAAACGGGTGAACACCCGCTCCCGCTTTTGGCAAAAAAAGAAGTAAAACCGTCAATCAGCCCGGTACACGGCGAATATTCGCCCCCAACTGCTGCAGTTTTTCCTCGATACACTCGTAGCCACGGTCAATATGGTAAATACGATCCACCATTGTGGTGCCCTCAGCCACCATTCCGGCGATGACCAGACTGGCAGAGGCGCGCAGGTCCGACGCCATCACCGGGGCACCTTTCAGCTTCTCTACACCAGTGACAATCGCCGTATTCCCCTCCAGCACAATATTCGCCCCCATGCGATTGAGCTCGTGCACCTGGATCAGACGGTTCTCGAAAATGGTCTCTACTACGGTTCCGGTGCCCTCCGCTACCGCATTCATGGCGGTAAACTGGGATTGCATATCTGTGGGAAACGCAGGGTACGGCGCGGTGCGGAAGCTCACCGCTTTGGGGCGATTGCCCTTCATATCCAGCTCGATCCAGTCGTCACCAATACTCAGGTGCGCGCCGGCCTCCTCAAACTTCACCAGCACAGCATCCAGAATGTCGGCGCGGGTATGAGTCAGGCGTACCTTACCGCGAGCGGCGGCGGCGGCAGCGAGGAAGGTTCCAGTCTCGATCCGGTCAGGCATGACCGAGAAGGTACACGGATGCAGACGCGGTACACCCTGCACACGAATGGTATCGGTACCGGCACCCTCGATCTCGGCCCCCATGGCGATGAGAAACTCCGCAAGGTCGACAATCTCAGGTTCCCGTGCGGCATTTTGCAATACGGTTGTGCCCTCTGCGAGCACAGCCGCCATCAGCAGGTTTTCGGTACCGCCCACGGTGACCTTTTCCATCACGATATCGGCACCCTTCAGGCGGCCATTACTGCGCGCACGGATAAAGCCTTCATCGATCGTGATTTCTGCACCCATGGCTTCCAGCCCCTTGAGGTGGATATCCACCGGGCGGCTACCGATGGCACAACCACCAGGAAATGACACGTTGGCGACCCCGTGGCGGGCCAGCAGCGGGCCCAGTACCAGGATGGACGCGCGCATGGTTTTCACCAACTCATAGGGAGCGGTGAGCTCATTCACCGAACGCGGATCAATCTCCACTCCCAGTTTTTCATCAATGGTGATCTCGGTTCCCATGCACCGCAACAGGGTAATCATGGTGGTGATATCGTTGAGGTGCGGCAGATTGTGGATCTGCACGGGGCCATCCGCCAACAGCGCCGCCGCCAGAATCGGCAGTGCAGAGTTCTTGGCTCCGGAAATTTTCAGGGTTCCGGAAATGGGGCTGCCCCCTTCGATAATCAGTTTATCCATTCGGTCTGGTATTCCTAAACGACGGTGCAAAAATCATTGAACGATCAAAAAAACCCCGGGAATCGGGCCCGGCTACTGGCCTGCTTCTTCCGGGGTAAGTGTTTTCATCTGCACCGCATGCAGGGTGCCATCGGCAATCTTGTCGGAAAGAGCGCCGTAAACCAGCTGCTGTTTCTTGAGGCGGCTGAGGCCATTGAACGCATCACTGACCACGGTGAGCTGCAAGTGACTGCCCTCAAACGCCACTTCTACCTGACTACCGGGAATTTGCCCTTCAATCAGGGACTTGATCTGATCTGGTTGCATAGGTGGGACTACTTATCGGCTAAAAAGAGCGCGCAAGTGTACTGGAATCACCACCGGTGCGCAGCCGCGATACCGCTGAGCACCGGCACATAACATCAACTTCGCATCAGTTGCCGGCAACCTTGTCCGCGGCGGACCAACCGGCAATCACCTTGTCGATATCCCCGTTATTGGCCTGCATCGCCTGGGAGAATTGGCCGCGGAAGGTTTTGCCCAGATTGACTCCGTTCAGAATCACATTGATCAACTTCCACTGGCCACTGCGGTTGCGCACCAGAGTGTAGGAGACTTTGGTCAAGCCTTCCTTGCTACGCACTTCCTGCAATACGTTGACGCGGTTTCCGCTGGGGGCCGAACCCGGGTTGATCACTTTCACATCCAGGTTGCCAAAGGTCGCCACGCCGCGGGCGAAGGTTGCCACCAGGTCGCGGCGGAACGTGCTGGCAAATTTGGCGCGCTGCGCCGGTGTTGCCTGCTTGGCGTAGCCACCCATCACCCCGCGGGCAATAAAATCGAAATCGACCACCGGTTCGAGCACGCGGTCTACCGCAGAATAGTAGCGCTGCGGGTTGGAATTGAGATTTTTGCCTTCGGTCCGGATAACGTTGAGCAACTGTCCGGAAACCCCCTCGATCATGCTATAGGGGTTTTGCGCTGCTGAAGCCATTGGAGCCAGAAAGCAAAGTGCAACAGCAGATACCCACAACGAGAATTTGCGCGCAAGTTTTGCGATAGCAGTAGCGGAATCTCTCCGCACACTGTGCGTAATAAAGGTAAAACGAGAAGTGAGTGCGCTCACAGATAATCTCCCATTGGCAATTCGTCCCTTGGATACCCACAGCGCCAAAAAGTGTCGTGGGACGCCGAAAAAATCATGCTGGCGGTCGTGGATCAGACAAAGCGTACTTCGCCCGGCCTCCACAGCTGACAATAGCGGCGGCAAACTATACCATGGCGGCCCTCCGGACAAGCGGCACTGGGTCACTTTGCATCGAGGCGCCGTTTTTTGAACCAGTATTAATAGGTTAGCACCTATATCCTCCCTGCACGCGGGTCCACCATAGTCGCCCGCGTTCCCAGGTGGGGCGAACACGAGACACACCATGGGTAAAGATCTGATTATCCAGGCCGGACGCCGTACCATCTCCATGGAAGCCGCCGCAGTTACGGCACTGGAGCCCCGCATTGGCGAAGATTTCCACCGCGCCTGCGAGCTGATTCTCAATTGCCCCGGGCGGGTGATCGTCTCCGGCATGGGCAAGTCCGGGCATGTGGGCCGCAAGATAGCCGCCACCCTGGCGAGCACCGGCACCCCCAGTTTTTTTGTCCATCCCGGTGAGGCCAGCCACGGCGACCTGGGCATGATCACGCGCCAGGATCTAGTAATCGCCATCTCAAATTCCGGTACCTCCGCCGAAGTGCTAACGCTGTTGCCGCTACTCAAGCGACTGGGTATTCCGCTAATCAGCATGACCGGCAAACCGGATTCGCCCCTGGCGCAGTCTGCCGACGTCAATCTTGATATCGCGGTAGAGACCGAGGCCTGCCCACTGAACCTGGCCCCGACCTCCTCCACCACCGTCACCCTGGTGATGGGTGACGCCCTCGCCGTTGCGCTGCTGGAGGCACGGGGCTTTACCGCCGAAGACTTTGCCTTTTCCCACCCCGGAGGCGCGCTCGGTCGGCAGCTGCTGCTGAAGGTGGAAGATGTGATGCACGCGGGGGATGAACTTCCGCAGGTCACCCCACAAACACCGCTCTCCAAGGCACTGCTGGAAATGACCAGCAAGGGCTTTGGCATGACCACCGTGGTGGATGATCGCGGCCAATTACTGGGTGTCTTTACCGACGGCGACCTGCGCCGGGTGATTGACCAGAGACTGGAAATGGATACCGCCACCATGGAACAGGTAATGAGCCGCCGCCCCAAGACAGTGAGTGCGCACACGCTCGCGGCGGAAGCACTGCGCATCATGGAAGACAACAAGATTACCGCACTGGTTGTGGAAGACCCGGAACACCACCCCATCGGCCTGCTGCACATGCACGACATACTGCGCGCCGGTGTAATCTGATCCCACAACCGAAGAATGCCACCACCAAAAGGAAAAAAAACCTTGAGCCAGACATCCGTCAGCGACCAGCAGATTCAGGACAAGCTGAGCCGGGTACGCCACCTGATTCTCGATGTGGACGGCGTACTCACCGACGGCCGCCTGTACTTTGACAATCAGGGCAACGAGCAGAAAACCTTCCACACTCTGGACGGCCACGGTATTAAAATGCTGCAGCAGTCTGGCGTTGCGGTTGCTATCATCACCGGCCGGCGCAGCGCCCTGGTTGAAAAACGCGCGCATGACCTTGGTATCACGCGACTGATTCAGGGGCGCGAGGACAAATACACGGCCTTTCTGGAGTTGTTTGACCGCGAACCCTACAGCCTGGAACAGATCGCCTATGTCGGTGACGACTATCCTGATCTGCAACTGATGACCCGCGTGGGCTGCCCGATCGCGGTTCCCAACGCGGCTCCACCGGTACAGGAACGCGCCCTGTTCACCACGGAACGCAGCGGTGGCCTGGGCGCAGTGCGAGAGGTTTGTGATCGCATTATGCGTGCCCAGGGAACCTTCGACGCTGCTCTGGCTCCTTATATAGCGCAGTAAATGAATTACGTTAAAACCTGACACAGGAATAAGGAAGAAATATCGGATGCGCACCTGGCTTCCCCTGGTGATCGTAGTAGCGCTGATCTCCCTCGGGCTCTGGTTTACCGAAAGCCCGCCGGAGCAGTTGTTGGGCAAGCGCCCCACTCAGCAAGAGCACAACCGCGCCGCGGAACTGATTGTCCGCGACGCGCGTACGCGCCATTACAGCATCGAGGGCGACTTGGCCTACGAAGTGGACGCCAAACGTATTACTTTTTTCCAGTTCGCCCGCCGCGACCGAGCTGACCTTACCGAGCCGCGGATGATGTTTTACCAGGGCGATGACACCAAGTGGCGCACAGAGTCCCGCACCGGCGTGGCTTATGACAACGGACAAAAGGTCGTTCTGGAGGGCGATGTCACGGTTATGGAACTGCCCCAACCCGGCATTACGCTGCGCACCCCGAAAATTGTCATCAAACCCCGCGAGGAATTCGCCGAAACGGACAAAGTTGTTACCATTACCGATGGCCCCAACCTGACCACCGGCAAGGGTCTGCGCGCCGATCTTAAAAAAGACAAGGTAGAAATACTGTCCGATGTGGAAAGCCGCTATGAAATCCGTTAGTACCCGCCGTCGCCTGTCCGCACTGGCACTTGCCCTGGCCTGCGCACTGCCGGGCACGCTGGCCCAGGCGCTGCCCGATGACCGCCAGCAGCCCGTGAAAGTCTCCGCCGATAATCTCGAGGCCAATCGCAACAAGAATCTGTCCGTATACAGCGGCAACGTGGTGATTAGCCAGGGCTCGCTGCAGATTCGCGCCGACCGGGTTGAAGTGCACGGCAACAGCAAGGGGGAGATCAACAAGGTGATCGCCACCGGTAAACCTGCGCACTTTCAGCAACAGGTGGAAGAGAGCACCTCGCCGGTAAAGGCCCGCGCCGCGCGCATCGAGTTTCTGGTAGCCAGCGATGCCCTGCAATTAACCGGCGAAGCCTTTGTCGATCGCGATGGCAACACCCTGTCCGCAGAGCGCATTGACTACGACCTCAACAGCGAGCAGATGAAGGCCCGCGGCCAGTCCGAGAAAAAACGTGTGGAAATGATCTGGAAACCCGAAGGGCAGTCCGGAAGTAACGACGAGTAGCGGGGTAGACCGGCACCTTGCCAGCCCCCCCAAAGCAGAATTTTCAGGCGCGGCCTCCAGCCGCCCCTCAGCCGGAATTGAATAATGGCAACGCTCAAGGCGCTTCACCTCGCCAAGCAGTACAAAAAGCGCAAAGTCGTGCAGGACGTGTCCGTCAGTGTCTCCAGCGGCCAGGTTGTCGGCCTGCTCGGCCCCAACGGCGCCGGTAAAACCACCTGTTTCTACATGATTGCCGGCCTGGTGCAGGCGGATGCAGGCCAGGTGATGATCGACAGCGAGGATATTACCGGCCTGTCGATGCACGGCCGCGCACGCAAGGGTATCGGCTACCTGCCCCAGGAGGCCTCGGTCTTTCGCCGCCTGTCAGTCCAGGACAACATTCTTGCGATCCTGCAGACGCGCAAGGACCTGAGTAATACCCAGCGCAAAGAGCAGCTGGAAGCCCTGCTGGAAGAATTCCATATTACCCATATCCGCGAGAGCCTCGGCATGGCCCTGTCCGGGGGTGAGCGGCGACGGGTGGAGATTGCCCGCGCCCTGGCGACCAACCCGGCCTTCGTCCTACTCGATGAACCATTTGCCGGTGTAGACCCGATATCCGTCAACGACATCAAGCAGATCATTCGCCACCTCAAAGACCGCGGCATTGGCGTATTGATTACCGACCACAATGTGCGCGAGACCCTGGATATCTGTGAGACCGCATTTATTGTCAGCGAGGGCCATATCATCGCTTCTGGCGCCCCCCGCGACGTCGCCGAAAACAAACAGGTGAAAGACGTCTACCTGGGACATGAGTTCACGATTTAACCCTGAAAGCGGAAAAATTTCCCCGTTTTGCACTGTGGAGCGGACGTAAGTCACAGGATTTCACCCGTGACCAAATGCTTGCATTTTTTCGGCACACTTATTGCTTAACCGCCCCCTTGTCTTCCGCCCCGCCCCGGGGTAGTCTGCATGAAATGAGCTTTACCCCGCCGCAGGGAACATAAAATTCTCCGCAGCGGATCCACGCCAGACTTTTCTGCCGGCATACCCCTATGAAGCAGTCACTCCAGTTAAAACTCGGCACTCAGCTGACGATGACGCCACAGCTGCAGCAGGCCATCCGTCTTCTGCAACTGTCGACCCTGGACCTGCAACAGGAAATCCAGTCCGCACTCGACAGCAACCCGCTGCTGGAATCGGACTTTGACGAACACGCCGGCGAATCCCATCAGGATCAAAACACTCCCGCCGAGCGCAAAGAGGAAGCCCCGGAACGGTCCACTGAGGCGCAGAGTGAATCCGCCGCAGACGGAGACTGGAACAGCGACATTCCCGACGACCTGCCGGTAGACACGCGCTGGGATGACATCTACTCCAGCGGCAGCCACAGTGGCGGTGAAGGTGACGAATATGCGCTGGAACAGCGCAATGCCGCCTCGGAGAGCCTGCAGGATCACCTGATGTGGCAACTCAACCTTACACCGCTGACCATTGAGGACAAGCTGATCGGCGAAGCCCTGATTGACGCCATTGCACCCAATGGTTTTCTGGATACCCCCATCGAAGAACTGGCGGAATCCATGGAGCTTGAGTTGGATGAAGTAATGGCGGTACTCAAGACCATCCAGCAGTTGGAACCCGTGGGCTGTGGTGCGCGGGACCTGCGGGAAAGCCTGCTGCTGCAACTTCACCAGCTGCCAGAACACACTCCCTGGCTGCCCCAGGCCGTGACCGTTGTCAGTCAGCACCTGGATCTGCTAGGCAAAAGGGATTTCCGCCAACTGAGCCGCCGCACACGTCTCAGTGAATCGCAGCTGGGCGAGGTAATGCGCCTGATCCAGACCCTTACCCCCTACCCCGGCGAAGCGTTTGGCGGTGAAGAGCCCCAGTATGTAGTGCCGGATGTGATCGTCAGCCGCAAACACGACCGCTGGGTAGTAGAACTGAACCCCGAGACCACGCCCAAGCTGCGCATCAACGACGCCTACGCGGCAATGATCAAACGGGCTGACAATTCCAGCGAAAACAATTACCTGCGCGACAATCTGCAGGAGGCCCGCTGGTTTCTGAAGAGTCTGCAAAGCCGCCACGAGACACTACTGAAGGTGGCAAGCAGTATTGTGGAAAAGCAGCAGGGCTTTTTCGAACAGGGCCCTGAAGCCATGAAGCCCATGGTGCTGGCAAATATCGCCGAGACCATTGGCATGCACGAATCCACCATCTCACGGGTAACCACCCAGAAGTACATGCTCACCCCTCGCGGTGTGTTCGAACTCAAGTACTTCTTCTCCAGTCACGTCAGCACCGATTCCGGCGAAGACGCCTCCTCCACCGCCATCCGGGCACTGATCCGCAAGCTGATCGACGGGGAACAGCCGCGCAAGCCGCTATCAGACAACAAAATCACCCAGGAGCTGGACGCCCAAGGCATCAAGGTCGCACGCCGTACCGTGGCCAAATACCGAGAGTCCATGGGCATCCCCTCTTCCAGCGAACGCAAGCGACTGGTTTAACGACTCCGGTCACAGAATGCCTGTGACGCACCTCTGATGTCACCCCAGTCCTCACACTTGCGGTTTGCGCCCCTTTTTTGATCAATTTCCAGGCAACCAATAGCCTTGCGGCGAGTGTATCCTTCCATTCTGACGCACTTCCTAGTAGGGTTGCCGCCCTGTGCGGGGGTGCGACCAGATTGTGTTGTACCCGATGAGGAGAAATCCATGCAGATCAATATCAGTGGCCACCACGTAGACGTTACTCCGGCCATTCGCGATTACTGCCTGACCAAACTGGACAAGCTCTCCCGCCATAATGACCTGATCACCACAACGCAGGTTATCCTGTCCGTCGACAAACTGATCCAGAAAGCCGAAGCCCGCGTTCACGTGAACGGCAATAAGGATATTTTTGCCGATTCGGAATCTGAGGATATGTACGCAGCGATCGACTCGCTCACGGACAAACTCGACCGGCAGCTGCTGAAACACAAAGAGAAGTTACGCGGTCACCGCTAGGCTCATACCCATACGAGCCAACGGCTGATTCGCACCGCTAGATCATCTGTACGTTATGACATTGGAAGCATTACTCTCTCCCCGCCTGAGCCTTTGCCACCTGGCGGGGAGTAGCAAGAAGAAGCTGTTGCTCAATATCGCCCAGGCGATCTCGGATCAATACCCCGAACTGGACACCGACACAGTGTTCAACCAGCTGGTCGCCCGGGAGCGCCTGGGCTCTACCGGCATTGGCGAAGGTGTCGCCATTCCCCACTGCCGCCTGCCTGGCAGTGAAAAGCCAATCGGCGTGCTCTGCACCACTTCACCCGCGGTGGATTTTGATGCGATCGACCGCCAACCGGTAGACCTGCTGTTCGCCCTACTGGTACCGGAGGATTCCGACCAGGAGCACCTGGATACTCTGGCGGAAATTGCCGCTCTGTTCAGCGACAGCCGGGTCCGTGAAAAACTGCGTGAAGCCACCACCAGCGATGAACTCTACGCACTGGCGATCAACAGTGCCGCGGCAGCCTGATTTTTGTTGAGCTAGCGCTCAATGGCGCAGTTTTCGACCCCGCCGGTTGGGGTGACTGATTTATACTGGCCCGACGATTCAACAGAGCCTGCTCAACCTGCAAGGAGCGCGAGTGCAATGCGATTGGTCATCATCAGTGGTCGTTCCGGCTCGGGCAAAAGTTCTGCCCTGCAATTGCTGGAAGACGTCGGCTTCAACTGTATCGACAACTTGCCCGCCAGCCTGCTGCCGGAGCTTGTCCGTCGGGTCAGTGAGCAGACGCCCCAGGAACCCAGTGAAAATACCCAGCTGGCCCTCGGTATCGATGCCCGCAACCTGTGGCAGGATGTCCGCCACGCCCCCCAGGTTATCAATAACCTGCGCGACAGCGGTATCGAGTGCGATGTGGTCTATCTGGATGCGCGCTCGCCGGTGCTGGTTCAGCGCTTTAGCGAGACCCGCCGCAAACACCCCCTCAGCGACAGCCGCACCCACCTGCTGGAAGCCCTGAATCGGGAGAAGGAAGTCCTTGCCCCTCTTGCGGCCATGGCCGATCTGGTCATCGATACCAGCAGCCTCAGCCTGCATCAGTTGCGGGATCAAATTAAAACCCGGGTCGTAGGGAAGGACTCTCCCGGCATGGCGGTGTTGTTCCAGTCCTTTGGGTTCAAACACGGTGTACCGGTAGATGCGGACCTGGTCTTTGATCTGCGCTGCCTGCCCAACCCCTACTGGGTCGCGGAGCTGCGGGAAAAAACCGGGCTGGATCCGGAGGTGGCAGACTTCCTGCGCTCCCACCAGGAAACGGAAGATATGCAGCGGGACATCACGGCCTTCCTCGAGCGCTGGCTACCGTCGTACCAGCAGAGCAACCGCAGCTACACCTCGGTGTCGATCGGGTGTACCGGAGGCCGACACCGCTCGGTCTACATGGTGGAACAATTGGCGAAGCACTTTGCCGACACCTTTGAAAACATCCAAGTTCGCCACCGCGAGCAACAAAAAAAACGCAGCTGACCGCTCCACACCGGCGCCAGCTAAAAATCAGATCAAAGACCATCGAGCATGCCGAAAAGTCGTATCACCATCATTAATAAACTCGGACTACACGCCCGCGCCGCCAGCAAGCTCGCGCAGACCTGCGCTCGCTATTCCTCAGATGTAAAAGTGCACTGTCATGGCAAAGCCGTAGACGGTAAGAGCGTAATGGCACTGATGCTACTCGCCGCTGGCAAAGGCGTGGAACTCGAACTGGAAGTGACAGGTCGAGACGAAGATGCGGCACACGAGGCGATTTGCACCCTGATCAATGACCGGTTTGGCGAAGGCGAATAAAAAGCGAAATAGCCCAGAGAACCAAGAGGCAAACAAGCTGCCATTTGCCGGTTTCGCACTATAATGCCGGCACCCGCCACTCTATCCAGAATCAGGACCCTCCGTGCCCAAACCCGTCAACGCCGACATCAATTTCCGCGCCCAAAACCAGCTCGGTGAGCTGTATGCGGCACTGGATAGCGGTACCGGGCGCGAAGTCCAGCGCATGCTGGCATCCCTCTCCCCCCCCAGCATCGCCCAGCTACTGGAAAGCTCCCCGCCACGTATCCGTCAGGTGCTGTGGAAACTGATCGATCGCCAGATCGAGGGTGAGGTTCTGCAGGAACTCCCGGACGAGGTTCAGAGCCAGATTCTCTCCACCATGGACACCGAGGAAATGGTGGCGGTGATGGAGGGGCTGGACGCGGACGATGTGGCGGACATCCTGCAACAGCTGCCGGATCGGGTGATGGCGGAGGTGCTGTCGGCGATGAGCGAACGCGATCGCCAGCGGGTAGAGAGCGTCCTCTCTTACGATGAGGAAACCGCCGGCGGCCTGATGGACACGGAGATTGTCTCCGTGCGCCCGAACCTGCACCTGGATGTGGTACTGCGTTACCTGCGCCGCCACGAACAACTGCCGGAATCCACCGATAACATCTTTGTAGTCAACCGCAAGGACCGTTTTATCGGCCTGCTGCCTCTGGCCAAGCTGCTGACCACAGACCCGTCGGTTACGGTGCGCGAGATTATGGTGACCGATATCGAGCCGATTCCCGCGGATATGCCGGACGATGAAGTGGCGCGACTGTTCGCCAAGTACGACTGGATTACCGCGCCGGTTGTCGATGAGGAACGTCACCTGTTGGGCCGCATCACCATCGATGACGTGGTGGATGTTATCCGCGAGGATGCGGATCACTCGCTGATGAGCCTGGCGGGTCTCGACGAGGAGGAGGATACCTTTGCCACGGTCAGACGCACGGCGCCGCGCCGCGCCATCTGGCTGGGCATCAACCTGCTCACCGCACTGCTGGCGTCCTGGGTGATCAATCTGTTTCAGGGCACCATCGACAAGGTGGTGGCGCTGGCGGTTCTGATGCCAATTGTGGCGAGCATGGGCGGTGTTGCCGGCAGTCAGACACTGACGGTGGTCATTCGCGGTATGGCACTGGGCCAGGTGGGCCGCAGCAACCTGGGCTGGCTGTTGTCAAGAGAGCTGGGTAGCGGTGCGTTAAACGCGATCCTGTGGTCGGCGGTAATGGGAGTCATTGCGGCACTCTGGTTTGGGGATCCGCGTATCGCCTGGATTATCATTGCGGCCATGGTCATCAATCTGATTACGGCGGCGCTGGCGGGGGCAATTCTGCCGGTGGCGCTGCGGGCGATGCGGATCGATCCGGCGCTGGCGGGTGGTGTGGCACTGACGACGGTGACGGATGTGGTGGGCTTTATGTCTTTCCTTGGACTGGCCACAATATTTTTTGCCTGATGATTGGGTACCCAAATTACCGGGTACTGCCATTATTGGTTGAATTCAGATCTCGAGATTTTCTATGCACAATTCTGATGAACACACTCCGTATGATGAGTTTGATGAGGACCTTCCGAAAAGCAAAACTCAAATCAAGGAGGAGATGCACGAGCTGCAGGCGCTCGGCAAAAAACTGACGGAGCTGAATGCGGCGAAGTTGGCGGAGGTGCCGATGGATGCGACGCTTGAGGAAGGGATTGCGACCTTTCACCGGATCAAGTCGCGGGAGGCGCGGCGGCGCCAGCTTCAGTACATTGGTAAGTTGATGCGCAAGGCGGATGTGGAGGCGATTGAGGCGGTGCTGGAGAAGCACAAGGAGCAGGACCACCACCATTTGCGCTTTGACCGGATGGCGGAGGAATGGCGGGAGCGCTTGCTGACCGAGGGCAAAGAAGGCCAGAGTGCATTTTTTGATGCGTTCCCCGGTGTGGATATCCAGCAATTGCGCACGCTGATTCGCGAGTCCAATAAAGAGATCGCCAATAAAAAAGCCCCGACCAACCAGCGAAAACTGTTTCGCTACTTGCGGGACTTTTTTATGCAGGTGGACTGAGCGGGACTTCAAAGCTCAATTCGCACCTTCTTTTCGCGCCCAGTGGCGGCAAGCCACCGGGGAAGGGTTTTCAGGACCACTGTAAACCCTTCCTTGGGCGTTGCGGCGCAAACGTCCTGTTTGCGACGCTCCTGAAAACCCTTCCCCGGCAGCGTGCCTTCGATTCGAACTTCAGCTGCGATTAAGCGATTTCCAACTTCTCTATCCCGACTTCAACCCGGGCAGGTTTCAGCCGTTAGCGGCTTTCCCGGCTCATTCCCCTCCGCTGGATTCTTCAGCGGCTTGAACAAGACCAGCAGCAATGGCAGCAGTGCCAGTGAGCCCAGCAGGGCCGCCGACATGGCCAGTGCGGTCAGCAATCCGAAGTAAATCGAGGGCACGAATTTGGACAGTGCCAGTATCGAGAAGCCGGCGATAATCGTTATGGCGGTGTAGAACATGGCGCGGCCAATGGTGGCGTGGCTGCGGTGCATGGTGGCGATGTAGTCGCCGTCTTTGGCGAATTCTTCGCGGAACCGGTACAGGTAGTGGATGGCGTGGTCGACCCCGATGCCGACGGTGATGGCGGCAATGGTGATGGTCATCATGTCCAGCGGGATGTTTGCCAGGCCCATGCCGCCGAGGACCACGCAGGCGGCGAGCATATTCGGCACCAGGGCGATAATTGCGATGGGCAGTGAGCGGAACAGCACCAGGAACATCAGCAGGATGCCGGCGAAGACGGCGCCCAACGTGAGGATCTGGGATTTAAACAGGCTCTGCAGCATATTGTTGTACAGCACCAGCATACCGGTCTGGCGGATGTTTTCCGGGGCGATGCCCATTTCATTTTCCGCATAGGTGTAGATACGCTGGATCAGTTCGTCCCGGCGCAGGTTGGGGTCGGTTTCCATCACGCGCATGGTGATACGCGCCTGTTGCTCTTGCGGCGACCAGTAAGGGTTGATCAGTACCTGATTGATTTCCTCCGGCAGGCTCTGGCGGGCAACGGCCAGCTCGAAGTCGTTGAGGCCGCCGTCGTTCAGGTCCTGAGCCACTTTGTACAGGGTGGCGAGAGACTGCACCTTGCCTATTTCCGGCTGGGCCTCGAGGAAGTCGTGCAGTTGCTCAATCTGGTTGAGGCCGGCTACGGTAAACCAGTAGGCATCCGGGGCCTGGCTCTCACCGCCGTCTGCGGCGAAAGGATCGTCCGCAGCGAAGGGGTCTTCGGTGGCAAACGGATCCGCCTCCTCATCCGCGCCCTCCTCTGCAATCTGATCGCCGCCAAAGTCAGCGCCGAACGGGTCTTCTTCCCCAGCATCCGCTCCATCAAAAGCCGGTACCGTGTCTTCCGGTTTATTGAGTATCACATCCAGGTTGATGGTGCCGCCAAGACGCTGATCGATGACCAGCATGCCCTGGTGTATCTCGGTGGAGTCATCAAAGTAATCGATAAAACGGTTTTCCACTTTCAGGCGCGAGATACCCACGGCACTGATGATGGCCGCCACCACCGCAACACCGAGCACGATGCCTTTGTGGTTTTCCGCAAAGCGGGAAAACACCTGAGTGAATGCGTGAGAGTTGTCCGCGCCCTGGCCGCCATCGCGTTTTTTCAGCAGCATAAGGCTGGCGGGAATAATCAGAAAAGACAGTACCAGTGCCATGGTCACACCAATGGTCATCATCCAGCCGAAGTCGATCACCGGGCGAATACCGCTCACGACCAGGGAGATGAACGCGACCATGGTGGTGAGGCCGGTGTACAGGCAGGGTTTGGCCATAAACGCAACGGTGGCAGACGCCAGCTGGAAGCGATCCCACTCCGGGTGCTCGGAGAAATACTCGCGGTAACGCACCGCCAGGTGAATGGTGATGGCCAGTGTAATGATCAGTAGCAGGGCGACAAAGTTGGCGGAGATCACCGTCATGCGCCAGTCGAGCCAGGACAGCAGCCCCAGCATCATCACCGCGGTGGTCACACAGGTAATCAGCGGCAGCAGTACCCAGCGCGGCTGGCGGAAAATCAGCAGTAGGGTGACCACGATGAAAATCAGAATACCAGCGCCGAATACCATCAGGTCACTCTGGATAAACGCGATCATATCCGAGGTGATCATGGTGAGACCGCCGAGGAACAGCTCGGCGTTGTCGTCGTAATGGGCGAGGATCTGCCGCACCTCGTCTACGCGATTCCGCGCGGCGGCTTCCTGGGCGGTGCGATGTTTCAGGTATTCTGCACTTACCGCTTCCAGGCGGCTTGCCTGTTCTGCATCCAGACCCTGCTCATTACGCAGGCGACGGAGCGCATCGCGCTCGCGCACCAGGTCAAGCCCTTCCTTGTCCAGTTCCAGATTGAGCATCATTGCGGTGGTCTCACCATCGGGGCTCAATATCAGTTCTTTGTAAATCGGACTTTCAAGGAATTCTTTACGGGCCAGGCTCTTGTCGACACCAGGGCTCGACAGGGTGCGAATACCACCGGCCACCTCGGTAATGGAAAGCTTGGGACTGTACAACAGCGGTACGTTGAGGATCGACTGCACCCCGGTGACACCGTCCACCATGGCAAGCTCGTCCTGCAGGCGACGCATGGTAGCGAGGGATTCATCGCTGAACAGATCTCCGTTGTTGTAGCGGTAGGTAACCACCAAAAAGTCACCGGAGTTGTAGCGCTCGGAAATCTCGCGGAAATAGTCCAGCGAGTCGTCAGTTTCCAGCGTCAGGGAATCTGCCGAGGCATCCAGTTTGAATTTCGGCAGCCCGGCCGCAGCGGCGATGGTGAGCAGTGCCACCAGTGTCAGAACGGTTTTCGGATGTCCGAGAACCAACTTTTCGTACCAGGTTTTCAAGCCCAACAGCATAATCAATTCGCTTTGTTCTGATCGAAATCAGGCAGCGCGTGATGTTTCCATTGTGCGCGTTGCCGAATATTCGAGAGTCATCTAAAAGTCTGTTTACTTGTCCACGTGACCGAGGTCGCGCTCGGGAAACAGTAGGTCCCGCACTTTCTGCTTCAGTTCTTTCGGCCCGGGAAAGCCGCCATCGCGTTTACGCTCCCAGATCAGCTGGTCGCCTACGTGAATTTCGAACACACCCCCACTGCCCGGCTTCAGTGCAACCTGGTCCAGGTCTTCGGCGAAGGTGTACAGCAGCTCCTGGGTCATCCAGGTGGCGCGCAGCATCCAGTTGCACTGCACGCAGTAATGGATGGTGACGGTCTTTTGCATAGCGCAAGGCTCTCAGCAGTTTCCCCAGGGGGGCAACAGGGTTTGTTCGATCTGCAGCTGACTCAGGATTCTGGCCACCACAAAGTCCACCAGATCCTCGATGGTTTGCGGCTTCTGATAAAACCCCGGGCTCGCCGGCAGAATGACCGCTCCCATGCGGGTGAGCTTCAGCATATTTTCCAGGTGAATTTCTGAATACGGCGCTTCCCGCGGAACCAGAATCAACTGCCGGCGCTCTTTCAGGGCCACATCCGCTGCGCGTTCAATCAGATTATTGGACGCGCCCGTGGCGATGGCAGACAGGGTGCCACCGCTGGCCGGGCAAATCACCAGACTGCTGGCGGCACCGGTGCCCGAGGCGACCGGGGAAAACCAGTCGCGCTTGCCGAACAGGGTTAACTGTCCTGCTTCCGCAGCATACAGTGCACGCAGAAAATCTTCCGTGCGACCTTCGTCTTCCGGCAGGGAAACGTCGGTTTCGGTATCGATCACGATGCGCGCCGCATCCGACAGCAGCAGCCATACCCGCACCCGCGCCGCCAGCAGGCATTGCAACAGGCGCAGGCCGTACTGGGCGCCGGACGCGCCGGTAATTGCCAGGGTTACTGTTTTGGGAAAAGTGGGCTCAGCCAATGAGGTATCCGTCTCCGCCCCGGTGCGGGGCTATTTGCCGTATCTCTGCTCCAGCGCGTGGAGCAGTCGCTGGTGTACTCCGCCAAAGCCGCCGTTGCTCATCACGATAATGTGACTGCCAGGGCCGGACAGTTCGAGCACGGATTCTACCGCAGCGTCGATAGTGTGGAGAACCTTTGCCGGCACGGTGGAATGGTGAACCACCTCATCCAGGGACCAATTCATCCCTTCCGGCTGGTACCAGAGCACCAGATCGGCGCCCGAGCAGGCACGCGCCAGCTGATTCTGATGGTGTCCCATACGCATGGTGTTGGAACGCGGTTCAATCAGGGCGATGACTTTGTCACTCCCGACCTTTGCGCGCAGGCCATTCAATGTGGTCTCTATCGCCGTGGGGTGATGGGCAAAATCATCGTACACGCGAATCCCCTGGATATCTCCAAGGCACTCCATGCGTCGCTTGACACCGCCAAATTTGCCCAGAGCTTCCGCTGCGGTTGCCGGCTCGACCCCCACGTGGCGGGCGGCGGCGATCACCGCGAGGCCGTTTTTCACACTGTGCAGGCCGGTCTGCTGCCACTGCACGCTGGCCACGGTTACGCCTTCCAGCTGGACATCGAAGTGGCTGCCGTCCGCCGACACGTTCACCCCACACCAGTCACCGAATCGCACCCCGTCGGCCTGCTCCACGTCGAAGCGCTGCACCTCACTCCAGCAGCCTTTGTCGAGCACTTGGGATACGGTGTCTTCCTGCGCCGCGATCACCAGCCCGCTGGCGGGCACGGTGCGCACCAGGTGATGGAACTGCTTCTGGATGGCCGCCAGGTCGTCAAAGATGTCCGCGTGGTCAAACTCAAGGTTGTTGATTATCAGGGTGCGTGGGCGGTAGTGGACAAACTTGGAACGCTTGTCGAAAAAGGCCGTGTCGTACTCATCGGCCTCCACCACAAAAAACGGCGTACGGCCGAGGCGCGCCGATACATCAAAATTCTGCGGCACTCCGCCGATCAGAAAACCGGGGTCCATGCCCGCATAGTCGAGCACCCACGCCAGCATACTGGCAGTGGTGGTCTTGCCGTGGGTACCAGAGACCGCCAGTACCCAGCGCCCGCCGAGGAAATGATCGCACAGCCACTGAGCGCCGGAGGTATAGGGCAGGCCCTTTTCCAGCACCGCTTCCACCGCCGGATTACCGCGGGACAGGGCGTTGCCGATAATCACCAGGTCCGGGGCCGGCTCCAGCTGGGCCGGGTCATACCCTTCGGTCAGCACGATCCCGGCATTTTCAAGTTGGGTACTCATGGGCGGATACACATTGGCATCGGAGCCGGTGACGGTGTGCCCCTCAGCCACCGCCAGTTGCGCAAGGCTACCCATAAAGGTGCCGCAAATGCCTAGAATATGAATATGCATGCCAGTTGTTCACTCTGTTCAATACGGATGCGCGCCACCTCCGGGGCCCATAGGCCACACGTGGCGCCGCCTGAGACTGCCCGTTCACGCAATCATTCCCCATATTTGCGGGAATATCCGAGGCCATCTGCGGCCCGGCGCGCTTTTTGCTTCTGCTTTGGTCAACGGCAGGAAGTATCAGCAGTGCTCGAAAAATCGACGACGCGCAAGCTTATCACGGCCTTTTACCACAGTAAGTGTCGAATGCCCGCAATTCCATGCAATTGCCATATGAATACATTAGACTTCGCGCCGCGTGAGGTAGCCGCCAAGAGCCGCCCGCCGCTCCCACCCCACGCTACGGGTGACTTTTGACGAGAAGCCATAGGATAGACATGTCGAAGAAGAACGCTTTTTACGCGCAATCTGGCGGTGTGACCGCCGTTATCAACGCCTCCGCCTGCGGAGTCATCGAGACCGCCCGCCAGCACAGCGACAAGATCGGCAATGTCTACGCCGGCCTCAATGGCATCGTCGGCGCCCTCAAGGAAGAACTCATCGACGTCAGCCAGGAATCCACCGAGACTATCGCAGCCCTGCGCCACACCCCGTCCGGTGCCTTTGGTTCCTGCCGCTATAAACTGAAGAGCCTGGAGCAGAACCGCGCGGAGTACGAGCGCCTGATCGAAGTGTTCAAGGCCCACAACATCGGTTACTTCTTCTATAACGGCGGTGGCGATTCCGCCGATACCTGCCTCAAGATTTCCCAGCTGTCGGAAAAGATGGGCTACCCCATCCAGGCAATCCACATTCCCAAGACGGTGGATAATGACCTGCCGTTTACCGACAACTGCCCGGGCTTTGGCTCCGTGGCCAAGTACGTCGCCGTCTCCACCAAGGAAGCGGCATTAGATGTGGCCTCCATGTGCGCCACCTCCACCAAAGTTTTCATCGTTGAAGTGATGGGCCGTCACGCGGGCTGGATTGCCGCCGCCGGCGCCCTCGCCCAGGAACAGGAAGGCGATGCCCCGCACATTATCCTGTTGCCAGAAGTGGCTTTTGATAAAGAAAAGTTCCTCGCCAAGGTGCAACAGACCGTCAATGAAAAGGGCTACTGCGTGATCGTCGCCTCCGAAGGTGCCCAGTACGAAGACGGCACCTTCCTGGCCGACGCCGGCAGTGTGGATGCCTTCGGCCATAAACAGCTGGGTGGCGTAGCACCCACTCTGGCCAAAATGGTCAAAGACGAACTGGGCCTCAAATACCACTGGGCCCTGGCGGACTACCTGCAGCGCGCTGCGCGCCATATCGCTTCCGCCACCGACGTAGAGCAGGCATACGCTGTGGGCAAGGCGGCGGTGGAAGCGGCGGTGGCCGGCAAGAATGCCATCATGCCGACCATTGAACGCAACGGCACCAGTGCCGCCGACTACAGCTGGACCATTGGCGAGGCTCCGCTTTCCGAGGTGGCCAACGTCGAGAAGTTCATGCCCAAGGAATTTATTTCCGATGACGGCTTCGGCATCACCCAGGCCGGCCGCGACTACCTGGAACCACTGATCCAGGGCGAGGACTACCCGCCTTACAAAAATGGCATTCCGCAATATGCGCGCCTGAAAAAGGCCCTGGTGGATAAAAAACTGAAGGAAGGCTTTGACGTTTAATCGTCACAGGCTTTGCTAATGAAAAAGGCCCCAACCGGAAACGGATGGGGCCTTTTTTGATGGCGACTCTACGTGCAGTAACTATACCTTCAGTAACTAGACGTTCAGCAAAAGGTGTTGCCGCTCCCACGGGGAAATCTCCCGGTGGAACAGGCGCATCTCCTCGTACTTTACCGCCGCGTAGAGCTGGCAGAAGTCCTCCCCCATTGCCTGGCGCAACTCATCGGCGTCGTCAAAGATGCGCAACGCCTCATCAAAAGTCAGCGGGATATAAAAGTTTTCTTCCTGCGCCTCATCCAGTTCCGACGCGGCCGGCGCACTCGGCTCGATACCGTTGATCATGCCGAGATAACCACACACCAGACTTGCCGCAATCGCCAGATAGGGATTCGCATCCACGCCAACCACACGGTTTTCCAGGCGGCGATCCTGGGCGCCGGAGTTGGGTACCCGCAGGCCGGTGGCACGGTTGTCGTAGCCCCAGCCGATGTTGGTGGGCGCACTGGAATTGTCCGACAGCACGTAGCGGCGGTAGGAATTCACGTTAGGCGCGATAAACGGCATGATTTCCCGCAGGTGCTTCTGGGTTCCGCCGATAAAGTAGCGGAACAGATCCGAGGCACTACCGTCTTCGGAGGAAAACACATTTTTGCCGGTATCGATATCCACCACACTCTGGTGAATATGCATGGCGCTGCCCGGCTGGTCGCGCATGGGCTTGGCCATAAAGGTCGCAAACATACCATTCTTGAGCGCCGCTTCACGGATAATACGCTTGAAGTAGAACACCTGGTCCGCCAGTAAAAGCGGGTCGCCGTGGGTGAGGTTGAACTCCACCTGGCCGGCACCGTCTTCCTGAATCACCGAGTCGATATGCAGGCCCGCGGCCTCGGCGAACTCGTAAATGGTATCGATGACCGGGCCATACTCGTCGATGGCGGTCATCGAATAGGACTGCAGGGAAGTTCCCGAGCGTCCGTTGCGACCGATGGGCGGCTGGATAGGCTCATTGGGGTCCACGTTCGGGCGGGTCAGATAGAACTCCAGCTCCGGCGCCACAATCGGCTGCCAGCCCCGCTCCCGGTACATGCCAATCACCCGTTTCAGAACATTGCGCGGCGCACAGGGGATGGGGTTGCCGTCCAGGTCCTGCAGGTCATGAATAATCTGCAGTGCCGGTGTTTTCGCCCAGGGCACCGCCATAGCGGTGGACATATCCGGCACCAGCGCCATATCGCTTTCCGCCCACTGGTTTTCGATATCCATCTCCACATCCTGACCGGTGATGGTCTGGTAAAAGATAGAAATAGGCAGGAAGATCGGCGTTTCCGGAGAGAACTTATTCAGCGGCATCGCCTTGCCCCGGGACATGCCGTTCAGATCCGGGACAATGCACTCCACCTCATCCAGGCGACGGCCGTTCAGATAGGCGAGAAAAGCTTCGGGGAGATTATCCAGCCAGTTACTCACATCGGGCTGACTCATACAGGCTCCAGGACATTAGCCAAGGGATATGGTTAATGAATAGCGTTAATGGATAGAATCATTCGATAGGATCAAAGCACGCAGTGTAATGCAAATTTTCGGTTAAAGATGCTGACCCGATAAAACATTCACTGGCCCAACCCAAGCACCCTTATATCCGCTCGACCCCGTCTTCGGTTACCAGAACCGTATCGATAATTCCGTTGGGTGTATCGGGATCGAGAGTACCGACAAACGTGGCTTCCCGCTGAATGGCAAATACCGCCGGCTTGGGTTCCACACTCGAGCTTTCGCGATGGTATTCCAGCAGCGGGTCGCAAAAGTAAGCGTTGCAAATATCCGAGCGCAAGGTTTTCGGCAGGCTGCATCCACTGGCCGTCTGGTTGATGCAGGCATGCTCGATAGACTCGGACGGTAGGCGGGATAGGTACAAGGAGACTATTTCGGCGGTATCGAGCGCCGGGTAAGCGTCACTCGCCTTGCGTAAACTCAGTGGGGACAGATACGCGGTCTCGCCTCCCGAAGAACAGCATGCCCCCCGGCAGGCAGCGCACAGGCGATCGCTGATTTTCTGAACCCGGGAATCCTGCGTGAAGCGCTGCTCATGTAGGGCCCGGTTGACGGATGGGCGCAGGTTCTGGTCCTCACAAACTTCCGCCACCGACAGGTAAGTTTCGGCTTCCGCGGCCACGGCCAACAGGTGCTCGCGATACTTTTCGATACGCGCACTGGATAGTGGCACCACTTTACTGCGCCCTACGGGAATCACCATCGGATGAACATCACGACGATCCAGGTCTGTGCGCATGGCCAAAAAGGAATCCAGCTGGCGTCGATTCTCGTCCGCCTCCCCCTCGACCCGCGCCAGAATCCTCCGCTCACGGTCCTGCTGGTAAACCTTGCGGTCTCGAATCCGCGACTTTAACCCGGTCAATTGGGCGAGAAACAGCGGTTCCGGCATGCTTTCCCGCTGCGAAAGAAATCGGGCGCATTCGTGGGCACCACAGTGAGGCCAGTCTCTCGAGGCCATGGTTTGCCGCAAGTGAACCGGAATAGGTTCTTCGCAGACACAGCAACGTTTATCCGTGCCGCCCCGCAACCGATCTTTATCGTTCGTAAACTCCATTTACCGTCACCAGCTCCTTTGGCATTACTTGCTCATTTCTATCGACGAGTGTCTTGTACATCACCAGCGCATCCACAAATCCAGCAGTGGGATGATTGAAAGCGCCGGGCAGGCGACCCACCTCGTCAAAACCCAACTTCTTCCACAGGCGCACCGCGCCCTGATTAGTGGAGGCAACAAAGTTGAACTGCATCGCCCGGTACCCCAGCTCACGTGCTACATCTTGGGAGTGTTCACACATGGCGGAGGCCAGTCCCCTGCCGCGGGCAGAGGCTGCCACCATGTAGCCACAGTTACACACATGGGATCCCGGACCGGCCTGATTGGTTTTCAGGTAGTAGGTACCCAGAATCTCCCCGGCCTCTTCGCACACGTAAGTCTTGCGCGGCACGTCCATCCAGATTTTGTAGGCTTGATCCCGTGAAGTGTCCGGCGCATAGGCGTAGGTATCCCCGGCGCTGACCACCTGGAAAAAAATTGGCCAGATTTGTTCGAAATCCGTTGGCAATGCTTTGCGTATTTCCATTTCAGGAGACTTCTTTTTACTGATAAAACGCGCTCGATCTTCTGCACGAGGCAGGGCACACTCCAATTGTTTTCCGAACAAACGATACCGGTTGCGCGCGACCCGGTCGTATATCCAGTCGCGCACCGAGGGTGGTATCAGTCGAAAGCAGCTGAGTGCCGGCCAGGGAAAAGGGAGCAGTTTTAGAATACGCAGTATCGCATCCGATTTTACATACATCTGGCCACTTTCAACCAGAAGCAGGGTTTCGTATTCATCGAGGGGCATAGCGAAAAACGACAGGATCGCCTGCCCCTCTTCCGATTGCACAGTGGCGAGTTTCAGGCGGCGATGGCGATCGAACTTCAGCAGAAAGCGCGCCCAGAAGGAACACAGCCGGCAAACCCCATCGAACAGGACCACGCGTTCGCCTTCCTGAAGATAGGGCACGGTAGCGTTCCGTTTTCCCTTGGACATCTGCGCAGGTCCCTCGCCAGAATCTAGAAGTAATAAACGACTATAACAAAAAAGGCCGCTCCGGAGTTTCCGGAGCGGCCTTTTGAAAGCTGCGCCTGTTTAGCGCGGCTTCACTCAGGAATCCAGCACACTGCGTACGAAGTCGGTCAGCTCCTGGTCCTGGCTGTTTTCAAAGAAACAGGCCTGGAAGCGCTCGCCGGTTACGGCGGTTTTCACCAGCTCCGGATCGATGGCTTTGAGGCCGTCCAGGTAAGCTTTGCCGGTGGCTTCCTTGATGTGGTTCAGGATACCGGCGTTGGCCACCTGGGATTCTTTACGCTCCGGCGGGTAGCCCTGGCCTTTTACGCCGGTGAAGGCTTTTTCGAACATGTAGCGAATATTCAGCTCCGCACCCCAGCCGAAGCCCTTGGCGAAGGGAATGGCCAGCGCGTTGCCGTTGTTGATCTGGGCAAACAGGAAGGCATCTGCCGGGTCAATGCAGTAGCCACAGGTTACGCCAGGATAGGCGTTCAACGACATGAGCGCGCCCTGGCCGGTGCCACAGCCGCTTACCACGAAGTCCACGGCTTTGGAGTTAAGCAGCAGGCTGCCCATGATGCCTAGGTGGATGTAGGTCAGGCGGTGATCGTTGTCGTCGCTCATACCGGTGTTGTACACGGTGTGGCCCAGTTCGCCGGCAACGTCCTGCAGCTCTTTTAGAACCACGGCGTTTTTGGATGCCTGGCTGAATTCGTTCATCAATGCGATTTTCATCAATCGATCTCCTGTTATTCCCGCCTGTGCAGCGAAGTGCGCATCGCGACCGACCCGCTCGAAAAACGAACAGACCAAATCGATGCGGTTTGTTTATTGGGGCAGGATTATACGTGCCTGACCAAAAATTAAAAACCGGCCTGACAGAATAATCGAGGGGGAAGGGCAATCTATCGCCCAGGCCGGGCTAACACGACGCGAGACTGCCCAATCAGGCTGCCAACAGCCACGGCAGCTACCGCAAACAGAGCTCCCCACCAGGGTGCCTCGAGTACCTGCAGGGTGAGTGCAGATAGCGTGATCCACAGCAGGGGGACCAGGCAGGTCAACCACTGAGCCCAGCCGCGCAGGGCGATCATAAAAATACCCAGGCTCACCACCCCTGTGGGGTCCGGATGCAACCCAAAGACTTCCGCCTGTGTCCAGCTGGTATCAAGCACCGGCGCCAGCAACGGAAACATCAGTAAACCAACCAGGGAAATCAGCACACCGGTGATGTTGTTTGCTGAATGGGACTCCACGGGACCCGCAGTGCCGCGCCCTGTCGCCGCAAGCAAAACCAACAGCGCCGCCTGCGCAATCCAGACCCAACCGAGAATTTGCCCAATCCAGTTCAGATTCGCATATCGCTGTGCGAAAAAAGCCACGCCGACAAATACCCATACCGGCGCAAGAAGTAGAAGCGCTATGCGGGATTTTCCGCGCAATGCGAGTAGCAGCGCCGCAACCCCTACCGCCAGAGTGAACAGCTGCAGCGGCCAGAAGGTTTCCCCCATTCGTTCCAGCATGCGGAAGTACACGTCCGCACTGAAGGGAACAAAATCCTGGATCTGGTAGCTATTCCACTCGCTCATGGTGCGCCCACTTATTCGGTACTTTTCTGGGGAGAATGGATTTACAGAGATTCGATATACGCGACCATTTTCTGTCGTGTCTTTGCATCCGGCAGCGGCGCAGCGCCCGCCGCCATATTTTCGTTCATGTGCTCCACCCGCGAGGTTGCCGGAATGGCACAGTTCACCGCAGGATGACTGACAATAAATTTGAGCAGGAAATCCGCCCAGGTGCGACAGCCAAATTCCTCCGCTGCCCAGGCGGGCACTTTTTCCCTGCGCTTCAACCCCTTGATCAGGCTCCCTCCGTCGTAGGGGCGATTGGCGATAACAGCAACTCCTCTCTCCTTCGCCAGCGGCAGCAGCCGCGCCTCCACCTCGCGGTGGGTGATGTTGTAGGTCATCTGGGCGAAATCGATTTCCGTGCTCGCCACCACCTGTTCAAACTCCTGGTGACGGCGGCCGTGGGAGGTGGTGATACCGAGATAGCGGATAACACCACTCGCCTTCAGTTCACGCAGCACTGCCAGGTGTTCCTGCCAATCGTCCAGGTTGTGCACCTGCACCAGATCAAAGGTTTTCAGGCCCCAGCGTTCGGCGAGGCTTGTCACCTGTTCACGGGTGGTGCCACCGGCAGGGCTCCAGACCTTTTCCGCACTGAACAGTGTTCTCGGAATGCCCAGTTGTTTCAGTGCAAAGCCGAGGGTATCGGCTGCGGAGCCATACATGGGAGACGAATCGACCAGGCCACCACCGCTGGCAAAAAATGCCTTCAGTACCTGAGTGCGCGCGGCCAGCAACTCCGGATCGTTGCCCACATTAAACGTGCGCCAGGTACCCATACCGATCACCGGTAATGATTCGCCACTGCTGGGGATCGGCTTGGACAGCAATGCCGGCGACTGAGCACTGGCCAACCCCGGAAAGCCCCAGGCACTGACCACACCCGCCCCGAGCATTTTGAGAAATTGACGGCGTAGCAACTTACCTTCCATGGTGGCTTCCTCCATTTATTGGGCACTTAACGCGCGCGGTCGCGCCAGTGCAGTCGCGAGAACAAGAATAAAACAGGTGAGCACAAAAACCTTGTTAACGAACCAGTTGGTTCGCCAGATATCCCAATCGGGCTCGGCCAGAAACAGCGCAAACTTGGTGACGATAATCACAATCTCCACCACGGACATTACGATAGCCAGAGTGCGCAGGTAACCCGGCTGCCTGAGTAGCGCCCAGCCCAGCCACAGATGCGCCACCGGCCAAAGGTCCCAGTACACATGACTGTCCCAGGGCGCACCGCTGGAATGCGCAACCGCGATGGGGAACAGGTACTTGATAAACAGCGTCCAGGCCACCAGCACAAACAGAAAGTGGGCGAGGAACCATCGCCAGTGCATCGGACGATCGATCTGGGCAGTTTCAGCCATCCACTCGCTCCCGCAATACATCGGCTGCCAGTTCGAAGGAGCGCAGGCGCGCACTGTGATCATAGATAGCACCGGTGACGATCAGCTCGTCCACCCGGGTCCGCGCCACAAAACGATCAATCCACTCGGCGACGGTATCCCTCGTACCCACCGCGCTCTCCGCCAGTGCCTGGGCCACCTGCATGCGTTCGGCGGGGCCGGCGATGGATTCCGGATCGTCCACCGGCGGTTTGATTTTCCCGGGGGTGCCCCGGCGCAGGGCGACAAATTGCTGCTCGATGGAGGTCATCAGCTTGCGCGCCTCAACCGCGTTGTCCGCGGCAAACACATTGATCGCTGCAGCGGCATAGGGTTCAGCAAGCGATTCCGACGGTTGAAACTGAGTCCGGTAGAGATGCAACGCCTGATCCAGCATCGCTGGGGCAAAGTGAGAGGCAAAGGCAAACGGCAGTCCCATGGCCGCAGCCAGCTGCGCGCTGTAGAGACTGGAGCCCAGCAGCCAGATCGGCACCTGAAGCCCTGCCCCCGGCACTGCGCGCACCCGCTGCCCCGGCTTCTCCGGGGCAAAGTAGTGCAACAACTCGCGTACATCTTCCGGGAACTGATCGGCGGCGTGCAGCGGATCCCGGCGCAGTGCGGTCATGGTGGCGCCATCGGTACCAGGCGCCCTGCCCAGCCCCAGATCTACCCGGTCCGGGTAAAGCGCGGCCAGGGTGCCGAACTGCTCGGCAATCACCAGTGGCGCGTGATTGGGGAGCATGACACCACCGGCGGCAACGCGAATCTTGTTGGTGCCCGCGGCGATATGGCCCAGCGCCACTGCCGTCGCTGCACTGGCTACACCGGTCATATTGTGGTGCTCCGCCATCCAGTAGCGCCGGTAACCGAAACGTTCCGCGTGCTGTGCCAGATCCAGGGAGTTCATCAACGCCGTACGGGCGTCACTTCCCTCGGTGATGGGCGAGAGATCCAGTAGTGAAAAAGCGCGCATATCAACTCCTGTACGCGTTTGGCCTTGCGCGAAAAAGCACAGTAGGCGATTCAGATATGACCATCCTATCGAAGCTGTTCTCCGTGCACACCACAGTTCCTGACACTTCGCTTATCTGATAGGATCGCGCCCGCAAAAAACTCATGCACAACCTAAGGGGTGGCGAAAGCCTGAGATGCCTTCATCGGCAAACCCTTGGGAGCCTCTGGCGAAATCAGAGTCTCCCTGAAACCTGATCCGGCTAATACCGGCGTAGGAATAGGTAGTCCACCAGCTCCCCTCTTCACGTCGCGCTCCGGGTCTCTCACTGATTTGTACGAGAGAGCCATGAATACCAATAACGTTTTCAAACCACTCGCCCGCGCTATTGCCGCTGCAACCGCGCTGATCAGCACTGCCGCGCTCGCAGACACCGCCATCGAGGAAGTGGTGGTCACCAGCCAACTGCGCGCCACCAGCCCGCTCGACACCCCCACCAGTGTTTCCGTACTGGATGCAGCCGCCATCGAAACCCGCGGTGCTACCAACCTTGAGCAACTGCTGAATCTGACCCCCAACGTGAATTTCTCCAGCGGTGCATCTCGCGGCCGTTTCATACAGATCCGCGGTATCGGTGAGCGCAGCCAGTTTATCGACCCGGTCAATCCCTCTGTCGGCCTGATCGTCGACGGCATCGACTTTACCGGCCTCGGCCTCGCCGCCAGCACCCTGGATATGCAGCAGGTTGAGATCCTGCGCGGCCCCCAGGGCACCGTGTACGGCGCCAACGCGTTGGCCGGCCTGGTGAGCATGACCAGCAACGCACCGACCGCGGAAACCTTTGCAAAGGTATCCGCCGACGCCGCCCGCTACGGCTCCAGCACTCTGTCTGCCGTGACCAGCGGCCCGCTTTCAGAACAGCTGAGCTACCGCTTCGCGGTGCAGAATCAGCAGTCCGACGGCTATGTTTACAACCGTTACCTGGATCGCAAAGACACCAACAAAATTGACGAGACCGTGGCCCGCGGCAAACTGCGCTATCAGGCCAGCGACGACCTGCAGCTGGACTTCACCCTCTTCTATCTGGACGCGGACAACGGTTACGACGCCTTTACCCTGGATAACTCCCGCAACACCCTGTCCGATCAGCCGGGCTGGGATCGCCAGGAGACCCTCGCCGGTGCGGTAAGTGCACAGTGGAGCGCCAGTGAACTGTTCACCATCAATTCCATACTGAGCGCCGCCAGTTCCGATACCGAATACGGCTACGATGAAGACTGGACCCATGTAGGCTTCCACCCATGGGAGTACGTATCCACCGACAACTACCTGCGCGACCGCGACAACCTGAGCGCCGATGTGCGCCTGGTCTCCACCGAGGAAAGTCGCCTGTTTGGCGGCAGCACTGGCTGGGTGGCCGGTGTTTACCTTCGCACGGAAGAAGAAGCGCTGGAGCGCAACGCCAGCTTCGCCAGCCAGTTCGATACCGATAACGCTGCCGTGTACGGGCAGCTGAATACCGCCCTTGGCGCGCATTTCGAATTGATTACTGGCCTGCGCCTGGAGCAGCGCCGCGCGGATTACAGTGACTCACTCGCGGTGACCAGCGACACCAGCGAAGACCTGTGGGGCGGCAATATCACCCTGCAGTTCAGCGCCACGGACAACACCATGCTGTACGGCACCCTGTCCCGGGGCTACAAGGCGGGCGGCGTCAACGGCCGTATTATTTCCGCCTCAGAAAACAATCCGGCCATCGGCAGCGAGACCTTCCTGTTCGATACCGAGAGCATGATGAACTACGAATTCGGGATAAAAGGTGACTGGCTGGAAAGCCGCCTGCAGGCCCAGGTCGCCGCCTTCTACCAGGACCGCAGCGACGTTCAGGCCAAACAATCCATTTTCAACCCGGAAGACTTTTCCTTCGATGACTACCTGGCCAATGCCGCCGGCGGTCATAGCACCGGTATCGAAGCGGAGATCAACTTCCAGGCCAGCGATAGCCTGCAACTCTTCGCCACCTTCGGTTGGCTGAATGCGGAATTCGAAGATTTTGTCAGCAGCACCCACGTCGACGGCCGCGATGACAACACCGGCGAGACTTCACCGGTTGATCTCAGCGGCCGCGACCTCGCCCACGCGCCCAACTACCAGTATTTCACCGGAGCGGAATACGCGCTGACCAATAACCTGAGCGCGCGCGTAGAACTGGAAGGCAAAGACGACTTTTACTTCTCCAACAGCCACAATGAGAAGTCCACCGCCTACGAACTGGTCAACGCACGCCTCACCTACCGCGGCGACAACTGGGATCTGTCCCTGTGGGGCAGAAACCTGACCGACGAAGTGATCTACACGCGCGGTTTCTACTTCAGCAACCAGTTCGGCAACAATCCGGCCAACGGCTACGCGCCGGAGGCTTACTACCAGCTGGGTGAACCGCGCACCGCGGGTATCTCCGGCAGCTACACCTTTTAATTGGGAGTCTTGATATGCAACTCTCCGTAGAAATCAGCATGTACCCACTGAAAGACGAGTACATCCCGGCGATCAAGGATTTTATCCAGCGCCTGAACGAGCAACCGCAACTGCAAGTCATCTCCAATACCATGAGCACCCAAGTGTTTGGTGATTACGATGTGGTGATGGACGTGCTCAAAGCGGAAATGCGCAAGTCCTGGGAGCAGTTCGGGCGCGCGATCTTCGTGTGCAAGTTTATCGACGGTGACCTGAACCCAAACATTGGGCTCTGATCCATGTTCTCCCCGGAAATCCGCGAAGCCATCGCCTCCGCCTACGCCGCCATGACCCTGTGGGAAGTGGCGGCGGTAGTGCTGGCACTGACCTATCTGCTGCTCGCCATGCGGGAAAATATCCTATGCTGGTACGCCGCCTTTGCCAGCACCGCCATCTATCTGTTCCTGTTCTGGGATGTCAGCCTGTTGATGGAATCGGCGCTGCAGATTTTCTATCTGGTGATCGCAGTGTACGGCTGGTGGCAGTGGCGGCATCGCAATAGAGAAGGTGAAAAGCTGCATATTCACCGCTGGTCTGCAGCCATGCACCTTTACGCATTCGCAGGCGTTGGCGTGCTCACCCTGATATTTGGCTATGTGCTGGATAACTACACCAGCGCCGCCCTGCCCTACCTGGATTCCTTCACCACCTGGGGCGCGGTGGTAACCACCTATATGGTCACCCGCAAGGTACTGGAGAACTGGCTTTACTGGATCGTGATTGATGGCGCAGCCATTTATCTGTATATCGACCGCGGCATGTATCTCACAGCCCTGCTGTTCCTACTGTATGTCGTACTTGTGATCATTGGCTTCTTCCAGTGGTATGCGCTGTATCGCCAGCAACAATCCGAGCCGGAGCAACCGGTCGCGGTATGAATGCACAGGTCGACAAACTGCTCGCTGATGAATGGCGACACTGGAGCGACCAGCAACCGGAGATTATTCGCCCGCTCGGCGGCGGGCTGACCAACCAAAGCTTTCTTGTTCAGGCCGGCAACGACAGACTGGTACTGCGCATCAATGCGAAGAATTCCGGTGCGCTGGACCTGAACCGAGCCACAGAAGCGGAAGCCCTGACACTCGCCAGTGCCGCGGGCCTGAGTACCCCGCTGGTGTACGTCGACCCCACCCACCGTTACCTGGTCACACACTACATTGACGGCGGGCCACTGGAGTTGACCGCGCCGGACGCGATCGCTGAACTGTCGCGGATGCTGCGACGAATACATCAGCTCCCGCCAATCTCAAAACACCTCGACTACGCCGACAAAGACGCAACCTACTGGCAGTCAATCAACATAAATGATCCTCTGTCCCCGTCGCTGAAATTACTGCGGGAAAAACTCCGGCCGCGGCTAATAGAATGCAGCCAGATCACGAACAATTACTGCCTGTGCCACAACGACCTGCTGCCCGCGAACCTGCTCGTGGGTGAATTTGCGGGGCTGCGCGCAATCGACTGGGAATACGCGGCCTGCGGCCACCCCTATTTCGATCTGGCCACGGTAACTCTCGGGTTTGAAATGGAGAATGATCAGCAGCAGGCGCTGCTCGAGGGGTATTTACAACGCCCGGTCACGGACGGGGATCTGGAAAAGCTCAAGCGGTGGCAGCAGGTTTACCGCTATCTGGCGATACTCTGGTACACAATTCAGATTCACAATAAAGAAACGCCGCCAATGTCACGGGCAGCGCTCAAGTCTGAAATTAATGCCCTTTTGGCGGAACTGGCTTGATGCCCTCGACCCGTTAAAGATTCCCACGGCAGGCATCGAGAAAAACGCCCCGGTAGTCGTCCACAGACAGTGGCAGCGGATTCCCCGGTGCCGAAGGATCCACCGCAGCCATATTTGCGATCCGATCCGCGTCTTCCTCACCAATACCGATTTCCACCAGGGTATTCGGGATGCCGAAGTCCCGCCGCAAAAACAATACCCAGTCCAGCACCCCCGCAAAACCCGCACCTGGCAGCGCCAGATAGCGGGACAATCGGCTCATGGGCTCCTCGATGGCCACCCGGTTGGCAGTCAGCACATAGGGCATCAGAATCGCGTTCAACAGACCGTGGTGTTTGTCATAGAGCGCTCCGAGCGGATGGGCCAGCGCGTGCATGGCACCCAGACCACGCTGGAAAGCGGTAGCGCCCATACTGGACGCCACCAGCATCTGCATGCGTGCTTCCAGATCATTGCCATCGGCCACCGCGCGCGGCAGATACACATTGATCAGGCGCATGGCCTCCAGAGCGATCCCTTCCGCCATGGGGTGAAAATTGCTCGCACAGAAGGCTTCCAGATTATGGGAAAGTGCGTCCATTCCGGTCGCGGCGGTAATCGGCGCTGGCAGTCCCAATGTAAGTTCGGGATCGAGGACAACGATTTCCGGCAGCATACGCGGGTGGAAAATAATTTTTTTAAGCTTGGCTTCCTCGTCGGTAATTACCGACGAGCGCCCCACTTCTGAACCGGTTCCTGCGGTGGTGGGTACCGCAATTACCGGCACCATGCCGCGAGTATTTACCTTGAGATAGTTATCCCCCACATCCTCGAATTCCCAGATGGGATGAGTCTGCCCCACCATCAGCGCAATCGCTTTTCCCGCATCCAGTGCAGAGCCACCACCAAAGGCAATCACACCGTCGCAACCGTGGGCCTTGAACACCGCAACACCGTCGCTCACATTTTTGCCGGTGGGATTGCCTTTGATCTCACTGAATACCGTAAGCGGCACACCTGCCACCAGGCAGTTTTCCACAAGACTTTGAATCATTGGCAGCGCTGCAAGGCCCGGGTCGGTGACCAGCATGGGGGTCGCCATGCCCATTTCCCGGCAAAGTTGCGGCAGTTCGCCAACCCGCCCGGGGCCGACACGCATGGCGGTCGGGTAATTCCAGTTGGTAAAAAAATGATTGTCGGACATGGTCTGACTCAGGGCTCTAGTTTGAAGTGGAAAGATTTCGGGCGGGTGAGATGTTCGAAGCCGACACCGGATAGGGTGCAGCCGCGGCCGGAATTTTTGACCCCGGTCCAGGCCAGTGCCGGGTCGAGATAGTCGCAGCGGTTCAGGAATACCGTGCCGGTCTGCAGCTTATCTCCCAGTGCCAGTGTGGCCTCTGGATCTGCGGAATAGATGGCGGCGGTGAGGCCGTATTCGCTGTCATTCATCAGCGACAGTGCGTCGGCATCACCCGCCACCGGCATCACTCCCAACACCGGGCCAAAAGATTCCTCACTCATCACCCGCATATTGTGATTGACGTTGGTAAACAGCTGCGGAGCCATATAGGCACTGCCGCGCTGGTCCAGTTCAAAATCTCCGCCATCAATATGCGCCTGTGCGCCCTGTTCCACGGCCTCATCAATCTGGTCGCGCACGAAGTCCGCCGCACTGGCGCGTACCAGCGGACCCAGTGTTGTAGACTGCTCATCCGGGCGGCCCAGGCGATATTCGCGAATCAGCGCCGTCGCACGCCGCACAAAATCGTCAAAAAGTGACTCGTGCACGTAAGCCCGCTCGATGCCACAGCAGGACTGACCCGAGTTGAAAAAGGCCCCGTCCACAACCGAGGCTACCGCATATTCGAGGTCCGCATCCGCGCGCACGTAGGCCGGATCTTTTCCGCCAAGCTCCAGACCAACAGAGAGAAAACGTCCGGCTGCCGCACTTTCCACCGCAGCCCCACCGGCGACGGACCCGGTAAAGGCCACATGCTGAACGCCGCCGTTGATAATAATCTGCTCGGCATCCCGGTGATCCAGATGCAGGAACTCGAAGACACCGTGCGGCAATCCCGCCTCAATGAAGGCTTCCACCAGGCGCTCCGCACAAAGCGGTGTTTGCGCGGAGTGTTTGAGTATCACGCTGTTGCCGGCCAGTATTGCCGGCACTACGGCATTGACGGCGGTGAGATAGGGGTAATTCCAGGGAGCGATCACAAAGCTGGTGCCCAGTGGCTCCCGGCGAATAAAGCGGGTAAAACCCGGTTTCTCTGGTAACTGTATATCGGCCAGTGGCCCGCCTTTTGTTTCGGCCAGATCTGCCATCATCAGCGCGCGCTCGGCCAGGCCGTCGATTTCACCACCGGCGTATTGAATCGGCCGCCCCATCTGCCAGCAAATTTCTTCGGCCAATTGTGCTTTTTTCTGCTGCAGTATTTTTACCGCTGCCCGTACCAGTGCCGCGCGCTCAGCAACCGGCACCTGCTTCCAGCTGGGCTGGGCGCCGTGCGCGTTGCTCAGCGCATTCTGGATTTCGTATTCTGTTGCCAGTGGGCGCTCGACATAGACGCTGTTGTCGATGGGGGAAATACATTGGAGTTTTTGCATGTGTTTGCCTGGCTTCCTGCCTCAATCGAACGAATTAAATAATCTCGAAGTAACGCTGCAGTTCCCAGTCACCGATATGCTTGCGGTATTCCCGCTCTTCCCACTCGCGACTCGCGGCAAAGTGTTCTACAAACGCATCGCCAAACAGATCTCGCGCCGCCTTGGATTGCTTTAGTCTTTGCGCCGCATCCCAGAGCGTGCGCGGCAACGCCAGCTCCCCGGGGTGCTCCGCCTCGTAGGCATTTCCCTCCACGGCTTCGCCCGGTTCCCAACCCTGCTCGATGCCGTAAAGACCGGAGCCCAGCGCGACGGCCAGGGCAAGATAGGGATTGGCGTCGGCGGCGCCGAGCCGGTACTCCTGACGCTGAGACTTGTCGCTACCCGGAATTACCCGCAGCGCGGCGGTGCGATTTTCCACACCCCAGGTGGCGTCGGTAGGCGCCCAGAAGCCCGGGATCATGCGCCGGTAACTGTTGATGGTGGGCGCGACCATACACAACAATTCCGGCATCAATCGCTGCTGACCGGCGAGAAAGTGCCGCTGGATATCGCTCATGGAGTAGAGCTCGCCTTCGGCATAAAACGCTGAGGCGTTGTCTTTTTTATTGCGCAGAGAGACGTGAATATGGCCGCTCTGGCCGGGATAATCATTGGACCACTTGGCCATAAACGTCGCCATCAAACCGCGCCGTTGCGCCAGCACCTTGATAAAGGTTTTGAACAGCGCCGCCTTGTCACCGGCCGCCTCCGCGTGATCCACCGTGATCGCCGCCTCCAGCACCCCGGGACCGGTTTCTGTGTGCAGCCCCTCGATGGGAAAATCCATCTGCTCGGCAAACGCCAGAATCTCGTGGTACAGGTCCGCGTGCACCGAATTGCGAATCATGGAATAGCCGAACCAGCCAGGTGTAAACGGCTTCAGATCCCGATATCCCTTGGCGCGGGCAGAATCCGGCGTCTCATCAAACAGGAAAAACTCGTATTCCAGCGCCGCAAACGGCACAAACCCCGCCTTCTCGCAGCGCTCGATAACCCTGCGCAACAGAGCCCGCGGACACACCGCCTCCGCCGCCCCCTCAAATTCCGCGAGAAACAGCAACATACCGTCTTCAAACGGCAATTCACGGCAGGTATGGGGCAGAATCCGCACCGGCGCATCCGGGTAGCCGGTATGCCAACCGGTATAGCGGGCGTTGTCGTACAACTGGTCCTGGATATCCCAGCCCAGCACCACATCACAGAAAGCAAAGCCCTTGTCGAGAGCGGAGAAGAACTTCTCCCGGCTCATATACTTGCCGCGCATCACCCCGTCGTTATCGAACAGGCCCACCTTCACATGGGTCAGGTTGCGCGCCTCCACGATTCGCCGGGCGTCGGCCACCGTGCGCACCTCACGGGGATTCAGCGCCCGGGGAGTGCCATTGGCCGCGGGGGACGGGGAAGATACAGGGGTGGTGACAGATGCCGGCGAGGATGGCGGCAGTTCGGTGGACTCGTCCATGAGAAGCTCCGTTATTGTGACCACCGCGTCATGCGATCAAGGCAGGTGGATTCTTGCCCTCAAGCATAGTCAACGCAGCGATCTACCGTGCGAAGCCGCCGATCCCGGGTACAACCTTGCGAGACCTTCACCGCCATGGATGGCGGTGCAGAGCCCCCATGGACGGGTCTACGGCGTGTCTCGCAAGGTTGTACCCGGGAGCGGAGGCGCCACAGGATCTAATAGTAGTGACTATGTTAGCGACCGCTCAGGGTATATAATCCGGCCTCCAAATTTTCCGATCACACATTAGTCAGGACCAGCAATGAGCTTCGACAAGGTTTCTCCAGGCAAAGACCTGCCCAACGATATCAACGTAATCATCGAGATCCCGGCCAACCACGATCCGATCAAATACGAAGTCGACAAGGACGCAGACGCGGTATTCGTAGACCGTTTCGTAGCTACCCCCATGTTCTACCCGGCCAACTATGGCTACGTGCCCCAGACCCTGTCCGAAGACGGCGACCCCCTGGACGTGCTGGTTGTAGCCCCTTACCCGGTAATGGTTGGCTCCGTCATCCGCTCCCGCGTGATCGGCGTGCTGAACATGACCGACGAATCCGGTGTAGACGCCAAACTGCTGGCGGTACCGCACACCAAGCTGACCAAGCTGTACGACCACGTTAACGAAATCGGCGACCTGCCGGAGCTGCTGATCAAGCAGATCGAGCACTACTTCGAAAACTACAAAGCCCTGGAAGCGGGCAAGTGGGTAAAAGTAGACGGCTGGGCCGACGCGGAAGCAGCGCGCAAGGAAGTCATGGCTTCCCGTGAGCGCTACCTGAAAGAAGAGGGCTAAACCGCTTGCAAAGCATCGCTTTGCAAGCGGTTTAGCGACCCGCCAAGGATGGCGGGGCCGGGGCCAGATCGAACACTCTTGAGTCTCGCCATGGATGGCTGTCGAGCGGCTGTTACCCGCACCGTTTACCGGTTGGGTAATCTCCTCGATTACAAGAAGCCGGCCTTGCGCCGGCTTTTTTGTGCCCGTTAAATAGCCGGGTCTATTTATTCGGAGCAGCTTTCATGCCAACCACCATCAATGGTCCCGACGGCAAGCCCCGTTGCGGCTGGTGCGCCGCCACCGACGACTTCTTCCCATACCACGACAATGAATGGGGTTTCCCGGTGGACGACGACCAGCGCCTGTTCGAGAAGATCTGCCTGGAAGGGTTTCAATCGGGGCTGAGCTGGCGAACCATCCTCGCCAAGCGGGAAAATTTTCGCAAAGCGTTCAAGCAGTTCGACTTCAACAAGGTGGCAAGGTTTTCCGAGAGGGACGTGGAACGACTGCTACTGGATGCGGGGATAGTGAGACACCGGGGGAAAATAGAGGCGGTCATCAATAACGCCCAGCGCGCCCGGGAAATGGTGAAAGAGGAAGGGTCACTGGCGGCCTATTTCTGGCGCTTTGAGCCAGAGGAGTCGGAAACTACCGTGCCGCAAAGTGTTTCCACTTCCGATGTCTCCAAGGCCATTTCCAAAGACCTGAAAAAACGCGGCTGGAAGTTCGTCGGCCCCACCACCGTTTACGCTTTTATGCAGGCAATGGGACTGATCAACGACCATGTGGAAGGTTGCGTGACCCGCAGCGCGGTCGACAAGGCGAGAAAACGCTTTAAACGGCCTTCAGTCCGGTAGCTTGAACGACGCCTTGCCAGTGATATGGCTACCCAGCTGCCAGTTGGGCACCTGCACCTGTACAGGTGGGGGCGCCTGCTGCTCACTGGCCTCAACCAGATTTCCACCGGCGGGCTTCAGGCTCAGGTGGCTCACCGGCACCTGAACCGGATCCACCTTGGCGCGCTCGTGGTCCTTGAGCAGATACCCCTCCATCGGGGCCAGAGAGAGACCGGTTTCGGAATCCACCTTCTCGGCTGCTGGCGGCTGGAGCTGCGGTGCGGGGCTGGGCGCCGGGGCAGCTTGCTGCGGCTCACCTTCCGGTTTGAGGGAAGACAGCGCGCCATGACGGGACAGGGTGGCCTGCAGCTGCTCGGCCTGCGCCTGGCTCAGCCCTTTCTTGATGGCGAGCGGACGACCGCTGAACAGTTTTTCCACGGTGTCCGGGCCGGCCTTGAACAGGCGTGCGAAGTTGGCTTTCACGTCCGCCACCGTGTACCCCGGCTCCAGGTCGCCGCGGAAAATCACACTGTACGTTGATTCGGTCATTGCCTTACCTCACTGGTAATCTCGATAGTGATGCCGCTCGTAGTGGGGCCTGCTTATTGTGCTGGCGTCGCTGGCGCGAGCAACAACTATTCAAACCAATTTAATTGTCAGAATCCAGTGTCTGATCCATGGTGTAAGCCGGAGCGCCTTCACACTTGCCTCCCACTACTCGCGCCGGCACACCGGCGACGGTGGAATGGGCCGGCACGTCTCGCAACACCAGGCTGCCCGCGGCGATCTTTACGCCTTCACCGATCTGCACGGGCCCCAGTACCTTGGCGCCAGCACCGATCATCACGCCACGGCCAATTTTCGGGTGGCGATCCCCGCCGCCGCTGCCGGTGCCACCCAGGGTCACCGAGTGCAGAATGGATACATCATCCTCTACCACGCAGGTTTCCCCCACGACAAAGCCCGTGGCGTGATCAATCATGATGCCGCAACCAAACCGCGCCGCCGGGTGGATATCCACAGCAAACTGCTCCGACACCTGACTCTGAAAATACAGCGCCAGGGTATGGCGCCCTTTTTTCCACAACCAGTGCGCAATACGGTGAGACTGCAGGGCGTGAAACCCCTTGAAATACAGAAACGGCATCAGGTACTGATCGCACGCGGGGTCGCGGTCGAACCAGGCGCAGATATCCGCCTGCATGCACTGAGAAATAGTGGGGTCATCCGCAAGCGCTGCGGCGATCACTTCCTGCAGTGCGGTGGCGGTCAGTGCTGCGTGATCCAGGACCGACGCCAACTGGTAGGCCAGAGCTCGATCGATACTGTTGTGACGCAGCACCGTATTATGGAAATAGCTGGCCAGCACCGGTTCCCCAGAAGCGGCCGCTGCCGCTTCCGCTCGCATTGCGGTCCAGATATCACGCCCTTTTAGCGCGCTGCTATTCACGTCGTTAAGAGAAATGGTATTCACTCCTTTACACACTCTATGTCACAGCCGGGTGATATTTGTGGGATAAGCAGAGTCGGGGATGGCGATAAACCGCGGATAGATTTCCGGCATCCGCTCGCAGATGGACTCCGACAGCGACAGCCCCTGGTCGGATTCACAACTGAGAATCATTTCTACCAGAGCCTGCTCGGTCAGCAGATCCTGGAATTCCCGCGCGCGCGGGGCGTAACTCAAGTGCCAGCGCTCTGGCGCCACTCCACCGCGGTCTACGGCATAGGGGCGAAACAGCCCGCGACTTTCACCGGCGGCAATTCTTTCGTCCAGCCAGCGGTGGAAAGGACCAAAAACGCCGTCGTCTGCAACCTCCTCGGGGGTTAGCTGAACCCGGTAACCTTCCTCCACCGCGGCGGCGTCGATCACGTCGAAATCGGTCCCCCAGTGGTGACGCGACGCGCCCGGTAGCGCGGACCAGCGCAATATAGCGAAGAGAATGTCGTCCGGCGACATCTGCGCCACATCCAGAGGCTTTCCTGAACTGTCGAGTAGCGGCCGTTGCCCGCACGCCTTGGCATTCCAGATCATTCTCTGACGCTCAAATCCACGAAACCCGGAAACCACTCTGGGCTCGAAGCCCGCATTGCGCGCGTCGCGTCGCAGCTGGTCAAATGCGCTGAGCGCTTCCGGGTGCATCAGCTGCCCGGATTCGGGTTCCAGGATGACATGCGCATCCGTGAGTCCGAACAACATGTCACGAATTAATCGGTGCATCGAATTCCCAATCTCCAGACTCCAGAACCCGGAGCCTCACCTAACTGACGGCTCCAATCCGAAACGGGTGCCCTGCAAAAAACCAAAATGCAGACTAGGCTTTTTCAACAGGCCTGACTAAATAGCACAATTTTACTCAACAATGGTTTCGACCAATGTCGAGGTATCGTCACTGTACTGTAATTGATAACGTTCGTCAGGCACCGCTCAGGGCCACGCCCGATAGCCGGAAGCAGGACAATGCATCCACAACCTGTGGCGGTTTGGCCTTTTATTTTTTTGTGCTATGTTGAACGCCCGTTACAGTTGAGCTGGTAGGAACACTCGTATCCAAGGTTCTCCGGGTTCACTCAGGCAGGCGCAAAAGGAATCGCGGTTGTCGTACTGTCAAAAAGTTCAGGGAAGAATTTTATGCACCCAAGTCAGTCAGAGTTGTTGAAACTGAAAAACCTGGGACTTGCCTCCGTAAACATCCTGCATTCTATCGGCATCCGCACTCTGGATGATTTGCATCGCGTCGGCCCAGCCGAAGCCTTTGCCAGCATTCGCCGCCGGGGTATCAATGCCTCGCGGGTTCTACTATACGCGCTGCAAGGGGCGATACTCGACATACACTGGAACGATCTCGACCCAGACCTGAAAGCCAATCTGGTCAGTGAAGCTGAGCAGCTGCTGGCACGCAAAGACAGCGCCTGACCTCCTGCGCGCCCTCCGGTCAATTTTGCGCCCTTTCCACTTGTAAATGATCCGACCCGACCCTATCTAGTGCGAGATCCTATCGCGGGGTCATTTCGGAACCACTTTCCCCACACTGAGGTCTTATGCGCCCGGTGGGGCCGGTGGTTTCACCTTATTATTATTCGGTTTCTGCTTACCCTTCGGAGAATGCACATGCTGCGAATAGGGCTTTTCCTGCTAACCAACCTGGCGGTGATGGTGCTGGTTGGCATCATCTTTAACCTGCTGGGCATCCAGGGAATTCTCGATGCCAACGGCGTCAACCTGAACCTGCCCGGACTACTGCTGATGTGCGCCATTTTCGGCATCGGCGGCTCTCTGATTTCCCTGCTGCTGTCGAAAACCCTCGCGCGCATGTCCACCCGCACTCAGATCATCGACCAGCCGCAAACTGCAGACGAGCGCTGGCTGGTGGAAACCGTACGCGAATTGTCACAGAAAGCGGGCATCGGCATGCCAGACGTGGGTATTTTTCCCATGCCACAGGCCAATGCGTTTGCCACAGGCTGGAACCGCAACAACGCCTTGGTGGCAGTAAGCGCAGGCCTTCTGCAACGCTTCAATCGGGATGAGGCCCGCGCGGTGATTGGTCACGAAATCGGCCACGTGGCCAACGGAGATATGATCACGCTGGCCCTGATTCAGGGGGTAGTGAACACCTTTGTCATGTTCTTCGCGCGCCTGGTAGGCTTTTTTGTCGACCGTGTGCTGCTGCGCAACGAACAGGGCCTGGGTATTGGCTACTACATCACTTCCATCGTGATGGACATTGTTTTCGGATTCTTCGCCATGATGGTGGTCGCCTGGTTCAGCCGTCGCCGCGAATACCGCGCGGATGCCGCCGGTGCACACCTGGCGAGCCCGGATGCGATGATTGCGGCACTGGCGCGCATCAAGGCCGAATCGGAAGCGGGCCGCGAGGAGCCGCTGCCGGCCAACATGAAGGCGTTCGGTATTTACGGCAACAGTATGGCCGCCCTCCTGGCCAGCCACCCGCCGCTTGAGGATCGTATCCTGGCGCTGCAAAATTCTGCTCGCTGACCGTATCTTTTGCAGAGCGTCCCTGGTGTGGGCGCTCTGTTTGCTCCGGCCCTGTGGCCACGTAATCTGCGGTCGTATAAATAGCCCACGCAGGAAACCGCCCACACCATGTACCTGACCAGACTCTTATCGCGTTTCGTTTTCGCCACTGTTCTTACCTGCCTCGCCATCGGCGCGACTGCCGATTCCCGCGTTCCCCAGTTCGCTACCGACGATGAAACCAACACCATGCAGGTGTTCAACTTCGCCAGTCCGTCGGTGGTCTTTGTTACCAATGAGACCCTGGTGCGGGACCGCTGGACCCTGCGCCTGCACTCGGTACCCAAGGGTTCCGGCAGTGGGTTTATCTGGGATGACCAGGGCCATGTGGTGACCAACTTCCACGTGATCGAGAAGGCGCGCAAGATCACCATTACCCTGCAGGATCGCAGTGAGTGGCCCGCGCAGTTGGTGGGTTCGGCGCCGGAGAAAGATCTGGCGGTGCTGAAGATCAATGCCCCTCGGGAACTGCTGAAGCCGCTGGTGGCGGGTGAATCTGCGGGCCTTTCCGTTGGCCGTAAGGTGCTGGCGATTGGCAATCCATTCGGGCTGGATACCACTCTGACCACGGGAGTGGTGAGCGCGCTGGGGCGGGAAATTGAGGCCGCGGGAAACCGGACCATTCGCAATGTGATCCAGACGGATGCGGCGATCAATCCAGGCAATTCCGGTGGCCCGCTGCTGGATAGCAGTGGGCGGCTGATTGGAGTGAATACGGCGATTTACAGCCCGAGTGGTGCGAGTGTTGGTATTGGCTTTGCGATTCCGGTGGATACGGTGAAGAAAATCGTGCCGGAGTTGATTGCCCACGGTCGTTTGGTGCGGCCGATTCTGGGGATTGAGTCGGCGCCGGACCAATGGGCGAGTCGCTACGATTTTGAGGGTGTGGCGGTGTTGCGCACGGCGCCTGGGTTGCCGGCGGAGAAGGCTGGGCTGCGTGGGGTTTATCGCGGTAGTCGTGGTGGCTGGCAATTGGGAGATGTGATTGTGGGGATCGATGGTCAGCCGGTGAATAATTACGACGATCTGATGAATTTGCTGGAAAACCGGCAGCCTGGGGATCGGGTGCGGGTGGATTATTTGCGGGATGGGGAAGCTTATCAGACTTCTCTGATTCTAGCGGCTCCCTAATCAGCTTCGATTCAATCTCCGGTGGCGGCGCCGCTACCGGGTAAGGCCTTGTGAGACACGCCGTGCACCCATCCCTGGGGGCTCTGCAAAACACCCTGTTTTTGACAAAACGGTAATCCGTTTTGGACGCCAAAGGCGCCCGCAGGGTGAGGGCAGGAACTGCCCGAATCAACGTCTCGCAAAGCCATCCCCGGCATCGAGACCTTCGCCCCGACTCTCCAGGTAGTTTTCCCTGCCACCTTTTCGCTACACTGCGTGCTCAGTTATCACTTATTAAGCGTTAGTTATCCCCATGCAAAAACATTTCCTCTGCGGCTACGAAGACCTAAACGAAGGCGATTCCAAAGGCTTTTCTCTGGGTGAGAAAAGCGCGGGGATGGACAATGTTTTTGCGGTAAAGAAAGATGGCGAGGTCTACGCCTACAAGAACGTGTGTCCGCACCGTGGGATCAATCTTGAGTGGCAGCCGGATCAGTTTCTGGATTCGGAGAAGGCGTTGATTCAGTGTGCTTCCCACGGTGCCTTGTTTGAGATCAGCACCGGGGAATGCATTGCCGGTCCCTGTGCAGGGGATGCGCTGACTCCAGTGCCGGTGGAGTACGCGCAGGACGGGCTCTATGTGTTGCTGGCGGACTGATTAATCCGCTCGATTATTCGACGGGCCGATAGGGTACCGGCTCGGTGAGGCAGATTTCTTCTGCGTCGAGCTTGGCCCGGTAGGCAATGACTTCTACGCCCGCGGCGACGGCTTCTTTCAAAGCGGTGGCGTAAGCCGGGTCAATTTCGGCGGCAGCTTCTACGGTTTCGATGGCGCTGTGCTGGACGCAATAAAACAGTACCGCGCGGGTACCGCTCTGGGCGAGTTTCTGCAACTCGCGCAGGTGTTTGCTGCCCCGTGCACTGACGGCATCGGGAAAGAGTCCCCGGTTACCTTCCGCGAGAGTGACATTTTTCACTTCCACATAGCAGTCGCCCTGCTCGCCGCTGAGCAGGAAGTCGATGCGGCTGTTTTCCTCTCCGTATTTCACTTCCCGGCGCAGACTGTTGTACCCCTGTAATTCTTCCACTGCACCATTGTTGATGGCTTCTTCCACCAGGTGGTTGGCACGGCCGGTGTTGACGCCGGCGAGAGCGCCTTCAGAAGTGGTACTGATCTCGAGGGTATGGCGGTACTTGCGTTTGGGGTTGCCGGAGTCGGAGTACCAACAGGGGGTGTTTTCTTCCCAACAATTTTTCATCGAGCCGGTATTGGGACAGTGGATGGTTATAATTTCACCATTCGGTAATTCAATATCGGCCAAAAAACGCTTGTAGCGGCGCAGGAGTTTGCCCTGGGCCAGTGGCGGGCTGAGTTTCACGGGGACTTCTCGCTTTTTTGCTCAAAAAGTCATCACTTGTAGATGTGGACGACAAGTTGGGGAAATTTTGGCCGCCAGAATACACCAATCGGGTCATCCGTTGTGGGAGGATCGTCGCCGGCACGCGGGTACGGCAACATTTTGTGGCGCTGTCGGGAGAGATTTGATAGTTTCCACGGCTTGGTCGCGATAGCGGCTTTAATACAGCCTGAGGTCCAGGCTTTCGCCTGCTAGGCTTGAATTTGGTTGTAGTGCCCCTATTAAGTAGGGCCCGATTTACGAGAGAGGCAATGACTATGCCCAATACTGCTGCGAAATCCGATTCTCTGCACGGCTTTGAGCCCTATCAGGAACAGAAGGGCGAGGAGTACATGAATGAGAAGCAGCAGGAGCATTTCCGCAAGCTGCTTCTGGCCTGGAAGGCCGAATTGATGGCAGAGGTGGATCGCACCGTAACTCATATGAAAGATGAAGCTGCGAACTTTCCGGACCCAGCGGATCGCGCCAGCCAGGAGGAAGAATTCAGCCTGGAACTGCGCACCCGCGACCGCGAGCGCAAGCTGATCAAAAAAATCGATTCCACCATCGAGCTGATCGATCAGGACGACTACGGCTTCTGTGAAGCCTGCGGCGTCGAAATCGGCATCCGCCGCCTGGAAGCCCGTCCCACCGCAACCCTGTGTGTGGACTGCAAAACCCTGGCGGAAATCAAAGAGAAGCAGATCTCGGGCTGATCGAACACTCTTCGGGTAGCGTCCAACGGCGCTGCCCGGCTCCCCCTTCCTGCATCAAACACACTCCAACCTTTCCCGTGTCTGTACCCGCTTCACAGCCAGCACACTACACCGGACGCTTCGCGCCCTCCCCCACCGGCCCTCTGCATTTCGGCTCGCTGGTTTGCGCCCTCGGCAGCTACCTCGATGCTATTGCCCACGGCGGACACTGGCTGGTACGCATGGAAGACCTTGACCCACCCCGTGAAATGCCCGGCGCCGCCGAGCGCATCCTCAAATCCCTGCACGCCCACGGCCTGCACAGCCACAGCCCCATTGTCTGGCAAAGCCGACGCCACGCCCTGTATCAACAGGCGCTCGACGGGCTGCGCGCACAGGATCTTGTGTACCCCTGCTCCTGCACTCGGGAACAGGTACGCAAGGCCGGCGGCCACCGCCGCGCCAACTGCATCGGTGAGCAGGGCCCATACGCCCTACGCTTTCACTGCGCCGGCGCTACCGAAAAGTTTCACGATATCTGGCAGGGCGAGCAGATCCAGACGGTTACCGAGGACCCCATCCTCAAACGCAAAGACGGCCTCTACGCCTATCAGCTCGCAGTTGTCGTCGACGATATCGCACAGGGTGTGAACTGCGTGGTGCGCGGCGCCGACCTGCTGGATTGCTCCGGAGTGCAACGCCAACTCTTCCGCGCCCTCGGCGCCGAGCCACCCGAGTTCGGCCACCTGCCGCTGGTGATGAACGAGGGCGGTCAGAAGCTCAGCAAACAGAACCACGCCGCACCGCTGGATGACGACAGGGCATCGGAAAACCTTGTTCTGGCGCTGGGTTTTCTCGGGTTTCACCCGCCACCGGGACTCGAATCCGAAACGCCGGCGCGTGTGCTTTCGTGGGCCAGTGCGCACTGGCATAGAAAAGCCGTTGATATTCGCAACCGATTGCTCAACTAGCAATCAATGGCTCAACGTGGTCAGGGATAAGGTGGCGATACCGGGTATGTCTTTGCAAGCCCTTCACCGCCATGGATGGCGGTGCAGAGCCCCCAGGGACGGGTTCACGGCGTGTCTTGCAAAGACATACCCGGTAGCGGCGCCGCCACTACACCCAAAAGATTCACAAAAGTTGAACTCCACCCCAACCGCGCATTAACATTTTGCGCCAGTTTTCCCGAGATCGATCTGCCTCACCGCAGGACACCCCCCAACAGGCCATCAATGAGCAACCGCACCCTGTTAATCCTGCTGGTACTGGTGGGCTACGTATTCAGCCCCACCGTATTCACCTGGATGATCAACCCCACCGGCGCCTGGTATCGCCCTTTTATCCTCTGGTTCGTCCTGATCCTGCTGGCCATATTTATACAGCGGAGGCGCAAACCCGATGACCTTTGAGATCGTCAATATCGCGCTGATCGGTGTCGCCTACATATTCGCCCTCTTCTTCGTCGCCTTCGCCACCTCCAAAGGCTGGCTGCCGACCAACTGGGTACGCCACCCGTTTTTCTATGTACTGTCCCTCGGCGTCTCTCTCAGCGCCTGGACCTACTACGGCATCATCGACCTCGCCTGGCAACACGGATATGGCGTACTCGCGTACTACCTCGGCACCGGCGCCATGTTCCTGTTTGCCCCCGTCGCCATGGAGCCCCTCGCGCGGCTCGCACAGCGCTATCAGCTCACCTCCCCCGCCGACCTGCTGGTATTCCGCTACCACAGCCGCGAGGCCGGAACGCTCGCAACCCTGTTTATGTTGCTCGGGCTATTACCGCTGATCGCCCTGCAGATTCAGGCCGTCGCCGAAACCCTCGCACTGCTCTCCCGCGACAACGTCGCCGCCATGGCTCTGCCCGATACCGGAGTCACCAGTAAAGACCTCATTGCCTTCTTCTACTGTGTTCTGCTAGCGGTGTTTACCAGTACTTACGGCGCCTCGCGCAAACGGCGGGCCGGCCTCGCCAGTGCCATGGCGCTGGAATCTGTCGTCAAACTGGTGGCCCTGCTCGCGGTAGGTCTCTACGCCGTATACGGCGTCTTTGGCGGACTTGGCGGGCTGGACAACTGGCTGGCAGACAATAGCGATATGCAGCAATTGCTGTATTCCCCCATCAAACAAGGGTCTTCACACACCCTGCTGCTGGTGTTTATCGCGACCGCCGTCGCCATGCCGCACATTTTTTACCTGAGTATTGCCGAGCGCCCCGCCACGCAGGGGTTGCGCACGGCCAGCTGGGGCTTCCCCCTGTTTATGCTGCTGATGGCACTGCCGATTTTCCCGATCATGTGGGCAGGCTTCGCGCTGGATGTGACAGAGCCGGTGCAGTACTTCACACTGGCAGTGCCTCGCGCCAGCGGCTCTGCGACGCTGACCATTCTCGCGTTTGTCGGCGGTCTGTCCGCAGCCACGGGTGCATTAATCATGATTACCCTGGCGCTGGCCACCATGGTGATGAACCACTGGCTGCTGCCCGGCACCCGCTGGCAGTCGGACGACAACATGTACCGTCAGCTGCTGTGGCTGCGCCGGGCCCTGGTGGCCGCGCTGTTCCTGGCCGGCTTCGCTTTTTACCTGCTATTGAACAATCGCCTGTCCCTGTCCGATCTTGCAATTATCGCGTTTATCGCCTCGCTCCAATTTCTGCCGGGCATTTTCGCAGTGATCCACTGGCCCCAGGGCAATCGGCGGGGGTTTATCGGCGGCCTGCTGGCCGGCATGCTGATCTGGGCAGCGGGGCTGCTGTTCCCCGCCATAGTCGGAAACAGCGGGATCGCCATCGGCAGCTATCGGGTTCCGCTGGGTATGGAGATCTGGCCTCAGATCACCACCCTGTCCCTGTCCGCGAACATTCTGCTGTTTGTCTGCCTGTCGATTTTCACCCGCACCTCCAGCCTGGAGCGCTACGCTGCCGACCTGTGCAGCGACGACTCCATCAGCCAGGCCCTGCGCCTGGAACTGGACGTACAGACCGCGGCTGAATTCCGCCTGCGCCTGTCGGAAAGCCTCGGTGCGGCCACCGCCAGCCAGGAAGTCGGGCGCGCCCTGCGCCAGTTAAATCTGACCGAAGAGGAGCGGCGTCCCTATGCCCTGCGCCAGTTGCGCGACCGTCTCGAAGCCAACCTCTCCGGATTACTTGGACGAGTACTCGCCGGCCAGATTCTGGACCGCCACCTGCCGTTTGTGACCGGCGATCAGCCCGCCAATAAGGACATCAACCTGATCGAAACCCGCCTCAGCCGGTATAAAAACCAGTTAACCGGCCTCGCGGCGGAGCTGAACAACCTGCGCCTGTATCACCGACAGATGCTGGAAGAACTGCCCATGGCGGCCTGCTCGCTCGGCCGCGATGGGGAAATACTGCTGTGGAATTACGCCATGGCCGATCTCACCGGTATCGCCGCCAGCGAAGTTATCGGCTCCAAGCCCGAGTATCTTCCGGCGCCCTGGCGTGACCTGCTGACCGAGTTCGCCCGCTCAGAAGAAGGCAGCCAATTCAAACAACAGGTGGATATTGACGGTGCCAGCCACTGGCTGAACCTGCACAAGACGCGACTCAAGCAGCGCGTTGGGAAGTACGGACGCGACAATGCCGGCCGCAATAAAGAAAGCCGCAACAGGGACAACCGCGGCGATGGACAGATGCTACTGGTGGAAGACATCACTGAAACCCAGCTGCTGGAACAAGAGTTGATGCACAGCGAGCGACTGGCATCGGTCGGCCGCCTCGCCGCAGGCGTCGCCCACGAAGTCGGCAACCCGGTTACCGGGATCGCCTGCCTGGCGCAGAACCTCCAGTTCGACTCCGACAATCCGGAGGTACTGGAAACCGCAGATCAGATCCTGAGCCAGACACAGCGCATCAGCCGCATTGTGCATTCGCTGGTGAGCTTCTCTCACAGCGGTAACCAGGACACCGAGAAGGCACCGGTGGATATGCGCGCATGCGTGGAAGAGGCGGTGCAACTACTTTCCCTGCAGCGAGATAAGACCGAGGTCACCTTCGCCAACCAGGTCCCCGAGGGTTTGATTGGCCTGGGGGATAATCAGCGTCTGATCCAGGTTTTTATCAACCTGCTGAGTAACGCCCGCGACGCCAGTCCGGACGGGGGACACATTGAAGTAGACGGCTACACCCGTGCGGGCCTCGCCTGTATCGCCGTCACCGACAATGGCCCCGGCATCTCGCCCGCGCACCGAGAGCGCATTCTCGAGCCCTTCTTTACCACCAAAGAACCGGGAGAAGGCACAGGCCTTGGCCTCGCCATGGTATACAGCATTGTGGAAGAGCACGGCGGACAACTGGAGCTGGTAAGCCCCGCCCACATCGAGACAGGGCGAGGCGCGCGCTTTATCGTGCAAATACCCCTGGCACAGGGGTGAACAGTGAGTCACAGGGCCCAATGGAAGGCACAACAATGACCAAATGGTTACCAATAGACATCAATTTTTGGATATTTTTTGACCATGCAAGCGACTCTGGGTTGCATCGAAACGCCCAAAAGGTAAAACTTAGCTCCCCCTGCACACTTTGTAACCAGGCGTAACACATGAGCCACATTCTGATCGTAGAAGATGAAGCCATTATCCGCACTGCCCTGCGCAAACTGCTGGAGCGGCACCGCTACAAGATCAGTGAAGCTGGCTCGGTCCGCGAGGCCACCACAAAATACCGCCTCGCGGATATGGACCTGATCATTTCAGATCTGCGCCTGCCCGGCGCCCCCGGTACCGACCTGCTCAAACTCGCCGGCGATGTACCGGTGTTGATCATGACCAGCTATGCGAGCCTTCGCTCGGCGGTGGACTCCATGCGTATGGGTGCTGCCGACTATATCGCCAAACCCTTTGATCACGATGAGATGCTCGCCACCGTGCGCCGGGTCATCGGCAAGGCTGAGCAGAATCGTGCCGCCGGTGCCGCTGCCGCAGACAGCAAGGCCGAGGGCCGTGCAATCTCCGGCATGATCGGCGACAGCCCGGTGATGCGCGAGCTCTATGCACGTATTCACAAAGTGGCGCCTACCGATGCCACCGTACTGGTGCATGGCGAAACCGGCACCGGTAAAGAACTGGTGGCGCGCGCGATCCACGAAGAGAGTAAACGCAATGGCAAACCACTGATCTCGGTAAACTGTGCCGCCATCCCGGAAACCCTGATCGAAGCCGAGTTGTTCGGTCACGAGAAGGGGGCCTTTACCGGTGCACAGACTGCCCGCGAGGGGCTGATTGCCGCTGCCGATGGAGGCACCCTGTTCCTGGATGAAATCGGCGAGCTTCCCCTGGAAGCCCAGGCCCGCCTGCTGCGAGTACTGCAGGAAGGCGAGGTTCGCCCCATCGGCGCCATCGAATCGCGCAAAGTGAACGTACGCCTGGTGGCGGCCACTCACCGCAACCTGCGCCAGCTGGCAGCGGAGCACAAGTTCCGGGAGGACCTTTACTACCGCATCAATGTGGTACAGATGACTCTGCCCCCGCTGCGCGAACGCGGTAAAGATGTTCTGACGATCGCGGAAAAGCTGCTGGAGAAGTTCTGCGCCAAGGTCAGTCGCGCCACCCTGAAACTGTCACCGGAAGCGATACAGGCGGTAACGACTTACACCTGGCCCGGTAACGTGCGGGAACTGGAGAACGCGATTCAGCGGGCAGTGATCCTCACCGACGACACCACCGAGATCGACCACCGCACACTGGATATCGACCTGGACCTGGTGCCCATTGATGAAGCAGACCCAGAGCGGCGCCCGCGCAACAGCCTGCGGGAGGACCCGCGTGAAGACCTCTCTCTTGAAGACTACTTTGCCCGTTTCGTTCTCGAGCACCAGGAAACCATGAGTGAGACAGAACTGGCCAAAAAGCTGGGGGTCAGCCGCAAGTGCCTGTGGGAGCGCCGCCAGAAGTTGGGAATACCCCGCAAAAAGGCCAAGCGACTGGCAGAAGCCTGAGATACACCGCTGCACGCAGAAAGCCCGGCAGGAAACTCCCGGGCTTTTTTGTGCCCAAAAAACTCATGATTTTCAATAAGTTAGCGAAACCATAAGCCGCTCCGGAAGCTGTGACAAGACAGTCGCCCAAGAAAAAATTGGTAACAACTGAAAGTGTTACCCCCCGCCGCGAACAAGTAACAACTACCGCACCATGTGTAACGGAATACTGTGTTCCGGCGCCAGATAAAAGTTCCCCAAAAAGTTAAGCAATTGATTTTAAAGGGTTTTTTAAAGTTGGCACGCTATCTGCTTTGTATAGGTCAAACAACAAGAACAGCCAAGAATAAAAATAAATGACTGTTTAAGCCCTAATAACAACTGACAATAAGCGGGCGCCACACAATAAAAATAATAACGGGCAGATCGATAATAAAAGCCAAAGTGATCGATTCCGGAGCAAAACAGGGCCAATAACAATAATAAGGCCCAGGACAACAATAAAAATAAACTAAGAAAGGTTACCTTCGGGTAGCGAACAAAAGCTAATAATAAAAATAAACAATAAGAATAAAGAGAAATAACAAAAACAATAATTTGTAGAAGACAACAAAAATAACGACAAGCACGTGACAAACTGACTGATTGTGCCTGGGAGAGGGTTTGCTGAGAAGCAAATTGATAGCGCAAGGAAGCCGCTGCCTTCATACCGAATAAGAATAATTCCCTTCTTTTCTTCTTTTCATCGATGCACATTGGATGCTGGTCCCCACAGGAGTGGGTCCGGCAGCTGTGCATTGTGCTGCATGTGTTAGAATCCGCCCTCATACCGCATCCGTCGCCCGGTTCCCGATAACCAGCCTGCGGAGCACACCGGTTCCCAATCAGGTATCTTTGACCAATACGCACCCGACGCTACGCGCTCACCGAGCGGGATGCTGAGAGAAGGTACACCGATATAGATACAGCGGCCCCATGCAGAGGGCGCGGACAACACAGATAGACGTATGCTCAATACCCTGATCAGCAGCATCAAGCGCTGGCACAACAAATCCAAAGCCGCCGAAGGCGAAGCCCATGGGGACTCAGGCCAATCCGGTTCCGGTCAGCCCCCTACTTCCTCATCCCGCCCCCCGCGCTCCAGCGGCAAGCCCGCAAATTCTTCCAGCCATTCCCGCACCGTGGTTTCCCGCAGCGACCACTGCCTGTCGCGCCGGGATGTCAGTCGCGCCGCATTGACCGTAATGAAGCGGTTACAGGAAGCGGGTTTCGAGGCCTATATCGTTGGCGGCGGTGTGCGCGATCTGCTGTTGGGCGGTCACCCGAAAGATTTTGACGTAGCCACAGATGCCACACCGGAACAGGCCAAGCAACTGTTTCGCGGGGCGCGTATTGTCGGCCGCCGCTTCCGGATCCTGCACGCTCGCATCGGCCGCGAGGTTATCGAGGTCACGACCTTCCGCGGCCACCACAGCGATGGCGAAGCGCACGAAGCGCAACAGTCAGAGCACGGCATGCTGCTGCGGGACAATGTCTACGGTGATCTGGAAAGTGATGCTGTGCGCAGGGACTTCACCGTCAACGCCCTTTACTACACCACCAACGGTTTCGAGATTCACGATTACACCGGGGGTATCCAGGATATCGAACAACGCCTGATCCGTATGATCGGCGATCCCGAAACCCGCTACAAAGAAGACCCAGTGCGCATGCTCCGTGCGGTACGCTTTGCGGCCAAACTGGATTTCGACATCGAACCCAACACTGCGGCCCCATTGCGAGAGCTGGCACCACTGCTGCGCAACATCGCCCCTGCACGCCTGTTCGATGAGGTATTGAAGCTGTTGATGAGCGGTCACGGTGAGCGCACCTTCGAGCTTCTGCGTGAATACGAGCTGTGGCCCCACCTGTTCCCCGACAACGCGCGCATGCTGGAGCATCCGGAGGCCCTGGCCCTCACCCGCCAGGCGTTGCGCAATACCGACACCCGCATCCGCTCGGATCAGCGTGTTACGCCTGCATTCCTGTATGCGGCGCTTTTATGGCCCGCGGTCAACAGCGAGCAGCAGTTTCTGGAAAGTAAAGGGATTCCGCCGGTACCGGCGCTGGCGCAATCCGCACAGAAAATTACCAGTGCGCAGTTGGCGCACACAGCCATCCCCAAGCGCTTCTCCATGCCCATGCGGGAGATCTGGGACATGCAGTCGCGCCTGCCCCGCCGCGGTGGCGAGCGCGCCTTCCGCCTGATGGAAATGCCGCGTTTCCGCGCCGCTTACGATTTCCTGCTGTTACGGGAAGACAGCGGCGAAATTCCCGCGGGCCTCGGCCAGTGGTGGACAGATTTCCAGCAGGCTGATGAGGAACAGCGCCAGCTGATGGTGCGCGAGGTACCCCGCAACGGTCCCCGTGGAAATAAAAACCGCGGGCGCCGCAGTCGTGGCGGACGCAACCGAAATCGCAGTAAGCGCCCTGGCAGCGGCACGGAACGCCCGGCAGATTGAGCGGAATTCCCAAGTGATTCGCTGTTATATTGGCCTCGGCAGCAACCTGGCCAACCCGCTCGCGCAGTTGCACAGCGCACTGGAGTCTATTGACCGGATTCCAGTGACCCGTGTGGTAGCCAGCTCACCGTTCTACAGCAGTGCGCCGGTCGGCCCCGGCGAACAGCCGGATTACGTCAATGCCGTGGCTGCGCTCGACACGGAGCTGCCCGCAGAATCACTGCTGGATGCGCTTCAGGCCATCGAGAACGATCACGGCCGCGAACGCACCGTGCGCTGGGGAGCACGCACGCTGGACCTGGATATACTGCTGTTTGGCAGCGAAAAACTATCCACAAAGCGACTGACTGTGCCGCACCCGCGTATTCCGGAACGCAATTTTGTACTGGTTCCGCTGGCCGACCTGGCCCCGGACCTGGTCATGCCCGATGGCACACCATTGCAATCACTGCTGCAGCAGTGCCCAGAGAACAGGTTACACCGACTGTAACGCTTACTTGTAACCAGGGAACAATAAGGAGTAATCTCGGTGCCCCCGATTTCCGCCCCAGACGCCCCTGCAGGCGAAGACTACCGAGCAGAAAACCTTTCACACGAACTGGAACTCAATGGCCGCGAACTGCCGCGCTTTATTGCCGTGGAAGGCAACATCGGCGTAGGTAAAACCACGCTGGCCAAAAAGCTCGCTGCCACCTTCAATTACGATACGCTGCTCGAGCTCCCGGAAGACAACCCCTTCCTGGAGCGCTTTTACCGCGACCCGAAAAGCACCGCCCTTCCCACTCAGCTTCACTTCCTGCTGCAGCGCTCGCAACAGATTCAGGCTCTGCGCCAGGACGATATGTTCAAACCGGTGCGGGTAGCGGACTTTTTGATTGAAAAAGATCACCTGTTTGCCGAGGTCACCCTCGACAGCGACGAATTACTGCTCTACCGCCAGGTGTATCAGCACCTCACCCTGGAGGCTCCGAAGCCAGACCTGGTGATCTACCTGCAGGCACCGTTAAACGTACTACAGGAACGTATTCACAAGCGCGGTATCGCAGCCGAGCGCAGCATCAGCAACGATTACCTGGCCACACTAAACGAGGCCTATACCAATTTTTTCCACTACTACGATCAGGCCCCATTGTTGATCGTCAACTGTGCGGAAATCGATATCGTCGATCAGCAAAGTGACTACTTGCAGCTGGTGGAATACCTGTTGAACGTAAAAAGCGGCCGTCACTACTACAATCCCGGGAAATAAACCTCTGACCCGGCGCGCTCGAAGCGCGACGCCCACAAGGCGTTGCAGCCGTTAACCTACAAAGTCAGGGCCGAATGCCCGCAACGCGAGAAAACACCATGCCCTATGGATCCAGCGAGCTGAGTAAACCCGTTACGGTACAGACTCTGCGAAAGATGAAAGCAGACGGCGAGAAATTTATCTGCGTCGCCCTGTATGACGCGCCCATGGCGGCAATGGCCCAGAAAACCGGCGTGGAAACCTTACTCATTGGCGACTCTCTCGGTATGACAGTGCTCGGTTACGACAGCACCATACCTGTCACCATGGAGCAGATGATCTACCACGTGGAAGCGGTGGCGCGAGGCAATAAAAAGTCGCTGATTATGGGCGATCTGCCCTTTATGACTTACGCCACCCCGGAGCAGGCACTCACCAACGCCACCCGGATCATGCAGGCGGGCGCGCACATGGTGAAAATCGAAGGCGGCGCCTGGCTGGCGCCCACAGTAAAAATGCTGACCGAACGCGGAATTCCCGTGTGTGCACACCTGGGGCTCACACCGCAGTCTGTTCACAAGCTGGGAGGCTTCCGCGTGCAAGGACGGGACGACGAACGCGCTGGCGAGATTCTCGATGATGCGGTGCAGCTGGATGAAGCCGGGGCGGACCTGCTGGTACTGGAGTGTGTGCCCTCAGACCTCGGCAAACGGATCACCGAAACCGTCACCATGCCCACCATCGGTATTGGTGCGGGCCCACACACCGATGCCCAGGTCCTGGTAATCAACGACATTCTGGGACTTACCGAAAAGCCGCCAAAATTTTCCAAAAATTTCCTGGTGGAGGCCGGTGATATTCCCGGCGCGCTGCGCAAATATGCCGAAGACGTGAAAAACGGTGTTTTCCCAGACACAGACCACAGCTTCAGCTAACAACAAGATTCCCGATAACAGGTAGGCAGCATGGATTTCGAGACCACTATCCAACATGCGCGCAATAGCGATCAATGGGAGATTCCTCCAGGCTGGAGCCAGGGGCGCGCCACTTTTGGTGGCCTGGTGGCCGCCATGCTGTACCAACCCATCGAAGCAGCCCTGGAAAAAGCCACCGGTGAAGATGCACAAAATACACCGCTGCGCTCCCTGACCCTCTCTTTTGTTGCCCCCGCAGAAGCGGGCCCGTTGAACACCTCGGCGCGCGTTTTGCGCGCCGGTCGCTCAGCGGTGCAGATCGAGGCTCATGGGGCCCAGGGCGACCAGGTAACCACCGCCGCCCTCGCCAGTTTTGGCAAGCCCAGAGAATCTACGATTTCGGTGGGCGCGGGCAAGGCGCCGGACTTTCCGCCGCCTGATGACTGCCAGGCACTACCCTATATCGAGGGACTGGTGCCGGAGTTTACCCAGAAGTTTGATTATCGGCTGGGCGCCGGTGCCCTGCCTTTTACCGGTAGTGATGAAGGGCGTATCGGTGGCTGGATCCGGTTTAAAACAGACGACGAGGAGCCCACAGGCAGGCCCGCCAGTATCAGTCACCTCCTGGCGCTGATCGATGCATGGCCCCCGGCGGCGCTATCGATGCTGAAGACCCTGGCCCCCGCCAGCTCTTTGACCTGGACGGTGGAGTGGATGCCTGTGGCCCACACGATCTCTGCCGGCCCGAGCGACTGGTGGCAATACCTGGCGGAAGTGGAACAGGCAAAAGACGGTTACGCGGTCATTGCGGCACGCCTGTGGGATTCAAATGGGCAACTGATTGCACTCTCCCGCCAGACGGCCACTATTTTCGGGTAAGCAGATATCTTAAACCGTTGTAAGCGGGCGGCTGGTGGTGGCCGCCGGACGCCGCCAGCGCAGTAGGTTTAAAGCCACTTTTTCCAGCGAAATACCACCAGTTGGATAGCCACCGTAACGACCAGTAACGCGCTGAAAATCACAAACGCCTGGGGGTTCTCGGAACCCGGGATCCCTCCGACGTTCACCCCCAACAGGCCGGTTAAAAAGCCAAGCGGCAGGAAGATCGCGGCGATAATCGACAGAACATACATGCGGCTGTTGAGTTGCTCGGAAATACGGCTCATCAGTTCTTCCTGGGTCACCGCTGCGCGCTCGCGCACCGCATCGATGTCTTCGATATGGCGAAGCAGGCGATCGCTCACTTCCCGCAGCTGCAGTCGATCCTGTTCCTCAATCCAGTCCAGTTTCTCCACCATCAGCCGCGCCAGAGCCTCCCGCTGCGGGGACAGATAGCGCCGCAGAGTGATGGTCTGCTTGCGCAGTACAGCGAGATCCAGGCGCAGACTGCCACTGGCGCCGGTCACGACCCGGTCTTCCAGATCGTCGATGGTGTCTTCAAAGGTATCCACGGTGTCGCTCATCCGCCACACCAGCAGATCCGCAAGCTCCACTACCAGTCCAGCGATAGTGCACGGGCCGCGGCCACTTTCGAGCTGCTGGCAAAGGTCGTTAATGGAAAGCAGTTGACGCTTGCGGGTGCTGATGACCCGAGACTCCTCGGCCCACAGGCGAATGGATACCATGTCTTCCGGTTGCGACTCCGGATTGAGATTGACCCCGCGCAGGGCGATCAACAGACCCTCGCCCATGGAGGTGGTGCGCGGGCGGGTTTCCTCGGTGAGCAGTGCTTCGGCCACCAGGGAGTCCAGCCTGGCGCGGCCGCTGATCCAGGCGCGAGCATCAGTATCCGTATAATCCAGGTGCACCCACAGGCGACCTTGTGCCGCGTTCCAGGTCTCGACCTCGGCCCAGCTCAGGCGACGGCCGCGCCCGTTGCCATCGAGTAAATAGGCGTGAATAAGGCCCGTCTGCATGGGATAGCTCCCGCCTTAGCGGCTCAACTGGAGACGCGCGCTGGCGGATTCACCGGCGCCCAGCCGCCAGCTATTGGCAAAGGCGTTGCCGTGCTCGACACATACGAAGCCAGCATAGTCCGCGCCAATATCGCCAATGGTGGCCGCCAGCTCGGCTCCCGGATTCCAGGTGATCACTGTGTGGCAGTTTTCACTGCGGGCCTTGATCGGGTTGGGTGTGATAATGGTCTGTTCTGCCGATGCATGCTCGAACACCCGATCCACCTCGCCGGAAAAAGTCTGCTTCCCTTCAAGTCGGTCGCGGGCGAAGTCCCGGGTTTTATCCAGATACTCTACACCGGACAACCCCTCCACCTGGACCTGATTGACATCGGCAACCGCGAAATAGCTATGCAGCGCCCAGCTAAACTCCACGGTGCGATCAGCGGTATTGGTCAGCTCCAGCTCAAAGGTCAGTGACTGGCCCAGGCCAATGGTCAGCGCGCAGGCAAAGCTGTCCGCAAACAGCGCATCTCCAGTATGCTCGAATGATAATTTCAGCTGCACCTCGCCATCGGCGCGCTCCTCACTAGTGTCCAGGGTCCAAAGGCGCGAGCGCACCAGACCGTGCTTGGGCTTGGATGGGTCACTGCGGTTTTCGCCAAACCAAGGCAGGCACAGGGGCACACCACCACGTACCGCGGATTCTGGAGCAAATGACGCGGAAGGGCTCAGCCACAACAACGGCGCGCGTCCCTGGGCGGTAAATTCCAGTACCTGGGCCCCTTGCAGCGCAATTACTGCGCGGCATTGTCCGGTCTCAACCAATAACAGATCGAGGCCAGGCTTGCCGTACAGGGCGCCACTATCGGTGCGGGTGAGGTAATCGAGTGCGGCCACGGGGAAACTCCTTTTCGCGAGGGGAGGGCAGATCGCCGCCGTCGGAGCGGCTTATGGTGAATGGCTAGTCTAGCGTTTCCAGCAGGGTATTTTCTATCGACGCAGCTGCGGAGGCCGAAGGATGAGTGCCGCGGGCCTCAACCTGAAGCCAGTCGAACCCCTCTTGCTGGCAAGCGTAAATACAGTTTGCCGCTTTGGCGGCGGCTTCTGACAGTGCCGCGCGGGCCAGCTCCAGACTGTTGTTCTTTTCACTGATGTGCGCGACCACAAGGTGCTGCAGCCTCTCACTTCCGACCCGCTGCAGGAATCCGGCAGCCTGCTGATTGCTGAGGTGCCCGTAAGCTCCGCCTACGCGCCGCTTCAGGGAGGGCGGGTAAGGTCCCTGGGCGAGCATCTGGGGATCGTGATTCGCCTCCAATACCAGGGCATCGCAGTCACCGAAGTGAGCCTCCACATGCGGGGTGATGGTACCGAGGTCGGTGAGCAGTCCCAGGCTGCTGCCGCGGCTGCGGAACACAAACTGCGCCGCCTCACGCGCGTCATGGGGAACCGCAACCGGGGTAATCTGGATATCGCCAATCGCAAATGGCTGATGCCCTTCTATGAGCTGGATTGCCGACAACGAGCCAATATCCCTCGCGCGCAGCGTGCCCGGGGTCAGATAAACCGGCAGCCGGTATTTGCGCGCCAGGGGGCCGACACCGCCCATATGATCGCTGTGTTCATGAGTTACGAGGATTGCGGAGAGGTCCGCGGGAGAGATACCGAGCCGCGCCATGCGCCGCTCGGTTTCCTTGATGGTGAAACCGCAGTCCACCAGCAGACAGTGATCACCACAGGCGACCAGAGTGCCATTGCCCTTACTGCCACTTCCCAGGGAGGCAAATCTGATCGCCATAATCGAGGGTACCCGCCGTCAGATCAGGTTCTGACGGATTGCCATCAGCAGTTCGGAGGCTTTTGCTCGCGGCAGCGGCAGGCCGCGGGTGTCCCGCACGCGCACTTCAATGGCCTCATCTACACCTCGCAGCACAACCAAATACCCGGGAATATCGGCATTCGGTGCACCACCAAGGCCCTGAAGATTGCTGAACAGCGCGGGCTGTACCTTGGCATTCAGGTCGATGTTCGCCAGGACCTGTTGCAGGCTGTAGGCATCCGCCTGTTTTGCCAGCTTGTCCTCGCCCTTACCAGGGCGCCAGCTGGAGAACCAGCCATCTTCTTCATCGGACAACTCGCGGTCCACATCGTAGGTCACATAGAAGATGCCGATATCAGAGTCTTCCTTGTGCAGGCGGTATGCGCCGGTGTTCAGTGCATGGGATACCGTTGCCCAGGCGCGGTTCATGGCGAGGCCAAGGGACACGAACGGCTCTTTGCCCGCCGGCTCCATCACCTGCACTTTCACCTTGCCTCCACCGATGGCCTGGGCCACTAGAGAAGCTGCCGCTCCGCTGGAATCTGCCGCCAGGGCGGAAGACATCTCATCGATCATCCAACCTTCGCGCTCATCACTGCTGGACTGCGCAGGCCATTCGACCGCAACACTGGCCGGTGACTCCATAGGTACCGACAGGTGACGCACGTGAATTTCGGTGGTGTCCGGCTGCACGCCGGACTCTACCTGCAGGCGGTACTTGTCTTTGGTATCCGGGTTTTCCCCGAAGGTCAGCCAGGTGGTTTCCATGGTACCGGCGCCAGCATCCGACATGGCGAGCTGCAGGCCGGTGGTACGCAGGAAGTAATGCAGCTGCGGCCAGACTTCATCTGGTGGCTGATTGACCAGCACCCAGCGGCGGTTGCCCAATTTTTGGATTTTTACCCGGTCGAGCCCCACATTGACCGAAAGCGCCTGCGGGCGGGGTACTACAAATTCGCCCCGATCCACATCGGCGCTGATGTGCGGAACCTCGTAGAGTTCTTCCTGATGTTTGGCGGTAACCCCATCCGGCATCTGCAGCGGAGGCAGACTGTTGGCCAGCTGGTAGTCGTCACCGCGGTCGCGGAAATAGCCGTCGTCACCGAAGATGCCACAGCCGCTGAGGGTAGAAACCACGGTGCACAGCAGGGCTCCGGCAGTCAATTTTGTCATTATTCGTACCTTGTCGAATCAATCGCGATCACGTTAGTCCAGTTACGGCGGTGCACGCCACCTCGGGTGTGCACACCCACGCTCGACTGTCAGAGCACCCCGGCGCTGCGCAGTGCGTCACGCACTACACCGTGATACTCGGAAGACAGACCAGTGAGGGGCAGGCGAATTCCGCCGTCAATACGGCCCATTTCCTTCAATGCCCACTTCACCGGTATCGGGTTGGACTCCACAAACAGCGTTTTGTGCAATATTTCGATGCGCTGGTTGATAGCGCGGGCAGTTTCGGCGTCACCCGCCAAGGCCGCTTCACACATTTGCGCGACGGCCGCAGGGGCCACGTTCGCGGTCACACTGATGTTACCGTGGCCGCCCAATAGCATCAGCTCCACCGCAGTAGCATCGTCACCAGAGTAGACGGCGAAGTCCTCGGGCACCAGATCGATCACTGCACGGGCGCGCTCCAGGTCACCTGTCGCTTCCTTGATACCGACAATATTACTGATGGCGCTCAAACGGGCCACGGTATCCGGCAGCATGTCCACCGCTGTTCGCCCCGGCACATTGTAGAGGATCTGTGGGATGGCAACGGCCTTGGCCACTGCCTTGAAGTGCTGATACAGGCCTTCCTGGGTAGGCTTGTTGTAGTAAGGGGTCACCAGCAGGCAGGCATCCGCGCCGCACTTGGCTGCGGTGGTGGTGAGCTCGATGGCTTCGGTAGTGGAATTGGCGCCGGTACCGGCAATCACCGGAATACGGCCCGCAACCTGATCCACAACGCGGCGGATGACTTCCAGGTGCTCGTGCACATCCAGGGTCGCGGATTCACCGGTAGTACCCACCGCTACCAGGGCGCGGGTGCCCTGCTCGATATGCCACTCCACCAGATCGTGCAGCTTGTCCCAATCCAGGCCACCATCTGCAAACATGGGTGTGGCAAGCGCCACCATACTGCCGGAAATCATTGCAACTCCTTCTCTAACCGGCCGGGGGCCGGCTGATACCACCTAAAAATGAATGCGGTATGTTACTGAGCGTGCCAGTTCGATGCCAGCGCAAAAAAGTCATCCCGCTGCGGAGAAACTCACCGCAACAAAATCGGTTAAATTTTGCGCTTTTTCCGCCTTTTTTTGCGCGGGGGGTAGAAGCTGTCCTCCCCTTCCGGACGGGTTTTGAAGCGGCGGTGCACCCACATGTATTGAGAGGGGTTTTCCCGCATGCGCGCTTCCACAAATTGATTCACCAGGACCGCATCTCTGTACTCGTCGCCAGAGGGTATCTCCTCGAGCGGTGGGTGCACCCGGACCAGATAGATTCCCTTTTCTTCCAGGCGGGTGACGGTGTAGGGCACCACCTTGGCTCGGCCGACCCGGGCAAAACGGGAGGTGCCGGTCACCGTCGCCGTCTGAATACCGAACAGCGGCGCGAACACCCCCTGCTTGATACCGTAATCCTGATCCGGGGCGTACCAGACCGCGCGGCCACGCTGTAGGGCGCGCAACATGCCGCGCACATCTTTGCGCTGCAGCACGTTGGAACTTTCCCCGTGGCGCTCACGCCCCTTGCGTTGCATGTAATCGTACACCGGGTTTTTGTGCGGCCTGTACATGCCATCCACCGGGTGGCTCATGCTCATAAAAGCGGCACCAATCTCTAGGGTAGTAAAGTGCATGGCCATCAAAACCACACCTTGCCCCTGCTCGTGCGGCTGCTGCAGATGCTCGAGTCCCTCGATCGTGAAGCGGCGACGCAGCCAGCGACTGGATCGAAACCAGGCCATGCCGGTTTCCATCAGCGCGATACCGTTGGAGGCAAAATTACGACGCAGCAGCTGCTCGCGTTTCATCGGGGAAAGTTCAGGAAAGCACAGGGCGAGGTTGCGCTCGGCGATCAGGCGGCGGCTATTGGCAAAGCGCAGCATCAGGCGACCAATCAGCCGCCCCAGCGATATCTGCCAGCGATATGGCAGCTGGGCCACCAGATACCAGGTCCCGAAGAGGAACCAGGTCAGCCAGTAACGGGGGTGCAGCAAAGCGGCGCGAAAGTGGGGTTTTTCCATAAAATGCGGATAACTGCGATCGGGAACAGGAATTCCGGCCATCACTACGGCCGAAACAAAGCGACGCATTATAGCGCCGCAGCCCCATCGCCGGATATAGCCGGCACCGGGCAACGCCCAGGCCATCACAAATTAGCCCCGCAAGTCTATCCAGACAACCGTGCTTTGCTGCCTGGTAAGTGTTCAATGCCGAAGCAAGACGTCCAGTTCGTCCACGATTTCACACCAATCAGAGTCTTCGAGGATCGCCTCCCGCAGAAACTTGCGCTGGCTGTCACTCCAGAAGGTCGCCCCGGCCAGTTTTTCTTCCCCCGCCAGGTGATGGCGACTCAAGAAATCCTCGATGGCATCGTTATCAGAACCAAGCCCTAACTGGGCAAAGAGATCATTCAGCGTGTGATGTCCGGTTTCCATAACCTTTCCCCTTGGTGTGAGTTGCCGTTGTTGAGCAGCCCGCAGGATCAGCGCATGGCCGCGCCAGATCAGCCGACAGATGTTATCCAGTATAGATAACCATGCGCCAAACCGACCTGGCTTCACGGTCAGCTACCGCACCCCCTGGCTGCCGTCTCACTAACAGTGGGTGCCGGCGCAAGCCGTCAATTTCAAGGGGCGGGGTTAGGGTTACGAGTGTGTATTTCGTCAATGGCCGCCAGCAGTTCATCGCTCAGGGTCAATTCGGCGCTGGCAATATTGGACTTCAACTGCGCCATGGTTGTCGCGCCAATGATGTTACTGGTGACAAAAGGTTGCTGGTTTACGAACGCCAGAGCCATTTGCGCAGCATCCAGACCAAACTCCCTGGCCAAGGCGGCGTAGGCCTCCGTTGCGGCAACCGCCCGTTCGCCGGTATAGCGCTGGAAGCGCTCGAACAGGGTCAGGCGAGCCCCTTCCGGTCGGGCGCCGTTAAGGTACTTTCCGCTCAGGGTACCAAACGCAAGCGGAGAATATGCCAGCAGCCCGCACTGCTCTCGAATCGCCATTTCCGCCAGACCTACTTCAAAGGTACGGTTCAGCAGACTGTAAGGATTCTGGATTGACGCTACCCGCGGCCGGTTGCCATGGGCGGCCAGACGCAGGTAACGGTGCACGCCCCAGGGAGTCTCGTTGGACAGGCCAATATGGCGAACCTTACCCGCCTTGACCAACTCTTCGAGGGCGGCGAGGGTTTCGCTGATGTCCACACCATCATCATCGCCGTGTTGATAGCCGAGCCTGCCAAAGAAGTTGGCCTGGCGCTCTGGCCAGTGCACCTGATAGAGATCGATACAGTCAGTCCTGAGGCGCACCAGGGAATCATCACAGGCCTTGAGTATCTGATCACGATCCAATCGCGGGCCGCCGCGAACATGGCCGACACCGGAGTTTGCTGCACTTCGCCCGGTCACTTTGGTTGCCAACACCACATCGTTACGGCGGCCGGTTTTATGCAGCCAATTACCGATTATTTCCTCGGTACGGCCGTAAGTTTCCGGCTTGGGCGGCACCGGGTACATCTCCGCACAGTCGATAAAATTTACGCCGTTTGCAGTGGCATAGTCCAATTGCTCGAACGCTTCAGTCTCACTGTTCTGTTCGCCAAATGTCATGGTGCCGAGGCAAATCTTGCTGACCTGGAGATCCGTCTTGCCCAGTGTGCGAGTTTCCATTTTCTTCTCCTGAAATCTTGTGGCCGCATTATGCCGATTTGGCTCGCCCGTTCGCAAAAACAAAAACGCCGGGCAATTGCCCGGCGTTTTCATCGGATGGGAAAAACGGCTTATTTGAAGTCCGCTTCCACCAGCGGGCTGGTGTCGGCTTCGTAATCGACACCTTTTACACCAAACCCAAACAGTTTGAGGAAATCGTCTGCATAACCTTTGTAGTCGGTCAGCTCAAACAGGTTTTCCTCGGTCACCTCCGGCCAGAGTTTCTCTATCTTGGCCTGGGTTTCCGGGCGTAGTTCCTTTTCGTCCATACGGAAGCGGTTGGTATCGTCGAGGCGCGGGCTGTCGGTGTACAGGCCTTCGGTGTACAGACGGTACAGCTGCTCGATACAACCTTCGTGGGTGCCCTCTTCCTTCATCACTTTGTAGACGAGGGAAATGTACAGGGGCATTACCGGAATGGCGGAGCTGGACTGGGTAACCAGGGCTTTCAGAACCGCAACGTTGGCACTGGCATTGCCACTGTCACTGATGGCTTTGGCGGCGCGGTCCAGATCTTCTTTGGCTTTGCCGATAGTGGCGTGGCCGTAGATCGGCCAGGTGAGTTTTTCGCCGATATAGGTGTAGGCGACGGTTTTGCAGCCGTCTGCCAGTACGCCCGCATCGCCGAGGGCTTTCATCCACAGTTCCCAGTCTTCACCACCCATGACTTTGACCGTGGCTGCGATTTCTTCTTCGCTCGCCGGGTCAACACTGATGTCGGAGATTTCCAGCTTGTCGGTGTTGAGGTTTTTGGCGGTGTAGGACTTGCCGATGGGCTTCAATACGGAGTTGTACAGTTCACCGGTTTCCGGGTCGGTACGGCGCGGAGAGGCGAGACTGTAGATGACCAGGTCAATCTTGCCGAGATCCTGTTTGATCAGGTCGATGGCCTGGGCTTTGATTTCGTTGGAGAAGGCGTCGCCGTTGATGCTTTTGGCATACAGGCCGGCTTTGTGGGCTTCTTCCTCGAAGGCAGCAGAGTTGTAGTAACCGGCAGAAGCGGTACGTTTTTCTGTGGGCGGTTTTTCGAAGAATACACCGAGGGTGCTGGCGCCACAGCCGAAGGCGGCGGTAATGCGGGAGGCGAGGCCATAGCCGGTGGAGGCGCCGACAACGAGAACGTTTTTGGGGCCGTCTTCGATGGCGGGCTGGGATTTGATGTATTCGATCTGTTCGCGCACGTTGGCGGCGCAGCCCTGCGGATGGGCGTTGGTGCAGATGAATCCGCGAACTTTCGGCTGGATGATCATGCCGGGCTCTCCGTTGGTGATTCTTCGGTCTTTTCAGTCAAAAGTGGCCGACTGAGCAGCCATAAAGCGGGACATTCTAATGGCCTTTAGGGGTAACTCCCATAGTGACAGGTCACGGTTGGGGAGATTAGTGGCCAGAATTTCGGGGGTGGCGGCCAGTTTAGCCAATGATCGATTTTTGACTTGCCCTTTCCTGGTGCGCAACGCTTAATTATTAAGCATAAATGACTACTTCAGATCCAGCGGTCTCGCGCTTTACCTCCTGTGGCGGCAAGGCACCGGGTATAAGGTTTCAGAACCGCTGTGAATACGTCCCTGTACGCTGCGTCGGCAACATCCCTGTTGCCGACGCTTCTGAAACCTTATACCCGGCGCCTTTCCTTACCTTCGAATTTCTGTACCCCCGTTCGTTAGATCGCGCAAACCCTTGGCACACTTAATGCACTTCATATTGTGGGACCGCCATGGAAAGCGGTAAGCATATTCCCAATCAAGGGGTAACCAGCGAGGTAAACACTCATGAAGTACTACTCACGTCATTTTGTAAAACCCGGCGACCTGAACCCAGCCCAACGTCTGTTCGGCGGCCAGGCTCTGGCGTGGATAGATGAGGAGGCCGCCATTTTCGCGGGGTGCCAGATGGGCACGGCAAATATTGTGACCAAGCTGATGTCAGAGATTGATTTCGTCAGCTCGGCGGTTTGCGGGGATATTGTGGAATTCGGTTTTGAGGTTACGGATATCGGCCGCACGTCGCTGACGGTGCATTGCGAGATGCGCAATAAGCAGACGCGGGAGTTGATCGTCAGGGTTGAGCGGATTGTGTTTGTAGCGCTGGATGCGGAGGGCAAGCCGACGCCTCATAAAAAGGCCGGGATGACGGTAGCCGAGGCAGCCAATTCTACCGCGGAGGCCAGCAAGCTCGCGGGCTAGCTCTGGAACTCAAGCAAAATAAAAAAAGCCTGTGGCAGCCCCCTGCCACAGGCTTTTGAATTTAAGTGGCATCAGAAATTAGCGCAGCAACAATAACGGCTGGTTGGTTTCCAGTAGCATTTTTGCGGTAACACTACCCAGCAGAAGATCGCGCAACTTGCTGTGGCTGAAGGCCCCCATCACAGTCAGATCGATATTGTGTTCCTGCTGGTAGGCGATCAATGATTCCACCGTGCGGCCCTCGAGACTGGCGCTAACTACATAAACGCCACCATTACTCAACGCTTCCGCCCCCTCGGTCAACACCGAATCGCCACCGTCGCCCACATACACAAGATGACAGTCCACGCCTTTAAACACAGGGCTCGTTGCCACCATATCCAGTGCTTTGCGTGCTGACTCGCTGCCATCGTAAGCGAGCATGATGGAGTGCGGCACCTTGAACTCACGATTCACCACCAGAATCGGCTTGTGCAGCGAGCGCACAATCGACTCCAGCTGCGCACCCAACCCCTTGTTCGACTCCCCGTGCTCCTCACCGCGAATCCCGAGCACCAGCACGCGGATATGATCTTCCAGCTCCACCAGCGATTCGATCAGAGACCCGTGGCGCTGACAGGTAACCACCCGCTCAGCCCCCGCCTTCACCGCCCGCTCCCGCGCGCTCTCCAGCATCTGCCGACCCTGCTCCAGTAACAGTTTGGATCGCTGCTGCTCCAGACTGGTCAGCTCTTCCAGCAGCTCTTCCTGGCTACCCAGCCCGATACTGCCGGACAGGTCTGCGACGGCTGGCGTGGTTACACGCTCAATATTGTGAAGAAGTTTGATGGGAGCTGATGCGCGGCTGGCGATCCAGGCGGCGTAGTCACAGACAGCACCACTGTAGCGGGAGCCATCAATGCAGGTCAGTACGAGGGGGTCTTTCTGTTCGGCCATTTATTATTTTCTCTCGTTATCGCAGTTCATTTTCGAAGTATAGAAATCAGATGCGAAGCTCGAGTGCAGGGGGAGGGATTTCAAAAGCGTCGGCGACAAGGACGTCGCCGACGCAGCGTACAGGGATGTATTCCCAGGGGGGCGCCTAGCCCGGTTTTGAAATTCCTCACCCGTTGCTTGAGCGCCACAGGGAGAAACTACGAAGCACCCAACCACGGTGCTAGATCAGTGCCCCCCGAGCACCTTTTCAATTTCTTCCGGCTTGTCATGAACACCGAAGCGGTCAACGATGGTGGAGCTGGCTTCGTTCAGGCCAATCAGCTCGACCTCGGCGCCCTCACGGCGGAACTTCACTACCGCCTTGTCGAGGGAATATACCGCCGACACATCCCAGAAGTGCGCCCGGCTCAGGTCAATCACCACCTTGTCCAGCGCCTCTTTAAAATCAAAGGCCGCCACAAACTTGTCCGCCGAATTGAAGAACACCTGCCCCACCACAGTGTAGGTACGGCAATTCTTCTCCTCATCCAACTCTGAGCTCACATACATAAAGTGGCTCACCTTATTGGCGAAGAACAGCGACGCCAGCAGCACACCCACAAACACGCCAAACGCCAGATTATGGGTAAACACTACCACAATCACCGTGGACAGCATCACCAGATTGGTGGACAACGGCAACTTGTTCAGATTGCGGATCGAGCTCCAGTCAAAGGTACCGATGGACACCATGATCATCACCGCCACCAGCGCCGCCATCGGGATCACCGCCACCCAATCGCTCAGGAACACCACCAGGGTCAACAGCCCCACACCAGCGACGAGGGTAGACAGGCGGCCACGGCCACCAGACTTCACATTGATCACGGACTGTCCAATCATCGCACAGCCCGCCATACCGCCGAGCATACCCGCACCGATGTTGGCGATGCCCTGGCCCTTACACTCGCGGTTCTTGTCGCTGTTGGTATCGGTCAGATCGTCCACGATGGTGGCGGTCATCAGAGATTCCAGCAGGCCCACCACGGCGAGGCCGGCGGAGTACGGGAAAATGATCTTCAGAGTCTCGAAGTTCAGCGGAACGTCCGGCCACAGGAACACCGGCAGAGTGTCCGGCAGATCACCCATATCCCCCACGGTGCGGATATCCATGCCCAGGGTTACCGCGACCGCGGTCAGTACCAGGATGCACACTAGCGGTGACGGCAGGATCTTGCCGATCACCGGCACATAGGGGAACAGGTAGATGATGCCGAGGCCGGCGGCGGTCATGGCGTACACGTGCCAGGTGACATCGGTGAGCTCTGGCAGCTGGGCCATAAAGATCAGGATCGCCAGCGCATTCACAAACCCCGTGACCACAGCCCTCGAGACAAAACTCATCAGGCTGCCGAGCTTGAGGTAGCCGGCGATGATCTGCAGCACCCCAGTTAATAGTGTCGCCGCAAGCAGGTACTGGAGGCCGTGCTCTTTGACCAGCGTGACCATGAGCAGGGCCATGGCGCCGGTGGCTGCGGAGATCATGCCGGGGCGGCCACCGACGAAGGCGATGACGACGGCGATACAGAAGGAGGCGTAGAGGCCTACCCGGGGGTCGACACCGGCGATGATGGAGAAGGCGATGGCCTCGGGGATGAGGGCCAGGGCGACGACGAGGCCGGCGAGCACGTCGCGGCGGATGTTGCCGAACCAGTCGTTTCTGGTTGACGACAACAGGGTGTTGGAGAACTGCATAATCAGGGGAGCCTGTCTGGGATGCTGACTTGAGGGTCTTATTCGAGCCCGGCTTTTTGAGCCATAAATTCGGGCGCGGATTCTAGCATCTTGGGGGATCTGGCTAAAGAACAGGCAAGTGGTTTGAGGCACGGATATGGCTCAGCGGCGGCGACGCTACCGGGTGTAGTTTGGTGAGACACGAGCTAGGCGCCCCCCCTTAACCCATCCATGGGGGCTCGGCTGCGGCCGTCCTGGCCGCAGACGGTCTCACCAAACTACACCCAGCATCGCCGCCTTAGCATTTGGCTTAATTACATTAATCTCAGTCCATTGTCGCGCAGTCTCCCCCTGTCCGCCCCAACGGACACAGCCTTTCCGGACACTTTTTGCGGACGCCTCACCCGCCATCCAAAAACTTTCTGAAAATTTATTTTCCTTACATATCAAACACTTAAGACGAATAACCGCCTTGGCACGGCAATTGCGATAAGGCCGCTGCATCCAGAAATTCCGCTTTGCATCCGGACGCGGGAAGACGCGCATCAAAGTGGCAGAAGAACAGATTCTAAGAACTTGGGAACAACATGATCAGAGATACCTCCGGGCAGGACGTCCAACTCACTCCACAGAGCCCGTGGAAGAACCCGCGCCTGTTGAAGCGCGCCGGCCTTGGCATTGGTGCGGCAGCTTTTGTGGTTTGGGGGCTGATGAGCTGGCAGAGCACGAATGCGGTGGATGCAAGTGTGTCGCTGTCGCGGATCAATATCGCGGCGGTGGAGCGAGGGGATCTGGTGCGGGATCTGGTGGTTCAGGGGAAGGTGGTTGCGGCCAATAGCCCTACCCTGTTCAGCCCGGCGCAGGGGATTGTGAAGTTTGCGGTGAAGGCCGGTGATGCGGTTGCAAAGGGGCAGCTGCTGGCAGAAGTCGACAGTCCGCAGTTGCAGAACCAGCTGGCCCAGGAAAGCGCCCTGTATAACAAGCTGAGTGTGGAACTTGCACGGCAGAAGATCCAGGCCAAACGCCAGCGTCTGGAGAATACCCAGAAGGCGGATCTCGCCAGGGTGGACCTGACCGCGGCACAGCGGGAGCTGAAGCGTGCGGAAATTTCCATGGAGAAACAGATCATCTCCCAGCTGGACTTTGAGAAGGCCAGCGACGATCTGGCCCGGGCGGAGTTGGAGTACAAGCAGGCGGTACAGAATTCCCAGCTGGAAAACGAAGCCCTTGCCTTCGAGACCCAGACCCTGCAACTGCAGGTGGACCAGCAGCAGCTTCAGGTAGAGGAACTGCAGCGCAAGGTCAACGAATTGCAGATCGTCTCTCCGGTCGACGGCACCATCGGCAGCCTGGCGGCCACCCAGCGCTCCGCTGTCGCCGCCAATGCGCCATTGCTCACCGTGGTGGACCTCACCAGCTTCGAGCTGGAAGCCGCGGTCCCGGAAAACTACGCCGACGATCTGGGCCTCGCCATGGCTGTGGAAATCAATATGGGTGGTAAAAAGCTGCCCGGCGAAATCACCGCGATCGCCCCGGAAGTTATCAACAACCAGGTCACCGCCCGCGTGCGCTTCACCAACGGCCAGCCTGAAAACCTCCGCCAGAACCTGCGCCTAACCGCCCGCGTGCTGCTGGAAAATCGCAACGACGTCATGCTGGTCAAGCGAGGCGCCTTTCTCGATCAGACCGGCGGCCGCTTCGCTTGGAAACTGAACGATCAGCAGCAGGCAGTAAAGGTGCCCATCACCATTGGCGCGCTGGGACTGAACCAGGTTGAGATTGTTTCCGGCCTGGAGGAAGGGGACCAGATCATTACTTCCTCTGCGGAGGAGCTGGATAAGGCGCAGCTGGTTGCGCTTAAAGATTAACGGCTTGCACTGAACTCAGATGTGCAGGCGCTGCTACAGATTGTTGTTCGCGAGACCTTCTGCGAGAGGGACCTCGCAGAAGAGCCCCCATGGATGGGTTCACGGCGTGTCTCGCGAACAACAATCTGTAGCAGCGCCGCCACGAAATTTTAAAGACATAACAAACTAAAAACTGCGAAGACAAGGAAATCCACCATGCTCAAAATGCACAATATCCGTAAAAGCTATCGCACCGATACCATTGAAACTCACGCACTGCGTGACTTCAGCCTCGAAGTCAATGAAGGGGAATTTGTCTCCGTTACCGGCCCCAGTGGTTCCGGCAAAACCACCTTCCTCAATATCGCCGGCCTGCTCGAAACCCCAACCGGGGGCCAGTACATGCTCGACGGACAGGAAGTCGGCAACCTGTCAGACCGCGACCGCTCGCGACTGCGCAATGAAAAAATCGGCTTTATTTTTCAGGGCTTCAACCTGATTCCCGACCTCAACCTGTTCGATAACATCGACGTTCCCCTGCGCTATCGCGGCTTCAACGCCAAAGAGCGCCGTCGCCGTATCGAAAAATCCCTCGAACAGGTCGGTCTCTCCGCCCGAGCCAAACACCTGCCTGCGCAACTATCCGGCGGTCAGCAACAGCGCGTCGCCATCGCCCGTGCCCTCGCCGGCGAGCCCCGCTTCCTGCTCGCGGACGAACCCACAGGCAACCTCGACTCCTTAATGGCACGTCAAGTCATGGAACTGCTGGAATTTATCAACGAATGGGGCACCACCATCGTCATGGTCACCCACGACCCGGATCTCGCGCGCCGTGCGCAACGCAACATCCAGATCGTGGACGGTCAGGTCTCCGACCTGCGCCAGAGTATCGCGCAGCCAGAAATCGCCAGTGCATAAGCTGAAATCGCACCGCTGAATTAGAGAAAAGGACACCGAAATGATCGGCTACTACATCAGCCTCGCCATACGCAGCTTGCGGGGAACACCTATCCTGAGCGCGCTTATGATCGCCGCCATCGCCGTTGGCGTGGGTGCATCCATGACCGTACTGACATTGAACTATATGATGTCGCAGAACGCCCTGGAGCATAAAGACAAGGTCCTCTATGCCGTACAGCTGGATAGCTGGGATCCGAACCAGGCTGCGGATACCGCCAATGAAATTCCCTGGCAGCTCACCTACCCCGACGCCGTTGCCCTACTGCGCTCGGATATTCCCACCCGTCAGGTGGCCATGCACCGCTTTGGATTTACCGTCAATCTCGACGAATCCGACATGCGCCCGTTTACCGCCAATACCCGCGTAACCACCCGGGATTTCTTTTCACTGTTCGACGTACCATTTGAATACGGCGGCACCTGGAACAAGGAGGCGGATAGCGCTGCCGTTCAATCTGTGGTGCTCAGTAAAGAAACCAACGAAAAACTGTTTGGTGGTGAAAACAGTGTCGGGAAAGTTGTACAACTGAACGGCGAGCCCTTTACCGTCGTCGGTGTGCTCAAGCACTGGAATCCGTCGCCAAAAATTTACGACCTGAACAACAACCCCTTCGCAGACTCCGAAGAGCTGTATATCCCCTTCGGCTTGCACCGCAAGTATGAAATTTACAGTTGGGGCAACACCAATGGCTGGACAAGCAGCGCACCGGAGGGCGCCGAAGGCTACGAGCGATTCCTGCTCGGAGAACACGTGTGGATTCAATTTTGGGTAGAGCTGGATGGCGCCGAGCAGAAAGAAGCGTACGAGCAGTTCCTCACCGGCTATATCCGTGAGCAGAAAGAACAGGGCCGCTTTGAGCGCCCACTGAAGTTCGCCCTGTCGCACCCGTCTGAATGGCTGGTTCTGAATGAAGTACTGGGCAACGACAACCGGGTACTGGGCTGGGCATCGCTAGCCTTCCTGTTAGTGTGCGTGGTCAATGCCGTTGCCCTGCTGCTGGCAAAATTTTTGCGCAAAGCACCGGAGGCCGGCGTGCGCCGGGCCCTGGGCGCAAGTCGTAACGCCATATTCACCCAGCACCTGATTGAAAGCAGCTGTATCGGTGCGCTTGGCGGGTTGCTGGGCATTATCCTCGCGCTGGCCGGCTTGACCGGTATTCGCGCACTGGCGATGGGCCAGGTAGACCAGATCGCCACCATGAACTGGGAAATGATGCTGGCCGCTGTCGGCCTCGCCATCTTCGCGAGTATTCTCGCCGGCCTTTACCCGGCCTGGCGCATCAGCCGCACCAACCCATCCGTTTACCTGAAGACCCAGTAACCCAGAGAAGAGGAAAAGAACATGTTCGAGCTAAAACCCATGTTGTCCGCCCTCTGGCGCAACAAGGTATCCGCGTTGCTGATCGCCCTGCAGCTTGCACTCACTCTTGCCATTGTGAGCAATGCCAGCGTGATCGTAAAAGATCGTATGCAACAGGTAGCGCGCCCCACCGGCATGGATGTGGAAAATATCATCGCCGCAACCTATATGCCCATCCCTACGGAATACGATATGGCAGGAGCCGTCGTAGCTGACCTCGATCTACTGCGCAGTACACCTGGTGTTGTGGACGCCTCGGTAACCAACCAGATTCCACTGTCCGGATCCGGTTCTGCGGGCACCTATTTCACTGAGCCCAATCAGGAGATCGGTGGCGAAAACGCCAACTACTATCAGGTGGACTCACACTTTATTAACACCCTTGGTCTCAATCTGATCGAAGGTCGCAGTTTTGTTCCTGCCGATGAACACGTTATCGGCCCAAATGACCAGTATCACAGCAAAATGGCCGTGGTCAGCAAGCAGTTTGCCGAAAAGCTGTATCCTGGCGAATCGGCTATCGGAAAGTTTTTTTATAGCGGAGCCAATGACAACCCGGTGGAAATCATCGGCGTGGTCGAGCAGCACCTGGGTGCCTGGCCGGGCTGGTCCCGCGCCGGCAACGTGGTTTTCTTCCCCTTGCTGGTCACTGGCAACCACAAACGCTACCTGATCCGAACCGAACCAGGGCAACGGGACGAGGTGTTCAAAAAAGTGGAGGATTTACTCAACGAGCGTGATCCCCAGCGTGTCGTGCATGTGGAAACCCTGAGTGAAAATGTGCAGCGTACCTACATCAGCGACAACATAATGATCAAAGTGCTGTCTCTGGTCATGGCCCTGCTTACCTTCATTGTCGCTCTCGGTATCATCGGTTTGACCATTTTCTGGATCAACCAGCGCACCAAACAGATCGGTATCCGCCGTGCATTGGGTGCCACCCGCGCCAATATCAGCCGCTATTTTCTGGTTGAAAACGCCCTGATTGCCGGTACCGGCCTGGGGCTGGGCACCGCGGGCGCACTGATCATCAATCAGCTGATGGTGAGCGAATTTTCACAACCTGCTCTTACATTACCGCTGCTTGCCGTGTGTGCGATAGTATTGTTGCTCGTGAGTATTGCTGCCGCGTTGATGCCGGCCATGCGCGCTGCGAATATTTCACCGGCAATGGCAACACGTAGCGTGTAATCGCGGGTTCGAAGTTCAATTTGCGATGAGAAGGTCCTGCTGCCGGCAGGACCGCTACAAAATTGACTACAAAGGACAGTTAATTGGATAAGGTCCTAATCATCGACGACAACACCGGCATCATCTCGGCCCTATCCCTGTTGTTGTCCCTGCACGATATCCAGACCCTCTCAGCCATTACCCCACAGGCGGGCCTGCAACTGTTGCGGGAAACCCCGGATGTTGGCCTCGTCATCCAGGACATGAACTTCACAGCGGACACCACATCCGGTGAAGAAGGTCGCGCACTGTTTTTTGCCTTACGTGAAATACAGCCCGATATTCCCATCATCCTGCTCACTGCCTGGACCCAGCTGGAAATGGCGGTGGAGCTGGTCAAGGCCGGTGCCGCCGATTATGTCGGTAAACCCTGGGACGACAACAAACTGATCGCCACCATTAAAAACCTGCTGGAGCTGCACGATCTGCAACAACAGCAGCGGCAGTCCCAGAGCCGTGCGCAGCAGGCGCGGGAACAGCTGCGGCAACAGTTCGACCTGCAGGAGATTGTCTACCGCAGCCAGAGTGTACAGACGCTGCTGGAAATGGCCACCCAGGTGGCCCACTCCGATGTCCCGATATTGATTACCGGGCCCAACGGCGCGGGCAAGGAAAAAATTGCCGATATAGTCCAGGCCAACTCCAGTGTGAAGGATGGCCCCTACATCAAGGTCAATGTGGGCGCCCTGCCGGAAGAGCTAATGGAAGCGGAACTGTTTGGCGCCGAGGCCGGCGCCTACACTGGCTCCGGCAATAAGGTACGTCAGGGCCGGTTTGAAGCAGCCGACGGCGGCACCCTGTTTCTTGACGAAATCGGCGAGCTCTCCGCCAGCGGTCAGGTCAAACTGTTGCGGGTATTACAGACCGGAGAATTCCAGCGCCTCGGCAGCAGCCAGACCCGCAAGGTGCGGGTGCGTGTAATCAGCGCCACCAACAGCAACCTGCAACAGATGATTGAAGATGGCAGTTTCCGTCAGGACCTGTTTTACCGGCTGAATGTGATCGAACTGAAACTGCCGCCGCTGAGTGAGCGCCCGGAAGACATTCTGCCGCTGGCCCGCAACTTCCTCGCCAAGACAGACAAGCAACTGAGTCCACAGGCACAACAATGCCTGATGCGCTACAGTTGGCCCGGTAACGTGCGCGAACTGCAGAATGTGATGCAGCGTGCTGCGGTACTGACCAAAGGCGACACCATCGACGAGGCGACCCTGGCATTGCCGGAAGACACCCGACTCAAGGTACCGGAGCACAGCTTTGAACCGAGCCGCGAACTGCTGGAGCAGACCCTCACCAACTGCAACGGCATCATCGCCCAGGCCGCCCGTGAACTGGGACTGAGTCGACAGGCCCTGTATCGCAGGCTGGATAAATACGGAATTCCCTACTGATGCCTAGCGGCGCAAATCCGAAAACCTCTATCGAAGGAAAGTTGTTCGCCACCGTTCTGCTGTCGGTGGCGCTCGGCTCCGGTATTCCATTTGCCCTGTTGCGACTGGATGCCCAGCCGCTGCTTGCCTGGAGTGCAGGGTTGCTACTGGCACTACTACTGGCCTTCGCCTTGCTGCGCCCCGTGACCCGCAACCTGAATCGCGCACTGCAGAGCCTCGAAGGCGGCCTGCTGAATTTCCGCGATGGGGATTTTTCCATATCCCTGGCACTGAACCGCGACGACCAGCTGGGGCAGCTGGCAGAACTGTATAACGAGGTGGGGGAAATACTGCGGCGGGAAAGAGCTCATATTCACCAACGCGAACTGCTGCTGGATACAGTGATCCAGAGCTCACCACTGGCCCTGCTACTGATCGATCAAAGCAACCACATCATCTACGCCAATACCAGTGCGCGACATCTTTTACACGACGGCAAAGCACTACAAGGGCATCTGCTTAAGCAGATTCTCCCCCATTGCCCGCCGGAACTGTCGGAAGCCATCGAGGGAAAACAGGATGGCCTCATCCGCTACCTTGACGGCGAGCGCAACCACACCCTGCATATCAGCAACAGTACCTTTGTACTGAATGCACAGAAACACCGCCTGATACTGCTCAGAGAAATGACCCGGGAGCTGACCCGAGCGGAAGTTCAGGTGTGGAAAAAAGTGATCCGGCTGATCAGCCACGAACTGAACAATTCCCTTGCCCCCATTTCATCCATGGCCCACAGTGGAAAATTACTGTCGGAAAAAATCGATTCCCGGCAACTGGCCAGCGTGTTTGATGTCATCGCAGAACGCTGCCGCCATCTGACGGATTTTACCCAAGGCTACGCGCGCTTCGCCAAGCTGCCACCACCGGTGTGTGAGGAGGTGCCCTGGTCCGGACTGATCACAAGATTGCAGCCCCTGCATCCTTTTAAAATCCACGGGAGCTTACCCTCGCGCCCCGGCTATTTCGATCCAACGCAACTGGAACAGGCGCTGCTGAACCTGCTCAAGAATGCCGGTGAGTCCGGTAGCGCGGTAGAAGACATTTCTCTCCAGGTAGCCACGGATGCGCACGGTCAGTTGCTGACGGTCAGAGACCGCGGCACCGGTATGAGCGATAAGGTACTGCAACAGGCGCTTTTGCCGTTCTACTCTACCAAGCCGCAGGGCGTCGGCCTCGGTCTGGCCCTATGCCGGGAAATCATCGACGCGCACAACGGACAAATACAACTGCACAACCGCGCCGAGGGCGGTTTACAGGTGAGCCTCTGGCTACCGTGGCCGGGACATCATAATCCGCAGGAATAATCTCACGGCGCAGCGGAACACAGACGGCGTACGACAGGGACGCAGTATGTGCGTCCTCACCGCCGGTGTCCGATACAACAACCAGCCAGTGCCTTACGCCGGCACCCGTTGATCACCGCGTAGCTTGTTCACGTCCGCACGGGGCGGCGCACCAAACATACGGCTATATTCACGGCTGAAATGTGACGGGCTTTCATAACCCACTCGGTAGCTGGCGGAGGCGGCCTCCAACCCTTCACTCAGCATCAGACGGCGTGCCTCGTGCAGTCGCAGTTTTTTTTGAAACTGCAATGGAGACATGCGCGTAACCTGTTTAAAGCTGTGAAACAGGGCCGACTCACTCATGTTGGCCCGCTCCGCCAGCTCGCTAATCCGCAGTGGTTCCGCAAAGCGATCCTGAAGCAGAGCAATAACCTGGGATATGCGGTTTGCCTGGCTATCGGCGACGGCAAATTTGCGGATCCGGGGCCCCATTTCCCCCCTCAGCACCCGGTAGAGAATCTCCTTGCGCACCAGCGGCGCCAGTACCGGTATGTCCGCCGGGCTGTCGAGCAGTTCGACGAGACGGCTCACTGCATTCAGCAACCCCATGTCCATGCGCGCCATACAAAGCCCACAATTGGTTTCCTGGCTGGAACAGTTTTCCACGACCGGAGACCGCACCTGCCCGCCCTGCTCCAGAACCAGATCGGTCACTTCCTGGGGGTCCAGCACCAGTTTGATGGCCAGATACGGCTGTTGCGGTGAGGCGTTTACCACCTGGGCCTGTACTGGCAGGTGCACCGAGGACGCCAGGTAGCTCAACGGGCCGTAAGAGATTTCCCGATCACCCAACTGTAAGACTTTCTCGCCCTGCACGATAAAACCGAGCGAAGGCTCGTACACACCTGAAACACAGCTGGCAGTGGCCATGTCGGAGCGGATCAGGCCGACCCCGCTCTGGGAGAACTCCCGCATGCCTTCCTTGGGTGCCCATCGCAAAACAGTGCGCACAAGCTTTTTGCGGACAGATTCCATTTCTCGGGAAATATCACTGCGGTTTGGGTCCTGCGACATGTGCCCTCCAGTTACCGGCTTAACAGTCGGCCAGTATACGGAGTTTTGGGCAAGGCAATTAGAACTTTGCAGAATTGGGCAAGCACCCGACAGGAATATGCAATCGACTCACGCGGGGGCAACGCAACATAATAGTGCAGGCAATTCGGAAGCTACAGACAGATGACAAATGGATGTACGGCCCGTCCGCCGCAGATTTCCGCTCAACCACCCTCCTCTTTAACGAAAGTAGAATCAGGCAAGCAGAGCACAGTAACCGAATACCGTCTTCCGGTTGCGCTCGGCTAAGGTACGCCCCCGATGGGTCGAGGTTTACTCGCCCGAGCAGAGGAGCAAGTACCCAATGACAAAAAAATTTCTGATCGGTCTGGCAACCCTGATACTCGCAGGCTGCAATACCGGCAACACCGATGGCCAGAGACCGCCGCCCATACCAGTGGAGATTGTGCAAGTGACCAGCGAGCCGGCAACCCTGTGGGGCGACTTTACCGGCCGGGTTGCGGCTCCGGAAACGGTAGCACTGCGCGCACGGGTGAGTGGCTACATCGACAAGGTGGCGTTCACCGAGGGCGAGCTGGTCAAGCGCGGGGATCTGTTATTCCAGATAGATCCGCGCCCCTACCGGGCCCGCGAGCGCGCCGCACAGGCTGCACTGGCACGTGCGCAGAGCCAGCTGGCACTGAGTGAAAGCCGCGCGCAACGGGCCCGTCAGTTGCTGGCGAGCCACGCGATATCCCGCGAGGACCACGACCAACGACAGGCAGCGCTGGAATCCGACCGCGCTGCGGTAAACGCGGCCCAGGCAGCACTGGAGAGTGCACGGCTCGACCTGCAGTTTACCCAGGTCAGATCCCCTATCGACGGTCGCGTGGGACGCGCAGAAATCACCCGAGGCAACCTGGCCAGCGCCGATCAGACGCTGCTCACGACGCTGGTTTCCGTGGACCCCATGTACGTCTATTTCGAAAGTGATCAGGTCAGCTTCGCCGGCAACCGCGGTTTCTTTACGCCCGAGCAGCGCCCGCAGGTCAACGTCGGGCTTGCTGGCGAGGACGGATTTCCACACATCGGAAAGCTCGACTTCGTTGACAACCGCCTCAACAGCCACACCGGCACCATTCAGTTCCGTGCGGTCGTCGCCAACCCGGAAGGACATTTAAAGCCGGGGCAGTTCGCGCGCGTGCAGATGCCCACCGAACAACTGGATAACGCGCTGCTCCTCAACCGCAAGGCGGTACTCACCGATCAGGATCGGCGCTATGTGTACGTGGTAAACGCGGAAAATATTACCGAGCGCCGCGACGTGGAAACCGGCCCGCAACAGCGAGGAATGATACTGATCCGCAAGGGCCTCGAGCCTGGAGAACAGGTGGTGGTCAATGGCCTGCAAAAAATCCTGTTCCCCGGCATGCCGGTAGTACCACAGCCAGTACAGAAGCGTGTGGACGCAACCACACCACAACTCGCCGGGCGCTGAACAGGCTCCGTTACGCCCACCCAGTTCCAATTCGGTTATTTCTTCAGTTTGAGTTTCTGGTGTGATGATCACCATCGCACACGGGGTAGCAGCGTATGAATTTTTCCCGTTTTTTTGTCGACAGACCCATCTTTGCCTCGGTGCTGTCGATCATCATTTTCGTGGTCGGGCTGATCAGTATCCCGGTGCTGCCGGTAAGTGAATATCCCGATGTAGTGCCACCGAGTGTCGCGGTAACAGCGCGCTACCCGGGCGCCAATCCCAAGACCATCTCCGAAACCGTCGCCACGCCACTGGAAGAAGCCATCAATGGTGTGGAGGACATGATCTACATGAAATCCGTCGCCGGCAGCGATGGCACTCTGTCACTGACCGTCACTTTCAAATTGGGAACCGATCCCGATCAGGCTCAGGTTCAGGTACAGAACCGGGTTTCCCAGGCACTGCCACGGCTGCCGGAGGATGTGCGCCGCCAGGGTGTCACCACACAGAAACAGTCGCCCAACCTGATGATGGCGGTACACCTGACTTCGCCGGGTGATCGTTTCGATGCAACGTATATCCGCAACTACGCGGTGTTGCATATCCGCGACGAACTTGCCCGTATTCCCGGGGTCGGTCAGGCCGGATTGTTTGGCGCCGGCGACTACGCCATGCGCGTGTGGGTGGACCCGCAGAAAGCCGCGGCCCTCGATATCACCGCCGCCGATATTGTCGATTCCGTGCGCGAACAGAATGTACAGGTGTCCGCCGGTCAGATCGGCGCCCAGCCGATGCCCGGGGAGAACGACTTTCTGATCTCCATCAACGCCAAGGGGCGACTGACGAGTGTGGAGGAGTTCGGTGATGTAGTGATCAAAACCGGCAACGACGGCGAAATCACCCGCCTGAGCGACGTCGCGCGTATTGAGTTGGCCGCCTCCGAAGATACCCTGCGCGCACTGCTGAACGGACGCCAGGCCGTTGCCCTGCCGATCTTCCAGGCACCCGGCTCCAACTCACTGGAAGTCTCGCAGGCAATTCGGGAAAAAATGGCGGAACTGGACGATCGGTTTCCCGACGGGCTGGAGTGGGAGATCGCCTATGATCCGACGGTGTTTGTCAGCACCTCCATCAAAGCGGTGATAAAAACACTGCTGGAAGCAGTGCTGCTGGTGGTACTGGTGGTGATCCTGTTCCTGCAGACCTGGCGCGCATCTCTGATTCCGCTGCTGGCGGTTCCGGTCTCGATTATCGGTACCTTCGCGGTTCTGCACCTGCTGGGTTTTTCCATCAATACGCTCACATTATTTGGCATGGTGCTGGCAATTGGTATCGTGGTGGACGATGCGATCGTGGTAGTGGAGAACGTGGAGCGCAATATCGAGGAGGGGTTGAGCCCGCTGGCGGCCGCCCACCAGGCCATGCGGGAAGTGAGTGGCCCGATTGTCGCCATCAGCCTTGTGCTGTGTGCGGTGTTCGTGCCTATGGCGTTCCTCGACGGTATCACCGGGCAGTTCTATCGCCAGTTCGCAATGACCATCGCGATCGCCACGGTAATTTCTGCGGTTAATTCGCTGACCCTGTCACCGGCACTATCGGCGACGCTACTGAAGCCCCACGGCGCCGCACCGGATCTGCCAGCGCGAATTATCAATCGGTTGTTCGGCTGGGTGTTCCGCCCGTTCAACCGTTTCTTCAATCGAAGTGCCAACCGCTATCAGGGATTTGTCGGTCGCAGTCTGAATCGGCGCGGCCTCGTATTTGCCGTCTATAGCCTGCTTCTGGTCGGTACCGTGTTCATGTTCAACCAGGTTCCGGGGGGATTTATCCCCACCCAGGACAAAACTTACCTGGTGGGCAGTATCCGCCTGCCAGAGGGCGCCTCGCTGGATAGAACCGAAGCTGTCGCGCGCCGGGTGAGTGAACTGGCACTGGACACGGAGGGCGTATCTCACGCTGCGGCTTTTGTCGGCTTCAATGCCCTGCAACGCACCAACACCCCGAACGTGGGAACCGTGTTCGTGCTCTTCGACGATTTCAGCGAGCGCGATCGCAGCGCGGGTGAAATTGCCGCTGAGCTGAATGGCAAGCTGGCAAATATCAAAGAAGGATTCGCGATCAGCTTTATGCCGCCGCCGATTTTCGGCCTAGGCGCTGGCTCCGGCTACTCGCTGTATGTTCAGGACCGCTCCGGGGCCGGCTATGGCGCCCTGCAGACTGCCACCAACGAACTCGCCGGTGCACTCAGCCAAACACCGGGACTCAGTTACCCCTTCAGTTCCTATCAGGCCAATGTCCCGCAACTGGATGCGGAAGTGGATCGCCTGCAGGCCAAGGCTCAGGGCGTGCGCCTGGATGATCTGTTCGGCACGCTGCAGCTGTATTTCGGCTCGCTGTATATCAACGATTTCAACCTGTTCGGCCGCACCTACCGGGTCATGGCCCAGGCGGACGCCCCTTTCCGCAATGAAGTTGCAGACATCGACCACCTCTACACCCGTAACAATCGCGGCGAGATGGTGCCAATCAACACCATGGTGCAGCTGAAGCAAAGTTACGGGCCCGATCCGGTGATCCGTTACAACGGCTATCCCGCCGCGGACCTGCTCGGCCAGTCCAACCCCTCGATGCTGTCCTCCAGCGAGGCGCTGGCAACGGTGGAGCGGGTGGCAGCGCAGGCATTACCACCGGGTATGACGATTGAGTGGACAGATCTGAGTTTCGAGCAGGTCAACCGCAGCAATGCTTCCATGCTGGTGTTCCCACTGGCCCTGCTACTGGTGTTCCTGGTGCTGGCGGCGCTTTACGAGAGCTGGGTGCTGCCGTTGGCCGTGATCCTGATCGTACCCATGTGCCTGCTGGCCGCCCTTTTCGGCGTCTGGCTGACGGGGGGCGACAACAATGTGTTCGTACAGGTGGGTCTGGTGGTACTGATGGGCCTGGCGTGTAAAAACGCCATTCTGATCGTCGAGTTCGCCCGCGAGCTGGAAATGGAAAAAGGGCTGGATCCAATGCGCGCCGCGCTCGAGGCCTGTCGCCTGCGGCTGAGGCCAATCATCATGACCTCGGTCGCCTTTATTGCCGGCGTGGTACCACTGGTACTGGCCGGCGGCGCCGGCGCCGAAGTACGCAACGCCATGGGGGTCACCGTATTTACCGGCATGATTGGTGTAACGCTGTTCGGATTGCTGCTGACGCCGGTGTTTTACGTGGCCCTGCGTTCGCTCTCCGGGCAACGCAACCCCCAGAGCGAAGGGGTGCCGCCGCGGGAAACAGCCCGGGAACGGCCGGCCGCGGTCGAGCTATCCGGGCAGTAACAATCGATCAGGCACCTGAGGAATAGCAACGCAGGCCTTCACTGTAAATCCTGCATTGCCCGCCTTCCGGACAGGGTGCGTCCATGGTCAACGGTGCACTGCCGACGGGGCACTGGGGCGCGATACCGGCGGTACACCAGTTGCCGGTATCCAGTTGATAACAGACGCTGTCACCGGTGAGGCAAGCATTCGCTGTCGGAATCTGGGTGTCACCGGAAAAGCAGTCGCGGGGATACAGCGGCGTCAGATTTTCCGGCAGGCGCCCCTGATAATAGGTTGCGGGAGAGCCTGTCAGGTCGCACCAGAATCCGTCGAGGCTTTTGACATTGTCAATGTTGCTGGCAGTACCGGCACAGCCGGCGAAAAATGCGGCGGCGAACGGGGCAATCAGGCGCAATTTCATTTCACATCCTCTGTGCGTATGAGAGGGGCTTTCCGCCCCCCAAAGCCCCGCCAATGTCGTGGGCTTACTTCTCGTAAACGATACAGCGGCGCCCGCCGGAAATCTCGTAACACTGGGCGGTGGCCGGGCAAATAGAACCCGGCGCCAGCTCTTCCGCGTCCCCCGGGCAACCGTCATAGTTGGTCTTCTGTTCCGCATGTACCGGCGCGCGGGGAATGGGCGCACTGTTAGGGTAGACCACCTGATCGCGCACGCTGCTGGTACCACAGGCTGACAGTAGCGTCGCCGCCGCCATCACCGATAAAATCATCACTGGTTTGCGCATGGTGTCTCCTTAACTTTCATTTCACATAGCGGCAATAGATCGACAACCCGCCGCCAACTCAATACACCCGCATCACCGGGAAAAACCAGCAAGCAGAGCCTACGCGACTATTTTCCGCATCGGTCGAGCACTGCCGGCTTGCCGCAGGGGGAGCCGCGGCGTTTGGTAGATAATTTCCCACTTCGACAAAGTCTGCACTCTGACTCTGGTCGTCCGGGTTGAAGAAAAATGGATCGTAGCTATTTTCGTTTCCATACGGTACGAACATACAACCCTGCATACACAGTGTGGCGCCCATTGCCACAGCTGTAATCCCTGTGCGCTTCATGACTCACCTACCTCGCAACTTGATCACTACCTGACCACAGCCGGGAACTCCACTTTCCCGACATCCACTCTCTGTTAATTTCAGTTTAGCGCGCAGGAAGCGTTCGACGACGCTGTTCACGTTTTAAACAAAATTAAATACGCGGGATTCAACGCACAAGGGAATGAGGCGACGGCGATCACGTCATGGCGGGCAAAACCTTCAAAAACCGCGAAGCAAGCCGCAACAACTAAGCAAAAAGAGCACACAAAAAAAGCGCCAGAGGGAAAACCCTCTGGCGCTTTTTCTAACGCTGCATTGATCTTGCGATCAAAAATTACAGCAGCAGCTTGCGCACGTCAGCCAGCACGCCCGCCAGATAGGTCAGGAAACGGCCCGCATCACCGCCGTTTACCGCACGGTGGTCGTAAGACAGTGCCAGGGGCAGCATCTTGCGCGGCACAAACTCACTGCCGTTCCATTCCGGTCGAATCGCCAGCTTGGATACACCGAGGATACCCACTTCCGGCGCATTCACGATGGGGGTAAATCCGGTGCCACCAATAGCACCGAGACTGGAGATGGTGAAACAGGCACCCTGCATATCGCGGGGCTTCAGCTTGCCGTCGCGGGCAGCCACCGCCATGGCGGTGGCTTCCTCTGCCAGCTCGTAAAGGCCTTTTTTATCCACATCCCGAATCACCGGGACCACTAGGCCTTTCGGTGTATCCACCGCCATGCCAATGTGCACATAGTCTTTCTTGACGATGTGCTCGCCATCGTTATGCAGGGATACATTGAAGCTCGGCACTTCACGCAGTGCGGCAGCGGCAGCCTTCAGCAGGAACGGCACTGGCGTAATTTTCACGCCGCGTTTTTCCGCTTCAGCCTTCATTGCCTTACGGAAATCTTCCAGATCGGTAATGTCCGCATCGTCGAACTGAGTGACGTGGGGCACGGTCAGCGAGTTCCGCACCATATTCGCCGCGGTGAGCTTGTGGATCTTGCTCATCGGCTCTACACGTACCGGGCCGAACTGACTGAAGTCAATTTCCGGCATGGGCGCAATGCCGATATTGCCGCCGATACCAGCAGCAGCACCGCTTTCGGCTTTTTTCACCTGCTCCTTGATATAGGCGTGCAGGTCGTCTTTGGTCACACGACCGCGCGGACCGGTAGGCTTGACCTTGTTCAGGGTCACGCCCAGTTCGCGGCCCAGTTTGCGCACGGCGGGGCCGGCGTAAACTTCGGCGGACGGGGTGTGGTCGCGCTCTACGTGCGGATCGCGTTTCGGCGCTTCCTGCGGAGCCTCGGCTTCACTGGTCGGCGCGGGAGCAGGGGCTGGCGCTGCAGCTGCCGGAGCAGGAGCCGCGCTCGCGCCACCGCCGCCACTGTCGCCTCCAGACCGGGTCTTGATCACGCCGATCACATCACCGGTAGACACCTTGTCGCCTTCCTTCACGGAGATGGAAACGATGGTACCAGTTGCCGCAGACGGTACGTCCATGGACGCCTTGTCGCCTTCCACCACGATCAGGGCGTCGCCCTCTTCGATTTCATCACCGGCGGAGACGGAGATTTCGATCACGTCCACAGACTCGGCACCCCCGAGATCCGGAACCACGATGTCCTCTTCCTTCTCAACGCCTGCGGCAGCGGCCGGAGCCGGCGCTTCTTCCGCGGCGGGGGCCGGAGCCGGCTCCGCTGCCGGAGCAGGCGCTGGTTCTTCTGACGCGTCGCTACCGGCATCGTCACCAGCGTCCGTTTCCATTTCACCGATAACATCGCCCTCAGATACCTTGTCACCTTCCTTGACGGAGATGCTCAGGATCTTGCCGGCCACCGGCGCGGGGACGTCCATAGAGGCCTTGTCGCCCTCCACTACAATCAGCGCGTCCTCTTCCGCCACCGTGTCACCCACGGCAACGGCGATTTCAATTACATCTACCTGATCGGCGCCGCCGAGATCAGGCACTTTAATGACTTGTTTTGCCATGTCTCTACCTTCCTTACTCAGCGGTGATTAAACCAGGCGCGGGTTTACTTTTTCCGGGTCGATATTGAGCTTCTTGATGGCGTCGGCCACTTCACTCGCTTCGATCACACCCTGGTCCGCCAGGCCTTTCAGCGCGGCAACAGCAACGTAGTTACGGTTCACTTCAAAGAAGCGACGCAGCTGCTCGCGGCTGTCGGAACGACCGAAGCCGTCGGTGCCCAGTGCAATCACATTGCCATCGATAAACTCGCGCAGCGGCTCGACGTAGGCGCGGATGTAGTCGGTGGAGATCACCACCGGCGTCTCGTTGCCTTCGAACTGCTCGCCAATCCAGGATTTACGGGCTTCTTCGGTCGGGTGCAGCATGTTCCAGCGGGCCACGTCCTGGGCTTCACGGGAAGCCTCGGTGGCGGAGGTCAGGTTCCACACGTCGGAGGTCACTCCAAACTGATCCGCCAGAATGTCCGCTGCGGCAAGCACTTCGCGCAGGATAGAGCCGGCACCGATCAGCTGAACGTGCTTCTTCGCCGCTTTGCCCTTGCCGGGCTTGCGGGAATTGTTGTCCAGCTTGTAGATACCGCGGATGATGCCTTCTTCCACGCCCTGCGGCATTTCCGGCTGCAGGTAGTTCTCGTTCTCGATGGTGATGTAGTAGAACAGGTTCTTCTGTTCTTCGTACATTTCCTTCAGGCCGTGACGCATGATCACTGCCAGATCATAACCGTAGGCCGGGTCGTAGCTCTTACAGTTCGGGATGGTGGCAGACAGCACATGGCTGTGGCCGTCCTGGTGCTGCAGACCTTCGCCGTTCAGAGTGGTACGGCCAGCGGTGGCGCCAACGAGGAAGCCGCGCGCCTGCATGTCGCCGGCGGCCCATGCCAGGTCGCCAATGCGCTGGAAACCGAACATGGAGTAGTAGATGTAGAAAGGCACCATCGGCACGCCGTGGTTGCTGTAGGCTGTCGCCAGAGCCATCCATGCGGACATGGCACCGGCTTCGTTGATGCCTTCTTCCAGCACCTGGCCCTTCTTGTCTTCCTTGTAATACATGATCTGGCCGTGGTCGACCGGGGTGTATTTCTGGCCCTGGGAAGAGTAGATACCCAGCTGACGGAACAGACCTTCCATACCGAAGGTACGGGCTTCGTCCGGCACAATCGGCGCGACGTTTTTGCCCATTTTCTTGTCTTTCACCAGCACGGACAGTGCGCGTACGAACGCCATGGTGGTGGAGATTTCGCGGTCGCCGGAGCCCTTGGTCAGGGCGCTGAACGCGTCCAGTTCCGGGATTTCCAGCTTGGCCACCTCGGTGCTGCGGGACGGTACCGGACCACCCAGTGCCTTGCGGCGCTCGGCCATGTACTTCATCTCGGGGCTGTCCGGCGCCGGACGGTAATACGGAACTTCCTCGATTTCCTTGTCGGTAATCGGGATCGCGAAGCGGTCGCGGAAGCGTTTCAGCGCTTCGGTGTCCATTTTCTTGACGTTGTGGGTATCCATCGCCGCTTCACCGGCAGCACCCAGGCCGTAGCCTTTCACGGTCTGCGCCAGGATCACGGTGGGCTGCCCTTTGTGGGCCATGGCTTCGGCGTAGGCGGCGTAGACCTTGTACGGATCGTGGCCACCGCGGTTCAGCTTCATGATCTCTTCGTCGGAGAAGTCTTTGACCATCTCCGCCAGCTCCGGGTATTTACCGAAGAAGTGCTCGCGGGTGTAAGCGCCGCCGTTGGCCTTGAAGTTCTGCATCTCGCCATCGACGGTCTCGTCCATGACTTTTTGCAGCAGACCTTTTTCGTCTTTCTCGAACAGCGGATCCCACAGGCGGCCCCACAAGACCTTGATCACATTCCAGCCGGCACCGCGGAATACGCCTTCCAGCTCCTGCACGATCTTGCCGTTGCCACGTACCGGGCCGTCCAGACGCTGCAGGTTACAGTTGACCACGAACACCAGGTTTTCCAGCTTTTCGCGGCCCGCCAGGGCGATGGCGCCGAGGGATTCCGGCTCGTCACACTCACCGTCACCGAGGAATGCCCACACCTTGCGATCGCCGCGCGGAGACAGGCCGCGGGCAGACAGGTAGCGCATGATGTGCGCCTGGTAGATCGCCTGGATGGGGCCCAGGCCCATGGATACGGTGGGGAACTGCCAGTAGTGCGGCATCAGCCAGGGGTGTGGGTAGGAGGACAGGCCGTTGCCGTTTACTTCGCGGCGGAAGTTGTCCAGCTGCTCTTCATCGAAGCGGCCTTCCAGGTAGGAACGGGCGTAGATACCCGGCGCGCTGTGGCCCTGGAAGAAAATCAGGTCGCCGCGCTCTTCACCCTCGTTACCGCGGAAGAAGTAGTTGAAGGCAACATCGTACAGGGTCGCGGCAGACGAGAAGCTGGCGATGTGGCCGCCGAGGCTGTCGCTGTTGGAGTTGGCGCGAACCACCATGGCCAGCGCGTTCCAGCGGATCAGAGAGCGAATTCGACGCTCCATGAACAGGTCACCCGGCATACGCTTTTCCGCTTCCGGCGGAATGGTGTTGCGGTACGGGGTGGTGATGGCAGCCGGCAGCTGTACGCCGGTATTGGTGGCGCGGTCAGACAGCTGCTTGATCAGGAACGCAGCGCGTTCCTTGCCGCTGTGGCGGATAACCGCCTGCAGCGCGTCCAGCCATTCCTGCGTTTCCTGAATGTCGGTTTCTTCGTGCATCAAATGCTCCTCGGCGAATATACGACGTCGAGTCGGTGTTTTTTATGGTCAGAATTTTTTGCTGCGCAACAGTACCGCAATCACCGGGATTTCCCCGGATTCTGCCGTCTGGTTCGCCAGATCACCGCCTGAAGTGGCGGAAAAGCAGCGAACCCTGCTCAATATTTCAGCAGCACAACAGAAGGTGCGGCGTGAAACAGCTTGAAACAGAGAGTACTGTGCGACCTGAATACCGCCGGCCATAAAGAGCCTGTTGCAGGGCTCGTTAATACCGGCTCGACTTTGAATTCGGCGTTGAATTCTCGGCCCGTCAACTGTAGAGCGGACGCCGTGTGGCGTATTCAAATGCCCTCAATTAACCGGCTGCAAGTGCGTAAGCGGGGGCGATTGTAGTATTACTACAAGCGTTTTTCCAGACAGGACGATTAGTAACAAATAAAACCAATATGTAAAACAATTATTTGCCAGTTGGCGCGATTACCGAAATAAATTGCGGCCTTATCGTATAATTTTATTACATAATTGAGTCCAGAAAATCATTTCTGGTCACGAAAATTCCACGCCCGGCCCATTTCAGGTAACGGATACCGAACGTGTGTACCATCAAATAGTATCCCGCTGCATGCCGTTATCGGGGAGCTGTACCGGTGGCCAGCGGCTCGCCATCGGCTTCTCGAGCCGCTGCCGCTGGCAGGCGCAGTTCAAATCGCGCGCCCCCCAATGCCGTAGATGCACCTGCGGAAATAGACCCACTGTGCCAATCGACCACCTTGCGCACAATGGCAAGCCCGAGCCCATAGCTGGGCAGCTCCTGAACCCCGCTTTCCCGCGCATAGGGTAGAAAAAGGTCTTCGAAATCGATGCCCGCGAGACCCGGTCCATCATCTTCAATCACAAATACCGCGTCGCCGTCTTCCAGGTACAGCCGGATGTGCACCACACTGGCGGAATATTTGACCCCGTTATCGATCAGGTTATTGAATACGCGAACCAGCGAGCGACGGTCGGCTTCCGCCACTACCAGGCTGGCGACATCCAGTTGCGCGCGGCGGCCGCTGATATGGGCCACCTGCTGAAAACGCGGAGATATCAGGTCAAGCAGGTTTACCGGCCCGAAGTCGAGCAGCGGCCGCTCGTGCTCCTGGCGAGCGAAGGTCAGATACTCATCGACCAGTGCGTCCAGCTCATCCAGATCTTCCTGGATTTCCCGCTTCAGATCTGCGTCACTTTCGTGAGGGAGAGAGGCCACCAAAAATCTAAGGCGGGTTATCGGTGTTCGCAACTCGTGAGACAAGGTTGCGGAAAGCTCCTGCTGAAGGGCAACCGCGCGCGCAAGACGCTGACTCATCCACACCATGGCATCCGATACCGGAGTAAAAAAGCTACTGTGGGAAAAATGAAAGTGCGCGGGGTTTCTGTCTCTGGCAAATCGCGCCGCCGCATCCTTGAGCTTCTGTAGATCGCGAATCAACGGCCACAGGCAAACCACGATGGCCACCCCGAGAAGCAGATAAAAAAACCGCGTATACCACCGATGTATCCCGACCAACTCATCCTCAAAAGGACCGAACTGGGCCATATGATCTCCGGCCTGTAAATACAACAGCTGGCTTCCGGCTTCATTTTCAGCGCGCACCAGTCCGCCGCGATTGAGAAGATCGACCTCGGAGGCGGGCAATAGCAACTGATCTTTCGACAGAATACTGAAGTGCCCACGGTGATTCGCTGCGGTTGGTGTACAGGTATTTTTTTCGCAATGTGCGTCGAGTAATTGCCGCAGTGAAATTTCCACCGGCTCCTGAGCGGTTGTCTTCTGCTGCTGACCGAGATACACCTGATCCGCAGCCCACACGGCCGCAGACAAACCCAGCAAAACCAAGAGCAGGTAACGCAGGTAATACCGATTCACAGCCGCTCCGCCAGCATATAGCCTTTCCCCCACACGGTCCTTACAGTCAGAAGCAGTGAGGCGTGCCGCTCCATTTTCTTACGCAACCGACTGATACGACCATCAATGGTTCTATCCAGGCCATCGTAGCGACGCCCGAGTGAATTGATAAACAGGAATTCGCGACTCAACGGCTGCTGCGGATTACTTACCAGTAACCAGAGCAGATCGAACTCACCCGGAGACAGTACAATCAGCTCATCATTGACCCACGCCTTGCGTCCACTCCGGTCAATGCGCAGATTGTCTATCTGAATCGCCGATTTTTGCTGGTTGGGTGGAAAGTTTCGACGCAGGCAGGCGTGAATTCTGGCGAGAAGGATATCCGGGTGAACCGGCTTGACGATAAAGTCGTCCGCGCCGGCATCAAAGGCTTTCAATTGGATCGGTACATCACTGGAAGCAGTCAGAAAAAGGCAGGGACCGTTAAATTCCCTTCGCACCTCTTCAATAATCTCAAAGCCATCGCGGCCGGGCAACATGATGTCGCATAACACAAGGTCGATGACTTCATTACGGAGCAATTGGGAAACGCCAATACCGTCGGCAAGGTGACGTACGACAAACTGTTGTTTTTCAAGAAATTGTACAACCGACCGTGCTAATCGCTGATCGTCTTCGATCAACAGAATGCGTTTGCCATTCATCAGAGAAAGCTCCAGAGGTGCCGACGCCTGACGCGGACGTGATGCCCAACGGCCAGTACTTTTACCGAAGCTGTCGCCAACGAGGTAGTAGTAGACATGGGTCCTCGATCCACGGAAATATCAAAGCGGGTCGTTTTTTCCAAGGTAAGTTCCAGCGCGACCTGGCCTGAAACCGCCGAATTGGAACAAAAGAGCGGGTCACCATTACCCGCACGGAAAATGCAGACTTCTCCAGATTCTGGAAGCGCCCAGGAAAACACAAATTTCGCGCGGCACAACTCACCCTGCTTTACGATGCAACTACGCGGTGACACAGAAAAACCTTCGACCTGTTTTGCTGCGTTCCCATCTGGCACTGCCGCAGCAGATTTTGAACCGATCACCAGTAAAACGCCTGCTAATACGCTGTGACCTGTCATACGCGGATTACTTCCAGCTATATTGCACGCCGGCAAAAAATGCTTTGGGGCTCGCATCAGTCACATAGGGGCTATTGGCAATCGCATCATCCATCCAGTCGATCCGACCCGCCAGTACCATATCCAGATTGCTGGAAAGCGGATACTTGGCTTCCAGGGTCGCATGGGTATTGAGCGCCGCATCAGGCTGATACAGCGGAAAGCTGGACGTTCCCGGCCCGGGTATTTCCACACCATAGTAATAATCCACCAGCTTACGGCTCTGATAGGTTGCCCCCAGCTCAACCCCCAGTAGCAACGAACCAAGAGCAAACTGCTTGCTCAGACTCAGAGGAATCTCGTCTCCACCGTGTACGTCGGTCACATCCCGGTAGGCGCCGAGACCAATGGTCACCGGCCCCAACCATTGTGCGGCGAAACCACCGAGATAGGAGAGATGACGCTTGGGAGGTTCCAGCTTCATCGCGGGTTCGTCGGCCCCCATCAGCCTCCCCGCCAGTACAAAGCCCCGACTGAGTTCACTACCACTGCGCGGGAAATAAAAGCCATCGGTATTCAGGCGCCCGGCGATGTCGAAGGCAAAGCTGGGGGTTTCGTACAGGCTGTAGCCTACGGCAGTATCTTCCAGGTAAAACCGCTTTCCGTAATAACGCACCCTCGGCATGGCGACAACCTCAAGGTCTTGCCCATCGCCCAGCGGGCTCTGTAACACCCCGCGCCCCACTGCCAGTGCCAGTTGCCAGCTACCTGTCTCCGTATATTCGGAATACTGGGCGGCGGTTTCCGCCGCTTCAGCGATCGGAATCATCTGAAAGGCCGCTGCGCTTCCCAGGCACAGAATGGCCGTGACCAACTTATGGAAATAAGTTTCCTGCTCACCCATGGCGCAGGTCCTGTTTAAATCCACCGCTGCTCACAATCACTTCGACCTTTTATAAATCACTGACCCGATATTCTCTGCAATCTATCGAAGCGCTCGCGGTGGCGAAAGACCCTTTCGGGTGATTTGTACAAATTTGTACAAATCCCAAAGCGCCGTACTACGGGGGTGTTGGCCAGTCTTTCCACAAATTTGCACAGTTTCTCCTACCCACCTTTGATATATGAAAAGGGCTATTGCGGTATTTCGCCGCAGTCATACCAATAATTGTTCCTTCCGAGGGAGAAGAAACTTGAAAATAAAAACCCTAGCAACGGTGATCGCCTCCGCGCTGTGTACCAGCAGTGTGACGGCATCCGTGACCAATCACCCCGGACCGGGTCTGCATCAGATCAAAGCCCCACAGATCGCCAAAGTTGTGCAGTCAACGGCGGCATCCCAACAACAAACCAGTGGCCAGACGATTCAGAATCGCCGCCCCGGCGGTCTCAATCAGCAAATTCGCCCGGCCTCCGCCGCGGACAAGTTTGCCCACGAACCGGAGCGCAGTGGCGAAGATGTTTACATTGTTCGCCTGCACGACCTGCCAGTGACTACCTACGATGGACGGGTCAAAGGATTTGAAGCCACGGCATTAAGCGCGCTGCGCAACGAGGTCGCCAGTGGCACCCTGGCAGCACCACATGGCACCCGCGGCCTCAAGGCGATTCAGCGAAACCGGGCCGACAGCTACAAAAACTATCTGATGCAAAAGCATCAAACGGTCGTGCAACAGGCTCGCGCCTTCGGCGTATCACGCGCGCCGCGCCTGCAATTTACCGATGCCATCAACGGCTTCACCATGGAGATGACCCAGGCGCAGGCAAAGCAGCTCGCCGAGCTGCCCCAGGTCGCCTTCGTCCAGCGCTCCGACACAATGCAATTACATACAGATCGCGGCCCGGAATTTATTGGTGCCGATAAAATCTGGAACGGAAATACCGAAACAGGCAGCCTGGACCTGAAGGGTGAAGGCATGATCGTGGGTATTCTGGATACCGGTATCAACACCGATCACGAATCTTTCGCCGATGTGGGCGATGATGGCTACGACCACACCAACCCCTGGGGCGAAGGCAATTACGTGGGCGACTGTGCGACCGGCGCCTCCACCTGTAACGACAAGCTGATCGGTGTGTGGAGCTGGCCAATGATCACCGACACCTACAAAGGTGTACGCCCGGCCAGCGGTGAAGACTACAACGGACACGGGAGTCACACCGCCAGTACCGCAGCCGGCAATGTTATTCATAATGTGCCACTGCTCGGTGGCTCACTGGGAGACGGTGACGGTATTCCCACCGGCTTTGAATTTGAGCAGGCGGCCGGTGTCGCCCCTCACGCCAATATTATTTCTTACCAGGTGTGTTACCCGGATGAACGGGGCTGTCCTTCTGAGGTAATGCTGAAAGCGGTCGACCAGGCCATTGCCGATGGTGTCGACGTGATCAACTTCTCCATCGGCGGCGGCGATCGTTACCCCTGGGACGACGCCATGGCCCTCGCCTTTTTGTCGGCGCGCGAAGCGGGCATTTCCGTCGCAGCATCCGCTGGCAACGCCGGTCCCGGCTTTTACACGCTCTCGCACACCGCACCCTGGTACACGGTGGTGGCGGCCACTACCTCTGACCGCGTAATGGACACAGTGGGCAATGGGATTGAGCTGAGCGGTGGTGCCACGGCTGCACCCAGCTTTTACGTTAACCACGCTGACGAGTGGGACGATATCGCCGGTATCTCGGCTTCCGGCATTGTCGGCACACCAGTGAGTGCGGCTGACTACGGCGATGAGCTGTGCGCGAGCGAATTTGCTGCCGGCACTTTCGAGCCACACCATATCGTCATCTGTAAACGCGGTGAAAATGCCCGTGTCGCAAAGGCGTATAACGTGCAGTCCGGCGGTGCCGGCGGGTTCATTCTGTACAACGCCGGTGACGAGGCCGACCCCAAGCTGGTTGACGACATTTTCCCGATTCCCGGCCTGCACATTGGCAGCTACCGCGGCTCGCAACTGCTGGACTGGATTCAGGACGGAGGCACGGACCACAGTATTTCTATTACCGCTGCCGAGATCAGCCGCACCATTGATGCGGATAAAGGTGACCTGCTGGCGGACTTCTCGTCACGAGGACCCGCGCAGCACTTTATCGGCAGCCTGGCGCCACACATCAGCGCCCCGGGTGTCGACATCCTCGCAGCCTATGCCGATGAGCATCCCTTCCACCCCGATTCCGCGGCATCCCAGGACTGGACCATGATCAGCGGTACCTCCATGGCAAGCCCCCATGTGGCCGGTGCCATGACTCTGGTGAAACAGGCACACCCGGACTGGACCGCTGCAGAAATCCAGTCCGCCCTGCTGATGACCTCCGCGCAAACCGTGCGTGAAAAACCCAATACCTGGAGCGATGACACTCGCCCGGCACACACCTATCGCGCGGGCTCAGGCCGCGTGGACGTGGCCGCCGCAGTAGACGCCGGTCTGGTGATGGATGAAACCGCCGCGAACTTCGAATACGCCAACCCGAACAACGGTGGCGACGTAAAACAGCTGAACCTGCCGCAACTGGTAAACAACCACTGCCGCCGTACCTGCTCCTGGATGCGTACCGTGCGTGCCACGCGCAGCGGTCAGTGGACGGTCACCAACGGCGACTGGACATACGACGTATGGAATACCGGTAAGGGGGAAACACCGATTAACGGCGCCAAGATCGAAGCCTTCCCGAACAGCTTCAGCCTGGAAGCCGGCGAAACCCAGACCATCGTTTTCACTGCGGATCTCACCGACGTGCAGTTCGAACACAATTCCATGCTCGGCGGCGTCAAAGATCTGCCACAACTGGAACTGTGGAGCGAGGTACGTATCACCGCAGAAGATGAAACCATCCCGGATTCGCACTGGCCCGTTTCCATCAACTTTGACCGCGGCGGACTTCCAAGTACGGTCAACGTGGATGTGCACCGTGACAACGGTAGCTACCACCTGAAGGACCTGCCGTTACCGGCGATGAACAGTGTTCAGTATCGTTCGTACGGCCCGGTCAAGGCGAGCGTGGAAGAAGTCACACTGAATCAGGATATCGACCATATCCCGGTGCGCTATGACAACGACTACGAGCCCGGTCATGCCCGCGTCACACTGATGACGGTGCCGGAAAATACCGCCCGCTTCGTGGTTGAAGTTCTGGAAAACCTGCAGAGCCCCGGCTGGAGTGATTTTTACGGTCCGATGCACGGCTGGATGACCGTCTACATCGGTCGCGATAGCGACGGCAATGGCGAAGCGGATTTCGAAAATGAGCTGCTGTGTGCATCCACCACGGAAATCGAGCTGAACTACTGCAGCATCACCAACCCCGATGCGGGCAGTTACTGGGTTGTTGTCGACAACCACCGTATCAATGTCACCGATCACACCGTCATTGATGGCGTGGAGCTGAAAGATACCTACAAGGTGGCCACCGCTCTGGTACCGGCCATCGCTGGAGGCTTTCAGGTTGAAGGACCGGCGACCACCGATGGCAAAAAAGTCGGTGTCGATCTGAACTGGAACCTCAGTGACTTCGAAGTTGGCGATGTTGCCTACGCTGGATTCGACATTGGTACCGGCAATGCGCCCGGCAGCGTCGGTTTTGTGCCGGTCAAGCTGACCCGGGGTGTCAATGATATCAGCCTCACCACCAGCCAGACCCAGGCCAAAGGTGGCGATATCATCGATGTGACGGTTCACATGGTGGAAAACAATTCGGGCATCGACCGCCAGATCGACTTGCTGGGTCAACTACCTGAAGGACTTACCCTGATAGATGGTTCCGTGAGCGTCGATAACCCGATGATGCGCGACCACCTGCAGGTACTTGGAGATGTCATCCAGGTTAGCGGCATTCAGGAAAACTCCGAGCACTGGAAACGGGACTACAAAATCACCAGTAGCGAAACCGACCAGATGTGTCGCACGCCGATCTACACCGCGGGCAGCACCGCCAGTGAAGGTGGCTTTGTCGGCCTGTACGAGCGGTTCGGATTGCTGCCGGATATTGGAGGCTCTGCCGCCGATTGGCTCAACCCGGAATTCAAGATCCCACTCAGTCGCTTCTGGGGTCCTGATGCGAGCATGAGCCTGTTCCACAATGACGCGTTTAAAACCTACCCGGATCTGGTGGTATCGCCCCAGGGCTACGCAACCGTCGAACAGAAATGGGATCCGTCACAGCATATCGTGCACCACGAGTTCCCTTACTACTCCGATCCTTACGCACCGTTTATCGGCGTGCTCTGGAAAGGGGTATTCAATACCGGCGGTTGGTTCAGTGCCAATGTGGATGCACTCGGTACACCACTTAACCTGGATTTCGATCCGGCGGTGACCTCCGGCATGGTGGTTGGTTACGCCTATGACCCCGCCAACAATATCGACGATATTATTGTCGAGTGGCACAACGCGCGTACCCAGAACGTAGAGGTTTCCTGGTCCGGCGGCTCGGTGATGAGTGAAAAGTCCGACCGCTACAGCTTCAACCTCATCGTGCACAAAGGCTATCGCTTTGGCGAGGGTGAATATGAATTCACCATGGCCTATGGCGATCTCGATTTTGCCGGCGAAAGTGGCGCGGGCTCGGTAGGTATCCACGGCCACTACGGACCGCAGGATATTTTCGGCTACCCCTATTACTACGATCAGGAAGTCGGAAAGAGTTTTGCCTTCGACAACCTGGACCGTAAGCTGAAACGTGATCTGGTGGTCTGCTATGACTACGTAGGCCCGGAATCCACCCAATTCGCCCTGAACTTCCAGGTGCGTGTGGCGGAAACCGCAGCAGGTCAGGATCTGGAACTGTCTTTCGTCAGTGACATCGATGGCATGGCGCAGGAAGCAGTGGCTCAGATCATCGTCGTTCCCGGCAATCTGCTACTCACGGAAATTGGTGACCAAACCACCGCGGAAAACACCGCGCTGGAGCTGGAAGTGGTCTACCTGGATAAAGACGCAGCGCCCAACCTCATCTCGGTGAGCGGCGAGAATTTCACTGCGGCAGTATCCGGCCACACCTCCAATTCCACAGTCACCATCACCCCGGACGCCAACTGGCACGGCGAGACGGAAGTCACCATAACGGTTGCCGACGAGCAGGTGCCCTCCGATACGGCCAGCACCAGCTTTATGCTGACAGTCGCCTCGGACGGTGAGGAGCCGGGTTGTACCGACATGGCGGCCAACAACTACGATGAAGACGCTACCGTGGATGACGGCACTTGTGTCTACCCGGAGATTCAGCCAGAACCGGAAAAGAAGAAAAAGAGAAAAGGTGGCTCTACCGGCACCCTTCTGCTGGGCCTGTTGATCGCATTGGGCCTCGTGCGTCGTTCGCGCCGGGTTTCGGCAGCTATCTGACGCCCCTGTGTAATCATTTACCACCAATAAGACGAAGCTGATTTTCGTCATTCGGAGCCCTGGCCAATCGGTCGGGGCTTTTTTATACGGCAATGAATTCACTGTCTAGACTTTCAATTGCGAACAGTGACGGCCCGGCGCCATAACCCTCCCGGCAAGTCTTCACCAAACCTCTCAACGGCATCAGTCAATGTACGACCGAGGAGTCCCCATGAGACGATCGATGACCTGGCGCACGCTTATCAGCGCCATAATGACGCTCTCTGTCAGTTTTTCTACAGCCAACGTGTCCGCACAGTCGACGCTGAGCGCAGACGAGGCGAAACAAATCGCCATCGACGCCTATATTTTTGGTTACTCGCTAATGTCGGTGGAAATGACCCGCAAGGTCATGACCAATGTGGCAAAGCCGACCTCTAAACACGCCCCCATGGGCCAGTTCGCCAATTTGCGGGAATACCCGACAGCGAAATTTCGCGACGTCACCGCGCCCAATGCCGACACCCTTTATTCCAACGCCTTTGTAGATCTCGCCAAAGAGCCCTGGGTCGTTAGCTGGCCGGATATGGGCGACCGCTACTACGTGTGGGAATTTTATGACGCCTGGGTTCCGGTGATCATGAGCCCCGGTTCGCGTACCACCGGCCAGAAAGCCCAGACCTATGCGATTACCGGCCCGGGCTGGAGCGGCAAGCTGCCAGATGGTGTGAAGGAACTGAAATCCCCCACCGACACCGTATGGATTCTCGCGCGGACCTATTCCACCGGTACCCCCGAGGACTACAAAGAGGTCTGGGCGCTGCAGGACCAGTACAAGCTGTACCCGCTCAGTTACTGGGGCAAGGAGTACACTCCGCCGGTAGGCAAAGTGGATCCCAAAGTCGATATGAAAACTGCGGTGCGCAATCAGGTCAACGCCCTCGATGCCCAACAGTATTTTGGCTGGATGGCGTCACTGATGAAAAACAACCCACCGATTGCAGAAGATGCGCCAATGGTGGCGAAGATGAAAAAAATCGGACTGGAACCAGGCAAACCATTTGACCTGAGCAAAATGAACCCTGCAATTGCCGATGCCATCAAGCAGGCGCCGAAAGCCGCCTGGGAACAGATCGTTGCCTACACCAAAGATTCGGGAAAAATGAATAATGGTTGGCTGATCAACATGAAAGTCGGCCATTACGGCACCGACTATATGGCCCGCGCCTGGCTCGCGGCGTTCGGGATTCCCGCCAATCCGCCGAAAGATGCGGTTTATCCGGTGGGTCAGACCGACGCCGATGGCGACCCACTGGATAGCTCAAAGTACAACTACGTTATTAACTTCAAGTCAGAAAAGGATCTGCCACCGGCCAATGGCTTCTGGTCACTGACCATGTATGACGAGGGTTATTTCTTTATTGAAAATCCACTCAATCGATACACCCTCAGTGAGCGGAACAACCTGAAGAAGAATGCCGATGGCTCCATCAGTCTGTACCTGCAAAAAGAAAACCCGGGGCCGAAAAAAGAATCCAACTGGTTACCTGCACCAGACGCGAATTTTATTCCTATGTTCCGCCTGTATTGGCCGAAGGAAAACCCGCCTTCGGTTCTCGATGGCAGCTGGTGGCCACCGGTGATCGAGAAAAACGGCGCGCCCTAGACACGCGCATAGGGTTATTTCGTCTCAGCCCCGGCTCTGCCGGGGCTTTTTTCACTAGCTACCCCTATGCCAATCTGCGCTGCAAGACGTTTCTGTTCACTAAGGTGTGAATACGTTGATAATCCGGCGCCGGCGCGTATGAAAAAGTACACTCTGCTTCCAATACTTATTTTCCGCTGGATATGAACTCCGATTATGCAGATCCTTTACGTCCAGACAGACTGAGGGGTAATCCCGATGAAAATAATGACCAGAGCACTCTCGATATTTATCCTGTTCATCACTTTCGCGCTTACCCCCACTGACGCTGACGAAGGTGGCGTCAGCTTCTGGCTACCAGGGCAATATGGAAGTTTTGCCGCTATTGCACCGACCTCGGAGTGGTCGCTGCCCATGCAAACCTATTACTACTCCGGCAGCGCCGAGTCGACACGCGCTCTCACTCGCGGAAACCTCCTTTCCTTCGGCCTGGATACGAATTTTGCCGCCCAATTCTTCGTACCTACCTATTCTCCTGACAAGCAGATTCTGGGCGCGCGCCCCGGGCTCTCCCTCACTCTACTCCCGGGTTACGCGGAAACCTCGGCAAAGGCAGCCGCAGAACTTTTCCCCCAAAAACAGAGTGACTCGATAACGGGTTTCGGCGACCTATACCCTACCTTCCAATTGTTCTGGAATCACGATATGCACAACTGGATGGCATACATTACGGGCAATATTCCGGTTGGCTCATACAATCCCAACCGTCTTTCCAACCTGGGTATTGGCCACGGTGCTGTGGATATCGGAGGTGGCTACACCTATATGGATACGAAAAGCGGGTGGGAGCTTTCCGCCACCGCGGGGTTTACTTACAATTTAGAAAACTCTGACACGCAATACCAAAGTGGTATCGACTCCCATCTCGACCTTGGCTTGTCACGTTCACTCACCGAGCAGTTTTTTGTCGGTCTTGTCGGCTACGCCTATGTGCAGCTCACACCGGACAGTGGACAGCCTCCTGCGCTGGGGGATTTTAAAAGCCGGACCTCTGCGGTCGGACCTCAGCTCGGATATACCTTCAAGGCCGGAAGTCGGTCGATTTTTTTGAATTTGCGGGGATATGGCGAATTCTCTACAAAGCATCGCCCGGAAGGTGGTGACATTTTTATCACGATAAACATTCCGTTGAGCAGAAGCTAATGACAACAGCAACGCGTTGAGAGAAACGGTAGTTGATCATACACTCCTCGCATACGAGCAACTAGGGGAAGGCAGTGACTTCACTCAAATACACCCAGACGTTTCAACGTGCGTACCGCCTGTGTGCGCCGGGAAACACCAAGCTTTCCGTAGGCGGATTTCAGATGGGTTTTCACCGTATTAATGGAAACGCACAACTGATCTGAAATCTCTTTATTCGAAAGTCCCTCCACCAATAGCGCAAGTGTAGCCAGCTCTTTTTTGGTCAGTTCATTGACCGAAGTGGTCTCAGAAAGCTCGCTGGGACGCCCCGGAACACCTGTGGAGGGCGCACCCTCGAAAGGGGTGATGATCGTTTCGATCTGTCGTTGCCAGATCTGGTGACGCGCGTTATCCGGGGCTTGTCGCAAGTCCACTTTCAGGGAGTGCAGCGCGTCAATAATTTCCTCGCCTTCATCGCGAAAGAGCTGCACCGTACTGTGATCGGTATCCAGAGCGAGGGCATTTTCCAGTGACTGCTTCGCCAGCATGTCGCGTTTGGCCGCCAGGCGAATGCGGGCGAGTAGTAAATGCAACTCCATGGCGCGAAACCGGTTCTCGCCGTTGAGAAACTCACGCAAAACCGGTTGCAGCTGAATCTCCGCGCCCTCGATATCGCCCTCTGCCAGGCGCAGGCGCGTATCTGCAACGCTTGACCAGTAATCCAGGCTATCCCTGGCATGCCCGGGAAGTCCGCTAAACGTGGCCCGCTCGCGCTGCCACTGATCAAATCGGCTTCGTGCCTGAGGCTGTTCGCCCAGCGCCAGTAGAATGCGCACCCGCTCGTGAATCAGGCACGCCAGCAGCCGCTTCCAGCCTCGCGCTTGCGCCAGCTGCTCTGTCTCCCGCAGGTAGTCCAGCAAGGCCTCGTGTTTCTGCTGCCTGAAAAGCAGCTGAACACGCGCGCGGGTGACGGCAATAACCAGGTCTACCGTAGCGATGACACGCTGCGCATCCAGGCCACGCTGAAAGGAGCTCTCCGCCCGCTGCAGATCGCCGCGATAGTAATACAGCACCCCCAGCATGGATTCCATCAAAGCAATCAATTGCGAGCTGGGCAATACGAAGCGCAGTAAGTTACGCAACTGCACTTCCATCGCATCCACGCCCTGCTTGAGCCTGGCACCTACCAGGCAAACCAGAGCGTCAAGACAGCTCGCGTAGGCCTTGTTGTAGACCAGGTCGGCCTCTGTCGGGATTGCCAGTAATTCTTGTGCCACCGTCTGTGCGCCCGCGAAATCCCGCCGGTGATAACACACAAACCCCTGTATCAGGCGAAAAGTAGGCCGTAGATATACCGGATCCTCGGGGGCCTGTGGCAGCCACTGCTCGGCCAATTGGCCGGCTGTTTCCACCTGATCGTCGATGGTATAGAGGTTGGCCTCAATCAGGTGCACCTCTACTTGCTGCGCCAGCTCGAAGGTGGCGCTCCGCGCTTTCAATTCATCCAGCATACGTCGTCCCTGGTGCAACTGATTGCTCAGCACCTGCAGCCAGGTCAATTGAACCAACACCTTCTGGCTTTCCCCCAGCAGCGTTTCTGGCAGACGGCGGATCAGGCCAAGCAATTGGGAAATATGCCCCTGCGCAATCTGGCTGACACCCTGCTCGTCGAGCAGATCCAGGGCTCGACCGTGGTCTCCTGCGCTGATGGCATGCTGGATCGCTTCGGGAATCAGCCCCTCGTCCTCAAACCAGGCGCTGGCCCTGCGATGTAATTCGACCCGCTCGTCGGCACCCGCAGATTCCAGCTGCCGCAACAGAAAATCGCGAAATAGCGGATGCAGTCGATACCAGTATCCGACGTCATCCAGGCTCTGTATCAGCAGCCGCGCATCGCGCAGAAGCGCCAGATCGACACTGTGTTGCCGGTCTCCGGTGACCGCTTCGCACAGGGGTGCACTCAAGCGCTCAAGAACAGATACACGGCGCAGAAAAAAAGCCAGCGATTGCGGCATCTGCGCCACGACCTCTTCGGCGAGAAAGTCGGCGACCGAACCATGGTTACCGGAAAAGGCGCGGGCAAAATGACCGCGATCCACAGAGCCCCGCATCGACAGAGCCGCCAGTTGCAACACCGCAGCCCAGCCACTGGTTCGGGACTGCAGCAACGCCACTTCGTCGTCGCTCACCTGTAGTTGATTGACCTCGCGCAAAAGCGCACCGGTCTCGTCACCATCAAATCCGAGCACGCCACTGTCGATTTCTAACAGCTCTCCCGCTGCACGCAGGCGCGACAACCGGATCGGAGGTAGGCTGCGCGACCCGATAAACAGGCACAGGTTATCCGGCAAATGCTTTAGGAGGTATTGCACCAGTTCGTGCACACGGGGGTTTTCAATATGCTGGTAGTCATCCAGAAACAGCGTGTAGCGTCTGGTGGCATCCAGTGATCCGAGGAACCCGGTTACCAGCCGCCGAACGCCTGCGGGGGTATCGAGATTGCGGTGCGGTTCCGACAGGTTGCGGGTAAAAGATGGGTTCAGCTGGCGAAAAGCCGCTGCCAGATAGTAGAAGAACTGCTCCCCTTCGTTGTCATCCGAATCCAGTGTCAACCAGGCGGTGATCACTCCCAGGCCTTCCAGGTGGTGCAGACACTGGGCCATAAACGTCGACTTGCCATACCCGGCAGGCGCGGTAACCAGGCACAAAGGCGCTACCGGCCCCTTCCGGCTGCAGACACGCCGCAGCAGCCGATCCCGTTGCACGCTGCCCTCTGCCAGTCGCGGCGGAGCCATGCGCGTGGCAATCAGTGCCGGGGGACAGAAACTATTTCCAGGGCCCGAAACCATGGCGTACTCCGTTGGGCGCTGCGTCAGATATTGGCCTGCCGGTATTTAATCAGGAGGCGCGCCCCTTCACCAAAATCACAACAAACGGTGAAGAGCAGCGGAGAGAACTCCCTGGCCTGCATACCCTGTAGGACGTGTGTGCTCAATACCGACCCGTGGGCCGTTTCCATATTATGGACCCATCCAGCCCTGAGCCTCGCTGTCAAAGCCACTGCGATGGGATTCTCGCAAGGTAGTGCGACAAATCGAGGCTGTCATGGATACTGCGCAAAGCACGTGAAAGCCAACAGGAAGTTGGGCCCATTATCCGCAGTGGATCACTCACTGACATATGGCGCCAGTATCAGCGATAGGTCCTATCTCGCGTCAGCCTCAGTGACCAACTCACCATCGAGCGCGTTGAAGCAGTGTTGACGCAGTGAACATTCCGTAGAGCACCCTTCTTGGGGGTCGCAGCATCAAACCAGAATTATTTCCCCGCGAGCATATACCCCTTGCCCCATACCGTGCGCACGGTGAGTGACACATCGCTGCGCGCGTTAAGTTTTTTACGCAGGCGGCTCACGCGCCGATCGATGGTACGGTCCAGTCCGTCATAGGGGCGCCCGAGCGTGTGTGTGAACAGGTACTCACGAGATAAGGCCTGCTGCGGATGCACAGCGAGGGTCCACAACAATTCAAACTCACCGGAAGAAAAAGCCACCGGCGTATCTTTGATAAGGACGCGCCGGTTTTTCCGGTCGATGGTCAGGTTTTTAACCCGGATGGCACTGGCGACTTTTTGCGGGGATGCCTCCGGAAGGTATCTGCGCAGAATAGCGCGGATTCTGGCCAGCAAGATCCGCCGGTCGACGGGCCTTACAATAAAGTCATCCACCCCCAGCTCGAAGGCGCGCAACTGCGTATGGAGGCTGTCGAAGTCGGACATGGCCAACAGGGGACCGGGGAAAACCTGCCGAATTGACCTGACTCGCTCGAAATCATCCGGCGTATTTGCGCTGCTCAGGACAACGTCAAACACCTGATGTTCAAGGGTGCGAACGATGTCCTCCCCGCGCTCATCGTGCCAGACGCTGTACCCCTTCTCCTGCAGGCAGTCAAAAATCCGCCGCGCAAGGCGCTGATTGCTTTCGACCAATAGAATCCGATGAGCGCGCATATCCAATAACCCGAAACCTACAGGCTCAATGCCCACCGCCCCGGATTCTATCCAAACGGTTTATCGACCATTTTTCATTTCACGTCACGAACTATTCATTTCGCGACACATACAGTCTTGATGGCTACATACGCTCAAAGCGGGACAATTTAGGACAGATGGCACCTTCAGACCGTGATACTCATGTTGGCCCCTCCGTGTATCCCAATCGGGTCCATGGAGCCAATAACGATAAACAACCATTCATCGGGAGTACCACGTTGAAAGTTAAAACTCTTGCAACGGTCATCGCCTCCGCGATCTGCGCCAGCAGTGTGGCGGCGGCGGTCAGTAGCCACGCGCCCCCCGGCATGCAGCAAATTCGAGCCGAACAGCTCACGGAATTCACCCAGCCCTCCAACCGCACCTCTACCCCGCAACAGCAACAAAACCAACTGTTGCCACAGCAGCGCCGACCCGGCGGTGTGAATCAGCAGATCCGCCCGGCTTCCGGGGAAGACAAGTTCGCCCATGAACCGCCCCGCAGCGGCGAGGATGTCTATATCATCCGGCTGCAGGATCTCCCAGTAGCAACGTATGACGGCCGCGTCACAGGCTATGCCGCTACCGCCAGAAGCGCACTGCGTGCGGAAGCAGAACAGGGCCTGCTGGCACTGCCACGAGGGCCTCGTGGACTGCAGAGCGTTCAGCAGAGCCGCGCCGCCAGCTACAAAAACTATCTGATGGGCAAGCAGCAGGCCGTGGTACAGGAAGCGCGCGCACTGGGAATAAAACACTCCCCGCGCCTGCAGTTCACCGACGCCATCAATGGCTTCACCATGAAGATGACCCAGGCTCAGGCACAAGAGGTGGCCAAGCTGCCACAGGTGGCCTTTGTACAGCGTTCTGATGTACTGCAATTGCACACAGACCGCGGCCCGGAGTTTATCGGCGCAGACAACATCTGGAATGGCACCACCGCAACAAGCAGCCTGGCGCAGAAAGGCGAAGGCATGATCGTGGGTATCCTGGATACCGGTATCAACACCGACCACGTTTCTTTCGCCGACATTGGCGACGACGGTTACGATCACACCAACCCCTGGGGTGCAGGCAACTACGTGGGCGATTGTGCAACCGGTGCCGCCGCCTGTAACGACAAGCTGATCGGCGTGTGGAGCTGGCCGTTTATCACCGATACCTACGCGGGTGTGCGCCCTGCCAGTGGTGAAGACTACAACGGTCATGGCAGCCACACCGCCAGTACCGCAGCGGGTAACGTGGTGCACAATGTGCCCTACCTGGGTGGCACGCCGGGTGAAGGGGACGGTATCCCCACCGGCTTTGAATTCGAACAGGCGGCCGGTGTCGCCCCCCACGCAAATATTATTTCCTACCAGGTCTGCTTCCCGGATCAGCGCGGCTGTCCCAGTGAGGTAATGCTCAAGGCTATCGACCAGGCCATTGAAGACGGAGTGGACGTCATCAACTTCTCCATCGGTGGCGGTGACCGCTTCCCATGGGAAGACGCCACGGCCATGGCCTTCCTGTCTGCGCGCGAAGCGGGTATTTCCGTGGCGGCTTCCGCCGGCAACGCGGGTAAGGGTTTTCATACGCTGTCGCACACCGCACCCTGGTACACCGTGGTGGCCGCCAGTACCACTGACCGCGTAATGGACGTTACCGCCAATAGTATCGAGATGAGTGGCGGCGCCACTACACCGCCGTCGTTCTGGGTCAATGAGAGCGATCCGTCCAGCGACGACATCGCCGGTTTCTCTCAGGGCAGCGTCACCGGCACACCGGTACTCGCTGCGGATTTCGGCGATGAAATGTGCCTGAGCGAGTTTGCCGCCGATACCTTTACCAGCGATCAGATCGTGATCTGCAAGCGCGGCCAGAATGCCCGCGTGGACAAGGCGTTCAATGTACAGGCCGGCGGCGCCGGCGGCTTCATCCTGTACAACGATTCGTACGCCGGAATGACATTTGAAGAGACCCAAGTCTACGACGATATCTACCCGCTGCCAGGCTTGCATATCAAAAACTACCCGGGCACCAAGTTGGTGAACTGGGTAAACGATGGTGGCAGCGACCACAGCGTTACTATTACTGGTGGCAGTATTTCCCGCACTCTGAATGAAAGCGCCGGCGACATGCTCGCAGACTTCTCCTCCCGCGGCCCGGCTACCCACTTCACCGGCAGCCTGGCACCGCATATCAGCGCGCCGGGTGTAAATATTCTCGCCGCCTACGCTGACGAGCAACCGTTTACCGGTGGCCTCTCCAAAGACTGGACCATGATCAGTGGTACCTCCATGGCCAGCCCCCATGTTGCCGGTGCCATGGCCCTGGTACGCCAGGCACATCCGGACTGGACAGCCGCCGAAGTCCAGTCGGCGCTGCTGATGACCGCCGCACAGACGGTGCGCGAACCCATCGATGCGTATAACGACCCTCGTCCGGCGCACACCTACCGCGCCGGTAGCGGTCGTATAGACGTGGCCGCCGTCGTCGACGCCGGACTCGTAATGGACGAAACCGCAACCAACTTCGAAGTTGCCAACCCCAAAAATGGCGGCGATGTGAAGCAGTTGAACCTTCCACAACTGGTTGATAACAACTGCCGTCGCAACTGTTCCTGGATCCGCACCGTGCGCGCCACCCGCGACGGCAGCTGGACCGTGAGCAACGGCGACTGGACCTACGATGTGTGGAATTCGGGTGAGGGAGAAAGGCCTGTTCAGGGCGCAAAAATCGCCGCCTTCCCGTCGAGCTTCAGCTTAAAAGCGGGTGAGACCCAGACCATCGTATTCCGCGCTGATCTCACCGACGCACAGTGGGAATGGAACGGTGTGCTCGATGTCGAGGATCAGCCGGAAGTGGAGATGTGGAGTGAAGTGCGCCTCGAATCCACCGATAGCAGTATCCCCGATGCCCACTGGCCGGTTTCGATCAACTTCGACCGCGCTGGCCTGCCCAGCATGGTGAATGTTGAAGTTCATCGCGACAATGGCGGTTACCACGTGAAGGATCTGCCGCTGCCGGCGATGAACAGCATCGCCTACCGCGGCTATACCCCGGTAAAAGCCGAGGTCGAGGAAGTTACCCTGCCCCAGGATAACAACCACTACCCCATTTACATGGATGGAGACCACGGGCCGGGCCACACCCGCGTGACCATGCTCGAGGTCCCGGAAAATACTGCACGCCTCGTCGTTGAAGTACTGGAAAACATCAGTGGACCCGGCTGGAACGAGGCCAAGCGACGCTACCTGGACGGATGGGCCACCGTGTTCATCGGTCGCGATGCGGACGCCGATGGTGAAGTGGATATGGACACCGAACTACTGTGCGCCTCATCTACCCAGATCGAGCTCAACTACTGCAGCATCACCAATCCGGACGCGGGCAGCTACTGGGTAATGGTCGAAAACGTCCGCATGAAGGCCGCTGACAACACGGAGTACGAAGGCTTCGAACTGGTGGACACCTACAAGGTCGCCACCGCCATCGTGCCCGCCAATACGGGAGGCCTGCAGATCGACGGGCCGGCCAGCACCGACGGCAGCAAAGCGGTAGGTGTGGATCTGAGCTGGGCCCTGAGTGATTTCAGCGAAGGTGACGTTGCCTACTCCGGCTTCGATATCGGCACCGCCAATGCACCGGGTAATATCGGCTTTGTGCCAGTCAAACTGACCCGCGGCAAAGACGATGTCAGTATCGCCACCAGTCAGACTCAGGCCATCGGTGGCGATATTGTCGATGTCTCCGTGCACGTACTGGAAAATAATTCCGGTATCGACCGGGAAATTGATCTGATCGGCCAACTGCCGGAAGGCCTGACCCTGGTGGAAGGCTCGGTGCAGATCAACAATCCGCGCATGCGCGACAACCTCACCGTAGATGGCAACCTCATCCGCGTAAACAGCGTGCAGGAAAACTCCGGCGACTGGAAACCCGACTACCAAATCACCACCAGTGAAACCGACCAGATGTGCCGTACACCCAATTACGGCGGCACCAGCAACGGTGGCTTTATTGGCCTGTTCCAGAACTACGGTTTCATTCCAGAGCTCGGCGGTAATGCCACCGACTTTGTGAATCCGGAATTCCAGATTCAACTAAGCCGCTTCTGGGGTGAGAACGCGAGCATCAACCTGTTTAACAACAAGGAATACCGCTCCTATCCCTCGCTGGTGCTATCGCCCCAGGGCTACGTCGCGCTGGAAGCCCAGTACGATAGTGCTGCGCATATTGCGCATTGGGAATTCCCCTACTACTCCGCACCGTATACGCCGTTTATCGGCGCATTCTGGAGAGGTACGGTAAATTCTCAGAGCTGGTTCGGTGCTAACGTCGATGCACTTGGCACCCCTCTGAACCAGACGCAAAACAAGACCGAAGGTTCCGGTATCGCACTGGCCTGGGCCCAGGACCCGGAAAATAATATTGACGATATTATTATCGAGTGGGTAAACGCCCGCACCCAGAACCTCGATGTCGGCTGGTCTGGCGGCACCCTGAACAGCGAAAAGGCGGACCGTTACAATTTCAACCTGATCGTGCACAAAGGCTATCGCTATGGTGAGGGTGAATATGAATTCACCATGGCCTACGGCGATATGGATTTTGCCGGCGAGCCGGGTAGTGGTTCTATAGGTCTTCACGGTCACTACGGCCCGCTGGATGTACAGGGTTACCCGTTCTATTTCGGGCAGGAGGTCGGCAAGAGCTTCGCCTTCAACGACCTGGACACCAAACTGAAGAAAGATCTCGTGGTCTGCTACGATTACGTGGGCCCGGAATCCACCCAATTTGATCTCAGCTTCCAGGTGCGCGTGGCGGAGACCGCTGCCGGACAGGATCTGGACCTGGCCTTCGTCAGTGATATCGACGGCATGGCCCAGGAAGTGAAATCCCAGATCATTGTGGTGCCGGGCAACCTGACCCTGGTGGAGATCGCCGACCAGACCACTGCGGAAAATACCCCGGTGGAAGTTGAAGTGATCTATATCGATAAGGACCAGGCGCCAAACCTGATTTCCGTAAGCGGCGAACATATTTCCGCGACGGTTTCCGGTCACGCTTCCGGCTCCTTCATTACCATCACTCCGGAGGCCAACTGGTATGGTGAGACCGAAGTGACGGTAACAGTTGCCGACGAGCAGGTCCCAGCCGACAAGTCGAGCCAGTCGTTTATGATGTCGGTGGAGTCAGACGGCGAGGAACCGGGCTGTACCGATCTCAACGCCGACAACTATGATGAAAACGCCAATGTCGACGACGGCAGCTGTATCTATCCTGAGCCGGAGCCTCAGCCGGAACCAGAACCCAAGCCAGAAGAACCCAAGAAGAAACGGAAAGGCGGTTCCGCCGGTACTTTCCTGCTTGGTTTGCTGGCCCTGCTCGGGCTGGCTCGCCGCTTCCGCGCCACGCGCTAATCCCGTGGATCTAGCATCGATCAGATAGTGCTGAACACTTTTTCCGTTCAGCCCAATCGAGCCCCGGCCCCTGGCCGGAATACTGTTCACTTACCGTAGCTAAGGGCGAAGGTGCCGATACCGGGTTCGGTCTTGTGAGACCTTCACCGCCAGGGATGGCGGTGCAGAGCCCCCAGGGACGGGTTTACGGCGTGTCTCACAAGGCCGCACCCGGTAGCGGCGCCGCCACAAAATTACATAAGTGAACGGCATTGCGGCCCCTAACCGGGGCTTTTTTGTATAACGGCGGCACCACAAGTTTGAGCGATATATATGTGTGGCTATAAATATACGCTCGACACCTGATCTGGCTCCACATATTCCGCGTGGACCAGATAGCGCAGAGGCCCACCAGCGCGCATCGCGTTAAACGGATAACAGGTCACCAGCAGCAGGTCCGGCGCGGCAACGATGGGCAAGCGTTCTTTTTCGCTATCAACCACTTTTGCCCCATTGACCCGAAAGCTGTGCCAGCGTCCGGTTTGATCCTGAAGCTGGATCACATGGCCCGGCTGCAACTTGTCGAGATTTTTGAAGTGGGTATCCCGATGCGCCGCAATCACGGTCGTGCGCGGTGTCGAAAACTGCCCGGGTTCGCCCGCACCATCCAGTATACCGGGGCCAAACGCCAGCGCCTGTCCACTGGTACCGCGCAATACCACCAGCGGCTTCTCCTCACCCATTTTTAATTGTGCCACCGGCCAGGTATCCGCCCAGGGCCAGGGTTTTTGCACTTCCCCACTGGCCAACTGACGCTGCCACGCATCGCTGATCAGGTACTGAGCCAGCTCCGCCTTCGCCAGAATCCAGCCACTGTTCCCCAGCTGCCAGATACCGGCGCCAATCAATAGCACCGGCAACCAGTGTCGCAAAATTCGCAGCACCAACATCTCAAGCCTCCGCATAATCACGCTGAACACTGCGCAGCGGCGCTTCGCGGTATTTCAACGCAGTAACCGTCAGGCGTCGCGCCAGAAACTGATCGAGGCGAGTCCGGCAGCAACGCACATCCGGTATGCACCGACGCAGTATGCGGCGAGCAGCGCGCACCACTTGTGCGCGAACACGCAGCGCACCGCCCAGCCCCAGTAGCAGCAATGCCATCACCAACTGACCGTAAACGCCGGTCGCCGTTGAGGGATAGGTCATACGCTGCAGCACCTGTCCCTGCGCTACGGCGTTAGGCACACCGTGAGACTTCAAGCGCTCTGAAGCCGGACGCACGGGCGTTTCCTCCACCGCCACAAAGCTGGTGTAAGGGCTGGCCAGTTGATAGGCCAGCGCGAGGCCGATAATTTCCTGTCTGATCGGGTCTTCGGCTTTTTCGCCCTCACTGGTTAACGACGTCAGCGGGCCGCGCTGTTGCTGCTCATCACGCAGCGCGCCAATTTTCGAGCGCGCCCACAGGCTGCCAATTTCACGCCCGCCGCTATCGACCGCCAATTGGCCCAGAGAAATGGTGCGGGAAAATCGCTTGCCTGCCAGGCGGCCGCTAACCACGACTTCACCACTGGAAGGTTTACCCAGTTGCTGCCCTTCGACGCGCGCCACCAGCCGTACCGGTTCGCCGCGATACAGGTCCGGCAGCTGCTTTGGATAGGTTTCTACCTTGATGCCCTGCGGCCATTCCACCTGGAGATCGGTGACCAATGGATTTTCCAGCTTTTCAAACAGCTGGCCCATTTTGGTCTGCACTTCACCGAGATCGCCAATCTGCACAAAACTGCCGCGGCCAAACTCCGCAGCCTTGGTCATAAAGAAACTGTTGGGCGCGGAACCTATGCCTACGGTAAACAGGCGCACCTGACCAAGTCGCTGGCGCACAATTTCAAACAGCGCGCGCTCATTGCCTACAGCGCCATCGGTAATAAAAATGACCTGCCGCACCAGCTCGCCGGTCTGTTCGTCCAGCTGCTGGGAAAGTGCTTCCTTCAATGCCGGGGCCATTTCCGTACCGCCGGTAGCCTCCAGGGATTCCACCCAGTCCCGCGCTCGCTGAATATTGTCCGGCGTTGCGCTGACCGGGCGCGGATAAAAAGAGCGGTGGTGACTGTTGAATTCAATCACATTAAAGCGATCCGCAGCGTCAAGCCGAGACAGTGCCAACAACAGACTCTCCTTTGCCTGCCGAATGGAAACGCCGCTCATGGAACCTGAGGTGTCCACCACATAAACCACCTCACGCGGCAGTTTTTGTGTGGCCGCAGACTGGCGTGGAGGCAGCAGCAACAACTGGAGATATTGCGCGGAAGCACCTGCAGACTGCTCCGCAAACACTGCCGCAGATGGCATGGCGGATGTTTGTGGCCGCCAGTGCAGGGCAAAGTCCCGATCCATCGGAACGGAACCCTCTTTCAATTCAATTTGATACTGGTGGTCGCTCTGGCGACGAAAATTGACTTCATGGTAGGGACTGAAAATATCCGCCAGAGGCAGTCCCATACCGAGATCAATGGCAATGGACATTTGGTGGCTGCCGCGCGCTTGCAGCTCGGGCATGGTCACCATGGTGGGGGAAATCAGATCCGCATCAGGGACCTGATCGGTGGGCAGCGACCAGCCGTGCGCATTTAATGCCAAATCCTGTTGTGAGGCCAAAGGCGTGCCGGGCATATAGCGCGGGGTCAGTGTACTGGGCAGGCGCAGGCTGAACTGGCCGCCGTCAAAACGCAGGTTCTGTAAATAGCGGATTTCCACCGCCACCTTCTCACCCGGTGCAATATTCGCCACTCGGCTGGTAAACAGATTGGGGCGCTGCTGCTCCAAAAGGGCGGCGCGTTTGCCCTCCGCCTTCGCCTGCTTGTAGACCTTTTTCGCGGCTTCCCGTTCGCGCACCTTACCCACAATACGGCGCTCGCCGACGACGATTTCCATTCCGTTGACCGCGGCATTTTCCGGCAGCGGCAACACGTACACCGCTTCCTGCCAGTCGTTGCTGGTATTGGAAAAGGACTGCTGGATATGCACCTCGGCCACCAGCCCGCGCACGCGAATATCCACTTCGGTACCCAGGTGAATCGCCGGCACATACTGACCGGGCACATCGCCAGAAAACAGAAGGTCGCCGCTGCCGGCATCGTCCAGCGTTACCGGTTCGTATTCTGTATTCACACCCTCTGTTGCCTTGGCTCCCACCGCCGCGAGCAACACCGCAAGTGCGGTAACCACCAGCAACATCCAGCTGCCGGTGCGATTTTTGCGGTAGCGGCGCCGGTAGTATTCATCGGTGGGGAGAATCAGCAGATCGCGCTCAATGCGCGGCGGGTGGAAAAACGGTCGCTTCACGGGAGCCTCCAGATTGGTTGATGGAGGCATTAAACACAGGTAATCGGGCAGAGCCCGGGGTGAAATCGGGCGGACTGCGGGTCAAATATGGCGAAATGTGGCGGGGTGTATTTTAGTGCCGCATAAAAATAAAAAACCGGCGCGAAGGCCGGTTTCAAAATGACGAGTAGTCACGGGCTTCAGTCGATCAAACCGTACTGATCGCGCAGTACCTGAACGATCTCTGCCTTCGGGTTGTCGGAAATCACCAGCTTCGCGCCAATGATTTTCTCGGCGATACCCACGTAGGTATTGGAGACGTCCATCAGCATGGATTCCGGCAGCTCGTTATCCCGGGCGAGTGCGCTGCGCTCGTCCATGCGATCCTTGTTCAACAGGATATCCGGATCCGGGAAGTGGTTCAGCAGGGCCTGGCGGAAGCCCTCTTTGGAGTTTTCCACAACCTTGCCATTGCGGTACTCGGCGCCGTCCCAGATGCGGGAGGAATCCGGCGTGCCCACCTCGTCCATATAGATCAGCTTCTCATTGCCTTCGGCATCGGTCACGTAACCAAACTCGAACTTGGTGTCGACGAAAACCTGATCCAGCTTTTCCAACGCGGAGGAGATCACATCGAAACCTTCTTTCAGCAGTGTCTCGTAACGGTCGATGTCACCGGCGCAGTTGAAATTGAAGGCGGCAAAGTTTTCTTCGATGTTGTTGCGGGTGATGTTCACATCGTCCGCTTCCGGCACACCGGGGATGCCCTTGAGAATGCCTTTGGTGGACGGAGTGATCAGCAGCTCGGGGAGCTTCTGGTCTTTCTGCAGTCCATCGGGCAGCTGTATGCCACAGAACTCCCGCTCACCCGTGCTGTAGGCGCGCCACATGGAGCCGGTGATGTACTGGCGGGCGATGGCTTCGATCATCACCGGGCGGGCTTTCTGCACGATCCACACCGCCGGGTGCGGGATATCCAGAATATGGCTGTCCGCCAGGCCCTGCTCCTTGAACAGCTTGAACCAGTGGTTGGCCACCGCATTCAGTGCCGCACCCTTGCCGGGCACACCGCGCAGGCCATTTTCGCCCTTCCAGATGCAGTCGAACGCGGACATGCGATCGGAGATCACCATCACCGCCAGGGGCGCATCCGCCGCTACCGGGTAGCCTTTTTCTTTGATTAGGCGCGCGCTGTCGGCTTCGGTCAGCCAGTAGACCGAGCGGACCTTGCCGCTGTGCACGGGCTTGTCGGTGCGGATGGGGAGGTCGTTATTCACCGCCAGGACTTTGTCAGCAAGGCTCATGGGCTTTCCTATGCCGTAATACGGGTACAGACAGATAGTAGATAACAGCCCCGCGAAAGCGGGGCCGGAATTTCAGGCGCGGGATTCTAGCAAACCGCGGATTCTTGAAACAGTAATGAGCGCGCCGGTTTAGCGCTCTTCGCCACCGGTGGTGGCGGCTTCCCGCGCCCATTCCGCCTGGTGCTCACTGGTGGGCCAGGCGTTGAGAATGGCTTTGGCCAGGGTTGCCAGAGGGATGGCGAAGAAAACGCCCCAGAAGCCCCAGATACCACCAAATACCAGTACCGCGAGGATAATCGCCACCGGGTGCAGGTTGACCGCCTCGGAGAACAGGATAGGCACCAGCACGTTACCGTCCAGCAGCTGGATGATGCCGTAGGCGAACATCAACCAGAAAAACTCACTGCTCCAGCCCCACTGGAACAGGCCGATGGCCGCTACCGGGATGGTGACCACCGCCGCGCCGATATAGGGAATCAACACCGACAGTCCCACCGCCACCGCCAGCAGCAGGGCGTAATTCACGCCGAGCAGCAGGAAGGCCACATAACTCACCACCGCAACAATGGCGATCTCTATCACCTTGCCGCGCACGTAGTTGGCTACCTGGTCGTTCATCTCGTACCAGATCTGACGCAGCATCGGGCGCTGGTGTGGCAGAAAAGAGGCGCACCAGCGCAGCAGCTTGTTGGAGTCCTTAAGAAAGAAAAATACCAGAATCGGCACCACCACCAGGTAGATCAGCACCGCCGCCAGTACCGGGATATTCGCAAGGGAAAAGGTCAGCACTGTCTGGCCAAAATTGCCCAGCTCGCTCCCGATCGTGCTGAAGATCTCGTCAATCTGCTCGGCGGTAACCAGGCGCGGGTACTGTTCCGGCAGCAGGATCAGCAGGTCCTGACCACTGGCAATCATATTCGGAAGCTCGGCGAACAGGCGCGCGGTCTGGCGCCAGATAATCGGCATCACCACAAACAACAGGCCGACGATGGTGCCCACCAGCACCAGGCAGGCAATGGTCACCGACAGCCAGTGCGGAACCTTCCACGACTCCAGCCGCTGCACCATGCCCTGCATCAGGAAGGCGATCACCAGTGCCGCAAGCACCGGTGCCAGCACACCACCCAGTGTGGCAAGGACAATCATGGCCGCCAGCAACAGCAGTACCAGCAGTACCACCTCTTCCTGACCGAAATAGCGATTTACCCACCCCTTTACAATCGCATACATAAAAGCTGTTCTCTCGAGACTCCGATTGAAGTGTGTTCGGTTATTTGATGACACAGCGTGGGGCGCCAACGCCCCAGCCGCATGACCGGCGATTCAGCGCATTAAATCTGCTGCAACCAGAAGTGGAAAGCCTCGCCGTCCGTTTCGACACGCGCCAAAGGTACACCACTCAGGTCGCAAAAGCTGCGAATATCCCGCTGGGATACAGGATCTGTGGCGATCAGGTGCAGCAGTTCCCCCGGCGCCAATTGCTTGAGTGCTCGCCGCATGGCGAGCAGCGGCTGCGGGCAAGGAAGCCCACTGGCATCTACCCTTAAGGCATCCTCCCAATGGACATCCTGGCGTTGTGCGGCCTGTTGTGTGGTCGTGGTCATAAAAATGCGGTAAAGAACCGTTAATGCCGCGAATTATACCGGCCGCGTCTGGTCAATGGGTCATGAGGCAGAAGCTTTTGCCCCAGAATTGATCAAAACCTCGACAGTCTCACAGGGTTACGTATAGTGTTAGCCGTAGGAAACCCGGCAGGCGCAGTTAGATTATGACCGAGAACCTCACAGCATTCCGACACCGAATCCGCTTCGGCTGCGCGCGCCTGCGCCGGCGCGCGCGCGGCTTCGCCACCAGCCTGGCTACCGGCCTGTTATTGACCGCCGCGCCTATCGCGGCCACGGCGCAAGACGACCACCATATCCAGCTGCCCATGCTGGGCGACTCCAGCAGTGGCCTGGTATCCCGTGCACGCGAGAAGGAGCTGGGCAGCATGTGGCTGCGGATGTTCCGCAGCCAGGTGCGCACCTCCAGCGACGCCCTGCTCCAGCAGTATGTGGAAAACTCGCTCAAATCACTGGCGGAGTACAGCCCGCTGGAAGACAAATCCCTGGATGTGGTGGTGGTCAACAACGACACCATGAACGCCTTCGCCGTACCCGGCGGTGTGGTCGGTGTACACACCGGCCTGTTTCTGTTTGCCGAGAACGAAGATCAGTTCGCCTCAGTGCTTGCCCACGAACTGGCGCACTTGAGCCAGCGCCACTACGCGCGCTCTCTTGAGGCCCAACGCAACAGCACCCTGCCCACCCTCGCCGGTATGCTCGGCGCCCTGGTACTCGCGGCCACCGCCGGCGGTGATGCGGGACTCGCCGCAATGACAGCCACCCAGGCGGCTGCCCTCGACAATCAACTGCGTTTTTCCCGCCAGAACGAACAGGAAGCCGACCGGGTGGGCATCGAAACCCTGGCCAAGGCCGGGATGGACCCACAGGCCGCCGGTGAAATGTTCGAGCAGATGCTCAAGGCCACCCGCTACTACCGCCGCCCGCCGGAATTCCTGCTGACGCACCCGGTGACGGAAAAGCGGATTGCCGACGCCAAGCTGCGCGCCAACCGCATGGAAAAAGTGCCCCTGCGGGACAGCCGCGAATACCATCTGATGCGCGCCCGCATCCGTGTCGCCGCCGAGGCCACCCCGCAGCAGGCGGTCAAACGCTTCCAGGCGGAATTGCGCGGCATCAACGACAACGAAGACGCCGCCCGCTACGGCCTGGCCCTGGCCCAGGCCGCCGCCGGCAAACCCGACTCCGCCATCGACACCCTGCAGCCACTGCTGGACAAAGAGCCCGATAAGGATGCTTTTATTCTGGCCCGCGCGGATATCGACCTGGCACGCCAGGATTACACCAGCGCCACCAGTCGGCTGCAAAAAGCGGTAAATGAAAGCCCGAAAAACCATGCGCTGATCATGGGCCTGGCTAACGCTCACTTTAAAGCGGGCAACTACCTGGCAGCGGAACGGATACTGAAAAAGCACAGCCGTGTGCGCCGCAAGGATCCAGCGGTGTGGTATTTACTGGCGGAGACCCACGGTCTCGCTGGGGATATCGTGGGTGTGCACGAGGCGCGCGCGGAGTATTACATACTCAATGGCGTGTTCGACAAGGCACTGCAGCACCTGCGCCACGGGGTGCGCCTGGCGAAAAACGATTACCAGACCCACGCGATTCTGGAACAGCGCATGAAAGATGTGATCAAGATGCAGGAGAAAGCTAAGGAGCTTTAAGTTCGAAGCTCAATAGTTTTGACTGAAGGCAGAGTGGCGGGGATCTGTTTTTGAAAGCGTCGGCGACAGGGACGTCGCCGACGCAGCGTACATGGATGTATTCACAGCGGTTTCAAAAACAGATACCCGGTGCTTTGCCGCCACCGGACCAGCTTTAAAACCACCAGGCAAGCCTCAATCCAGGGGCTTGCGGAAATCCAGCATCCGCTGCAGCGGAATCATCGCCCGCTTGCCCAGCTCCGGATCCACAAAGATTTCGTTATCGCCGCGCTCCAGTACACCACACAGATTCTCAAGCGAGTTCATCGCCATCCACGGGCAATTTGCACAGCTGCGGCAGGTGGCACCGGAGCCCGCGGTCGGCGCGATGATCAGCTCCTTGTCCGGACACTGCTGCTGCATTTTGTAGAAAATGCCCTGGTCGGTGGCGACGATAAACTGTTTGTTGGGACGGGTTTTCGCGGCGTTGATGATCTGCGAGGTGGAACCCACTACATCCGCCAATTCAACCACGGCCGCCGGGGATTCCGGGTGTACCAGCACCAGCGCTTCCGGGTACATGGCTTTCAGATCTGCAACGCCCTTCGCCTTGAATTCCTCATGCACGATACAGGCAGCATCCCACAACAACACGTCGGCACCGGTCTGCTTTTGCACGTAACTGCCGAGATGTTTGTCCGGTGCCCACAGAATTTTTTCGCCCTGACTATCCAGGTGATCGACCACGTCCAGCGCGATACTCGAGGTCACTACCCAGTCGGCACGGGCTTTTACCGCCGCCGAGGTATTCGCGTACACCACCACGGTGCGATCAGGGTGCTGGTCGCAAAACGCGGAAAATTCATCGATCGGGCAGCCGAGATCCAGCGAGCAGGTCGCCTCCAGAGTCGGCATCAGTACACGCTTGTTCGGAGTCAGGATCTTAGCGGTCTCTCCCATAAACTTTACCCCGGCAACGATCAGGGTATCCGCCTGGTGCTGGGCGCCAAAACGGGCCATTTCCAGAGAGTCCGAAACGCAGCCCCCCGTCTCTTCCGCCAGAGCCTGAATCAGCGGGTCGGTATAGTAATGTGCAACCAGTACCGCATTCTGCTCCTTCAGCAGGCGCTTGATTCGCTCGCGCCAAAGGTCCAGCTCTTCCGCACTGTATTCATGTGCAGCCGGGTGCGTCAGGTGATCCTGCACAAAATCACGGGCATCAATCGCGTTGGGGGCCGGGGCATTGGAAGCAATTTTCTCGCTGCTGTCTGTCATAGTTTTTTACGTGGGTTAGTACGTGGAGTATCTGCGTAAGTTTTCAGGTTGCTCACGGGAAGGCCGGCATTATACCGGTCCAGAATCAATTCGCCGATCTTCGCGCCACAACCGCCACTCCTGCTTTCGTTTCACAAGTATTTTAGGGTGGCGCAGAAGCGGGTACGACGGCGTGATACAGCGCGCGGACGTATAGAGATCAGCTGAGGGGACTTAAGGAAATGGTGGGTCGTGCTGGACTCGAACCAGCGACCAATTGGTTAAAAGCCAACTGCTCTACCAACTGAGCTAACGACCCTTAAGACTGCCCATCACTCATGGAGTAAGGCAAAACTGCTTGTATATAAATAACCCGTACTTGCTACGAGCCTTATAATAAGCACCGGCTCGACAGCGAATCGGAGTACCGGCACAGGAGGGAAGATGGTGGGTCGTGCTGGATTCGAACCAGCGACCAATTGGTTAAAAGCCAACTGCTCTACCAACTGAGCTAACGACCCTTGACCCCTCTACCTGAGGAGCTGCGTATCTTACGGATCTAATTCGAAAACACAAGTCCCGGTTACAAAAAAATTTCTAGCAAATATAAGGGCTTAGATCCCCCGTTGCCGCCAACTGAGGCACCCGCGCCTTCCGCGAAAATCCACCAGTTCAGGCGTAGACCGTGGGATCCGCCAGGCCTGCCTCGGCAAATCCGGCCGCGCGCAGGCGACAGCTGTCACAACGCCCGCAGGCCGCACCATTCGGTAGTGCCTGATAACAGCTTACCGTCAGGCTGTAATCCACACCCAACTCACTCCCACGCTTGACGATATCCGCCTTGCTCATCTTCATCAGCGGTGCATGGATGCTCAGCCTATTGCCCTCGACCCCGGCGCGGGTGGCCAGATTGGCCATTTTCTCAAAGGCATCGATGTAATCTGGGCGACAATCCGGATACCCAGAGTAGTCAACCGCATTCACACCCACAAAAATATCCTGCGCTCCCAGCACTTCCGCCCAACCAAGGGCAATTGACAGGAACACAGTATTGCGGGCCGGCACATAGGTAACGGGAATACCGGAAGTCTCTTCTTCCGGCACATCGATACTATCGTCAGTTAACGCGGAGCCACCTATGACTCGCAGGTCCAGCTTCACAACCTTGTGCTCGCGGGCGTCCAGATCGGCGGCTACACGCTGGGCAGCCATCAATTCGGCGCTGTGGCGCTGGCCGTAATCAAACCCCAGGGCAAAACACTCGTAGCCCTCTGCCCGGGCCATGGCCAGGACGGTGGCGGAATCCAGACCGCCGGAGAGTAGTACGACTGCTTTTTTGCTGCTCATAGTTCTGCCAATTGGGTTCGGTTTAATAGGGAAGAAGTTGAAACAGGAATCAAACGCCCGGGATATCGCCCCACAGCAGCTTGTGAAGCTGCATCTGCATACGCACCGGCAGCCCGTCCTCCAAAATCCACTCCGCCAGCTGGCGCGGGGCCAGCTGTTCGTAACTGGGGGAGAAAAGCACTTCGCCCACGCGCTCGGCAAGCTGGTACTGGTCCAGGGTAAAGCGCGCCCAGTCGTAATCGCCACGATCACAGATCACAAACTTGATCTGGTCCTTTCGGCCCAGCAACGGGATGTTTTCCATGCGGTTTCGCCCCTGCTCGCCCGAGGCCGGTGTCTTGAGGTCGACCACACGAGATACCCGCTCATCCACTAGATCCACCGGCATGGCGCCACTGGTTTCCAGGGAAACCTGGTAGCCGGCATTGCACAGGGCTTCCATCAGCGGGATGCAGTTGGGCTGCGCAAGTGGCTCGCCACCGGTAACACACACATGGCGCGCCGGATAAGACTGCACTTTTTGCAAGATCTCGGCCAGCGTCATGCGCTCGCCACCGTAAAAGGCGTACTCAGAGTCACAGTAGGTACAGCGCAATGGACAGCCGGTCAGACGCACGAACACCGTGAGCAGACCGCTATCCCGGGCCTCCCCCTGCAGCGAATAGAAAAGCTCACTGATACGCAGAGACTCTGCGGTCAGGTCCACAGCTTTTTCACTTCGGCTTAATTCAGTCTTCAACTCGGCCATATACCGCTCAGATCGTAAAACTTGTCCGGACAGGCGATAACGCGCGCGCCGGCACAAACAAAAACGCCCGGAGGGTTAGTACCCTCCGGGCGCGGGATCATAGAGTTTTTTTGATCACAAAACCAGCACCGCTGGTTTAACCTCCCTCTGCCGGCGAGGTGTCAGGCCACAGAGAAAGCGGCCTTAGAAATTTTCTTTGAGGTACTGCTTCGCCAGATTGGAGGCGCGCTGATCGCTCGCTGCCACCTGCTCCAGCAACTCCTTGGCTTTCGCATTGTCGCCCAGCTGGTGATATACGGTACCGAGCTTATAGCGGCCATCCCATACTTTGCTTGAGTTGGGGTAACCGTCCAGAAGCGCCACAAACCAGGTGCGGGCCTCTTCTATATTCCCCTGCACCAGAGCGATTTCACCCAGCCAGTAGTTGGCATTCGGGGCGTATTGCCCGTTCGGATAATCCTCCAGCAGACTCTTGAACGCTTTACTGGCCCCTGCGTAATCACCATTGCGGGCAAGGCCGAAACTCGCCTGGTAGCGGTCGCGCTCACTTTCGCTCGCCTCTGGGGCTGAACCACCGCCAGCGGTTGGGGCAGGCCCGCTGCTTGACGCACTGGTACCGGATTCACTCCCGGATGGCGCACCATCCGCCGGCGCTGCACCGTCGAGCTTGGATATACGGCGGTCAAGGTTCATGTAGTCTTCGGTGCGCTGCTGGCGCAACCGCTTGACCTCGTGCCTGAGCTCCTCCACCGCGCCACGCAATTCCTGAACTTCCTGCTGCAGTACCTGCATCTGGTAGTAGGCATCCGCCTGCGGGTTCGCCTGCAGGTTACCTGCCGAGGTATTGGTACGTGCCGCCAGCTGTGGATAACTGGGGGGAGGAGGGGTTGCAGTGCCCTGGTTGACGGAGCTGCCACTGGACAGATCCACCACCGGCGCCTGCGCGAATACGGACGAAGCCGCAGCCAAACTGGCTGCGGCTATCGCGATACTTCTAATCAAAAAAGACAATTGCATGCTTCTAGATTAGTTGATTACCACGCGACGGTTCATTGCACGTGCGCTCTCGCTGGAACCTTCCTGAGCCGGGCGCTCTTCACCGTAGCTGATCACTTCCAGGTTGGCAGCGTTTACGCCTTGAAGTACCAGGAAGTCGCGAACCGCGTTGGCGCGACGCTCACCCAGTGCCAGGTTGTATTCACGGGTACCCAGCTCGTCAGCGTGGCCTTCCAGGCGAACGGTGCCAGCGGCGCCGCGCATACGGTCAGCGTGCTTGATCAGCAGCTCACGGGTGGAAGGCTTCAACAGGCTCTGGTCGAAGTCGAAGTAAACGACGTTGTCCAGCGGAACTGCGGTTTCGGTAGCAGTGGTGTCTTCAACCACAGGAGGTGGGGTCTGATCAACTACTTGCTGGTTCGCGCTATCGTCGGTATCGGTGCTGGAACAACCGGCCATTACTGCCAGTACACACGCCAGGCCCAAGCCGGTTTTTACTGATTTGAACATAAACAACTCCGCTTTAGTGTTATCGAGAAATCCTGTAAGGGGTAAAACCCAGGATTAAATCAGGGTTTCGCTTCTTCTTATTTGTTTGATCTCACACTTGCCGCAAAAAAATAAGAAATGCGCCAGGTACTGCATCAATCAAAGTAAGGCGACCACGCCGGCTCGCGGACATTCCCCTGCTGAGAGGGCAGGCTGTATTTCACTCCGGCATCCAGCGACACCGCAGCTAGAATACCCTTGCTCCCCCGCTTGGTGGCGTACATCAGCATCGCGCCATTGGGCGCAATACTCGGGGATTCGTCCAGGCGCGTCTCCGTAAGGACACGCATTTGACCGGATACGATGTCCATCGTAGCGATAGTAAAAACCCCCCTGCTACGATGCACCATAACCAGCGTTTTGCCATCGGGAGATACCCGCGGACGCGCGTTGTAGTCGCCGTCGAAGGTTAAGCGGTCTACTTGACCCGTGGCAAGAGTCAATTGATAAATTTGTGGCTTACCTCCCCTGTCAGAAGTGAAAACCAGCGATTTTCCGTCTGGCATCCAGTTCGGTTCGGTATCAATGGAGAAGTGGCGGGTCATGCGAGTGAAACGGCCGGACGCCAGGTCGAGTACATAAATCTCCGGATTGCCATCTTTCGACAGCACCATGGCCAGCTTGGAGCCATCGGGAGACCAGGTTGGAGAGCTGTTCAGCCCCTTGAAGTTCGTCAGCTGCTGACGGGCGCCGGTGCGGATATTTTCGCGGAAAATAGCCGGACGACCTGTCTCAAATGACACATAGGCCACTTCCTGCCCATTGGGTGACCAGCTTGGTGACATCACCGGTGCACTGAAGCGACGAATCTGTCGAGCGCGGGCCCCATCGATATCCGACAGCATCAGCGCATAACTGGGTTGACCACCGCGCTGCGTTTCCTGCACGTACACCATCTGGGTACCGAAAGCTCCGCGAATACCGGTGATCGCTTCAAAGATCTCGTCGGCGGCACGGTGGGCGATATCCCGCAACTGCTGTGCGCCGCCGGTGACCTGCTTGGTGAAGACCTTGCGCTGACCAAAGATATTGGTGAGATCAAAACTCAGCAGATAGCCATTCGCCTGAGGCTGCATACGGCCGGTGACCACATATTCGGTGCCGAGCATGCGCCAGTCACGAAAACTGACCTCCTCCGGGTTCTTCGGGAATGACAGCATGTCTTCCCGCGGTACCGGGGCGATCAGACCACTGCGACGCAGGTCGGCCGAGATTATGGAAGACACATCTTCCGGCAACACTCCGCTGCCCGCCCAATCAAAGGGCACCACCGCTACCGGGGTAGGATTGTCATTGCCATCATCAATTTCCACCACCAGCTGGGCGCGGGCGGAAACCGCCAGCACGCAGCCAAGCAGTGAGGCGAAGAGAAGAGAGACTGTTTTTTTCATCATTGGCGCAGGCCTTCGACTCTGAATATCAGTTTGGTTGTTCTAATCTGGCGCTCGAACAGTGACGGCTCCTCGCGCGCCACCTTTTCCACTTCCGGGAAGACTTCTACCTTCTTGACCGCAGTCAGTACGGATCTATCCACCGCGGGGTTACCACTGCCTTTGGTAATGGTAGAGGCCACCACGCGTCCGGTGGGCACAAAATTGATCTGCACTTCGACCACCATGCCATTGCGGGCACTGGGCGGGCGACTCCACACCTGCACAATACGCTGGCGGATCGCCTGGGCTACAGACATTACGGCCGCGGAGTCGTCGCTGGCGTCCTGAAGCGCTTCCTCATCCTCAAGCGCATCCTCAAACGCACTTTTGCGTTCCTGCTTGAGCTGCTCTTTACGCTCGGCCTCTTTGCGCTCTTTCTCCTTGCGCGCCTCTTCGGCCTTGCGCTTTTTCTCCGCTTCTTCCTTTTTCTTGCGCTCGGCTGCAGCCTTGCGTTTTTTCTCCGCCTCGGCCCTACGCTGACGCTCCAGCTCCTGCTGGCGGCGCTTCTCGCGCAGATCTACCTTGGGCGGCGCCTTGGGTTTGTCAGACTTGGATTCCAGCTGTACCAGCTTGGCCTGCACAAACTTGGGCATTGGCTTCAGTTCGCGCTTGTGTTCCGCCTCCCAGCCAAAAGTCAGCACCGCGATCAACAACGCGTGCAGTGCGACACTGATAACAATGGCCGGGCCGTAGGAGCGATTCATACTTGCAACTGGCTCCAGGTCATTCCGACGGTGGCTCGGTGACCAGGCCCACACTGGGGGCGCCAGCCTGCTGCAGGTGGGTCATGGCGCCCACGATCAGACCGTATTTGGCATCGGTGTCACCCCATACCAGCACCGGCGTTTTCGGCTTCTGGCGCAGCACCTTGGCCACGGTTTCCTTGATCTCTTTCAACGGTTTGGCGACTTTCTCATCGTCACCGAGATTCAGATAATAAGTGCCGTCGGCCCTCACCGACACGATCAACGGCTCGTCATCGGTATCATCAATCGGGGCCGACGGTGCATCCGGGAGATCCACCTTTACGCCCTGCATCAACAGCGGCGCGGTCACCATAAATACGATCAGCAGCACCAGCATCACATCGATGTAGGGCACCACGTTGATCTCGGAGACCAGCTTGCGCTTCGGGGCTTTGCGAAAATTGCTCATGATTCAGCTCTTTGCACAGCGTTGCGTTCAGCGCCTTAACCGGCGGCATGCACTTTGCGGTGCAGAATGGAAGAGAACTCTTCGGCAAACGTCTCGTAGCTGGATAGCAGCCACTCCGCTTTAGCGGAATACCGGTTGTATGCCATCACCGCTGGTATCGCCGCAAACAGGCCCATGGCGGTGGCGACCAGCGCCTCGGAGATACCCGGCGCGACCGTCGCAATGGTGGCCTGATGCATGGTGGCAAGACCACGGAAGGAATTCATGATCCCCCACACGGTGCCAAACAGGCCAATGTAGGGACTGACGGAGCCGACCGTGGCGAGGAATGGCAGGTTCATTTCCACCTTTTCCTGCTCCCGGGACATGGCCACGCGCATGGCGCGCTCGGTGCCTTCCATAACCGCCGCAGGGCTACTCTTGCCCTGCTGGCGCAGGCGGGTAAATTCGGTGAAGCCGGCGCGGAACAGGGATTCAACACCGTCGACCTTGCCTTTCTCGGCAGCGGCGTTGCCGTCGCGGAACAGCTGGTTCAGATCCGCACCTGACCAGAACTTGCGCTCAAAGTTGATCATGGACTTGCGTGCGCGGGACAGATAGGTTCCGCGCTGAATGATCATTACCCAGGAAATGACCGAGGCCAGTAACAGCATCAGCATGACCAGCTGCACCAGCAGGCTGGCACTGGAAATCAGGCCCCACAGAGAAAGTTGTTCACCGGCATTCATGAATGTTGACTCGCTGCCTTCAAAGCTTGATGGATGGATTCTGGGAGTGCGCAGGGCTTTCGGCTTGCGTCATCCACGCAGGCCACTTTGACCACGCCCTCACAAATAATTTCATTACCGCGCCAGATTTTCTGCTCAAAGGTCACGGCGGCGCGGCCGACCTTGGCCACCGCGGCGCTGGCCCTGAGTTCGTCGTCGAGTATTGCAGAGCGACGGTACTGAACCTCCGCTGAATGCACCACGAGCAACAAACCCTGCTGCGGCATCGCGGGTTTATCATAGCCGAGCACACGGACCAATTCTGTGCGCGCGCGCTCCATATACTTTAAATAATTGACGTAATAAACAATTCCGCCAGCGTCTGTATCCTCGATATAGACACGAATGGGAATACTGAAGGGCTCTGACACGCACCGTCCTTAATTCGCCGACCGCGAACTGACTTTTTCTTGTTGATAGCGGTTTGGGTCACACCGGGAGGATTTCAACTCAAGTGGAGCCCTCCTGGCGATATTAGACGGACATGCTACAGGAACTAGACCGCTTCGTCAGGTGTGGCCAGCGACAATTGCGAGTCAGATTCGGTCGGGCTTGGGAATACCAAAGTGCTGGTAGGCCAGTGCAGTCACCACCCGGCCGCGGGGAGTGCGGGTCAGGTAGCCCTGCTGAATCAGGTAAGGTTCCAGCACATCCTCGATGGTATCGCGCTCCTCGCTGACCGCAGCCGCCAGGCTGTCGACCCCCACCGGACCGCCGTCAAACTTCTCGATCATGGTGAGCAGCATGCGGCGGTCGAGCTGATCGAAGCCGCTGGCATCCACGTTCAGCATGTTCAATGCCAGGTCCGCGGTTTCCGCACACACATGACCGTCGCTTTTCACTTCGGCGTAATCCCGTACCCGGCGCAGCAGACGGTTGGCGATACGCGGGGTGCCACGGGCGCGGCGCGCCACTTCGTGGGCACCCCCCTCATCCATCGCCACACCCATCAATCCGGCGGAGCGGGCGACAATACTGGTGAGATCTTCCACCGAGTAAAACTCGAGGCGCTGCACGATGCCGAAACGGTCGCGCAATGGCGAGGTGAGCAGCCCGGCTCGTGTGGTGGCCCCCACGAGGGTAAAGGGCGGCAAATCCAGCTTGATGGAACGCGCCGCCGGCCCCTCTCCGATCATGATATCCAGCTGATAGTCTTCCATGGCTGGATACAGCACCTCTTCCACATGAGGACTGAGACGGTGGATCTCGTCGATAAACAGCACGTCCCCGGGTTCGAGGTTGGTCATGATGGCGGCGAGATCACCGGCCTTCTCCAGCACCGGGCCGGAAGTGGTCTTGATTGCCACCCCCATTTCCGCGGCAATGATATTCGCCAGAGTGGTTTTACCGAGACCGGGCGGACCAAATACCAGGGTGTGGTCGAGCGCTTCTTTGCGCAGCTTGGCGGCCTGGATAAAGATTTCCATCTGCTCGCGCACCACCGGCTGACCTACATAGTCGGACAGGGTTTTGGGGCGCACGGCACGGTCGTACTGCTCTTCCTGGCCGGCAGGGCCCTGGGGTTCGGGGGCGATCAGGCGGTCGGCTTCAATCACGGGGTGCTCTCAATTTTTGCCAGCTTTTACGGATCAGGCCGGAGCCATGCTTTTCAGCGCCAGACGGATCAGGGTGGCGCTATCGGCTTCAGGCTGCTCTTTGGCAGCGCGGGCGACCATTTTACTGGCGTCTGTGGGTTTGTAACCCAGCGCAGCGAGCGCACTCTCCGCCTCACCGGCGTGGTCTATTTTGGGCTCGGCGTTGGTGGACATCAACGGGATATCGCCGAGGTCGCCGGCCTGTGGGGTAAGCTTGCCACGCAGTTCGATAATCAGCCGTTCGGCAGTTTTCTTGCCCACTCCGGGCACTTTCACCAAGGCCCCCACGTTGTCGTCTGCCACACAACGCGCCAGTGCGGCGCCGTCGAGGCCGGAGAGGATGGCGAGGGCCATTTTGGGGCCGACGCCGTTGACCTTGATGAGGGTGCGGAACAGTTGGCGGTCTGATTCGCGGATAAAGCCGAACAGCTGCTGGGAGGTTTCCGATACCGCCAGGTGGGTATGCAATTGCACATTGCCGCCCAGTTGAGGCAGTTCGAAAATGGTGGTCATGGGGGCCAACACTTCGTAGCCCACGCCCTGCACGTCGACGAGGAGTTGCGGGGGCTGTACTGCGGCCAGCTTGCCGGTGAGTCTTCCTATCATTGTTATTCCGAGGTTCAGTTCCAGTTCCCGGGCCCATTTAATTCAGGCTCCGGGGCGGCACTGCTACCGATATTTGTTCGCGAGACACGCCGTGAACCCATCCATGGGGGCTCTTCCGCGAGGTCCCTCTCGCGGAAGGTCTCGCGAACAAATATCGGTAGCAGCACCTTAATTTCTAACTTCAGTACATTGCCCAACAGCTGGGTAAGCCCCTCAAGCATCAAGCACGCTGAACTCTAATGCGAAGGTGTCACCGGTAGCGGAGCCGCCACCAAACGCCCCGACTGCGCGCCACGAAACCCGCCGCACCACCGAAGCCAAACTCAAGTAACACTAAGCCGCCCTCGCCGAAACCGAGTGCGACTCCCGGCAGAGGTTTGAATCAACGTCTGCATGGTATGCATATGACACAAGGCAACGGCCAGCGCGTCTGCAGCATCCTCCTGCGGAGAAGCGGGCAGCTTGAGCAGGGTTTTGACCATATGCTGCACCTGCAGCTTGTCGGCGCCACCATTACCTACCACCGCCTGCTTCACCTTGCGCGCTTCGTATTCCGAAACCGGTAGATCCGCGTGGGTGGCGGCGACGATGGCGGCGCCTCTGGCCTGGCCCAACTTTAACGCAGAGCCGGCGCTTTTCGACATAAACACGTTTTCGATCGCCATCTGCTGCGGCTGGTACTGCTGGGCAATCTGGCTGACGGCGTCAAATATGAGCTTCAGGCGCTCGGGCAGCGGGCCGTCGGGGAGTTTGATCACACCGCTGGCGACATAGCGGGCATTGGAGCGCTCCACGTCGATCAGGCCGTAACCGGTTTTGCGTGAGCCGGGATCGATGCCCAGAATGCGGGTCACGGCGGGCTGCCCCCTGTACATTTATACAATTGTTGACGGGAAGTTTCCCAAGGTGAGGACTGGGCGTCAAGGCGGGAAGAGGATATGCCCGGTCAGATACAAAAATGCCCCGCGGTGGCGGGGCATTCTGGGAGAAAGTCGGTCAAGGTTCAGCCCAGCTCTGCCATCACCTCTTCCGGGATCTCCGCATTGGAGTACACATTCTGTACGTCGTCCAGGTCCTCCAGCATATCCACCAGTGCCATCACCTTTTCCGCACCGTCTTTATCCATGGGCACAGTAGTAGACGGAATCATGGCGATTTCGGCATTGTCCGGCTTGAAACCCGCTTCGGTCAGTGCATCTTTCACCGACATATAATCGGTGAATTCGGTAGTAACCTCGATACTGCCATCATCGTTGCTCTGAATATCTTCCGCCCCTGCTTCCAGAGCCGCTTCCATCAGAGCATCTTCATCTACGCCTGGCTCGTAGTACATCTGCCCCTTGCGCGAAAACAGATAGGCCACCGAACCATCGGTTCCCAGATTGCCACCGCGCTTGGTGAACGCGTGGCGGACCTCCGCAACCGTGCGATTGCGGTTGTCGGTGAGACACTCCACCAGAATTGCCACACCTCCGACACCGTACCCCTCGTAGGTCACCGCCTCGTAGTTTTCCCCATCGGTATTACCAGCGCCGCGGGCGATGGCCTTGTCGATGGTGTCGCGCTTCATGTTCGCGCCCAGAGCTTTATCAATGGTGGCGCGCAGTGTGGGGTTGTCATCCGGGTTGGCACCGCCTTTCGCGGCTACGGTGAGCTCGCGAATGATCTTGGTGAAAACCTTACCGCGCTTGGCGTCCTGGGCGGCCTTGCGGTGCTTGATGTTGGCCCATTTACTGTGTCCTGCCATCGATAAATCTCCGGTCTTTCTACTATTTCTGGCTATTGCAAAGTTCGTCACCCCGGCGCAGGCCGAGGTCCTGCGCACTGGACTCCCTACCGGATCGAGTCCGGCATGACGCAAAGGCGCCGGAATGACGATGAAGAAAACTTAGCCTTTAACCTACCTGCTCTTCTTTCTGGCGCAGGCGGATGCTCAGCTCGCGCAGCTGCTTGGCGTCAACCGCTCCCGGAGCGTCAGTCATCACACAGGCGGCGCTCTGGGTTTTCGGGAAGGCGATGACGTCGCGGATGGAGTCGCTGTCGGTCATCAGCATCACCAGACGGTCGAGACCGAAGGCCAGGCCGCCGTGGGGCGGAGCACCGTACTTCAGTGCGTCCAGCAGGAAGCCGAACTTTTCGCGCTGCTCTTCGGCGTCGATGCCGAGAGCGCGGAATACGGTCTGTTGCATATCCTGGTTGTGGATACGGATGGAGCCACCGCCCAGCTCGGTGCCGTTTAGCACCATGTCGTAGGCGCGGGACAGAGCTTCCAGCGGGTTCTTTTCCAGCTCCTCTGCGGAACAGGAGGGCGCGGTGAACGGGTGGTGCAGCGCGGTAACACTGCCGTCGTCGTTCTCTTCAAACATCGGGAAGTCCACAACCCACAGGGGTGCCCACTCGGACACGTACAGATTCAGATCTTCACCCAGCTTGCAGCGCAGTGCGCCGAGAGCTTCGGAAACCACCTTGGCCTTGTCGGAGCCGAAGAAGATCAGGTCGCCATTCTCTGCCTGTACACGGTCGAGGATCGCCGCGCGCACGTCGTTGGGCAGGAACTTGACGATCGGGGACTGCAGGCCACCTTCCAGGTCAGACTTATCATTGACCTTAATGTAGGCCAGGCCCTTGGCGCCGTAGATAGACACGTACTTGGTGTAGTCGTCGATCTGCTTGCGGGTCAGCTTGTCGTTGCCACCGGGCAGTTTCAGCGCGGTCACACGGCCTTTCGGATCGTTGGCCGGGCCGGAGAACACCTTGAAGTCCACTTGTGTCATCAGATCCTTGATGTCCACCAGCTCCAGCGGGATGCGCAGATCCGGCTTGTCAGAACCGAATTTCGCCATCGCCTCACTGAACGGCATGCGTGGGAACTCGCCCAACTCGACGCCTTTCAGCTCTTTGAACAGCTTGCGAATCATGTTCTCGGTGATGGACATGATGGCGTTTTCATCGAGGAATGCGGTCTCGATGTCGATCTGGGTAAATTCCGGCTGACGGTCTGCGCGCAGGTCTTCGTCGCGGAAGCACTTGGCGATCTGGTAGTAGCGATCGAAGCCGGACACCATCAGCAGCTGCTTGAACAGCTGCGGGGACTGCGGCAGCGCGAAAAACTTGCCGGCATGAGTGCGGCTCGGCACCAGATAATCACGGGCGCCTTCCGGAGTTGCACGGGTCAGGATCGGGGTTTCGATATCCAAGAAACCTTCACCGTCCAGATAGTTACGGATGGCGTTGGTGATTTGGGAGCGGAAACGCAGGTTGCGCTGCATTTCATTGCGGCGCAGATCCAGGTAGCGGTACTTCAGGCGCACGTCTTCGCCCACCGCAGTGTGCTCATCCAGCTGGAACGGCGGGGTTTCCGCGCTATTGAGGATCTCCAACTGCAGGCCGTAAACCTCGATTTCACCGGTCTGCATGTTCGGATTGACCGCTTCCGGGGCGCGAGCGCGCACACGGCCGGTCACCTTCAGGACGTATTCACTGCGCACGCGGTCGGCGAGTTCAAAGTGCTCTGCGGCGTCAGGATCGAAGACCACCTGGGCGATGCCGTCGCGATCGCGCAGGTCGATAAAGATCACCCCACCGTGATCACGGCGGCGGTCTACCCAGCCACACAGAGTTACTTCGCGGTCAATATCGGCGGATCGCAGGGCGCCACAGTAGTCGGTGCGCATGGAGTCTTATTCCCTTAGTAGTATCGTCTTTGTTCAGCTTTTGCAGCTTAGCTGGCTTTGGCTTCCGAGCCACCGGATTTGCCGGAGGGCTTGGCAGCATCGCCGGCGAGATTTTTCTTGCTGCCGGTTTTGAAGTCGGTTTCGTACCAACCCCCACCCTTGAGGCGGAACCCGGCGGCACTGATTTTCTTGCTCAATTCCGCCTTGTTGCACGCGGGGCAGTCGGTCAGCGGAGCGTCGCTCATACGCTGCAGGGCTTCCATCTGGTGCCCACAGGCCTTGCATTGGTATTCATATATAGGCATGGCTAATACCCGGAATATAAAGGGGCGCAGATTATACATGAGCACTTGCGACGGAAGAAGGAGCCTGTTCACTGAAGCAACCCGGTGCTCGCGGTGCCCCCAGAGCCTGAGGTTTCCGGGCCATTTTTCGGCCAAAACCCTAAAAAAAAGCACTTTTTTTCTGTTTTAACCCCGTGCGCGCGGAAAAAAACTGGATATACTTCAGCTCAGTACTTGGGTATGCCGCGGCGGCGCCGCTGGACAAACCTTGATGTACACCCACTTTCACTGGAAAAAACACTTACATAAGGAAGGAAGCTAACATGGCCGCAAAGAAGAAAGCAGCTAAGAAAGCACCCGCCAAGAAGACTGCAGCCAAAAAGGCTCCAGCCAAGAAAGCAGCAGCCAAGGCCGCTCCGGCCAAGAAAGTGACTGCAATCAAAGAGAAATACACCAAAACCCAGATCCTGAACCAGATCGCCGAGAAGACCGAACTGTCTCGCAAGCAGGTTCAGTCTGTTCTGGACGAGCTGACCGATGTGATCGAAGGTCACGTTAAGAAGCGCGGCGTGGGCGAATTCGCACTGCCGGGCCTGCTGAAAATCACCACCGTGAAGAAGCCGGCCAAGAAAGCGCGCAAAGGCATCAACCCCTTCACCGGCGAAGAGACCATGTTCAAGGCCAAGCCTGCGAGCATCCAGGTTAAGATCCGCCCGCTGAAGAAGCTGAAGGAAATGGCTGAGTCCTGATTCTCGCCCCTTCTGCCACGAAAACCCCGCTTTTGCGGGGTTTTCTGTTTATAAGCCCCTGTTTACCCCCGATATAAAACCACTGCCGGCAGCTCCTCTACCAAAACGGGCCCTCGGCAGCGTAAAATGACCGCTCTAAAAATTTCCCGGACAGAATTAAGAAAGCACTATGCGCGCATCCCGCTACCTGATTGCCACCCAGAAAGAAACCCCTAATGACGCAGTGGTCATCAGCCATCAGCTGATGCTGCGCGCGGGCATGATCCGCCGCCTGTCTTCCGGGCTCTACACCTGGCTGCCTACCGGCCTGCGCGTACTGCGCAAGGTGGAGCGCATTGTGCGCGAAGAGATGAACAATGCCGGCGCACTGGAAGTGCTTATGCCGGTGGTACAGCCCGCCGAGCTGTGGGACGAATCCGGCCGCTGGCAGCAATACGGTCCCGAGCTGCTGCGAATTCAGGATCGTCACGACAATGCCTTCTGTCTGGGCCCCACCCACGAGGAAGTGATCACCGATCTGATTCGCACCGAGGTCAACAGCTACAAGCAGCTGCCGGCAAATTTCTACCAGATCCAGACCAAATTCCGCGATGAGATCCGCCCCCGCTTCGGTGTCATGCGCGCGCGCGAGTTCACCATGAAGGACGCCTACTCATTCCATCTGGGCGCTGATTCCCTGCAGGAAACCTACGATGTGATGCACGATGCCTACTGCCGCATCTTCGATCGCATCGGCCTCGACTACCGCCCGGTACTGGCGGATACCGGATCTATCGGCGGTTCGCACTCCCACGAATTCCACGTGCTGGCCCAGAGCGGCGAAGACGATATCGCCTTCTCTACCGAGAGTCGTTACGCCGCAAACGTAGAACTGGCGGAAGCGGTCGCTCCGACAGGCGAGCGCCCCGCCCCATCCAAAGAAATGGCCGAGCTGCACACCCCCGGCCAGAAGACCATTGCTGCTCTTGAAGAGACTTTCGGCATCGCCGCAAACACTTCGGTGAAAACCCTGATCGTGCTGGGCGAGACCGAAGAAGAGGGCGAGACCGCACCACTGGTGGCGCTCGTACTGCGTGGCGATCACGACCTGAACGAACTGAAGGCGGAAAAACTGGCGGGGGTTGCCAGCCCGCTGCAGTTTGCGCCGGAAGCGCGTATTGCCGAAGAACTGGGCTGTGGTATCGGCTCCCTCGGCCCGGTCGGTATGAAAATCGATGTGATCGTGGATCGCGCCGCGGCGCACCTTGCGGACTTCGTGTGCGGCGCCAACAAAGACGACTACCACCTCACCGGTGTGAACTGGGAGCGGGACGTGGCCATCACTCGCGTCGAGGACCTGCGCAATGTGGTTCCGGGTGATGCCAGCCCCGATGGCCAGGGCACCCTGGAAATCAAGCGCGGCATCGAGGTCGGCCACATCTTCCAGCTTGGCACCAAGTACAGCGAAGCGATGAACGCGACAGTGCTGGACGAGAATGGCAAAGAACAGGTCATGACCATGGGCTGCTATGGTATCGGCGTATCCCGCGTGGTGGCGGCGGCCATCGAGCAAAATCACGACGATGCAGGCATTATCTGGCCTGAGGCCATCGCCCCTTTCCAACTGGCTATTGTGCCGATCAACATGCAGAAAAGTGCGGCGGTGCAGCAGAAATGTGAGCATATCTACGAGGCACTGACCGCCAGGGGCATCGACGTGTTACTGATGGATGAGCCCAAGGCACGCCTGGGTGCCATGCTCGCGGACGTGGAGCTGCTGGGCATCCCGCATCGTATAGTGGTGGGCGACCGCGGCCTTGAAAAAGGCAATATTGAATATAAAGGCCGACGGGATTCCGAAAACCAGGAATTTTCCGCGGATCAGATTCTGGACATCCTGCTCGAGAAAATCCCACATTGATCCGGGCAGCCATCACCTCCGTCCTGCTGGCAATACTCAGCAACCCGGTATCCGCTCAGGCCATTGAAGCGGATCCGCAGCTATTGTTGGCTCTGAAGGACGCTGTCACCGAGGCGGACTCCTTTGTGGACCGCTTCGATGCAGAAGTGTGGTTGATGGCGAAGTCCCAGCCGCTGGCGCGCTACATCAAAGACCCGGAAGAGCGCCTGTACGTGCTCAAGGCGATTCACCGGGAAGCGACCCGCGCGGGATTACAGCCGGAAATCGTACTGGCAGTGATACAGATCGAAAGTGCCTTTGACCCTTATGCGGTTTCCCGTGTAGGGGCCCAAGGCATGATGCAGGTTATGCCCTTCTGGAAAAACGAGATCGGTCGTCCGGAAGACAACCTCATCGATATGGAAACCAATCTCCGTTACGGCTGCACCATCCTTAAGCACTACATCAAAAAGGCCAAGGGCAATATGCCCAATGCGCTGGCCTACTACAACGGCAGCTACGGCCGCCACACATACAGCCGCAAGGTGCTGGATGCGTGGGTAGAGCGCTGGCGCTGATTGCCCGTATTTCCGGGCAACAGCAATTTTCCCAGGGGTAGCCAAACCATGGATTACAGCTTTTTTACCGGCGCAGCCTGTGGATTACTTTTACTCGCCGCAACCAGAATTGCGCTGGGCCCCAAGCGCAAAGACAGCCGGTGGTTGATCGTTCTACTGGCGGGGGTGTTTATCTACTTATTACGCCCCTTATTACAGGACCAGGATTCGCTGCTGGATCTCCTGATCGACTTTCCCACGATCCTGATACCCGGTGCTTTCTGGCTGTTCTGTCACCAACTGTGTAATGATCAGGCGCCTTTCCCTCGCTGGGGCTGGTGGCTCATAGGCGGTGAAATTGCTGTCGACTTTGCCAGCCAATTGCACCTGCACCCTTTTTTCTATCTATTGGCCCAACCTTTCAAGGTGGGAATCATCGGCGCGGGACTGGCAACACTACTGCGACAATTTCAGTCGGACCTGGTCGCCGAGCGTCGCCAATTGCGCGTCAGCCTGTTCATCGCCATCGGTGGGTATATGGTGGTTGTCGTATGCGCGGAGTTTCTATTTACCCTCCTGCCGACACCTAGCGGTGTTCCGACACTGCATGCCATTACCGCCAGCCTGCTGGCCTTTGGCGCCTGTTTTTGGCTGTTGGCACTTTCGCCGAATGCACTGGAAGACTCACTCCCCCAGTGTACCCGGGAGGAACCTCCAGCAAATCCGGAACAGACGAGCCCGCCACCATTAGGTGCGACACAAAGCGCGCTGTTGTCACAACTTCAGCAACATATGGCGACGGGAGGTTACCGGCATACTGGATTGACGATTCGGGAACTGGCGGCGCAATTGGACGCAAAAGAACACGTGCTGCGAGCACTGATCAACAAGCACTTGGGGTTTCGTAATTTCAATGAGTATTTGAACCAGTACCGCATCGACGAGGCCAGCCGTCGGCTCGCCGACCCGGATGAGGCCCACCTGCCGGTGCTGAGTATCGCTCTGGATATCGGCTATGGGTCCGTCAGCCCGTTCAATGCGGCATTCAAACGCCGGCACGATAAAACGCCCACAGAATATCGCCGCGAGCAGTTGCCATCACACTAATAATTGACCGCCTGCGGCGGCACAAGTCGAAAAACAGACATTTGTAAAATGAACTGACGCCCCAGTTCGAGCAATTAGACGTCATAATTTTTTACATAGAGCAAGCCAAATTACGCCTTGTGAACCAAACTAGATCTTGCAGGACCTGCTCTGCAGGCAATTAGCCCAGTCACCACCTCGCTTGTAGTTCAGGCTCCTGCAAACCTTTTCCCACCAAACCGTCTCCCGCCGACCGGCCTCTTCCGACCAAACACCACCCAAAGCTATTGCGCGGCGATTTCACACACCGATCCAGTCCGCCCTAGCCGGCCTATGCCTACTGCTTGGGAGACGACATAAATTTGATCAGCGCCTTGTATTCCTCATCGCTGCAGTCCGGGCACATACCTCCGGGCGGCATGGCTCCGAGCCCGTTTTTCACAGAGTTCAGCAGCGTATCCATCCCTTTATCCAGGCGCGGCTTCCAGGCCTCCACATCGTGCACTTTGGGCGCGTTGGCGACCCCGGTATCGTGGCAGATATGGCAACTTTTCTGGTACCGCTCAGTGACCGCGTCAGCCACCGAAGCGCCACTTGCGAGCATACCGGTCAGTCCGAGCGCGAACATGATTACTGGTTTCATATAGCCACCTTTCTGTTTCTCAGTTTTGTCCCGTCACAAAATTCACCGCTCAGTGTAGTTTCACATTGCCGCGGATTACTACACTTCTTGCTCCCATCAACACCCGCGCCCTTCGCAGCGCGACTATATTGCCTGTCGGGCTTGCCCGCTTCTCGCAATACAGGTCGAACACAGGATCATGAACTACCCTGAGTGGGGTGAGAACATTTTCTCATGTGCTTTACCTGTCCCCAGCAATAACACCCATAAGCCGGAGCTCGCAGATGAAGCTGCATTGGATCAAAGATCCCAGTGTTCAGTTTGCCCTGATCGGGGCCCTTCTATTTGGTATCCACGGCCTCTTTCAGGATAGACAATCCGCCAGTTCCGGCGACATCGTCATCTCCGAGTCACGGATCCAGCATATTTCTGCCATTTTTGCCCGAGGTTGGCAGCGACCACCCAGTGCGCAGGAGCTGCAGGGACTGATCGACGACTATATTCGGGAAGAAGTGCTTTACCGTGAAGCCCTGAATATGGGCCTCGACCAGGGAGATGCGGTAATTCGCCGGCGCCTGCGAACAAAAATGGAGTTTCTGGCCAAAGATCTGGTCGATGCTATTGACCCTCCGGACTCGCTGCTAGAGCAGTACCACCAAACACACCTGGACCGCTACACCCATCCAGCCCGTTACACTTTCGAGCAGATATTTCTCGACAGCAATAAACGCAAAGAAGTAGCTGAGGATGCGCGCATCGTGCTAACCCGCCTGACCGCAGGCAGAGATCCCCGCAAGCAGGGCGATCATTCATTGCTGCAACACCGATTTGATTCGGTTACACCGGCACGTATCGACCGGGTTTTTGGCAGCGATTTTTCCCAGCAACTGGTTGACCTCCCCCTCAACGAGTGGACTGGCCCACTGACCTCCTCCTACGGCGAGCACCTGGTACGCATTCGCCACCTGGATCCGCAGCAGCAGCCAGAGTTTGGCGAGGTCCGCGCAGAGGTCCTGCGCGACTGGCAGGAACAGGAGCGTCGCAAGGTACTGCAGACCCAATACGAGACCCTGCGTAGCAAATACAGAATCTCGGTCGCTGAACTCTCCCCCGAGAGCAACGCCAAAACGGAAAGTGTCGAACCGGGCGATAGCCCGCGGCTATCCGGGGAGGCCGAGTAACCGTGAGATTCATCCTCCTGCTCATTACCCTGTGTCTCTCGTCGTTTGCACACACCCACGAGCTACGCCCGGCATCTCTTTCCCTGGAAGAGAGCGCGCCGGGGGAATTTGAGGTAATCTGGCGGGTACCGGCGAAAGGCGACCTGCGACTCTCACTGGATATAGGGTTTGACCAGCAGACACGCGCTTTGACCATGCCCACGGGGCTGTTCGCAGGTGGATATTATGTGGAACGCTGGAAAACCAGCCACCCGGACGCTTTCCTCAGTAGCCGCATCGTCATAAAAGGTCTGGAAAATACCCTGACCGATACACTGGTAACGGTGCGATGGCTCGACGGGCGGGAGCAGATAACCCGTCTGTTGCCGGATCAACCGCAGATGCGGGTAGAAAACAAAGCGGGCAAAAAGGAGATTGCCAACATGTACTTTGTTTTGGGGGTTGAGCATATTCTTTTGGGTATCGACCACCTGCTGTTTGTACTGGCACTGATGGTGCTGGTAAGCGGCGTGCGCCAGCTGATGATCACCATCACCGCATTCACCCTCGCACACAGCGTCACCCTGGCTGCAGCGGTACTGGGAGCAGTTAAATTGCCACAGGGACCGGTGGAGGCGGTGATCGCACTGAGCATCGTATTTGTCGCCGTCGAGATACTCCACAAGCTGGAAGGCCGCACCACCCTGGCCATCCGCAAACCCTGGCTGGTGGCTTTCGGCTTTGGCCTTCTGCACGGTTTCGGTTTTGCCGGCGCATTGTCGGATATCGGCGTCCCTGCGCACGAAGTCCCGCTTTCTCTTGCGGTGTTCAATTTGGGGGTCGAGGCCGGTCAACTGGCGTTTATTACCGCGGTCAGTCTGGTGATGCTGACACTCAGGAAGCTTCCCGGTGTGCACCGTTGGGAACTGCGTACCGGCCACACCGCAACAATGGCCAGCGCGCTACCTGTGGCCTACCTGGTGGGCGGCGTGGCCGCACTGTGGCTGGTAGACAGAACAATTGCCCTGGTTGTCTGAGGAGCTGCACCCTGGGCAGCGACGCAGGGCGGGAGTGTTTCGCCTAATCCTGAAACAATAGTTCCAGCGGATAACCGTTAAATGGCTTGGTCTTTTCAATGACCAGGTGCGAGGTCATTCGGGTAATCGCCGCATCTTCGTCCGCCAGTAACTGTTCGGAGACACGATTGAAATCGCCCGCATCCGGGCATACAAAGCGCAGCATATAGTCAAATTCCCCGGACATTTTCACACAGGAAACAATCTGCTCTATTTTGTTGATAGCGCGCCGGAAGCTTTCGCTGGTACGCGCGTCCTGCCGTTTCAGCGCCACATTGACGTAGAACTCGGCGTGACGCACTTTGTCCAGGTTTACTTCCGCCTGGTATTCGCGGATAAACTTCTCGCTAGTCAGCTTTTTCACCCGCGCCAGGCAGGCACTTTCCGACAGACCAATCTGATCCGCCAGATTCAGGTTACTAATACGCGCATTTGTCTGCAGAACTTCCAGAATTTTCAGGTTGTGGCGATCTATTTTCACGGCTAATTTTTATCGACTGAATGGTTTAACAGGGTCATTTTTAAAACAGCATAACGGGAAACCCGCCGCGCGGGAACACGCAACCTTTCTGATCTATCACTAACCCGCCTTCAGGCAGCCGCCCACTACAAACCGCTCGATCCGGTCCAGCGCACGGGTCAGCTCCACCTCATCAGCCGCCAGAGTCAAACGCACATGGTTGATGGCACTGGGACCAAAAGGTTTTCCTGGCAATACCGAAACCCGTTCCGCGTCCAGCAAAGCGCTGGCAAATGCTTCCCCATCATCCGCAACAGCGGATACATCCACCATCACAAACATACCCGCTTCCGGGGAGTAACAGTTGAGCCCCGGAATTTTTCCGATACGTTCGACGATCAGGTCTCGGCGCTTTTCATAGGCATCGCGCATTTGTTTTACGAAATAGGTATCAAATTCAAGGGCGAAGGCCGCAGCTTCCTGAATAAACTGAGGTACGCCGAAAATCGTGGCACCGGCGTATTCGATCAGGCGTTCGACGAGCTCTCCCTGAGCCACGGCCCAGCCAAGTCGCCAGCCGCTCATGGCATGGGATTTGGACAGTCCATCAATCACGATCACATTGTCGAGATGTTCAGCCGCGGTACGCAGCGAGGTATGGCGGCGGGCGAAAGTGATCATCGAATACATTTCATCGGAGATAAGCCAGATGTCACGCGCGCGACAATACGCCGCCAGCTCACGCAATTGCTCAGGGGTCGCCATGGCGCCGGTGGGGTTCACCGGCGTATTGATCATCACCACACGGGTATCGTCGGAAATTGCCTGCTTGATTGATTCAACATCAAATGCAAATCCCTGGTCCGCGGGGCAGGACACTTTCCTGACCTCCAGCTGCAGGGCGTCGGCAATAGGCACATAGCCAATGTACATGGGCTCGGGAATGACAATCTGCTCACCGGGATTGAGCAGGCAGGAAAGCACCGCATAAATCGCGTTGGTGCCGCCGGGAAAGACCACCACGTCATTGGGATCGCAGGGGTGAGGACTGACTTTGCTCTCGATATCCGCAATGGCACGGCGCAACATCAGCTCACCAGCCGCCGGTGAATAGTGGGTACGCCCTACGCCCAGACGGGCTCGGGCAAAGTCCAGAATGGGCTCCGGTGTATCAAAGTTCGGATCCCCCACACACAGAAAGATGACATCTTCGCCTTTGTCGGCCAGGGCATGGGCACGGTCACTCACCGCCCATACATCGGCATCCGCGGAGTGAAGGGCCTGGCTCTGATTACTGAATCGCGGGGTGTACATCGTCGGGTCCATGATTGGTGGTTGTTATGGGTAGGAGCCTTTGCACGAGCCCGGAATACACCAGACGTGCGCAAGCTCCCTATATCCATAAGGTAACAACCGGTGGAGCAATCCATCGGGCTTACACCCTGATGATTTCGCAGTAGACCGATTATTTAGCACCCTTCGCCGCAGAAAATTCGGCGACAGTCACGGCTCAGAACCGGTAATTGAGGCTTAACCCGCCCACCGCATCGTCCGGGCGAACCAGCACATCTGCCGCCACCCTCAACTTCTCGTTAATGCTCACGCCCACCATGGCCCCGACACCGTTCTGGAATATCCCTTCATTCTTACTGCGATAAGACGGCAGACGCGCCCAATTGAGGTAGATGGAATTCACCCCGATTCCAAGGTCCTGGTAGTCGTCACCGTCGGTGTGCTCGAGCCAGACCTCCCCAAACCACTGATGCTCTCGATCCTCGGGGCTATTGTAAAAGAACCCCGCTTTGCAGCGCCGATAGTCCCGATCCTGCCCGCGAACCCACAACCCTAGCGGATCAAGTGGCTGCCCCCAGGCACCAGCGTAGGTATAACGATCCGCGGTTCTCTCGTGGAAGCCCTCCACATCAATTCGGGTCCACTCGATCGCCGCAAAAGGTCCCATCCGGCTGCTTAGATTGGGGGTCGCGTCATAGCCACCACGCAGGAACGCGCTGTACCCGTCGCCATCGGTGCTGCCATCGAGGCGATGAGTAAAGTGACTGCCAAGCCGAATGGTACGCTGGACATCATCGTACTGAATGTTCGAGTAGGTCGCGGCCCCATCGACAAACCAGAAATCATCGTCCCAACGGGCGAAGGCACTGAGATTGAAATTACGCGCCTTGAAAAATATATCCGTAGGCTCGTATTCACTGCCCCCGTAGGACATTCCGAGCCCCCACTCCAGGTGCTCAAAGCCCGCGAAGCTCATTCCCAGAAAACCATCCCAGGCCGGATACTCATCGTTGATTGCTGGTGCCACACCCAGTTCGGTATGCCCGACACTGGCACCAAAAAACACCGTGGTATAAGGGTCGTGGTAACGCTGAGAAATCAGGTGATGATCAATGTTAATACGGTGCTGACGAGTGTTTTCATACGCCAGGTCAGGCAGCACCCCAAAGTTCACTGCGGCGGTGAGGGTTTCGTAGTAGTAATCCCCCAGTAATTGCTGGCCCGCCAGTGTGGGGTGAATACTGTCGTAAAAAATCAGCATATCCGCATTGGGGTTGGTGCCATTGGCCCCGTAGACCGGGTGTGGATTGGCACAACCGGTGTAGCAGGTTGCACGCTGATTGATCGCGGCAAAGCCGAATGCAGCCGGATCGTCAACCGCCAGCTCGAGAATCCCTTCCATATCCAGCAAGAGAATATTGCCGATGTCATTGACCTGGCGGCGCAACTGGTTGTTGAAATACTCGGTACCCATATTGGCGTAACGAACCGCCGCAGGGCCCTGTGCATAGACAGCCGGCGTGTTACCGATCCGCGGCGCGTTTGTCATGGCGATATATCTGGCACCGGCGTAACGTAACTCCCGGCCTGCGGCGGAAAGAAATCCGGCCGCCCGCGCCATTGAGTCGCGGGAGATACTGCCATTGCGCACACCATCGAGGATGTTGTTTCCACCCCCATTGAGGAAAAAGAGATCTTTCGAGCGAACGGTATTCTGTGGCAGGTAGCCCTGCCCCGTAGCGAAGGGCACGCCGGTCAAAGTGATATTGTTGTTTGGATCATCCACTAAGGCCTGCAACGCAGCCGGGTCATTGAAAGCGCTGGTGGCGGCGATAACCTCCGCTTCACTCAGGTAAGGGCTTTCCCCCATCAACGGATCGCACACCCCATCGGCACCGCAACGGGTGGAATCCGGCAATATCGTGCTCAGTGTATTGTGGTCGGCCACGGTGGTATCCGGGAACAATTGACGGAAACGCTGGGGGCCAACCAGATCCAGCAATACATCCGCTGTGCGATTGCCACCGACCGCCCAATTTGGGCCGTTAGCCAGCACCGATTGGGTGATCTGCTGCAGCTGTTGCTCGAGCGAGCCCGAGGCGGGGGCACAGGGAATAGCGCCGCCAAAGGCAGGCCCGAGGCCATAACAGGAATTGAGTTTCGCAAGCCCCAGACGATCGGCGAGGAAAGAGACCGCAGGCTGGCGAGGGTAGAGACCGTCGGGGTCGTCAGAAGTAAAGACTCCGGCATTACCGTTATCAGATAGGCTATCACCAAAGACTATCAGAGAGCCGTAGAGCGGCTCTTCCGTCAAGGCGGCGGGCGCGTAAAAACTCCCCATCAGTGCCAGCGCGATCGCCGTTGGTAGCCGCGCCACCTTTCCGCATAGACCCTGACGTTTTTCCGTATCTCGCAACACTGGGCTCTCCTTGCCTTGGCAAAATTCCGTGGCAAGTATAGGTCAGTTGCGGCGACTGGATTTTTCCACCGAAGGAATCAATCAGACCTCATTCCGGACAGGCTCCATCGTCCTCATCAACGTGAGCATTATCCGGCTGACACAAGCAGCAAACAGCCCCCAGACGAGGGAAATAACGAGCAGGCATTGCCAGGTGGGGAGCCCCCAGTTCGCGGGGCCGAAATAAATACTGTTGGCGTAAAAAGCCGGTGCCAGCAACAGACCTGCCAATACACACCAGAGAGGAGCTCCCACCAGCCAGGCAAGTGAGTGCCGAACCGTGATCGACAACATCGCCCAGATACAGATGGACCACGCCGGTGGCAGGTTGGAGCCGTAATCCAGAACGCCACTGGCCATAAAGGCCCATTCAACCCCAAACCCGCAAAATATAAACCCGAGGACCACAAAAATGTCCTGAATGTCACGCCACATCAAAAAGTGCAGCATCAGCACCAGAAACAATGCGATCAAGGCCATGGCATTGCCATACAGTAACGCTGTCCACCACCCGATGACGAACAGGGCAAAATTGACCAGTTTTTTATAATGCATTGGGCGACTCATTTATCAGAAGGATTCTGTACCGCGAGCGCAATTTCCCCGGAATACATCCGTAGGGATACAAGAAATAAATCAGAGGATCGCTATTTCTTCAAGTTTGCAAAGGCTTCAATTGCAGTTTTGCGGGATTCAGTCACATCACATATGGGTGCAGGGTAATCGTGGTCAGCGAAGAGGTCCCGGGGGGGGCAGTGCACATCGCGATCGCTCAATTCTGCAAGTTCAGGAACGTATTTTCGAATGAATGCGCCATCTGGATCGTAGCGCCTGGACTGGCTGTAAGGATTGAAAACTCGGAAATAGGGGGCGGCGTCGGTGCCGGTTGACGCCGCCCACTGCCAGCCACCGTTATTGGCCGCAAAATCCGCATCCACAAGCATCTGCATGAAGTAACGCTCTCCCTTGCGCCAATCGGTCAGCAGGTTTTTCGTAAGGAATGAGGCAACAATCATCCGCAGCCGGTTGTGCATCCAGCCAGTCTGATTCAACTGTCGCATGGCGGCATCCACGATTGGAACACCGGTTTTACCCTTACACCAGGCCGAAAAGTTCTTTTCCCGGTTCGCCCAGGGTACGGACTCGGTTTCGGGCTTGAAAGGTTTGTTCCGACACACTCTCGGGTAATTCACCACAAGGTGCTGGTAAAACTCCCGCCACAGCAATTCGCTTAGCCAGGTCGTGGCACCTTCACTACCTCCGGCCCAACGGCCACCATTGGCTTGCGTCGCCATCTGCACACACTGACGAATGGAAACAGCGCCGCAATTGAGATAGGGCGAAAGGCGCGAGGTATTTTTCCTCGCCGGAAAGTCACGCCAGCGGTGGTAGTCATCAATGATTTCTGCAAATGACGCCAGTGCCTTGGCGCCGGCCACCTCTCCCGTGGGCCAGTCAAGTACGTGGCTATCGCCGCCGGGCGCCACACCGTAGTCACCTACGGTTTCGGGGATGCGCCGCACCAGATTGCTGTCGCCATCGACGGCTATCCACTCAGGCCACTGCTCTGCATGTGCACTGCTACGCGATCGGGGGGCGGGCACAGACGCAAAGGCATCCCCACTGTTGTCATGGGCGGCAATAAATGCACGTTTGAACGGGGTAAACACCTTATAGCCATCCCCCTCCCCTGTGGTAATACTGCCCGGGGGAACCAGCGTGCGATCGGTCAAAAGCTCCACCGATACCTGACACTTTTTCAGCTGCGCGCGGACGTTCTGGTCTCGTTTCAGCTCATTCACCGGGTACTCAGCATTGCCGAACAGTGCATCGACCTTCAATTTTTCAACAATCTGAACCAGGACTGCTGGCACCTCGGAGAAACCCGCCACTTCGATAAAATACAGGGGTATATTTTTTCTCTCGAGCGCCGCTTGTAATTGAGCAAGACTACGCAGACGTAGCGCAATCACATTGTCGCCATCCCCGTGCGCCCGCCAGGTATCCGGGCAGGCGATAAAAATGCCGGCCACACACTCACAGTTTTTCGCCGCACGATACAGCGCGGTATTATCTTTCACCCGTAAATCGTTGCGAAACCACACCAGACCTCGCTGATACGTTTTTTCAGCCATGCAATCTGCTCAAGGTCAAATCGATCAATGGAAATCACAAAGACCGAGCTCCGCGGGCTCGGCGGCAAGTAATACCTGATTGTGAATAAAACTGTGGGGACTCCGCGGCAGAAAATGACGAAGCAGTGTGAGCACCGCCGATAACGGCTTGCGCCCCAACCGATACTCTTCGATCAGCTCGCTGAGCTCGGCTTTTTCGTCTTTGCCCAAAAACTCGCGCAGGTGCCCGGCGCTGTGCATAAGCGCATTGGTGCGATCTTTCCGAGAAGCGGGGCGTGCGAGAATATCCATGATGCGCCCGCGTACCTCAAACGCCAGTTCATCCACGGCCATGGATTTGGCATTTGCCAGCAACCGCCCCAATGCGCGGGTTTTATCCTGATGGTGTGCCAGCAGCAGGTACTTGTAAGCGGTGTAAAATTCAATGATCCGGGCAAGCTGGGATGCAGGCTTTGCCGGGGTGGCGCCCCCGGGCTCTGCCGTCTGCGACGTTGCAGGTTCACTTTGCACTTCCTCTTCCGCCTCTAGCTGGACGTAGCGGAACCAGGCATCGTAGGCAAAGACCCGTGTGAGAAAATTCTCTCTTAACTCGCTGTTGTTCAGTCGGCCGACTTCCTCCATGGGAAGATGAGGGAACTGCTGTTGTAACCGGCGAGCAAAAACCCCAACCCCCTCACTGTCGATACCATGACCATTGTCGAGATACCGACGCACTCCACGCAGACCACAACTGGGGGAGTTCTGCATAAAGATGTAGCCGCGGATTTTTGCCAGTTGTGGCACGACGGAATCCGCATACTCCCGCAAGAGCTCGGTCACATCCACATCCGGATCTTCCACCCCAACCACACGCACCGCATCTACTGGGGCGCTTGCGTGCTCCACCAGCAGGTGTATCGGTTTGCGCGGCACTCCCATGCCGATCGCCACTTCAGGGCATAGGGGCAGATAGTCAAAACACTGACCGAGCAGTTCGGTGCACACCTTGCTGTGCTTGTGACCGCCGTTGAATCGTACCGGGTCGCCCATGGCGCACTGGCTGATACCAATGGGGATTTTTCGACTCTGTCGCTGTATTTTCATCAGATCTCTGGCCCGGGTCACATTGCTCTTTCTATCTAAGTCTACTCTACGACCCGAAAGGTTTTCTGGATGACTGGGAGAGCGGCCACAGGGAAACACCGCAGCACTACCGCAATAATCCGACGCGAACCGGCAAATTTTCCGGTAATTGTTGCGCAGCTCGCCACCGCCGCTAAAATGCGGGTCCTTCTTATATATACCAGTCCTACCAAATCCCGGGGCCCGCAATGATTCCAGCACTGCGCGAAATCAACGATGTACAGGCGCTCTACCTGCAGTTCCTGAAAGCACTCAGACAGGGGGGCTTTCACGGCGATGCGAGCCCCAGCTACGCCAGCCGCACGGTGCTTTCCACGGACAACTCTATCTACCAGGTGCTGCCCCAGGCGGTGGTGTACCCGCGGGACATTCACGATCTGCAACTGCTGATGGAACTGGCGGACCGGGAAGAGTTCCACAAGGTGGTGCTCTCCCCCCGCGGCGGCGGTACCGGCACCAATGGCCAGTCCCTGACCGACGGAATCGTAGTGGACATTTCCCGGCACATGAACCGGATTCTCGAGATCAATGCCGAGGAGGGCTGGGTGCGGGTGCAGACCGGTGTCGTCAAAGACCAGCTGAACGCCGCGCTGAAACCCTACGGCCTGTTTTTTGCCCCGGAACTATCCACCAGTAACCGCGCCACCATCGGCGGCATGATTAACACTGACGCCTCGGGCCAGGGCTCCTGCCTGTATGGCAAAACCCGCGACCACGTGCTGGAGCTGACGACGGTACTGATGGGAGGCGAACTCTGGCACTCCTTGGCCATCGATGATGAAGAACTGGCGGAAATCACGACCGGCGACAGCCGTGTCGGCAGGGTGCACCAGGCGGTGGACCGCGTCGAACGCGACAAGCGCGATCTGATTGAGGCCAAATTCCCCAAGCTGAACCGCTGCCTGACGGGCTACGATCTGGCGCATATCCGGGATCGCGAGAACGGCAAGGATGGGCGATTCAACCTCAACAATATACTTTGTGGTTCCGAGGGCACCCTCGGCTTTATTGCCGAGGCAAAACTCAACCTGCTCAAGATTCCCAAGTGTGCGGCACTGGTCAACCTGAACTACGACCACTTCCAGGATGCCCTCAAGGACGCCACCGATCTGATGAAGGCCGGCCCTACCTCCATCGAAACGGTAGACAGCAAGGTATTGCAGCTGGCCATGGGCGACATCGTGTGGGAGAGCGTGAGCGAATTTTTTCCCCAGGATGACCGGCCGGTGCAGGGCATCAACCTGGTGGAATACACGGCGGACTCCGAAGAGGAGCTCGACGCCGCACTGAATAGGTTTACCGCCCACGTAGACAGCCTGATCGGCCAGCCCGGTAAGAGCTTTGCTTACACCATCGCCCGCGGACACGCCCAGGTAAACAAAATCTGGGGTATGCGCAAGCGCGCCGTGGGGCTGCTGGGCAACGCCAAGGGCGAGCAGCGTCCGATCCCGTTTGTGGAAGACTGCGCGGTGCCACCAGAAAACCTCGCCGACTTTATCGCCGAGTTCCGCGCAGCACTTGACGAAGCCGGTTTTGCGTACGGCATGTTCGGCCATGTGGATGCCGGCGTACTGCACGTGCGCCCCGCCATCGATATGAAAGACCCGGAACAGGCCAAACAGGTACGCATCATCACCGAGAAAGTGGTGGGCCTGGCGCAGAAGTACAACGGCCTGCTGTGGGGCGAGCACGGCAAGGGCGTGCGCTCGGAGTTTGCGCCGGAGTTCTTCGGCGAGCTGTATCCGGAACTGCAAAAGATCAAGGCTGCCTTCGACCCTCGCAACCAATTGAATCCGGGAAAGATCGCCACCCCCAGCGCCGCCTCAGGACTGCTCAAGATTGACGAGGTACCCACCCGCGGCGAGCACGACCGCCAGATCCCGGCACAGGTTTGGGAAGGCTATTCCGAGGGAGTTTACTGCAATGGCAACGGCGCCTGCTTCAACTGGAACCCGGACGATGCTATGTGCCCCTCCTATAAAGGCACCCGCAATCGCATCCATTCGCCCAAGGGCCGCGCCTCCCTGATCCGCGAATGGCTGCGCCTGCTGGCGGACCGCGCCGTAGACCCCGAAGCCGTCGCCCGCAAAAATCGCGAACAGTCATTCCTGATCGGCCTGCCCGGGCGCATCAAGAATTCACTGGCCCGCGCCCGTGGTGAATATGACTTCAATCACGAGGTGAACGACTCCATGCAGGCCTGCCTCGCATGCAAATCCTGCGCCGGCCAGTGCCCGATCAAGGTGGATGTACCCACCTTCCGCGCCAAGTTCCTAGAACTCTACTACAGCCGCTACCTGCGGCCTCTGAAAGACTACTTTGTGGGCGGCCTCGAGTTTGTCATGCCACACCTGGCGCGGGTGCCATTACTCTACAATCTGCCTCTGAAACTGAAACCCGTGCGCTGGCTGATGGAGCGCGGTCTGGGCCTGGTAGATTCCCCCAGTATCTCCGCCACTCGGCTGGACAAGGTGATGCGCGAGCTGGGCGTTCCCTACGCCACGCGCGAAAGCCTGCGGGCCTTGGGGCCGGCCCAGCGGGCCAAATCTGTGGTGATCGTACAGGACGCCTTTACCAGCTATTTTGACGCAGATGTGGTGGCCGATACGCTGCGCCTGCTCAAACTGCTGGACTTCAACCCACTGGTTGCGCCATTTCACGCCAACGGCAAACCCCTGCATGTCCACGGCTTCCTACGCCAGTTTGCGCAGACTGCTGCCAGTAACAGCGCCATGCTCAACAGCCTGGCGGAAAGCGGCGTGCCCCTGGTCGGGATAGACCCATCCATGACCATGACTTACCGGGGGGAATACCAGAAGCTGCTGGGAGAAAAGGCACCGCAGGTACTCCTGTTACAGGAGTGGTTATCCCGACACACCGAGCATCTCGCCGGCAATAGAAACCGATTACAGGCCGGCAGTTTTACCCTGCTGCCCCACTGTACCGAGCAATCCAACGCCGCGGCTTCTACCCGCCAGTGGCAGCAGGTGTTCCGCGCTCTGGGGATGGAGCTTACCAGTCAGGCAGCTGGCTGCTGCGGTATGGCAGGCACCTACGGACACGAAATGGCCAACCGTGAGACCTCCCGGGCCATCTTCCAGCAGTCCTGGGCGCCAAAGCTGAGTGGCGACACCAGCACAACCCTGGCCACCGGCTACTCCTGTCGCTGCCAGAGCAAGCGCTTTGCGGACACAAATTTGCGCCATCCGTTGCAGGCTCTACTGGCACAAATCCAAGATTCAGGGTTTACTGTCAGTAATCACTAACTTGCTTGCGGCGGGCGCCGTCCGCCGCAAGCAGCGACTGAGATAGACTGACCATGCTGCCCTTCGGCCGACACCGCACCCGCCCGTTCTTTTCCCTCGCCGTCCTGCTGGCGGCGCTCTATTTACCGAACTCCGCACCGGTAATGGCGCAGGCGGCCGCAGACCGGACGAATCGTGATGTCGCATTATTGATCAGCGAGGCCGAAGAGTACGCCCTAGAGGGCAATTACGATCGGGCACTTCCCCTCTATGAACGCGCCATTGCGGAACTGAAATCTGACCCTCATCCACAGAATCAGCTGCGCTACCGCTACGGCATCATCCTCAACGCTCTCGGCGGGCAACGCCCGGACCTCTACCCCCTGGCGCGAGGGCAGTTCGAAGCCGTACTCGATTACATCGAATCCTCTCCCGGTATTCCCTTTGAGCACTCTGCCGCGCGGGTACGCTCGGCCATTGCACACACCTTCCATCAGGAATCCGCGCTGCAGGAACACCCCGGCCGCCGGGCGGTGATGCTACGCCATGCCTATCAGTTGTATGCAGGTGCCATCGAACAACTGCGCGCAGAGCAAGACTGGCAAAACCTTGCCATTACCTCATTCAATATCGGCCAGGTGTGCGAGTGGCAGGGGAACCTGGAAGAGGCCATTCAATGGCTGGAGCAGGCGGTAGCGCTGGACCGCCAGCACGGTTTTCCCGACCTGGAGGAAGACCAGGCTTATCTGACCGCACTTAGAGAGCTGGTCAACCCACAGCAACCGACAGGGAATACCGCAATTTGAATACTGGTCACTTTACCTACCTTACGTGGCCGGCGACCGGCGAAAACTTAATTAGACATTGGTACAACTTCCCAGGGCGACCCAACGTCCTCACAAAAACGACATAGCCTAAAAATCGGGATTATCTATCACGCTAATAGGCTAAACCTTGCCCGCGATCGTACATTTTCCCGCTGACACCCCCTTTTTCGCGCCGCCACCAAAACTTTTCGCCCTTTTCGGACAGCGAGTCACAAATAATCGCAAAAAAATTTTGTTCCAGCGAACTACCGGTCTTGACGCCCATATCGCCGATTTTTTCACCAATCCTAGATGACATCGCTGTCAACCTGTTCTTCTGGTCAGGAATTCCTTACCAATAAATTCAAACGTTTGTTTCGCGCCCCGTCATCAATCAGTCACATTCAGAGACAGCATCCCAAGCTTAGGGCACCACACGCAGCGATTGGACTATTTGACTTCGGGAATACGAGAATCTTTACGAGGACTGCCCGGTTCTCTGGATAGGCTTGCGCGAAATCCCCCGCCCCCTAATATTGCCCTCCCTGATCAAACATTGATCACTTATGACGAAATCAACTTGGAGCCACACAGACAGCTTCTGTTTGTGACCAGAGTGCTTCCGGAGGTATAGAACCCATGCGACAGAGTCTTAAACAGTACATCATCGTGCTTGCAGCTTCCCTTGCGGCCCTGGCCGGTGGCGATGCCTTTGCCGCAATCAAGGAGTCCCCGGACAAGAAAAAGAAGTCCATGACCGTCACCGCGACCGCCTACAACTCTGTTGAAGGCCAGACCGATGACGACCCCTGGACTGCGGCCTGGAATAACCGTCTGCGCCCCGGCGACAAAATTATCGCCGTATCTCGCGACCTGGAAAAACATGGCCTGACCAACGGCGCCAAAGTGAAAATTGAAGGTTTGCCCGGCACCTACACCGTGCGCGACCGCATGAACAAGCGGTATAAAAACCGCATCGACGTATGGATGGAAGAAGACATCAAGAAGGCCCGTAAATGGGGTAAGAAAAAGCTGAAGATCATCTGGAACCACAAGAAGTAATGTGCCAGTGATTGACAGAAACCCCCTGGGTATTACCAATACCATCCCACAAAAAAACCCGCTCACGCGGGTTTTTTTGTGCATCCGGTTTTCTCACGGCTCCGTGGTGACCTCGATACCGGGCACCTCTCGACACCCCTCATTTTCAATATTGTAGACACTCGGCTGGTAGGCCTGGTTATACCGGTGCTCGATCCCCTCATCGCGAAACACCAGCAGATACTCTTCCTTTACCCACCCCTTGTCAGTGAGATATTCACTCAACCAGAGCAGTGCCGGGCCATCTTCGTGGCACTTCCCATAGAACATCCGGGTCTTTTCCACTAACTGCTTGGTGAGATAGTCGCGGTATTTCCCCGGATAAGTAAAGCGCTCACCGGACAGGTCGCTATTCAGCACGCCATCCTCATTCCCTTCCAATTGTGCCTGGGAGCGATCGCGCCGCTCAGCGGGAGGCAGATCGCGATTCTCCGGTGCAGGGAATTTCTCAGGCTCCGGTGGTTCGTCGCTGTCTTCATCACGCAGCGGACGCTCACCACCGGAACGCTCAATTTTTTCGAGAAATATTGCCGTGTTCTCATCGCAATCAATACATGTGCGACCAGCAATAATGGCGTAGCCCTTAAGCTCAGAAATCAGTTCCGCTTCTGCAAGATCCACATCGATGACTCGATCGTCGGACAGCTTCAGCTCGATACCGGAAAATGCCGGCATCACAGACGAGAAACAGAGCAGGGGAAGTAAAAGACAGTAAGGGAATATTTTCATGCAGAGCAACCACATTTAATACATCTGCAGACCGCGACCAGTTGGCACCGCCAGGGCAACTTTCCTTGCTGCCCTTGGCGGCACCGCGATTGGGTAGTGCTGTTACACTGTCGCGATTCCCTTCTATGTATAACCATAGCAGAGCAACCCGTTCCTGCTGGCTCCGCCGGTTATTATTTACTCCTGAACCCTCAGGCTGCCAGACCTGGCAGCTAAGGCGCTTCCCAGCTACCGCTTTCCTCAGCCGGGCCAATAAAGGCGCCCACCCCCTCTTCCTTCAACGCATCCAGCGCTTCCCGCAGGGCTTCCTCATCCGTATCGAATATGTCTTCCCACACGGTGGAGTTGTTGTGCTCATCAACAATCTCCAGAAGCCAGCCTCCCTCGCCGTCTTCGTAGATATCGATGCTGACCGTATGGTTTCCGTCACTGTAAGCGCGACTCAGGGGGGAGTCCTGGGAAGTGAAGTCTTCGGCCATGGGGTAACCTCGCTGGCTTAGGGAAGTAAAAATAAGTAGCCGATTGGCAGCGACACCCGCGCAGGAATGCCTTCGTCAAGCAGCGTCCTTCACTGTCGAAAAAGTGTACGCTCCGTGGGAAGAATTTTGTTAAAATGCGCGGCGAATTTTTACCGCTTTTCCCCTGAATGCCCCGGATTTACGCTCCGGCCTGCAAAAGGACACCAAAATGACTGCTTCCTCCACCGAAAGCACAACCGTTGTGGTCTGTGCGCTGTACAAATTTGTCAGCCTCGAAGACTTTGAATCCCTGCGTGAGCCCCTGCTCAAGGTAATGCTCGACAACGAGGTTCGCGGCACACTGCTGCTCGCCGCCGAGGGAATCAACGGCACCGTTGCTGGCGACCGGAAAGGTATCGATGCCCTGCTCGGACACCTGAAATCCGACGCGCGCCTCGCCACGCTGGATTACAAAGAGTCCTACGCCGATGAAATGCCGTTCCTGCGCAGCAAAGTCAAGTTGAAGCGCGAGATCGTAACCATGGGTGTGGAAGGTATCGATCCGCGCCGCACCGTAGGCACATATGTGAAACCTGAAGACTGGAACACGCTGATTTCCGACCCGGAGGTGCTCCTGATTGATACCCGCAATGATTACGAGTACCAGGTGGGTACCTTCGAACACGCGGTGAATCCTAACACCACCTCCTTCCGCGAGTTTCCGGACTACGTGAAGCAGCACCTGGACCCAAACAAGCACAAGAAAGTGGCGATGTTCTGCACCGGTGGTATCCGTTGTGAAAAGTCCACCGCCTACCTGAAAGAACAGGGCTTCGATGAGGTATACCACCTGCAGGGCGGCATTCTCAAATATCTCGAGGAAGTGCCCAAAGAGGAGACTCTGTGGAAAGGGGAGTGTTTCGTCTTCGATGACCGTGTGACCGTCAATCACGACCTGGAACCGGGCTCCTACGCCCAGTGCAATGCCTGCCGTATGCCAATTACCGAAGAGGAGATGGCTTCCGAACTGTTTGAGCAGGGAGTCAGCTGCCCACACTGCCACGACAAGGTGTCCGAGGCCGATAAATCCCGCTTCCGCGAGCGGGAAAAGCAGATTCAACTGGCGAAGATCCGCGGTGAGCAACACCTGGGTGAAGATGCCAAAACAGCCACACTCAATCGCAGGCAGCACAAGCAGGCGCTACGTCGGCAGCAGGCAGAACAGGCACGCAAAGCCTGATATGGCAATCGCTCAGTAGTTAAGCCGGAGTCAACTGGGAACTTCGGCGGTGCTGGTGAGCCATTGCAGTGCTTCCGCTTCTGTGAGAAATGAAAAAAACTCCAGGCCATCCTGCCGCGCCTGGTTGCGCATCACCGCGGTGGTATTCAGGCTGGGATTATTGAGGATCGCAATACGCGCCGCGCGCAGCTCCGGCACACTGGCGACAAACCTGCCGTAGCGCTGCTGTTCCTCCAGCGTCATGGACAGTTTGACGACCTTGCGGACATCCGCGAGTATGCGCAGCGGCTTGAGATGCCCGTACTTGGCCACCAGCTGACGTGCGGCCTGCAGTCGATTTTCATAGGTGGCCTCTCCATACAGCAGCAAAAAGACCACTCGATTCTGATTGTCATACCGGATTTGAAAACTCACAGCTACTACTCGCATCCGTTCCGGCGGAACTACTCCACCGCAAAATTACTTCATTTATTCGGCCCCATCGAGCATGGCCAGATGTTACGGCCAAAGCGCCTCGATTGGCACAAAAATCCAGGTTTCATGGTAAATATGTGAAATCAATCCGGAAAACCGTCCCGCCCTGAAACTTTTCTGCCAGCAACAATTGCAGCGCCCGCTTGCGCGGACCCACTGCGGCCGGTTGATCGTTGATCCGTGCACGGCGCATACCAAGTCTGGCGCACGGGTAGGTGCCGTGCTGGAGAATGCGACGGGGTTCGCGATATAAGGACAGACATCAGACGGCTGCCGATTCAGCACCAGCGCTGGACGATTCGGCAAAAAAAGTGAAAGGCAGGAGTCCTGTGGCGGGATTGGCTGAGCAGCTCAGAGGGTATCAGCGCACCTCGCCAAGGGCGGACTTGGACTTTTCACCCTCAGCCAGCCATTGCAGAGCAGCCTGTTCGGTAACAAACTCCAGTACGTTCAACCCTTCCGCACGGGCCACGCCGTCGATCACCACGTTGGCGTTGTAATCCGGCGCATGCAGCACTGCGATACGCCCGTGTTTGACTCCCTGCAGGTGGGCCACGTAGGTACCAAACGCCTCGCGCTCGGCCACGGACATTTCAATATCAGCCTGGCGCACATCCACCAGCACATTCAGTGGGTGCAAGTGCCCATATTTCTCCGCCATCTGGCGAGCCGCGGCACGCTTTTCCGCCGCATCCACACGATCGAAAAAGATGGCACTGACCACACGCGTCGTTGCGTTAAATCGAACCTGAAAGCCCAACTGCAATCTCCTGAGCCAATACATTCAGGGCGGAGGTGCTTCCCAAGGCGAAACACTGCCGACCACCGTTTACCCGACCTCTGGTCGGGAATCCCAGTGCCTACTGGTAACTTGCGGCCACTGAGTATAGCCCCACGCCGCGATCCACCCGGTTGATGTTGGCAACGACGCCGGTTGCCGCGATCAACCCAGTTCAATCTCCGGCATACCGCCATCACTGGCACCAAGCCACACCTGGGCCGCTGCTGCGCGAGCAATGTCCCGGTAAACTGCTGCCACCTCGCCCTCAGGCTCCGCTGCTACGGTCGGACATCCGCCATCTGTCTGCTGACGGATCGACATTGCCAGTGGCAGTTGACCCAGCACCCGGGTTTGGTAGTCCGCCGCCATTCTGTCACCACCACCGGCCCCGAAGATCGGCTCCTGGTGACCACACTTGGAGCAGGTATGCAGCGCCATGTTTTCCACAATCCCCAGCACCGGTACAGATACCTTACGGAACATCTCTACGCCCTTGATGGCATCGACCAGTGCCAGATCCTGCGGCGTAGTGACGATGACCGCGCCGGCCAGAGCCACTTTCTGGGACAGGGTCAGCTGGATATCACCGGTGCCCGGAGGCATATCCACCACCAGATAATCCAGCGCGCCGTGTTCACTGCCGGCACCCCACAGGGTTTGCGTGAGCATCTGATTCAATGCGCCACTGGCCATGGGTCCCCGCCACACAACCGGTGTATCTTCGGTCAGCAGATACCCCAGGGACATGGTCTGCAGGCCCTGCGCCGGAATCGGCACAAAAAACTTGCCGCCCTGGACCTCTGGACGCAACCCTTCGGTGCCGAGCATGGTGGGCAGGCTGGGACCGTAAATATCCGCATCCAGCAGCCCCACCGCCGCACCTTCAGCGGCCAGTGCGAGGGCCAGGTTCACCGCTGTGGTGGACTTGCCCACACCGCCCTTTCCGGACGCCACGGCGATGATATTCTTCACCGCCCGGAGGGAGTCCGGAACGTCTCCTGCAGCTGTACGCTGGATATCAAAAAACAGATCAAACTGAATTTCACTGCCGGCCAGAGCTCCCTGTAGCAGCGGCTCACAGACCGCCTGCACCCGCTTCGCCCAATGGGACTGCTGGCTGGCACAGGGGTATCCAAGGGTCACACCGACATAAACGGTGTTATCGTCAAAACCCACTTCAATATCCGCATCCAGGGCGTCCAGGACGACCCCGGTAGACGGGTCTTCCAGAGCACCAATGGTCTCCGCAATTCGTTCGAGACCGGCCTGAACATCGGGGGAAAGGTCGTTGTGGTCATGATGGTCATCGGTCACGGCGGAGTCCTCACTAGAATAGATGGGCATTCGGAAGCTGGGGCGGCATTGTGGTCAAGCTTCGCACAGATGACAAGCCGCCCACCTGCGGGTCCCTGTCATCGGGCCGGGTGCCTTACAGCCCCCATTTCTGCTATATTCCGCGCTCTTTTCGGCCCCGGCCGGCTTCGTTCGAAGCAGCCACACAGACTAATCTCGCAGCTTTTGGAATCCATGATGTCTCACACCGACAGTCAGCCCAGAAACATCCTCGTCACCAGTGCCCTGCCCTACGCCAACGGCTCCCTGCACCTGGGCCATATCCTCGAGTATATCCAGACCGACATCTGGGCCCGTTTCCAGCGCGCCCGCGGCAACCAGTGCCTGTATATGTGCGCGGACGACGCCCACGGCACCGCCATCATGTTGAAAGCCGAGCAGCTGGGCCTGACCCCGGAGCAGCACATCGCCAATATGCAGGCGGAGCACGAACGGGATTTTTCAGACTTTCTGATTGGTGTGGACAACTACCACTCCACCCATTCCGCCGAAAACCGCGAGCTTTCGGCGATGATCTACAAACGCCTGCGAGAAAATGGCCATATCGCCTCGCGTACCATTACCCAGGCGTTTGACCCGGAGAAAGAACTGTTTCTGGCGGACCGCTACATCAAAGGCACCTGCCCGAAATGTAAAGCCGAGGATCAGTACGGTGACAACTGTGAAGTCTGCGGCGCGACCTACAGCCCAACAGAGTTGATCAACCCGGTCTCCGCCATCTCCGGCGCCACGCCAATCGAGAAAGAGTCCGAGCACTTCTTCTTTACCCTGCCGGCATTCACCGATTTCCTGAAACAGTGGACCCGCTCCGGCACCCTGCAGAGCGAGGTGGCGAACAAGCTGTCCGAGTGGCTGGATGACGGCCTGCAGGAATGGGACATCTCCCGCGATGCGCCCTACTTTGGCTTCGAGATTCCCGATGCGCCGGGCAAGTATTTCTATGTGTGGCTGGATGCACCCATCGGCTATATGGCCAGCCTGAAAAACTATTTTGACAAGAAGTGCGACGCGAATAGCCAGGACTGGCTGGAATACTGGAAAAAAGACAGTACCGCCGAGGTGTATCACTTTATCGGCAAGGACATCGTCAACTTCCACGCGCTGTTCTGGCCGGCGATGCTGGACTCCGCCGAGTTCCGCACTCCTACCAAGGTGTGTGTGCACGGCTTCCTGACCGTGAACGGCAAGAAGATGTCCAAATCCCGCGGTACTTTTATTAACGCGCGCAATTACCTGGACAACCTGAACCCGGAATATCTGCGCTACTACTTCGCCGCCAAGCTGACCGCAGGTGTGGACGATCTGGATCTTAACCTGGAAGACTTTATTGCCAAGGTGAATTCAGACCTGGTGGGTAAAGTGGTGAACATTGCCTCCCGCACCGCAAAGTTTGTGAGCAAGTCCGGTGGCGCACTGGCCAGTGAACTCGCCGACGCGGCCCTGTGGAGCCAGTTTGTGGAAGCGGCGCCGCGTATTACCGAATTTTTTGAAGCGCGCGAATACAGCCGCGCGACCCGCGAGATCATGGCGCTGGCGGATGCGGCCAATGCCTGGATTGCGGAAAAGGCGCCCTGGTCTCTGGCGAAAGAGGAAGGCAAGGAGGATGAGGTGCTGGCGATCTGTTCTCAGGGCGTGAATATGTTCCGCGCGCTGATTACCTGGCTGGCGCCGGTGCTGCCGGAAACCGCGAAAAAAGCCGAGGAGTTCCTCGGTGTGTCGCTGGACTGGAAGTCGGCAACGGTACCGCTGGCGGGCCACACCATTAACAAGTTCAAACCGTTGATGCAGCGTGTTGAGAAGGCTCAGGTGGAAGCAATGCAGGAAGCGGCGAAGGAATCTCTGGCGCAACTGCAGGCGGAGACCAAGGCTGCCTCAGGGCCACTCGCAGACGATCCGTTGGCGGAGCAGATTGAGTTTGATGATTTTGCCAAGGTGGATCTGCGTATCGCATTGATTGCCAATGCGGAACATGTGGAAGGTGCGGGCAAGCTGTTGCGCCTGACTCTGGATCTGGGTGGTGAGACCCGCAATGTGTTTGCCGGAATCAAAAGCGCTTACAGTCCGGAAGACCTGATCGGTAAGCACACGGTGATGGTGGCCAACCTGGCGCCGCGCAAGATGCGTTTTGGTGTTAGTGAAGGTATGGTGCTGGCGGCGGGCCCCGGCGGCAAGGACCTTTGGATTCTGGAACCCCACGAAGGTGCTCAGCCTGGTATGCGGGTGATGTAATTCCACTTTCTCCCGGGGCTTTTTTAAGTCCCAGGTCTAAGTCCCGGGCGGCCGTCCGGGGCCATTCCCTGCTCCGCAACCTCATGGGCAATCGCTCCACAGGAAATGGCCCCAGAGGGCCTATCTTCGACTTAATTTGGTTTAAAAGGACTTTGTTATGCGTGGGGTTTTTCTTGATGCGTTGACGATGAAGCTGGACGAACTGGATACGTCCGCGCTGGAAAGTTCGCTGGAACAGTGGGCGTTTTTTGACACGACTTCGCCGGAACAGACGGCGCAGCGTATCGCTGAAGCAGATGTAGTGATTACCAACAAGGTGGTGCTTGATCGGAATCTGATTGAAGGCGCTGCTAATCTGAAGTTGATTTGTGTGTGTGCCACCGGCACCAATAACATTGATCTGGATGCGGCAGCTGCTCGAAACATCCCGGTCAAGAATGTGGCCGGCTATACCGGTACCTCTCTCGCACAGCATACTCTCGCGCTGATTCTCGCCCTGGCCACTCGTTGGCACCAATACAACAACGATGTGCGCGATGGCCTCTGGAGCCAATCGCCGGTTTTCTGTCGCCTGGATTACCCGGTAATGGAACTGGATGGGAAGTCTCTGGGAATCATCGGTTACGGGGATCTGGGCAAGAAAGTCGCGCGGCTGGGTGAGGCGCTGGGGATGCGTGTTCTGGTGGCGGATTCGTTTACCGGTGAGACAAAGCCTGGCCGTGTGCCGCTGGATCAGCTACTGGCGGAATCCGATATTGTCAGCCTGCATTGCCCGCTGACGGAACAGACGGGTCGACTGGTGAACGGTGCATTTCTTGCGACCATGAAAAACTCCGCATTTCTTATCAATACCGCTCGCGGTGGGCTGGTAGACGAGAATGCTCTGGTACAGGCACTCAGAAAGGGCGAGATTGCCGGTGCTGCGCTGGATGTGTTGAGTGTGGAACCACCACCCGCAGATCACCCGTTGCTTGCTGGAGAAATTCCCAACCTTATTATCACACCGCACAATGCCTGGATCAGTCGCGAGAGTCGCCAGCGACTGCTGGACGGCGTGGTCAGAAACATTATCACCGCATTCACGAATTGATCTATTCCAACTGACTTATTCCAACCGACTCTGGGATGGTCTCCCGCGGTCTCACTAAGACCTGACTGTTCTGTCGCCATAGCTGCTCATACCGTTTTTTCTCAAAGCGCGCTTTGCGCTTCGATATCCCCGATCCTCGCCTTATCCTTCTGGCTCACCTTGATTGCTATCGGAGGGTTAAACCATGGCAACCGCAAAAGCCCCAAACTCAGGCACCGCCAACACGGGTAGTACCCGGGACAAACTGCATCAGGCATATCATCTCGCCGGTGAGGCCGCGCACGATACCGCCTCCAACGTCAAAATGCGCGCGCGGGAAACTGCCGATACCGTCAAAGCACGTACCCGGCATGGCATGGAAAAAGGCAAGCAGCGCGCGCAGGATGTGGCCGAAAAAGCGGAAAACTCTATCAAGGCACACCCATTGGTCAGTATCGGTTGCGCGTTTGCGGCGGGCTGGCTGATCGCGAAAATCCTGAAGTAGCATTTCCGTCGCAGTTTTGTTGCGAAGATGCAATGAACAATACCCGGCAACGATGGCCGGGTGTTTCTATTTCCGGTCAGATAACGTGGCATCGAACATTGGGGTAATTACATGGCGGGTCCGCACGATTCAGAGAGACCACAATGGCGGGATCATCAGGCAGATGACGACAAGCGTCAGACAGACCACGCACACAATAGTTTCGATCAGATGGAAAGCCTGACGCAGGAGTTCAATGCGATACGCGATCGAGCCGAGGCGACCCTGACGCTGGCATCCGCCTGGGCGGAAAACTTTACCAATCTGGTACAGCTGGAATTCAGACGTTCGTTACAGGCGGGCTCACGCATTTTCGTAATGCTGCTGATTCTTTTTTTTCTGGTGATCTCAGTGATTGTCAGCCTGTGTGGCGGGCTGGGCCTTCTGGGTTATTACTACTTTCAATCAATCTATGTCGCCTTTGGCATATTTTTGTTTTCGCAAATCCTGATCATAGGCGGGCTGCTGCTCACGGCAAACAACCTGAAAAAGCTACTGGGATTTGATGAATCCCGCAGGCAGGCTAAAGAGGCTCTGGAAGATGTCACTGCGCTCTTTAAACAACCAGATTGAACAACGCCGCCAGACGATGCAGAAGCAACGTCATTGTGCGCTCGCACTCATGCAGCAACAGCGGGCTCAAGCGCTAGCACAGGCCCAGCGTGTTCCCCTGCCCGCAGCCATGCTCGGCGCTTTCGCTGCGGGCTTTGCCATTCAGCGGTTTTTAAATCGCCCCACTACCCACACTCTGGTGAACTGGTACCTCACGCTACGGGCTATTTAACAGATGCAAGTCGCTCAAACGGCTCGCACTGCACTGCCTGGACACCGATGATTTGTGTCAAGGTTCCAGCAGTACCGCATCTCGGCGGGCCCCTATGGCTTTCCCCGGCGCTCCAGTGGGCAGGCGCTGCGCCGCGCTGGCGGCAATAATCCGTTCGGCCACATCTGCCAGCTTCAGATTCATATCCATCGCTCTCTGTTGCAGGGTGCGATAAGCGGCGTCTTCACTCATTCTCAGACTTTTCATCAGTATTCCTTTTGCCCGCTCTACCAGCTTGCGCTCGGTCAGGGATTTTCGGGTCTCTTCCAGTTCGGCACTCACCCTTTGGATATGCGCCACCTGGGAGCGAATCAGGTCGTACAGGGAATGCGCCAGCGGCTGACCGCGCAGGGTACCAAAATCACTGGCCCCGACACTGCCATATAAGCCCGGCACTTCCGGGTCAAACAATACCGTCAGCGCCGGCAGTTTATGCCATTGCGCGGCTTTCATCTGCTGTAGCTGCGCGTAGTGATGGCCAAGTTCGGATTGTGCATCGGAGACCCGCTGGCGGCTCACATGCAACAGGCGCGCGGCCATGGCATCCTCAAGACGGTGCATGGCATCAATACGTGCGGTGGCCAGCTGATACCAGACCTCACTGATTTCTGAAGCAATCGGCTCACCATTTTTCAGCCCCGCAATCACCAGCCTGAGTCGCCGCAAATCTCGTGACTCCTGACTGTTTTCGATCGATTGCCAGCGCAAGGATTCGCTCTCCCCGGCGTATTCCGCAAACACAGCCAGGCTTCTTGTCTGGCAGTCTTGTAGCCGCTGTAAGCGCTCATGCACCTTCGCATCAAACTGGCTACTGGCAAACCCGATGGCCCCCCAGGCTCGCTCCTGACCGGAAAACTCTTTCGCTTGCATGAAATTGAACAGGGCAACCAGTAGACGTGTCACTTCCGGGTCGTCAGCGACATCCGCCGCTTCAAAAACCACGCTAAGCAGCCCGGCAATCAGGCGACAGTAGGCGTCGGTAGATTCCAGCGCGCTGACTTCAAACGCATCGATATGCCTGCGCAGTTCCATCAGTTCATCCAATCCATGCAATGAATAGGCGATACTGTTCAGTAGCCGCATATCGGCCGATGCATCATTGGGCCCATTCTGCAGATAGCGATTGTGCAACAGTGCGCGAAAACGCCCTTCACTGCACTGACAGTTCCGAACCTGGGTATCGCGCTGTTCATGGAAACGAAAACCTGCCGATACCAGATAGATATTGCTGATACCGCGCTCGCGCTGCAGTTGATGAACGAGGTCCGAAACGGTAGTTACCAGCTCACAACTCCCGGCGAGTCGCTCCAGCGCCTGAATTTCCGCACGCTTGGCAGCAAGCAGGAATTTTTCCGCATCTTCACTGTGGTTGTGCATGGTAGCGCCTCCGCATGCCACTGCTGGGGGAGTGAAATATCGAGTCAACGAATATGCAGTTAACCCAGCAATTTATATTCCACACGACACCGGGAGACAGTTAAATCCACGGTCCGGCCAAACCTCCCCTACACAATGCACCAGACTTGATCACCGCCAACTAAAAGCACCAAATTGGCGCACCCCGCCAGCCTCTTGTGGCGCCCAAGTGTGAGACTCAGCGCTACACGTAAAGATATCGGGGGCCCGTACACAGGAAATGCTGCGGCTGACTCCCGTTAAAACTGGCATTGAGTTTGCTACATATAACCCGTGCGAGCAGGTGCAATGCTGCACTCACGGGTTTACCCGAACAATCAGAACACTCTGGATAAAGGCGTCCACCACTTTCCGATGCGTATCGGTCTGTGTGGGCGCTTTTTTTGTGCCCAAAATCCGCCGGCCCGCGGAAGACCGCAGAAATGGTTTAGCCTCCAGCACTTAATAAAGGAAACGATTATGGCTTATCTCGCTCCTACCGAATTTGTGACCAAAATGGTCGATGCCGGGGAATCGAAAATATACATGTCCACGCGGGACACCCTGGTGCGCGCCTATATGGCCGGCGCCATTCTCGCGCTGGCCGCGGTGTTTGCGGTAACCGTCGGCACCATGACCGGCTCCCATCTGATCGGTTCGATCCTGTTCCCGGTGGGCTTCTGCATGCTTTACCTGATGGGGTTTGACCTGCTGACCGGTGTATTCGTGCTGGCGCCGCTGGCCTGGCTGGACCGTCGACCGGGAGTGACCTGGGGCGGGATCCTGCGGAACTGGGGGCTGGTCTTCCTGGGCAATTTTGCCGGCGCCCTCACCGTCGCGGTCATGATGGCGTTTGTCTTCACGATGGGCTTCAACACCGAACCCGGTGCGGTGGGTGCCAAGCTTTCCTCAATCGGTGAAGCGCGCACTCTGGGTTACGCGGAGTACGGTGCCGCCGGTTGGTTTACTATTTTTATCCGCGGCATGCTGTGCAACTGGATGGTTTCCATGGGTGTAGTGGGCGCAATGATTTCCACCAATGTGAGCGGCAAGGTGATCGCCATGTGGATGCCCATCATGCTGTTCTTCTTTATGGCGTTCGAGCACTCGGTGGTAAACATGTTCCTGTTCCCCACCGCGATCATGATGGGTGGTGACTTCTCGGTGATGGATTACCTGATCTGGAATGAGATTCCCACCGCACTGGGTAACCTGGTTGGCGGTCTGGCCTTTACTGGCCTGACGCTCTACAGCACCCACTACAAAACGGCACCCAAGCGTCAGCTGAAAACGGAAAACGGCGCTGCCGGCAAAGAGGCTCTGGCCTGATCGCAATACAGCCCCGCACTCCGCGGGGCTATTTTTATGGCTGTTTCTATGACGGGCTCCATAAATAGTTCCCTCGCCCTGGAGGCGGGCCAGCACAGTAGCGCCGGCCTAAAACCGGAAAACCAGGACAGTTGCGGCGCCTTTTTGCCGGCGGAACCGCAGCTGGCCGTCAAGGGCGCCGCCTTTGCCATTGCCGATGGCATCAGCTCCAGTACGGTCAGTGCTGTGGCCAGTGAAACGGCAGTGAAAAGTTTTCTCGACGACTACTACTGCACGTCCGACGGCTGGAGTGTACAGAACGCTGCCGAACAGGTGATCAAGGCCACCAACGCCTGGCTATTCGAGCAGACCCGCCAGAGCCCGTACCGCTTCGATAAAGACAAGGGCTACGTATGTACCTTCAGCGCGGCCGTTTTCCGAGGTAGCGAGGCGCACCTGTTTCACCTCGGAGACTCCCGTATCTACCGCCTGCGCGGTGACTCTCTGGAACAACTCACCCACGACCACCGTCTGTGGCAAGGGGAGCACCACAGTTATCTGAGTCGCGCGCTGGGCGCGGACGCACAAACAGAAATTGATTACCGACGACTTTCCCTGCAGGCCGGCGATCTGTTTATTCTGAGTACCGATGGGGTGCACGATTCCCTCTCGCAACGCACGCTGATTGAGCACCTGCAACAGGAAAGCGCGTGTCTCGATCGCGCAGCAAAAAACCTGGTGGCCGCGGCACTGGCCAACGGCAGTAGCGACAACCTTACGGTGCAACTGGTGCGAGTGGACAAACTCCCCCACACAACCCCGGCACTGATCGACCAGGCCGGCAAATTGCCATTGCCCCCCATTCTCAAATCCGGCGACAGCTTCGACGGCTTCACCATCGAGCGGGATATTCACGCGAGCCACCGCAGCCATGTCTATCTGGCTACCGACCTGGCTACTGGTAACCGGGTAATCCTCAAGGCGCCCTCCGTCGACCAGAGTGAAGATCCCGCACATCTGGAGCGGCTGTTGATGGAGGAATGGCTGGCGCGACGGGTGGACAGCGTCCATGTGGTGCGGGCAGCGGCAACTCATCGCCCGCGCAATTTTCTCTACACCACGCTGGAAGTGGTGGAGGGGCGGACATTGCGCCAGTGGATGACCGACAACCCCGCGCCGAGCGTGGAAACCGTACGCGGCATCGTCGAGCAAATCGCGCGCGGGCTGCAGGCCCTGCATCGCGCCGAAATACTGCACCAGGATCTGCGCCCGGAAAATATCATGATCAGCGATGCGGGTACCGTTACGCTGATTGATCTGGGCTCGGCGAAAGTGGCGGGGATTGCGGAAACCGCACAGGAAAATGGCCAATTGATCCTGGGCACCGCCCTGTACAGCGCACCGGAATATTTTCTCGGCGACGGCGGCACGCCACGCTCGGATCTGTTTTCCCTGGCGGTTCTCACCTACCACCTGCTTTCCGGCGAATTTCCCTACGGCACACAGGTCGCGCGCAGCAATACGGTAGCGGCGCAACACAAGTTGCGCTATCGCAGTGTATTGAGCGAGTCCCGTGCAATTCCCGCGTGGATTGATGCCACTCTGAAAAAAGCGCTACAACCCAATCCACTGCGCCGCCACGAGGCGCTGTCGGAATTTATTTTTGAGCTGCGTCATCCCAACCCGGACTACCTAAACAGTACCCGGCCGCCACTGATGGAGCGCTACCCGGTGCGTTTCTGGCAGTCGGTGAGCGGTGTTCTACTGCTTGTTATTTTTTATCTATTGAGCCTGATTTCCCAGGCAACCTGATTATCAAATCGACCCAACCATCGCAAATGGAGAGCAAACATGATCAGCAACCGCCAGCAGGTTACCGACCTCATTCTGGTCGCCAAGGTACAGAAAGATTTGAAATGGGCGCAGGTGGCGGATGCCATCGGCCAATCGAAGGAGTGGACCACCGCGGCCTGTCTTGGCCAGATGACGTTTACCAAACAACAGGCGGCCGTAGTTGGCGAACTATTTGACCTCAGTGATGAGGCGGTGGCCTGGCTGCAAATTGCCCCTTACAAGGGCTCCCTACCCACTGCGGTGCCGACAGATCCGCTGATTTACCGCCTGTACGAACTGGTAAGTGTGTATGGCACCACCATCAAGGAGCTGATCCACGAGGAGTTCGGTGATGGCATCATGAGCGCCATCGACTTTTCCATGGATATTCAGCGGGAAGAAGACCCGAAGGGTGATCGGGTGAATATGGTGATGTCCGGCAAGTTCCTGCCCTACAAGACCTACTGATTTACTCTGCCTGAATCACTACGCTGGCGGGAACAGTCTCGCCGGCGTAATCCCGGTGCAACCTTCTACTGCCAGACTCGTTACAATAGCGGTTCCGATCCCATTTTTTGCGAGCCCAAGCGATCAGCGCCATGAGTTTGAGCACACTTTCCTCCCCTTCTCATTCAGAAAGCGACGTTGTTGCGGATTCGCCGTTACCGAGCACGGAGGCGGCGGAGCAGCTGGCGGCGTTTATTCGTCGCTATCCGCGATTGACGGTGCTGACCGGTGCCGGGGTGAGTACGGATTCCGGCATTCCCGACTACCGTGACCGCAACGGCCAGTGGAAGCGCAAGCCGCCGGTGGATCATCGCGAGTTCATGAAGTGTGCGGCGACAAGACAGCGCTACTGGGGACGGGCGTTGATCGGCTGGCCGGTAATCCGCAATTCTGCGCCGAACCCGGCGCATTTTCATCTGGCGGGGCTGGAGCGGCGCGGGCATATCAACCTGTTGATTACCCAGAATGTGGATCGGCTGCACCAGCGGGCAGGCAGTGAGCGGGTGATGGATTTGCACGGGCGGGCGGATGAGATTCGCTGTATGAGCTGCGACTACCGGGCGGTTCGGCAGCTGGTGCACGATCGGAGTTACGCGCTGAACCCTACCTTCCGCCATTACACGGCGGAGGTGGCGCCGGATGGGGATGCGGATCTGGAGGTAGATTTTTCCAGCTTTCAGGTGGCGGATTGTCCGGACTGTGCGGGGATTCTGAAGCCGGATGTGGTGTTCTTTGGGGATAATGTGCCGCGGGAGCGGGTGCAGTTGGCGATGGATACGTTGCGGGAGAGTGATGCTCTGCTGGTGGTGGGTTCTTCGTTGATGGTGTATTCGGGGTTTCGTTTCTGTCGCTATGCGAAGGAATGGGGCAAGCCGATGGCGGCGCTTAACCTGGGAAAGACCCGGGCTGACGATTTGATTGATCTGAAATTGAATGCGGGGATTGGGGAAACCCTCGCGGAAACCCTATCGCTCCTCCAAGGTCCCGTCCCCTTCGTAAGGTGATTTTGTGGTGGCCGGTCACTGGGCCGGGTATTTCAAAACCGCTGTGAATACATCCCTGTACGCTCTGTCGGAAACATCCCTGTTTCCGACAGTTTTGAAATACCCGGCCCAGCGCCCGACCTTCTCGTCGGGCTCCACAATTCTTAATCGCCGCTAGGGTCCCCAATTTTATCCTGCGTACGCAATTCAAAATCACTGGCATCGTGCCGCTCATGCAATTGCTCAGAAGGCTCGCCCCAGGTGCGGTTAACCATGCTTCCGCGCTTCACTGCCGGGCGCTCGCCCACTTCGTCGACCCAGCGGATTACGTTTTTGTACGTGTGGGCTTCGAGGAATTCCGCAGCATCGTAGGCTTTGTTTTTTACCACCGCGCCATACCAGGGCCAGATGGCCATGTCGGCGATGGTGTATTCCTTGCCGGCGATAAATTCGTGTTCGGCGAGCTGGCGGTCGAGGACATCGAGCTGGCGTTTGACTTCCATGGTGTAGCGGTTGATGGGGTATTCGTATTTTTCCGGGGCGTAGGCGTAGAAGTGACCGAAGCCGCCGCCGAGGAAGGGGGCGGCGCCCATTTGCCAGAAGAGCCAGTTGAGGGTTTCGGTGCGCTGCTCGGGGGTATGCGGGAGGAAGGCGCCGAATTTTTCTGCGAGGTACAGCAGTATGGAGCCGGATTCGAATACTCGAATGGGCGGGGTGGTGCTGTGGTCGACGAGGGCGGGGATTTTGGAGTTGGGGTTGATGTCGACGAAGCCACTGCTGAACTGGTCGCCTTCGGTGATGCGGATCAGGTGGGCGTCGTACTCGGCGCCGTCATGGCCCAGCGCCAGCAGCTCTTCGAGCATGATGGTGGCTTTGACGCCGTTGGGTGTGGCGAGGGAGTAGAGCTGCATGGGGTGTTTGCCCACGGGCAGATCTTTGTCATGGGTGGGGCCAGCGATGGGGCGGTTGATGTTGGCGAACTGGCCGCCGCTTTCGGAATCCCATTTCCACACTTTGGGCGGGGTGTAGCTTGCGTCCGACATGATGACTCCTCTTCGCACTTTAATGGATGCGTAAGAGTAAGCCGGTGGCGGTGAAATTCAAATGTCTGGCAGGTTTTCGATCACGGCCTGGTAGCTGTCGCTGGTTTCCAGCAACTGGATAACCTGCGGCAGGGGTTCCACATAATTTTGCGGCAGATCTTGTTCACCGTCTTCCATCGGGGTATAGGCAAGGCGCTCCTGTGGTGGGATAAATTCCGCAACGATTCCTGCCGCCGGTTTATTGCCGCGGGCGTCGATGCGGAACCAGCCATAACGCTCAAGGTAAATGCTGTTGAGGCCATGCAGGCAATAGCGGCCTGCCGCCTTATCCAGCAAGAGCCTCTGATAGCGGAAGCCCGCGGGAATCTGATTGGCCCGCAGCAGTGCGGCCAGCAGATGGCTTTTGGCAAAACAGAAGCCGGTGCCGGCGATCAACACATCAGACGCTTTGCAGGTGACCGGGTTCAGGGCGAAATCGCCGCTGTGGCGGATTTCATCGCGCACGAATTCAAAGGTATTGCGGGCGGTGCCAAATTTGGCTCCGGAACGGCATTTGAGATCGCTGGCGGCGTCGAGGATGTCCGGGTGCTGCCAGTCGATGATTGGAGTGGATTGTAGGTACGCTTGCATGCTCGGGTCGTTAGTATGGAAGGCGGGTCAGAGGTCCAGACTCATATATACGCTATTTGGATCATCTGTATATGCGGCGAAGGGAGGACACTCTGTGAACCCATGGCGCCGGTAAAGCCGGTGAGCAGGGTGAAAAAAGGTCATCGAGCCGGTTTCCAGGCTGAGTCGGGTATAGCCCCTGGCGCGAGATTCATCAATTATATGTGCCAGCATCGCGCTGCCAACCCCTTTTCCCCGAGCGGAGGCGCCGGTGCGCATGGATTTGATCTCACCGTGATCGGGTGCAAGCTCTTTGAGTGCCCCACACCCCAGCAGCTGGTCGCCGTCATAGAGTGTCCAGAAGGTAATATCCGGTTGGCGCAGGCCCTCGAGGCCCAGGGCGTGAACACTCTCAGGTGGGGATGTCGCACGCATGTCATCAATATGTGCTTGAAGAAAGGCCGCGATAGTGGGGCCGCTGAGGTCGTCGGTCGCTATTTTCATTGAACGATCTTCTTTCGAGGTGCAGCCTGGCTGGAGCCTGCGGTCAGGTATACACGGGTTTCACAGGGCAGTAGCCACAGCGACGGGCCGGGCAAGTTGAACGCCCCTACCCTCTCGCCCATAATACCGCCCCCTGATCAGGCAACACAGATTTGTGCTGAGACCGGCGGTGTCAGTAAGCGCCTGCAAACTTTGCGCCAGCACGGCAATTTCGACGCCAGCCCAGCACATCATTCCCGAGCCAGCCTGTTGCTCAAACCGCGGCCCGGCCAGTGGGCAGAATGGAATCTCTATGACCGAATTTACCGTCATTCTTCTCAGCACCATCCTGGTGAACAATTACGTGCTGGTACAGTTCCTCGGCCTGTGCCCGTTTATGGGGGTATCCAACAAGCTGGAGACTGCCATCGGCATGGCCGGCGCCACCACCTTTGTGCTGACCCTGGCAGCCATCTGCTCTTACCTGGTGAACACCTACTTACTCGAGCCCTTCGGCATGGAGTACCTGCGCACCATTTCCTTCATTCTGGTGATCGCGGTGGTGGTGCAATTCGCGCGCATGTTTATCGAGAAGACCAGCCCTCTACTGCACCGGGTGCTCGGGGTCTTCCTGCCGCTTATCACCACCAACTGCGCGGTGCTTGGGGTTGCGCTGCAAAATACCCTGAAGGCAAACAACTTCTTCCAGTCCACCCTCTACGGCTTTGGCGCCGCTGTGGGCTTCTCTCTGGTACTGATCCTGTTTTCGGCGATGCGCGAGCGCCTGGCCGTGGCGGACGTGCCCAGGCCTTTCAAGGGCGCGGCTATTGGCATGATGACCGCGGGGTTGATGTCCCTGGCCTTTATGGGCTTTAGCGGGTTGGTATAAGGAGGAGCGACGATGGAATGGTTATCGGAAGTATCCACGCCGCTGCTGATTCTCGGCGGTATGGCTCTCGTCTTCGGCGCCCTGCTGGGCTTTGCCGCAGTGCGCTTCAAGGTCGAGGGCGATCCCATTGTGGATCAGATCGACGCCATACTTCCGCAGACCCAGTGTGGCCAGTGCGGCCACCCGGGCTGCCGCCCCTACGCCGAAGCCATCGCCAACGGCGAGGCCATCAACAAGTGCCCACCGGGGGGCCAGGCCACCATCAACGAACTGGCCAACCTGCTGGATGTCGAGCCGACACCCCTGGATGCCGAACACGGGGTGGAAGACGTCAAGAAGGTGGCATTTATTCGCGAGGCGGAATGTATCGGCTGCACCAAGTGCATCCAGGCCTGCCCGGTGGATGCCATTGTCGGCGCCGCCAAACAGATGCACACGGTGATAGTGGACGAGTGCACCGGCTGTGACCTGTGCGTCGAGCCCTGCCCGGTGGACTGCATCGATATGGTTCCGCTGGAGACCAGCCTGCAACAGTGGCATCCGAACAAACCCAAAGACGGTATCCAATTGATCGCCAGTGACAGACCCGACCTGCACACCGACGACCGGAGTGCAGCATGAGCCAGGTAGACCATCGACAGAACGCGAACGAGCATCGCGCGGCCCGCGAAGCCCATCTGATTGCCAGTGAAAAGGCAAGGGATCTGTCCCGCGAGCTGAAGATCAATGATTTCCACGGCGGCATTCACCCGCCGGAAAACAAGCACCAGTCCACCGGCGAACCCATCGGCAGCATCCCCTTGGCAGAAGATCTGATCGTGCCGTTGAACCAGCATATCGGCGGCACCGCTATTCCCCTGGTCAAGCTGGGAGATCTGGTTAAGAAAGGCCAGAAGATCGCTGAAGCCGACGGCCCGGTAAGCTGCCCGGTGCACGCGCCGTCATCCGGCAAGGTGGTCGCCATCGAGCCTTTTTCCGTGCCCCACCCCTCCGGCATGGTGGCGGACTGTATCCAGATCCGCACCGACGGCCGCGACGAGTGGTGTGCACTCACTCCGCTTGCAGACTACGCACACCGAGAGATCGACGAGGTGCTGGAACAGATCCGCGATTGCGGCATCGCCGGCATGGGCGGCGCCGGCTTCCCCACCGCGGTAAAGCTGAACCCCCGCGGTGGTGCGGAGATTGACACCCTGATCATCAACGGCACCGAGTGTGAGCCCTATATCACCGCCGACGATATGCTGATGCGTGAGCGCGCCAGCGAGATCATCGGTGGTGTGGAAATACTCGCGCACCTGCTGGACCAGCCGGAGCGGGTATTGATCGGTATCGAGGACAACAAGCCAGAAGCCATCAAGGCCATGAAGCAGGCCGCCGTGGGCACCCGCTTCCATGTGGTGGTGTTCCCCACCAAATATCCTTCTGGGGGCGAAAAACAGCTGATCGAAATCCTTACCGGGCGCGAAGTGCCCAACGAGGGCCTGCCGGCCAATGTGGGCATTGTGTGCCAGAACGTGGGCACCGCGCGCGCCGTATTCCGCGCGGTCACCCTGGGCGAACCACTGATCAGCCGTGTCACCACCGTGGTGGGCGAATCCCTGGAGCGCCAGCGCAACATCGAGGTGCCGCTGGGCACCCCCATCCGTCATATCCTGGAACATCACGGTCTCGACCGTAAACAGCTCCAACGTATTGTCATTGGCGGGCCCATGATGGGTTACACCATCGAAGACGAAAACGCGCCAGTGGTAAAAACCACCAACTGTATCCTCGCGCCCACCAATAATGAGCTGCCGCCACCACCACCGGCCCAGGCCTGTATCCGCTGCGGCCTTTGTGCCGAGGTCTGCCCGGCGAGGCTGCTGCCACAACAGCTTTACTGGTACGCGCGCGCGGAAGACCGCGAGAAGCTGCAGGCCTACAACCTGTTTGATTGCATCGAGTGCGGTGCCTGCTCCTACGTGTGCCCATCCAGCATTCCGCTGGTGCAGTACTACCGCGCCGCCAAAGGCGATATTCGCGAAGCGCGACTGGAAAAAGAAAAAGCCGACCGCGCCCGCGAGCGCTTCGAATACCGCAAGCTGCGCCTGGAAAAGGCGGAGCAGGAAAAAGAAGCCAAGCGCCTGGCGCGCAAGAAAGCCGCCGAAGAGGCGCGCAGGCAACGCGAGCAGAACGCCGACACTCCAGAAGCCAAAGCCGCCAAGGAAGAGTCCGACGTGGTGGCCGCGGCCCTGGCCCGGGTAAAAGCCAAGCAGGCCACCCCGGAACAGCAACTGGCCCGCGCCCAGCGCACCCTCACCAGTGCCGAGCACCGGGTAGAGCGGATGCAGAGCAAGCTGAATGAAGCCGAAGAGGCACAGAAGCCGCAGCTGGAAGCCCAGCTGAAAACTGCCGAGCTGAAGCTGAAGGAAGCGCGGGAAAAACTCGCGGAAACGGAAAAGTTGGCCGCATCAGCACCGGTGCAACAAACGCCCAGCGCCGAACAATCGGAGCCGACCGTTACCCAGGACAAGCTGACCGTAGCGGGGGCATCGTCGTCCGCCGCCGGCGCCGCCATCGAAAAGGCCAAGGCCGCCGCGGCCGCCCGCGCCAGCATGAGCCCGCAAGAAAAACTCGCCACGGAAATCGACGCACTGAAAAAACGGGTCGAGAAAGCCGAAGCGCGCCTGATCAAGGCCCGTGAGGAAGACGACCCGAACACCGGCGCTTTTGAGACCGCACTGGAAAAAATGCAGGGCAAGCTGCAGGAAAAACTGACTCAACAGAGCCAGAACGGAAACGGGAGCGGAGAGTAACCCCATGTCCCTGATGCGAATCACCTCCCCCCACGCCCACTCCGGTCAGAGCACCTCAAAAGTGATGCTGCAGGTAGCCGCCGCCACCATTCCCGGCGTTCTGGCCCTGGTGATCTACTTTGGCCCCGGCGTCCTGATCAATATCGCCCTGTGTATCGCCACCGCGCTGGCCACAGAAGCCGCGGTGATGAAACTGCGCAATCGCCCGATTGCCTTCTATCTGAAAGACTACAGCGCCCTGGTCACCGCCCTGCTGCTGGGTATCGCCCTGCCACCCTACTGCCCCTGGTGGATTCCGGTGATCGGCAGCGTGAGTGCGATACTGCTGGCCAAACAGCTCTACGGCGGTATGGGGTACAACCCGTTCAACCCGGCGATGGTGGGCTACGTGGTGCTGCTGATCAGCTTTCCGGTGGAAATGACCCGCTGGGCCGGCGCCGCGGACCTGATCCAGGGTGCGCCGGGGCTGGATGAGACCTTTGCGCTGATCTTCGGCAATATGAATGTGGACGGTTTTACCCGCGCCACGCCGCTGGAAATCGTGCGCCACAATGAGTCCACGATCCTCGCCCAGCTGTACCAGATGGAACCGGTGTTCAATCAGGGTTCTGTGGCCGGGCTCGGTTGGGAAATGGCCAACTTCGGCTTCCTGCTGGGCGGCCTGTTCCTGCTGTTCCGCGGCCTAATTACCTGGCACGGCCCGGTGGCGATGCTCGCCACCCTGACGGTTCTCTCCATCGTGTTCTACGATGGCGGCAGCTCCCTGAGTGAGGGCTCACCCCTGCTGCACCTGTTCTCCGGTGCCACCATGCTCGGCGCCTTCTTTATCGTCACCGACCCGGTGAGCGGCTGTACCAGCAACAAGGGCCGGCTGATCTTTGGCGCCGGCGTGGGCCTGCTGGTCTTTGTGATCCGCGCCTGGGGCGCCTACCCGGATGCGGTGGCCTTTGCGGTGCTGCTGATGAACTTCGCCGCACCCTTTATCGACAACTACACACTGCCGCGCACCTACGGCCACAAAGCCCCGCGCAAGGCCACCGACCTGGAGGAACAGTAATGCTGAAGCGCTCCATCGGTAGCAATGCCGCCATTCTTGCCCTGTTCGCCCTGGTTACCGCCGGCACTCTGGCGGTAACCCAGATCACCACCCGTGAGCCCATCGAGCGCGCCATCCGCGAGGCCGCTGCCAAGGCCCTGCTGGAGATCATCCCCATCGAGCGTCACAGCAACGACCTGCTGGTGGATACCTACCCCATTCCCAAACAGTACTGGGCCATGCTCGGACTGAGACAGGGGGGCGATATCAATCTGGCACGGGAAGGTGACGGCACCATTGATGCGGTCATCATCCCCACCGTGGCACCGGACGGTTACTCAGGGCCCATTCAAATGCTGGTAGGTGTAAACCGCGACGGCACCGTGGCCGGCGTGCGGGTGACCAGCCACGCGGAAACCCCCGGTCTCGGCGACAAGGTGGAAGTGAAGAAGAGCGACTGGATACTGTCCTTTAACGGTACCTCCCTCGAGGACCCGGGCCGCGATATGTGGAAGGTGGAAAAAGACGGCGGTGCCTTCGATCAGTTCACCGGTGCCACCATTACCCCGCGGGCGGTGGTAAACCAGGTGCGCACCGTGCTCGACTTTGTCGCCGAGCACCAACAGGAAATCTTCAGTGCGCCGGTGTCCAAGCGCGCGGTAGAAGTCGAACAGCCCCAGGACAACCAGGGGGAGAAGAACTGATGACCACACCTGACTCTTCGCACAACTATGGCGAGATTACCCACAACGGCCTGTGGAAGAACAATCCCGCACTGGTGCAATTACTCGGTCTGTGCCCGCTACTCGCGGTCACCGGCTCCGTAGTCAATGCGATCGGTCTCGGTCTCGCCACCACCGCGGTACTCACTTGCTCCAACCTGGCGGTGTCCCTGGTGCGCCACCAGATGCCGGAAACCGTGCGCCTACCGGCGTCGGTGATGATCATCGCCACCTTCGTGACCTGTGCCGAACTGCTGATGAAAGCATTCACTTACGAGCTGTATCTGGTACTGGGTATTTTCATTCCGCTGATTGTGACCAACTGCGCGATCCTGGGTCGCGCAGATGCGTTTGCCAGTAAAAACCCGGTGTTGCCGTCGCTGCTGGATGGACTGATGATGGGCGTCGGGTTCAGTGCGGTGCTGATCGTGATCGGCGCAGTGCGCGAGGTCATTGGCCGCGGAACCCTGTTCAGCGATATGGACCTGTTACTGGGCCCCATGGCGGCGGACTGGACGCTGCCGGTATTGGGACAGGATTATTCCGGATTTCTGGTTGCCGTATTGCCCCCCGGTGCTTTTCTCGTGGCGGGGTTACTGATCGCAGCCAAAAATGCCATCGACGCCGGAATCGAGGGCCGCAAAAAAGCCAATGCCAGCGTTGTCACCGGGAGTAAACGCGTGCGCACCACAGGAAAGATTTCGTGAATTCAACGAAAGAGCCCGAGGAATAACGGCCACCGGTATTTCGCTAATAAATCTTCGCCACAGGCAAAAAAATACCGGCCCTGCGCCGGTATTTTTTTGCCTGATTTTGAGACCCGTATCCGCTAACGGTTCAAACCTGTTCCACCAGCACAATGAACAGACTCTGTTAATTCAGACTGTAAATTCACCAGTTTCCCGAAGCATACTTCAACTAATTCCGCGTGTAATAAAACGTAATGGGATTTTCCTCACAATCCGCGATTCCTCGCTGGCTAACCTGACTCATATCGATAAAATAGAGCGACCGTCCCAAGCTGTCTTGTCAGTCATAAGTACGCATGGCCATGAACGTGTGACATTCGGTAGACTGGATACAAACGATAAGACCAATAAACGACGGGAGCGGAAAACATGAACGGGCTCTATTGCCGACAACCTTTTAACCGCGCTATTTTCATCTGGAACGAGTATTTCCCGATTCCCGATAGCTGTTCGCCCCAAATTGCAAAGGAATTCTCGCAACCATGACGTTAGACAACGGAAAGTCTGAACTGGTCTATCAAGGCCGTCGCGCCCAACGCGCCGACAGCCGACAGCGTCGCAAAGCTATTTTAGAGGCTACCCTTCGCCTGATTGTGAAAGAGGGCATTCGCGGCATCCGCCATCGCGCCGTGGCAAAAGAGGCCGCAGTACCACTGGCAGCCACCACTTACTACTTCAAACAACTGGACGACCTGATAAGCGATGCGTTCACATATTTTGTAGAACAGAATATTGACCAGACTCGCCACCTGCAGGAAGAAAGCTTTTCCGCCGTTCGACAGCTCACACCGGAGCAGATGCATTCAGCCACCGGACGCCGCCAGCTTATCCAACAGTTGACCCGCTTCGTGCTAAACCACATTCGCTCGCAGGCGGGCAGCCGCGATAACCGGATTATTGAGCTTGCATTCAAAAATGAAGCGCTACGCAATCCACAACTCACCCGTGCGGTGCGTATGGCCAACCAATCCACCGAGAATCTGATCGTTGAGTTCTTTGAACTGCTTCAGCTGGCCGACCCACTGGCCGCCGCCCAAATTGTGCACGGTACAATTCTGAACCTGGAGTTCCAGATTCTCAGTGGCGCAATATCTGTGGACTCTCCACTCCTAGAGCGCACCGTCACCCTGATGGTAAAAGGCGTGATTCCGGCGTCTGATGCCACTGCGCTGCACAATAGCAATAGCCTCCATACCCAGAGCGCATAAGCCAAGACTCTCCCACCCTGCATCACCTGCGCCACCCTGACCAACGACTGGCCAGGGTGCGCCTCTCAACTTGCAATAATTTTTGCGCCCAGCCCGGCGCGATACACCCCACGATACACCATAGCTGCGCCAGCGATTCAGCCTACGGCTTCCCAGTCACCGGCACGAATATCCGGGATAAAAAAGCATTCCAACTACGGACAGGCCCCGCGCAAGCTAGAATTTTAACAACTACATCGGATGTATCTGCAGAAGTACCATGGGATTGTTTGTGCTTGGGCGTAAGTTTTTCTGCCTCCTGGTTATCCTTCTCGCTATTGGCGCCTGCCAGCGGGAAGAAGGTGGCCCCTCCGCCCCCGCTGAGGCGGGCACAGAAACGGAAAATAACGAAGAAGTCGAAGCAGGCGAAGCTGAGTCGGCTGGTTCCCCTTCCACCGCAGCGGTTGACGATCCGCACATGCACCCCGCGTCCCGTGAAGACCTCCGTCGCGAAGCCGAATGGCCACAGGAAACCAGTGGTGAATACCCAATCCACGCCTATGACAATTACACCGAGACCGGCGACCTTCCAGGCCTGCTGAAGCAGGGCAAGCTACGAATCCTCGTAGACATCTCCAATAGTGATTCGCTGCACAGGGAGGCCACCATTCAAGACCTGGAACTGAGCGAAGCCAAGCGCATGGCCACCAGGTTGGGGCTGGAACCGGTGGTTCTGTACGCCAATAACTTTGATCAGCTGATTCCGTTGCTGAATGAAGGGAAAGGCGATCTTATCGCCAATTACATGGTGATCAACGAAGCCCGCAAGAAAAAGGTCGACTTCTCAATCCCAACCGCGAGCACACAGCTGGTACTGATTTCACGTGATGACGTAAAACCTATCTCAGACTCCACCGACCTTTCAGGTAAAACACTGGCTGTAACCAAAGGCACCGTTTTCGAAACCGCCGCACAAAAATTTGTAGAGAAGTATCCCGGACTTAAACTCAAAGTCGCCGAGAAAAACTATGTGGAACTGGTGATTGACGTTGCAGAGGGGCACATCGACCTCACCATCGCAGAAAACCATATTTTCAAGCAGGTTTCCCAGTTTAAAGAAAATATTATCGAGAACTATACCTTCCCCGGGGAATTTGAGGTGGGCTGGGCCATTCGAAAAAATTCACCTGAGCTGTTGCAGGCGATGGATGATTTTATCCGGCACAGCAAACTCACCCGGACTGTCAACCGATCCATTGGGGATCTGGACGAGATCCGTGAGCGAGGCTATATCCGCATACTAACTCGCAACCACCCTGGCACCTACTACATGTGGAAGGGCCGCATTATGGGCTACGAGTTCGAGCTCGCTCAGGCGTTCGCGAAAAAGCATAAATTGCGACTGGAGATTATCGTCGCACCCACACATGCCGATCTTTTGACCATGTTGCGAGATGGCAAAGCCGACATCGCCGCAGCCCTGCTCTCGGCCACAGAGAAGCGGGACAACAGCGGTATGGATTTCTCAACGCCCTATATGAAAGAGCGCGTGATTCTTGTAGGTGAGGACAGCGACAAGATTGAGTCACTTGATCAACTTGAAGGGCGCACAATCCACGTGCGTAAGTCCAGCAACCATTACGAGGTTGCCAGGCAGCTCAAGAAAAAAGTTCCGGGAGTGATTATCGAACTGGCACCGGAAGAGCTCAACATCCAGGAAATTATCGATCGGGTCGCAGATGGCGACTATGACCTCGCAATCGCAGATCGCCTCTCCGTAAAACTGGAGCATGCCTGGCGAACCAATGTCGATGAACTCATTGATCTGGAAATCGACGATAACGTTTATGGCTGGATGGTTCGCGAAAACAATCCACAGCTACTCAAGGCGATCAATAAATTTTTCGCAAAGAAAAGCACACAGAAGAAAATGCGCATTCTGTATACCAAATATTTTGATTCCCCCAAGCGCACCCGCCCTGAGATTGACGAGCTCAATGCCAATGGAACGATTTCCCCCTATGACGATTACGTAAAAAAATACGCCGATGAATATAACTTTGACTGGCGACTCGTAGTCGCACAAATGTTTCAGGAGAGCACATTCAACCCCAAGGCAAAATCCTGGGTGGGCGCTCGCGGCCTGATGCAGGTAATGCCGGACACAGGAAAGCAGGTCGGGGAAAGGAATCTGTTTGATCCTGAAAGCAGTGTGCGTGCAGGTCTTAAATACCTGGAGTGGCTACACCGTAAATTCGAAGACAAGGGAATCAGCCCGGAAAATATGATGTGGTTCACCCTGGCCTCCTACAATGCCGGACTCGGTCATGTTTACGACGCACAGGACCTGGCAGAAGAAAAAGGCTGGGACCGCAATGTCTGGTTCAACAATGTCGAGAACGCAATGCTGCTTCTGTCAGACAAAAAATACTATGAAAAGGCGCGCTACGGCTACGCGCGCGGGCAGGAGCCCTACGACTATGTGCGCAAGATTCAGGAGCGATTCCGCACCTATGTCGCGTTACTGGAAGACTATGAGCGGAGAAACAACGAAACTGGCCGGCTACTGGACTTCCTTTATCCCGAATATCTGGCCACGGAAAAATTGGCTAGAACAATACCCCCCGACACACCGCTCGTCCATGCTTCCCATCACTGACTCGCAGCAGGCGGAAGTCATTGACCGCCACCTGCTGAGACTGTCAGGAGCAGTTACCGGGTAAGGAGGCAATCCACTCTTTCAACAACTCGGCGCCTTCTTCATGGGCAAGGCTACGTCCGAGCTCCGGCATCATTGCCCCCGGATCGGTGGACTCCACGCGGAAATTGAGAATGGATTCGTCCGGGCTTCCCGGCACGATCGCAAACAGTCGGTCACCGGAGCCAGTACCCGCGGCAACCGGCGGCTTGCAAACTCCCAGCTTACGCCGATCCTGCTCAGCCCCGTATAACATCAGGCCGGAGGTATCCGCAGGCCCACTGGGGTTGTGGCAATGGCCACAATTGATATCCAGGTAGGAACGAGCGCGATCTTCCAGTGATGCAGTGGCATCTTCATAGTCGACGTTGCGGGGCACTTCGACCAGGTCCGGCACACCGGTGAGGTACCCTACCTGCTGCCAATATAACAACTGGTTTTGCTCGCCATCCTGCCCGCCACTATCGCGGTAGTCGAACGTCTTGTTCAGATGACGTGCACGAGGGCCAATCGGACGTACGGCTTTCTGCGCGTGATTATCGGCGTGGCAGCCGGCACACTGATTCGAGTCAGGCACCACGTAGGTAAACGCCTCAGCACTGCCATCGGCACTGACCAATTGCAGACGTTTCGCGTCTCCTGCGATCTCCAGCACCGCGTCAGTCTGGGCATCATTCCACACGTAGGGCAACGCCTGCCAACCATCACTTCGCTTCACCAGCAAGCGGGTTTCAATCAGCTTCACCTTCGACAGGTCCAGACCGGAACCGGCGAAATCCCCGCTGTAATCATCGGTACGCACGACGGTGCCGTCTTCACCCCGCGGATAATAGAACGTTTTGCTGATGATCGTTCCTACCGGATAATCGAAATCCGCATCACCGTACTCCGCACTGCTGCCCTCCGGCATCCAGACTGTGCGTAGCTTGTGCGCGTAATCAGTAAACAGTGCGGTATTCAGATCGTAGGGAACGACTCGCGCATTCAGCGACAGCTTTCCGTCGATGGCCTCAACCACATGCCACTGACTCAGATTGTCCGGCACGGCATTGCGTTCATGTACCGTGACCTGCTCACGGGGTGCACCGCACCCAGCGAGCAGTAGGGCCAGTACCGCCCCCCCGAACCATCTGATTGAAGCAGACTTACGCATCGGTTACCTCATTGATTGCGTGTTGCTCCTCCTGAGGCTCTTCCTGGTTGCTGTCGAAATCAAGAACCACCTGCGGCAGTTTTTTCAGGTTGCATTGATGTGCACTGATATCGGTGGTGATGTTCTTGTAGCCACCCTGGAGATCCACATTGATGATACCGACACCTTCATTCTGAATGCACAGTTTCAGGTTTTCCGGAAGTTTGCCATCCACCATTTTTTCCTTGTCGACCGCACCATCCCACAACACATCCGGCAGACTGCCAGTAAGACCGAACTTGGCAATCTTCAACGCTTTGAGCTCCAGGTCATCCGGAGACTTGCCGCCACCGGAAAAGGTATTGTCATAGATATAAATACCTTCCGGATAGGGGTCGAAATTTTCCTGCGTGGATTTGTCACTGTAATAGCCTGCGGCAAAATAGCTACTCACGATGACATTAGCGGTGTCATTATCGGAAATTTCGTTATTGAAAATTTCCACAAAATCATTGGAATTGATCACTACGCCGGAACCCGCAGGAACCGCAGCAACCGGTGTCCCTTCGTGACCGAAGTTTTCGTAGTTGTTTTTGAAAACTTTGTTGTTGTAGACCCGGGTACTGTGACCCGGCTGCGGTAGGTTCGGCATATTAAACACTAGAATGCCACCGGTATTGTTCGTGGCGACATTGTCGTAAACATCAGCACCAATAGTGTTCTCGATTTCAATACCAGCAACATTATATTCTGCGCGGTTGTTGCGCACGATGACATTGCGCGACTGCCCCACGTAAATACCGGCATCAGATGCGCCAATGGCGACAGTGCCTTCCACCAGAGTATTTTCCGTCTGGACCGGATAAATTCCGTAAGCGCCGTTTTCGGTCGCCGGGCCATTGGTCCACTCAACACGGATGTCTCGAATGACAATGTTTTTGCCTTCATTGACCTTGAGGGCATCACCAATGGTGTCTTCGATCGCCAGGTCTTCAATGGTGAAATCACTGGCATTCACCAGCAGACCTTCAGCCCCCTGAATCTGATTCTTGAAGGAAAGAATGGTTTTATCCATTCCCGCACCACGGATTGTCACACCATCAACGTTAAGTGACAGACTGCGATTGAGCTGGAAACGGCCTTCGGGAATTTCAATGACATCACCCGGCTGCGCCTGGATCAATTGTTTGAGCAATTGCTTCTGGAATTCCGCAGCATCAGCACTGTCCGCACTGTTTGCGGTAGCAGCTTCTTCTTCCGGAGTACAGGCCGTGACCAGTGCCGCCAGTAAGAGAGCGCCCAATTTCGCCGATGTTTTCATTTTTTCTCCAAATTTTTTATTGGTATTTGAGGTGATATCCGTGCGTTCGCAGCGGCCACTAACGTCCGAAAGACCCGAAATGGTGACCATTTTTAACCAACCATTCTTAAATGGTACGCCTGTACCAATTTCAACAGGCAGAAATCGTAACTGCCAGCAGCCCGATAGTATCGCCTCCCCGGGGGCTCGGCAATTCACCAGAAGGAACTTTGTCTCATTTTAACCAGAGATAACTTGACCGGATGGTCGGAAGGGCTCCCCTGGACAGCCGGCCCGCACACTCGGGGACCGGCGCATCAGGGAGATTGGAATAGGACAAGAGAAAGGAACAAGTCCCGAGCGGAACCGGCACCCGGGACCTGAATATCAGACCGCCGCGACTAGTGCTGGAACACAGGGCCGGCCACAAAACTCCAGAACAACACGGTGCCCACCATCACCACGACCGCCATCACCAGGCACACAGTGACCACCGCACTGGCGAACAGAAAGCCCCGCTCTTCGGAAACGTTCATCACAATCGGGATTCCCACGTACAGCAGATACACCGCATAGGCGACCGCCACGGTGGCGAGTAGGATGTCTAGCCATAAGATGGGATAAAGTCCGGCAGCACCAGCGATAAAGATAGGCGTCGCAGTAAACCCCGCAATCACGATGCCTTTCATCGGGTGAGTTTTCGCACCGTAGGTTTTCGCCATCCAGTGGATAAAGTAACCCACCGCGACCACTGCGAGAATCATGGTGACGTAGAACACCGCAACCAGAGACAGTGCACTATTGTTTGTCAGGGTGCGGACCTGATCACCACGACCGATATTCCAGCCAATTTCGGTAGTTCCGAAATACCAGCACAACGCGGGTACCAGCGCCAGAACGATGACGTAAGGGACCTGGCGATTTACGCTCTTTTCGGACAACCCGGCAATTTCCTGCCACTGCCTGCGCGGTTGTACCATCAGGCCGTAGAGATGATTCAGCATTCCCGTTCTCCTCACTCGCGAGGAACTACACGGCTTGTAACCGCGGGGAAAACCTTTTTAATGAGTCACAGCGCAATTCGACTCTGCTGTCTCAATTTGATCTGGATACTACTTGTCAAAGTGAGGGATACCGCCAAAGGCTTTTCCCAAAAGTTCCAGTTTCTTATTTGTCTCATCAAGCGATCGCCCATTGGCGAAACTCTTGATGGATTGCCAGCACCCATACATCAGGGGCACTCTAGGGAGCCTACGAAAGCCCGATGGGTTAGGGGCTTAATCAGAGGCACCCTAGATTTGTAACACCTCCGTCATGCAAGTCAACGCAGGGGCAACAAATGGCGCAAATAAAAATGCGGCCGTTTCCCCTGGAAACAACCGCATGTATTAGAGTGCTACGGAAGCACTCGAAATTAGCTCCGCACGCTTTTTCGGCGCATTTCTTATCTCCCGCCACATGGTCCGCGCCGAAAATGGGGATACAAAGACGTGCAAAGCGTCAGATATCCGCTATTTGCACCGTTTGCATCCAGCCAAACCTGTCTTCCGCACGCCCCTCCTGAATATCCAGTAACGCCGCACGTAATTTTTCGGCGACCGGGCCAGGGGCCCTGGCGAGACGGTAACGCTGCGTGCTATCACCGAGCTCGCTGATCGGGCTGACAATAGCCGCGGTGCCACAGGCGAATGCTTCGCTGCAGGTGCCGGAGGCCACGAGCGCCAGTAAATCGTCGATATCAATTTCTCGCTCGTGAACTTCGATATCCAGATCCCGTGCCAGAGTGAGCATGGAATCCCGGGTTATCCCCTCAAGAATTGAGCCGTTTAGTGCCGGGGTGTGCAGAGCCCCATCCATGACCGCAAAAAAGTTCATTCCCGACAGTTCATCTACCGTGTGACGGTTTCCCGGGTTCAACCACAAGGACTGGTCGTAACCACGCTCCTTGAGCTGTGCGATGCTAAGCAGTGATGCGGCGTAGTTACCGCCCACTTTGGCATCACCAGTCCCGCCCACCGCGGCGCGACTATCTTCCCGCTCAACCCACAGACGCATGTTACCCGCGTGATAGGCCTCCGAAGGGCTCGCGATCACGTAAAACTCGTAAGCCTTACTCGCGGTTACGGTGAGATCAGGCTGGGTGCCCATGAGGAATGGACGGATATAAAGGGACTCGCCGCTGCTGCCGGGGATCAGGTTCGCACAGTGGGCAACCACCGTCTCAACCGCGTCCAGAAACAGGGCTTCCGGCACCGGCGGCATGCACAGGCGGCGGGCGGAGTGGGCCATACGCTGGGCATTGCGCTCGGGGCGAAACAGGCCGACACGGCTGCCGCAGCGGTAGGCCTTCATGCCTTCAAAACAGGACTGTGCATAGTGCAGCACCTTCGCGGCGGGATCCATCGCCAGAGGGCCATACGGAATCAGCTCACCATCGCTCCAGCGGCCATCCTGATACCGGGCACGAAACATGACTGGGGCCATAACGGTGCCAAACCCGAGCCGCTCGGGGAGTTCGAAACCACGCAGGCTGGCGATGGCTTCCGGTTGTATTTTTATCGTCACAAAGCTCTCCCACTGATTTCTGATGCGGTCAATCCAGCGAATTATGGCCGGATTACCAAGTTTTTCCAAATACTCAGAATACTATGAAGTAATACTGAGCAAAACACACAATATTAAAGCGCAACAAATAGGACAAACCTTTTCCGAGCAACGCCAGCACGACACTAAATAGACAAATAGCACAGCGCCGCCCCCTCTTCAGACGCCGGCCGGTGGTCACTCTCGACAAGCTAGCGCCCCTTGCACACAGGAAGTGTATGCAGCCGACAGAATCCTCCAGCGGGCGACATTTTTGGCACCGGGATAATTGAGAGCTTCCCCCCACCCGGTCACAGACTGCCAGACTGTTGGGACCGGAGTGCAAACCCCGAACAGTAACAACCCAGCGGGCATAAACATCACGTACCTCGACCGATATTCAGCCATGAAGCATCAGCCATCCTTCCAGCGGGATTCCTCAGAATCCCGGGACGAACGGGGAGCTGGCAGCGCTGAACAGATGTACCCCGGTAGTCAGTGGCGCGCCTGCCTACGCGAGGAGGCAAGGCGCGAAATTTCGTTGGCTATACTCAAAATACATGGACGGCGAACGCCAATTGCAAGGGAAGCAAGTGCCAATCTGTTGGCCAAAGATTTTCCGGCGACACCAGAGTCCAGCGTCGATATCGACAGCACACCGGGCAACCGGCAGGAAAGTGAACGAACCACACTTCAGGGAGAGAGATTCCGCGCGGCGTATTTTGCGGCAGGCACTTATGTGGCTACCCCGGATATCAACCGCCGCGAGGAAATCGAGCCTGACAAATTTCGCCCCAGGTGGAAATTGGCAGGTCAGGAACAACATGAAATGGAAGTGGTTCAATCGTGACACAGACAGATACCAGCAACGCAATTGCTATCGGCTTGATGTTTACAGCCTCAGCTCTGCTGTGTGGCACTGTTGCGGCAGAAAATCTTTCTGCCCCCGACAATGCCAAGGCTCCACCTGCGGCATATATAGAAGCCGCATCCAAACCACTGGAGAAACCAAAACGACAGCTTCGGCCGTCTGTGGCGATCGATGAATATCGCCAGCGTATTGAAGATATGGAAGCCGAATACGGCGCCTACGGTGCGGGTATTGATGAGCAGCTGTTGGGCCTGGGCCATGCATTGCAGCGCCGGGGCGCACACGAGGAAGCCATCTCTCAATTCCGCCGCGCCATGCTGATCAACCGGGTCAATGAAGGGCTCTATTCTCTTAATCAGGTACCGATGATTGAGCGGATGATCGAAAGCCAGATCGCGCTGAATGCATGGGAAGACGCCAACGACAACCACGAATATCTGTTCTGGCTGCACGCGAAAAACTACGGGGAGAAAGACCCGCGAATGTTGCCGATCATCGACCAGCTAAGCAGTTGGCACCTGCAGGCCTATATTGATGAAAAGGGTGCGACATTATTCGAGCATCTGATCAACGCCACCAATCTTTACGCGTTGGCGGTAGATATTATTTCACAGAATTTTGGCGCCAATGACCTTCGCCTGGTAGAAGCACTGCGCGGTCTCAAAGCCACCAACTATTACCTGGCGACCTATTCCGGTGAGCCCCAGGAAGCCATCGTGATAAACACCGGTTTCGGTGGCGGTAGCGTACCCAATGAGCGTCGCGCTCAGCTGGACCACTACCGGATGAACAGTTTCAGCTCTGGTAAAACCGCGATCACCAAGATTATGGATGTTTATCAGAAAAATCCGGCATCACCGCCAGCGGCCTCGGCCAAGGCAAAAGTGGAGCTGGGTGACTGGTACATGCTGTTCAACAAGTGGCATTCCGCGCGCGAAACATATGGCGAAGCCTACCGTGCCCTTTGGGATAACGGCGCAACCAACCAGGAAATTGATGAAATCTTCGGACACCCTGCGGCACTTCCAAGCCTGCCGCTACTGGACGAGGACCGTGAAGCCCTGGCGGATTCCTACGTCACGGTTTCCTACGATGTGACCGCATTTGGCAAGGCGCGCAATATCCGGATTATCAGCGCGCAGCCAGAGGGGAAAGTAAGTATCCGGTCGCGGGTACGCAACGTCCTTAAACGTGCGAAATTCCGCCCCCGCTTCGAGAACGGCGAACCGGTGGAAACAACCGGTATCGTGCAACGATTTGTATTCGACTAAAGCATCTATGATTAAGACAGTGTTCGACTGATGTATCGAGGTAAGTTGGCCTGACAAACGCGGTAAGTGGAAAACTGGCAGCGAATAACGCCTGACTCCCAAACCTAGTGAAAGGAAAACTGTCGAACTGACATGGAACAAGCGGGCCGCAACGATTTCGTTGCGGCCCGTGAACGCATCAGGAGATAACACATGACACTACGGAAGTTTGCGCGCCGTTTTAATCCGGCAACCGAAGAAGTACACCATGTAAACTGGAAGGCACTCGCGTCCGTGGTTGTACTTGCAGCTGTGATCAGCGGCTGTAAAAACCAGCAGACTCAGCAACAGCCACCTGCGCAGCCGCAGCAGTCACAGTCGAGCTCATCCAGTTCTTCGCAGTCGCAGTCTCAGTCATCCAGTTCGTCGAGCAGCCAGTCCTCGCAATCGAGCCCGTCCACGGCGAGCAGTATGCCTTCACCGAGTTCGCCCAGTAGTAGCCGCAGCAGTCCGAGCGTCTCCACATCGAGCAGTCAGGCGCAGCCGAATACATCCCTCCCCAGTATCGAATCGGGTGAGCGCTCCAGTAAGCAGGCATCAACCGCGTCAGATCAGGGCCAGGAATCCCAGCGTCGCTCTCGTTCGAGTAGCAGCGATGCCGACCCCACAGCGAGCAGCAATCCATCGACGCCAGTTTACAGTGACTCCGATCGCCGGCCAGATGAGTCACGCATGCCACCGGACCCGTCCTCCAACAGTGAAGGCGAGCCACCGGATGAGATCGATTTTTCCGAAGAGCAGAACACTGCTAGCAGCGCCTCCAGCAGTTCATCTTCGAGCGCCTCATCCAGTGCGTCATCGTCCAGCGCAAGCGCTTCTAGCAGTGCCTCTAGCAGTGCCGCGAGCGCCAGTGCATCCGGTTCGCCGAGCAGCGCCTCGAGTGCTGCCCCGGCCTCCGCACAAAGTGCAAGCCAGAGTGGTGGACAGAGCGGCGGACAGAGCGGCGGCCAGCCGTCATCTACCACCGCCAGCGCAGGCGGCCCCGCAGGTGGCAGCAGCGCGCCGAATGAAGCACCGATGAGCAGCGCCGAACGCGTGGCGGAACTGGAAGGTCAGTTTGAGTCCACCATGGCGAGCTACGACGGCATGATCCTGCGCGAGCGTGATTATGTACGCAACCGACCGGCATCCGCCGAAGAACAGGAAGCCATCGAAGATGAGGTTCCCGCGGGTGAATCTCTCGAGGACCTGATTCAATCCGCAGAAGCCGAACTGCCCGCCCCACCTCCGCCAGGTGGCCAGGGTGAAGGTGGCGCGGGCCCTGAGCAGAGTAACTCCAGCGGGCAAGCCACGGGTCCCGGCTTGCCCACCAAGGGGCGGCAGGGCGAGTTTGATCATCGCGGCAGCGCCACGGTGGTACCGGCCGATGTACCCACCGGCGACGATGATGATGTGGTAGCCCGGCAGATTCGTGAAGCGGCCACGCGCGAGTCAGACCCGGAATTGCGCGAACGACTCTGGGAAGAATACAGAAAATATAAAAAATCACAGAAATAGCGATGAATAGTCATCAGGGAATATACGAACACTAGGGAGAGAGTACTGACATGTTTTTCTCGCATGCACGCAGCGCCCTGGCCAGCCTTGCATCAGGTTTCCTGATCATTGCCGGCTGCACCACCACAGAAGTGCGCACCACGGCCTATACACCGCTTACGGTGGAAGACAAAACCATTGCGGAAAACCGCCTGCTGGATGTCGGTATTGTCCAGTTCAATGCAGGCCTTGATCAGGGCGAAGAACTGGAAGAAGACGAGCTGGTATTTCCGGAGTTGCGCCGCGCAGAATCCCGCTATATCGCGGTAACCCTGGCCGACGCTTTGCAATCCAGTCAGGGATGGGGTGCCGTGCGGGTGATTCCCAGTGAGCGCACCAATATCGATGTGACGGTAACCGGGACCATTGTCCAGTCCGATGGTGAAACGCTCACGGTGTCCGTCACTGTGCGCGACTCCCGTGGGCAACTTTGGTTTACCAAAGAGTACACCGAGCAGGCCTCACACTATGCCTATGATCGTAAACATCCAACAGAAGGCGACGCATTTCAGGGTATCTACAACCGAGTATCCAATGACATGCTGATGTACCGTCAGCGCCTCTCGGACCAGTACATTGCCGAACTGCGGACCATTTCAGAAATCAAGTTTGCGCGGAGCTTTTCACCCAGTGCCTTTGATCGCTACCTGGTCCAGGATGAAGAAGGACTCTACCAACTGACCTCCCTGCCCGCAGACAACGACCCGATGCTTATGCGTGTGCGCCAGATCCGCGAGCGGGACTATCTTTTTGTGGACACCCTTCAGGGCTACTACGACACCTTCGTAAAAACCATGGAAACCCCCTATCAGGAGTGGCGCGCCATGAGCTACGAAGAAGTGAAGCAGATGCGTGAAATGAAACGCAAGGCACGCAACAACACGATTATGGGCGTAGCCGCAATCGTCGGTGGTATCGCCACCGCCGGTGCCGGCGGCGGAGCTGCACGTCAGGCGGCAAACGTCGCCGTTGCTGGTGGCGGCTACCTGGTAAAAAGTGGCTTTGACCGTCGCTCCGAAGCCAAGATGCACATCGAAGCACTGCAAGAGCTGGGAGATTCCATTGAAGCGGAAGTGGAACCCCAGATTGTGGAACTGGAAGATCGTACCGTGACTCTATCCGGCTCGGTGGAGAACCAGTACCAGCAATGGCGCGAACTGCTGAAAGAAATCTATCAGGCGGAAACCGGCGGCCTGCAGGATATCTGACACTGCGGCAGCGAACTGCGCCAAATGAGGTAATCGAGGACGGCCGCGAGCGGACACGATATCCGGTTGCGGCCTCCGGACAATAACGACGGCCAGAGCGGAATTACCATGCAACACCGCGATTCAGACCCCAAAGACCCATCATTTATTCAACCGGCAGATTTTTCGTTTGGTGGAGAGGGCGATACTGCGTCAGGCGATGCAAATACCAATCGTCTCAAATCGTCCCGATCCAATGACAGTCGAAAAAGCAAAGTGAACTGGCTGCCGATAGCGCTCGGTACCGGAATGCTCGGCGCACTGGTCGGTGTGTTCTGGGTGCTGCCGCAAATGGTAGATACACCAGCGCCACCGGTGATAATCAGTACAGCAGCGACCGATAGCAGTAAACAGGCACAACCCAAAATCCAGGAGTCTCCGTACACAGAAGCGGAGATCATGCAACAGCGCCGGGATGTACAGAAGATACTGCAGGATATTCTGCAACTTCAGGAAGAGCTGCTGGAGCGCCGGGTAGAAACTTGGGCAGCGGAGGAGTATTTTGCTGCCCGAGCTCTCGCTGAGGGCGCAGATACCATTTATCGCCAGCGCAAATTTATGCAGGCCCTGGAACAGTACCGCGAAGCGCTCGCTGGTATGCAGGCATTGCGTGACAGCATCCCTGAGCGTATCGAGCAACACTTGGCTTCGGGTCATGCGGCACTGGACACGGGCGACCAGGACGCTGCGAACAAATCCTTCGATCTGGTTCTGACAATTTCGGAAGATCACCCCCGCGGGATGAACGGTAAAAACCGCGCGCAAAAGCTGCATGAGGTTTGGCCACACGTTACCGCTGGCAAGGACGCATTTACCGAAAACAATCTGGATACTGCGAAAGCAGAACTGGAAAAAGCGCTGACCCTGGACGGGGATACGGTGCCGGCCAAAGCGCTGCTCCCTGAAGTAAATGCAGCAATCCTTGAACGGGACTACAGCGAGGCAATGTCTGCGGGGTACGCGGCGATCGGGAACGGCGATTTCGAAGAAGCCAAATCCCGATTCAGTGCGGCGAAAAAACTCAAGCCAAACGCCACCGACCCGGATGCCGGGCTTCGCCAAGCAGCCAATGGTGCGGCGCAAGGGCGTATCGACCGACTCTTTGCCAGTGCGTCAAAACATGAACGCAAGGAGCAATGGCACAAAGCCGTGGAACAATATTCCGCGCTACTTGAGACCGACAGCAGCCTTGTTGAGGCGGCGACCGGCAAGGCACGCAGTCAGGCCCGCGCCAAACTTGACGACCAGCTGCAGGAACTACTGCAGGACCCACTCAAGTTAAGCCAGTCCAAACGCAATCAGTACGCGCGCAAAGTATTGGCGGATGCCCGTGCACTCAAGGCGGGCACCCCTCGGCTGACCGCACAGGTGGAGGCACTGGAAACCGCGCTGACCCAGGCGTTAATACCAGTAACCGTTGTCCTGCAGTCCGATGCGAGCACCCAGGTCACCATCTACCACGTGGGCAAGCTGGGCAACTTCTCACAGCGTCAGATTGCGCTGAAACCCGGGCGTTACACCGCCGTTGGCACCCGACAGGGATACCGCGATGTACGCCAGGAATTTGTGGTGCAACCTCAGTCTGAATCCCCGGTAGTCACCATTCAGTGCGCGGAAAAGATCAACAGCGCCAATAATTCCTGAAACCGGAAACCCTGCCTCGGCGATCGGATCAAAATGCACAGATTTTTCATGTTGTGCACCCGATTCGCCGGCACATCCCGCAGCCCAAGCTGACTCATTGGCCGCAAATTTCTACGCCTATTACCGATAGGAAGCCGTGGACAAAATTGTCGCCTCGGTATCGCCTAAACAGAGAAAGGTGCGCCAATCATCCAGCGGCTCGGCCCGCAATGGCGAGAGCAGACTAAGCTGAAATGCGCGGCTCTGTATCTCTCCACCAAGGATGCCCCGCCGACCTGAATGCGGAAATAGCGACCATCGCCGCCACGGAAAATCAATAAGTGCGCAGTAACAGGGAATCATTAATGACAGCCAAGGAAGCGGTCCCCGCACGCGATAGCGAGCCGGCCAACGAAGAAGTATCCGTCATCCAGCCAATAGGCTTCACCCCCGCTCCGGTTTCCTCTGGCGGCAGGAAGCTGTTGCTTTCTCCCAAAGCAATCGCTGTCGTGGGCTGCCTGCTCCTAGGCGTACTGATGCTGGTGTACCTGTTGGTTGCCCGCTCACTGATCTTCGAAACACAGCCCAGCGATGCCAAGGTCACCGTCAGCGGCCTGGCGCTGCCTTTGGGCGACGGGCATCTGGTGCTGCCTGGCCACTACAGCTACACCGTCAGTGCAACAGGTTACGTTTCTCAAAGTGGTGAAGTCGAGGTCAGCAGTGACCGCAACAGCCGCCACGCAGTGAAACTGCAGCGGCTACCGGGGCATTTGCAGGTTGTTACCGAACCCAACGTGCCCGTGCGCATTCTGGTCAATGGTGCTGAGGTAGAAAGCGAAGCCGGTCTGGCCGCCGCTATTCCCGCTGGCCGCAAACGTATCACCGTGCTGACCGAGCGCTACCTCCCCTTCAGCAAGGAAGTGGAAATCGAAGGACTGGATAACACTCAAACCCTGAAGGCCAGCCTGCGCCCTGCCTGGGCGAATGTGCACATTACCAGTAACCCCGCAGGCGCTACCGTCAGTGTGGAGGGAAAAATCCTCGGCACTACCCCGCTCACCGCAGAACTGGTTCAAGGGGATCGCCTGGTGGATATCTCCCTGCCACAACACAAAACCGTCCAAGTGCCGGTACCGGTCACGGCGGGTGTCGACCAGACGCTGCAAACCGTCGACCTCTCAGCAGCTGATGGCACTTTGCGGGTGGTCAGCACCCCGCCAGGTGCCAGTATCACCGTAAACGGCGAGTACCGCGGCCAGACGCCCATGGATCTGGATCTGGCCTCCAACAGCCGCCATCAACTGCGATTCTTTTTAGACGGCTATAGTACCGTCGAACGCGCTGTAGATGTCCGCGCCGGAGACCTGCGGGATATGACCGTGGAGTTAGTCCCTGTATTTGGCAAGGTTGCAATCACCAGTAGTCCTGCCGATGCCCAGGTATTTATCGATGGCAAACTGGCGGGCACCGCCGGTCAGACCTTCACGCTGCCGACCCGCAGCCACAGCATTGTGGTACGCAAAGCCGGTTACGAGGACTACCAGACCACTATCGTTCCCTCCAGCAAGCTGAAGCAGTCCGTGCGCGCCGTATTGCTGACCGGAGAACAAGCGCGCTGGAGCAATGTCCCCGCACAAATTACCCACGGTGCCGGCGGCAAGATGCTGCTGATGCGTCCGAATGCGGAATTCACCATGGGCTCCTCTCGACGCGAACAGGGTCGCCGCGCCAATGAGGTTCTGCGCAAAATCGCTCTGGACCGTCCTTTCTATATTGGCACTACGGAAGTGACCAATCGCGAATACCGGCGCTACCAGCGCATGCACAGTTCCAGCCATACCAACGGTGTCAGCCTGGATAACGACAGTCTGCCGGTGGTGAATATCAGCTGGAATGATGCCGCACTTTTCTGCAACTGGCTCAGCGCCCGCGATGGATTGAAAGAGGTCTACCGCACCGAGCGCGGTCGCGTAGTGGGCTTCGATGCGAGCGCGAATGGTTACCGCATGCCAACCGAGGCCGAGTGGGCCTGGGCATCCCGCTATGAACGGGGTGCCATGCGCAAATTCCCCTGGGGTGACGCCCTGCCAGTGGGCAAAAATTCGGGCAACTATGCCGATAGCAGTGCCGGCCAGATTGTTCCCGCCGTACTGCGCACCTATAACGACCGCTACGCCGCCACCGCACCCGTTGCCAGCTTTCCAGCCAATCACCTTGGACTATACGACATGGGTGGCAACGTCTCCGAGTGGATTCACGACCTGTACACCATCGGTACTGGCCTATCCCTCAAGCGCGAGGAAAACCCCGTTGGCCCCCAGGAAGGGGATTACCACGTGGTGCGCGGCTCCAGTTGGAAGCATGCCGGCCTTACCGAGCTGCGACTTTCATACCGGGATTACGGTGCAGAGGCACGTAATGATATCGGCTTCCGTATCGCCCGCTGGGTGAACTGAGGAACTTCAGATGCAACAGCGATCTTCACCAGCCCAGGAGGCTGGGAGAGCAAAGGCCATTCCCGCAGCGCCCCTGTTCAGCCGACGATTTGTGGTCGTCGTATTGGCTCTCGGTTTTGCCGCCGCTCTCAGTGTGCAGTCTCTGGGTATTCAGGCGCAGTCGACCGGTGACAACAACAACCAGGAATCCAAGGAGACGCCGGTACCGGAGGCCAAAGCAGTTGCTGCGAAGCCGGTAACGGTCAAGCAGTCTACGGAAGTACCGGCAAAAAAAGCGAAAACCAGTATCAAAGCACAAAGTGCGCGAAATGCAGATAGCTACGAGGCGACAGAGGAAATCTCCGAAGACCTTTCCGTCTCTTATCCAGTGGATATTTAGCCGGTATTTAACGATACCGCAGAAAACATTCGAACACAGCCACACGTAATACCGGGCCGGATGCCAATGGAATGGCCCCACAAATAAGCGGGAAACCCCATGAAATTCAAGTCTTCAGATTTTATGTTCCAGCTGTTCGCCCTTCTCGGCGCCATTATTCTGGTTCACGCCATCTATGTGGCCATTATCCGCCCCAACGCGGATGCGCTGATCCAGGAGCAGATGGCACGAGAAGAAGCTGGTGAAACCTATGCGCAGCAGCGATCACTCTACATCGTAATGCGCGACTACGAACAGGAAGCGTGCTTTGTCCTGATGTTGTGGGCAATGGCGATTATGGGACTCAAGGCACGACGTTCCATGCGTGAGCGCAAATTGCTGGACCAGGCACTGCTCAACGTAAGTGAAGGCACACCAATTCTACCAGAAGACGCCCGCGATCTGTCGCGCCCCATTCAGGCGCTGCCAGAAGACGAGCGGAATTTCCTCCTACCACGCGCATTGCTCACCGCTTTACAGCGTTTCGGCTCCACGCGCAATGTCGCGGCGGTATCAAACTCCGTAAAAGAAGTGTGTGAAACAGAAGGTGATCGTCTCGACAGTGAGCTCGCCATGGTGCGCTATATCACCTGGGCCATCCCCTCCATTGGATTTATCGGCACTGTGCGGGGCATTGGCGAGGCACTTGCTCAGGCGCACCGAGCCGTAGAAGGCGACATCGCTGGAGTGACCGTCAGCCTCGGTGTGGCTTTCAACTCTACCTTCGTCGCTCTGGTTATCAGCATTGTCATCATGTTCTTCACGCACCAGCTGCAGTTGATGCAGGAGCGCCTTGTACTGGACACACAGAATTACTGTGACAACAAGCTGCTGCGTTTCCTCAAGGTAAGCTGAGCACGACTCGATTGACAAAAATCCCGGCAACACCGGGTGACCACGGACAGGGTCACCCTCGAAAGACACAGGAAAGACCATGAGCAAAGGTGTACTGGAAATCAACGATTGCGGGCTGCGTGTATTCGACGGCACCAATGAAGTTATCGAAAGCCCCGGAGTGGCCATAATCAATAGCCGGGAAATTGTAACCGGCACCGCTGCACTGATGCGCGCGCGCAGTCACCCCACCCAGGTCAATCATCAGTTCTGGCGCCGTCTCAGCCTCGAATCGGTAAAGTCTGACAACCCCGGCTGCCGCCATCACGCAGACCTGGCGTTCTGTCAGCTGAAAGAAATTGCCGGCTTGTGTGATCTGCCAGATGAGGTAGCTCTTGCGGTACCAGGTAATTTCACACACGAGCAACTGGCACTTCTACTGGGAGTGGTCAAAGAAAGCGCCTTCAATGCTGTTGCATTAGTTGATAGTGCCAGTGCGTGTATCAGCAGCTGTGCGCCTCGCGGTGTGCATCTGCATGTTGAACTACACAGGCACCAGACACTGGTCAGCCGTATCGGCGTTCACGAACAGACTGAACTGGATATTGCGGAGACCGTAACCGATGCCGGCCTGCAGCATTTTCAGGAAGCCTGGGCGCGTATCTTTACAGACGCCTTTATCATGCAGTGCCGCTTCGACCCATTCCATTCTGCGGAGGCTGAACAGCAACTCTATGACCTGCTGCCCCAGTGGATAGCTCGCGCCATGCGTCAGGGAGAGGTCATGGCGGAACTTGACGACCGCACCGCCAAAGTGAGCCTGCGGCAGTTGCAGGACGCCAGCACACCCATTCTCTCCCGTGTACGAGCCATGATCGACAACCTGAGCGATGCCAATAGCGTGGTTTTTGTTTCCCACCGCTGGGCGGAAATCCCCGGTGGGGCCCAACTGGCAGAGCGCATCCACCTGCTTCCCCACAATGCCGTGGCCCAAGCGGTGGAAAAGCACTGGCAGGAAATCCACAGTGAGAGTGGCAACCTCCGCCTGATTACAAATCTCAGCGCGGCACCGGCCACAGAAGTCGCGGTACAGGTAAATGCAGCCGCAGAGGCTGCCGCTACACATTTACTGCACGGTCATCGGGCGCTCGCCGCACACCAGCCGCTATTTGTAAGTTGGCTGAACGGCAAGCTGGATATTACCCCTACACCACCCACGCACCCCGCCGCTACCATTACCAACCACGCCGGGCGCCTGGCGCTGCGCGTGGATGCAGGTGCAAAACTGATGTTAAACGGTGAAACCATTTCCGCCCCGGTCAATCTGACCGCCGGTGACCGCATCAGTGTGGCGGATTTCGACGGCGTAATTACAGCGATCAGTGTGGACCAATATGGCGCGTAAAAACCGGCGGTTTAATACCTTCAGTCTTTCCTTTCTGGACATCATGTCCTGTGGATTTGGCGCCGTGGCTTTGATCTTTCTGATCATCAAACATGGCTCCGATCACGATATTGAGGCGGAAAACCTGGACCTGAAAGCGGAGGTGAACTTGCTACAGGAAGAGGTACAGTTCGGCCGTGAACATATGGTACTCGCGCGTAATACACTGGATAGCACTAGCGATGATCTCGCTACCGCGCAAGGTCTCGCGCGACGGATCATGGAGCAGATTGAAGAAGTCAAAGGCAATATCGCAGAAGTCGACAGCAGTACCGATGAAATGGACATCGCGCGCCTTCAGGAAAAGTTGAAAAAGCTGGAGCAGGCGAAAAAACAGCTGGAAGAGGAAAATCGCAAACTCGGCAACAACGTGCGCAAGTTCGTTGGCGATGGCGACCGCCAGTATCTCACGGGTTTGCGTCTTGGCGGCGACCGTATCCTGATACTACTGGATTCCTCCGCCAGTATGCTGGGAGACGAACTTATCAAGGTAATCCGAACCCGCAACATGTCCGACTCCGTGAAACGAGATACGGAGAAGTGGCGGCGCGCCAAACAGACCGTAAGCTGGCTGGTTTCCCAGTTCCCCCAAGACAGCCAGTACCAGATCTATACCTTCAATACAGGCTTCCAGGCGGCAATTGTGGGAACCGAAGACCGCTGGCTGAACGTGGATGACCGCGATCAGATGGATGACGCGATGAAAGCTCTGGATAAGGTAGTGCCGCAAAACGGAACGAGCCTCGAGCGGATTTTCAATGCAGTCAACAGCATGTCACCGCTTCCAGACAATATCATCCTGATTACCGATGGTCTGCCTACGCAGGGAATGAAAGCACCTCGCGGCAATACCGTATCCGGCAAGGAGCGCATCAAGTTGTTTCGCAAGGCGGTTGACGCACTACCGAAGAGTATCCCCGTCAATGTGGTCCTGGCCCCCATGGAAGGCGACCCCTTCGCCGCCAGCGAATTCTGGAAGCTGGCTATGGAGACCCAGGGTTCTTTCCTCGCACCTTCTAAGGACTGGCCATGAGCAAGCGAACTAAACGGCAACAGGAAGAGTTCAGCATTTCTTTTCTGGATGTGATCTGTTGCGGCTTTGGCGCCATTGTTCTGCTTCTGATGATCGCCAAAACCGTGGAACCCATCGTCCTGGAAGAAGCGGAACTGGATCTGGATGGCCAGGTACAGGAACTGCAGGAGCAACTCGCAGAAATTCGCGGTGAAACCACCATCCTCAACCGTGATCTCAATGCCAAAAAAGAGCAGCTGGATATCGAAACCAAGCGCATCGCCAAACTGAAAGGTGAACTGGAAACCCTGCAGGCCATGTATGCGCGTAAAACCGAAGGCGAATCTGAAGAGGGCAAACTCAAGGGTGAGCTGACCATTGCCCTACAAAGCATGACCGATGAAATGAAGCGGCTGCTCGGCGAGAACTATCAGCGTAAGAACAATGTCATCGGGGGCATTCCCGTCGATAGCGAGTACATCCTGTTCATCATCGACACCTCGGGCAGTATGTTCAATTACGGCTGGGACCGCATGATTGATGAGATGGTAAATACTCTCAATCTCTACCCCAATGTAAAGGGCATCCAGGTAATGAACGATATGGGGGACTACATGTTCTCCAATTATCGCAATCGCTGGATTCCGGATACACCGGGGCGCCGCAAGGCGGTGCTGGACCGCTTGCGTTCCTGGAATCCATTCAGTAATTCCAGCCCGGTAGAGGGCATTCAAAAGGCCGTTCGCACTTTCTACGACCCCAACAAAAAAATCAGTATTTACGTATTGGGAGATGAATTCACTGGCAAGTCCATTCGCAATGTAATGATGGCTGTGGACCGGGTGAATGCGCAGCGCGGAGAGAACGAACGCATGGTACGCATTCATGCGATTGGTTTCCCCATTCAGTTCTCGCGCCCTCTTCATCTTCAGACCACCGGTCTGCGTTTCGCGGCGTTGATGCGCGAACTGACTTACCGCAACGGCGGCACTTTTGTCGGGTTGAATGACTTCCGTTAGATGACCTGGTGAACCCCGTTCACCAGCCATATTTTAAGCGAGACTTTACGAGGGGCACGGATAGCCCGGGAGCAGCACATGAGTATCTGGCGAAATGGATTTAAGTCACTGCGAAAGCTTGGTTCGCTTACCGCGATCGCTCTGCTCACCGCATGTGCACATACGGTCTCCGTGGATGGCGAATTTCCCACACCGGTCGGGAACCAGCACCCTCTGACGGTGGGTGTCTACTTGAGTGACGACTTCCGAAAGTTTACTTATAGCGAAAACCGGGACGACCGGGATGAGTGGAATATCAACACCGGGCGCGCTCAGAAAAATCTGTTCGAAACCGTGCTTGGCTCCATGTTTCGCGAAACCATCAGCCTCGCTCAGTATCCGAGCAACCTGCCCCAGGGGTTGGATCTTGTCATAGTGCCAGAAGTACGTGAACTGCAATTCACCATGCCGCGGGAAACGCGAGTGAATATTTTTGAGGTGTGGATCAAGTACGACATGCACGCTTATAACCAGCGCGGGGACTCCGTCGCGGAGTGGGTCATCACCGCCTACGGGAAAACACCCACAGCATTCTTGAAGTCTCAGGAAGCCGCTCTAGCGCAAGCCATCAACGTTGCACTGCGGGACGCGGGCGCCACGTTGTACACAGGCTTTGACCGGGTGCCAGAGCTCCAGGCATTCATTGCCAACAAGCAACGGGCACTCACAATGAAAACGGCAAACGACGCCGACTAAATACGTCTGGCCAGCAACAAACTGGCCCCGGGAAACAGGATTCTGGTCGCGCCAAAACCCGAGCGCACCAATCAAGGAGGAAGTTCGGTGAGGAAACTGAGCGCATTCATGTCCACATTGGCACTGTCATCTATGGTGCTTACCAGCGGAGGCTGCACCACCGTGGTCATTGATGAGTACCGCCGTAGTACCGGCGAGCTGGCAGTAGGCGACTCCGTTGTCATTCTTGGCCGCCGGCACTCCAGCGAATACGAAACGGAACCCGACCTGATTAACTGTGTCGGTGACACGCTGCACAACCCCGAGTCCGGTGTAAACGTGATCCCGGAGCAACAGTTCGTCGACGCCCTTTACCCGTGGTTTGAGCCCCGTAAAGCACCCATGCACATCAAATCATTGAGCAAGTTGATGGATATTCCCGATGTGCGCAACCGCATGGAACAGTATGGCGTCAAATACATTGTCTGGATTGACGGTTCCACTGAAACCACGTCCAGCGCCGGTTCCATTGGCTGCTCCATCGGTACCGCTGGCGCCGGCTGCTTTGGTTTCGGCACCTGGGATAAGGAATCCGATTACGAAGCCTCGGTATGGGATTTCCGCGACCAGGAGTTGTCCGGAAAGATCAGCGCAGATGCACAGGGCACTTCGTACATGCCGGCGATTGTGGTTCCCATTCCACTGATAGCCCGCGTACAGAACAACGCCTGTAAAGGTATGGCCGCACAACTGAAAGAATTTTTACTACCCCCACAATCCGCCAGTCGCTGAGGGAATACGGCTGGTATTTTTACTGATCGGAGAGAATAAAACAGGAGCCCCTCATGCACATGCTCAACAAAATCATGGCGGCTGTTCTACTGACCACCGCGGTGGGCTGCGCCTTTAATCCGGCGACAAATCGCCCGGATCTGGTCCTGATGTCGGAAGAGAAAGAAATCAAGATCGGTCGCGAAATGCATGAAAAGCTGGTCGCCAGTACGCCAATATACAACGACCCGATCCTGAATGCTTACGTCGAGCACGTGGGTCAGAAAATTGCCAGGGCCAGTGACCGGCCCGACCTCACCTACCACTTCACCATTATCGACAGCCAGGATATCAATGCTTTTGCGTTACCGGGCGGCTATGTGTACATCAATCGCGGGCTTTTGACCTACTTGCAGTCAGAAGCAGAGATGGCCGCGGTACTTGCCCATGAAGTAGGTCACATTACTGCCCGTCACGCAGTACGACAGAAAACCGCAGCCACCGGCGCCGGTGTCGCCTCGGTACTGTCTGTTCTCGTCACCGGCAGTGGGGTCGTGGGCGATGTGGCAAATCTCTGGAGCACCGCAGCGGTTAAAGGATACGGTCGAGATATGGAACTTGAAGCGGATCGCTTTGGTGCCCAGTATATGTACAACGCCGGTTACGACCCGCAATCGATGATCAATGTCATCGCTCTCCTGAAAGATCAGGAAACCTTTGCGCGCCGGCGCGCGCGGGTCGAAGGTAAGAAACAACAGACTTATCACGGCGTTTTTTCCTCACATCCTCGCAATGATATCCGCCTGCGTGAAGTGGTCGAGGCCGCCGGTCAGTTACCAGAAGACAAGAAAATCACCAAAGTTGAATACTACCGAGAGAAGACCGAAGGTATTGTGTACGGACAAAACGCTCAGGAGAGCGAAAAAAACCGTTTCAATCACCAGAGCCTCGGATTTTCACTGCTGTTCCCAGAGGGATGGAATGTGGAAAATCAGCGCAGTGCAATCGTCGGTACTGCCCCGGATAAGTCAGCCACCATTACCATTAAGGTGGCCAAGCGAGACGGAAATCAGCCGGCGGATATGGCACTGCGTGGTGTCTACGACGTGCGCAGCCTGGAGCAGGATGAAGCTCTGAGTCAATACCGCCTTGAAGGACACACAGGCAAACTTCCGGAGCGCAATGCGGAATCACCGGATCGTGTGGCCGTGCTGTTTTACGGCAGCCGTCAATATATCCTTGAGGGCAAAGTCGCCACACCCACCGATGACGAGAAAACCGTAGCCGAGTATGACGATCTGTTTATGACCAGTATTCGCAGCTTTCGGCCACTACGCAAAACGGATGTAGTGAAGCCGGACATCAAGCGGGTTCGCTATGTTCAGGCAAACGACAAGACGACTTTCTCCTCTCTGGCACGGCATATGGAGATCGGGGAGTACGCTGAAGAGCAGCTTCGCCTGCTCAATGGATATTATCCCCGCGGTGAGCCGAAGCCGGGTGAGTGGATCAAGATAGTCCAATGATCCGACCGGCCACAATCCCAACTCGGCTACATTGCCAGCTCACGACGGCCAGGTGAAGGAGCATTACCTGGCCGTCGACAGGAGGACGATAGCAGCCTCACTGGTGACACTATCATCATTTGTTAATATTACTGATCGCCAAGTCGCGATATCTTTAGGCAAATTTTTACTTCCATAATTTGCCATGCCCTCAATTTTAACCGCCCTGCTCATCGCGCTAGTCAGCGTTACTCCGACAGTTTCCCCCGGCCAGACTTCCGAACCCGTGGTTATCGCGCACCGAGGCGCCTCCGGCTATTTGCCAGAGCATACTCTGGAAGCGAAGACGCTGGCGTACGCGATGCGTGCAGACTATATCGAACAGGATCTGGTGCTCAGCAAAGACGACCACCTGATCGTGATGCACGATATCTACCTGGATAAAGTCACCAATATTCGGGATGTCTTTCCCCAGCGGGCACGGCAGGACGGCCACTTTTACGTCATCGACTTCACACTCGAGGAATTAAAGCGACTAGAGGTCACCGGGCCCTTTTTGTCCGGTATGGGGCAAACTCGCCCGCAATTTCAGGGCCGCTTTCCGCTCTGGCAATCACACTTTCAACTGGCGACCTTCGCAGAAGAGCTGGAATTGATCCGGGGGTTGAACCAGTCTCTCGGCTACAACGTGGGAATTTATCCTGAGATCAAGAAGCCGTGGTTCCACCACCGTGAAGGTAAGGATATTTCCCGTAAAGTGCTTCAGGCGCTAAAGCATCACGGTTACACCACTGGTGCTGACAAAGTATTCTTACAGGCGTTTGATGCCGAAGAGTTGCAGCATATCCATACGGAACTTATGCCGCAGCTGGAAATGGAACTGCCACTAATTCAGCTGATTGCGGAGTCCGACTGGGGAGAGAAACTGGTACGGCACGCGGGGGAGTGGATCCAATACGATTATAACTGGATGCGGACGCCTGAGGGACTTGAGAAGATTTCACGCTACGCCGCGGGTATCGGGCCATGGCACCCGATGTTGCTGGATGAACGTGGCAAGGTAAATTCACTGGTAGCGGACGCGCACCGTCTGGGCCTCAGGGTTCACCCGTACACATTTCGGGCCGACCCGGATCAGGTACCCGAAGATTTTCGCAGCTTCGAGGAATTTGTGCTGTTTTACTTCGAAGAGGTGCACGTCGACGGGATATTTACCGACCACCCGGATAAAGTTCGCGCGCTGCGAAAACAAGCCAATCACCAGAAAAACCCGTAGGCCTCTACCTCAGGCGGGCTCCATTCCCGGCTCCGTCGAAACATCCGGCGTGACCAATTCGCCGGAAAGCGACTGTCGGTACTCTACCACCTGGTCTCTGCCCCGTTGCTTGGCGGAATAAAGGGCCTCATCTGCTTCACGCATCAGCTGCTCGAGGGTCTGCGCCTGGTGTGCACAGGCAACCCCAATACTCGAAGTGAACTGAACAGTGCCTTCGGGACAGGGCAGGCGAATACCCGCGATATTGTCGCGCAGCCGCTCTGCAGTGTGCAGGGCATCCGGCTTGGTTTCGGTAATCAACAGGGCAAACTCTTCCCCGCCGAGACGACCAAATATATCTGTCTCGCGGATTTTGTCCTGAATGGTGTAGCTGAACTGGCGCAACGCTTCGTCGCCAATCCCGTGACCGTGGTTATCATTGATGGATTTGAAGTGGTCAATATCAAACATCAGCAGGCTGACCGGCTCACCTTTCCGATAAGCACGCTTGATACAGAGTTCGGCCTCAGCGAGAAAGCTACGGCGGTTACGGATTCCGGTGAGGGGATCGGTACGGGCTTCCATCTCTGCCTGCTGCTTGGCCTTCTCCAGCTCTTCGGTGCGCGCACGCACCAGGCCTTCCAGCTTCACCTTGGATTGCTCCAGGTGACGGCGATACTGTCGCTCCGACTCCAGCCCCTGCAAACGGACCCGGCGCAACTTGATGCCCATTGCCGCCATGATCGTGACCATTTCCACAAATGAGCTCAGTGGCGGCAAGTAGTAATTCAGAAGGTTGTGCTCGACCAGCCCCAGGTCTCGCAATGCCTGGTAGAAAAGTCCGCTGAGCAAGAGTGTCCAGCCAATGGCAAAAACAGCCGCTTCACTGGAACCCTGACGCCAACGCACCAGCGCAATGAACGTCATTACCGGGTAGAACAGCAGGGCCAGCGTAATACTGATAAGCGCAACCTGCTTTATTTGCAGTAAGGCGCTGACCAACAGCACTGCAGCGTTGAGCATCATCAACAGCAGGATGTAATCCAGGCGCGGGGTGCACTTCCGGGTCTGCAAAAACAGGCGATCGAAGACCACGCCGCAGAAGATACTGATAGCACCCGCAGCAGACATATAGCTCCAGTGGAAGTGATTCTGCACTACGTACTGATGGGTAAAGCCGAGAATAGTGCCCCAGGCAATGATCTTGGAGATTCCGTAAACAAAATAGGCAAAAAAGCTGGAATCGCCGGTGGTTACCCCGACAATCAGTGAAAACAGTGATATCAGAGCAATTCCGCCGAACAGGAACGCCAGCACGGCGGTTTCACCGGTGTGGGACTTGCTCAACGCGTCCGGGCTCCAGATTCGCATGGACGGGAAGACAAAACCGGCCTCTTCAGAATCAAAACGCGCGAGAAACCCGCGGCTTTCTCCTGCCGCCAGCTCGACAGGCACCACAAAACGATTGTGGAACACTGGGCGTCGGGCAAAAGGCTCACCCATGGCCTGGTCCGCAATCTTCTGAAACTCAGAACCGTCGCCTTCACCCCGGGAGTAGGCACGTAAGCGAATCAATTGGTGATCCACATATTCGAGTCGCAGGGGTAAGTTGTGGGCCTCTGTGTTTTGCAGCTCGAAATAGGACCAGTAACTGCCCTTCTTCAGCCCCGTGGACCCTGCACTAGTCAAAGGCGTGAACTCACCGGAACGCAGCGCATCCACCGCAGCCGACAAATCGGCTTTGCCGCTGGGATCGTGCCAGACAGAACCCTGTCCGGTACGTTGCGAACCCTCTTCTCCCGCACCGACCTCAACAGCCGAAACTGCGTATACCGCAGGGCCTGACACCAAGAACACCAACAGCAAGACAACGGCAGGCACACGCAACCAGTACCGATGATGCCACCGGTGGGAATCTGCTGTAGAGGCCACTTTGTGTATTCGTGGAGCTGTCATAGAGCGCCTGATGTATGCACCCGGCGTGCGTTATTGTTAAACCGGGACAAGAATCCTGTATCGGCTCAGTACGGGATGGACGGATTCCCGCGAGCGTGAGCCATGTCTAACGGAGAAGTTTACCGGCTCCCGGGCTCAGAATCACTCGGCGATCTTTTCCGACCCCGCAAACCACCGGAAATAAAACCTAAAAGAAAGCTCACAAACAGAAATAAAAACCAAACAATAAAAACTAAAAAGAAAAATACTCCACAAAAAATGTCAGAACAAAAAAAAGGCCGCCAATGACGACCCTTTTATAGACGGCAGCCCGCTAAATATGCCGAAATCTCCAGATGGGGGGTATTTGCCCCCTTCACCACCCCAGATACCGGCAGTAGCGTCACTCGAACCGGGAAAAATCCGCCGGGCGCTTTTCCATAAAGGCGGTCGCCGCCTCGCGGAATTCGTCCGACTGCAGCCGCTTCTGGAAGTGCCCCGCCTCTTCTCGAATTGCTGTCAGGCCCGCTTCATAGGTCCCCTGCCGCAACAGTTTTTTACTCAAGCGTACGGCCTCAGGCGCCTTCGTGGCGAGATCGGCAGCATGCTTTCTGGCCCGTTCCAGAGCCTCCCCTGAATATACGACCTCATTGCAGATATTTACATCGGCAGCGGTTTGCGCATCAAATTTGTTGCCTAATAGCAAAAGTTCAGCGGCTTTGGCGTGCCCCATGATACGCGGCAAAATCAGGCTGGAGGCGTACTCGGGGCAGAGCCCCAAGTTTACGAAGGGCATTTGAAAAACGGCATCATCTTCCGCAATCGACAGGTCACAGTGCAATAACAGAGTGGTTCCAATACCCACTGCCACGCCGCTGACCGCCGCTATAACCGGTTTCGGGAACTGATAAAGAGCCATCATGAACTGGAAGACCGGGGAGTCTTCGCTGCTCGCCGAGCCCCCCAGGAAGTCCGCAAGATCATTGCCACTGGTAAAAGCGCCACCAGCCCCGGTAAGTATCACCACACGTACCTGAGGATCTGACGCAGCCACATTGAGTAGCTGGGCCATCGCCGCGTACATGGCCTGGGTCAGAGCGTTTTTACGCTCTGGTCGGTTGATCGTGATCTCCAGTACGCGGTCAATTAGCTGGGCGTCTATTTCCGCACAGGGGCTCTGCAAGTGGCTTGGCATACGGGCTCCAATAGTCTGGCGTCGTTATAGGGATTTGGACCTAGTTTAGCCACTGAGGACTGGCACACGAGGTCCAATTCGACCAGTTTGAGTTACCGATTCCAAATACGCGGCTCAGGTGGCAAATAGAGAGAGAGACGCAGGTAGGATTTTTCCAAAATTAGCGCATCTGACCTTATAATGCGACCAATAAATAGCGCGACTGCGCAATAATACAACTGAAGCACACCAAATTGCGTTATTTTCATTGCACAAAACGCTATGAAACTGACGTTCGGTGAGAGGGGATATTCGAATATGACGGTGACATACAGCTCTTACCTTAAGGTCGACGAGCTGCTGCAATGCCAGCGACCACTTTCAGAGGGCCCGGAACACGACGAACTACTGTTTATCGTGATTCACCAGAGCTATGAACTGTGGTTCAAACAACTCTTGCACGAGCTGGATTTTCTGGTTCGCCTATTCAATGCAGGAGAGCGAAATCGCGCTCTGCATACGCTGAAACGGGTAGACGCGATTTATCGTACCCTGATCCAGCAGGTCGACATACTCGAGACCCTGACACCACTGGAATTCAACTCCTTTCGCGACCGCCTTTCCACCGCCAGCGGTTTCCAGTCCTACCAGTTTCGTGAGCTGGAGTTTCTCTACGGCGCCAAGGATGCCCGAAAGCTCGACAACTACCCCACTGGGTCCGAGCACTACCTGCGCCTTCAGAAGCGATTGCTAGCCCCAACATTGTGGGACGCATTCCTGCAATTTCTCGCACACGAGGGCCACGAGATTCCCGCCTCTGAACGGAATCGAGACTTCAGCCAGGTCGCTGAACCATCGGCCGCCGTGCAAAAGGTTCTGATCGATGTGTATCGTAACGATCCACTGGTCAGTGAAATCTGTGAGGCCCTCGTGGATATCGACACCTCCCTGCAGCAATGGCGCTACCGCCACGTAAAAATGGTAGAGCGCACCATTGGCAGCAAAATGGGCACTGGCGGATCCAGCGGTGTCGGCTACCTGCAGAGCACCCTGTTCAAGCCGGTTTTTCCGGATCTTTGGGCTATCCGGGCAGAGTTCTGATCCCCCGCGACTTCTGCCCCCCCTGCTCAGACGCGAGAAATCACAGGCATAAAAAAAGCCAGCAAATGCTGGCTTTTCCATCCTGTGAGAGCCGGGCTCTCGACGAAGATCAACCCTGACGGTCAATCTTCGTAAGGTACGAGGGACACCTGAATATTCGGGTTTACCTCTTTCGCCGCGTCGGCGATGGTCACATAGGTGTCGGCACTAGACTTGTTGTGCGCACGAATGATCACGATAGCCTGTGGATTCTCCGCGAAGAGCTGAGCGATACGGGCACGTACTGCACGGCTGTCAACACGGGTGGGGCCCATCCAGATCTCGTCAGCAGAGTTGACGCTGATCAGGATGTTTTGCTTGTCTGGATCGGGCGGAGTCTGCTCGGTCTGATCCGGATCAGGAACGTTCACGTCCAGCGCCTTCTCTTTTACGAAGGATGCCGTCACGATGAAGAAGATCAACATGATGAATACGACGTCCAACATGGGCGTCAGGTCGATGTCTGCTTTTTCTTCTTCTACGGCCTTACCGCGTCGTCTACTCATAAAACACCGTACAGTTTTTGATTCGAATTCGCCGGATTCACCGGTCTAATCAGGTGGGGAAGATTGCCGGGAAATGGCCATCAATGCAAGTGCAACCTGCCACGTAGCCGCGATCCCCTTAAAAATCAATAAGTTAGAGAGCCACCACCAAGAAAAAGGCTACAAATTAAACAGCAATTTCACCGGTTCTGGCCGCCAGATAGCCCTGATAGTCAGGTACTTCACGGGCGAAACTCTGCGACATCAGCGCAGAATGGATCATCATATCCGCACTGCTGGCGTTGCACGCTACCGGTATATTCCACACCGCTGCGATACGCAGTAGCGCCTTTACGTCTGGGTCATGGGGCATGGGCTCAAACGGATCCCAGAAGAAAATCAGGATATCCACATCCCCCTGGCAAATCTTGGCACCTAGCTGCTGATCCCCTCCCATTGGGCCGCTGAACAGTTTTTCCACAGGCATACCGGTGGAGGCCTCAATCTGGGTCCCGGTGGTGCCAGTGCCGAGAAGCTGGTGCTGCTGCAATATCGCCCGGTGCTTCTCACACCAGGCTATCAACCCTTGCTTACGGTTGTCGTGGGCAACCAGTGCGATGCGCTTTTGCGCGGCGATCGGCTTGTCGATGGTCTTCATGTGACTCCATAGCGGAAGCTAGTCAGCTCTTGCGGCAGGCCCTCGCGGGATCTGGACGCATACCAAAGGAATATGTGGATTATGCAGAATTCCCTGCCTCACATCCATTTAACCACGACCGGCACCCTCGGCTCCCCCCCTTCCATCTATGTATAATTCGCGCCTGCGACACCCGGGCAAATCTGACCCGGGCCTGCTTTTATATAGGAGTTACTATGAGTGTCGGTGCCTGGGAGCCTGCCAATCAGGCTTCCAATGATCAATCCGGTCAGGAAATTGACCGCGCTCTGCTGGAACAGATTCTGGCGCTAATGGGCTGCGACCCGGCAAAAGCCGTGGATCCAGATTGCGCGGCAGCCCCGGCAGCAATGAGCGCCCCCACTTTTGATTCCGCGACGCTGCCCGATGCGCTAAAGCCTGCGCACTGGCTGGCCGGCCTACCCGCCAGCCGGTGGTTACAAGAAGCCTCACACTGGCAGCCACAGCAAATCTGGGGATTAATCCGCTTTTTCACGCTCGCGGAATCCAGGCTCGATTGGCCCGGCGGCGCCGAGTCACCGGTGATTCCCCTGGCCAAGTCTTTGCGCCAACGCAAGGCGCCCCTGAATAAAGATCAACTAATGTGGATACGGGAACATTCCGACAATCGCTATTTACCCTATGGCCCACTCTGACGTGCATCGAGCTCGAAAGGGCTAGAGGATAAAGGCTAAATATTAGAAAAGGGCGCATCGCTTTCACCGATACGCCCTTTTTCATATGCGCTACATGGCGTTTCCACTTCGACGCGCGTTCAGTCCAGCAACCGATAACACTGGGATCGCAATAACTCCGCACTCGGCAGGGTTCGATAGCTGCCGGGAAGCGCTCGCCACAAAATAGTGCCTTCGTCATCCACCAGCCAGGCACTCGGCCGGACTGCATCAGCAAACCAGGGAGAAACCAGGAGCGGAGCTCCATGGCGGGCGACAAATTGGGCGGGCCCGGCTAGCGGTGAAACCTCGTCAGAAAACACAGGCGAGTCAGAAAGTGGCTTCAACAAATCAGCCGGCCAGGAAGAAGGGGGCTGAGCACTCCACAGCAACACGCCAATCTTCTTCCGCTCAAATTCAGGGCGCAATTCCTGTAGCGCTACCAGCTGGTGACGGCTATCGGCACAATAACTGCCCCGAAGGAATATTACAAAGACACCACTCAAGCCATTTACCGCACAAAAATCGCCAATTTTATGCTGCCGCCCCTCACGATCGCTCAACTCAGGAAACTCCTCGTTTACAGCGGGCATGTGTGGGTGGGATATCGCACTGAGGTGGTACAGGTAAATCAAAAAGGCAAAAAGATTGAAAAGCACAAGATAGATTGGCAAGCCACGCTGGGTATCCGCCAGCAGAGTCAGTGCGAGCCCTGCCAAAACCGCAAAAAAAGCCGTGGATTCACGTAAGTCCCCCGCTAATTTCTGAGGTCGTAAAAATCGCATCAGCATCCAGAGCGGCAGCGCCAGTGCATTAATTATTACACCCAGCCAGGCAACTTTTTCAGTGGTAGCTGCACTCCCCAATAATGGGATCAATGCACCGAATCCGCAGACCAACAGCCATGAGAAGGTGAAAAAAGTAAAAAAAGCCTTAATTTTATTCATTACGGAGTAAAAACACCCTGAAAACACTTGCATTCAAGTATATAAATAAGCTGCAATTAGCGCGATGAATTCCACTCATCCAAAATAACACCTAAATACTAAATTTAGACACAGGGATATTTTATGGCCGTACGTAAAAGTAGCGCTTCTCGCGTAAGTGACGTAGCAAAACTGGAAGCAGAACTCTCCGCACTGAAAGCTCAACTGGAAAAGGCTCGCAGTGGCCAGGAAGCTGAAGCAAAGAAGGTAGCGGATAAAGCCAGCAAAGAGGCTGACAAAGCTGCCAAAAAAGCACAAGCTGCCGCTGACAAGGTAAAGGCAGTACGCGCGAAGAAGAAATCCGCAGCTCAGCAGAAGCAGCTGAAGACTGCTCAAGCTGCTGCCGCGACCGCCAAGAAAGCAGCAACTGCAGCCAAAGCCGCTGCGGCTGACGCGAAAGCCAAGCTGGCAACCATCGCCGCCGACAACAAACTGGCAATCAAGATCGCCAAGGCCGTAGCCAAAGAAGAAGCAGCAATCACCAAGAAGCTGGCCGCTGCAGAGAAGAAAAAAGCCGCTGCTGCTGCCAAGAAGGCCGCTGCCGCTGCCAAGAAGAAAGCCGCTGCAGACAAGAAGAAAGCCGCCGCTGCTGCCAAGAAGGCTGCTGCTGCTGCCAAAAAGAAAGCCGCTGCTGAGAAGAAGAAAGCCGCTGCCGCCGCTAAGAAAAAGGCTGCCGCTGAGAAGAAGAAAGCTGCTGCCGCCAAGAAAAAGGCTGCCGCTGCTGCCAAAAAAGCGGCTGCGAAAGCAAAAGCCAAGACCAAATCTGCGGCCAAGAAGAAGCCTGGCCGTCCCGCCAAAAGCGCAGCCAAGAAGCCAGCCGCCAAAAAACCTGGCCGCCCAGCCAAGAGTGCTGCCAAGAAGAAGCCCGGTCGCCCGGCCAAATCTGCCGCTGCCAAGAAAGCACCAGCTCGCCGTGGCCGTCCACCAAAGGCCAAGTCCTGATCGGTCAATTCTGGCTAGCAGAATGCAAAAACCCCGGCTCGCCGGGGTTTTTTTTGCCTGTAATCAGGCGCTCCTCAACGAAGCGCTCCCGCACCAGTCGGGCCAAACTTCCGGATTAGCCCCTGAATCAGATCCTTCACCACCGAAGGCAGGGCCAGCATTACCGGTGTAACAATCAGGGTTAGCAGGGTTGAGAAGCTCAGTCCGTACACAATCGCACTGGCCAGCTTCACCCAGAAGGAGGCGATCACTCCGTTTACCACCACATCCCGGCCAACCATATCCACACTCACCCCCAACGCGAGGGGCAGGAGACCGAGAATCGTGGTCGCTGTGGTCAAGAAGACCGGGCGCAAACGCTGTGCAGCGGCCTTTACCGCAGCAGCCCCGGCATCCAGCTCCGGTTCGGATTTACGCACATAATTGTAGGTATCGATCAGTACAATATTGTTGTTCACCACGATCCCCGCCAACGCCACAATACCGACCCCTGTCATTATCACGCTGAAGGTGCTCTGGGTAATTGTCAGACCAAGCATGACCCCGGCCGTAGACATAATCACCGATGATAGAATCAGTGCAGACTGATAGAAGCTGTTGAACTGGGTAACCAGTAAGATAAACATCAGGAATAGTGACAGAGAGAAGGCGACCTGCAGGAATACCAGCGATTCACTCTGCTCTTCGTCAGCCCCCCGGTAAAGCAGCTCGACACGGTCGTCCAGCGGGTTCGCGTCCAGCCACTTCCGGATCTCCCGCACTTTGTCATCGGCGAGAACCCCATCTTCGACATCGGCCTTTACCTGCATGCGGGTAATACCATCAATACGTTCAATCTTGTCGACTTTAGGTCCAGCCACAGTGGAGACAAAACTGCTGACCGGCACAGCGCCACCGGGCGTATTCACCTTCAGTGCGTCCAACGCAGTAATTCCACGGGCATAATCCGGGTAGCGAATACGGATATCCACTTCCTCATCGGAGTCGTCGGGGCGATATTCCGCCATCAACACACCATTAGTAACCAGCTGCACCGCGCGCCCGACGCCCGTGAGGTCCGCGCCATATAGCGCCGCCTTGGCACGATCGACGTTCACCTCCCACTCGATACCCGGCAGTGGCGCTGTATTGATGATATCCCGCACACCGTCGAAATCGTTTTCCAGTGCCCGATGCAACCGCCAGGTCTCAGCGAGCAAACGATCGTAATCACGGCTGCGCAGCTCCAGCACGATATCCTTGCCAACCGGTGGGCCGCCCTCAAAGGCCTTGGCACTGGTTTTTATCCCGGCGAAATGGGCGGTGCGCTCCCGGATATCAGCAAATATCTCCCGACTTTTGCGCTCGCGCATCTCGGTGGAGTGTAACTCCACCAGCAGATTGGCGATCTGATCGGGAGCCTTTTCCTGGTTGCCCGAGATACCACCGGAGCCAATAGCGGTATACACCACACGCACCTCCGGCACATCCATAACGGCGGCCTCTACCTGGGTGACCAGCGCCCGTTTTTCCTCCAATGACAGGTTCCCCTGTGCCCTTACTTCTACGTTGCCATACTGCTCCTCAGTTTCGGTAAAGAATTCCACCCCGGGGTTGAACTTGCCGAACGCGATAAAGATGGCGATCAGCACCGCGATGGTACTGCCGAAAGAAACCAGTGGGTGACGGACAATCGGTGCGAGCGCACGGGCATAGAAGCCGGTAACGCCGCTAAGCTCGGTAGGATTACCGTTTTCCAGCTGCTTGAGGTATTGCTGGGTTGGTAGATCCATATCACTTTTGCCAAATACCGAGCCCAGTACCGGAGCAAAAAACAGCGCGTAGACCAGAGATCCCGCCAGCACTGCGAATACAGTTACCGGCAGGTAGCGCATAAAGTCGCCCACGACTCCCGGCCAGAAAATGATGGGTAGAAATGCGGCCAGTGTCGTACCCGTGGATGCGACCACCGGCCAGAACATCCGCCGCACCGCAATGGAGTATGCCGCACGTGCGCTGAGCCCCTCTGCCATTTTCCTGTCGGCAAACTCGGTAATCACGATGGAGCCGTCGATCAACATTCCCAGCGCCAGCAGCATCCCGAACATCACCATAAAGTTAAACGAGTAGCCGAGAAGCCAAGTGATGATGGAGCCAAATAATAGCGAGAATGGAATACCAAGCCCGACCAATAATCCGGAGCGGAAGCCGAGGGCTGACACCACAATGATCATCACCAGCAACATGGCGGTAAGGATATTGCCCTCCATTTCACTGACCATATCCCGCGCCCAATCAGACTGGTCGAAGACAAAATCTACGTCCACCCCTCGCGGCAGGTAGTCGCGCTCGGCATTGACTACCGCGCGCACCTTGTCGGCCAGGTCTACCGCACTGGCGCCGGTGCGCTTCTCCACGTTAATGGAAAGCCCCTGGCGGCCATTCACACTGGTGTAACTGGTCGCGTCCTTGAAGGTACGGCGGATATCCGTCACCTGACCCAGGGTAACGACCCCGTCATCGGACTGCTTCAACGGGATCTGGTACACATCATCGGCCGTTTCAATCAGCCCCGGAACCTTGACCGAGAAGCGCCCCTTACTGACATCCATCTCACCGGCGGGGATCAGCAGGTTATTGCCCAGCACCGCATTGATCAGCTCACCGCTGGTAATCTGGTAGTGCTCGAGCCGTACCGGGTCAATAATCGCCTCAACCACCTCTTCCCGGTTGCCACTGATATCGGCGCTCAGCACTTCACTGACGTTTTCAATTTTGCGCTTTAAAACCTGCGCACTGCGCAGCAGTTCCCGCTCACTTGCCCCATTGCCCGCAAGGGTCACGACGATTGCGGGAAATGGCTGAGCGGATGCCTCTTCTACGATCGGCTCTTCCGCATCGCGGGGCAGCTCCGCCTTTGCCCGGTCCACCGCATTGCGTACTTCATCCACAGCAGCATCTATATCCAGCGCGGAGTCGAACTCGATAACGAGATACACCAGTGACTCCCGAGCGGTGGCCATAACCTCTTCCACCCCCTCAAGCGCGCGAATCTCCTGCTCCAATGGCCGAATCAGCAGGCGCACCCCGTCTTCCGGGGATATCCCCTCGTGCATGACCTGAACAATCACGATCGGCGGATTGACCTCCGGGCTGGACTCCACCGTCATGGCACCGCGGGCCGCAATCCCCATGATTACGATGAGAACCATGAGGCTGAGGCTGCTGCGAAAACGATCAACAGCTCCTTCCAACAGTCTCATTGCTGCGACTCCTCCGGCTGCTGCCCTCGATGGGAAGTTTGCTGCGCGGATACCGCCGTGGGACCGCCTGAACTACCACCATCGCCGGACAGTGGTGCAGGCAGGTCACCGGCAGAATTCTCCAGCTCGAGTTCCACCAGTTCACCGACACTGACATATTCCTGCCCCACGGTAATCAACAGTGTCCGTGCAGGCAGCCCGGCAACCCACACTCCCTCATTTTCATCACTCACCAGGCGGACACTGTGAAATGCCACCCGGTGTTCATTATCGAGAACCTTCACCCCCAGCAGGCCCGCGTCATCGAGCGTCAGCAGCGAAGAATTGATACGGTGTGCCATCAGCTGGCCGGTGGGCAGCGCCATGCGCGCACTCACACCACTGCGCAACGTGCCTTCGCCATTGGCGACGGCTACCTCCACACGATATGCGCGGGTGACCGGGTGGGCCTGCTGGCTCACGTAGCGAAGACTGCCCTCCATCACCGCGCCACCCTGCAATTGCGCGCTCGCCTGTGCGCCAGGCATCAGATTAGCCACCTGCGACTCGGAAACTTCTCCCACAAGAAGCATCGGGTCCAGGTCCAGAATGGTTGCGCACTCCTCACCTCGACGAACAAAATCCCCAAGTTCGACGGCTCTACTATTTACCACCCCGTCAAAGGGGGCGCGGATGCTCAGGTTCTGCACATCCAGTTGTGCACGCTTCAGGTCAGCGCGTGCACTGGACAGAGCCACCTGCTGCTGCGCCATTGCCGAATCCGACTGCAGGCCCCGCCCCTTCAGTTTTTGCGCACCGGCGAAATCCAGCTCCGCCTTTTTCAAGGCCGCCCGCGCTCGTGTCAGCTTTTCAGGTCGATCCTCGGCAGCCAGCTCACAGATCACATCGCCCTTACTGACCCGGTCACCCTCGTCGACCGGCAACCCCGCCACCACACCATCAAGCTCGGCACGCAGCTGAACACTGCGATTGGCTTCGGTACGGCTATTGACCACAACACGTGTGGTATAGGGTTGTGCCTCTATATACCTCCCCCGAACCTTAACCCTCTCGGCGGGTGCCACAGATGACCGGCTGCTACTCGTTGGGTCCACCGATCCGTTGTCACTTTCGACGAGCAGACCGCTCAGCAGCCAGATGGCCGCCATTCCCCCAACAATGACCGCCGCACGATAGTTGCGTTGTCGCCAGAGCCCCAACAGAAAACTCATACCCGCATTCCTGACTGCAATATTTGAAATTTGTTAAGTGTGGATTTTATGCACAATCCATGAAGGGTGCAGCGTCCAAAGCTGCCGAATTACGAAATCCACAGGCAAAAGCCACGACTGCACGTCAATTCAGGTCAGCTACCTGTTACCTAAGGACGGAAAGCGGCACAGAGCATTGGAAAGACGCAGTGGACATGGACACCGCAGACAGCCAGTCCGGCACTATACGCCGGACCGAGATTGCAGGTTCACCGCCATGAGGGCAGCGGTGAGAAATGTTGCGAAAGTCAGGAGAGGATCGATTCCAGAAAATCAGACATGTCCGACTCTTCAGTGGCGAGCTGCCCGGCACCGAATTCTGCATTCCAATCAAGCAGAATCCGCGCCAGATCCCGCGCCTGGTCTGCCAGAGCCATCAGTTCTTCCTTGCAGTTTTTAGGTCCGGTGTACAATTTCAGGCGCCGATGACTGTTGGCGAGCTCGTGGTTGGGATACTTGGAGCGGTACACCTCAAGTTTCCAACGTAGGGAATGCACCATATTCCGGTAAAACACCAGCTTGGTCGGTAAATGCAGCAGAGAAAAGTCTTCCAGATCGCCAAACAGCGTACAGTCCACCGCTAGCACCTGTATTTCCTGTCCTACCGGAGCGGCCACAATGGTAGCGCTGCGGGGCTCGGCCAGAAGCATGGCAAGATCCCCAAACACCTCGCCCGGGCGGATGACAGCCAGAGGACGGTCGTCCTGGGAAGCGGCGGCATCATCGACATGCACGTGCAGCTCGCCCCGCAATAGAAAATATACCCATTGGTCCACATCACCAGCGTGCAGCAGGGCCTCCCCCGGATTCAGGGATACCAGGCGGGAGCGTTTCAGCAATACATCGTACTGCCACTCACTGGTGGCGCGGATATCGCGGAAGAGGTGAATAACATTTAATAGGCGATCCACGGCGTCACGCGGGTAATCGCTAAGCAGCTTGTAATCCATGTAAAACTTGACTGTTGCGTCGACATTCAATTGCAGCGGTGGGAATGGCCCGGCACCGCCTCTGCGCACCGTAGCTTTCTTTGTGCACCATCCGATCACGCATTCTAGGTGTAAAGTGACGAGTGTCTGCCCCGGGATTTCGGGAAATTGAAAAAACGAGACATTTTACCCATTTCAGGGTTGAACTCCATTGCAGTTGCAGTAGAGTTGAGCAGACCCTGGATCAAAATCGCGCTATTGGTGGGCACTTTCTGACCGGCACTCCCGGCATGAATTTTCCATCGCTGTATGGTGCGCATTTTACCCGGGCCGCGCCTTTCGGGGGGAAGGTGCGACCGAAGCAACTGATCATCCTCAGGGGTAATGGAAGGGGACTCAGTGCTTTACCTGCCGGTTTCTGCCCATCCGGCGACAAAAAGATACCAACGCAAAAATGAAATCGATAAAACTCGTCATTGCCCTGCTGCTGTTCGCTTCGGCCCTGACAGCCAAAGCGGCACCGCTCCTGAACGGACTGGCTCTGGAGCAACAATTCAACAAAGACCGCTATATCGTTGGCGTTTACTCGGAACAACTCTCCGATAGTGCCAGCACGCTGCTGGACAGTAATATGCCTCGCAGCATGCAGGTACGTATCATTGCTGATCGGCTCTCGGCACGTCGCTTCCGTAACCAGTGGATGGAAGGTATCGCGATCAATAACGCTGGCGACACGCTCGCCAACCAGGCGGATAACATGGTGACCTTCGCCAACCTGTTTAAGGGCAGGCTGATGACAGGTGACCACCTGCGCATTGATTACGCTCCGGATACCGGCACTACCTCAGTCTCGCTCAACGACATCATGCTCGGCATGATCGAAGACCGCGAATTTTTCAACACCCTGCTGCGTGCCTGGGTCGGCCCCGTCCCACCCTCTACCGAATTTCGCGACAACCTCCTCGCGGCAGGCCAGGTGGATTCCGGCCTGCTGGCTACCTACGAAGCTCTGCAGCCGGGCGCGGACCGGGTTGCCCAGATTGCTGCAATGGTCGACGAGCAGGAAGCGGAACAGGAAGCTGTTGCCGAAACCAAGCCTGAGCCCGCCAAGCCCGCACAGGTAGCTACCGCGAAACCCAAACTGACCGCGGACATTCCACCACCCACTCTCGCCGCAATTGGCACCGCCGCTATCCAGAAGCCTGCTGCCAGCGTCGAGGAGCCCGCGCAAGACCAGCCGGCTTCCGCCCGCGCCGAACCCAAGCCTGCCGTTGCCGCCACCACCCCGTCAACGCAGCCGAAACCGCTGAAGCCGACCACCACCCGCCCAGCAAGCCCGCCACTAGATGAGGAGGAAGAACTGGAGGAAGAGGACGAAGCTCCACTGACGGCGGATATGATTCTGGCACGCCAGATCTATCACTCCATGCTGCTGCGCCACACGTTTAAGCACATCCGTTACCCGAAACGCGCTCAGGAGCGCGGCCAGGAAGGGAGCGTGCGCCTGAATGTCACCATTGACAGCAACGGCAACGTCACCAACGTAAGCACTTTGCAGGAGTCACGCTACTCCAGCCTGAACCGTGAGGCACTCGAAGCCGTAGAGCGCGCGGGGCCATACCCTGCCACGCCCGCGCAGCTGAAGATGGAAGAGTATCGCTTCTCAGTACCCATCACCTTCCGCCTACCGGATTGATCTCAACCCGGTTCGCAAAAAAGCCCCGCTCTGCGGGGCTTTTTTATGCCCCGGTACCTGCCCCAATACCCGTCGCCTGACAGCAACCACTCGCCGCACTAAAGCTTGCCGGTATCTCCCGCACACGCATACTATGGGAGTCACCAAACTTCGCCCGGCTCACCAGCCGGACTAAATCCAATAAAAGCCCAAAAGGCCAACCATGAAAAAACTGCTTTTACCGCTGGCGATTGCCACTGCCATTACTACTGCAGGCGGCTGTGCCAAATCCGACAATACATCCGTTGACGGTGCCGATACCAAGCCGTCCACAGAGCAAGCCTCCACTACCGCTCTCAGCTCCGGTATTGACCTGAGCGCCATGGACACCAGCGTACGCCCACAAGACGATTTTTATTCCTACGTGAATGGCAACTGGATAAAAAATACGGAAATTCCCGCAGACAAATCCCGCTGGGGTGGGTTCAGCATTCTGCGCGACAAAGCCACCGAAGAAGTAAAAGCCCTGATCATGGAAGCCGGTGAGCACGCCAACAGCGCTGCCGCCAAGCAGATTGGCGACCTCTACAACAGCTATATGAATGAAGAGCTGATTGAAGAGAAAGGCCTTAAGGCTATTGAAGGCGAACTGGCAAAAGTTGATGCCATTCAGTCACACAAAGACCTGGGCGACTTCTTCGCCTATGCGGACACCGTAGGCTACAGCACCCCTTTCAGCGCAGGCATCTGGCAGGACCTGAAAGAAGTCGAGAATTACATTACCGTTATCTGGCAAGGAGGGCTGGGACTTCCCGATCGCGATTACTATTTCGATGATTCGGAGAAAGGCCAGAAACTCCAGCAGGCCTACCGCGACTATCTGATAAAAATGCAGAAAATCGCCGGTCTGGATAACCCGGAAGAAAATGCCGAGAGCATTTTCCAGTTGGAAAAAAATCTCGCTGAACACCACCGCACCCGCGTGGAAAACCGCGATCCAGACAAGTACTACAACAAACTCAGTGTTGCTGAGCTGCAGGCGCTCCTGCCCGCCATTGATCTGGAAAGCTACCTGAACAAGGCGCATCTGGAAAAAGCCGAAAGTTTTATGGTCGGCCAGCCGGATTACCTGGAAGCGGCCAACCAGGTCATCGCCGATACGGATCTGGCGACCTGGAAACGCTACCTGAAGCTTAAAGTTCTATCGGCTGCCGCTCCCTACCTGCACAGGGAAATTGCACAAACCGATTTCGACTTTTACAGCACGACCATTCGCGGAGTTCAGCAGATGGAACCCCGCTGGAAACGCGCAGTGCAGTTCGTAAATGGTTCAGTGGGCGAACTGGTGGGCCAGCGGTACGTCGAGAAGTACTTCCCGCCGGAAGCCAAGGCACGCATGGTCAAACTGGTGGACAACCTCAAGGCAGCCTACAAGGAATCCATCGAATCCCTGACCTGGATGAGTGAGGAAACCAAGAAGGAAGCTCTTACCAAGCTCGCCAACTTCACCACCAAAATTGGTTACCCGGACAAGTGGCGCGACTACAGCGCGCTGCAGGTCGACGCCGATGACCTGGTGGGCAACGCCATCGCCGCCACCCTGTTTGAAACCATGCACGAGCGCGACAAACTGGGTAAACCTCTCGACCGCGGTGAGTGGGGCATGAGCCCGCAGACGGTTAATGCTTACTACAACCCGGCCATGAATGAAATTGTGTTCCCCGCCGCAATCCTGCAGCCACCCTTCTTCAATATGAATGCGGACGATGCAGTAAATTATGGCGGTATCGGTGGCGTGATCGGTCATGAAATCGGCCACGGCTTCGACGACAAGGGTTCCAAGTTTGACGGCAGGGGCTACCTGAACAATTGGTGGACCGATTCCGACCTGAAAAACTTCGAGCACCTGACCGGTAAGCTCGTCGCTCAGTACAACGGCTTTGAACCCCTGGAAGGCGAGCATGTAAACGGCGAACTGACCCTGGGAGAGAATATCGGTGACCTGTCTGGTCTGGGCATTGCTTACAAAGCCTACAAGATGTCTTTGGATGGTAAAGAAGCACCGGTAATCGACGGTTTCACTGGCGATCAGCGCGTATTCCTGGGCTGGGCACAGGTGTGGCGCAGCAAAATGCGTGACGAGGCTCTGAGCGAGCGCCTGAAGACCGACCCGCACTCCCCGGCCGAGTACCGTGTTCAGGGCGTACTGCCGAATATCGAAGCCTTCTATTCCGCGTTTGACGTGAAGGAAGGGGACGGTATGTATCTGCCGGAAGAAGAGCGCGTGGTTATCTGGTAATCAGTACCACCATCGCCTCTTTCGAAGCCCCGCTCTGCGGGGCTTTTTCTTTAGGCTCGGCCTGCCCCTATCTGATTGAATGGCTTACCATAGTTCTCAAAGGACTTTGGGGAGACCAAAATGGCCCACAAGAACCAGTTCCAGCTGCTCGGCAGCCGTCGCTTTCTACCCTTCTTTTGCACTCAGTCTCTGGGCGCGTTTAACGACAATGTATTCAAGAATGCATTGATCGTGATGATCGCGTTTCGCCTGGCCACCGCGGAGGCGAACTTTCTGATCAACCTGGCCGCAGGCCTGTTTATCCTGCCATTTTTTCTGTTTTCCGCCACCGCCGGTCAGGTGGCAGACAAGGTCGACAAGAGCGTACTGATTCGCCGCATCAAACTGGCGGAAATCGGTATCGTGCTGTTTGGTATCGGTGCCCTGTATAGCGGCAACAATTACCTGTGCCTGCTGGTGCTATTTTTACTAGGTGTCCAGTCCGCCTTTTTCGGGCCGGTAAAGTACGCGATCCTGCCCCAGCACCTGCAAAAAGCAGAACTGGTGGGCGGGAATGCACTGGTGGAGATGGGGACATTCGTTTCGATTCTCACCGGCACCATCGTCGGCGGCCTGCTGGCGGGCTTTACCGGTGAGGGTGAACCCGGGCTGCTGTGGATCTCCGCGGTGATACTGGTCACGGCCATTACCGGTTACCTGGTAAGCCGCGCAATTCCCCAGGCAGTGCCACCCGCGCCAGACTTGCAGATCAACTACAACCCGGTAACCCAGACCGGCCGTATTCTCAAAGAAGCCGCAAAAACGCCCGCGGTGTTTTACGCGATAGTCGGTATTTCCTGGTTCTGGTTATTGGGCGCCGCCTACCTGACCCAGATCCCCAGCTTGACTCGCAATGTGCTGGGGGGCGGCGAGTCCCTGGTTACCCTGCTGCTGTGCTGCTTCACCATCGGGGTCGCCATTGGCTCACTGCTGTGCGGACGCCTGTCCGGTGGGAGGGTGGAGCTCGGTCTGGTGCCCATCGGTGCCGCAGGTTTGACCATCGTCGGCGTGTTACTGGCATCGGCCACCGGCAACTACCAACCACCGGCGGAAACCACCGTCGCAGCCTTCTGGGCGAATGACGGCGCGCTGGGAATTCTGGTCAACCTGACGTTGATTGGCATCTTTGGTGGCTTCTTTATCGTGCCACTGTACTCAATGATGCAGGAGCGCTCCGATGCGACTATCCGCGCACGTATCATCGCGGTCAATAACGTGATGAACGCGCTGTTTATGGTGGTAGCGGCCATCCTAGGCATCGTTTTTCTTAATGTGCTGGGTGCCACCATTCCGCAATTCTTTCTGGTAATCGCACTGATGAATGCGGCGGTCGCCATATTCGTGTTTACCCGGGTGCCGGAATTCGCCATGCGACTGCTGATCTGGCTGCTGTCGCATACCATGTATCGGGTAAATCACGAAGGACTGGAACGGATCCCCGCCGAAGGGCCGGCAATTATTGCCTGCAACCATGTGAGCTACGTGGACGCCCTTTTATTAGCCGGGGCCGTGCGCCGCCCTATTCGCTTTATCATGTACAAACCGATTTATGAGATTCCGGTACTGCACTTTATCTTCAAGACCAGCCGCGCCATTCCGATCTGCTCCAAACAGCAAGACCCGGATGGTTACGCACAGGCCTTTACAGCTATTGAGCAAGGGCTGAAAGACGGCGACCTGCTGTGTATTTTCCCCGAGGGCCAGCTGACCAAAGATGGGGAGCTACAGCCTTTTAAAGCCGGAATCGAGAAAATCCTGCAGCACACACCGGTGCCGGTCATTCCAATGGCGTTGCGCGGTTTGTGGGGCAGCTTTTTCAGCCACAAAGATGGCAGTGCATTTAGCACTTTGCCGCGACGCTTTTGGTCGCGAGTCAGTGTGGTGGCGGGGGACCCGCTGGCCGCGGCAGACGTGAAAGCAGAAGCCCTGCAGGAAACCGTACTGGACCTACGGGGAGAAGCGCGCTAGTTGATCGACCAAAGGGACTGCGCACACCACAAACAAAAACGCCGCGGAAATGACCGCGGCGTTTTTTACTCTGGAGGTAACCCGGGCTCCCGTTACAGAGCGCTGATGGCACCTTCATAGCTGGGTTCGTCGGCAGTTTCGGCAACCTGTTCGGTGTAGATGACCTTACCGCCTTCATCGATCACGACCACTGCCCGGGACAACAGGCCCTTCAGCGGGCCGGTTTCAAATGCCACACCGTAATCCTGGCCAAACTCGGAGCGGAACGCAGAACCCAGTTTCACATTATCCAGGCCCTCGGCGCCACAGAAACGGGTCATGGCAAACGGGAGATCCGCGGAGACACAAACCACCACGGTATTTTCCAGGGAAGACACTTTTTCATTGAACGTGCGTACGGAGGTTGCACAGGTCGGAGTATCTACAGACGGGAAAATATTCAGGACTACGCGCTTACCCGCTAGATCGTCCAGCGTGATTTCGGACAGGTCACCCTGCACCAGGGTAAACGCCGGCGCTTCGCTGCCAACAGACGGAAGCTCACCAACGGTGGTAATCGGGTTTCCTTTCAGTGTGATATTGGCCATTTTCGTATTCCTTGACTTGCCGGTTGAAAGTGATGGCAGCATGACGACGCACTTTGACATTGTCAATCGAGCGCCGCCAAACCGTAAACAATAAAAACCTGCAGGCTCGCTACAGCGGTCCACACCCACTGGGCGCGGTCCGTCCACCATTTGCAGTGGTTACTTACTTGAAATGCCCGCTGAGATTCAATTCTCCGTGGGAACCCGCCCAAAATCCCCTTCCATTTCTGCCGCCAGAAACGACATCACTACCCAGGCTGCGACATTCTGCTTCAGATTGTCCGGGTCTACCTTGTCCAAGGTGTCATTAGGTGTGTGGTGATAGTCGAAGTAATCGGTACCATCCTGGTACAGGCCCATGGCCGGTACACCGCGCGCAACAAATACACTGCTGTCCGGGCCACCGGAGGACTTATTGTTGCCGCGCTCAATGCCCAGCGGGGCCAGTAATTGCATCATCTGGTCCGCGATAGCGAACTTGCTTTCCGGAATCCGGGTATCAAAACGCCAGATTTTTCCGGCGCCGAAGTCAGATTCAGACACCATAATGATCTTGTCCAGCTCGTCCTGGTGAACGTCCACATACTGTCTGGCCCCAACCAGACCAATTTCTTCGGCGCCGAACAACACCACACGCAGGGTACGACGGGGGCGCTGCGGCAACTCGGAAATCAGTCGCGCCGTCTCCATCACGATGGCAACCCCGGCACCATCGTCCAGGGCACCGGTGCCCTCATCCCAACTATCCAGATGCGCACCGATCAGTACGACCTCTTCCGGCTTCTCGCGGCCAACCAGCTCGCCAATTACGTTAAACGAGGGGCCATCGGCCAGAGGCTCGTTGTGCACATCCAGTTTCACCTCCACCGGTTTCCCCCGCTCAAGCATGGCTTCCAGCAGGTTCGCATCCGGCGCAGACAGAGCCAGTGCCGGGACTGGATTGGCCACACCATCGATAGACATCATTCCAGTGTGGGCAAAGCGATCAGAATCGGTTCCCACAGAGCGCAACAATAAAGCTACGGCGCCCTTTTCGGCCGCCGCACGCATCCCCTTGCTGCGCCCCTGAACGGCCGGGCCATACCCTTCACCGGTGCGGGCGCGCGCCATTCGCTTATTGATAAAAGCGATCTTGCCTTTTACCTTGCGCGCCGGCGCCTTCATCAGGGCTTCCACATCCGCAAACTCGATAATCTCCGCATTGAGCCCGCCCTCTGGCGTGGAGGCGCCGTAGCCGAGGGACGATACCACCAGCGGCTGCGGGAAAGGCGCTGTCACCTCAGCATGGGCGTGACCGCGCGCCCAGCGCTTCACGTCGATCTGCTCGGTATAGACCCGGTCAAAACCGAGATCTTTCATTTTCTGCTGCGCCCAGGCCACAGCACGTTCGTCGCCTTTAGTACCGGCGCGGCGTGGTCCTACCTCGACGGTAAGTGACTCCACCAGACTGTATGCATCGGAGGACTCTAGTGCCCGGTCGCGCAACACTTCTGCTACAGACAGGTCTTCCTGCTTCAGCGGCGCAGCCTGTGCAGCGGCCATGAGCAATCCCGCCATCAAGCCCCCGCTTACGCTCGCGAGAGGCTTCAACACTCGATTCATCATTGGTTTCTCCAGTTACCACTCGTGGAATTTATTTTGTTGGTCAGATCGCAGTTACTACCGTGTCTTGTGACACCCATTTCACTAACGTCCATCGCCGGGGAGAGCGAGTAACCGCTCACGTACATTACGCAGTTTTTCCAGCCCGGCTGCGGAAAACAGGTAGGGCATTTTCCCGGTGTACTCCTCTTCCTCGATTTTCAGGCACTCCAGCCGCAACGCCTCCAGAGGCGGGTCGTGCCGCATCGGGTAGCCCGTCAGTACCCGCCATTCATTGTCATCTGCTTGCCCGGCAATCACATCTTCCAGGCCTTGCTGAAACTGCGCGCGTTCCATTCTGAAGCGGGGGGTGCGCATATGCATTAAGCCCCACACAATCAGCGCAAAAACCGCAAAGGAAATACACAGAGTTAGAAAAATCGTCAACGGTGATGCCTCCTTCTTCAGCCAGGGAACCTCTGAAAGCCCCGCAGAGCGCGACCTGAAGGCAGCATCTGCTACGTTACAGCTGTTGTAAAGGGCTGGGCCATTCACTGCGCGCTGCGTCTAAACACAGCCTTGACGTCACAATGCGACAATACAGGCTTGACCGGAGGCTCCCCCCTAGGGGACTGTCATCGGGTCAGCTGTCAGTCCGCACCCGCCAAATCCGTCTGGTTTTCCGGGTTACGACCGCGGTACTTACTGAACCGGCGCTGGATTTCGAGCATATCTTCATCCAGGTTACCCGTCGTCCGGTAGAGTGAATCGATACAGATTCGCTTGGTGGGGAAATCCCATGCCACCAGCAGAACGGGCACATTAGCCGCATGAGCAATACGCAAAAATCCGTTTTTCCACTTGGTGGCTTTTTTGCGCGTGCCCTCGGGTGTGATGGCGACCCACATTTTTTCGTGATTCTTAAACTGACTCGCCACCTGTTTGGCCATTCCGCCCGCAGCACGACGGTCGGTGGGAATCCCTCCGAGCCACATAAACAGACCTTTGAAAGGGAAGAAGAAAGCTTCCTTTTTCATTAACCAGGAAGCTTTCAGTTTTAGCGCCATGATAAATGGCATCGCCACCACAAAATCCCAGTTGGACGTGTGAGGCGCCAGTGCCACCATCAATTTTTTCTCTGGTGGAAACTCGCCGTCAAAATGCCACCCCAGCATTCTCACAATCAGCAATCCGACTTTCTGAGTAAGCCAATTGCCGGTGCGCGGCATCTCTTCCGGCAGTTGTGTGGGGATCGTTGTTTTTTTACCAGCTGTCACTGCAAGAATCTCTTCAAAAGTCTGCGAATTAAATTAGTGGATCAGTGCTCACGCGTCGCGTAGAACCGCACCTCTGGATAGCGCTCTTCAGCCAGCTGAAGATTCACCCGGGTGGGAGCGAGATAAGTGAGGTGGCCGGAGCCGTCCAGAGCCAGGTTAGTGCTGGCCTTGCGCTTGAAGTTTTCCAGCTCCTTGGCACTTTCACTATCGACCCAACGGGCAGTGTTCACATTCACGTTCTCGTAAATGGCTTCCACCTTGTATTCATCTTTCAGGCGGTAGGCTACCACCTCAAACTGCAGCACCCCCACGGCACCGACAATAATGTCGTTATTGTCCAGAGGGAAAAACACCTGAGTCGAGCCCTCTTCCGAGAGTTGCTGCAGGCCTTTCTGCAGCTGCTTCAGTTTCAGAGGATCCTTGAGGCGGATACGGCGAAAGAGCTCCGGGGCGAAGTTGGGGATACCTGTGAATTTCAGGCTCTCACCTTCGGTAAAGGTATCACCAATCTGGATGGTACCGTGGTTGTGTAATCCTATGATATCCCCGGCAATCGCCTCCTCCACGTGGGTCCGATCACCAGCCATGAAAGTCACGGCATCAGCAATTTTCACATCTTTGCCGATCCGCACATGTTTCATTTTCATGCCGCGGCTATAAGTGCCAGAACAGACCCGCATAAACGCAATGCGGTCTCGGTGCTTGGGATCCATGTTCGCCTGGATTTTGAAGACAAATCCGGAAAATTTCTCTTCACCCGGCTGCACTTCACGCTCGTTCGTTTCCCGCGACTGCGGACCCGGCGCCCATTCAACAAACCCATCCAGCATTTCCCGCACACCGAAATTTCCGAGCGCCGTGCCAAAGAACACCGGTGTCAGTTTACCGGCACGATAGGCCTCCAGATCAAACTCGTGGGTAGCCCCACGCACAAGCTCGATTTCGTCACGAATCTCTCCTGCCTCATCGCCCAGCAGCGCTGTGGCTTCATCGCTGTCCAGCCCTTTGATCTGGGTATCTTCCGGAATGGTGTGCCCCTGACCTTGCTTGAACACGTGAATGGTGTCGGTATAGAGGTTGTATACGCCCTTGAACAGTTTACCGGAGCCTAGCGGCCAGTTGATGGGCGCCGCCTGGATGTCCAGCACCTCCTCAATCTCATCCATCACTTCGATAGGATCTCGAATATCCCGGTCGAGCTTGTTGATAAATGACAGGATCGGTGTTGTGCGCAGGCGGCACACATTCATCAGCTTGATGGTGCGGTCTTCGACCCCCTTGGCGCCATCGATGACCATCAGCGCAGAATCAACCGCAGTCAGCACCCGGTAAGTATCTTCCGAGAAATCTTCGTGCCCGGGTGTATCGAGCAGGTTTACCACCCGCTCCTTGTATGGGAATTGCATCACCGAGGATGTCACGGAGATACCGCGCTCCTGCTCCATCGTCATCCAGTCTGAGCGCGCGTGTGGTCCCTTTTTGCCTTTGACCGAGCCCGCCAGCTGAATGGCGTTCCCGAACAGAAGCAACTTCTCGGTCACCGTGGTTTTACCGGCGTCCGGGTGGGAGATAATTGCAAAAGTACGGCGACCATTGATGCCCGCCAGAGAAGAGGATTGACCCATAGTGCACACAATCGAACTGGATAAAAAACAGGCGCGCATTATACACGGGAGCGCACTTCTCTGGGGGCTGTTAGACTGCAAAAAGCATTTAAATGAGCGAGGTGAACAATGAGTCAAGACCGCTTGAACGCGCTGTATTCGGCGCTGCAGGAACAGAGTGTACAGGGCTATCTGGTCCCTCGGTGTGACGAGTACCAGAACGAGTATGTACCGCCTTGCGATGAGCGCCTCGCCTGGCTCACCGGTTTTGACGGCTCTGCCGGGCTCGCCGCTCTGGCCCACCGCCGCGCCGCACTTTTCGTTGATGGCCGCTACACTCTCCAGGCACAGCAACAGGTTGGCGACCAGGCCATTGCGCTAAAAGGCCTGTCCGCGAATGAAATAGCTGATTGGCTCAGCAGCGCCCTGAAAGAGGGCGATACGCTCGGCTACGACCCACGCCTGCACACAGAGCCCGGCCTTGCACCACTCAGAAAACGATTGCAGGAACAGGGGGTACGACTACGCCCTCTGGACACCAATCCCATCGACGCGATCTGGTCAGATCGCCCCGCTCCACCCTGTGGTCCGGCGCGCCCCCATCCTTTGGTCTTTACCGGGGAGGAGTCCGCGCAAAAACGCGCACGTATTGCCGGGCAGCTTGCCGACAGGCACCAGGATGCCCTATGGCTTGCCAACCCGGAAGTCTGCGCATGGTTGTTCAATATCCGCGGTGATGATATTCCCCACCTGCCTGTGACACTGAGCATGGGGCTATTGTATCGGGACGGCAGCGCTACGTTGTATCTCGCTCAAAAGGCGGTCACAGATGCCCTGCGCCAACACCTGGGACACGGCGTCGAGCTGGTCCACAACAAAGAGGATCTGTTCCGGGCCGCTACGCATCGACATGTTCAAAGCGTCTGGGCCGACCCGCTGTTGAGTAACTGCTGGAGCCTGCAACAATTCGACGATCGCGACATACAGATTTTTCCGCAGCGGGATCCGATTACCGGTGCCAAGGCACGTAAAAATCCTGTCGAGCTGAAAGGCAGCCGCGCCGCGCATATTCGGGACGGCGCAGCGCTGTGCGAATTTCTTGCCGAGCTGCCCCACGCGGTGCGGCAGGAATCTTTCGGTGAGTTGGAAGCCGTGCAACTACTGCGCAGTAAACGGGAGCAACGCGAGGGGTTTAACGACGACAGCTTCGACGCCATTTCCGGCTACCGCGGCAATGGCGCTATCGTCCATTACCGGGTCACACCGGCGTCCAGCCAGACAATGCACGCGGAAGGCATCTACCTGATCGACTCGGGTGGTCAGTATCCAGATGGCACCACCGATGTCACTCGCACCCTTGCTCTCGGGGAATTTCCAGCGACGGCACGGGAGCACTTTACCCGTGTGCTCAAGGGCCACATCGCCATCGCTACCCTGCGTTTTCCCGCAGGAACCTTCGGTGAGCAGATCGACGCTTTCGCCCGTAAATCCCTGTGGGATGCGGGTCTCGATTATGCCCATGGCACTGGTCACGGTGTGGGGAGCTTCCTGAGTGTCCACGAGGGCCCGCAGCGTATTGGAAAAGCCAGTTCGCAAGTACCTCTGGAGGCGGGAATGATTGTATCCAATGAGCCCGGCTTCTATCTGGCGAACGAATACGGAATAAGGATTGAAAACCTGGTTTTCATCAAAGAATGTTCCGCACATCCCGGATTTCTGGAGTTTGAGGAACTGACGTTGGCCCCTATCGATCTTCAGCTGATCGAGCCGGCACTTCTGAACAAAGATGAAATCCGGTGGCTGAACGATTATCACCGGAAGGTTCGGGAGACACTCATGCCACTGGTAAACGGCAGCACTCGTGAATGGCTTGTGACAGCTACAGCACCGGTCACGGGCTGCTGACAAGTACCGAGAATCAGTACGGGGCGATTTCCGGAGATGGCCCCAAGCCCTCACGCAGGGGCTGACTGCCGAGCTGTGCGCGCCAAAAAGGCAACATTGCAGAGAGTACCCGCCGACTGACCTCCGGTTCCAGGGCGTGCCCCATTCCGGAAATTGCCACAAACTCAGCACCGGGAATCTTTTCTGCGGTATCCCGGCCATGATCCAGTGGCAGCAATGGGTCTTTGTCGCCATGAATTACCAAGGTAGGAACGGCGATCGTCTTCAGTATATCAGTCCGGTCCCCACTCGCCAGAATGGCCTGGAACTGCCGCACGGTACCTGGCCCGTAGCTGCCGCGGTTCATTACCCGCTCCGCCAGCTGGCGCGCATACTCAGTAGAAAAATACTCAGGTGAGCCAATGGTACGCGCAATACTGACCCGGTTTGCAAGCTCCTCTTCCCTGCTGAGGCCGGATTTTGCTCCAGATGCCAGCGCGGATACGGCCTCGGGGCTGGACTCACTAAGATTCGGCGCCCCGGAACTCGACATGATGGAGGTCAATGTAAGCGCCCTTTGTGGGTAAGCCGCAGCCAATACCTGTGCGATCATTCCGCCCATAGAGGCACCAACTATATGCGCCCGGTCAATGCCAAGTGCCTGCAAAACACCCACTGCATCTGCCGCCATATCCTGAAGACCATAGGCCGGCTCTGGAGTAAGCCCGACCTTTGCGCGCACCATTGTCCACCAGACAGGAGGCGCAGCAAGGCGGTAAAATTTTTGCGACAGGCCCGCGTCACGATTATCGATCAACACTACCCGATAGCCTTGATCGAGCAATCCCTGTACCAGGGTATCCCCCCAGTGCAGCATTTGCGCACCCAGCCCCATGATCAGCAGTACCGGTTCACCGTCCCGGGCACCCATATCCTGATACGCAATAGCAGTTTCATCCACCGTAACGAAATGGATCGGATACCGGTCAAAGGGACTTTCGGTAGAATATGCATTCACCGCCAAACACAGGATCACCAACAGGAACGGCCAGTACGCTAGTTGCCGCACATTCGCCTTCAACATATTCAGCCTCTCGAACCTACTTGGCAAACAACCCCTCGCGGTTTCCCACATTCTCCGCAAGGTAACGACGCAACCACCACCACGCCAATATACCGATCGTCAGGTTTGCGATCACTGTGGCCACAAACAAACCGTAAATCCCCAAGACATAATTCCCCAGCCAGGCCAGGGGGAGGTACAGCCCAAGTACGCGCAGGAATGAAATAATGGTTCCAGGTAATGGGTGCCCCAGACCATTGAACGCGGCGTTGGCAGACATGACAAATCCATAACCGGCGTAGCTGAAAGGCACCAGGCTTAAATAGCCTACAGCCACGGCAAGCACTTGCGGCGAGTCGCTGAATAACGCCGCAATATGCCGCCCCAGGAGCCACAGTAAAATCGCCAGTCCCACCCCAAAAACAATGCAAAAACGGGAAAGCACCGCAATGGTTTCATGCAGACGCTGCTGTTTACCCGCACCAGCATTCTGCCCCATAAAAGGTCCAACTACCGACGACAGCGCATAGAACACAATGAGCGCCAGCGGTTCAATTCGCAAGGCAATACCAAGGCCTGCCACCGCGTCGGCACCATGCGCGGCGACCAATGCCACCACCACACCACCGGATACGGGAATAATAACGTTGGTCGCGATGGCAGGGAGACCTACTCTCAACAGGCTCGACCAGGATTCTTTAACAAGCCGCCAATTCAAGGTTGGGGCAGACAGCAATTGTTCACGGCGGGCCAACACATACAGCGCGATAAAAAAGCTCACACCCCGCGCAATCACCGTGGCTAGTGCCGCCCCCTGAAGTTCCAGTCGCGGAAAGCCAAAAAGACCAAAGATGAGCAGTGGGTCCAGAACCAGGTTGAACACCGCAACCGCTATCATAATGCGTCCGGTGAGTGCACTGTTGCCAATAGCCCGCAGTGCAGACAGGGACACCATTGGCACCACTGCGAACACAGCGCCGTAATACCAGGGAACCATGTATTCGGTAATCAACGGTAACAACCGTTCCTGCGCGCCCAGCAGTCGGAATAGCGGTTCTATGGTAAGCAGACCGATTGCACTGACGAGTACAGCAAGCAATAAAGCTAACAGAGTTGCGTCAGTAACCAGCTGGCGCACCCGAGACATGTCCCCCGCACCATAGGCCCGCGCAACCGCCGAGGAAGTGCCAGCCCCGAGCCCGATAGCCAGCGCGTTGATCACCATCACCACCGGAAAGGTGAAGCTCATGGCCGCCAGGGGGCCGTCCCCCAACTGGGATACGAAATAGGTATCCACCACATTGAAGGACATGGTGGCGAGAATACCCCAGACCATAGGCAGTGCGAGACGCTGTAAATGTGCGGCGACAGCACCGTCCAGGAGTGACGGTTGAGATCGATGGGATGCCATGGAGGTTCCGGAGTTAATACGTGCTTTGCCGGGTGACGGGCACAGACAAATGGTCGTTTACAGTACCAGACTCATAAGCAAGGCGTCTTCCCGACTGCCATCGGGTTTCGGGTAGTAGTTTTTGCGGCGACCATCTTCGGTAAAGCCGAGCTTGTGGTACAGCGCTCGCGCCGGACGGTTGGACGCACGAACCTCCAGCAACACTCGCGCCACGTGTTCGGGAAACTGGGCAAAAATATGCTGTAATAACCGCGCTCCGACGCCAAGATTGCGGCAGCCCGGCGCCACAGCGACATCCAGAATTTCCGCTTCGTCAAACAGGCGGCTCACCACACAGCAGGCGAGAATCTGCCCGTGCTTTTGTACTGAAGGTTCGGGTGGGCGCAGGATCCAGCAGTGGTGCCCCGCTCTCAGGCTGTCGTGGTATTGAATCGAGCTCCACGGATGACTATGGGCGCTGCGGGCAAGTGCTGCAAGGTTATCGCAATCTTTCTCCCCGGCACGCTCGAAGTGCAACGGAGACTCTCTGTGCAGGGCAAGCGTTGAGGAATCAGGGATTGGTGAGTTCAACGGCGATTTCCGTAATCAGCAAGAATGTACCCGGCCCGCGCACCTATTGGCTTCGGGTCTGCTCCGGATAAAGGTCACGCAATAAATGCCAGAGTTCCCGCTTGCGCCATGGCTCGTTCAGCAGCTCAGTGAGACTCGGCATGGCTACCACGTATCGCCCCTGCCAGTCATTGATCGGCGACTTCAGGGGGACCGGCGAGCAGAATGCCTGCGCCTGCTCTCCCATAAGCCAGACCCATTTCACTGACTTTCGCCCACAGGCCGCTTCCAGCCAGCTACCACAGGTTTCCCGGGCATCACTGGCACCCGCAGCGGTCGCAAAAGGATTTTCAGCCAGTGGCCACTTGAGCTTGTCGCGTTCGCTCGGCAATTGATGCCAACCGATTGCCCGCGCAATATTACCAAACAGAGATTCTACCGGTAGCGCGGTTCCGGGTTCACGGCTGTCCACCGCCAGCAGCTCTTCTCCCAACCACCAGCAGCTGAGCACAAAGGGCGGTACCGGCTTCTCAGGAGCCGCCACGGGCACGACTCTGGCCGGCGGAGGTACCTTTGCCTCTGCTGCCAGGCTGCCAACCACGCGCTCCATCTCCACAGGTGCAGCCGCCCGCGAGGCTGCAGGTTTAGCCGGTGTTTCGACGGGTAGCGATACGGAGGCACCAACTGTCTGCATCAATGCCGCAGCCGCAGCGGGGCGAACTTCAGGGTTCGCCTGTGCCGACTGAGGCGGCGGGGGCAGCAGGGCCTGGGTAGGCTCTGCTGCGAGTGGCAGTCGGAATCTCGGCATATAGCTGGTTACACCCAGTGCCGTCAGGTACTCCGTCCGCTGTAATTCGTTCACTCTGTTCCCCGCTGGCGCCTTCCATCAAACGCCGGTTGGCTTACTGCTTTTACTGGCGAGCAAGTTTAACGCATCCAGGTAGGCTTTTGCGGACGCTACCAGAATATCGGTATCGGCACCGACGCCGTTCACCAGTTGACCATCGCGTTCCAGCCGAACCGTCACGCTGCCCTGGGAGTCAGTACCCTGGGTCACCGCATTGACAGAATAAAGCTGCAGATCCGCCTGGCTTCCCACCACCGATTCGATGGCCTTGAAAGTTGCATCCACCGGACCACTGCCCTCGGCACTGCACGTTTTTTTCTCCCCATCAATAACCAGCTCTAACTGCGCCTGGGGGTTACTGCCGCTTTTACTGCGCACTTCGAGGTCGGCCAATTGATAGTGCTCTACCGGGTCGGTGGCACCGGAAATCAACGATTGTAAATCTTCATCGAAGATTTCGTGTTTTTTATCCGCGAGATCCTTGAAGCGCTGGAACAGCACATTGAACTCCGCAGGGTCGGCGAAGGTCACGCCCAGCTCTTCATAGCGTGCCTTCACCGCGGCGCGGCCGGAATGCTTACCGAGAACCAGTCGGTTCTGCCCCCAACCCACATCCTCTGCACGCATGATTTCGTAGGTTTCGCGATGCTTGAGCACGCCGTCCTGGTGAATACCGGATTCGTGCGCGAAGGCATTAGCCCCCACAATCGCCTTATTCGGCTGAACCGGGAAGCCGGTGATAGAGGAAACCAGGCGCGAAGTGGGCACAATATGCGAGGCATCGATACCAGTTTCCACTGGATACAGATCCTGACGGGTACGCACGGCCATGACGATTTCTTCCAGTGAAGCATTACCCGCACGCTCGCCCAGACCATTGATGGTGCACTCTACCTGGCGAACACCATTCATCACCGCAGAAAGAGAGTTGGCCACGGCCAGGCCCAAATCGTTATGGCAGTGGGTAGAGAATATGGCCAGGTCGGAATTGGGTACATTCTCGATGACCCGTTTGAACATGGCACCGTACTCTCCCGGTTCACCGTAACCCACGGTATCAGGGATATTGATGGTGCCGGCGCCGGCGTTGATGACCGCTTCGATAATCCGATACATGAATTCTGGCTCAGAGCGGCTGCCGTCCTCCAGAGAGAACTCCACATCGTCGGTAAACTGGCGCGCAGTTTTTACCGCCTCTACCGCCTGGCGCAATACATCTTCCGGCTCCATCTGAAGCTTGTACTTCATATGGATGGGTGAGGTGGCAATAAAGGTGTGAATACGGGACGCATTGGCCTTTTTGAGCGCTTCACCGGCGCGCAGAATATCGGGCCCCACGGCGCGGGCCAGGCTACATACACGGGAATCTTTTACGGTTTCAGCCACCGCCTGCACAGCTTCAAAATCGCCCTGACTGGCAATCGCGAAGCCAGCCTCTATGACGTCGACCCGCATACGCTCCAGCATGGAGGCAATACGGATTTTTTCGTCCTTGGTCATGGAAGCGCCGGGGCTTTGCTCGCCGTCCCGCAAGGTGGTATCGAAAATGACTAATTTATCTTTTTTAGCGTTCATCAGGGCTCTTCTCCTAGTCTGGCCCGAGGCTAAACAGCGGTAACGCCGCTGTCTACGCACTGCTCAAATTAAGTACGGAATTCTGTAGAGAGGTATGGGGATAAAATTATATGCCGCGACGCGGCAGTCGTAGCAGGCGTGCTAGTAGTAGGAGGGCAGTGAAGTTCGCAGCGCGATGGCGTGAATAGGTGGTAAATGACGCCTCCGCGAAAACGCAGGAGACCCGACGCCGCGCACCCGGCAACCATTTGCCGGCGGATTGACTGGGTTTCATGTCTGTATCCGTTTTCTGATTGATTAGTTCACTACTCGCCCGTCGCAGAGCCAACTATTGACCCTGCTCCGGCGTCGCAAACTATAGTCCGACCAGGCCCAAAACATCAATACTCATCCTATTTAACCGCTTACAAATAGCCATCAAAGCAAAATAATTATCGAAAAATCGAGTAAATTTAGGATAAAAGAACCTATCAACACAAGTGTGGCCTGCCAGCCCCCTTACGAGATTGCCTTTTTGGACACGCTGAATGTCTACAGTAAGGCCTCGATGTCTGCCGCAATCTGTTCTGGCTTATCTTTCGGCGCATACCGCTTCACCACATCACCCTCACGGCCCACGAGGAACTTGGTGAAATTCCATTTAATACCCTCAGTCCCGAGAATCCCAGGCGCCTGTTTCTTCAGGAGTGAGAACAATGGGTGTGCATCGGATCCATTCACGTCGACCTTTGCATAGATTGGGAAGCTCACTCCGTAGTTCAGTGTGCAGAACTCCTGAATTTCGTTATCACTGCCAGGCTCCTGCTGACCAAACTGGTTACAGGGGAAGCCGAGTACGACCAGCCCTTGGTCCTTGTACTTTCGGTACAGGTCTTCCAAACCCTGATACTGCGGGGTAAACCCGCACTTGCTCGCAGTATTCACCACGAGCAGGACCTTCCCTTTGAACTCATCCAGTGTTCCTTTTTTTCCTTCACTGGTTTGAACCGGGATAGTGAAGATATCGGACATGGGCTGACTCCTTGATATATAACGGTCAATCTAACATCTGAATATATCGTACAAGTTAACCAGCGCAAGGTAATTCACAGGGCTGTACAAGTTACTCAGAAATACCGGGACTACCTGTGCATATCCTTAACATTTGATTTAAGGAACAAATTAAAACTTATGCACAGGCTGGTTACGCACAGAAACCTTGGACAGACTTGTGGGTAAGTGTGGGATATTAGGTGTGAGTGGGTAAGCGATCAGTCTTCCCCGCCCTCGACGCGAGTATTGCTTTCAGGTAGCCCAGCAGCCCTGATCTTCCACGGTAGCAATGCCTCGATGGCTTCCAATGACTCGGCCTGCGGCAGACGGCTGTAAACGGCAAGGAGATACTCGTGAGGCTCAAGTCCATTGAGCTTAGCCGTTTCAATCAGACTATACAGTGCTGCACTGGCTTTGGCCCCTTTCGGCGTATCACTGAAGAGCCAGTTCTTGCGGCCGATTACGAACGGACGGATAGCATT
>NZ_CP155838.1:1421380-1497883 GCF_045348205.1 Microbulbifer sp. ARAS458-1 | reverse complement strand
CACATCCAATCTGCTGAAGCAAGTGCTTTTTGCAGACTTCTTTGAAGCGCGAAACCGTTATAAATCAACGCTTTCCGACACCTCGATCACCCTTCCGGCGACCCCGAGAAGGACGCGCATTATATGGCGCCAATCTCGTTTGGCAAGCTCTTTTTCAAAGCTTTTTTCAGGACTGGGAATCGGCGATTGATCGACTTGATTCTCAGCACTGGAGGACTGCCTGGAGCCCTGCCGAAGTGGCGCACATTATAGCGATCACCTCGAGTCTGGCAAGATATTTCTGAAATCCTTATTAAGGGAAAACCTTATGAAAATCAGACACTTAAACCATGTCCCGCCGCCGTTTGCGTTGCCACTCAAGCAGCGAGGGCGCGAACTATACGGGCGCCCCCCAACGTACGCAAGCACTTTGTGAAAGATTTTTTCAGCCACCCAGAATTCACGGGATCCGATGAATTTGAGCGAACAAAATCCCGGGCTCAGTAGAGTAGCCAGTCACTTTTGCGCAAGGGATCTAATGAGCTTAGTGTGGGAGGGCAGAACTGCCAAATAATTTAAGAAGAAATACTGGCCAATCCGCCTCTCATCGGCAGACCGAGCCAGGTGACGCGCGCAAGCACCACCCGACCGTAAACCAGAATCAGCTCCGCTTGTTTTCCTTGGGCGCACCTTCTACAGAAGCGACATCGTGATTCGTCGCCTCGTCAGAATCGTGCCCCTCGGAAACCACTTCACTTTGCGCGGATTCCCGGGCGCTATCAGCAACGGCCATTTTACGACGCTCGCTCAAGGCGCCCCACGCCCAGAGAACTGGCCCGGAGAAGGTATAGATAATCGCAATTACCAACAGCACACGCGGGGGGTCAATAGTCACCAGACTGAAGATCAAAATAATCGCCAGCATCATCACAAATGGCACCCGCCCCTTGAAGTCGAGCTTCTTGAAGCTGGTATAGTGAAAGTTGGACACCATCAGCAGCCCGGCAGCAGCAGTGACCAGAGCGGCAATAATGGCCAGTCCGGTTCCCACTTCCGCTTCGTGACCCGCCCAGACCATACTGGCGACGATCGCTGCTGCTGTGGGGCTCGCCAGCCCAATAAACACCCCCTTATCAACCGTATCCACCTGAGTGTTAAAACGTGCGAGCCGCAGCGCGGCGCAGGCTGTATACAGAAAGGCCGCCGCCCAACCCAGCTTACCCAAAGGCCCTAATCCCCAACTGAACACGACCAGCGCAGGTGCCAACCCGAAGGAGACCATGTCGGACAGGGAGTCATACTGCACCCCAAAAGCACTCTGGGTATCAGTCAATCTGGCGACGCGACCGTCCAGCCCGTCGAGAATCATCGCCGCAAATATCGCAATGGCGGCTGCCTCAAAATTGCCGCCCATTCCGGCAATGATGGCGTAGAAACCACTGAACAGGGCGCCAGTGGTGATCAGGTTAGGCAACAGATAAACGCCTTTTGCGCGTACCTTTTTACCATTGGGCGAAACCTCTTCCTCCACATGCTCATCGACTGGCAGGCGGATTTCTTCATCGGATCCCAACCCTTTGGGCTGAGTGCCCCTGTTATCGCTCATACAGGCTTCCTTAAAAGCACAACTTGATTATCTCCCTGGCAGTGTACAGTGACGGAGCGGCAAAAAAAAAGCGGCGGGACCGCGAAGTCCCGCCGCTTTGTGATCGAAAGCTGCTAATCGATAGAATTAACTGTTGCCTTCGGTCTTGTCGATGATTTTGTTCGCCTTGATCCAGGGCATCATGGAACGCAGCTTGGCGCCCACTTCTTCGATCGGGTGCTCACCGCCAATACGACGCTCCGCTTTCAGGCGCGGCTGGCCGGCGAGGGATTCCAGCATGAAGTCTTTGGCGAACTTACCGGTCTGAATATCTTTCAGTACACGCTTCATTTCCGCCTTGGTCTCTTCGGTCACAATGCGCGGGCCGGTTACGTAGTCACCGTACTCTGCCGTATTGGAGATAGAGTAGCGCATGTCCGCGATACCACCCTGATACATCAGGTCGACGATCAGCTTCAGTTCGTGCAGACACTCGAAGTACGCCATTTCCGGCGCGTAGCCCGCTTCGGTGAGGGTTTCGAAGCCCGCCTGCACCAGCGCGGATACACCACCACACAGTACCGCCTGCTCACCGAACAGGTCGGTCTCGGTCTCTTCGCGGAAGTTGGTTTCGATAATGCCGGAGCGACCACCGCCGTTTGCAGAAGCGTAGGACAGAGCCAGCTCTTTGGCGCTACCGGAAGCGTTCTGGTAGATCGCGATCAGAGTCGGAACGCCGCCGCCTTCCAGGTAGGTAGAGCGCACAGTGTGGCCCGGGCCTTTCGGGGCGATCATGATGACGTCAACATCTTTCGGCGGCTCGATCAGCTCGAAGTGCACGTTGAAGCCGTGGGCGAATGCCAGGGCAGCACCGGCCTTCAGGTTCGGCGCCACCTGCTCCCGGTATACGCCAGCCTGGTATTCGTCCGGAGTCAGGATCATCACCACATCAGCATCTTTCACCGCGTCGGCAACTTCCGCTACACGCAGGCCCGCCTTCTCTGCTTTTGCCCAAGAGGCGGAACCTTTACGCAGACCAACCACAACGTTGCTCACACCAGAGTCCTTCAGGTTATTGGCATGGGCGTGGCCCTGGGAGCCGTAACCGATGATGGCTACAGTCTTGGACTTGATCAAAGAGAGGTCACAATCTTTATCGTAGTAAACTTGCATAACTTACTTCCTGCTTAGTGTGCGTTGAATTTCAACCCGGGATCGGACCCGGGAAATTCCTGTTTCAAAATTTGACGCTCAAATACTGAGAATTTTCTCACCGCGGGCAATCCCGCTCACCCCGGAACGGACCACTTCCATAATGGTGTGTTCGCCCAGCGCCTGTAGGAAAGCGTCGAGTTTTTCACTGGTACCTGACACCTGTACCGTGTACATGTTGCTGGTGACATCAACTATCTGGCCGCGAAATATATCCACGCTGCGCTTGACTTCATCGCGCTGCGCACCGGTCGCACGGACCTTTACCAGCAGAAGCTCGCGCTCAATGTGGGATCCTTCTGTCAGATCCACCAGCTTTACCACATCGATCAACTTGTTCAGATTCTTGGTGATCTGTTCAATCTTGTGGTCATCCCCGATAGTTGTCAGGGTAAGACGCGACAAGGTCGCATCCTCGGTTGGCGCTACCGTCAGGCTCTCAATGTTGTAGCCTCGCTGGGAAAACAGGCCAACCACCCGCGACAGTGCACCGGGTTCGTTCTCCATCAGAACTGAAATGATTCTGCGCATCCTGTTTACCTCCCTTTATGTCCGTTCCGTCTTGCTGAGCCACATATCCCGCATGGAGCCATTTGGCATGACCTGCATGGGGTAGACGTGCTCAGACGGGTCGACATAAACATCGATAAACACGGTGCGATCTTTGATCGCGAAAGCCTCGGCCAACTTGCCGTGGAGCTCGTCGCGATGCTCGATCTTCATTCCAAGGTGCCCGTAGGCTTCCGCCAGCTTGATAAAGTCCGGCAGGGACTCTTCATACACGCTGTTGGACAGACGCCCCTCGTACTGCATTTCCTGCCACTGCTTGACCATACCCAGGGCCTGGTTATTCAGACACAGGATTTTTACCGGAAGGTTGTACTGGGTTGCTGTAGACAGCTCCTGAATACACATCTGGATACTGCCTTCCCCGGTCACGCAGACGACCTCCGCATCCGGATGTGCCGCCTTCACCCCCAGTGCCGCCGGCAGGCCAAAGCCCATGGTGCCGAGCCCACCGGAGTTGATCCAGCGACGGGGCTTGTCGAACAGGTAGTACTGAGCGGCGAACATCTGGTGCTGACCCACATCGGAAGTAACGTAGGCATCCCCATTGGTAATCTGATGCACCGCACTGATCACTTCCTGCGGCATCAGCATATCGCCATCTGTCCGATAGCGCGGCGCCGTATAAAGCCCATGGCGCTCTCGCCAGTCGTCGATCTGCCGCCACCAGTCCACAATCGCGGACTGATCCGGCATCTCCTTTGATGCTTTGAGCATTTCCAGCATTTCTTTCAGCACCGACTGGACGGTACCAACGATCGGCACATCGGCGGTGATGGTTTTGGAAATGGAGGCGGGATCCACGTCGATATGGATCACCTTGGCACCCGGGCAGAACTTATTGGGCGTATTGGTGACACGATCATCGAAGCGCGCACCCACCGCAAGAATCACATCCGCATGATGCATCGCGGTGTTGGCCTCAAATGTACCGTGCATACCCAGCATGCCAAGGAACCGTTTATCGGTTCCCGGGTAGGCGCCCAACCCCATCAGAGTGTTGGTCACCGGGAAATTCAACCGCTGCGCCAGTTCGGTCAGCAGCTCAGAACCATCCCCCTGCACCACGCCACCACCGGCATAGATGACCGGGCGCTTGGCAGACAGCAATAGTGCTACCGCCTTGCGAATCTGACCGGTATGACCTTTGCCCGCAGGGGTATAAGAGCGCATGCGCAGCTTTTCCGGATAGGCGTAAGGGTAACGGTCAACCGGGTTGGTTACATCCTTGGGAATATCAATTACCACCGGGCCGGGACGACCAGTGGAGGCGATATAAAACGCCTTCTTGACCACCTCGGGAATTTCTTCCGCTTTTTTAACCAGAAAACTGTGCTTCACGATCGGGCGTGAACAGCCGACCATGTCAGTTTCCTGGAAAGCGTCTTCACCGATTTTGTCCGACGGTACCTGACCAGAGATCACAACCATCGGAATCGAGTCCATATAAGCGGTGGCAATACCGGTGATGGCATTGGTGGCACCGGGGCCGGAGGTCACTAGCACCACGCCGGTCTTGCCGGTTGCCCGGGCATAACCATCTGCAGAGTGGGTTGCACCCTGTTCGTGGCGCACCAACAGGTGCTTGATGCCCTTCTGACGAAAGATCGCATCGTATATATGCAGCGCCGAACCGCCGGGGTAACCGAATATCAGTTCTACCCCTTCATCCTGCAGCGCGCGAACCAACATATCGCCGCCGGAGAGTAATTCCACTTGAGCCCCCTCAATAATTCCCATTTGTTAGGATCCGCATCATCCACAAACCACAGAATAGCCGGGTGGCGCGAAAGCCAGACGGCGATTCTAAAGGAAAAGCGTGATAAATATCAGCCTTAAACGCAGAATTAGCCCGTTTTTTAGGATAACTTCACGGCAATGCCAAAACTGCGCGGAACCCGACCGGTCGCGGAACCGGGGTGCGGGCCCCAAAGGCCTCCAGATGGGGAGGACCTCCTCGGCAGGAGGTAGTGGGTGCTTAACCCACTGGGGAGAGAGTGCGGGCCGCGGGGTGTTGCGGTGACATCTACTTCGCCGAGTGAGGTCCAAATTGTCCAGTTTGAATTGCCAGTGTCAACCAGAGCGTGGCCGTCAATCACAAATTCGCCAACTGCGCCGCCATACACACCACGCCCGAGCACGCCCCACCACACAAACTGTTAACTGGGTTGCGAGATACCCAGTGCCCCCCGTTACAATGCAGAACCAATGACCGGTAAAAACAACACAGTAAAAGGCGGCTCTTCATGCGCATTCTGATAGCAACCCTCACTTTTTCCTTGGGTCTGATGGCATCCGCTCACGCCGATGGCATCTACAAGTGGGTGGATGAGAACGGTGTGGTGCACTTTGGGTCCCAACCGCCCAAGAAAGAACAGGTGGAGGTCGTCAAGGCACCAAAGTCGGAACGCTACCGCCAGTGGCAAACTGAGCAGCAGGCTCTGGTGGCCGATCAGCAACTTGCCACTGCAGCCAAGCCCGATGAGGCTATGGCTGAGGCAGCACCAGCTCAGGCCAGCCAGGATGCGCAACGGGAACAGCAGCGACTCAATGAGGCAGAGGTCGCCGCCCGAGCTCAGCGGTGCCAAAGTGCTCAGCAACGGCTCCAGGAGCTGAACTCACACGCACGAGTACGCGAGGTGGACGCCAACGGCAACTACCGGGTACTGCCCGAAGAGGAGCGTCAGCAGCGTATTCAACAAACCCGCCAGGTTCTGCAGAACAACTGCTGATGCTCCCCGGAGCCGATAGATCGCCTGAAGCACGGCCCAACCAGGCAATCGCGTTTACGATGCGGCGCCACTCTGCTGGCTACGCATCTGTTCGCCGCCGTTGTTCCCGTAGTCCCTTCCTAGCAATAAATACATCGCCGGTACCACAAACAGAGTAAACAGGGTTCCAATAGTCATCCCCGATGCCACCACCAACCCCATCGCGAATCGCGCCCCACCACCCGGGCCTGCGGCCAACAACAACGGCACCATAGCGAGCACCAGGGAAGCGGTCGTCATCAGGATCGGGCGCAGACGGATACTGGATGCCTGCTCAATCGCCTCCCGTTTGCCTTTTCCCTCCAGTTGCAACTGGTTGGCGAACTCCACGATCAGAATACCGTGCTTGGAAATTACGCCAATGAGAGTAACCAGCCCCACCTGCGTATAAATATTCAGAGTTGTAAGCCCGAGGCTGACAAAAATCATCGCTCCGCACACACTCATCGGCACAGTCACCAGCATAATCAATGGATCGCGCCAGGACTCAAACTGCGCCGCGAGCACCAGATATATCACTACCAGTGCAAAAAAGAAGGTAAGCACCAGGTCAGAGCCTTCGTTTTTAAACTGCCGCGACTGCCCTGAGTAATCAATGGAATATTCCCGTGGCAAAATTTCCTGCGCGGCGCTCTCCAACACACCCAGCGCCTCCCCCAACGGCACGCCGGGGCGCGGGACACCGGAAATAGTGACCGCATTTAACTGCTGAAAACGCTTAAGCTGCTGCGGCTCCACGGTTTCCTCGAGACGTACCAGTGTGGAGAGCGGCACCAGGCTGCCATCGCCAGCGCGAATGTAATACTGCTTCAACTGCTCACCGGTCAGACGGTCTACTCGTACCACCTGCGGAATCACCTTATAGCTGCGGTTCTCCAGTGAGAACCGGTTGGTGTAGGCGCCGGACATCATTGCCCCCAACTCCCGCGCCAGATCCGCCATGGTGATGCCAATAGATGCCGCCTTATCCCGGTCGATTACTACCGACAGCCGCGGCTTATCCAGCTTCAGGTCAGCGTCGAGAAAAATAAATCGCCGACTGCCCAGTGCGCGCTCCATAATTTCATCGGCAAAGCCAGCCAGCGTAGAAATGGGCTCCGTTGTGCCGATCACAAACTCCACCGGTAGAGTGCCGCCAGCGGTGGGCAGACTCGGCGGTACAAAGGTGGCAACCTTGAGACCGGCGATCTCAGACACCTCACCACTTATGACCTCCTGCATCTCCTGAGTATTTTTGTCGCGCTTGTTCCAGGACGACAGCACAAAACCGGCAATCGCGCTATTGGGGCTGTTGCTGGCACCACCAACACCGTTTAGCAGGAAAAGGTTTTCAACCTCCGGATGGCGGTCACGCACCTGGTTAATCTGGCGTGTGTACTGTTCCATGTAATCCAGTGTGGCGTAGGCATCGCCACTGGCAATACCCAGCACAAAACCTCGATCCTCTTTGGGCTCCAGCTCACTGGGCGAGGTGATAAACAGGAAGTAACAACTGCACAGCACGATCAACCCAAACACCAGGATCACCAGCCGCTCATCTAGCGCTCCATGCAGTCGCCGCCGATAAGCAGACTCAAGCCGGCCCAATTGTTTTTCCAGCCAGACTTCGAAGCGATTACTGCGCTGGCCATCTTCAGCGCGCAGCACCTTTGCCGCCATCATCGGCGAAAGCGTGAGTGCAACCACACCCGACAACAACACCGCACCCGCGAGGGAAAAGGCGAACTCGACAAACAGTGTCCCGGTGAGGCCACCAAGAAACCCAATAGGCAGATAGACCGCAATCAGCGTGGTGGTCATCGCTACAATGGGCCAGGCAAGCTCGCGGGCTCCTTTTAATGCCGCATCCTCTGGTGCCATTCCGTCCTCGATATGGCGGTGCACGTTTTCCAGCACGATAATCGCGTCATCCACTACGATGCCAATGGCCAGCACCATTGCCAGCAGGGTCAGCAGATTGATGGAGAACCCCATCAGCAACATCAGGAACAAGGCGCCCACCATGGAGAGCGGCACTGCCACCGCGGGAATGATGACGCTGCGAATAGAGCCAAGAAACAGATAGATCACTACGATAACGATCAATACTGCTTCGACGATGGTTTTTACCACCTCATTGATGGAGTCCTGAATGTACTCGGTACTGTCGTAGGGAACCTCTCCCAGCATCCCTTCGGGTAATTGCGGAAAAATTTCATTGTCCAGCTTGTCCCGTACTTTCGCGATCACTTCCAGAGCGTTTGCATCCGGAGCCACCTCGACCGCCACAAACGTTGCCGAGCGCCCATTGAAGGTCACCGAGGTCTCATAGGATTCAGACCCCAACTCCACATCCGCAACGTCTTCCAGGCGTACCAGCTGATCACCATCGGCACGTACTACCAGACGACGGAATGCCTGCTCGGAGGCGATATCTGTATCGGCCCGTATATCCATGGCAACCCGCGTTCCCTTGGTACTGCCCACCGCGGCAAGAACGTTGTTCAGACGCAGAGCACTACTGACATCACTCGGGGTCACCTCCTGAGCAGCCATTTCCGCCGGCTTGAGCCAGATGCGCATGGCAAAGGTTCGGTTGCCCAGTAGGGCCGCCCGCTGTACCCCGGCAACCGTAGATAATTTGGGCTGGACCACACGGGTTATGTAATCAGTGATCTGGTTGTTATCCAGAATTTCCGATGAGAAGGACAGGTACATGGCGGCGATGGTTTCGCCAACGGCAAGATCGACCGTCGGATCTTCCGACTCATCCGGAAGCTCATCTCGCAACTTGTTTACCTTCGCGGCAACCTGGGTAAGAACTTCACTGGGATCGTAGTCAAGCCGCACATAAGCCTGAATAACGGAAATACCCTGGATACTGGTGGATACTATGTAATCCAGGCCATCGGCACTGGCGATTTCCTGCTCAAGCGGTGTAGTAATAAACCCCTGCACCAGATCCGCGTCCGCACCCACATACACCGTACTGATGGTGATGACGGCATTTTCCAGCTCCGGGTATTGACGCACGTTGAGCTCTGAGGTTGATCGCAGCCCAAGTAGAAATATAAACAGGCTGACGACACAGGCCAGAACCGGTTTACGAATGAAGATATCGGTAAAATACACTCGGCGTCCCTGCCGACAGGCTTCGCCTGTTAACTGTTTTCCGGGTCCGGAGCGATTTGCTCCGGTGGTGGATTGTCGTTGTTAATGATTACCCCACCTTCATTGCGCAACTTCAACAGGCCACTGGTGGCCACCTGTTCGCCGGCTTCTACACCCTCGGTTATTTCGATCAGGTCGCCACGCTCCTCACCGGTCTTTACAAAGCGCTTTATCGCGATCCATTCCGCAGGTTTTGCATTGCCCCGGCCCATCATTTTCTTGTCGCTGCCACCGGTCGCCGGCTTCCCCTTGGACTTTCGAATCACAAATACGGAATTTCCATACGGCGCATAGCTGATGGCGGTACGGGGCACCACCAGAACATTGCGGAAATTCTCCAGCTGTACCGCAACGTCCGCAAACATGCCTGGGCGCAATTGTCGCTGGGGATTATCCAGCGTGGCCTGTAATTGGAAGGTACGATTGCTCGGATCAATCGCTGGATCGATTGCGGTAATCCGGCCGTGAAATTTTTGCGCGGGGAGCGCTGCCGCAGTGAGCTCGACGCTCTGCCCCTCGCTTACCCGGGTAAAATCCTGCTCGGACAGCGAAAAGTCTACATAGATTGGATGCAGTTGTTGCAGAGATACCACAGCATCACCGGGCGCGACACTCTGCCCGAGGTCCACCTGTCGGATACCGAGCTGACCGGAGAAAGGGGCGACAATGGTACGCTCGCTGATCGTCGCGCGCTGCACAAGCAGGTTCGCCAGCACCTGATCCAGGGCAGCCTGAGCCTGATCCAGTTCACGCAGGGTGGCAACGCCTTTTTCGTAGAGCTGCGATATTCGCTTAAAGTCTCTTTCTGCCAGCCGGCGCTCAGCCTCCAGTACTTCAATCTGCGCGGTTTCCGGATCGGCAGTGAGCTCTGCCAATAGCCTACCTTTTTCGACGGTTTGACCGGACTCAAAGTAAATGGCTTTGACTTCACCCTGCGCCCGCGTGGTAACGTCAACGCCATTGATGGCACGCAGGCTACCCACGGCATTCAAGCGGGTTTGCCACCGTTGGGACTGCACCCGGGTGGAGGTGACTGTGGCTGGCGGCAAAGACATGTTGTCCATAAACTGGTTCATCATGTAGTTGCCGAAAATTTTAAAACCGAAGATACCGCCAAACACGACAAGGCAGGCCAGCAGCATCCATAACATGCGCCGGTTAAATAGCTGCCTTGCCAGTGTCATACATCAGATCCATTGAACATCACCCATCCATGGGCTTACTACAAATTCATGACTTGTTGAAAACGGCTTTATCCCCTTCCAAAGTCGCATGAATGGTATCCCCGGGTACAAACTTCCCGGATAGCACGTCCTGAGCCAGCGGGTTTTCGATCCACATCTGAATAGCGCGCTTGAGTGGACGCGCGCCATACACCGGGTCAAATCCGACATCGGCAAGTTTGCCCAGCAGCTCGTCGGAAATCTCCATTTTCAGATCCCGGTCGAGCAACCGCTTGCGCAGGTTCTGCAGCTGTATCTCGGCAATGGAGCGCACTTCTGCGCGATCCAGGGGATGGAATACCACGACCTCGTCGATACGGTTGATGAACTCCGGGCGGAAGTGTTCGCCAACCACGTCCATCACCGCCGCTTTCATCTGCCGGTAGTGAATCTCCGAATCGATTTCATCGTCGTCCCGGGCGCTGGCGTATTTTTGAATAAGGTCCGAACCCAGGTTAGACGTCATCACTACCACGGTGTTGCGGAAGTCGACGGTGCGACCCTGGCCGTCGGTAAGGCGGCCGTCTTCGAGCACCTGCAACAAAATATTGAACACGTCCGGGTGGGCTTTCTCCACCTCGTCCAGCAACAGTACCGAGTAGGGTTTGCGGCGCACGGCCTCGGTGAGATAACCGCCCTCCTCATAACCCACATAGCCGGGAGGCGCACCGATCAGCCGAGCAACCGAGTGTTTCTCCATAAACTCCGACATATCCACCCGCACCATGGCGTCTTCGGTGTCGAACAGGAATTGTGCCAAGGCTTTGCACAGTTCGGTTTTGCCCACACCGGTAGGACCGAGGAACAGGAAGGAGCCATTGGGACGATTGGGGTCGGCCAGGCCGGCGCGGGAGCGACGCACCGCATTGGACACGGCCTCCACCGCTTCGTCCTGGCCGATCACTCGACCGTGCAGGGACTCTTCCATGCGCAAGAGTTTTTCGCGCTCGCCTTCGAGCATTTTGGAAACCGGGATTCCGGTCCAGCGGGATACGACTTCCGCCACTTCCTCATCGGTAACCCGGTTGCGCAGCAGCTGGTTCTCGCTGGTGTCGCTGTTGTCCGACGCCAGTTTGAGCTGTTGCTCCAGTTGCGGGATTACGCCGTACTGGATTTCCGACATACGGGTGAGGTCACCGGCGCGGCGCGCGGCGTCCATATCCAGCTTGGCCTGCTCCAGTTTGTTTTTGATGTCAGCACTACCTGCCAGTTTGGCCTTTTCCGCCTTCCAGATTTCCTCCAGGTCCGCGTACTCTTTCTCGATCTTGTCGATGTCTTCTTCGAGTTTAGCCAGCCGCTTTTTTGCGGCCTCATCATCTTTGTCTTTCTTTACCGCCTCGCGTTCGATCTTGAGCTGAATCAGGCGGCGCTCAAGCTTATCCATCTCTTCTGGTTTGGAATCAATTTCCATACGGATGCGGCTGGCGGCCTCATCAATCAGGTCGATCGCCTTGTCCGGCAACTGGCGATCGGTGATGTAGCGCTGAGAGAGCTTGGTGGCGGCGATAATCGCAGAGTCGGTAATATCGACCCCGTGATGGACTTCGTAGCGTTCTTTCAGTCCGCGCAGAATGGCGATTGTGTCTTCTTCTGACGGTTCATCCACCAGCACCTTTTGAAAGCGACGCTCCAGGGCGGCGTCTTTTTCAATGTACTGGCGGTATTCGTCCAGAGTGGTGGCGCCGACACAGTGCAGTTCGCCGCGGGCCAGCGCGGGCTTGAGCATATTGCCCGCATCCATGGCACCTTCGGCTTTGCCGGCACCGACCATGGTATGCAGCTCATCGATAAACAGGATGACGCGGCCCTCCTGCTTGGAGAGTTCGTTCAGCACCGCCTTCAGGCGCTCTTCAAACTCACCGCGGAATTTTGCCCCGGCGAGCAGGGCGCCCAGGTCCAGTGACAGCAACCGTTTGTCTTTCAGCCCTTCCGGAACCTCACCGTTAACAATACGCTGGGCCAGCCCCTCGACAATGGCGGTTTTACCCACCCCAGGCTCACCGATCAATACCGGATTGTTTTTAGTGCGACGCTGCAGAACCTGAATAGTGCGGCGAATTTCGTCATCACGACCGATGACGGGATCCAGTTTCCCGGCTTCCGCGCGCGCGGTCAGATCCAGCGTGTATTTATCCAGCGCCTGACGGGCCTCTTCGGCCTGTGGGTCGTTGACCTTTTCGTCACCACGCACTTTGGTGATGGCATCCTGGAGGTGCTTCAGATCACCGTGGGCATTGAGTATTTTCGACACTTCACCAGCAGCGGAATCAAACGCGGCCAGCAAGACAGTTTCGCTGGCAATAAAACTGTCGCCATTTTTTTGAGCTTTTTTGTCCGCCAGATTAAACAGGCGCATCAGCTCCTGGGACATACCGACGTCCCCCGTCGGCGTACCCACGGTGGGTAGGCTATCCAGGCGTTTGGCGAGGTCATTTCGCAGGCCGTTGATATTGAATCCTGCCTGGTTCAAAAATGCCGTGGCGCTGCCATTTGACTGGTCCAATAGGGCCTGAAGGAGGTGCTCGGGAAGAATCTGGTTATGGTCACGGCCAACGGCGATGGATTGCGCGTCCGCAATGGCGGCCTGCAGTGGGTTGGTCATCCGGTCGATGCGCATATGCTGATACCCTCTCCTGATCCTCTTCTGATACACGGCGCGCCCGACAGGTAATATGACGACGCGCGGAAACGCAATGACGAATACAGTCTAGTGCTGATCAGTAATTTGCGGGCAGGAGGTGGGTTTTAAAGGGGGGCAGTAATGGGATAAATAGAATTTACGTCATGCCGGACTTGATCCGGCATCCAGCTTCGTAGTGCTGGATTCAGGGTCAAGCCCGGAATGACGCTGAGATCAGGAATACGGTATGGTAGGTAAGCGCAGCGCATCCACCAAAAAGTTACCTACTCAAACCAAATAAGAGAAGCCATGCGACCGGTATTACCATCGCGGCGGTAGGAAAAGAACTCGCTCGGCTCAGTCACCGTACAGCGGTCTCCGCCAAAAACTTCCGCGACACCCAGTTCAGCCAGCTCGGCGCGCCCCAGTGCGTAAATATCTGCCAGAAAGTGCAATGGCTTTTTGCTGTGGGGCACAAAGCACTGGGCGATGGCTTCGGCGTGAGATTCGCTCAAGGCGGATTCGAAGGCCGCCTCCAGCACATCCACCCCGCACTCAAATGATTCCGGCCCGATGGCTGGGCCGAGCCAGACCAGCAGGTCCCGGGGGTCGCTTTGCATAGCGTCTATGGTTTCGCGAATAATCCCGCCGGCGAGTCCCCGCCAGCCCGCATGAATGGCGGCCACTTCAGTGCCATCGCGATTACAGATCAACAGCGGCAGGCAATCGGCGGTCAGCACCGCACATACGATGCCGGGCTCACGGGTAAAACTGGCGTCCGCAGTCAGAACTTTGCCATCCGCGCGGGCAACAACCGCCTTATCGCTGTGAATCTGCTCCAACCATTGGGGGTTGTTTGGCAAGCTCAATTCCCGCTGTAGCTGATCCCGATTTGTCGCGACCGCCTCGGGAAGGTCGCCCACATGATCTCCGAGATTGAACCCGGTGTACTCCCCTTCACTGTGCCCGCCATGACGCAGCGTGACAGCGGCGTGCACATTGGCAGGTGCAGGCCAGTCGGGTTTGAGGTAATGATCGGCTGACATCAAGAGAATCCTGTGCGTTGAAGAATAGGGTTGCACTTTGAGCTCAGAAATTATCCGCGCGGAGCAATTCAAGCAGCTGCAGCATATCGTCCGGCATTGGCGCCTGCCAGTGCATCACCTCGCCGGTTGCCGGGTGTAAGAGCGCCAGTTCTGCAGCATGCAATGCCTGTCGCGGGAACTGTTGTAAGGCTTGGATCAGTGCCTGCCCGGCCCCTGCAGGCAACTTGCTGCGCCCCCCATATAGCGGATCCCCCACCAGTGGGTGGCGGATATGTGCCATATGCACCCGGATCTGATGGGTACGACCGGTTTCCAGCTGACAGCGCACCAGAGTGTGCGCGCGAAAGCGTTCCTGTAGACGATAGTGAGTAATCGCTTCCTTTGCCCCCCCCATACCTGCGTTGGGCAATACGGCCATTTTCAGGCGATGGGTTTTATGGCGCCCCATGGGCGCATCCACGGTACCGCCGCCACTCAGGGTGCCCTGCACGACCGCGTCGTACAGGCGGCGTACGTTGCGCTCCTTGAGCTGGTCCACCAGATCGGTCTGCGCCTGCAATGTCTTGGCGACCACCATTAAGCCGCTGGTGTCCTTATCCAGCCGGTGCACGATACCGGCACGGGGAATATTCTTCTGGCCGCTGCAATGAGCCAGCAAGCCGTTCAGCAGAGTGCCATCGGGATTGCCTGCTGCGGGGTGTACCACCAGACCCGCGGGCTTGTTGATTACCAGGATGGCCGCATCCTCGTAAACGATATCCAGGGGCATCTCTTGTGCCAACCACTCCCCCTGAGGCTCCAATTCTGCGTTCAGAACCAGCAGTTCACCGCCAAACAGCTTATCTTTAGGCTTGGCGGTACGGCCATCTACAGTGAGTTGGCCGCCTTTTATCCAGGTTTGCAGGCGCGCGCGGGAATAATCAGGGATCAAATCCGCTGCGATCTGGTCAAATCTGTGCCCGGCGTACTCCGCGGGCACTTCAATTTCGAGTTGTATTTGATTGCTCATCCGAGAGGGTCTAGTGTCCTGTAACGCAATAAATGTGGTTGCCAGCAGGCTGCTTGTACTTTGGGCTGGCGGGGCGCTGTGGTTAAATAGCTGCCCTTCGGCCCCCGGTGGATTTTGGGCGGCTAGTTTAATAAGGTTGAGACGAATAATGATAGAGCGAGGGGCAATGCGGTCTTGGAACAGACAGTCCTGGAAAACCCTGTGTGTCGCGTTTTTGGCCGTCCTGGTGGCCTCATGTGCCAGCACAGACGAAGAAGAGGAAGGTCTGCCCACCGGTAACCGTACCGAACAGGCCTTCTACGAAGCCGCTCAGCGGCAGCTCAAATCCAGCCAGTGGGAGCTGGCGATCAAGAACCTGCGCGCCCTGGAAGACAACTTCCCCTTCGGCAACTACGCAGAACAGGCGCAACTGGAGCTTATTTACGCCTATTATCGCGACTATCAGAACGATGCCGCCATCTCCGCTGCGGACCGCTTTATCCGCCTGCATCCACAGCACCGCAATGTAGACTACGCCTACTATATGAAGGGCCTGGCCTCCTTCACCGAGGGCAGCGGCCTGTTTGAACGCTTCCTGCCGACGGACATGACCCGCCGTGACCCGGGCTCGGCACGGGAATCCTTTGCCTACTTCGCACAGCTGATGGCGCGCTATCCGGAGAGCCGCTATGCGCCGGATGCACAAAAGCGCATGATCCACCTGCGCAACCTGCTGGCACGCTACGAGATTCACGTGGCCAACTACTACTTCAAGCGCAATGCTTATCTGGCCTCTGCCAATCGCGGCCGCTATGTGGTGGAAAATTTCCAGCAGACTCCGGCGGTGCCGGATGCACTGGCCGTAATGGTGCAGTCTTACCACCTGCTGGAAATGCCTCAGCTTGAGGCCAGCTCCCTCGCGGTATTGCGCACCAACTACCCGGATCATCCCGCCTTCCGGGAAGATGGCTCGTTCAACTACAAGTACTACGCGGGTGCCAAGGGCCGCAATATTGCCCACCGCCTGACCCTGGGGCTGTTTGAGAAGTCGGACCCCCGAGGGTTTGACAGCCGCGAGCTGTACAATGCAGAGTTCCGGCCTGAGCAGGCGCCGCTGCCGCCTGAGCTGAATTGATCTAGCGGCACTGCCCAGTCAAAAAGCCCCCGTTACACAGGTAACGGGGGCTTTTTTGTGGCACTAACAAGCAGGCTCCTACGAATGGGCGTTAATCCCCTGCCTTCCAACCATTGGTAATTGGATAGCGGCGGTCGCGACCGAACCCCCGTTCCGAAATACGCACCCCAACCGCCGCCTGGCGGCGCTTGTACTCGTTGCGGTCCACAAGCCGCACCACGCGCATTACTGTCGCCTCGTCAAAGCCCTTGGCAATGATTGCCGCGGCGCTGTGGTCAAGATCGATATACAGTCGCAGAATCTCATCAAGGATCTCGTAGGGCGGCAGGCTGTCGGAATCCACCTGATCCGGGGCCAATTCTGCGCTGGGCTCTCGGGTGATCACCGTTTCCGGGATCACTTCGGATACCGTGTTGCGGTAGCGGGACAACGCGTATACCAGAATCTTGGGCACATCCTTCAGAGCGTTGTAGCCACCGACCATATCGCCATAGAGGGTGGCGTACCCCACGGCCATCTCGCTCTTGTTACCGGTGGTCAGAACCATGTAGCCCTTCTTGTTGGAAATGGCCATCAGCAGCATACCGCGGGCTCGGGCCTGCAGGTTTTCCTCGGTAGTGTCCCGTTCACTGCCCTCAAACTCTTTGGCGAGCGCCCCCATTGCCGCATCGAAGATTCCCTCGATACCAATCACCCGGTAGTGAATGCCGAGACGCCGGGCCTGGTCCGCGGCATCGTTCCTGGATAAGTCCGAGGTGTAACGGAATGGCATCATCACCGCTTCCACTCGGTCGGGGCCAAGGGCGTCGACCGCAATCGCCAGGGTGAGAGCGGAATCAATACCCCCAGACAGCCCCAGAACCACGCCTTTGAATCCGTTCTTGTTTACATAGTCCCGCACACCGAGTACCAGGGCCTGATAGACGGAAGCGAGATCTTCCAGCGGCTCGGCGTCATTGCCCTGAACGAGACTCACATCATTGCCATGGGCCTGTACGGTAATCGGCAGCAGACTCTCAACAAACTCCGGCGCACGGCCGCGCAGGCTACCGTCCTTATCCACCGCGAAGGATCCACCATCAAACACCAGCTCGTCCTGCCCGCCCACGGAATTGACGTAGACGATCGGCATTTTGCCCGCCTGAGCCTGCCTTCCCAGTAGCGCCAGGCGCTCCGCCGCCTTGCCGCGATGATACGGGGAGGCATTGATATTGAGCATCAACTTTGCCCCGGCGCGCTCGGCCTGCGCTACCGGTTCCGGGTGCCAGATATCCTCGCAGATGGTGATTGCAGTAGGCACCCCCTTGATATCGACCACACAGGGCTGGTCGCCGGGAATGAAGTAGCGTAACTCGTCGAAAACCTGGTAATTGGGCAACTTCTGCTTGGCGTATTCGGCAACCAGCGCGCCCCCCTGGATCAGCCCAGCCATATTCAGCACGGCACCGGCCACCAAGCGGGGATAGCCGATCAATACCGTACAGGGAAGCTCGGCACTCAGTAACTTATCCAAGGCATCGTCGATACGCTTCTGCATGCTGGGCCGTAACAAGAGATCTTCCGGTGGATATCCACACAATGTCAGCTCCGGAAACAGCACCAGATCCGCGCCGTGTTCGCGGTGCGCACGGCGGGCGACCTCGACCACCTGGTCGGCATTGCCAGGAATATCCCCCACTAGCAGATTGATTTGCGCCAGGACTAGCTGCAAAGTAGACATCTTGTTACCCCGTTAAACTAAGGCGGCTATTGTAGCCGCGCAGCCTGCGCACACAATATCTGCAGGGCTCCGGGGGCCCTGGCCCCGAAACTTTGCACACGATGAGAATAAAAAGTGAGCAGCCAGCCACTCTCCGCACCTCACACAACAAATCCGAACTCCACTACCTCAGTCGCCCCGCGGGCATTGGGAGGCCCGCAATGGAACCTGCGCCAGCGCGACCTGCTGAAGATTTATGCCTGGTATCGGGTTGTCATTGGGCTGGTTCTACTGGGGTTATTTGCCTCAGGCCTTAGCCGCGGCGCGGTGGGTACCCTGCTTCCCGCACTGTACCTGAATACCGCCATCACCTATGCGGTACTTAATGTCGCCTGGCTGATATTCCTCTACCCCAGTGGCTTTCGCACCACACCGCTACGCATTGGCAGTATTCTGGGCTGCGATATCGTCGTTTTTCTTCTACTGATCCAGGCAAGTGGTGGTCTCGACTCGGGCGTCGGCTATCTACTGTTAACCACCTGCGCAGTGGGTTCTCTGCTTCTCGACCGTCGCATGGGTGCTTTCCTCGCCGCAATAACCAGTATTGCAGTCATTGCCCAACAATTGATCGGCATTCTGTACGGGCAGGCAGATACTCAGGATATTGTGTCTGCCGGCAGTCTCGGAATCCTGCTGTTCACCTGTGTCACTGCACTTCAATACCTGTCCGCACATATTCGCCTGGCAAATGAAAAAGCCGAGAAGGAGCGCCGTCAGGCGATAAGATTGCAACGCCTGACCCAGCAAATTGTGGCGCAGATGCGCACCGGGGTAATGGTATTGAATGGCCGCGGTGAAGCGGAGCTGATCAACCGTGCCGCTCAGCAACTGCTGGGGCAACAACAACTTGATGACGGCAAGCTCAGTGAGGGGTTGCTGCGAAGCCTGGGAGAAATAAAACAACAGCCGGAAGCATCGAGCGGTATTCTTCACGGAGGCGGCCACAGCGAAATACGCGCGAGTGTGACCGCGCTGGGAAACGAAGTGAGTGACAGCAGCCTGGTTTTTCTCGAGGACCATCGCAAACTGACTCAACAGGCTCAGCAATTGAAGCTCGCATCACTCGGTCGACTGACTGGGTCTATTGCTCATGAAGTACGCAACCCTCTTAGCGCAATCAGCCATGCCGCAGAACTGCTGGGTGAATCTACATCCATCTCCGACGACGACAGAAAGCTGACAGAAATCATCGGCCGACACAGCCAGCGGGTAAATCAGATCATTGAAAACGTAATGCAGCTGTCTCGGCGCCAACCCCCCAAAACGCAACGCGTCGATCTTTGCCAGTGGGTCAGGCTGTTTCTCACTGACTACCAAAGGGAGTCAAGCACCCAGTACAGAATCACCGTACGCTGCCCGGAAACACCGATTTATGCGCGATTCGACCCAAACCAAATGGCACAGGTCGCCACAAATTTGTGTAACAACGCGGTGCGACACTCCCACAGCGCAACTGGCCACTACTATGCAGAACTGATTGTCCGCTTGCACCCGGGGCGCGAGCGCGCGCAGCTGGATTTTGTGGATATCGGCCCCGGTGTGGACGATGACCACAAAGACAGAATCTTTGAGCCATTTTTCACAACTGAAGCCACCGGTGCTGGACTGGGTCTGTATATTGCCAAAGAATTATGCGAATCTACTCGAGCGAACCTTTATTACTGTCGGGACCAGCAATCGCGCAGTTGCTTTCGCATTGAGTTCGCGAATGCAGAACAGATTTTTTAATAACCTCCTCATTGTCGATCGATAATAACGCTGAAGAAATATGACCGACCGTCAAGCCATCGCTCTGGTTGTGGACGACGAACCAGATATTTGTGAACTGATCTCCATGACACTGCAGCGCATGAACATCCGTACGGATGTCGCCATGTCAGTGACCGAAGCTCGCCGTCGCTTGCAGGAAAAGCAGTACGACTTCTGCCTGACCGATATGCGACTTCCCGATGGGGATGGGCTTGAGCTTGTGGAAGCAATTCACGACCGTCCCTTCGACCAGGCATTTCCGGTCGCGGTGATCACCGCACACGGCAATATGGATACCGCAATTGCAGCACTGAAACTAGGTGCCTTCGACTTTGTCAGCAAACCGCTAAACCTGGAACGTTTGCGATCTCTTGTCCAATTGGCACTGAGACTGGGTGAAGACCGCATACTGCAAAAGCAGGAGTTTCCCCCGCTGCTTCAAGGGCAATCTCCCGCGATCCAGACCCTTCGCGACGCCCTCAGTAAAGCAGCACGCAGCGATGCCCCGGTGCATCTGCGAGGTGAGCCAGGCGCAGGTAAAGAGCTGGCCGCACGCTGTATTCACGAGCTGGGGCCGAGAGCAAAAGAACCATTTATTCCTGTTCACTGCTCCAGCATCCCCACTGAATTTTTTGAACAGCTGCTATTCGGGGATGCCTCCATCGGAAAGAATGTGCAAGGTCTTCTACAGTCTGCCAATGGGGGCACGCTGTTTCTCGACGAAGTTACTGCACTTCCCAAAGAAATTCAGGTGAAGCTCCTACAGGTTATCGAAGAGAAGCGATTCCAACCGGTCGGAGGTGAAGCATCGCAGTCACTCAATATCCGCCTGATTAGCAGCAGCCAGAAAAATCTGGCCAATGAAACGCGCCGAGGGGAATTTCGCAGCGACCTGTATTTCCGCATCAATGTGGTCGAGCTGACTGCTCCCCCCCTCAGGGACCGGGCAGAAGACATTCCCTTATTGGCCCGCTACCTGTTGCGCCGACTTACCGAAAATTCACCGGGAAACCCACCTCGAGCAGGCCAGGACGCCATTGCGGCCCTACAGGAATATTCGTTCCCGGGAAATCTACGGCAACTGGAGAATGTCTTGGAGAAGGCGCTCGCACGCTGTGAATCCAATACCATTCGAGCCGGCGACCTAGACCTGACGGCAGAGCCGCCCGTGCCGGAACCGGAGGAAATTTCTGAACACTTTGAATTATCAGCGACATCGGCCGCAGCACCGTTGCAGCCTATTTACCCCGGGCAGTTTGATACAGCGGATTGCGATACGCTTGATGATTTCCTGCAGACGATTGAGCGCGATGCGATTGAATCCGCACTCAATGAAACCCGCTGGAACAAAACCGCAGCGGCCGAAAAACTGGGAATCAGTTTCCGCTCACTGAGATACCGGTTGAAAAAATTAGGGCTCGAAAACGAATAAACCCGGCAAAAACCGGGTTTATTCGAAAAATACGGAATGTATATTACCAGCAGTCCGCCCCGTAGGACCCACTGGCATTGCGAATCCCGGTATTAGTGAGCGTAAGACTACCGCACTTGGAGTCGGCAGCCTGAGACTTCCCCACCACCGGCGCAGCGGTCAGCGTAAAGGCCGTCGCTGTCAGTGAAGTCGCGGAAATACTATACAACCCCTCCCCCGAGCTGATGCTCCCCCCGTCCAGGGTAGTCGCAACACCACAACTTGCATGGTTATAGGCGTTATAAGTGGTAAAGCAGCGCTGTAACCGTTGCGCCACATCATTCAATGTTGCCTTAGCATCCGCGCGGTTACTTTTGCGAACCGACTCCATATAGGACGGATAGGCAATTCCCGCGATTATGCCGATGATCGCAACCACGATCATCAGCTCGATCAGAGTAAAACCCTTGTGTTTTTTCATTATCACTATCTCTTCTATAACTGATTAACGCAGCTGGCGCCAAGACATCCGGCCTACCGCTTCGGAGGGAAACTGACCTTCCGTCACTTCAAGTTCGCCCTTGATATTACTGGTTGGCAGATAGGCTTTTTCACCGGAGCGAATCACTTCTGAGTAACTGACTACCGCGTAGTCTACCTCGATACCATCTTCCCCGAAGATGGTGTGCCCCTCAAACCGGTCCCCCACGGCGACCAGCTCCATCAACCAACCACTACCCCCGAAAGAGCAGGGGTCTGACGACGTGATCATAGTAGGGAACAGTAGTCGATCATAAATCAGTAACGGCTTGCTGATAATACGCTCCCCTGTCACGCCCCCGCCGGAAGTGAAGTCGAGATACCAGCCTTTTTTATCTGCCCACCAGTCGGTGGCCGCGTTGCCATCTACTTCGCGACGCCCTTCTGTTTCTACAGAGATTGTTTTGGCAAACAGCTGATCCCGACCGGTCACTTCAGCCCCGGTGTCGGCAATAGCGTAGAAGCTGTTGATGGTGGACCCAGCGTCATTGTCTCCACTGGAGAGGTAACTTCCGGTACCAAAGTACACCATCACCGCATTATTCATTTTGGCATTGAGGCCCAACGTTGGCGCTGCGGTTATCGGCTGTACCGCACCATTGGGGTCTACAGCGGTAAACAGCGGATCGTTTTTATAGGCGAGCCCCCACTTGTTCCCTGATAAGTCAAACGCCCACATATTACCGAGAAGATCACCAGCATAGGCCGCAACAATTTCACCCGCACCATTTGGCAGCAGCGATGGCCCGGCCAGTCCGTTGCCCCCTGAATTTCCCGTATCAATCACAACGGTATCGCCAGTAGGATCGTCAAGGCTTATAGCAAACAAATGGGCCTTCTCCTCTTCGGAGTTATAGCCATTCCCGAAAAACACACGCCAACCGTCGTTGGTTGGGGCGATTATCGGCTCACTAGTGATATTTCCGAGTTTCTCCCAATCTCCGGAATACAAAGTTTCATCGGTAAAGTCGAACAGCACATCATTCTCATCAAATCCATCCGGATTGGTGATATCCAAGGCAAACAACCCTCGTCCACCAGCCCCGAGGGTGCCAACCAAGATATTTTTCCAGCTACCGTTTACATAGGCGTCCCCAACAAACAGAGGACCATCCACATTAAATTCATGCGGGTTATTTGTAGTACCGTAGTCTGGAGAGGAAAGCTTACGTAGCTGGTCATAAACACCCGCAGGCACATAAGCAAATAACTCTTGCCCAGTGGAAGCATCAAACGCGTGCAACATCCCATCGTTCGCACTTACATAAAGTACTTCACGACGGTTTTGCTTATAGTTGGTGTAGTAGCTTTCGTACTGATGACCACCCAGCGCATCCGATAGCAGATGGAAATTATGCTTCTTCCGACCTGCAAATACCGGACTTGAGTTAACAATATCCCCTAATAACACGGTTCTATCCCTGTAACCAGCGACATCGGCACCGCGGGCCCAAGCGAGCCGCTCCATACCTTCTACAGCTGAATCACTACCTATCAGAGCAGCCTTCTGTGCGTCACTAATACCACCATCTCCAGGAGAAACGCCCCAGGTAAACACCGCTCCGTCGCTACCATTATGGGTATAGATATCCCGCGCCGCCGCGCTGGCAAACTTGGAGTCATCGGATTGCCATTTGACAGCCCCAACGCTGCCATCGCTATTCAGGTTGAGAGCTTTCAGCTCACCACTCCAATCGGCACTATTGAATAGAGCCTGGTAAATGACCGTGTCCGTCCCTAAACGAGTCGAATTCGTTGCAACAGACGAAGCCGAACCAGCACTAGCCGCAACTTTTTCAAGTGCCCGACTCAAACTTTCTTCAAGCTCGGAAGGATCGATAGCATAAAAATAGGTTTCCGGTTCAGATGCTGCGATCTCCACGCTACTAGGAGCCGTGCCGTCCTCATTATCACTGTAGCCACCCCACTTGGCGGCATAATAAAGTGGAGACTCCAGTGCGCTCGCGGTTGATGAGCCAATTGAATACGTAGCTTTTGTCGCTGAATCACTGACTTTGCAATTATTACAACCGTAGCTATTAAATCCATTGATACCAGAATGCGCGTGAAAGCCATCGTTGGTCGTACCACTAATAATATAGCCGAAACCCATTTTGAAATTTGTGGAAGTGGACTCTGCTACAACATCAGTTGTAATGGCAATCTGATTCCCCACCACTGCGTAATCGATAACCCCCCACATATCTTGGTCGAAGTCACCACCCTGCTCACTATCCTCCCAGTTGACGTACAATTTGCCACTAGCCCCATCAGTAGATTGACTTACGATTTTAAAATCTACAATCGCACAATTGGTTTTATCACCATTGTTATTATGGTTTCGACAGGCAGGAAGAATGGTGACCGATTTACCGGCCACACCAGGAACGGGAATATCAACTTTCGGAACAGCTGGGGCTAGCGCAACACCGTAAGTAGTGACATTTTGAGTTCCCTGCAAATTAGGAAGCAGATCATTCTTCCTAGCATAGTAGGCCATACCCGCGATGTTGTAGGTACCCTCCAGGCGCGGCGCATCAGGACAAGTCCCGGTGACATCGGAAAGTGCAGTTACCGTTTTCGCAGTACAAAGCTGATCTTTATCATTCCCATGGGTTCCGACAAAGTAGTCCTTTCCATAGAGGTTTTCCAAGGACCCAACTTCGTTAGTCATTGCATCAATATCAATGCCTAACTGATTAGAGGTTTCGCCATCGTACGAGCTCGTTGAGGCATTAAACTGGATGACACTGGTAGCCGCGCAGTAATTTTTACTACCTATGGGTGACTCCCATGCTTCTGACTTGAGGCCACTAATTTTGTCATCGCCAGATACGTTATTCTGCGCATTTTTCCCTGCAAGGTAATGCAATGACTCTAGGAAGATCTCAGACTGGGGATTACCCCAGTTACTACATTGCCCATTATTGAAACTATCCTGACCCCAATCGCAGTCATCGGCACCGCCACCCCCTCGGTATGTGCCGTCATTACCACCGCCACCTGCGTACCGATAGCCATAAATTCGTAGCTTATCGATAGCACCCACGATTCCAGTCACACTTTTGAACGTGCCATCAGATTCCACGTTAATTTCATCGGACAGGTTTCCGACATTCTTTCGCAAGACACCGCCCGACTTGTTCTTACTGTAAGAGCCCGTCATCAAACCAAACAGAATCTCGCCCCTCTCACCATATTTTTGCAAAAGCCCAGATGGCTTACTATTACCATCTGGATACGAGCGACAGTTATCCTCTAGCAAACCTGCCTTACACACTTCCACTCGGGCAAAATAGGTGCTCCCCTTGCTTTTGGAGGGGCTAGAGGAGTATGCCGGGATACCACTGATTGTTTCCGAATTTCCATTCTTTCCATTATTGCCGGATACACTCTCATCCCAACGGCACTGCCAGCGCTCATTACTGGCCCAGAGAGAATAATTGCCCTGCACAACTCGTATTTCGGGTGCGTCAGTATTACCTTGTGAGAAATTCGAGCTTGATTTAGATCTAGGCGTTGTATTACAGAATGTAATACCTGATGTTTTAGAGGCAACTCCGCCGCTAAATCCTTTCGGGGTTAGTTTGTTGATATCTGCCCCGTTGTAGTACTTGGCAAACGAATGGGCATCGTGCGGCAAGTACGCACGCTCCAGCACGGTAGAGCCACTGCTATCTGTAGAGCGGTAACCTCCGTACAAAATTTTGCGAACGGCATCCATTCGCGTCATGGTTGCCCAGTTGAGGAAATTACCACTCCACTGCCCGTCGACAGAGTCACAATAATAATTAGCGGTAACGGCCTTGGGGACAAACCTGCCTGACTCATAGTTGTAGCACTTATTACTGTCAAAATAGCCATAGTACTCGTAGTCATTCATGTAAGTGGTGTCTGCCACCCCGTCCTTATCCAGGTCGGTATAATCATCGTAGGCTTTAAAATAAAGCTGATGATCGTTCGACATATTGAGCATTACGATCGGCTTGACGGGCTGGGCGAGAAACAGTGGTGACTGCGCTAGTTCGAGCGATTGCACCGCATGAGTGAACCCCAGCGCCAGTAACGCCACTCCAGCATTCAGGCAGAGTTTTGCTTTTATTTTCTGTAGCAACATATTCATTTCCTAAATTTTTGCGGCGTTAGCGTTTATAAGTAGACTGGAGAATTACCACCGCGTCTGCAGTACCACCTTCGGCGCGACTGGTTACCCGATAGAATACGGTGTCTTCCGTCTTGAGCGAGCTGGCAAAATCAATCGCACTGCCATCCGCCGCATTTATGGTTGCCGTAGTGGTCACTTCTTCGATGACATATTGCGGCTGACTGGCGACCATTTTCACTCCCAGATTTGTCCGAATTGACCCCGCATCCCAGCCGTAGGTATCCCAGAACCCGGTACTGGTTGAACCATCGATCGCCTGCACCAGCCCCACGCTAGTCCCATCAAACGCCGGGATGGTAGCCCCCGTCAGTACGGACTCACCCTCCCGCAAACCAGCTTCGGCAGATTGAAATGCCAAGTTGCGATCACGCATATTACCCGCCATCAGTTCCTGCATACCGCTACCGCGAATTGCAGCCATACCGACCAGGGTCATCAGCAGCACCATTATGAGGCCAACGATCAGGGTCATACCCTGTTGCCCTTGAATGGATTTAAAGTTGGATAAGCTGTTGTTCATGTCTATCCCAGTGCTCCAGTTTTCTATCAGGGCAGGCGGCTGCGAATACCGATGGTATTGATAAATACCTGACGCAGGCGACGATCACCTGGTGCGCTATTGACCACACCGTTGAAGGTATATGGCTGCTCTTCCTGCAACAGGTTGTCTTCGGTGCTCTGTATGAGAAGCTGAACACGCACGCCGGATACTTCTTCCCAGTCTGCTACTGCGGTGGCTGTACTGTAGCTATCAGGTACGCCATCACCATCCGTGTCTTCTCCGTAGGTCAACTGCATATCCTCCACGCCTTCGAGCAATTCGATTGGCGTGCCGCCATTGATCTGCTGCCACAGTCCCGGCTGACCACTGACGTCGCTGTTGCGGATATAGTAAACGGTGGTATTCATCTTGATAATTTCGGAGTCTGTGCCGAAGTTTTCGTCCGGGTTACTGCTCCCTCCCCAGGAAGATACTGCGTTGCCAGGTGTAACATTGGCATTGGAGTGAGCGATGTTCACTTCCAGACCACCATTGGTTGACTGCAGATTGGTCGCCTGGAAAACTCGCGCTTTGGAGCAATCGGAAACCACCAGAATATCCTCCTCACACAAGCCACTGAAACTATCCAGTCCGCTAGGACAACTGGCGGTAACACCGGTATTTTCAACAAACAGCTGCGCCCCATTATTGTTCTGGGTGACGTCGACACCATTGCCATTTGCACCCCGCACCACCAGAACGTCGGTTCCGGCAACGATATTTGCCGGATATCCGGTCACTGCCGCACTATAGTTATCGGCCCCCTCGATACCGACCTCAAAGTTGTATTCAAGGTCAGAGGCCTGTTTCAGCGTATTGGTAAAATTCATGTTCCGGCTCATACACCCCATATAGCCGGCCATGCGAATATCCTCCGCAAGAAACTCCATCGCCAGACGCCCACTTTCCTGCACCCGTGCCAGAGCCTGCTGAGTAGAAAACGTCGTACGACTGGACAGGAATAGCTGGACAACGCCGGTCATCAATATCAGGCCGATGGTGATGGAGATCATCAATTCGACCAGAGAGATACCTTTCTGACTGTGCATTTTTCTCAATATCACTCTCTCGTCCTCACAGCCGGGTGGTGTAAACAAATTCACTTTCGTCTTCGCTGGCATCGCCGGAACTGTTCTGTTCGGCCCACTGAATCGTCACGGTACAGAAACTGGTTGCCGCAACACACTCAATACCACCATCCGCTCCGGGTAGCATGGTTTCAATATTGGTAAGCCATTCGTTCATATCCTTTTGTGCCAGAGTCGACCCAGTGGGCTTGGCGTCGCCCACCCCGAGGGAGTAATTGGCGACGTTCGCGCGATTGATTCGCACACGGTCGAGAATATCGTAGGCAAGAATATTGGCCTGGGAGCGAAGGTATGCACTGTGGTTGTACTGCAGGGACTTACTCTGCAAAGCGGCAAGGGCGAGCAATGAAGTTCCGAGAATCAACACCGTGACCAGCACCTCGATCAAGCCAGCACCCTGTTGAGGATTCAATCTATATTGCTTCATTCGGGATTTTTCCTACTCAAGAGCAGCCGCTGCTGCTACGGGTCATATTCAACATACCTGCGGGCCCGACGGTAACCTGCTGCGCACTATTGCTGCTGCAACCACTGAAGCTGGCGTTCAGGGTTACCGCACCATTCGCCGAGCGCCCAAGTGTCCCCTTACGAGTAAAACGCACAAAGGTCGGTGTCGCCCCTCCCTGACTGGCGGTGAGCGATGCATTGTTGTCTGGCGCCTCCCAGAATCGCAGCACCGCGTTCGCATTGGCCACTACTGGAGCCGCTGCATCATCAGTTGCAGCGGTATCCAGCACCACTATCCAGTTATCTGTCCACGCCCCATTACAAGCACTTCCATCAGTGCTTCCGCATAGAGTTACCCTGGTGCTACGCTTTACCGCCTCACTACGGGCATAGTTAAGCGCGCTGGCCAACTCTTCTCCGAGAGAGAGTGAGCGGTTGTTTTGGATCATGGTGTTGAAATTCGGTACGGCGATCGCAACGATAACGGCCAGAACCGCCAAGGTGATCATCAACTCAATCAGGGTCAATCCCCGCTGTCTAAATCCCATTGTGCTCGAACTCCCCAATACCTGTGTGATCATCAACATGTGAAGCGTTTATTTTTTAGCCACCACGGACACTATTCCGACAAAGATCAGAAACTGGTACGCATGCACCTCGAATACTGGCGCAGATTCTATCTTATTGACTAAAAGCGAACTGCTTGCCATGGATACAAAGATGGCGCGATGTTAATTTTTTGAGCACCCTATCACGCCGGAGTAGACACCCAGAGCGACACCCGATAAACGGCAATACTTGAGGAGCAAACGGCGGCCAGGATGGCCCCCGACTCCAACCAGAGCAATTCAAGGAGGAATTGTGAACGCGCGCGGTCTCACTTTAATTGAGCTATTGATCACACTTAGTATTCTCGCGATTTTACTCGCCATCGCTATCCCCAGCTTCCAGCAGCAAATAGAATCCAGCCGCACCCGAAGTGCTGCCGATACGCTACTGCAAGCAATTCAACTTACACGAAGTAAAGCGGTAGCCACCAATCGCCGTGCCACCTTGCGAAGACTCGGTGACTGGCAGAGCGGATGGGAGGTATTTTACGATCAGGACTTCGACGGTGTACGGGATACCGGTGAAGAACAGATCACCACCGGCGGCGCACTGACCGGCGTGACAGTCACTGCCAATGGCCCACTTACCAACTATGTCTCATTTACAGGATCAGGGGAGAGTCGCTATGCCGGCACGGCAAGCGGAGGTGGATTTCAAGCCGGTACGCTAACAGTCTGCCCCGCCACGGGTGGAAAGGGTTACCGGCTTATCTTGTCCCGTGGCGGACGGGTCCGAGTGGAAACCCTCGATGATACAGACTGCTAAATCGCGAAATGGTGAGCTAAATTCGCAACTCTTTCGGCAAACTGAAGCTGATATTCTCCGGGGTGCCCTGCACTTCATTCGGCGCTTCCGCACCCAGCTCCCGCAGCTTCTGAATGACCTGTTCTACCAACACTTCCGGCGCTGAGGCGCCGGCAGTGATTCCAACGGTCTTCTTACCCTCAAGCCAGCTCGCATTAATGCAATCCGACCCATCTATCAGGTATGACTCGCTGCCACAGCGCTCCGCCAGCTCACGCAGGCGGTTGGAATTGGAGCTGTTGGGGCTTCCGACAACGAGTACTAGGTCGCACTCTAGCGCCAACTGTTTTACCGCATCCTGACGATTCTGAGTGGCGTAGCAGATATCGTCTTTGCGCGGTCCGCGAATATTGGGAAACTTTGCGCGCAGGGCGTCGATCACTCGCGAGGTATCATCCACAGACAGCGTCGTCTGAGTGACAAAGGTCAGGTTGTCCGGATCTTTAACTTTCAGCTCAGCAACATCCTGCTCATCTTCCACCAGATAGATGGCGCCACCATTGCTGGTATCGTACTGCCCCATGGTGCCTTCCACTTCTGGGTGGCCTTCATGGCCAATGAGAATGCACTCACTGCCATCGCTGCTGAATTTGCTTACCTCCATATGCACCTTGGTCACCAGGGGACAGGTAGCATCGAAGACTTTCAGACCGCGGTTGCTGGCTTCCTGCTGCACTGCCTTGGACACGCCGTGGGCACTGAAGATGACAATGACATCATCCGGCACTTCATCCAGTTCATCCACAAACACCGCACCGCGCTCGCGCAGCGTGTCCACCACGAACTTGTTGTGGACCACTTCGTGACGCACGTAGATAGGTGCACCGAATACATCGAGGGCGCGATTGACGATATCGATCGCGCGGTCGACACCGGCGCAGAAGCCACGGGGATTGGCGAGACGAATTTGCATAACGGTTTCCGGGTTTCGGTGGATGCGCTGCGCTTATCCACCCTACATGTAAGCCCTGCCAGTTAGTTGACCGAGGCCACTTCGAGAATTTTTACGTGGAAAAATACGGTCTGCCCGGCGAGAGGATGATTAAAGTCCACCTCCACATCGTCTTCGCCGATATTCCGGATAACGCCGGGAAGCTCGCCATCGCCGTTATCGAAAGACACAACCAACCCTTCTTCCAGTTCCATATCCGGCGAAAAATGTCCTTTTTTCACTTTCTGGATATTGGAGGGATTGCGCTGGCCAAAACCCGCCTCCGGGGGAATTTCAATTTCCGCCTCGTCACCGGCCTTAAGGCCGAATAGGGACTGTTCGAATCCCGGCAGCAGGTTGCCATCGCCGACGATAAAGGTGGCCGGATCCCCTTCAAAGTTGGAGTCGATCTCGGAGCCATCGTCCAGCTTAAGGGCGAAGTGCAGAGTTACCCGACTGTGCTCACCGATTACATTATTGCTCATGGAACTTCTCTAATTTTTTACACTTCTGCGCTGCTTTTGCCCGGCTCTTCACTCTTGTCTTTAAAGAACAGCAGTTCAATCACAAGCATCGCAGCGCCGACGGAGATGGCCATATCCGCCACATTAAATACGGGAAAATGCCAGTCGCCGTAATAGACGGAAATAAAATCACGCACATAACCCAGCAGCATTCGATCCCACAGGTTGCCGAGGGCGCCGCCGAGAATCAGTGCCAACGCTGTCGGTTCCCAGCGCCTGGCCAACGGCAGGCGCTTGATCCACACAATGACCACCGCACTGAAAATCAGCGCCACAGCCCCAAAAAACCAGCGTTGCCAGCCACCCGCATCCGCGAGAAAACTGAATGCGGCACCGTAGTTTTCCGCGTAGGTAAACTGCAACAGGCCGGGAATGATCTGCATCGCAGGCCCGTACATAAAGCGCTCTACCGCCCACACCTTGGTGGCGATATCGATAATGATCACCACCAGCGCCAACAGGTACCAGCGCCAGGGAGTCGACAGCGCCTTAAGCATAATGACGCACCTCGCCATCACCACTGACGTTTTCCACACAGCGACCACATAGTTCCGGATGCTCGCTGTTGCTGCCCACGTCTTCACGGTAATGCCAGCAGCGGCCGCACTTGGGTGCGTCTACTTTGTGCACCGCAACGCGCAACCCAGGCAGTTCGGTTTCCTCTGCGCCGGCGGCATCGGACAGCGGCTGCACGGAAGTGGAAGAGCAGATCAGTACGAAACGTAGCTCGTCCTTCAGCGCATCCAGTTTTTGCTGCAACCCGGGGTCGGCAAACAGGGTGACGGACGCTTGCAGAGAGCCGCCAATATTGCCGGCGCCGCGCTGCTCTTCCAGCACTTTATTTACCGCGGTTTTCACATCAGAGATGGCATCCCAGAATTCGCTGTCCATTTCCGCGTTTTGCGGCAGGGCCGGGAACTCGTGCCACTCGGCCAACAGTACGCTGTCTTCTTTCCTACCCGGCACGAATTGCCATAACTCTTCGGCGGTGAAGCTGAGGATCGGTGCAACCCAGCGTACGAAAGCGTGCACAATGTGATAGAGCGCAGTCTGCGCGGAGCGACGCGCAACGCTGTCCGCCTTGGTGGTGTACTGGCGGTCCTTGATGATATCCAGGTAGAAACCACCCATTTCCACCACACAGAAGTTGTGCAGTTTCTGATAGATCTGGTGGAACTGGTAGCGATCGTAGGCCGCAACAATTTCTTCCTGCAGTTTGGCCGCCTGCTCGATGGCCCAGCGGTCCAGCGCCAGCAGTTCGTCTACCGGCAACAGGTCTTTGGCGGGATCGAAACCGGCCAGGTTGGACAGGAAGAAACGCGCCGTGTTGCGCAGGCGACGGTAGGAATCCGCGGTGCGCTTCAGGATCTCGTCGGATACCGCCATCTCACCACTGAAATCGGTGGCGGATACCCATAAGCGCAACACATCCGCGCCCAGTTTGTTGATCACGTCCTGGGGCGCCACGGTGTTACCGATGGATTTGGACATCTTGCGCCCCTGGGCGTCCACGGTAAAACCGTGGGTCAGGACCTGCTTGTAGGGCGCGCAGTCGTTGATGGCGATGGAGGTTTTCAGAGAGGACTGGAACCAGCCGCGATGCTGGTCGGAGCCTTCCAGGTACAGATCCGCAGGGAAGCGCAGACCCTCGCGACGTTTTAGCACCGCGTGGTGGGTCACACCGGAATCAAACCACACGTCGAGGGTATCGGTGACTTTCTGGTAGTTGTCCGCATCATCGCCCAGCAGCTCTTTGGCGTCCAGTTCAAACCAGACATCCATGCCGCCCTGCTCGACTTTCTGTGCGACCTTTTCCATCAACGCCGGGGTATCCGGGTGGATTTCCTGAGTCTCTTTGTGGACGAACAGTGCGATGGGCACACCCCAGGTGCGCTGACGAGAGATACACCAGTCCGGGCTGGCATCCAGCATGGAATCGATACGGGCCTTGCCCCAACCTGGGATCCACTGCACTTCGTCCGCGGCCTTTTGCGCGTGTTCCAGCAGATCGTTCTGCTGCATGCTCACAAACCACTGGGGCGTGGCGCGGTAGATCAGCGGCGTTTTGGTACGCCAGCAGTGCGGGTAGCTGTGCACCAGTTTGTCTTCATGCAGCAGCACGTCTTTTTCATTTAGCAGCTCGACAATTTTGCCGTCCACCTTGTACACGTGCTCGCCGGCGAATACCGGTACGTTATCGCGAAACAGACCGTTGTCATCGACATAGTTCAGGGTCTCGATGCCGTAGCGCTTGCCCACGTTAAAGTCATCGGGGCCGTGGTCCGGCGCGGTGTGCACACAGCCGGTACCGGCGTCGGTGGTAACGTGGTCGCCGAGGATAATCGGCAGCTGCTTGTCGTAGAATGGGTGATTAACCTTCAGGTGCTCCAGCGCAGCGCCGTGGATACGGCCGACGACGTCGCCGCTCAATCCAGCGGCTTCCAATACCGCATCTTTCAACGCTGCGGCGACCAATAGACGCTCTTCGCCCACCTGCACCACGACGTACTCCAGGTCCGCATTGACAGAAACCGCCTGGGAGGACGGCAGGGTCCAGGGAGTAGTGGTCCAGATCACCACCGACAGCTTACCGTCGCCCGCGTGACCGCCGGCCGCATCGGCGATCGTCAGCGCGGTGTCAGCGGTAGCCGGGTATTTCACATAGATGGAAAAGGAAGTCTTGTCCTGGTACTCCACTTCCGCTTCCGCCAGCGCGGAGCCGCCCACCACGCTCCAGTAAACCGGCTTGAAGCCGCGAGACAGGTGACCATTTTTCACCACGCCGCCGAGGGCGCGGATGATGTCCGCTTCGAACTGGAAGTCCATTGTGCGGTAGGGGTTGTCCCACTCACCGAAAACACCAAGGCGAATGAAGTCTTTCTTCTGGCCTTCTACCTGTTTTGCGGCGTATTCGCGGCACTTCTGGCGGAAGGTTTTGTGATCGACCTTGACGCCGGCCTTGCCGACTTTCTGTTCCACCTTGTGTTCGATTGGCAGGCCGTGACAGTCCCAGCCGGGCACGTAAGGGGCATCGAAGCCGCTGAGGGTTTTCGATTTGACGATGATGTCTTTCAGGATCTTGTTGACCGAGTGACCGATATGGATATCCCCGTTGGCGTAGGGAGGACCATCGTGCAGAATAAATTGTTCACGACCTGCACGGGCTTCACGAATTTTTTCGTAAAGCTTTCCTTCTTGCCATTTCTTCAGAATCTCCGGCTCCCGATTGGGCAGGTTGCCGCGCATGGGGAAGTCGGTTTGCGGAAGATTCAAGGTCGCTTTGTAGTCGGTCATTGGCTATCTACTTCGGTTGTAGCTCGGGAGTAATTCACTTCTAACGCCTCCACATACCTCGCTCGCGAATCACACTTACGAAGTACTGGGCTTAAAACTTAAGCTGGAGTGCTGGGGATCAGGTTTCAAAACCGTCGGTGACAAGGATGTCACCGACGGAGCGTACATGGATGTACTCGCAGCGATTTTGAAACCTGATAGCCAGTGCTCCGGCGCCACTCGAGGGAAACAGAGCTCCGATGGTACCTCCGGGGCTCCGTTAAACTCGCTCGGTGGCGGCAAGGCACCGGGGACGAGTTTTCAGGACCGCTGTGAACCCATCCCTGGGCGCTGCGGCGCAAACTTCCTGTTCGCGACGTTCCTGAAAACTCGTCCCCGGCACCTTACCTTCGCATCACGCATCAATACTACGAACCATGCGAAGGGGTTTTGAATTGTGTTCAGCGTGTTTTGCGATTCGCAAACCATGCTTTTGCGTTTTCGATGTCGTCAGCGATTTTCTGTTTGAGAATATCCAGCGACTCAAACTTTTCTTCATCGCGCAACTTGTGGCAGAAAGTGACGGCAATTTCACGGCCGTACAGGTCGCCACTGAAATCGAACAGGTGCACTTCCAGCAAAGGTTTAGCACCCTCGCCCTCTACCGTCGGGCGGAAACCCACATTGGCAACTCCGGCCACTTCCATGCAGCTGCCGCTCATGGGGCTGCCGTTTGTGCGCTTGGCGGTGACGGTATACACCCCCACCAGCGGCGAACGGTAGCGATGCAGCCGAACATTGGCCGTAGGCGCACCCAGTTGCCGACCGAGGGCGCGGCCGCGGGCGACCAGGCCGGTGATCCGGTAGGGCTTACCCAGCAGCTGCTCGGCCAGCTCAAAATCTGCGTTTTGCAGCGCTTCGCGGATGCGCGTACTGCTTACCCGCTCACCGGCGACTTCCAGGGTAGCGGTGTCTTCCACACTAAAACCCGATTCCGCGCCCGCCTTCTGCAACAGCGCGTAGTCGCCGCTGCGATCACAGCCGAAACGGAAGTCGTCGCCTACCACAAGATGGCGCACATCAAGGCCTTCCACCAGAACCTGCTGGACAAACGCCTCAGCGCTGAGATTGCGCAGGCGCTCGTTAAACTGCAGGCACAGCACTCGATCTACACCTGCATCAAACAACGCCAGTACCTTCTCCTTGAAGCGCATGAGCCTGGCTGGCGCTTTTTCACCGGAGAAATACTCGTGAGGCTGGGGCTCAAAGACGATCGCGACCGAGGGTAACTTGCGTTCCGCGGCCCGTGCGCGCAGCTGAGTGACGATGGCCTGGTGCCCCAGGTGTACACCGTCAAATGAACCGATGGTGGCCACACAGCCCCGATGTCGCGGTCGCAGGTTATGCAGCCCGCGTATCAGCTCCCGTTGCTCGGTCACAGCGCCTCCACCACCCTTCGTCACCCTTGCAAAATCAAGCGGCGCAGTATACCGGATTTCCATGGCGTCTGGGCACCGTCGCAACTCAGGAAGTCGCGCGAAAATGTCGCAGCCGCAGGCCGCTCGCCACCAGAATCAGCCCATAAGTCGCAGCACCCGCCGCAACCAGGGCAGCCATCCGCCAGGCGCGCTCCCACCAAACCCACAGATGCCAATCCGGCCAGTAGTGAAGAATACCCAGCAATACCCCCGCCATAGCCAGATTAGCCAGTACCAACCGCGCCAGGAATCCACGCCAGCCCGCCTCCGGCGCATACACACCGCCCTGGCGCAGTCCGCGGTAGAGCAGGAATGCATTAATTGCCGCCTGACCCGCGGTCGCCGCGGCAAGTCCCATATGACCGAGCTGAAAGTAGTAATTGAGCGGTATCACCAGCAAAAAGCTCAGCACCATCTTCGAGGCGATGGCGACCAGGCCAAACTTGACCGGCGTGGCCGTGTCCTGGCGGGCAAAGTAACCCGGCGCCAACACCTTGATCAGCATGAACGAAAGCAGCCCGAAGGTGTAGGCACGCAGTGACCAAGCCGCCATATCCATATCTCTCGGGGTCATATTTCCATATTGGAACAGTACGGTAAGCAACGGTTCGGCCAGCACAAACAGCGCCACCGCGGCAGGTAGCGCTATCAGAGTGACGCTGCGCAATGCCCAGTCAATGGTGTGGCGAAACTTTTGTGGATCACCGCCGGCGTGCTGGCGCGACAGGTTGGGGAGAATCACCGTTGCGACGGCCACCCCGAAAACGCCCAGGGGCAGCTCGACCAAGCGGTCCGAGAAGTAAAGCCAGGTCACAGACCCGGTGGGCAGGAAAGACGCCAGCACCGTGTCCAGCACCAGACTGATCTGGGTTACAGATACGCCAAATATGGCAGGTGCCATCAAGCGCAGGATTTTACGCACCCCGGGATACTGCCAGTCCCACTTGGGCCTTGGCAGCAGCCCCTGCTGCATCAAAAACGGTATCTGAAAGAGTAACTGTACGACCCCAGCAGCCAGCACCCCCCAGGCCAGCGCCATTACCTGCGGCTCAAACCAGCCGGCAGCGATGGTGGCCGCGCCGATGAGAACCAGGTTGAGCAGCACAGGCGTCAGCGCGGGGATCGCGAAGCGGTCGAAGCTGTTGAGCATGGCCCCGGCAAAGCCGGTGAGCGAGATCAACATCAGATAGGGAAAGGTAATCCGCAGCATGTCGGTGGCCAGGGCAAACTTTGCCGGCTCACTCCCCCCCCACCACCAGCCAAACGCAAAGATTCCGGTCACCAGGGGCGCGCAAAGCACTCCGAACAAGGTCACCAGTAACAAGGTACCGCCCAGGGCACCGGCGACGCGGTCATTCAACTCCCGCACCGCCGCGAGCCCGCCTTTCTGCCGATACTCTGCAAGCACCGGCACAAAAGCCTGGGAAAAAGCCCCTTCGGCAAACAGGCGACGGAAGAAGTTGGGAATCTTGAACGCCACGAAAAAGGCGTCCGCGGCGTCACTGGCACCGGTGAGACGGGCAAAAACGATATCCCGTGCCAACCCCATTACCCGCGACAATAAAGTGGCACCGCCCACCACCGAGGTTCCCCGCAACAGCCCCCTTTGCGGACTATCTTTTTGGGCCTGTGGTGCCTGCTCGGAAGAATCCGACTGCGGATTAGGCGTCTGATTTGGCGAAGATCCTGCCACTTCCCTGATTCCTGCTTTGTGATCGCTACATAATGGCCGGCAAGTCTACCGCAATCCACTTTCTCGGCCATCTGGTCTGGAGCAGCAAATCTTCCAGCGTGCCAAAAGGGGCCCTACGCTTGGCGCGAGAGGGAACTATACTCAGGTTAAGCAGTTGGCGCGCTACAGGGAGTAGTGGCAATAGAGGAGAGACGGAATGACCATCAACGCGTTGATAATCGCACTGATCCTGGCAGTACTTTTGTACGCGGCGGTCGCCATCGGCCCCCGCCCCCAGCGGGTTCGGGTTCGAATCGATCGACCACGGGATCCGCGCTACCGGCGTCGCGGGCACTGAGGCACGCCTTACTCCAAGAGGCTGAACTGAGTCACGGGGGCCATTGCCACATTTCGCCATAATTGCTGCGGAATTTGCCCCAGAGACGCCACGCCAGTGCCTCCTTGCGGGATTTAAATGACACTCAACCGAAGCGGGAAACACACCCGGTCGGAAACAAAGAGCAGTCATTTCTATCCAATCGCAAGGAACACGATCATGAAAACGTTGTTGATGGCAGTAACCGTAAGCACTCTGACCCTGAATGCTATTGCTTCCGCCGAGGCCGCTACTGACACCGAGAAAGAATTACAGGGCTCTGCCCTGACTCCGGCCAAGCAGGCCACAGTATTTACCGGCGCCGCAGTTGCGGGCGCCGCCGTGGGAGGCCCGGTCGGATTTATCGCCGGCGCCCTCGGTGGGGCCTGGCTGGGCGAACAGATCAAGCAAGCAGAAGAGGCAGACATGCTCGCAACTCAACTCACCGAAAGCCGTACCGAACTGGGTAACCTCGCACAGCAGCTGGATGCGGCGCGACTGTCCGCCAACGACGCGCAGGAACTGGCTCTGGAAAGCCTGGAGTTCCAGATGCTGTTCACAACCGGCGACGACGAATTGCAGGAGGCTCAAGAGCAGCAGGTTGCCGCCATGGCCGACTTCCTGAACCGACACCCACAGCTGCAGGTGCACCTGGAAGGGCACTCCGACCCTCGCGGCAGTGACGGTTACAACAATGTACTCTCCGATCAACGGGCCCTGAGTGTGCAGCGTACCCTGGAAGCCTACGGCGTGGCTCCCGAGCGCATAGAACGCCGCGCCCTTGGCGCCAGCCAATCCAAAGCCAGTAAAGGTGATCTGGACGCCTATGCCCTGGAGCGCCGGGTGGACATCCACTTCGGTATGCCGGCAACAGTCGCCGGCTCCTTCTAAGCCCCACCCGCGCCGGTCTCCGTTCTGATACAGCGGCGACCGGTGCACTGCGCCCGCAACCAGCGGGCGAGTTACACCGAGCACCTCTAGTGCGACCCTGTAAGCCGTAACCTTGCGCGCCATGCCTCAGGCTGCGCGCCTTTTTGCGCTGGGGGCCGGTTGGCCCACGGCCAGTTAATTTTGCCTGCCTCCCCCACTTCGGGCATGCTTTTCCGCATCGAACATCAACTATCCGCTTTTTCGCCCGAAATCATAAGAACACGTCCATGAGCAGTCCCACCATCGCCATTGTCGAAGATGAAGTCGCCATCGCGGAAAACTACCGCGACGCCCTGCGCCGCAGCGGCTATCAGGTCAACCTGTACCATACGCGCCCCGACGCACTCGCCGCATTCCAGCAACGCCTGCCGGATCTGGCAGTCATTGATGTAGGGTTGGGCGCCGAGATCGAGGGCGGATTCGAGCTGTGCCGTGAGCTGCGCGCCATGGCGCCAACACTTCCCATTCTGTTTCTGACCGCACGGGACTCGGAGCTCGATATCATCTCGGGATTACGCCTGGGGGCCGATGACTACCTCACTAAAGATATTTCCCTCCCCCATATGCAGGCCCGCATCAGCGCCCTGTTGCGACGGGTGAGCGTGATGCAGTCGAAAGGTGGCGATGAGGAAATCATTACCCAAGGCGACCTGGAACTGGACGTCTCGCGACTGCATTGCCACTGGAAAGGTGAGCCGGTTGATCTCACGGTCACGGAATTCTGGATTGTGCACGCCCTGGCCAAGCGGCCCGGCCACGTCAAATCCCGCAGCCAGCTGATGGAAGCCGCGCGGGTAGTGCTGGACGACAACACCATCACCTCCCACGTAAAGCGTATCCGCCGCAAATTCCAGACCATCGACAGTAGCTTTGATGCCATAGGCACCGCCTATGGTATGGGCTATCGCTGGCAGCTATAAAAAGTCATGAGTCTCGCCCCGACATGAAGCTTCGCAGCCAGCTAGTCCTGCTCAGCCTGTGTACGCTTGCCCTACCCTGGGCGGGGTGCCAGTACCTGCGCCAGGTGGACGAGGCCCTGAGTCAGGGGCAGATGCAAACACTGGAAGCAACGGCAAATGCAATTGCCGCACGCCTGGCCAGCGCGCCGGAACTGATTGCGCCCGATTCCAGACGCACCGGGCGCCCCCCGGGTGCGCAGCTGTACCTCAACCCTCTCCGGCAGGCGCCGGTCCTGGACGGCTACGGAGAGGAGTGGCGTGCGCAAGGCCTCCCCCCGCGCGTCCTCGAGGACCAACGGGGCAACCCACAGGCGCGCATTACCCTGGGCAGGCGCGGCAGCCAGATCTATCTGCTGCTCACAGCACAAGACACAACCCCCAGCTACCGGGATCCTCGCGTCCCCGGCGTATCCAACGGCGATACCATTGAGCTTTACACAGCGCAACAGCAATACACCCTGCCGGTAGCGAGCCAGGGCCCGGTACAGGCTATGTGGTATAACCCAAGGCGCGGGAAGTACGAACGGGAGCTGCGAATTCGTGGACGCTGGGCCGCCTCACCACAAGGCTACCAGCTAGAACTGACAATGCCGTCTACCCTCAGTAACGGTGAGCTGGCCGTGCGGATACTGGACCGAGAACGCAGCGACGGCGGCATACCGGCACGTATCGCCGGCACCCTGCCCACCGATGGCCGGCCGGGCACTCTTGTAGAGCCCCTGCCGGTACTGCAACAGGAACTGGAGCACTTCGCACGCCCGGAACTCCAGCTGACAGTGGTCGATCAGGAAGGGTTTCTACTGGCTCGCACCGGTCGCGACTGGCACCGGCACGAACTCGAGGAAAATACACCTGGAGGCTACGGCTGGCTAAGAGACTGGTTCTATCGCCAGGTGCTCGCCACCGGAGCATTGCCGCCACTACCCGACAACCACCTCCCCGAGACATTGACACAGAATCGGGAAACGGCCAGCCAGTGGTTCGCTGCCCCCTCGGGCTACACGGGCTCCCGCAGTGACGAACGCATTGGCGCAGTCAGCGTGCCGGTGGTCACCCGCGCCGACAACATTATCGAGCGCCCGCTGTTGGGGCGGGTAATCACCGCCCAGTCCACCAGCGCCCTGCAATCACTCACCGAGTCCGCCGCACGCCGATTGTGGCTCACCACCGCGAGTGCCGCAGGGTTGGTTCTGCTACTCCTGCTCGGCTACGCCAGCTGGCTGTCCTGGCGCATTCGCAAACTGCACAAGGCCGCGCAGACGGCGGTAGACGCCAGCGGTCGCCTGCGCGGCGGCTTCCCCAGACCCATCCTCAACGATGAGCTGGGCGCCCTGAACCGGGCCTTTGCCAGCCTGCTGAGCGAGCTGGACCACTACCACCAATATCTGCGCAGCCTGGCCAGCAAACTCTCCCACGAATTGCGCACCCCTCTGGCGGTAATGCGCTCCTCCCTGGACAACCTGGCCGCCGGCGAACTGGACAGCGATAGCCGGCGCTACGCCGAACGCGCCGCGGAAGGTGGTGCACGGCTGTCCTCGATCCTCAACGCACTGTCCGCTGCCAATCACCTGGAAGCGAGCATCAGCCAGGCAGACAGGGAAGAATTTGACCTGCACGACCTTTTGCAACTGCTTACCCAAAGTTACGCGGACGCGCATCCATCACATCGTTTTAGCCTGCAAAGCCCGGACGGCCCCCAGCTCTATTACGGCGCCCCCGAGTTGCTGGCGCAGCTGCTGGATAAGCTTGCCGATAACGCGGTGAGCTTTGCCCCGGAGGACAGCGAAATCCAGTTTGAACTGGAAACCACCACCAGGGCCTACCACATCAGCGTCAGCAATGACGGCCCGCTACTGCCGGAAGGGTTCGGGCAGAAGCTGTTTGACTCACTGGTGTCGGTGCGCAACGACGGCGGCAAGGCGGGGCACCTGGGGCTGGGGTTACATATTGCGCGATTGATCGCGGATTTCCATCAGGGGGAGCTTAAGGCGGCAAACCGGGAAGACGGGCGCGGTGTCATCTTTACCTTGCTTTTGCCGCGTTAGTGGTGGATGCGCTGCGCTTATCCACCCTACGATGAACCACCACTTCGTCATTCCGGGCCTGACCCGGAATCCAGTGCCACGAAGCTGGATGCCGGATCAAGTCCGGCATGACAGGGTTTTACATCAGGCAAACCATCGAGGCGTATCCACCCCCGCCCAGGTGGTCACAAACTGGCACCCCAAGCGGTTGACAAACAACCAACGCTGGGGATAATGTCGCGTCCCAAACGGGCCCCCGGCCCGATTGTTCGAGATTTTACAGATTCCAGACAGGAGCAACCGGTGGCCAACTCACCCCAAGCGAAGAAACGCGCGCGCCAGAACGAAAAGCGCCGCAATCACAACGCCAGCCTGCGCTCCATGGTGCGCACCTACATCAAAAAGGTAGTTGCGGCCATTGATGCAGGTGATGCGGAAAAAGCCAAGACTGCCTACGAGGCTGCTGTGCCGGTTATCGACCGCATGGCCGACAAGGGCATCATTCACAAGAATAAGGCCGCTCGCCATAAGAGCCGCCTGAATGCCCAGATCAAGAAGCTGGCCGCCTAAGCCGCCGCTTCCTGAGCACAAAAAACCCCGCTAATGCGGGGTTTTTTATTGTCGGAAAGAAACTACCAACAGCCGGCGAGAAGGTTTCGATACCGGTTAAAGCCTTGCGAGGCCTTCGAAAACAGGGATGTTTTCGCAGAGCCCCCCAGGGGCCGAAGGCGCCGCGCTGAAGCGGCTGGACCGGGTGCACGGCGTGTCTCGCAAGGCTTTAACCGGTAGCGGAACCGCCAAAAAATCCAGAAGAAAACCTAGAGAAGAATCAGGTTGTCGCGGTGGATCAGCTCGTCGTCGTCGCGATAACCGAGCAACTCGACGATGCGGTCAGAGGGCTGGCCACAGATCTTTACCGCCTCGGAACTATCGTAATTCACCAGCCCGCGGGCGATCTCTTCACCGGCACCATTCACGCAGCTGACCAGCTCACCGCGATGGAAGCGACCTTCAAGCTCCACAACCCCCACCGGCAGTAGGCTCTTACCCTGGTCGCGCAGCGCCCGCTCGGCACCCGCATCCAGCACCAGCTTACCGCGCACCTGCAACTGTCCCGCCAGCCAGCGCTTGCGCGCGGTCAGCAAATCCGCCTCAGGCAGCAGCAGCGTCCCGAGATCCTCCCCCGCCGCCACACGCTCGATCACCGAATCCTCGGCGCCACCCACAATCACCGTACGCGCACCGGAGCGCGCCGCCAGCTGCGCGGCGCGCACCTTGGTCGCCATCCCCCCGCGCCCCAGACCACTGCGGGAACCACCCGCCATGGCCACCAGACGCGGATCTGTGGCCGTCGCCTCGCGCACCAACTCGGCTGCGGGGTTGTCGCGAGGATCTTCGGTAAACAGACCATTGGCATCGGTGAGAATCAACAACACGTCCGCCTCTACCAGATTGGCCACCAGCGCACCCAGAGTGTCGTTGTCACCAAAGCGGATCTCGTCGGTCACCACCGTGTCATTTTCATTGATGATGGGCACCGCGCCGAGAGACAGCAGTGTCTTGATGGTACTGCGGGCATTCAGGTAACGGGTGCGATTGGAGAGGTCGTCGTGATCCAGCAGGATCTGTGCGGTGCGGCAGTCGAACTGACCGAAGGCGTGCTCATAGACCTGCACCAGATGGCTCTGCCCCACGGCAGCCGCCGCCTGCAATTGATGGATGGACTCCGGACGCTTGCGCCAACCCAATCGGTCCATTCCCGCCGCCACGGCACCGGAGGAAACCAGCAATACTTCGATACCCTGGCGACGCAGGGCGCTGATCTGGCCGGCCCAGTTCTGGATGGCGGCGCGGTTTACACCGCGGCCATTGTCGGTCAACAGGGCACTGCCAATTTTTACGACCCAGCGCTTGCTGGCGGCAAGCTGCTGGCGCGGCGAGATGGAGTCCATTTCTTCCTCGTGTGGGGATATGCCCCTGAGGTCAAATCCTCACACAGGATTTTGCGCTACAGGGGCAGACTACTTAGGGACGATATTCTACATCGACGTCGTAGTCATCGTCGTCCCAATCTTCGTCATCCTCACCAGATTCTTTCGCTGCTTTACGCTTGGCACGCTGGGCCTCGCGCAGGTGGTCGATGCGCTCGCGGGCTTCCCGCTGCATCTGGCGCTGGGCTTCCTGTTCGGCTTCGAACAACTCGCCGTCGCGCTCCTCCTGCTCCTTGATATCCTCCAGGTAATCCATCAGCTGGCCGGACAGCACATCGGTGCCGTCGCCGCGAATGGCCGCCACCCGGAATACAGGCCCCTGCCAGCCCAGCGCATTGACCACCGACTGGCAGCGCTCTTCCAGCTCGTCCGCCGGCACCAGGTCGGTCTTGTTCAGCACCAGCCAGCGCTCGCGCCCGGCCAGTGTCGGACTGAAAGCTTCCAGCTCGCGCTCGATCGCCAGGGCGTTCTGCGCGGGATCGGAGCCGTCGAACGGGGCCAGGTCCACCAGGTGCAGCAGCACACGACAGCGGGTCAGGTGCTTGAGGAAGCGGATACCCAGGCCAGCACCCTCCGCGGCACCCTCGATCAGACCGGGAATATCGGCGATCACAAAGCTGCGGTATTTCTGCACCTTGACCACACCGAGATTCGGCACCAGAGTGGTAAACGGATAATTCGCCACCTTGGGCTTGGCGGCAGACACCGCGCGAATAAACGTGGACTTGCCCGCATTGGGCAGACCGAGCATGCCCACATCCGCCAGCACCTTCAGCTCCAGCTTGATGTTGCGGCGCTCCCCCTCACTGCCCGGCGTAGTCTGGCGCGGGGCGCGGTTAGTACTGGATTTGAAGCGGGTATTGCCGAGGCCGTGCCAGCCGCCCTGAGCAACAAGCAGCTTTTCACCGGGTTCCAGCAGGTCGCCGAGAGTTTCGCCGGTATCGACATCAATCGCGGTGGTTCCCACCGGCACCTTGAGCACCAGATCCTCACCCTTGGCGCCAGTACAGTTGCGACCACGACCGGCCTCACCGTTCTGGGCCTGATAGTTGGGCTGATAGCGGTAATCCACCAGGGTGTTCAGTGACTCATCGGCCACCAGATACACGGAGCCGCCGTCGCCACCGTCACCCCCATCGGGGCCACCTTTGGCGACAAACTTCTCGCGCCGGAAGCTCAAGCACCCTTTACCGCCGTTGCCGGCCTGCACCGTAATCGGCGCCTCATCTACAAATTTCATGTCTCTACTTACCGGGTTGTCCGGTCTTCAGTGTAATTTGCGGCTGATCAATACAAAAAAGCCCCGCGAATGCGGGGCTTTTCGATCGGGCGTAATGACCGCTTAGGCTGTTTCGATGGAAACAAACTTGCGGTTGTTGGCGCCTTTCACCTCAAACTTCACAACGCCATCGGCAGTCGCGAACAGGGTGTGATCTTTGCCCATACCAACGTTAACGCCAGCGTGGAACTTGGTGCCACGTTGACGAACGATGATGCTGCCTGCGGAAACCGCTTGGCCGCCAAAGCGCTTAACGCCCAGGCGTTTACTTTCGGAATCGCGACCGTTGCGCGTACTACCGCCAGCTTTCTTGTGTGCCATGAGTAGCTACTCCTCTTCTATTACCTGGTGATTAGCCTTTGATGCCAGTGATTTTAACTTCGGTGTACCACTGACGGTGGCCTTGACGCTTCATGGAGTGCTTACGACGACGGAACTTGATGATCCGTACTTTTTCGCCGCGGCCGTGGCTCAGCACTTCTGCAGTCACCTTGGCACCTTCCACTACCGGGGCACCGATGTTGATGGTGTCACCGTTCACTACCATCAGAACCTTGTCGAAATCGACAGATTCGCCAGTAGCGACTTCAATTTTTTCCAGGCGCAGTACTTCGCCTTCCTCTACACGGTGTTGTTTGCCACCGCTTTCGATAACAGCGTACATATTTCTATGCTCCAAAATGGACGACACGAAGCAGCGGCCTGGTCAGATTAAAAATGACCGGTTAGCCAGCATTTTGGGAGCTTGCGCCGTTGATGATTGATACTTCTTCCCCGCTCATTGTGCCGCCCAGAGGACAGACCGGGTTCAAGCGGGGCGCAGATTCTAATCAATTCGTCCGATTGATACAATAGTGCACTTTTCCGACAGGCTTCCTTTCCGCCCGGGGCCAAAACCGCTAGGCTTGCCGCCGTAAACCGATACAGAGAAGTATTAAGGACCCTGCATGTTGCCCTTTCATCAGGTAGCCGCGGACGACTTCGCCGCCGTCAACCAACATATCATTGATCAACTGCACTCAGACGTTCCCCTGGTGGAGAACATCGGACACTATCTGGTCGAGGCGGGCGGCAAGCGTTTGCGCCCGCTACTGGTGCTATTGTGCAGCCGCGCCGCAGGCTACCAGGGCAGCAAACATATCACCCTGGCGGCGATTATCGAGTTTATCCACACCGCGACCCTGCTGCACGACGATGTGGTGGACACCTCGGACATGCGCCGCGGACGTCTCACCGCCAATGCCCAGTGGGGCAATGCGCCGGCGGTGCTGGTGGGGGACTTTCTCTACTCCCGCGCCTTCCAGATGATGGTGGCATTGCGGGATATGGACATCATGTCCATCCTGTCGGATACCACCAATACCATTGCCGAGGGCGAGGTACAGCAGCTGGTGAACGCGGGCGATCCAGCGGTCAGCGAAGAAAACTACCTGACGGTTATCCACAAGAAGACCGGTGCCCTGTTCGAGGCCGCCTGTGAGACCGCGGCAGTACTGGCCGGCTGTACTGACGACGAACGGGAATCCCTGAAACTGTACGGCCGCCACCTGGGTTCCGCGTTCCAGCTCGTCGACGATGCACTGGATTACCGGGGTAATTCGGAAGAGCTGGGCAAAAATGTGGGTGACGACCTGGCCGAGGGCAAACCCACCCTGCCGCTGATTTACGCCATGGCGAATGGCACAGCGGAACAGGCGGCTCTGGTGAAGGCAGCCATTGAGCAAAAGAGTTCGGAGAAACTCACCGAGATCGTGGCGGCCATCGAGAATTGTGGCGCTCTGGATTACACTTTTGATCGGGCGAGGAAAGAAGTGACGCTGGCTCTGGAAAAACTGGAGTTTTTGCCAGACGGTGAGCACAAAACTGCACTCAGGCAGCTTGCGGAGTTTTCGATTCAGCGGACTACCTAACCAAAAAGCCCTGGAGTTATTCCGGGGCTTTTTGATTCTGGGGTCTTTTTATTCCCACAGTGGCGGCGCGGCACCGGGTGCGGGTTTTCAGGACCACTGTAAACCCCCGCAAGCGGGGCCGGCCGCCAATCAGAGATTGGCGTCGTTCGGCTGCGCGCGAAGCAGTGCTTCGCAAACGCTTGCCTCACCCCTAGGCGCTGCGTCGCAAACATCCTGTTTGCGACGCTCCTGAAAACCCGCACCCGGCACCCCGCCTTAGCATCGACTTTTTACTTCGCAACACCAACCCACTACCAACCAGAGGTTGGCCAACATACAAAGCTGCAATGCGAAGGCCCTGCTATCGGGTACTGCCTTGCGAGACCTTCTAAAACAGGGACGTTTTAGAAGAGCCCCCATGGATGGGTTCACGGCGTGTCTCGCAAGGCAGTACCCGATGGCAGGACCGCCACTAAGCCCCGCTACAAAGTGCAACAGGGGTTACAACGAAGCACCAGCCCAGAACCCACTACCTGCGAATCAGACCCAGCAACTCTTCAGTCTTGGCCTTCATCAACGCCTCATCCCCACGGGATTCAACGTTCAGACGCACAACCGGTTCGGTGTTGGACATACGCAGGTTGAACCGCCAATCATCAAAAGCAACGCTCAGGCCATCCACGTATTCGACGCTGTTAGCGTCGCCTGCATATTTTGCTTCCGCCGCCTTTAACAGGGCTTTGGGATCTTCCACTTTGGAATTGATCTCGCCACTGCAAGGGAAAGCGGCCATGCGCTCACCCACCAGCTGGGACAGAGACTTGCCACTGCGGCTTACCAGTTCGGCCACCAGCAACCACGGGATCATGCCACTGTCGCAATAGGCGAAGTCGCGGAAATAGTGGTGCGCGCTCATCTCGCCACCGTAAATGGCATCTTCCTTGCGCATCCGCTCTTTAATAAACGCATGGCCGGTTTTGCTCTGTACCGGTTCACCGCCCGCCGCTTTTACGATGTCTTCGGTATTCCAGGTCAGGCGTGGATCGTGGACGACATTGGCACCCGGATTTTTGAGCAGGAATGCCTCCGCCAGCAGGCCGACAACGTAGTAACCTTCAATAAAGTTGCCGCTTTCATCAAAGAAGAAGCAGCGATCAAAGTCACCATCCCAGGCAATGCCGAAATCCGCACCGCTTTCACGCACGGCGGCGGCAGTGGACTCGCGGTTTTCCGGCAAGATCGGGTTGGGGATACCGTTGGGAAAAGTACCATCGGGCTCGTGGTGCACGCGCACAAACTCGAATGGCAGGTGAGGTGCCAGCGCATCCACCACGCTACCGGCACCACCATTACCGGCGTTGACCACCAGCTTCAGCGGTTTCAGCTCGGCAACATCCACATAACCCAGCAGGTGTTTCACGAAATCGTCGCGGTGCGCAAAGGTGTGCATTTCTCCGCGCTTTTCCACTTCACCAAAATTATTTTCTTCAGCGAGCTTTTTGATATCCAGCAGGCCGGTATCGCCACTGATCGGGCGGGAGCCGGCGCGCACGAACTTCATACCGTTGTAGTCCATGGGGTTGTGGCTGGCGGTCACGCAGATGCCGCCATCAAAGTCGCCATGGAAGGTAGAAAAATAAATCTCTTCGGTACCGCATTCACCAATGTGGTAAACGTCGGCGCCAGCATCGCGCAGGCCATTGGCCAGGGCATCGGTCAGCTCGCTACTGGTCAGACGGATATCGTGACCGACCACGACGCGACGGGCGTCGAGGAATTGCGCGAAGGCGCGACCTACTCGATAAGCGACATCCGTGTTCAGCTCATCCGGCACCCGGCCGCGCAGGTCATAGGCTTTAAAACAGGTTAACTCAGACATTCAGCCACTCTCCCCGGGCAGATAAATATTTTGATATACATGGTTGGTGGCTTCGATAAAGCCATCCACCGAGCCGCAGTCGAAGCGGCGGCCTTTAAAACGGTATGCAAGAACACAACCACGTTGGGCCTGCGTCAGCAACGCATCGGTAATCTGCACCTCACCGTTTTTGCCCGGCGGTGTCTCGCGAATCAGGTCGAAGATATCCGGGGTCAGCACATAGCGGCCGATAATCGCCATATTGCTCGGCGCGTCTTCGGCCTTGGGTTTTTCCACCATATCGGTGACCTGGTAGAGGCCGGGCTTGATTTCATTGCCGGCAATGACGCCGAACTTGTGGATATGCTCTTTGGGTACTTCCTCAACGGCGACGATACTGCAACGGAACTGCTTGTACAGCTGCACCATCTGGCCCAGTACACCGAGATCCTCATTCAGGCAGAGGTCATCCGCCAGCACCACGCCGAAGGGCTCATCGCCGATCAGCCGCTGGCCCTGGAGGATGGCATCACCCAGACCGCGCATCTCCCCCTGGCGGGTATAGGAAAAGCTGGCACTGTCGATCACCTGGCGCACACAATCCAGGTAGCGCTCCTTGCCGGTGCCGGCAATCTGGTGTTCCAGCTCAAAATTGGTATCGAAGTGATCCTCGATGGCGCGCTTGCCGCGGCCAGTTACAAACCCGATCTCGGTCAACCCGGCCTCAATGGCCTCCTCCACCCCGTATTGCACCAGGGGCTTGTTGACCAGGGGCAGCATTTCCTTGGGCATGGCCTTGGTGGCGGGCAGAAAACGGGTGCCGTAGCCGGCGACCGGGAAAAGACATTTTTTGAGCATGACACTCCCCTCATTAATATTCGTGCCTGGGAACCTTTGGCAGACTCTGGCCATTTCCCGAAACGCCGAAAGTTATCACAATTTTGTTGCAACATTCAGGTGCAATCTCCCGCCAGCCAGCATCCGGCGCAGCGGCCGGGCAATCTGGCAAGATGTCCGGAGTTTCAAGCCACACAAGGTTGGTCAAGGGCTAATTGGGACAGTTCCAGTCACAAAAAGGGTTATGACCGACTGGACAAGGACTCCTTAGCGCTTAGAATGCCGGCTCGTGTAAGAAATACCCAGAATCGGGGACCCAATGAGTAATTTCGTTCAAAAAAGCAGCTACACCCGTGAAGAACTCCTGGAATGCAGCCAGGGCAAAATGTTCGGCCCGGGCAATGCCCAGCTGCCTGCTCCCAACATGCTGATGCTGGATCGCATTACGCACATTGCCAAAGACGGCGGTGAATTCGGCAAAGGGGAGCTGATCGCCGAACTGGATATCACGCCGGACCTGTGGTTCTTTGACTGTCACTTCCCCGGCGACCCGGTCATGCCCGGCTGCCTCGGCCTCGACGCCATGTGGCAGCTGCTCGGCTACTTCCTGGCGTGGAAAGGCAACCCCGGCCGCGGTCGCGCCCTGGGCTGTGGTGAGGTGAAATTCACCGGTCAGATCCTGCCGACCAACAAAAAAGTGACATACCATATTCAGATGAGCCGCCTGGTTGAGCGCAAGCTGGTGATGGGCATTGGCAATGGATCGGTATCCGTCGATGGCCGTGAGATCTACACCGCCAAAGATCTGCGCGTGGGCCTGTTTACCCGTACCGACAACTTCTGATCGGATAAGTAATCCATCAAGCGTCTGTCACATAAAACAATAACAATTCACACAACAAGTTTTACTGGAGATCACTATGCGCCGGGTAGTCATTACCGGAATGGGCATCACTTCCTGTATCGGTAACAACACGACAGAAGTGCTGGCCTCCCTGAAAGCCGGCCGCAGCGGCATCCGCACCATGGATGAATACGCCGAGCTGGGTCTGCGCAGCCAGATCGCCGGTGTGGTCGATATCGACTTCAAAGAGCATATCGACCGCAAGCACCTGCGGTTTATGGGCGATTCCGCGGCCTACGCGTACATTTCCATGGCGGAAGCCATCGCAATGGCGGGCCTGGAAGAATCCGATGTATCCAACCCGCGTACCGGTCTGGTGATGGGTTCCGGTGGCACTTCCACTGCAGCCATCATCGAGTCGGCCAATATCCTGAAAACCAAGGGTGTGCGCCGTGTAGGTGCTTACCGGGTACCTCAGGTCATGGGCAGCACCGTGTCTGCGTGTCTGGCCACCCCGTTCAAGATCAAGGGGGTGAACTACTCCATCTCTTCCGCCTGTGCCACTTCCGCACACTGTATCGGCAACGGTGCAGAGCTGATCCAGATGGGCAAGCAGGATTTGGTATTTGCCGGTGGCGGTGAAGAGCTGGCGTGGAGCCTGACACACCTGTTTGACGCCATGGGCGCCCTGTCCTCCAAGTACAACGATGCCCCCACTACCGCATCGCGCCCCTACGATGCAAACCGCGACGGCTTTGTCATCGCCGGTGGCGGCGGCTGTGTAGTGCTGGAAGAGTACGAGCACGCCAAGGCCCGCGGCGCCAACATCATCGCCGAACTGGTGGGTTACGGTGCCACCTCCGACGGCTATGACATGGTGGCTCCGAGCGGTGAAGGTGCAGCGCGCTGTATGCAGCAGGCACTGGCGGGTATGGACGGCAACGGCCTGGAAGGTGGTGTGGACTACATCAACACCCACGGCACCTCCACTCCGGTGGGCGATGTGGCCGAGTTGCGCGCAATGAAGGAAGTGTTCGGTGACAAGGTGCCGGCATTTGCCTCCACCAAGTCCCTGACCGGCCACTCCCTGGGTGCCGCTGGCGTTCAGGAAGCCATCTACTCACTGCTGATGATGCAGAACGACTTTATCGCCGCCTCTGCCAATGTGGAGTCTGTGGATGAAGCTGCGGAAGGCCTGGATCTGGTGACCGAGCTGCGGGAGACCAAGGTCAACCGCGCGCTGTCGAACTCTTTCGGCTTTGGTGGTACCAACGCCAGCCTGATCTTCGACAAGATCTGACTGCTTGCCGGGCAGTGTCCGGCAAGCAGAACGAAAAAGGGCGAATCCCGTGGGATTCGCCCTTTTTCGTGGTTGGAGCTCAGCAAGCAGTGCGGTCAGGTCGCGCGCTTCTGCAATCGCTCGAGCCACAACTCCACCTGCCGGGTCAGCCCCTGGCGCCAGCTGCGCTGCTGGATGCCAAACACATCGCGCAAGCGCTCGCAGGACAGCACCGAAGAGCGATCCTCCTCACCCGGTTCCAGGGTAACCAGCTCCGCAGCAAAGTCCTCCCCATAAAGGCTGCGCACCCGGTCCACCACCTCACGACCAAAATCCATGGCGGTACAGGTGTCGGCAGAGCCGTAGTGATACAGGCCGGATTTTGGTGCGCCACTGGCCAACTGCTGGGTAACCGCCACAGCAACCCGTACCAGATCCGATACGGTTACCGGATTTCCCCGGCTGACATCGTCAAGAGACACCGCACGTCCATCCAGCAGCGTGCGCAGAATTCGGCCAAGCAGAGCATCTTCACTGCGATCCACCTGCCAGCCCAAACGCAGGATACTGGCGTTTTCCAGCCGGGACAGGATCTGCTCGCAGGCGAGCCAGTCCTCACCTCGCTCGGAAAGTGGAGCGGGCTCCGCTTCTTCGTCGATTTTTTTGCCCCGCACACGGCCAAATACGCCGTAGGAGGACAGGTGCAGTACCGCATGACTCGGTTGGTTTAACAGCGCCTCACACACTGACTTGGCCTCCCTCATCCGGGGGCCGCCGGCACAGCTGGCAGCGTTCACAACGATCGGCCTGACACCGCTAGCGAGTCCGCTGGCAACAAACTGCTCCGCCCCGAGTAGCTGCACCCGGAAGCCCACTTTCTGCAGTCCCTTCTGCAGGGCGCTGTCCAGCGCATTACCGGCACCAATTACAGCGACCGTATCCGGGGTATAGCCGGTGTGATGCATCGCAGTTCAGATCCGTTCAGAAGGGGATGTCATCGTCGAAGCTGTTGTCAAAACCACCCGCCGGCGGCTGGTTTGAAGGTTTGTTCTGCGCCTGGCCGCCCTGCTGGGAAGGCGCCATCGGAGAAGGTGCGGAGCGCCCCTGGGAATATTCATCCTGGTAGCCGCCCTGATCCTGGGCATAACCGCCCTGGTTCTGCTGCTGGAATCCACCGCCCTGATTCTGCTGGTAGCCACCCTCACCCCGGCTGTCCAGCATCTGCATTTCAGCGGCAACGATTTCGGTCGTGTAGCGATCCTGACCAGAATTCTTGTCCTGCCACTTGCGGGTGCGCAGAGAACCTTCCAGGTATACCTTGCTGCCTTTGCGCAGGTATTCACCGGCGATTTCCGCCAGGCGGCTGAAGAACACCACGCGGTGCCACTCAGTCCGCTCCTGCTGCTGGCCGCTCTGCTTGTCCTTCCAGGTCTCGGAAGTGGCCACAGTGATATTGGTCACGGCTCCGCCGCTCGGCATGTAGCGGGTCTCCGGATCACCACCCAGGTTGCCCACCAGGATTACTTTGTTCACGCCTCTGGAAGCCATGTGCCTCTCCTCTCTGCCGCCCCCGATATCACGGGAGCTCTCATGTTCAAGATAAAGTTAAGAATTCTGACGGAAATTCAGCGCTCGCGGCCCTCGTGCGGAACGATCTTCCAGGACCTTCCCGGGGCACTGAGCGCCGCCAGCAGTGTATTTATATCCAGCAGGATACAACACTCGGCAGGGCGCCGTCACCGCCGCAGCGGCCGACCTGTCGGACACAACGAAGGAATGAGCGGAATCGCGGAGTCAGGCGCTTGCAACAGGCACCCGGGTACCCCGCAGCTGCCACCAACTGATGGACCAGACCACCAGCACCCCGAGAATGAAAGTGGCCACCAGCCCCGCGCCACCCTGCCCATAAAGGATGCCAGCGATGCTGCCACCGGCAAAGGCACCGAGGAACTGGGCAGTGGCATAGAAGCCGGTAGCGGCGCCGCGACACTCCTCCGGAGCCACCCGGGTAAGCTGCGCCGGCAGCAGGGCCTCCAGCAGATTGAAGGCGAGAAAGAACAATCCCAGACAGACCACAATCCAGCTTCCCTGCACCGAGGGCATCAGAGCCACACCGCCAAATACCAGTCCCAGCAAGGCGAGGCGCATGGCCGCAGGTACCTGCTGGCGCTTTTCCGCCATGCGCATCAGCGGCAGCATGACCACAAAGGCACCCAGCATTAGTGGCGCATAGAGCTTCCAGTGCTGCTCGCTGGGCAGTTGCAGCTGCTCCACCAGCAACAGCGGCAGCGGGACGAACAGAGCGGTGAGCAGCAGGTGCAGAAAAAACACCCCACACACCAGGCGCCACACGGAACCCTCGGCCAGCAATTTCGAAAAGTCACCGGATTGGGGGCCACGGCGCTCTTTGCGCTCCGGATTCGGTACCAGCCGCCACACCAGCAGCATAGCGAGAAGGGCCAATACGGCGGTCAGCCAGAAGATGGCCGACAGGCCACCGACGCCCGCAACGAGCGGCCCCAACACCACGGCCAGCACAAACGCCACGCCAATGGACGCGCCGATGACTGCCATCGCCTTACCGCGGTTTTCGTCCCGGGTCAGGTCGGCAGCCAGGGCCATGGTTGCCGCGGCGATGGCGCCGGCCCCCTGCAGAAGACGCCCGGCAATCAGACCGAATACGGAGTCCGTAGCGGCCGCTACCACACTCCCCAAAGCAAACACGACAAGCCCCAGGAAGATTACCGGCTTGCGACCCCAGCGGTCACTCAGCACCCCCAGGGGGATCTGCAGAATCGCCTGGCTCAGTCCGTAAGCCCCCAGCGCCAGTCCGAGAAGAGCCGGCGTACTGCCCACATAATCACTGCCATACAGGGACAGTACCGGCAGTACCATAAACAGGCCGAGCATGCGGAAAACATACAGTGAAGCAAGACCGGCGAGTGCACGGCGTTCGGTGGAATTCATTCAAAAAATCCGGACACAGAAAATATCGGCGCGCATTGTACCAGCGCTGGCCGCAAGGAAAGATCCCCCGGCGACCAAACCGCAAGATAGTTCAAGACTATTAGTACGAGACAGTGGCTGGACGGCGCCTCAGTCGCGCCCGTACTGATCCTCGAAGCGCACAATGTCGTCTTCGCCGAGATAGCTGCCGGACTGGACCTCGATCAGCTCCAGGGGGATGGCGCCCGGGTTTTCGAGGCGGTGCACCACCCCGAGAGGGATAAAGGTCGACTCATTCTCGGTCAGCAACAGCTGATCGTCGCCGCGGGTCACTTTTGCAGTGCCACGCACCACGATCCAGTGCTCGGCGCGGTGGTGATGCATCTGCAGGGACAGCTGACAGCCGGGTTTGACGACGATGCGTTTGACCTGAAAGCGGGGGCCGGCAACGATGGAATCGTAATAACCCCAGGGGCGAAACACCTTGCGGTGATTCTCCGCCTCGCGGCGCTCGCTCCGCTTGAGCTGTTCAACCAGCTTTTTCACGTCCTGCACCCGTGATTTGTCCGCCACCATCAGTGCATCGTCGGTGTCGACCACCACCAGGTCCCGGACACCGAGCACACCGATCAGACGATCGCCGCCGTGTACCAGACAACCACTGGCATCTTCGGTAAGCACATCCCCCTGCAGCAGGTTGTCGCACTCGTCTTTCTGAGCTAGCTCCCACAATGCGGACCAGGAGCCTACATCGCTCCACCCGGCCTGCATCGGCACGACCGCCGCCGACTCGGTCTTCTCCATTACCGCATAGTCCACCGAGTCAGAGGGACAACGGGCGAACAGCTCTGCATCGACACGGGTAAAGTCGAGATCCCGTGCGGCGCGGGAAAAGGCCGCGCGACAGATTTCCAGCATCTCCGGCTGGAACTGTGCCAGCTCCTCCAGAAAACGGGAGGCACGGAACAGAAACATGCCACTGTTCCAGTTGTACTCGCCGCTGGCGAGGTATTTCTCCGCGGTGGCCAGGTCCGGTTTTTCCACAAACTCGGCCACACCCCAGCCGCCCTCCAGGCTCTCACCGCTGCGGATATATCCGTAACCGGTCTCGGCACAGGTGGGCACGATACCAAAGGTCACCAGGCGCCCGGACTCCGCAAGCGGCGTTGCCGCGGCCACCGCCGCCTGAAAGGCCGTCTTATCGGCAACCGCGTGATCTGCCGGCAACACCAATAGCAGTGGATCCCGCTCGTTTTCCAGGGCGGCCAGGGCCGCCAGCGCAATAGCCGGTGCGGTGTTACGTGCGCAGGGCTCTAACAGAATCGACTGAGCCCCGCGCCCCACTTCCTGCAGCTGTTCCGCCGCGGCAAAGCGATGCGCTTCGTTGCATACGAGTATGGGAGCCTGCACCTGCGCAAGCCCGTCCAGGCGCAGGGCAGTCGCCTGTAACAGCGTCTCACTGCCGATCAGGGAGAGAAACTGCTTCGGGTAAGCTTCGCGGGAAAGGGGCCACAAGCGCGAACCAGTGCCACCACACAAAATAACGGGGATCATGATTTCCGCATCCACAACAGACGGTTTTAAGTTCAGATGGCCGGGGATTTTGGCACAACGGCGCCGCACATTATACTTGACCGTTTGCGTCCGCCGGGTTCCGGTTAACCCGACGCGCAAGTCACACCAAATACCGATACAGGAACCCGAGTGGACACGATTTACGTCAGGGGTGCCCGCACCCACAATCTGAAGAATATCGACCTGGATATTCCCCGCGACAAACTTATTGTGATTACCGGCCTGTCCGGTTCTGGTAAGTCCTCACTCGCCTTCGATACCCTGTATGCCGAGGGCCAACGGCGCTATGTAGAGTCGCTATCCACCTACGCGCGCCAGTTCCTGTCGATGATGGAAAAGCCGGATGTGGACACGGTAGAGGGCCTGTCTCCGGCCATCTCCATTGAGCAGAAGTCCACCTCCCACAACCCGCGCTCCACTGTGGGTACCATCACCGAAATCTACGATTACCTGCGCCTGCTGTTTGCCCGCGTCGGCGAGCCTCGCTGCCCGGATCACCACGTACCGCTCCAGGCCCAGACCATCAGCCAGATGGTGGACCATGTGCTGGCGCTGCCGGAGGGCACCAAGGTCATGCTGCTGGCGCCGGTGGTAAGGGACCGCAAGGGTGAACACCTGCATGTGTTCGAACAGTTGCGCCGGGACGGCTTCGTACGGGCGCGCATCAATGGCACCGTGTGCGACCTCGACGATACCCCGAAGCTGGACAAGCGCAAAAAGCACAGCATCGAAGTGGTGGTGGACCGCTTCAAGGTACGTGATGACCTCCAGCTGCGCCTGGCGGAGTCCTTCGAAACGGCACTGAACCTGACCGACGGTATCGCCGCTATCAGCTTTATGGACGGCGACCGCGACGACCACCTGTTTTCCGCCCGCCACGCCTGCCCGGTGTGTGATTACTCACTGGACGAACTGGAACCGCGCCTGTTCTCCTTCAACAACCCGGCCGGTGCCTGCCCCAGCTGCGACGGCCTCGGCGTTAACCAGTTCTTCGACGAAGACAAGGTAATCCTGGACCCGGAAAGCAGCATTTCCGAAGGGGCCATCCGCGGCTGGGACAGGCGCAATATTTACTATTACCACATGCTCGACTCCCTTTCCGAGCACTACGGCTTTGACCTGGACAAACCGTGGAAAAAGCTCGCAAAAAAATACCGCGCGGTAATCCTGCACGGTAGTGGCGACACCCCGATCGATTTCAGCTACGTGAACGACCGCGGCGATATCACCGTACGCCGTCATACTTTCGAGGGCATTATCCCCAACTTCCAGCGCCGCTACCGGGATACCGAATCCCAGTCGGTGCGCGAGGAGCTGGCCAAATATCTGAGCACCCAGCAGTGCCCCGAGTGCCACGGCACCCGCCTGCGCCGGGAAGCCCGCCATGTATTTGTGGATAACCGCACCCTGGCGCAGATCACCGAACTGCCAGTGGGCGATGCGTTTGAATACTTCGCCGACCAGCTCAAGTTCCAGGGCGCGCAGAAAGAAATCGCCGACAAGATCCTCAAAGAACTGCGCGATCGCTTCCGCTTCCTGGTGGATGTGGGACTGAATTACCTGACCCTCAACCGCAGCGCGGAAACCCTGTCCGGCGGCGAAGCCCAGCGCATCCGCCTCGCCAGCCAGATCGGCGCCGGCCTTGTGGGCGTGATGTATATTCTCGATGAACCCTCCATCGGCCTGCACCAGCGGGACAACGAACGTCTGCTGAATACCCTCACCCACCTGCGGGATATCGGCAACACCGTCATCGTGGTGGAGCACGACGAAGACGCCATCCGCGCAGCAGACTTTATTGTGGATATCGGCCCCGGTGCCGGCGTACATGGGGGCGAAGTGGTTGCCGCCGGCACCCACGACGAGATTGCGGCTTGTGAGCGCTCGCTGACCGGCCAATACCTCTCCGGCACCAAACAGATTGCGGTACCGAAAAAGCGCAATCCCGCGGGTGAAGATTTCCTGCGCATCAAGGGTGCCACTGGAAACAACCTGAAGAATGTAGACCTGGAAATTCCGGTGGGCCTGTTCACCTGCGTCACCGGTGTATCCGGTTCCGGTAAATCCACCCTGATCAACACTACCCTGTATCCCCTGGCGGCCACCGCCCTGAACAAGGCCACCACCCTGAAAGCTTCACCGCACAAGGCGATCGAGGGGTTGGATCATTTCGACAAGTGCGTAGACATCGACCAGAGCCCGATCGGGCGCACTCCGAGATCGAACCCCGCCACCTACACGGGTATTTTCACTCCTATTCGCGAGCTGTTTTCCGGCACCCAGGAAGCCCGCTCCCGGGGCTACAAGCCCGGCCGTTTCAGCTTCAACGTCAAAGGCGGCCGCTGCGAAGCCTGTCAGGGTGATGGCGTGATCAAGGTGGAGATGCACTTCCTTCCAGATATCTACGTGCCCTGCGATACCTGTAAAGGCAAACGCTACAACCGCGAAACGCTCGAAGTTCAGTACAAGGGTAAAAGTATCCACGAGGTACTGGAAATGACAGTAGAGGACGCACGGGAGTTTTTCGACCCGGTACCCTCGATCGCCAAAAAACTGCAGACATTGATGGACGTGGGCCTTTCCTATATCAAGCTGGGTCAGGCAGCGACCACTCTGTCCGGTGGTGAGGCGCAACGGGTAAAGCTGTCCCGCGAGCTGTCGAAGCGGGACACCGGCAAAACCCTGTACATTCTCGACGAGCCCACTACCGGCCTGCACTTTGCCGACATTCAGCTACTGCTCGATGTGTTGCACCGACTGCGCGACCACGGCAACACCATCGTGGTGATCGAACACAACCTGGATGTCATCAAGACCGCGGACTGGATTGTGGACCTAGGCCCGGAGGGCGGCTCCGGCGGTGGTGAAATCATCGCCACCGGCACACCGGAGCAGGTGGCCAAGGTAAAAGGTTCCCATACCGGGCGCTTCCTGAAGCCCATGTTAAAAAAGTAGAACTCCACGGCACCACCACAACGGCACGGAACGCAAACAGTGAAAACCGTAGACATCAATTGCGATCTTGGCGAGGGAGAAGACCAGCTGCATTGCGCGCGAGATGCACACATCATGAGGTATATCTCCCGCTGCAATATCGCCTGTGGTGGTCACGCCGGCAACGCCGAAACCATGCGGCTATCACTGATCAATGCGCGCAGACACCAGATCGCCGCCGGAGCTCACCCGGGCTATCCGGACAGGAAGAACTTCGGCCGCATCTCCCTGAAGATGCCACGACAGGCATTACTGGCTTCGGTGCAGGAGCAGATTCAGGCGCTGCAAAGCCAGGCACGTGAGGAACAGTTTGCACTTACCCACATCAAACTGCACGGCGCCCTGTATAACGACGCCGAAACCGATGACACCCTCGCCGACGACCTTGTGCGTATGTTTAGCCGGGCTTTTCCCACGCTAAACATACTTGCCCTCGCCAATGCAGCCGTTGAACGGGCAGCGCACAGACACGGTTACCCTGTGCTGCGTGAAGGTTTTATGGATCGCCGCTACCTGAACGACCACCAGCTGTCGCCCCGCAGCATGCCCGAAGCCGTTATAGAAGATTTTGATCAATGCCTTGAGCAGGCACTGGCGCTCACCGCGGGCACCACCTTTCCCTCGATCGATAAAAAGCCGTTGCGATTTACCGTCGATAGTATCTGCCTGCACGGGGATAACCCCCACGCGGAATTGATTGCACAAAACCTCCAGCAGGCGCTGCAGCGCGCCGGGTACAGACTATGCCGGTAGCAAGGAGGTTTGAGGTACTGCCAAATGGCGACGCGGCCTTCGATATCCGTTTTTCAGCCGAGCCCAGTGAACAGCTCAGTGAGACCATCATTGCCCTCGCCGAGGCTATCGAAAAGGCGCCCCTGGATGCCGTCACCGAGCTGGTCCCAGCCTACCAATGTCTCACCGTATGCTTCGATCCACTGCACCTGACCGAAACCACTGGATTGCTGGACGCGCTGGTGTCCCTGACCCAGACGGCGTTGATACACCCGAGGTCGATTGCCGGCACCCGCAACCTGATCCGCATTCCCGTGTGTTACGACGAGAAGTTTGCACCGGACTTACCGGCACTGTGTGCGCAGTCCAGGCTCACCGCTTCGGAAGTCGTCGCCCTTCACACTGCACCGCAATACCTGGTGCATATGCTCGGGTTCACACCGGGCTTCCTTTACCTCGGCGGACTGGATACTGCGCTGCACTGCCCACGCAAAGCGCGACCGGCACTCAGTGTGCCGCCTGGCTCTGTGGGAATCGGCGGCCAGCAGACTGGTATTTACCCCCAGGCCACTCCAGGCGGCTGGCAGATTATCGGCCGCACGCCGATGGCACTGTTTCGGCCAGATCAGGCGCAGCCGTTTATTGCCCGCCCCCTGGACCGGGTCAAATTTGTGCAGATAAGCACGCAAGAATTTGCGCAATTCGACCCGCATTCCGAGCCAGAAAAAATGCCACTCAGCGCGCTTTCCACCAGGGGAGTACAGCAGTGACCCTGCGCGTTTTGAAACCAGGCCTGCAGACCACTGTTCAGGATGCGGGGCGCCCCGGCAACCTGCGATGGGGCGTGGCGCGAGGTGGCGCGGCGGATACTTTTGCCATGGCCCTGGCCAACCTGCTGCTCGCGAACCCGTTATCACATCCCTGCCTTGAGGTCGCCCTTACCGGCCCGGAGCTGGAATTTACCTGCGAGCTCTCCATTGCCATTTGCGGCGCGGAATTCGATCTCCTTCACAATCGCACGCCAGTGGGCAACGACCAGGTACTGCAGATGCGCCCCGGCGACATCCTCCGATTCGGCGGACTCCGATCGGGGGCCCGTGCGTACATTGCTCTCGCAGCAGAGCTTGCCATCGACCGCCGTATGGGAAGCCTTTCCACACATGTGATTTCCGGATTTGGCGGATTTGCGGGACGCGCGCTGCAAGCTGGCGATCAGCTGCCTCTGCGCAACTGCCGAATCGCAAAGACTCGCAGCCTACCGGGCCCGTACCGCCTGGATTACAGGAGCCGACCGCTGCTACGCACTGTTGACGGTGTCGAGGCACACTGCTTTTCAGAGAACGCCCGGCAGCAACTCGGTGCGGGGAACTTTACCGTCTCCCCCCAGAGCAACCGCATGGGCATCCGCCTGAACGGCCCACCCCTACCCCAGGAGCGCGCGCCGCAGCAGGTGTCTTCCGCTTTGTGCCCAGGCACAATCCAGGTACCGCCGAATGGATTGCCCATTATCAGCTTTGTGGAAGGTCAGACGATCGGCGGCTACCCACGTATCGCCCATGTCATCAGTGCCGACGTCCACCGGCTTGGTCAGTTGACGGCTGGAACACCACTGAACCTGGAAACGATCGATGCAGAGGTAGCACGGCAGATCCAGCGCGAGAAAGCCAGTCTGCTGATGAAATTACCTGACCTGCTGTAAGCCCCTACGCAGCGGGTACACCATGCCTCAGGCAAAAAATGAAGAGAGCCTAGGATTTCACCCAGGTGACCGTTTCCTCTACGTCTGACTTATCCGCACAAGGAGTCGCTTTGGGAGGCACATAACCAACTCGCTCGGTGGGTGCCGCGTATTGCTGCTCCCAGTAGGCTATCGCTTCAGCGCAGAGTGATTTTTGCTCCCCGGTCAGCGCAACGCCGTTTGGCCACTTACCCAATTCGATGGCGCGCTTGAGGCTACCGACAATCTGCGGGTTGAGCGCTTTCAATAAATCATCCAGAGACTGAAACATCAGAGGCTAATCTCTTTACAGAAAATCATGGAGCGGATAAAAGAAAAGCCGGTCAATGACCGGCTTTTCCATGCCCGGAACCCGCTGATACGAGTTCCGAAAACCCAAAACAAAATGCTTTAGGCTTCTGCAGCTTCTGCAGTCTCGTCCGCAACTGGACGATCCACTAGCTCAACGTAGGCCATTGGAGCTTTGTCGCCTGCACGGAAACCGCATTTCAGAATGCGGATGTATCCGCCCGGACGGGCTTCGTAACGGGGACCCAGTTCGTCGAACAGCTTGCGCACAGCATCCTTGTCACGGATACGGGCGAAAGCCAGACGGCGGTTAGCAACACTGTCTTTCTTGGCCAGGGTGATCAGCGGCTCGGCAACGCGGCGCAGTTCTTTGGCTTTCGGCAGTGTGGTTTTGATCAGTTCGTGCTCTACCAGAGAAGCGGTCATGTTCTTGAACATGGCCTTGCGGTGAGAGCTGGTACGACTGAATTTACGGCCACTATAGCGATGACGCATAACTCAATTCCTCACGACTTCAATTGCTTTCTCAGCAAGTCGTCTGTGAGTGGTATCTGCTAACGACACACACCACTCGGGTTTCTCACATGGCGTGGGTGAATCACCCGCACCACAAACGCTTTACAGGGGGCTCAGCTTGCTGTCGCCCTTGAGGCTGGCCGGCGGCCAGTTCTCGAGGCGCATGCCCAGGGACAGACCACGGGAGGCCAGAACGTCCTTGATCTCGGTCAGGGACTTCTTACCCAGGTTCGGGGTCTTCAGCAGCTCCACTTCGGTACGCTGAATCAGGTCGCCGATGTAGTAGATGTTTTCCGCCTTCAGACAGTTGGCCGAACGTACGGTCAGCTCCAGGTCGTCAACCGGGCGCAGCAGCACCGGATCAACTTCCTCTTCCTTGGCTTCTGGCGCTGCATCCTTCTCGCCTTCCAGGTCCACAAACACTGCCAGCTGTTGCTGCAGGATGGTGGCGGCGCGACGGATGGCTTCTTCTGGGTCCAGAGTACCGTTGGTCTCCAGATCCAGAACCAGCTTGTCCAGGTCGGTGCGCTGCTCCACACGCGCGGATTCCACGCTGTAGGAAACACGGCGAACCGGGCCGAAAGAGGCGTCCAGTTGCAGACGGCCAATAGCGCGGGTCTCTTCTTCGTCTTCACGACGCGCATCGGCGGGCTGATAGCCACGGCCACGCGCTACGGTCAGACGCAGGTTGAGTTCCACGTCGCCAGTGATGTTGGCGATAACGTGCTCAGGGTTCACGATTTCAATGTCGTGGTCCACCTGAATATCACCAGCGGTAACCGCGCCTGGGCCTTTCTTGCTCAGGCTCAGCACTGCCTGGTCCTTGCCGTGCATCACCACCGCAATTTCCTTCAGGTTGAGCAGGATTTCGATAACGTCTTCCTGTACACCCTCGATTGCGCTGTACTCGTGCTCAACACCGTCGATCTCAACTTCAGTGACGGCGCAGCCTGGCATGGAGGACAGCAGGATGCGGCGCAGTGCGTTGCCGAGAGTGTGGCCGAAACCACGCTCCAGCGGTTCCAGAACCACTTTGGCGTGATTCTGGTTGTACTCGGTGACGTCAATACGACGAGGTGTCAAAAACTCGTTGACAGCAGTCTGCATAGCCATACCTGTATTACAGTTTTATTCCTTAAATGGAACAGAGCCTTACTTGGAGTAGAGTTCCACGATAAGGTTTTCATTGATCTCTGCCGGCAGATCCACGCGATCCGGAACACGCTTGAAGGTACCTTCGAGCTTGGTCGCGTTCACGTCTACCCACTCAACGTCACCGCGCTGTGCAGCGAGGGAAACGGAGTTCTGGATACGCATCTGCTTCTTGGACTTCTCGCGGATGGAGATAACGTCGCCTTCTTTCACGGAGTAAGAAGGGATGTTTACGGTAGCGCCATTCACCAGAATTGCCTTGTGAGATACCAGCTGACGCGCTTCGGCGCGAGTGGAGCCGAAGCCCATGCGGTAAACCACGTTGTCCAGGCGTTTTTCCAGAAGTTGCAGCAAGTTTTCACCAGTTGCACCTTTCAGACGCGCCGCTTCCTTATAGTAGTTGCGGAACTGCTTTTCCAGCACGCCGTAGATACGACGTACTTTTTGTTTTTCACGCAGCTGAATACCGTAGTCGGACAGACGGCCGCGACCAGCGCCGTGAACACCCGGCTTGGTTTCTGCACGACACTTGGAGTCGTGCGGGCGAACGCCACTTTTCAGCTGAAGATCGGTACCTTCCCGACGGGAAAGCTTACATTTTGGTCCAATATAACGTGCCATTTCGTCAACCCCCTCTTACACGCGACGTTTCTTGGGCGGACGACAACCGTTATGCGGGATCGGCGTCACGTCGGTGATGTTGGTGATCTTGTAGCCGCAGTTGTTCAGGGCGCGAACGGCAGATTCGCGACCCGGGCCGGGGCCCTTAACTTCGACATCAAGGTTTTTCAGGCCGTACTCTTGAGCGGCAGTACCTGCGCGCTCAGCGGCAACCTGGGCTGCGAAAGGGGTGCTCTTACGAGAACCACGGAAACCGGAGCCACCAGCGGTAGCCCAGCTCAGAGTATTGCCCTGACGGTCAGTGATCGTCACGATCGTGTTGTTGAACGATGCGTGGATGTGGGCAACACCGTCGACAACGGTCTTTTTGACCTTTTTGCGAACAGTAGTTTTTGGCTTAGCCATACCTGTATCCTAAATCCTGTACTTGTGAAGACTTGCGCGATGTAAGTAATTACTTACGGATCGGCTTGCGCGGACCCTTACGGGTACGGGCGTTAGTCTTGGTGCGCTGACCGCGAAGCGGCAGGCTGCGACGGTGACGCAGACCGCGGAAGCAACCCAGGTCCATCAGGCGTTTGATGTTCATGGACACTTCACGACGCAGATCACCTTCAACGGTCAGTTTTGCAACTTCACCGCGGATGGTTTCGATCTGGTCTTCGGACAGATCACGAAGTTTGGTGGATTCAGCGATACCTACCGCTGCCAGAATAGACTTGGCCGTAGTGCGACCGACACCATAAATATGGGTCAGGGAGATCACGGCGTGCTTGTGGTCTGGTACGTTTACACCAGCAATACGTGCCATAGAGGCGTACTCCACGTATTGTGAACCGCGCAACTTTGGTAATGGCGCAGCTCATTTCTCATTTCGGCGCTGACAGCGAATAAAAAGCCATCAGCACCACCAAAAAGGCGCGCAAGAATAGCTTTTCATACACCAAATTGCAATAGCCCGCCTTCCCAGAGCCTGAACCCAAGGTAAAACGGACGACAGTCAACGCCCCCTTTTTTGAAACCTGCAGACCTCCCGAAGGTGGTCTTTGAGCTTCTCCGCAGGCATATCGCTTTGCGGTGCGCCTTTTTACACGGGGCTGTGTAAAGAGGCAAATATTTTCACGTTCATTTGGTGACCAACCAGATCCGTAATTCGGTCACCGAACTCACCGTCCCTGGTAAGTCGCGCTAACCGACGCCTGGGCGTCGATTAGCCCTGCCGCTGCTTGTGACGGGGCTCGGCGCTGCAGATAACCCGCAGAACACCTTTGCGACGTACGATTTTGCAGTTACGGCAGATCTTTTTAACAGAAGCGCGTACTTTCATGACCTTACCTCAATTCAATCCTGCTGCGACGGCTGCCGATCAACGACGGCCGTAACCTTGCAGATTTGCCTTCTTCATCAACCCTTCGTACTGGTGGGACAGCAGGTGCGACTGCACTTGCGCCATGAAGTCCATCACCACGACCACGACGATCAGCAGCGAGGTACCTCCCAGATAGAAAGGAATGTTCAGCCCAACTACCAGGAACTGCGGCAGCAGGGATACCAATGCGATGTAACAGGCACCCACCAGAGTCAGACGAGTCAGCACGCTGTCGATATAACGAGCGGTCTGTTCGCCAGGGCGAATACCGGGCACATAAGCACCGGATTTTTTCAGGTTGTCTGCCACTTCATTCGGGTTGAACATCAACGCCGTGTAGAAGAAGCAGAAGAAGCCGATCAGCAGTGCGAACAGGATGATGTTCAGCGGCTGACCCGGGCCCAACTGCAGTGCCATCCACTGCAGAATCTGTGCACCGATGCCCTCACCGCCCTGACCGAACCACTGCGCCAGAGTCGCAGGGAACAGCAGGATACTGCTGGCGAAGATCACCGGAATCACGCCGGCCATGTTGACCTTCAGAGGCAGGTGGCTGGATTGAGCCGCCGGCGCCTGAGAGTAACGACCAGCCTGACGGCGGGCGTGGTTGATGGTGATACGGCGTTGACCGCGCTCCATCACTACTACGAAGTAGACAACCGCCAGTGCAACAAAGCCGATGGCCAGCAGCATCAGGATGTGCAACTCACCCTGACGCGCCTGCTCGAAAGCCTGACCGATGGCACTGGGCAGACCCGCAACGATACCGGCAAAGATCAGCATGGAAATGCCGTTGCCGACGCCGCGCTCGGTGATCTGCTCACCCAGCCACATCATGAACACTGCACCGGTAACCAGTGACACCACGGCCACAAAGTAAAATCCGAATGCCGGTTCCGCGGAGTAAGCCAGATTCTGACCGGCGAGACCAAAAGTCATACCGATACCCTGAATCAGGGCCAGCAACACCGTCAGATAACGGGTGTACTGGTTGATCTTGCGCCGGCCTGCATCTCCTTCCTTCTTCAACGCCTCCAGGGAAGGCGTTACCGCGGTCATCAACTGCATGATGATGGACGCGGAGATGTAAGGCATGATGCCGAGCGCCAGAATACTCATCCGCTCCAGTGCGCCACCGGAGAACATGTTGAACAGGCCAAGGATGGTTCCCTGGTTCTGGTTAAACAGGTTCGCCAGCTTCTCCGGATCAATTCCGGGCACCGGAATATGGGTCCCTATACGATAAACAAGAATCGCGAGAAACAGAAAACGAAGGCGAGCCCAAAGCTCGCCTAATCCCTTGCCGTTGCCCAGGGAGTTAACACCAGGTCCTGGTCGTGCCATTGGGGCCTCGATTTAGTCTTCTACTTTTCCGCCAGCAGCTTCGATGGCCGCTTTAGCACCTTTGGTGACACCCAGACCTTTCACGGTAACCGCTTTGGTCAGTTCACCAGACAGGAACACTTTGGCGCGCTTAATGTGGTTGCCGATAATATCGGCATTCTTCAGCGCTGCCAAATCAATCGTGTCACCTTCAACCTTGGCCAGCTCCGCCAGACGCACTTCCGCAACAAAGCGGCCAACGCGAGAGGTGAAACCGTACTTCGGCAGGCGCTTCTGCAAAGGCATCTGACCGCCTTCGAAGCCCGGACGGACACTACCGCCGGAACGGGATTTTTGACCCTTGTGGCCACGACCACCGGTTTTACCCAGGCCGCTACCGATACCACGACCAACGCGCTTGGCGCTGTGCTTGTGACCCTCAGCGGGAGACAGTTCATTCAAACGCATGTTACGCCTCCTCTACTTTTACGAGGTAGTTCACTTTGTTGATCATGCCGCGCACAGAGGGAGTGTCTTCCACTTCCACAGTGTGACCAATGCGGCGCAAACCCAGACCAGCAACACACGCCTGATGATTCTTCAGACGACCGTTGATGCTTTTAACCTGGGTTACTTTGATGGTCTTCTTAGCCATGACTCATTCACTCAAAGCAAGTTCAGAGTGGATCGCAGCGATAGAGCGGCTGCGACCCAAACCGAATCAGTTCAGGATTTCTTCCACAGACTTGCCACGCTTGGCGGCTACGTCTTCCGGGCTGCTCATTTTGCCCAGAGCACTGAAGGTAGCGCGGACGACGTTTACCGGGTTGGTAGAGCCGTAACACTTTGCCAGTACGTTGTGGACGCCAGCCATTTCCAGTACGGAGCGCATGGCACCGCCGGCAATTACACCGGTACCCTGGGAAGCGGGCTGCATGTATACCTTGGAACCGCCGTGGCGACCGTTGGTAGCGTACTGAAGGGTGTCACCATTCAGATCTACCTGGATCATGTTGCGACGTGCAGCTTCCATAGCTTTCTGGATGGCAACTGGCACTTCGCGCGCTTTACCACGACCAAAGCCAACGCGGCCATTGCCATCGCCAACTACGGTCAGAGCGGTGAACGCGAAGATACGACCACCTTTTACGGTTTTGGCAACGCGGTTGACCTGGACCAGTTTTTCCTGGAGGCCTTCGTCGTTGCTCTTCTCGACTTTATCTCTAGCCATAACTCAACCCTTAGAATTTCAGACCGGCTTCACGGGCAGCGTCTGCCAGGGCCTTAACACGGCCGTGGTATTTGAAACCGCTACGATCGAAGGCTACCGTTTCAACGCCAGCGGCTTTCGCACGCTCCGCGATCAGGGTACCAACAGCTGTAGCAGCGTCGACGTTACCGGTTTTGCTTTCACGCAGGTCCTTGTCCAGAGTAGAGGCAGTGGCCAATACCTTGTCGCCGTCGGCAGACAGGATCTGTGCGTAAATGTGGCGGGGAGTGCGGTTCACTGTCAGGCGAACGGCGCCCAGCTCACGGAACTTGGCGCGGGCACGACGTGCACGACGCAAGCGGGATTGCTTCTTAACGTTCATATCTATGCCTTACTTCTTCTTGGCCTCTTTGCGATACACGCGCTCATCGGCGTAGCGGACACCCTTACCTTTGTAGGGCTCCGGCGGACGGAATGCGCGGATCTCTGCGGCCACTTGACCTAACAGCTGCTTATCGCTGCTCTTCAGTACAACTTCAGTCTGGCTCGGGGTTTCTGCTGTAACACCTTCCGGCAGGTCGTAATCTACCGGGTGAGAGAAGCCCAGAGTCAGGTTCACGGTCTTACCAGATGCTTTCGCACGGTAACCTACACCGTTCAGCTGCAGTTTCTTTTCGAAACCCTGACTGACGCCGACCACCATATTGTTAACCAGCGCGCGGGTGGTGCCGGCGAGGGCACGTGCCTGCTTGGAACCGTTGCGTGCTGCAAAGGTCAGCTGGTTTTCTTCCTGCTTCACTTCCACGTCAGAGTGGATGTTGAAGTTCAGGTTGCCATTACCACCTTTAACGGCGATATCCTGACCAGAAAGGCTCACGGATACACCAGCGGGGATGCTTACGGGACTATTAGCTACTCGAGACATATTAACCCCCGCTTAGAATACGGTGCAGAGCACTTCGCCGCCGACACCAGCCTGACGGGCTGCGCGATCAGTCATCACACCACGAGAGGTGGAGACGATAGCGATGCCCAGGCCGCCGCGAACGGATGGCAATGCTTTCTTACCTGCGTAGTTACGCAGGCCTGGACGGGAAACCCGGTCCAGCTCAGCAATTACCGGCTTGCCCTGGAAGTATTTCAGTTCGATAGTCAGCTCAGGCTTGGCACCTTCGCTGACCGCTACGCCAGTAACGTAACCTTCGTCTTTCAGTACGTTGGCCACGGCTACTTTCAGTTTTGAAGAAGGCATAGAAACACTGCCCTTGCCGCGCGCCAAAGCGTTGCGGACGCGGGTCAGCATATCTGCCAACGGATCTTGCATACTCATTACTTAAGACTCCTCAAGTCTGCCGTTTTACCAGCTGGATTTAACCAGGCCGGGGACATCACCACGCATAGCGGCTTCACGCAGTTTGTTACGGCAGAGACCGAACTTGCGGTAGACAGCGTGGGGGCGACCAGTAATACGACAGCGACGTTGCTGACGTACCGGGCTTGCATCGCGCGGCAGTTGTTGCAGCTTGAGTTGAGCCTCCCAACGCTCCTCATCGGAAGCGTTGGCACTGGCGATGATCGCCTTCAGCTCTTGACGCTTTTCAGCGTACTTAGCTGCGGTTCGAGCGCGCTTGTTCTCACGCGCAATCATGGATTTCTTCGCCATGGAATCCTCTTAACCCTTGAAAGGGAAGTTGAATGCTTTCAGCAGTGCGCGACCTTGTTCGTCGTTGGCTGCTGTAGTAGTGATACAAATATCCAAACCACGGATCTTGTCTACTTTGTCGTAGTCGATTTCCGGGAAGATGATTTGTTCGGTTACACCCATTGAGAAGTTACCACGACCGTCGAACTGCTTCGGGCTGATGCCACGGAAGTCGCGGATACGTGGGATCGCGATACCAATCAGTCGCTCCAGGAACTCATACATACGCTCACCGCGCAGAGTTACCTTACAGCCAATCGGCCAGCCATCACGGATTTTGAAGCCCGCGATAGACTTACGCGCCTTGGTCACAATGGGTTTTTGACCAGTAATCGCAGTCATGTCACTGACTGCGTGTTCCAGTACCTTCTTATCACCAATGGCTTCACCGACACCCATGTTGACGGTGATTTTGGTGATGCGCGGCACGGACATTACGTTCTCAAGTCCCAGCTCTTCTTTCAGCTTGGACGCGAGTTCTTTGGTGTAGAGCTCTTTAAGCCTTGCCATTTTTTCCACCTGACTTATGCGTCAACGGCTTCGCCGCTGGATTTGAAGACGCGGATCTTAGTGCCATCTTCCAGTACTTTGAAGCCTACCCGGTCAGCTTTTTGGGTGTTCGGGTTGAAGATGGCAACGTTGGAAGACTGAATTGCAGCCTCTTTTTCAACGATTCCACCGGCAACGCCCAGCTGGGGGTTCGGCTTCTGGTGTTTTTTGATCATCTGTACACCGGATACGATCAGGCGGCCATCGTTCAGCACCTTACGGACGGTGCCACGCTTGCCTTTGTCGCGACCGGCGATAACGATCACTTCGTCGTCACGCTTGATCTTGCGCATTACTCTTCTCCGCTCGTGGCTTAGATAACTTCGGGAGCCAGTGAGATGATCTTCATGAACTTCTCACCGCGCAGCTCGCGAGTTACCGGGCCAAAAATACGGGTGCCAACCGGAGCATGGTTCTGGTTCAGCAACACCGCTGCGTTATCGTCAAACTTGATCAGGGAGCCGTCCGGGCGACGCACACCTTTCTTGGTGCGAACCACAACCGCGTTCATCACCTGACCCTTTTTCACTTTACCGCGAGGAATCGCTTCCTTAACGGTTACCTTGATAATGTCGCCAACGCCAGCGTAGCGACGGTGGGAGCCGCCCAGCACCTTGATGCACATGACACGGCGAGCCCCACTGTTATCGGCTACTTCTAAGTAGGATTCTGCTTGAATCATTGTTCCTCTCCGAAAACCTGTTTAGGTCTTCACAGTCAATGGGCCAGGATTAAACCTTCGCCGCACGCTCTACAATAGTCTGCAAGGACCAGGACTTGCTCTTGGACAGCGGACGAGATTCCTCAATGGTCACGACATCACCGATGCCGCACTCATTGTTTTCGTCGTGTGCCTTGAGCTTGGTGGACTTGCTCACGATTTTGCCGTAGATCGGGTGCTTAACACGGCGCTCGATCAAAACGGTGATGGTTTTATCCATCTTGTCACTCACAACCTTACCGGTCAGAGTACGCTTCAGTTTTGCTTCAGCCATGATTAATTACCTGCCTTCTCGGTCAACACAGTCTTAATGCGAGCAATGTCGCGACGAGTCTGCTTCAGCAGATGAGTCTGAGTCAGCTGACCGGTGGATTTCTGCATGCGCAGCTTGAACTGTGCTTCAAGTTGGCTCAGCAGTTCCTGGTTCAGCTCCTCAACTGACTTTGAGCGTAGATCTGCAGTCTTCATTACATCACCGAACGCTTAACGAAAGTTGTCTTTACAGGCAGCTTGGCTGCGGCGAGCTCGAAAGCTTCGCGAGCCAGTTCTTCGGAAACGCCTTCCATTTCATAGAGGACTTTTCCTGGTTGAATCTGGGCAACCCAGTATTCAACGCCACCCTTACCTTTACCCATCCGAACCTCGAGAGGCTTGTTGGTGATGGGTTTGTCCGGAAACACACGAATCCAGATCTTACCGCCACGCTTAACGTGACGAGTCATTGCGCGACGAGCCGCTTCGATCTGACGCGCAGTAATGCGCCCACGACCGATGGCCTTGAGGCCGAACTCGCCAAAGCTCACTTTAGAGCCGCGCTGCGAAAGACCGCGGTTGCGACCCTTCTGTACCTTGCGGAATTTTGTACGCTTCGGTTGTAGCATCTGCGCACCCCTTACTTAGCAGCTTTCTTGCGAGTCTTCGCTGGCTTCTCTTCGGGGATTTCGTCACCGATGACTTCGCCTTTGAAGATCCAAACTTTCACACCGATGATGCCGTAGGTAGTGCTGGCTTCATAAGTGCCGTAGTCGATGTTTGCACGCAGAGTGTGCAGCGGCACACGGCCTTCACGGTACCATTCGGTACGGGCAATCTCGGCACCGCCAAGACGACCACTCACCTGAATCTTGATACCTTCAGCGCCCTGGCGCATAGCGTTCTGTACAGCGCGCTTCATAGCGCGACGGAACATAACACGACGCTCCAGCTGCTGAGCAACGTTCTGGGCAACCAGGGTTGCATCCAGGTCAGGCTTGCGTACTTCTTCGATGTCGATGTGCACGGGCACACCCATCTGTTTGCTCACCTCGTTGCGCAGACGCTCTACGTCTTCACCTTTCTTACCGATCACGATGCCCGGACGCGCAGTGTGAATGGTCACACGAGCGGTATTGGCCGGACGTTCGATCTCGATACGGCTCACGGAAGCGTGGGCCAGTTTATTGCGAATGAATTCGCGAACTTTCAGATCCGTGTACAGCTTGTCTGCGTACTCGTCGCTGCCGGCATACCAAACAGAGGTATGCTTTTTAACGATACCCAGACGAATGCCGGTAGGATGTACTTTTTGTCCCATGGTTTTCTCGCCTGCTCTCTTATTTCTCGGCTACTTTCACAGTAATGTGACAAGTACGCTTAAGAATACGATCGGCACGACCCTTGGCGCGCGGCTTAATGCGCTTCATGGTCATACCCTCATCCACGAAGATGGTGGAAACTTTCAGCTCGTCAACGTCAGCACCTTCGTTGTGCTCAGCGTTGGCGATTGCAGATTCCAGAACCTTCTTGACGATCGCAGCACCTTTCTTGTGGCTGAAAGCCAGGATGTCCAGGGCTTCCTCGACACCTTTGCCGCGAATCTGATCAGCTACCAGACGCGCTTTCTGTGCCGACAGACGAGCACCGCGTAATTTTGCTTGTACTTCCATCTCTATAACCTCGGCTTAGCGCTTCTTCGCTTTCTTGTCCGCGGCGTGGCCACGGTAAGTGCGGGTAGCAGCGAATTCACCCAGCTTGTGACCAACCATTTCTTCGTTGACCAGTACCGGTACGTGTTGACGACCGTTGTGAACAGCAATCGTCAGGCCCACCATTTCCGGCATGATCATGGAACGGCGGGACCAGGTTTTAATCGGCCGGCGATCATTGGCTTCGATCGCTGCCTCCACCTTTTTGATCAGATGCAGATCAATAAAGGGACCTTTCTTTAATGAGCGTGGCACTTTAGATTCCTCTTTAGATGCTCACACATCGTGCGCGACTAACTCTCTATTGAGAATTACTTGCCGCGACGACGTACAATCATGTTGTCGGTGCGCTTGTTCTTACGCGTTTTCTTGCCCTTGGTCGGAACGCCCCAAGGTGTCACTGGGTGACGACCACCGGAGGTACGACCCTCACCACCGCCGTGCGGGTGGTCTACCGGGTTCATCGCCACACCACGAACGGTAGGACGAACACCGCGCCAGCGCTTGGCACCGGCTTTACCCAGCTTGCGCAGACTGTGCTCAGAGTTGCTCACTTCACCCAGGGTGGCGCGGCACTCAGACAGGACTTTACGCATTTCGCCAGAGCGCAGACGGATAGTCGCGTACTGACCTTCACGGGCAACCAGCTGAACAGAGGCACCGGCAGAGCGGGCCAGCTGAGCACCTTTACCAGGCTTCAGCTCGATACCATGAATCACGGAACCAACCGGAATATTGCGCAGCGGCAGGGTATTACCTACAGCGATCGGCGCAGCATCACCAGACTGGATCTTGGCACCGGCCTTCAGGCCTTTCGGTGCAATGATGTAACGACGCTCACCGTCGGCGTAACACACCAGCGCGATGTGCGCGCTACGGTTCGGATCGTACTCCAGACGCTCAACGGTGGCCGGAATGCCATCTTTGTTGCGCTTGAAGTCCACTACGCGGTAGTGATGCTTGTGACCACCACCGATGTGACGGGTGGTAATGCGACCGTTGTTGTTACGGCCACCGGTCTTGGACTTCTTCTCAACCAGCGGAGCGTAAGGCGCACCCTTGTGCAGGTCGGAGTTAACAACCTTGACCAGGTGACGACGGCCAGCAGAGGTCGGTTTTGCTTTTACAATAGCCATTGCAACTTTCCCCTTTACTCAGCGGCTTCGAAGTTGATGTCGCTGCCTTCAGCCAGACGAACGTAGGCTTTTTTCCAATCATTGCGCACGCCCATGCCGTAGCGGGTGCGCTTGGTTTTGCCTTTAACGTTCACGGTACGAACCTGCTCAACAGAAACGTTGAACAGCTTTTCAACCGCAGCTTTGACTTCAGCTTTAGTAGCGTCGGTGGTTACCTTGAACACTACCTGATTGGCGGCATCCGCCAGCACAGCAGCTTTCTCGGAAATTACCGGGCCCAGCAGTACTTTGTAAATTCGCTCTTGGTTCATCCCAGCACCTCATCAATTTTCTTCAGTGCAGAAACGGTAACCACGACCTTGTCAAAGCGAATCAGGCTTACCGGATCGATACCCTGTACGTCGCGAACATCGATCTTGTGCAGGTTGCGCGCGGCCAGGTAGAGGTTTTCGTTTACCTCTTCGGTCACGATCAACGCGTCGGACAGATCGTACTGTGCCAGCTTGGTTACCAGCTGCTTGGTCTTCGGCGCTTCCACGTCGAAGGACTCAACCACAACCAGACGCTCCTGACGAGCCAGCTCGGAGAGAATGCAGCGCAGTGCAGCGCGGTACATTTTCTTGTTCAGCTTGACGCTGTGATCACGGGGTTCAGCAGCGAAAGTTACGCCACCAGAACGCCACAGCGGGCTGCGGATAGTACCGGCACGAGCGCGGCCAGTACCTTTTTGACGCCACGGCTTTTTGCCGCCGCCAGAAACCGCAGCGCGGTTTTTCTGAGCCTTGGTACCCTGACGAGCGCCAGCCATATAGGCGACGACTGCCTGGTGCACCAGGTCCTGATTGAATTCACGACCGAAAGCCACTTCAGAGACTGCAACAGTGCCTTTAGCGCCTTCGGGAGTAGCGATATTCAGTTCCATATCTATTTCCCCTCAGACTTAGGCTTTAACTGCCGGACGAACGATAACGTTACCGCCGGGAGCGCCAGGTACGGCACCTTTAACCAGCAGCAAATTGCGCTCGGCGTCCACACGAACTACTTCCAGGTTTTGCGTGGTAACACGCTCGGCACCCATATGACCGGCCATTTTCTTGCCTTTCCACACGCGACCAGGAGTCTGGCACTGACCGATAGAACCGGGAGCGCGGTGAGACAGGGAGTTACCGTGAGTAGCGTCCTGGGTACGGAAATTCCAGCGCTTAACGCCACCCTGGAAACCTTTACCTTTGGAAGTGCCGGTTACGTCGATCTTCTGACCGGCTTCAAAGCCAGATACAGTGATTTCGGAACCGATTTCGAAGGACTCTTCAGAACCGTCAGTACGCAGTTCGAAAAGAGCAGTGCCAGCCTCAGTATTGGCTTTGGCGAAGTGGCCCGCTTCGGGCTTGGAGACACGGGAAGCTTTACGAGCACCCACAGTTACCTGAACTGCGGAGTAGCCATCAGTTTCCACGGTTTTCACCTGGGTGACGCGATTCGGAGCTACCTCGATAACAGTTACCGGGATAGAAGCGCCATCTTCGGTGAAGATGCGAGTCATGCCGCTCTTGCGGCCGACAATACCTATAGTCATCTTTTCAACCTCTCAGTGCACGGGGCTTTAACCCACTGCGGCCGCCCAATTTCAGAGCGTTACACTACCCAGACCTTTTTCGCCTGGGATTCGGTAGTTAATTTGAAGTGTTAGCCGAGACTGATCTGAACCTCTACACCAGCCGCCAGATCGAGCTTCATCAGCGCGTCGACGGTTTTCTCGGTAGGCTCTACGATGTCCAGCAAACGCTTGTGAGTACGAATCTCGTACTGGTCGCGCGCGTCTTTATTGACGTGCGGAGAAATCAGCACGGTGTACTTCTCTTTGCGAGTCGGCAGCGGGATGGGACCGCGTACTTGTGCGCCAGTGCGCTTGGCCGTCTCTACGATCTCCTGGGTAGACGCGTCGATCAGCTTGTGATCGAACGCCTTCAGGCGAATTCGGATGCGTTGACCCTGCATGGAATCAAACTCCAGTTGTAAATCTAAAGAACGTCCTTTTACGCAACCCCGAGGGCGGGCGAAAAGGAGCGCGAAGTCTACGGGCAGGACAGGATGCTGTCAAGACAGATTGCCATTTTTTAACCAACACCCGCCCCCCACGATGCAGCGCCGACTCTCAGTGCCGCAGCCCGGTGCCCACAATATACACACGTGCCCCCCATTCCAGTCACAATCATTAGGCGCAAAAAAGCCGCGACATTTCTGCCGCGGCTTTTTTGTTGCTTCAGATCAGGAGCAAGGATTACTCGATGATCTTGGCTACAACGCCAGCACCAACGGTACGGCCACCTTCACGGATCGCGAAGCGCAGACCTTCTTCCATGGCGATCGGGCAGATCAGAGTCACAGACATCTGAATGTTATCGCCCGGCATTACCATTTCGGTGCCTTCCGG
>NZ_CP155838.1:1405027-1421280 GCF_045348205.1 Microbulbifer sp. ARAS458-1 | reverse complement strand
TTTTACCATGGTCAACGTGACCGATGGTGCCCACGTTTACGTGGGGCTTGGAACGTTCAAACTTTTCTTTTCCCATTTTCAGGATCCTCTAACTTAAAAGTTGTAAAGGGACTAAAGCTTAAGCTTTGTTCTTGGCAATAATTTCGTCAGCGACGTTCTTCGGCGCTTCGGCGTACTTCAGGAATTCCATGGTGTAGGTAGCACGGCCCTGGGTCGCGGAACGCAGATCGGTGGCGTAACCGAACATTTCGGCCAGCGGCACCTCCGCGTTAACGACCTTACCAGAGGCGCTATCATCCATACCCTGGATCAAACCGCGACGACGGTTCAGGTCGCCAACTACGTCACCCATGTTCTCTTCCGGAGTAACCACTTCCACCTTCATCATCGGCTCGAGCAGCACTGCACCGCCAACGTCTGCCAGCTTCTTGGTCGCCATGGAGCCTGCGATTTTGAACGCCATTTCGTTGGAGTCCACATCGTGGAAAGAGCCATCGTACAGGGTAGCCTTCAGACCCAGCAGCGGGTAGCCAGCCAGAACACCGTTCTGCATCTGCTCTTCGATACCCTTCTGTACCGCAGGAATGTATTCCTTCGGTACCACACCACCCACGATGGCATTCTCAAACACCAGACCTTCACCGGACTCATCTTCTGCCGGCTCGAATTTCACCCAAACATGACCGTACTGACCGCGACCACCGGACTGACGAACGAACTTGCCTTCGATCTCAGCGGTGTTGCGGATAGTTTCACGGTAGGCCACCTGCGGCTTACCGATGTTGGCTTCAACGTTGAATTCACGACGCATGCGATCAACGATGATATCCAGGTGCAACTCACCCATACCGGAGATGATGGTCTGGCCTGTCTCTTCGTCGGTCTTCACACGGAAGGACGGATCTTCCTGAGCCAACTTGCCCAGAGCAACACCCATTTTTTCCTGGTCCGGCTTGGACTTCGGCTCTACCGCCACGGAGATTACCGGCTCCGGGAACTCCATACGCTCAAGAACGATCTTCGCGTCTTCGGCACACAGAGTATCGCCAGTGGTCACATCTTTCAGGCCGATGGCCGCGGCGATATCGCCCGCCAGTACCTCTTTGATCTCTTTACGATCGTTGGAGTGCATCTGCACCATACGGCCGACACGCTCTTTCTTCTGCTTCACGGAGTTGTATACCGCGGTGCCGCTTTCCAGCTTACCGGAGTAGACACGGAAGAAGGTCAGAGTACCAACGAAGGGGTCGGTGGCAATTTTGAAGGCCAGTGCAGCAAACGGCGCGTCGTCGTCGGCGACACGGGTTTCCACAGTCTCATCCTTATCCAGAAGAGTACCTTCGATCGCCTTAACTTCGGTCGGCGCCGGCAGATATTCGATCACCGCATCCAGCATGGCCTGCACGCCCTTGTTCTTGAACGCGGAGCCGCCCAGAACCGGTACAATCTCGTTGGCCAGAGTGCGCTGACGGATGGCCGACTTGATCTCTTCCTCAGTCAGCTCACCTTCTTCCAGGTATTTCTCCATCAGCTCTTCGTTGGCTTCCGCAGCAGCCTCGACCAGGAACTCGCGCATCTCTTCGCACTCGTCCTGCATATCCGCCGGGATATCGGCGTACTCGAAAGTCATCCCCATGTCTTCTTCGTTCCACAGGATGGCTTTCATTTTTACCAGGTCGACAACACCCTTGAACTCATCTTCCGAGCCAATGGTCATTTGCAGCGGTACCGCATTTGCATTCAGGCGAGTCTTCAGCTGACCAACAACCTTGCGGAAGTCAGCACCAGCGCGGTCCATCTTGTTTACGAATACCATGCGCGGCACTTCGTATTTGTTGGCCTGACGCCATACAGTTTCGGTCTGCGGCTGCACGCCGGAGGAGCCACACAGAACAACCACGGCGCCATCGAGAACGCGCAGGGAGCGCTCTACTTCAATGGTAAAGTCAACGTGCCCCGGGGTGTCGATGATGTTTACGCGGTGCTGCGGGAACTGTTGCTGCATACCAGCCCAGAAACAGGTGGTTGCCGCAGAGGTAATGGTGATACCACGCTCCTGCTCCTGCTCCATCCAGTCCATGGTGGCTGCGCCTTCGTGCACCTCACCAATTTTGTGGGACAGACCGGTGTAGAACAGTACGCGCTCGGTAGTCGTGGTTTTACCGGCGTCTACGTGGGCGCAGATACCGATATTGCGATAGCGTTCGATAGGCGTTTTACGTGCCACAGTTGTATCCTCGATATAACGGCAAAAGGCAGCGCGGAGTTTTACCTTCCTTGCTGCCTTTCGATTTTATTTTCCGATGGAAATAATCATCAGACTTAGAAGCGTCACTATCTTAGAAACGATAGTGGGAGAACGCTTTGTTGGCTTCCGCCATACGGTGCACGTCTTCACGCTTCTTGACCGCGCCGCCCTTGTTCTGGGAAGCATCGATCATTTCATTGGCCAGGCGCTGGGCCATAGACTTCTCACCGCGCTTACGGGAAAAATCTACCAGCCAGCGCATTGCCAGCGCGGTACGACGTGCCGGACGCACTTCTACCGGTACCTGGTAGGTAGCACCACCAACACGACGGGACTTTACTTCCACCATCGGGGCGATGTTTTCCAGGGATTCTTCGAAAATTTCAATTGGATCTTTGTTCAGCTTTTCTGAAACCAGATCCAGCGCACCGTAAACGATGCTCTCTGCCACAGACTTCTTACCAGAGATCATGACATGGTTCATGAACTTGGCCAGAGTCACGTTCCCGAACTTGGGATCGGGCAGCACTTCGCGCTTGGCGACTACTCGTCTTCTTGGCATGGGATTGCCTCTCTTCAGGGTTACTCTGAGATGCCGCCGTATTAACTAAAAACAGTAACTACAAATCGGCGAGCTCAGCCTTACTCCGGTTATTCGTTAAACCGAAACGCAATGTTGTCTAGAGCAATTAGCTCTTAGGACGCTTGGCACCGTACTTAGAACGGCCCTGCTTGCGATCGTTTACGCCGGCACAGTCAAGTGCACCGCGTACAGTGTGGTAGCGCACACCCGGCAGGTCTTTTACACGACCGCCGCGAATCAGTACCACGCTGTGCTCCTGCAGGTTGTGGCCTTCACCACCGATGTACGAAGTCACTTCGAAACCGTTGGTCAGGCGCACACGACAAACTTTACGCAGTGCGGAGTTCGGCTTCTTCGGTGTAGTGGTATACACACGAGTACAAACTCCACGGCGCTGCGGGCAAGCTTGCAGTGCAGGCACGTCGCTTTTTTCAACTTTGCGTTTTCTCGGCTTACGAACCAACTGGTTGATCGTTGCCATTAAAAATCACTCCAAAATAAAACGCCCCCACCATAAACAGCAGTGAGGGCCTATCGTCAGTGCGCGATATTCCGCTGAACCGAAGCTCGCCCTTCAAAGGTCGCCCTTCACGTTCAACAAACAATCGCACCCCATTAGCGGGGGCCGCATTCTATAAACGCGGCCTGCCCGAGTCAACCACCCAACGAAGTGAACACTCACATCGGCAGGTAACTGCGATCCGGAACAGACCGGTCAGCCCCTGAAACAGCGAACCAACCAGTCAGACTACTCCGTTCTGTGGACCTCACTCCCCGGATGATTTCAGGGCTTCGGTCAGCGCCGCTTCCACCTCTTCTGCAGAAGGACCTTCGGCAAAGCCAGTGGTCAACTGCTGGGTGCGGCGACGCTTGCGCTCGGCGTGGTAGGCAAGGCCGGTACCGGCCGGGATCAGACGACCCACCACCACGTTTTCTTTCAGGCCGCGCAGGCTGTCTTCCTTACCGGTTACCGCCGCTTCGGTCAGTACACGGGTGGTCTCCTGGAAGGAGGCCGCAGACAGGAAGGACTCGGTGGCCAGGGACGCTTTGGTGATACCCAGCAGCAGACGCTCGAACTGAGCCGGTTGCTTGCCTTCGGCACGCAGGCGCTCGTTCTCTTCCACCACGCGCTGGTATTCCACCTGGTCGCCCTTGATGAACTCTGAGTCGCCCATCTCGAGGATTTCAACTTTACGCAGCATCTGACGCACGATGGTCTCGATGTGCTTATCGTTGATGCCTACACCCTGGAGGCGGTAAACCTCCTGAATCTCGTTGGTGATGTAGCGCGCAAGCTCTTCCACGCCCTTGAGGCGCAGAATGTCGTGCGGGTTGGACGGGCCATCGGAGATAACCTCACCCTTCTCTACGGTTTCACCTTCGAACACGGTCAGCTGGCGGTGCTTCGGAATCAGTACTTCGTAGTGATCCTTGCCATTGGCCAGTGGCTTACCATCTTTCGGGGTGATCTGCAGACGTACTTTGCCTTTGGTTTCTTTACCGAAGGAAACGGTACCGGAGATCTCCGCCAGGATGGACGGCTCTTTCGGCTTACGGGCTTCGAACAGGTCGGCAACCCGCGGCAGACCACCGGTGATGTCCTTGGTACCGCCGGATTCCTGCGGGATACGGGCGATAACGTCACCGACGTTCACCTTGTCGCTGTCTTTCAGGCTCAGAATCGCTCGTGGCGGCAGCGCGTAGTGCGCCGGCGCGTTGGAGTTAGCCAGGGTCAGTTCTTCGCCGTTCTCGTCCACCAGGGTCACCGCCGGGCGCAGGTCTTTACCCGCCGCCGGACGCTCCGCCGGATCGATCACCTCGATCGAGGACAGGCCGGTGATTTCGTCCGTCTGCTTGCGGATGGACAGGCCATCTTCCATACCGGACAGTTTCACCCAACCGGCAACCTCGGTAATGATTGGGTGGGTGTGCGGATCCCACTTGGCGACGATCTGGCCGCCTTCGATGGTGGACCCTTCGTCGACACTGATCACGGCACCGTAAGGCAGCTTGTAGCGCTCACGCTCCCGGCCAGCCGGGTCAGCGACCGCCAGTTCACCGGAACGGGATACCGCTACCAGGTTGCCGCCTTCGGTCTTCACGGTCTTCACATTGTGCAGACGCACGGTACCCGGCTGCTTAACCTGGATGCTGTCCGCCGCGGAAGCACGGCTCGCCGCACCACCGATGTGGAAGGTACGCATGGTCAGCTGGGTACCCGGCTCACCAATGGACTGGGCTGCCACAACACCCACGGACTCGCCGGGGTTGGCACGGTGGCCACGGGCCAGGTCACGGCCGTAACACTGAGCACAGATACCGTGGGCGGTCTCACAGGTAATCGCGGAGCGCACGATTACTTCGTCGATCCCCATACCTTCGATACGCTCAACCCAGGCTTCGTCGATCATGGTGCCAGCGGGTACCGCAATCTCGTCACTGCCGGGCTTGGTCACGTCGCGCGCCACCACACGGCCGAGGATACGGTCACCCAGGGATTCGATGACGTCACCGCCTTCGATCACCGGCGCCATGGTCAGGCCGTCGTCGGTGCCACAGTCGATTTCGGTAATTACCACGTCCTGTGCCACGTCTACCAGACGACGGGTCAGGTAACCGGAGTTCGCGGTTTTCAGTGCGGTATCCGCCAGACCTTTACGCGCACCGTGGGTCGAGATGAAGTACTGCAGTACGCTCAGACCTTCACGGAAGTTTGCGGTAATGGCGTTCTCGATAATGGAACCGTCCGGACGGGCCATCAGGCCACGCATACCGGCCAGCTGACGAATCTGCGCCTCACTACCCCGCGCGCCGGAGTCGGCGTACATGTAGACGGAGTTGAAGGAGTCCTGCTCGGTTTCATTGCCGTCGCGATCGATTACCGGCTCTTTCTTGATACCGGCCATCATCGCCTGGGTGACCTTGTCGTTGGTACGGGACCAGACGTCGATGACCTTGTTGTATTTCTCGCCTGCGGTTACCAGACCGGAGGCGAACTGGGTTTCGATCTCTTTCACTTCCTCTTCTGCGGAAGCAATCAATTCAGCCTTGGCCGCCGGGATCTCGAAGTCGTTTACACCGATGGAGGAACCGGACTTGGTGGAGAAGTCGAAACCGGTGTACATCAGCTGGTCAGCGAAGATTACGGTCGCCTTCAGGCCCACTTTGCGGTAGCACTCGTTCAGGACCCTGGAAATCGCCTTTTTCTTCATCGGCTGGTTCACGTACTCGAAAGGCAGGCCCTCCGGTACGATGTTCCACAGCAGTGCGCGACCGACGGTAGTGTCGTACACGGTGCGGGTAACCTGCTTCTCGCCGTCTTCGCCGATGGAAGTCTCGTCGATACGCACCTTGATCTTCGCCTGCAGGCCAACCTGCTTGGCGTAGAAGGCACGGCTGACTTCCTTGATATCGGAGAAGAACATGCCTTCACCTTTATCGTTCACACGCTCGCGGGTCATCCAGTACAGACCCAGTACCACGTCCTGGGACGGTACAATGATCGGCTCACCGTTGGCCGGTGACAGGATGTTGTTGGTGGACATCATCAGCGCGCGGGATTCCAGCTGCGCTTCGATGGTCAGCGGTACGTGTACCGCCATCTGGTCACCGTCGAAGTCGGCGTTGTACGCCGCACACACCAGCGGGTGCAGCTGGATCGCCTTACCTTCAATCAGTACCGGCTCGAACGCCTGGATACCCAGACGGTGCAGGGTCGGTGCACGGTTCAGCAGTACCGGGTGCTCGCGAATCACTTCGTCGAGGATGTCCCATACCACCGCTTCCTCGCGCTCGACCATTTTCTTGGCCGCCTTGATGGTGGTGGCCAGGCCGCGGGCTTCCAGCTTGCCGAAAATAAACGGCTTGAACAGCTCGAGGGCCATCTTCTTCGGCAGACCACACTGGTGCAGACGCAGAGTAGGACCAACCACGATCACGGAACGACCGGAGTAGTCCACACGCTTACCCAGCAGGTTCTGACGGAAACGACCCTGCTTACCCTTGATCATGTCGGCCAGGGATTTCAGCGGGCGTTTGTTGGAACCGGTGATGGCTCGGCCGCGACGGCCGTTATCCAGCAGCGCATCCACAGACTCCTGCAGCATACGCTTTTCGTTGCGCACGATGATGTCAGGGGCATTTAGCTCGAGCAGACGCTTCAGACGGTTGTTACGGTTGATCACGCGACGGTACAGGTCGTTCAGGTCGGAGGTCGCGAAGCGGCCACCGTCCAGCGGTACCAGCGGGCGCAGATCCGGCGGCAGAACCGGCAGTGCCTGCATGATCATCCACTCCGGCTTGTTACCGGACTTGTAGAAGGCTTCCAACAGCTTCAGGCGCTTGGACAGCTTCTTGATCTTGGTTTCAGAGTTGGTCGCCGGGATCTCTTCGCGCAGTCGCTGGATTTCGGTGGGCAGCTCGATGTCATTCATCAGCTCCTGGATGGCTTCCGCACCCATTTTCGCCTCGAACTCATCGGCAAACTCTTCCATTGCTTCAAAGTACTGCTCGTCGTTCAGCAGCTGGCCGCGTTCCAGGGTAGTCATACCCGGGTCGGTCACCACGTAAGACTCAAAGTACAGCACGCGCTCGATATCACGCAGGGTCATATCCAGCAGCAGGCCGATACGGGACGGCAGGGATTTCAGGAACCAGATGTGCGCAACCGGGCTCGCCAGTTCGATGTGGCCCATGCGCTCACGGCGAACTTTCGCCTTGGTGACTTCAACGCCGCACTTCTCACAGATGATGCCGCGGTGCTTCATACGCTTGTACTTACCGCACAGGCACTCATAGTCCTTTACCGGGCCAAAAATCTTGGCACAGAACAGGCCTTCGCGCTCCGGTTTGAAGGTACGGTAGTTGATGGTCTCCGGCTTTTTCACTTCGCCGTAGGACCAGGAGCGAATCATGTCTGGCGAAGCCAGACCGATACGGATAGCGTCAAATTCTTCGAGCTGATCCTGGGCTTTCACCAGGTTTAACAAATCTTTCAAGGCCTTTCCTCCACTAGGGGGTAGTCATTCCGGCCAACTGCCTCTGGGGCCGGAAGTGCCGGTGGTGGTGATTTGCGATCGCCGCCACCGGCCTCTGTCTACTAAATCCGATTAATACCAGTGTTATTCGTTTTCCAGCTCGAAGTTCATACCCAGCGAGCGGATTTCCTTGACCAGTACGTTGAAGGATTCGGGCATGCCCGGCTCCATGCGGTGGTCGCCATCCACGATGTTTTTGTACATCTTGGTACGACCTTCCACGTCATCGGATTTGACCGTGAGCATTTCCTGCAGGGTGTAAGCGGCACCGTATGCTTCCAGTGCCCACACCTCCATCTCACCGAAGCGCTGACCACCGAACTGCGCCTTACCACCCAGCGGCTGCTGGGTAACCAAGCTGTAGGAACCGGTAGAACGCGCGTGCATCTTGTCGTCTACCAGGTGGTTCAGCTTCAGCATGTACATGTAGCCCACGGTTACCGGACGCTCGAAGGCGTCACCGGTACGGCCGTCGTACAGGGTGATCTGGCCGGAATCCGGGATGTCCGCCAGGCGCAACAGCTTCTTGATTTCAGGCTCAGCAGCACCGTCGAACACCGGCGTCGCCATGGGTACACCGCGACGCAGGTTTTCAGACATAGCCAGCACTTCTTCATCGGTCAGCTCGTCCAGCTCTTCCTTGCGGCCACCGGTGGAGTTGTAGACCTCTTCCAGGAACCCGCGAATCTTAGCCGCTTCCTGTTTCTCCTTGATCATGCGATCGATCTTCACACCGAGACCTTTCGCCGCCATACCCAGGTGCATTTCCAGAACCTGTCCGACGTTCATACGAGACGGTACACCCAGCGGGTTCAGAACCACGTCTACCGGCTCACCGTTTTCGTCGTACGGCATATCTTCCACAGGCTTGATCACGGAGATCACACCTTTGTTACCGTGACGGCCGGCCATCTTGTCACCGGGCTGGATGCGACGCTTGATCGCCAGGTAAACCTTGACGATTTTCAGCACGCCCGGCGCCAGATCGTCGCCGGATTCCAGTTTTTTCTTCTTGTCTTCAAACTGCTCGTCGAGCAGCTTACGACGTTCTTTCAGCTGGGCTTCGGCTTTTTCCAGCTGCTCGTTCAGGCTGTCTTCGCTCATGCGCAGCTTGAACCAGTCTTCCCGCGGCAGACCGGCGAGGATTTCAGCACTCAGTACGTCGCCTTTCTTGACGCCCTTACCGCCGGCTACGGTCTGACCTTCCAGTGCAGCGGCCAAACGTTCGAAGGTTGCACCTTCAACGATGCGGTACTCTTCATTCAGGTCCTTGCGCACTTCGTCCAGCTGGGCTTTCTCGATGGCGAGAGAGCGCTGATCTTTCTGCAGACCGTCGCGGGTGAAGACCTGTACGTCGATTACCGTACCGCGGGTGCCGGAAGGCGCACGCAGAGAGGTGTCTTTAACGTCGGACGCCTTCTCACCGAAGATCGCGCGCAGCAGCTTTTCTTCCGGAGTCAGCTGGGCTTCGCCTTTCGGCGTCACCTTACCAACCAGGATGTCGCCAGCGCCCACTTCCGCACCGATGTACACGATGCCAGACTCATCCAGCTTGTTCAGCGCAGACTCGCCCACATTGGGGATATCCGCGGTGATCTCCTCACTGCCCAGCTTGGTGTCACGGGCAATACAGGTCAGTTCCTGAATGTGGATGGTGGTGAAGCGGTCTTCCTGCACCACGCGCTCGGATACGAGGATGGAGTCCTCGAAGTTGTAGCCGTTCCACGGCATAAACGCGATGCGCATGTTCTGACCCAGAGCCAGCTCACCCAGGTCAACGGACGGGCCGTCGGCCAGGATATCGCCGCGCGCAACCACGTCCCCGGTCTTCACGATCGGACGCTGGTTGATACAGGTGTTCTGGTTGGAACGGGTGTACTTGGTGAGACCGTACAGATCCACACCCGCATCACCGGCTTCCACTTCATCGTCGTGCACGCGCACAACCACACGGCTGGCGTCAACACGCTCGATCACACCGCCGCGCTTGGCCACGATACAGACGCCGGAGTCGCGCGCTACGGTGCGCTCCATGCCGGTACCTACCAGTGGTTTCTCGGCGCGCAGGGTGGGAACCGCCTGGCGCTGCATGTTCGATCCCATCAATGCGCGGTTGGCGTCATCGTGCTCCAGGAACGGAATCATTGCCGCCGCAACGGAAACCACCTGACGGGCGGACACGTCCATGTACTGGATTTCGTCCGGGGTCTTCAGGGTAAATTCGTACTGGTGACGCACGCTCACCAGGTCATCGGTAAAGCGACCGTTTTCGTCCACAGCTGCAGAAGCCTGTGCAACCACGTAGTTGGCTTCGTTAATTGCAGACAGGTATTCGATCTGGTCGGTCACCTGGCCGTCGACCACCTTGCGGTACGGGCTCTCGAGGAAGCCGTAGTGGTTGGCGCGAGCATAGGTTGCCAGGGAGTTGATCAGACCAATGTTCGGACCTTCCGGCGTTTCGATCGGACATACGCGGCCGTAGTGGGTCGGGTGCACGTCTCGCACCTCGAAGCCCGCGCGCTCGCGGGTCAGACCACCCGGGCCAAGCGCGGATACACGGCGCTTGTGGGTAACTTCCGACAGCGGGTTGTTCTGGTCCATAAACTGGGACAGCTGGGAGGAACCGAAGAATTCCTTCACCGCAGCAGCCACCGGCTTGGCATTGATCAGATCCTGCGGCATCAGGCCTTCGGACTCCGCCATGGACAGACGCTCTTTTACCGCGCGCTCTACACGCACCAGGCCTACGCGGAACTGGTTCTCCGCCATTTCGCCAACGGAGCGCACTCGACGGTTACCCAGGTGGTCGATATCGTCCACCATGCCGCGACCGTTACGGATTTCGATCAGCGTCTTCAGAACATCGACGATGTCTTCTTTGCTCAGGGTACCCGAGCCGGTCTCGTCTTCACGATTCAGACGACGGTTGAACTTCATGCGCCCAACCGCAGACAGGTCGTAGCGCTCGTCGGAGAAGAACAGGTTCTCAAACAGCGACTCGGCAGACTCCTTGGTGGGCGGCTCGCCCGGGCGCATCATACGGTAGATTTCCACCAGCGCTTCCAGCTCGGTGCGGGAAGGATCGGCACGCAGGGTATCGGAAATGAACGGGCCACAGTCCAGATCATTGGTGTACAGGGTCTCGATATTCTGAACATTCAGAACACGCAGCTTGTTGACCACCTCTTCGGTGATCTCCGCATTCGCCTCTACAACCACTTCGCCGGTGGAGTCGTCGATAACATCGTGGGCAAGTACACGACCGTACAGGTAGGAAATCGGCGCTTCCAGCTTCTCCACACCCGCCTTCTCCAGCTGGCGAATGTGGCGCGGGGTAATACGGCGACCCTCCTCAACAATCACCTTGCCCTTGCCGTCCTTGATATCGAAGGAGGCCACATCACCGCGCAGGCGCGACGGGATCAGATCGAGACTGACGGTTTCGTCGTTCAGAGTGAACTTGCTGGTGTCGAAGAACATTTCCAGCATTTCCTGGGAGCTGTAACCCAGGGCGCGCAGCAGAATGGTGGCCGGCAGTTTACGACGACGGTCGATACGTACGTAGACCAGGTCCTTCGGGTCGAATTCGAAGTCCAGCCAGGAGCCACGGTAAGGAATCACCCGCGCAGCGTACAGCAGCTTACCGGAAGAGTGAGTCTTGCCTTTGTCGTGATCGAAGAATACACCCGGGGAGCGGTGCAGCTGGGACACGATTACGCGCTCGGTACCGTTAATCACGAAGGTACCGTTTTCGGTCATGAGCGGGATTTCGCCCATGTACACTTCCTGTTCCTTGATGTCCTTGATGGACTTATTCGCGGATTCTTTATCATAAATAATCAGGCGAACACGTACGCGCAGCGGGCAGGCATAAGTCACGCCACGCAGGGTACATTCCTTGACATCAAAAGCAGGTTTGCCGAGTGTGTAGCTCACATACTCCAGAGCAGCGTTGCCAGAGTAACTGACAATCGGAAATACAGACTTGAACGCAGCCTGCAGGCCGATATCCAGGCGCTCATCCGGGCGCGTGTCGGCCTGAGTAAATTTGCGATACGAGTCCAGCTGTATCGCAAGCAGGAAAGGCACGTCCATGACCTTAGGCAGTTTGCCAAAATCCTTGCGGATACGTTTTTTCTCAGTGTATGAGTAAGCCATTCATATTCCCCAGCTTGATCGGTGACAAGACTTCATCAGAACTGCGGTCAGATTTCTGACGATACGCAGTCCATCCGGGCGAGAAGTCTCTGCACAATGCAGCAGGCATTGCACTATGCTTCAAATACAGGCGTTCAAAAAACAAACTGCCCTGTGCACAAACTTCTCGAAATTTCTTTGCGGAGTGGCGGGTAAAACACCCATGCCGCAAACGGCAAAAAGGCCGGCGGACAAAAGTCCACCAGCCTTTCCGCCAATTGCCGACTTAAGCAGCAACTGGCGGTAATGTGTAAAACCGAATTACTTCAGTTCTACGGTAGCGCCAGCTTCTTCCAGCTGCTTCTTCGCTTCCTCGGCTTCTTCCTTGGTCGCGCCTTCTTTCAGCGGGCTCGGAGCGCCGTCTACCAGAGCTTTGGCTTCTTTCAGGCCCAGGCCGGTGATACCGCGAACTGCTTTGATCACGTTCACTTTCTTGTCGCCAGCGCTTGCCAGGATTACGTCGAAAGAGTCTTTCTCTTCTGCAGCAGCTTCGCCGCCAGCCGCGCCACCAGCAACAACAGCAGCAGCTGCGGTTACGCCGAACTTCTCTTCCATAGCTTCGATCAGCTCAACAACGTCCTTAACGGACATTTCGGCGATCGCATTGATGATATCTTCTTTAGTCAGAGACATGAGTTAGTACCTGATTTCGTATGAGCAGGAAACTGCTCGTAATTTCTTTAAAAGTGGAAAACTGCGATTTCGCTTTAGCGAAATAATTACGCCGCTTCCTGCTCTTTCTGGTCGCGAACGGCCGCAATAGTGCGAACCAGTTTGCCAGCAGACGCTTCTTTCATGACGCTCATCAGCTTAGCGATTGCTTCATCGTAAGTCGGCAGGCTTGCCAACAGAGCGATGTCAGTCGCTACGCCTTCGAAGGCGGCACCTTTCAGCTCCAGCTTGTCATTGTCTTTCGCGAACGCCTTCAGGATGCGCGCGCCGGCACCCGGGTGTTCGTTTGAGAAAGCAATGATGCTGGGACCGACGAATTTCTCGATGAGACATTCGAATTCGGTACCGGCCAGAGCGCGACGCGCCAGAGTATTGCGGACGACTTTCAACCAAACGCCGTTCTCGCGAGCCTCTTTGCGCAGGGTAGTCATGTCATTCACGGTTACGCCACGGGAATCCGCAACAACCGCAGACAGAGCACCCTCAGCAGCCTGCTGGACTTCCGCGACAATCGCTTTCTTGTCTACGAGTCCAATAGCCATAGTGTCACTCCTGGATTTGAAAAAAGATCGAGCCATCATGAACCCGATCCGTTCCGGTGCTTAAAGCTCAAATCCAGTAAAAATACTGGTTTGGGCACACCGTCTGCGTAGGCTCACTCCCTTCGGTAAACACCTAGTGGCCAAACCTGGCCAGAGAGTGGATTAAGCGGGGGCATTTAAACCTCAAACACCCGCCGCACCTACGGTCTTTGACGGCCCGCGTTCATGCCAAAGCAATCAGCGGACCCCAAAGTTCTTTTTACTGAACGCAGCGAATCCCGCAGGAATTACTTAACGTCCAGAGAAGCCTGATCGAGAGTCAGACCCGGGCCCATGGTGGTGCTCAGGGTGATCTTTTTCAGGTAAACGCCTTTCGCGGAAGCCGGCTTGGCCTTTTTCAGGTCAGCAACCAGCGCTTCCAGGTTCTCTTTCAGAGCCTTGGCGTCAAAACTTACTTTACCGATACCGCCGTGGATGATGCCGCCTTTGTCAGCGCGGAAACGCACCTGACCAGCCTTGGCATTCTTAACCGCAGTCGCAACGTCTGGAGTTACGGTGCCGGTTTTCGGGTTCGGCATCAGGCCGCGCGGACCGAGGATCTGGCCCAGCTGACCGACAACGCGCATGGCGTCCGGGGAAGCCACAACCACGTCGAAATCCATCTTGCCAGCTTTCACTTCTGCAGCCAGCTCGTCCATGCCTACGATGTCAGCGCCAGCTTCTTTAGCGGCGTCGGCATTGGCACCCTGGGTGAATACGGCAACGCGCACTTCTTTACCGGTACCGTGCGGCAGGGTGGTCGCACCGCGAACAGCCTGGTCGGATTTACGCGGATCGATACCCAGGTTGATGGCAGCATCAACGGTTTCGGAGAACTTAACGTTGGAGAACTCTTTCAGCAGCGCTACTGCTTCTTCAATACCGTAAGCCTTGCCAGCTTCCAGTTTTTCAGCCATTGCGCGCTGACGCTTGGTCAATTTAGCCACTTACAGACCCTCCACTTCGATACCGGCACTGCGAGCAGAACCCGCGATGGTGCGCACCGCTGCGTCCATATCGGAAGCAGTCAGGTCAGCTTTTTTCATTTCCACAATTTCTTCGATCTGAGCGCGGGTCACTTTACCAACCTTGTCGGTGTTCGGACGGCCGGAACCACTCTTGATCTTGGCAGCCTTGCGCAGCAGAACCGCGGCGGGCGGAGACTTCATGATGAAGGTGAAGGAGCGATCGCTGTATACAGAGATCACAACCGGTACCGGCAGGCCCGGCTCCAGACCTTGAGTCTGTGCGTTGAACGCTTTACAGAACTCCATGATGTTCACACCGTGCTGACCCAGTGCAGGGCCGACGGGGGGGCTCGGGTTGGCCTGACCGGCCTTTACTTGCAGCTTGATGTAAGCTTCGATTTTCTTAGCCATTACAGCTTCCTCTTTAACTGGGTATTAGCGCCTGCGCTGTACACTTATACAAACGTGCAACGCTCAGCTCCCCTGTTTGCCCCGAACCAGAAAGCCGAAAAGGCAGACTGGGATTTCAGGGACGCGAAAGCCCCCTTCCGCACACAGCGAAAGAGGGCCGAATCCTTTCAGCTCGAACTCAGTTCTTTTCTACCTGACCGAATTCCAGCTCTACCGGTGTGGAGCGCCCGAAGATCAACACCGCCACCCGCAAGCGACTCTTTTCATAGTTGACCTCTTCAACCACACCGTTGAAGTCATTAAACGGACCATCGATAACGCGTACCATTTCACCCGGCTCGAACAGCGTCTTGGGCTTGGGCTTGTCGACAGAGTCGTCGATGCGATTCAGGATCGCCTGCGCTTCGCGGTCGGTAATCGGGGCCGGCTTGTCCGCCTTGCCGCCGATAAAGCCCAGCACACGCGGGGTCTCTTTGACCAGGTGCCAGGTGTCGTCGTTCAGCTCCATTTCCACCAGCACGTAGCCGGGGAAAAACTTGCGCTCACTCTTGCGCTTCTGGCCGGCACGCATTTCCACCACTTCCTCGGTGGGAACCAGAACCTCACCGAAGAGGTGATCCATTTCGTGCAGCTCAATGCGCTCCTTGAGAGTGTTTTTTACACGCTTCTCATAGCCGGAGTAGGCCTGAACCACATACCAATGCTTTGCCATGGATTAACCTTTAGCCAATGATCTTGGAAGCCATCCAGCCGAGACCGGAATCCAACGCCCACAGAATGACTGCCATCAGCAGCACAAACACCACCACGATCAGGGTGGTCTGGGTCGCCTCTTGGCGGGTCGGCCACACTACCCGTCGCACTTCATTCTGCGCTTCCCGCAGCAGATTCCAGAAGGCATTACCCTTTTCGGTCTGCACCGCAACAAAAACCGCCGCCAGGCAAAGCACAACAATTGCCAGCACACGATACAGCAGGGGAATTTCGGCGTAGTAGGAATTGCCGGCAACCGCGGCGCCTACCAACAGCACCACCAGCAGCCACTTGAGGCCATCAAGACGAAAGGTTTTCGCCTCTACTTTAGCGTTCATACAAAGAAGCCTTTAGCGCGCCTCAATACCGCAAGGCGCCTTTATTGCCAACGACCACAAAGAGCGACAGCAGTACAGGATAGCCCAACTGCAGGCCCCTTGCGGGCATCTGAAAGTTGGCAGGCCAGGAGGGACTCGAACCCCCAACAGCCGGTTTTGGAGACCGGTGCTCTACCAATTGAACTACTGGCCTGAAACACTTCCGGAGGCAGACTGCGCCACTCCCGGAAAAAATGAGGGGCGGATCATACCATCCAACCCCACATTTGCAAGCGCGACCACCAATTCATTTGGCAGCCGCACAACCCATCGTTTACTCGATGATCTTGGCTACAACGCCAGCACCAACGGTACGGCCACCTTCACGGATCGCGAAGCGCAGACCTTCCTCCATGGCGATCGGGCAGATCAGAGTCACAGACATCTGAATGTTATCGCCCGGCATTACCATTTCGGTGCCTTCCGG
>NZ_CP155838.1:1355079-1404927 GCF_045348205.1 Microbulbifer sp. ARAS458-1 | reverse complement strand
CCTACCTGACGAGACAGCAGGATGTGCTCACGGGTCTGCGGCATAGGACCGTCAGTCGCGCCACATACCAGGATAGCACCGTCCATCTGAGCAGCACCGGTGATCATGTTCTTAACGTAGTCGGCGTGTCCCGGGCAGTCTACGTGCGCGTAGTGGCGGGTCGGGGACTCGTATTCAACGTGAGAGGTGGCGATGGTGATACCACGCTCACGCTCTTCCGGAGCGTTGTCGATACCGTCGAAGGCAACGGCAGCGCCGCCCCACACTTCGGAACATACGCGAGTCAGCGCAGCGGTCAGGGTGGTTTTACCATGGTCAACGTGACCGATGGTGCCCACGTTTACGTGGGGCTTGGAACGTTCAAACTTTTCTTTTCCCATTGCGGGCCTCCCAATATAAGCGTGAGCCGAACTAGCGACTATTACCAAGAACGGCTCCCACGCAACTACAAACAAGAGTCACCACAGACAAGAGTCCGCTCGGGAGCCTACGCACCCGGGCCGCCTGACGACAAAAAACCCGGATACAAATAGCCGCGGAGACACAGGTCACCGCGGCTACGAATAATGGAGCTCATGGGCGGATTTGAACCGCCGACCTCACCCTTACCAAGGGTGTGCTCTACCCCTGAGCTACATGAGCCTACTCCAAATGCCAGCACCTCTGCCGGCGCAGGCGGGGCCGCCTGCAGCACCAGACCAACAAGGCCAGGCGACTTAAGAACCAAGCTTATTCAAGCTTGCCAACCAGGCTCCGCACAATGAAATGGAGCGGGCAGCGGGAATCGAACCCGCATCATCAGCTTGGAAGGCTGAGGTTCTACCATTGAACTATGCCCGCGCTATCGCGTGCGATAACCTCCAGGCAGAAGACAAAACAACCTCTTCTACCTTCGATGCCAGCACACAGGCATCTAAATAATGGTGCAGGGGGGTGGATTCGAACCACCGAAGCTTGCGCGTCAGATTTACAGTCTGATCCCTTTGGCCACTCGGGAACCCCTGCTCGAAAGCGGTGCGTATTTTCTACAGCGACCTTTTCGATGTCAACAAGTTTTTCCTTTAATTTCACACACTTAACTGATTTTTCTCAGCAGCCTGCAAACCGGAAAAGAGATGGAGCTGGCGAGAGGAGTCGAACCCCCGACCGGCTGATTACAAGTCAGCTGCTCTACCAACTGAGCTACGCCAGCATCTCTAAATTTGAAGCCCGAAAGCTCCATATACTTCAGCGGCGTTGACACCCCCTGAAGTGGAGGCGGGATTCTAGGGGAAGTGATCTCCACAAGCAACAGCCTGTTGTCGCTTTTCTTCACCCCGGCAGGCAAATTGCTTTCCCCACCTATTACTGCGGGGTATCGCCCTGCTGAATTTCACTGCACAGATTTTGGCGACGCCCGATATCCGGATAATCCAGCTGCAACTGCTGCCAGAAGGCTTCCCCGACCGCACTACCCGCGGTCGCGCCGGATACCGGCTCACTGCCACTCAACACTACCCAGCGCTCGAGGTATGTTTGCGGCTCCTCGCGATACTCCGCCGCAAACCCCCTGGCCTGCAGCTCCCGGGTTAAAGATTGCGCTCGCTCCAGTTCAGAGAAAATTCCAAAAGAGATGCCGTTTTCCAGCGACCCTTTCGGAATTACATAACTGTCGATGCCCGCCGCCTGCAACTCTCGCAACTTGCGAAATGCGTCCCGGGTAGAACTGAGCGGCGCCAGGTAAACCCAGTAACGCATCTGCCCCTGCATTTCCACATCTCGAAGCTCGGCATCCACCTGCAATGCCTGCAGGCGACGCACCACGTCTTCCCCCTGGAACGCCTCTTCGAATGGCCCGACCAGCGTGCATAGAGGCGCAACCACTTCATCGTTCCCAGCCGGCGCGCGCGGTCGGGGCCTCTCTTCGGGAGTTGCGCTCGCTTCGAGTTCAGCCGCATCCATTTCACTGACCAGCGAAATCGTGTTGACACCCGTATCCGGCGTCGCCACGACCACTTTCGCAGCGGGCGCGCGATCGGCGCTCAGAAGCCACCCGAGGAGACCCAGGTTTGCAATCAGCAGCAAAAAAAATATCCAACGCATAGAGTTTTATTGGCTTGTACTAGTTCTAGAGGAATTGCGGGGGCCCACGCCCGGCCACGACCTCAGGGCCGCACCCGCAGGGCAGCATGGGAAAGTCCGTCCATCACGAGATCTTCCACCACTTCCGACGGATACTGGTAAAGGGATGCGATCAGTGCGCCGTCGCCACCGGTAAATAGCGTTCGCAACGGTGAAGCCTCCCCACCGGAAAGCGCCATCTTCTGGCCCGACACCTGCCTCAACTGCTGCAGCAAGATTTCACGCACCCGCTCAACGGCACCCAGCACCATCAACGGCAGCCCGCGATTCACCGCATCCTCGGTACGACACCCCGGGGCCAGTGACATGCCCTCAGCGAACGACTCATCCACTTTCACCGCGTCAGTGTCACTGTACAGCGCTCGCCGCATTAACCCGAGCCCGGGCACAATGTACCCTCCCAGGTGTTGCCCACGCCCATCCAGCAGATCCAGCGTGACTGCACTGCCGCAATCCACAATCAGTGCGGGCGTTGTCGCCCGTGCGTGCGCGGCCAGCACTGCCAACCAGCGATCCACCCCGAGACGGGACACGTCGCCATAGGCGCATTGAACACCGGCACTTTCCGGAGTGACCCGCGCAAACGCCACAGGCAGCGCCAACTCGGCCCGCAAGCGCCGGTCAATGGCATCGGCCACCTGGGCGCCAGCCACATTAGCGCAGCGGATCTCAGCCGGTTTCTGCAACCGCCAGCTCTCCGGCAGCTTATCTTCCCGCCACCAGGGGCCCGGGGCGAAGACGCCGCGGGCAATAATATCCGCTCCCTGCACTTGGTTGCTGCGTACCAATCGCCACTTACCGCGGGTATTTCCCTGATCGAGCTCCAGCAAAATGTCACTCAAGGTTCTTACCTGCCGTTTCCGCTAGATGACAAAGGGCGCAGGGAAACCTCACCGCCATGGAACGCCTTTTTCTGGCCGTCTATTTCCAGCAACAGGGCGCCACCGGTGTCGACCCCGCGCGCCACCCCACACCAACGTTTGTGTGCAGACTGCACACACACTTCTGCATCGGCGAACTGGTCCAGCGCCATCCAGGGAGCGTGCCAGGGGCCAAACCCGCTGTCCGGGTAGGCGGCCAGCATTGGCACCAGCTCATCCAGCATCGCTGCCACCAGGCGATTACGGGATATGCCCGGGCGCACGGTTTCCAGATCTATCCAGGGCTGCCCAATGGCCCCCGAAACAGATTCCGGCAGACGCATATTCATACCAATCCCCACTACCACACCGCAGCAGTCGGTGAGATCTCCATTCAATTCCAGCAATACACCGGCAAGCTTGCGCCCGCGACACCACACATCATTGGGCCACTTGAGACGTACATCTGGCACGTCAAATCTGGACAACGCCCTCGCCAGAGCCACCCCCACCGCCAGACTCAACCCCTCCAACAGCTGCACTCCACCATTGAATTGCCAGCCGATTGAAAGGCTGATTCCGGCGGCAAACGGGCTGAGCCACTGGCGACCGCGCCGGCCGCGCCCGGCGGTTTGCTGCTCGGCGAGCACTACCAATCCGTGCCCCTGCCCACCAGCCAAGGCGGAAAGCACCTGTGCATTGGTAGAATCCAGCTGATCGAATACTTCTAAGCGCTCGAGTTGCGGTGCGATTTGCGGCGAAACTGCATCGAGAATCTGCGCAGTGCTCAATAAATCCAACCCACCCGGTAGGCGGTACCCCCGTCCCTTGACCGATTCCACCGGCAGACCCAGGGCTTCCAGTTTTTGCAGCTGCTTCCACACCGCTGCTCGACTCACGCCCAGCGTCTCACCGAGCGCCTCTCCAGAGTGGACCTCGCCATCCGCCAACTGATCCAACAGGGGACGCAATGTGCCAAGCACGCCATTTTGCTGCGAACTCAATGAAGTTACTCCTGACCTCAGAAATTGATACTGCATTATATCGACGAGACACAGCCACCCGCGCACTCTGCCCGCCACTACAGCTGCTACAAGTAGCGCCGGTAATACCGAGTCCCCAGGGAAGTCAGGATTTCATAACCGATAGTGTCCGCCGCCGCGCCCATATCATCGACCGTCAGTACGTCATTGAGCACCTCAATGATATCCAGCTGCGCTCGCTCCTCAGTACTCAGGGCGGAAATATCAAACACGGAGGTGTCCATGGATACACGTCCGATCATAGGCACCTCCACTCGCCGGTCCCCGATCACCGCACAGCCGCGCCCGCGACCACTTTGCGTGCGCAACATGCCATCGGCATAGCCCCCTCGCACCACGGCCAACCAGCTGCCCGCCTGGGCGACTTCGGTCGCCCCGTAGCCCACGGCGCACTCTTCCGTTACCGAGCGCTTCTGCAACACAGGTAAACGTAAATTGACCACCGCAGACATGGGGTTCGCAACACCCGGGGTTGGGTTGATTCCGTATAGCGAAGACCCGGGGCGCACCAGATCAAAATGATATTCCTCCCCCAGATAAATTGCGGAAGAATTGGCCAGGCTCGCGCGCACTTCCGGGCAGTGCGCACGCAGCCGCTGCAAGTAGCCATTAAAACGATCGAGCTGCAACCGGTTTTGCGGGTGATCCGCCTCGTCGGCACAGGCCAGATGACTCAGCAGCATCTGAATGTTGGAACGCGCCAGTAGCACCTCATCGCGCACCAGGCGATCAAATTCCACGGCGGTCATGCCCAATCGGGTCATCCCGGTGTCAATCTTCAACACACAGGGAGCCGCGCGCCCACCAGACTCTGTAGCCGCCAGCCAGCGGGTCAGCTGCTCAATGGTAACCAGTACCGGGATCAAGCCGGCTGACGCACAGGCCGCCTCGCACCCCGGGCGCACGCCGGACAACAGATAAATTCTTGGCGCGTCACTACCCGCCCAGTTCCGGAATATCTCCCGCAGTTCCTGTCCTTCGGCGAGGGTGGCGACAAAAAACTCCCGACACCCGGCGCGGTACAGAGGGGGGGCCACCTGGGCCATACCGAGGCCATAGGCATTTGCCTTGACCACCGCAGCACACTGGCAGCCTCGTGAGAGCACCGAATGCAGACGCTGGTAGTTCTCCAGCACCGCCCCCAGATCAATACTCAGCAATCCTTCGCGTTCCTGTTCCGTAATAGACACCTTTACCTCTTCAGCCGGCGGAAAGCAGAGATTCCCGGCGCAAGGCGCGGGCACCAGTAGCGACTGCCGCCGCAACAAACATCAGGGTGACAGCAGACCCGGCAAGCATCCACGGTAGTGAGACCGCCTCCCCGACCAGCAGCGCTTTCAGCCACTGCTGGTGGCCAATCAACGGCAATAACTGCCAGCTGTCCGCAAGGTTTACCTGCGCCATATCCAACCCCATCAGCAGCACCAGAGGGGCTATCTGCAGGATACTCAGTTGGGTCTGCGCATCCTTGAATGACTGCGAGCGCAACGCCAGCAGGATCTGCAACACCGCCACCAGCAGCGCCAGAGGCAACAGCAGCAACCCCATACTGATTACCCCAGACACGGTCGTGGCCTGCTGAATACCCAGCTCTGCCAGTGGCATCACCGGCATCAGAGCGACAAGCGCACCAATAGCCATCAGGGCGCCCAGCCAGCCGAGGCTCGCCACCGCAAGCATTTTCGCGGTGATGATCTGCCATGCCGGCATTGGCTGCAGCAGCAGAGTTTCGATACTGAGACGCTCGCGCTCTCCAGCAGAAGTATCCACCGAGGTGGCCAGGCTCGCCACGAACAGTGTCAGGATCAGCAACCCCGGCACCATCGCCAGCAACAGGGCACCGCGCGCGGAGGGTGTACTCACATCGCGGGTTTCCAGTTTCCAGGGTGCCAGCACCTGCTGGGCAACGCCTCGCGCCGCCAGTCGTTGCGTCACCACCAGTTGCTGCAGACCCGCCAGGCGCTCCTGCAGCTGTCGCTGGGCGCGACCCGCATCGGTGCTGGAGGTATCCACATAGAGGTACAGCGGCGGCGCGCGGAAGTCGCGGTAGCGTTGGGCAAAGTCATCCGTGAAAACCAGCACCAGATGATAGCCCTCCGCCAGCAGGGTACGAGGGTCGCCGCTGCCGAGGTTCTCGATCTCGACGCCGGGACCACGCAGCCGCTCCGCCATCAATGGCGCCTGCTCACTGCCAAGTATCGCGACGCGGGTACCCTCTTCGGCCTTTTTCTTGATCATAAACATTGAGCCACCGGCCATCATCGCCGGGAACATCAACGCAAAGCTCACTGCCATGATCAGCGCCCGCCGATCGCGCCACGCCTCCAGGAATTCCTTGCGCAGCAGTGGCAGCATCAATGCCAGTATCCCCGACCGAAACGCGGCCTTTCCCATCCTGCTCATACCAGCACCTCTTCGGTCTGGGCCCCTTTCTCACCGTACGCTAAGGCCACAAAGCTGTCTTCAAGACTTTCGCACCCGGTGAGCCCTCGCAGCTCTTCGGGGGTACCGCGGCCCACAATGCGCCCCTGGGACATCACCATCACACAGTCGGAAAGCTCCGCCACCTCCGGCATGACATGACTTGAAAACAGGATCGCCGTGCCGGCGGCCCGCAGGCGCAACAGGGTGCGGCGCAAAAGCCGCACCGCAAGCACATCCAATCCGCGAGTGGGCTCATCGAGAATCAAGTGCTGGGGGCGATGCACCAGGGCACGGGCCAGGGAAACTTTCATCCGCTCTCCCTGGGAAAAGCCCCCCATACGGCGCTTCCACAACGGGTGAAGCTCCAGCTCCTCGCAGGTAGATTCCAGTGCCCGTGTTAAATCGGCGCCGGACAATCCCTGCATGCGGGCAAAGATATCCAGGTATTCGGCGACGGTCAGGCGCTCGTATAGCCCCTCGCGATCCCCGACAACCCCAAGCTGCCGGCGAACGCCCTGCGGGTCCACCGCCGGATCCAGGCCACCAACCAGCACCTGGCCACCCTCGGCAGCCAACAATCCGCACACAATTCGCAGACAACTGGTTTTGCCCGCACCATTGGCACCAAGCAAAGCGGTAATGCGGCCATCGGGCACCTCAAAGCTGAGATCCCGCAACACCGGCTGACCGGCAAAAGACTTGCTAATTCCCTGAACACGGATCATGGCTGACCTCCTTCCTGCACACTGGCACCGGTCGCATCTTCCCGCGCCACGTCTGCCTCCTGTCTCGGCGTGAACTCCGGGCCAAACGCCGCCGCCATAAATGGCGGGCGCTTGATGTCGGCCACACAACCAAATTCCAGCTCGCTGCTTTCACCGCCGAGAAACTCCAGAATCAGATCGGGAATACAACCGCGGGCACTGTTGATATGCCCCCCACCCCGCACAACCAGGTGCTGGCTGTTTTCCAGGTAGCCCAGTGACCGCTCTGCATAGTCCGGTGGGGTAATCGGGTCGGCACTACCCGAGATCAGCAGCACCGGATGCGCGCGGGGCTCAGGAGGGGCGTATTCACGGGGGGGCACCGGCCAGTTGGCACAACCACGCACAAATGGCTGCAGGAAGGCGCGGCCAAGAAATGTACCAGCACTGTCGGCAGCAATTTCCGCTTCACTGATGCGCGACATTTCCTCGGCGCAGGCGACAGAAAATGTCAGCCCCATGGCCATACTGCCTTCCATTGCGGCGAACAGACCAACGATACCCGCCATCGGCATCAGATTGCCCTTGGCCGCCTGGTCAACGGCAAACGGCAGCTGCGCCGCGGCAGCGGGATCATAAAGCGCACTGCGCACGGCATTGGCGAGCACCCAACCTTCCACCGGTTCTTCCGAAGGGAAACCGGTAAATGGGTCCGGAAAGCTCACCGCTCGGGCTCGGTCCCAACTTGCGAGCATCTGGTCCAAAGCCGCGCGCCAGTCGCCAAATTCAGCGCACACAGGGTCGGCGGCACAGTCCCGCTGGAGCTGCTGCAGGGCGGACTCCGCCTCCTGAGCGGTCAGGAATACTTTGCTTTCAATGGGGGCCACCCCATCCAGCACCAGCCTCTCCAGGGACTCCGGGTACCACTGCTGGTACAGCAACGCAGTCCGCGTACCCCAGGAACCGCCCCACAGACTGATTTTTTCGTGCCCCAGGGCTTTGCGTACCTGTTCGAGATCCTCCACCGTCTGGCGGCTATTGAGGGTCACCGGGCGGTCGGAAGCACCCGCATAGCATTGCGCGATAATCTCGGCAAACCGCTGCAGATCCGAAGGTGGAGAGTCACTGACGCCACAATCGAATACATCCGAAAGGCCGGCGCCACGGCGGTCCACAAACACCACATCGCGCTCGCGATTGATCTTGTGCAGCGGGTTGAGCAGCCGCACCAAATCTGACGCCGCCTGGCCGGGGCCACCGGCCAACATATACAGAGGCTCCTGCTGGCCGCCGTTCAGCGCTGGCGCCACCAGCACCGCGAGTTCCGCCCCCTGCCCGGCCTGTGGGCCTGTGACCGGCACTTGGTAACAGCGCAACGCATCAGACCAGCCGCTGCCATAACAGGGTTCAGGCACCAGCGGGCCCGGTACGGCAGACGGACCGGATTGCTGCGCCACCGCGGCACCAGTTGCCAGCAGCCCCCAGATGACCGCTCCCAAAAGCGGCCTGCATCCACTTACTTTTCTCTTCTTCTTCGACATCAGTCACTCGCGCATAATTAGTCGCTTCCGCAGTCTACCGAAGTTTTCCCGCCATCGCTGTGCTCTACACGAGATTGCCGTGGCGTCAACCGGCGCCGAGTGGTATGGTTTGCCGTCGTTTGACTACAGAATAAGCAACGAACCCGCCGAGATGAGCTTTTCAGACAGAGAAAAACAATTGGTACGGGCAGCCTTTGCCTGGGGCCAGATTACCCAGAAAGAAGGCTACACCCTGTCTGACCTGGAAATCGAAAAATCCGTTCTTTTCCGCCGTCTACTTGCGGGCCGCCCACCACTGGCCTTTCCTCCCCCCCTGCGCCATGGCTTTCCCTGGTACGAGGTGATTGAGGGTCGCAGCGAGCATGTGGTCAACGCCTCTGAAGCCTCCCCCGAACACAGCATTATCGCCCCCGGCAGTAAACCCGGTGATACCTGCATTCTTATTGACGGTGCTTTCTGGCGCGTCGCGGAAACGCTGCGCGAGCGCGAGGAGTATCTGGTGGAGTGGGGCGAGTACCCCATGCAGTGGCGCCTGCAGAAACGCTGGGAAGTCAATTATGAGATGACCCAGCAGCTGCATACCTTCCGCAAACAAAATCCGGAGGCCAATGTAAGCCTGGCTCCGAGCAGTGGACAGCGGGAGTACAGCGAGTTCCGCGTGGATGATGACCAGACCGTGTGGCTGTCGGAATGGCACCTCACCCGTATCGGCTTGCCTGGATGGGTGTGGGTTGGCCAGGAGGCGGATGCGGAGCCTTCAACTTACGAGCTCGCCCCTATCTGTCAGGATCAACAGGGCCCGCTGGTTCTGGGCGTCGCCGGCGCCGAGCGCGGACCGGGCTGGCTGCGCATCGAGCTGGTGGATGGCGATGCGCGCTATATCAAGCTGGGCGACGAGCTGGAATACAAGATGGCGATTGCCTCTGCCGTTACCGAGTTCGATCGCCTGCTGCACAGCATTTCCGGTGAACAGCTGGAAGTGATGGATCGCCGCGGTGACGAACTGCTTCGCTGCTACCGCGTCCCCATGCACCTTGCTCCTCTTGAGCAGTTTGACCTCGGGGATGTGAATTACGATCTGGTGCCGGATAACGCTTACGCAGGGTAATTTAAACCTCTGTGGTTTTTGCTACGGTACTTCGTAGTACTTCCACTGGCGGCGCCGCCAGTGGTGAAAGTTCGCGAGACACGCCGTGAACCCATCCCTGGGGGCTCTGCAAAAACATCCTGTTTTTGAAGGTCTCGCGAACTTCCCCCACCGTCGGCACCTTCACATCTGGCTAAATTACCCCGAATAAACATTTGCTTACGAAGCACACTCGTTCAAATTGAAGCTGGAGTGCTGGGGTGTTGTATTTGGAAGCGTCGCAAACAGGGACGTTTGCGACGCAGCGTACAGGGATGTATTCACAGGGGGGCGCCTAGCTCGGTTCCAAATACAACACCCCAGTGCTCCGGCGCCACCAAAGGGCCGCAAGAAGAAATACCACCAAACTCAAACTAATCCACATCTCTGCCACGCCCAGCACGCAACAACTCAAACCACGCCTCTCGATCCAGCTCCATTTCCAACGCAGCCAGTGCCGCAACCAGCCGCTTCGGATTTCCACTACCGAGTACCGGAACCATGTGTGAGGGATGCTTCAGCAACCACGCCAGCGCCAATTGCATGGGGCCGTTTTCCGCATCCAGCCCCAGTGATTTACTCAGGCGAGCCAGCTCCTGCTGTACGCGCGTCGCGTCTGTGTCGTCGCCACTGAACAGGCGCCCGCCCGCAAACGGTGACCAGGCCATGGGGATCACTTTATGTTGCTGGCAGTGGTCCAACTGGCCGTCAAACATGGGCTGAGAATGCAGTAGCGAAACTTCGATCTGGTTGGCGACCAAGGGTAAAGAAAGGCGGGATTGCAACAGGTCAAACTGGTGCGGATGGAAATTGGAAACCCCGAGGTGTTTTACCTTGCCTTCCTGCACCAGGGTCTCGAGAACGCCGGCCAGCGCATCCGCATCCATCAGCGGATCCGGGCGGTGCAGCAGTAACAAGTCCATCTGCTCGATGCCCATATCCCGCAGGCTGGTTTCTACCGCCGAGCGGATATGCCCCGCACTGGTATCATAGTGATTGAGGCGCGCACCGGATGCCTCGCCCGCAAGGCGAATACTGCACTTGCTGACAATCTCCATACGCTCACGCAATTGTGGTTGCAGCTTCAGTGCCTCGCCAAAAAACTGCTCGCAGCGATAGTCCCCGTAGATATCCGCAAGATCAAAGGTTGTCACCCCCAGGTCCAGCATCTGCTCAAACAGCGACACACGCTCGGCCGGGGAATAGCCCCAGTCAGTCAGGCGCCAAAGACCAAAAGCGATGCGGGAAAAAGAAAGGTCAGACGTGAGAGAGGAAGAAATGCGCTGCATAAAAAATCCGCCGGATCAGAAGAGTCCGGCGGATTCTCGCACATATGGGAGAGGGCTTGTTCCTCCCCTGTACAGGCTTACTGCAGCTTCAGTGTTTCGGCGATATCCGCCCAGGAAACAAGCTTGAAGTTCTGGCTCTGGCTGGGCATACGATTGCGGCCATCCTGCACCACCAGCAGCCCCTGCGGGTACTGGCTGCCAAGCGCCGCACTGGAGACTTCCAGGCCGTCGGTTTCAGAGCTGCCGTCGAGATTTTTATCCAGGTTGATATCCACCTTGAAGTGGCCCACAAACTGGCTGCCGTCGCGCGAGAACAGTGCGTAGCTGTTATTACCCTGGCTGGACACCACCAGGTAGCTCTTGTCACTGGCGTGATAAAAGCCCATGCCTTCCACATCCGCCGCCAGACGTTCGCCATCGACCGGCGCGATCAGCTGGGGCTTGGCTTCGCCGGCAGCAAAGGCCGCGATGTCCAGGCGCCAGATACCGCCATCTTCCTCACCGAAGAACAGCATCTGCTGCTCATCGTCTACCACACAGCCTTCCACCTGACTGGCCACCGGTAGCGAGGCGATCTTTTTGAGGCTCCAGTCCACATCGCCGGTACCGGGAACGATCTGCAGAAGCTGCAAGGGGCCCTCTTTATCGGACACCCAGGTCATCAGGTCAGCCCCTTTGCGATACACACACAGCCCGTAGGGATCATCCATCTCCAGATTGCGCAGCCCCAGGTGCTCCACCACGCCGCCAGCGGTGATCCCGAACAGGCTGACACCAGGGTCGGTACGGTTACTGGCCGCGGCGATGGCGACGAATTTGCCGTGCTGCATCGGGCGAAGATCGACGTTGTTAACCCGCCCGACAGCAAAATGCTCCAGCAGCTTGCCATTCAGGTCGTACACACTGAGACCGCTCTTCTTATCGGTGCCCAGAATCAGACTGGCAGACGGGTTCACCGGATTAACCCAGATGGCCGGGTCATCTGCAGCGTCGCCACCGGAAGCCACCGGCGCGGTCTGCCCGCTGGCACGCACGCGCGGAATTTCCACTGGCCCGCGAAATGCCTGTATTTCTGCAGCCGGCTCTGGCAGCGTGATGGCAAAGCGATGCACCTGATCACTTTCTTCTGCCAGCGCAAGTAAAGCCCCCTGCTGAACCGCCGCAGAAACCGGCTCGATCTCCGCCAGGGTTTCCACAAAGTGCGGTGCCTGGCGCGGAGTATTGATATTGAACGCCAGTACCCGCTCGCCAGCGGTAAGCCAGAGGTTGCCACTGGCATCATCCAGCCACAGGCCGCCGAATGCATCCTGCGACAGGTCCGCGGCGGCGGCGAACACTTCGCGCTCTTCATCCATTTCCGCATCCGCATTCAGGCTCCAGATCCCCAGTGGCGGTTGCGCCACCAGTAGTTTTCCATTGCGGTCGTCCACGACACAGGAAGAAACCTGCTCACCAAAATACAGAGGGCGCACACCGGTAAATTCCCACGCCTGTTCCCGCGGGTGCACCACGTATTCATGTCCCAGCCCGTTCTCATCGATTGCAAACAGGTGGGTGCGGCCACCCTGGCGGGAGAAGCACATGGCCGCCTGGGGAGCGCTGGTTGCCATTGCCGCCAGATAGCGAATACGCGGGCTGCCCTCTTCCATATCCACAAGGCGCAGCTGCAACTCGGCACTGTCCTCGTTGTACATCGCAACCAGCCAGCTGTCCTCAGCCAATTTCTGTAAAGCAAAACGCTCCACGGTACCACCATCCAGTGCGAGCTTTTCTTCGCCACTCGCGCTCACCAGTACCAATCCGCGTTTTTCGCTGGCCAGCAGCAGGTAGTCCTCCCCCGCCAGAACGAGTGGTGCCAATTGGCTGGACACTACGTCGCTTAGCACAAGTGCCGATTGTGATTGAATGGGTTTTGGCGCCTTCGCGGGAGCCTCAGTTTGTGGGCCGCAAGCGCTGAGCAGACCGGCGACGGCCAGTAAGCCGGCAAATTTAAGGGTTTTTGATGACATGGTTTTATCGACTATCCGAGTTTCCCAGGCAGGGTGAATACCGTTGGCAGCAACTTACACTCACAGCATGACAGTAAAGTGGCAAACAGGTGACATATCCGTTCAACATATAAAAATAGCAAAAAGCCCGGTACCGACTTCCACCGGTACCGGGCTTTTGCGAAATAAATCCGACTTTAGAACGCAGAACGCCAAGTCAGACTGTAAGTCGGAGTACTGTCTTCGTACTGGATTTCGTTGACCGGCTCACCGTAGTCGCGAATGTACTCAACCTTTTCCTGGTCCAGCAGGTTGGTGCCACTGAAGCGCAGAACCGATTGCTCCGAAATATTCCACTCGACGAACATTTCCAGGTTGCCGTCGTATTCGGTGATAACGTATTCCTCAAATTCGGTTTCGAGGGATTCGCTGCGCTTCTGGTAAGAGATACCCGCGCCACCAAAGCCCGGCAGGTCCTGGGTCAGGCTGATGTTGTACACGGAATCCGGCTGGTTGCGGAAAGTGCGCATTTCGCCGGTAAACGGATCTTTGATTTCAGAATCGAGGTAAGCGTAGTTGGCATAGAAACCGGTGTTTTCCAGCCCAATGAACGCCAACGGCATGGAGATATCAAACTCGACGCCGCGGGAAGTACCGTTACCCACATTCATCGGCGTAAACAGCGCGCCACCGGCTTCAGTTTCGATACCGGTATCAGTCAACTCGATAACGTCGTCGATATCGCGGTAGAAGAAGTTCACACCGACGATACCACGACCGGGCAGGCGGTGCTCGAAGCCGAGGTCGAAGCCCCAGGCCAGCTCAGAGGCCAGATCCGGATTACCGATGGTTACGTCTTCATCGTCCGGAGTCTCGTCTTCTTCAAACGGAGAAACCAGATCGAACTCCGGGCGACGCAGGGTACGTGCAACAGAGGCCGTCACACGGTTATCATCATCCATGTCCCAACGCAGGCTCATGGATGGCAGTAGTTCATTACTGTCGCTTTTTGCGCTGCCGTCTTCGTTAGAGACTTCGCGCTCGTAGATGTCATAACGCAGACCGCCTTCCAGGCTGAGGTTTTCTGCCATATCAAAGGTCAGCTTGGCGTATGGAGCGACACGAGTTTCCTCGATGTCCGCATCCACGTCGAAGAAACCGGCCTGCAGACCAGAACGCTCGCTGGCGCCATAGGAAAGGCCGGTCTTCAGCTCGGTCGCACCCAGCGCGATTTTATAGCTGCCTTCTAGGGAGTAGTTCTTGTCCTCGATAAACAGAACCTCATCGCCCTCTTCCACACCTTCGGAAACACCGTCGTCAAACTCTTCCTCAGTTTCGAAGTTGACGGTGTCTTCCTTGAATTGGGAGAGAGCCGCAGAAAGCTCCAGCTCACCGGAACCCAACGCGGTAACGTACACACCGTCGATACCCCAGCTGGTCTGGTCAATCTGCTCTTCCTGAGTGGAGATCGCTACCAGGTCACCCTCGCTACGGCTGATCACATCACCTTCGTATTCGGTAACCAGCTCGTTTTCGGTGCGGTCGGTGAAGACGTAGTAGGCGTTAAATCGTACCTCGGAGGTGTCATCCAGCTGGAGACCGAGAGAACCGTTCAGAGAATTATCGTTGCCGTCACGGGTATCTTCTTCGAAGGCATAACCTTCCAGTGCTTCCTCATCGAAGTAGGCTTCGGTCTTACGCTTTGGGTTGAAGCGTTCCTGGATATTCGCACCCAGCCAGAAGTCATAACTCTCACCGGCGTGCGCGATGGCAGCGGAGCCAATGGTGCGGAAGTCTTCGGAGTCGGCGTAGTAGGTGCTGCCCAGGCGGGTAGTAATACCTTCCAGCTTGGCGCCATCTTTCAAGATCACGTTCAGAGAGCCAGCGACGCCCTGAGAAGTCATGTCCGCCGACGGAGAGCGGATAATTTCGATACGCTCAACCAGCTCGGACGGGATACGGTCAACAAAGAAGGTGCGGTCAGCGCCCTGGCCGGGGATCGGACGGCCATTGATCAGAACTTCAGTGTACTCGGCGTTCATACCACGCAGCTGTACGGCGTCGTACTCAAGAACGTCAGAAGTGAAGGCAACACCCGGGGTGCGCTTGAGCATCTCACCAACCGTCAGCGGCTCAAAGCGCTGAAAGAAATCCAGATCGAAAGACAGTGTCGGGTTGATATCGTCGGTACGATCGCGGTACACGTTTGTGCCGGTTACCACAATCTCCTCGACACCGGAGCTTGCGCTCATGGCTACAGATTCATTAGCTGCGCTCTGGGCAGCGGCGTTGACGCTGATGATAGCCGCGGCAAGAGGCGCCACCATCTTCAAATTAAATACAGGCTTAGTCATAGTTCCCCGTCCCCATTAAGGAATTGGATTTTTTGTACAAGAAGCAGTGGTCGACCGGTGTCATGACGTGCATTGCCAGGTCCGGCCTGTTGATTTGTGCGCGCAGGCTAGACTTGGCATGTGAAATTTGCGTTACCGTTTTTTTAAATTTGTCATATAGCGCCTGTAACCTTGCCTTCGAAATCGCGAACCATCTCCGATAATGCAGGTACGGCAGACGCTTCTGACCGATTACCCGGGCCTGCCGGGGAAGAGAACTGAATGGTGAATAATTTATGACAAGCCACAAAGAAGAAGTCATTTCCAAGGAGCAGCCCGCCAGCCTGACGCGTCGCACCCTGTTCAAGGCCCTTGGCGCCGCCACCGCGGCCACCACCGGCGCATCTCTGCTTCCCGGTTGCGGCACAGAAACCAATAACCGAGGCAGTGAAAACCTCAGTTTCAAAGAGATCCCTCACGCACTGGATTTCAAACATCACCTGCCGGAGGGCTACAGCGCCGATCTGCTGCTGCGCTGGGGCGATCCATTGGACGCGTTTGCAGAAGCTTTCACCCCGGACAAGCTCGACGCGAGAGAACAGTCGCGCCGTTTCGGATACAACAATGATTTCATCGCGTTTATGCCTCTGGCCGCGGACGCCGCACCCGGCGAAGGCGACAAGCACAGCCTGAGCAGCAACAGCGAGCGCGGCCTGCTGTGTGTCAACCACGAGTACACCCAGCCGCACCTGATGTTTGCTGGCTATACGGAAGACAGTTCGGTCCGAGGCACCAGTGATGCGCACATCGCCATCGAACAACAGGCCTGTGGACACAGCGTGGTCGAGATCGAGCTGACCGCGCAGGGCTGGCAGCCGGTACTGGGCAGCCCCTACAACCGACGCATTACCCTGACCACTGCGATGGATATCGTCGGTGCCGCCGCCGGCGATAAGCGCCTGCAAACCAGTGAAGACCCCAGCGGCACTCAGGTGTACGGCACTGTGGGTAACTGCGCTGGCGGAAAAACACCCTGGGGGACGGTGCTGATTGCCGAAGAAGGCTTTGGCGGCGCCTTTCAGGGCGACCCCGACAATGTGGCGGATGAGGTAGAAGCGCGTAATCACCACGGGTTCGGTATCGAGGAAGGTAACCGCAATTGGGGTGACTACGATCGCCGCTTTGATATCACAATGGAACCCAACGAGCCCAATCGCTTCGGCTGGATGGTGGAATACGACCCCTATGATCCGGAGTCCAAGCCCCGCAAGCTGACCGGTCTCGGTCGTTTTGAACACGAAGGCTTTACCGTGGTAAGCAAGCCCGGCGAGCCCATCGTGGCTTACGGCGGCGATGACGACGAACACCAGTTTGTGTACCGCTTCGTCTCCAGCGATGTTTACCGCCCTGGGGAAAACACCCACAACCGTAAACTGCTGACCGACGGCACGCTGTACGCTGGCCAGTTCAAGGAAGGTGGCGTCGGTACCTGGCTGCCGCTGGTTTTTGGGCAGGGCCCACTCACCCCGGAGAATGGCTTCCGCAATCAGGCGGATGTACTGATCGACTGCCGCCGCGCTGCCAGGCTGATGGGGGCCACCCCCATGGACCGCCCGGAAGATGTCGAAACCAACCCGGTGAATGACTGCACCTATGTCATGCTCACCAAAAACAAAAAGCGTAAGCCCGGAGATGAAAATCCGGCCAACCCGCGCGCGCGCAATACCGCCGGCCACGTGCTGGAAATCGTGCCGCCCGGGCGCAGCGGGTTGCGCGACCACGCCAGTGATACCTTTCAGTGGAACACCTTTCTACTGGGCGGTAACCCCAATGCGGAACACCCGGCAGAACGCGGCGCCTATGGTCAACAGCAAGCGGGCAATATCTCCGCCCATGGCTGGTTTGCCAACCCGGACAATGTCGCCTTTGATCAACGGGGAAACATGTGGATCGCGACAGACGGCTGCGAAGATTTCGGTTTTCACGATGGCCTCTGGGCCATGGCAACGGAAGGTGAGCTGCGCGCAGCGCCGAAGCACTTTTTCGGTTGCCCGGTAGGCGGTGAAATCTGCGGCCCCGAATTCACTCCAGACGGAAAAACCCTGTTCGTCGCGGTACAACACCCAGCGGATGCGGACAATTCCACCTTCGACAACCCCCTGCACCGCTGGCCGGACAACGATCCCAAACTGCCGCCGCGTCCATCGGTGCTTGCGATCCGCCGCAACGACGGGGGCAGCGTCGGCAGCTGACCGTCCATGCGCAGTCAGCTCACGGGCAGCGACCGCTGTGGTGCATTATTGCGGCTGGGGTAGCGGCCCGCTGGCGCCGCGGGAATCGAAATACTCGAGAAGTTTCCTGCGGCCACTTTCCGGGAAGGGGATGTAGCCCATCTCCTCCACGACTTCCTGGCCCTCACCCAGGCCGTAGTGAACCATCGCACTCATTACCGGGTACACATCCGGGTTGCGGTAGGATTTGCGCATAATCAGCCAGGAGAAGCTGATGATCGGATACCCGTTTACCCCTTCGGGGTCGGCAATGTTCTGCCTGGTAAGCCGCCCTTCGAAACTGACCAGTGCGGACTGGAAGCTCGCCGGCCCAGGCGCGACCATATTGCCAGCGCGATTTTCCAGCAATGCCATAGGGAGTTTGGAATTTTCCGCATAGGCGTACTGCACGTAGCCGATCGCACCGGGCACCGAACCCACCATTCTGGCGATACCGGCATTGCCTCGCGCGCGTATCAGGCTTCCGCTTTCTTTCAGCTCAGATGGCCACTGCGGATCTTTCGACGCGCCAATTCTTTCAGCAAAAGACTTACTATACGCCTCGATGTGCCTGCTCATATGCAGCGTCGTGCCACTGGCTTCGGCGCGTGCCACAAGCGTTATTTTCTGGTCCGGCAGGTCTGCTTCAGGGTTATTTTTTTGCACCTGTGGATCATTCCAGCGGCGAATCTCGCCAAGCAGTATTTTTGCCAGCACATCGCGGGAGAGCTTCAGCTCCGCCACTCCCTCCAGATTGTAGATAAATACAATTGCGCCGGCGGCCATGGGTAGCTGCAGCACACCGCCATCCACCCGCGCTGTGCTCGCATCTTCCAGCGGATAATCGGAGCCGGCGAAATCTACCCGACCCTGGAGGAAATTGGTGATACCAGCCGCGCTACCCACGCTCTGATAATCCACCTGATATTTCTGGTCTCTGCTGTAGAGTTCCTTGAACCAGCGCTCGTAAAGTGGCGCAGGAAAGCTTGCTCCGGCACCTACAACGCGGGCACGCCCATCCATATCGTCATCGTGCCTTCCCTGCGAGATATCCTTGAACAGCGAAATACCCGCCGCGATCAATACAGCGAGAAAAGCCATCAGTAATATCAGACGCAACGTACGATTGGGAGCCACCTTTCCACGCTCGTTCATCCGGGTACCATTTATATTTCTCTTTCGTCAGCACTCTGTATAGCAAAGGCCTGAGCCTGGACAGGCAAATCCAATCCGTATCACCAGCAAAATCAAATGCCCGCAATAAATCGGTCATACCGCGGTAACAATTGACGGTTAAATTGGCATCCCTGTACAAGTTCACAAACTTGCAACAATCTTTGTGCACCTTGCACGCTGGTTTAACTAGTATCTACGGGTGTGCGCTCTATTCCGTCTCATGTCGCACGAATCCACCTGACGTAGCTCTGTTCACGGATGCTATCCACATTCACCAAAAGGCCTAGCATGATGTTCACGCTATCATTCCTGAAACGCTTCAATCGCGCGCTGTGCGCTGGCACCGGAATACTTCTTACCGCGACGATGATTACTGCCTGCTCCGGTGGTTCCTCCGATGGTAAAAGCAGCTCGGATTCCACGGGTGGGGATAAATCTTCCAGTGGCGGTAATGTGCAACTCAACGGTTCCGGTGCCAGTTTCCCCTTCCCCATTTACTCCAAGTGGTTCAAGGACTTCTCGCGCAAAGAAGGTGGGATTCGCGTGGATTACCAGGCCAAGGGAAGTGGAGCGGGCATTCAGGACTTCATTAACGGCGTGGTGGATTTCGCCGCATCCGATGCCGCAATGAAAGAAGATGAAATAGCCAAGGTACAGAAGGGCGCGGTGCTACTGCCGATGACCGCGGGCGAAGTGGTACTGGCTTACAATCTTCAGGGTGTCAGTGAACTGAAACTGCCCCGGGATGTGTATCCGGATATATTCCTCGGCAAAATCGACCGCTGGAATGACCCGAAGATCGCTGCGGCCAACCCCGGCGTCGAACTTCCCGATACGAAGATCACCGTAGTTACCCGCTCGGACTCTTCCGGTACCTCCTACGTATTTACCGGTCACCTGAGTGCCGTCAATGCTGATTTCAAATCCGCCGTAGGACAGGCCAAGGCGCCCAACTGGCCGAACAGTGCCAACTTCGTCAAAGCACCGAAGAATGATGGTATTGCGGCGCAAATAAAACAGACCCCTGGAGCCATCGGCTATGTCGAGTATGGCTTTGCCAAGTTAACCGGCCTGCCGGTAGCCCAGTTGCAGAACAAGGCCGGTGCGTTCGTATCCCCTGGGCCGGAAGCTGGCGTCGCCGCATTGGCCAGCGCCAAATTCCCACAGGCTACGCTCCCGGGTACCGAGATTCCAAACCTGATTGTCTGGGTAAACGATCCCGAAGGTGCAAATGCGTACCCCATCGCCAGCTTTACCTGGTTACTGGTTTACGCCGATCAGGACGACGAGAAAGCCGCGGCGATGCAAAAACTGGTGGAATATATGCTGAGTGATGAGGCTCAGGACCAGGCCGATAGCCTCGGCTACATTCCGCTGCCGCAAAATGTACGCGCGAAAGTGCGCGAAGCCGCAAAGCACATCCAGTAATAGTGGCTACATAAACATCTGCCACAATGAGAAACAGCTAATGCCCCGTTCCGGACAGACCGGCCGGGGCATTCTATTTATTGAACCATTTAATATTCAGAGCTCCAGAATCCGGCATGTCCAGAGCGCTATTCAAAGAAAAAATCGGCAAGGGCATTACTCGCCCCCCGGGCAATAGTGAAATATACGGAGATGTGGGCTTTCGCTTTTTCTCCATTGCCTGCGCCTGGTCCATTATTCTACTGATCCTGTTTATCCTGTGGATGATCGGCAAACAGGCTATCCCCGCCATGGAAAAATATGGCTTCGGATTTCTTACCGGCACCACCTGGGATGTGAATAAACAGCAGTTTGCCGTCCTACCCGAAGTCTGGGGCACCCTGTACAGCTCCATCCTGGCATTGATCTGGGGCGGTATCCTCGGCGTGACCATTGCCATTTTTCTTACCCAGGATTTCATTCACGCCAAGATTGCCAGTGTCTTTCGCCTGACGGTGGAATTACTCGCGGCCATTCCCTCGGTGGTATACGGTCTATGGGGTATCTATGTGCTGATTCCCCTACTGCGCCCGGTGGCGCACTGGCTGCACGAACACTTTGGCTGGTTCCCGTTTTTCAGTACGGAACTGAGTGGCCCCGGTATGGCGCCGGCGGCACTGGTTCTGGCGGTGATGATTCTGCCTACCGTCGCCGCCATCTCTGTGGATGCGTTCCGCCAGATCCCGGCAAAAGTCAAAGAAGCGACTTACGGTATGGGCACTACCCGTGCAGAAGCGATCTTCAAGGTACTGCTGCCTACCGCGTCATCCGGGTTACTCGCTGCACTGGTGCTTGGCTTTGGCCGCGCTCTCGGCGAAACCATGGCCCTGGCCATGCTGATCGGCAACAGTAACCAGATCAGCCTGTCGTGGTTTTCTCCTGCCAACACCCTGGCATCGCTGATGGCTTCCAGTTTCCCCGAAGCGGGCGGCGTGGAAGTACAGGCACTGATGTACGCGGCGCTGGTGCTGCTGCTGATCACTTTCCTGGTCAACCTCGGAGGCCTGTATATCCAGCAGCTCACCATGCGTAAATTCGAGGGCAGCAAGTGAAGGACCTGAAGACGCCCAAACAGCTGCGCAAGGAAGGCTGGAAAGGCCTCAATCTCAAGCGCGAACCCTTCGAGAGCCGCTCCCTCGGCAACAGCGTGTTCAGCGGTATGGTGTGGCTGCTGGCCCTGATCGCTGCCATTCCGCTGCTGTCCATTATCTATATGCTGCTGAAACACGGCGGTGCGCGACTGTTCAGTGAGCTCCTACCGGTGCTTACCGAGTTGCCTCCGGCGGGGTTCGAAATGGGCGGCGGAATCGGCCCCGCAATTATCGGCACTCTGGTCATGGTAGCTATCGCCAGTACCATCGCGGTTCCCATGGGTATACTCACCGCCATCTCGATCAAAATACTGGGCAAAGAAAGCAAGCTTGCCCGTGGGGCCCACTTTACCGCCAAGGTACTCACCGGGTTCCCGTCGATACTTTCCGGTGTGTTTGTGTATGCGGTACTGGTCATCAAATTTGGCTACTCGGCACTGGCCGGTGGTGTCGCACTTGCGGTGCTGATGCTGCCCACCATTATCATCGCCGCCGAAGAAGCCCTCGGCCAGGTCCCCAAACGCATGACCGACGCCGCCTATGGTATGGGCTGCACCCCCACACAGGTGATGTGGAAAATTACCCTGCCCACGGCGCTGCCCGGCATCATGACCGGCGTCATGCTGGCAGTGGCCGGCGCAGCCGGCGAGTCAGCGCCGCTACTGTTTACCGCCCTGTTCAGCAACTATTACCTTTCCCATATGAATGAACCCACCGCCTCACTGTCGGTGCTGATCTACAACTTTTCGGGAATGCCCTTTGACAACCAGATCGAGCTGGCGTGGACCGCGTCACTGGTGCTGGTAATTATCGTATTGATCTTCAATTTGTTTGCCCGCGCAATCAGCCGCAAGAAAAACTGAGCACGGAAATGAGCCTACCTCGCAGTCAAGCCGCCGACACGGCGCCCTCGGAAACCGTTATCGATTGCCAGATCGACAAAATTCACTACGGTGACTTTCTCGCCGTGCGGGACAGCAAAATCCCCATTGAGCAAAAAAAGATTACCGGCTTTATCGGACCCTCTGGCTGCGGCAAAAGCACGGTGTTGCGCTGCCTGAACCGGATGAACGACCTGATTCAGACATTCCGCTTTGAAGGCCAGGTGCGCTATCACGGTCAGGATATCTATGCCAAGGATGTAGATCCGGTGGTGGTACGTCGCTATATCGGCATGGTGTTTCAGCAGCCGAACCCTTTCTCCATGAGTATTTACGAGAATGTGGCCTTCGGTCTCAAGCTGAACAAGTTCAAGGGGGACATGGACAAGAAGGTCGAGAAGGCACTGAAGCGCGCGGCCCTGTGGGATGAGGTGAAGGACAAACTGAAGGCCAGCGGTCTATCGCTGTCCGGTGGACAGCAACAGCGCCTGTGCATTGCCCGCGCCATTGCCTCGGAGCCGGAGGTGCTACTGATGGACGAGCCCTGCTCTGCTCTTGACCCCATCGCCACTCGCCAGATCGAAGAGCTGATGCTCGAACTGAAAAATCGCTACACCGTCGCCATCGTGACCCACAATATGCAGCAGGCCATGCGCGTGGCGGACAACACGGCATTCTTCTCTGTGGATATCTCCCAGGGCGGGCGCACCGGTTATCTGGTCGAGATGGGTAATACCGAGCAGGTATTTGAGAACCCGCAGCAGACCCTGACCAAGGAATATATCTCCGGCGAATTCAGCTGACGTGTGATTAGCGGAAGCTTTTCACCCACCGCACCACGGCCTGGCGTCGCCAGGCCATCAGCGCCAGTGCCACCGCCGCGTAGATGGCCGGCTCGATCCAGCCACTTTTTACCGACCACCAGAAATGCCAGCAGGCCAGAACCACCACAAGGTAGAGCAGGCCGTGCAGCTTCTTCCAGTTGCGCCCCATTTTTTTGAGCAGCGTGGGAACGGAGGTTACCGCCAGTGCCAGCAGAATCAGCCAGGCAAAAAAGCCCAGCAAAATATAGCTGCGCTTGATCAGCTCCGCACCGATCAGTGACCAGTCGAGACCAAGATCCAGTGCCAGCCAGGCGGTAAAGTGCAGGGTGGCCCAGGCAAAACACCAGAGCCCGAGAGGGCGGCGCAATCGATTCAGCTGGCCGAAGTGCAGCGTTTTTGCCAGTGGTGAAACCAGCAGGGTAAGCAGCAGCAGGCGAATGGTGCCCATACCCAGGTAGTGAATCAGCTCCTTGACCGGATCGCCGCCGAGTCGTCCCTGGTTGATGGCGACAAACAGCCACAGCAGCGGCAGCAAAGCGCCGATATGCACAGCGACCTGCAGGCCGGAGACAACGGGCTTTTTCCACTGCCCCGTCACTAGTAAAACTTCCTCAAATCCATATTGCTGTACAGGGATGCGACCTCTTCTGCGTAACCATTAAACGGCAGGGTCGGCTGTCGCTTCACCGCGAATAGACCGCCCGGGCCAATAAACCGCTCGCTGGCCTGGGACCAGCGCGGGTGATCCACCTTGGGATTCACATTGGCATAGAAACCATACTCCTGCGGCGCCAGCCTGTTCCAACTGGTGGGCGGCATCTGTTCAAGCAGTCTGATTTTGACGATGGACTTGATACCCTTGAAGCCGTATTTCCACGGAACCACAAGACGAATGGGGGCGCCGTTCTGGGGCGGCAGGGCTTTTCCATAAAGCCCCACCGAAAGAATAGTGAGCGGGTGCATGGCCTCATCAATCCGCAAGCCCTCCACATAGGGATAGTCCACGCCACCGCCGATGTAGCGATTGCGCTGCCCGGGCATTTGTTGCGGGTCGTACAGTGTTTCGAAGGCGACATACCTGGCGCGGCTTGTCGGCGCAAAACGCTTGAGGAACTTGCCAAGCTCAAAGCCCACCCAGGGAATGTTCATGGACCAGGCCTCCACGCAGCGCATGCGGTAAATGCGCTCTTCCAGGCCAATCTCCCCCATCAGCTTCCACACATCTACGGTGCCGGGCTTTTCCACTTCCCCTTCCACGGTAAGCGTCCAGGGTTCGGTTTTCAGCCCCTGACTGTTTTCCGCAGGATCGGTTTTGCCGGTCCCGAACTCGTAGAAGTTGTTGTGGCTGATGACCTTGGCCTGCGGGGTGAGGACCAGGTCCGGGGCGGGTTTCTGCGGCGTGAAGGCGAGCGGCTTGCGGGGGGCGGCCTTGTCCGGCTCGCCACCAAACAGGTCCAGTGCGCGGGCGTTACCGGCGAGCAGCAGGCTGCCGATGCCGGCGCCAAGCCCCGAAATCACACGGCGCCGGGAAACATAAGCGGATTCAGGAGTGACCTGCTGTTCAGACAGCTGATGGCGAGGGGGTGATTTGATCAGCACTGTGGTTCTCCTGAGATCTGACACGTCTGGGTGTTTGTCGTCATCGCAGGCCGGTTCTTACACTGTGCCGCGAGATTTTCACCCCTCGCGGGGTAAGCAATCAGGCTTCCGCCTCCGATGCCAGACGTTGGACCGCAAAATTGCCCATATTGCTCGCGAGCTCCCGCTCGCCAATAAATACTGCGGTAGCCCCCTCCTTGCGCAACAGCGGCTCTACCTCTTCGTTTTCCGCACACACCAGGATACTGATCTCCGGTCGCAACAACTTCGCCGTCGCCATCATCTTCTGGGTGCGCACCGTATCCGGTAGCGTAATGATCAGCATCCGTGCGCGCGCCACATGTGCCTGAATCAGAACCTCCTCATCCGCCGCGTCACCGCAGACCGCCGGGATCCCCTGCGCGCGCAGTTGTTCAACCCGCTCACGCTGGATATCCGCCACGACCACAGACATCCCGGTGTTGCGCAATTGCGTCCCGATATGACTGCCAAGTCCGCCATACCCCACTATCAGTGCGTGCCCGGTAAGGGAGCGAAGATCCGTGGTCATCGGCAACTCTGCCAGCGGATCGTCGGTGCGCTCCATAAACCGCGCGAGCCGGGAGCGGCTGCGTATCCAGCGCTGGGCGGGCTCAATCAGATTGAACAACAATGGATTGAGTGCAATTGAGATCAGCGCGCCGGCAACGATCAGGTTCTGTCCCTGGTCCGGCAGCAGGCCCAGAGAGGCGCCGAGGGCCGCGAGAATAAAAGAAAACTCACCGATCTGTGCCAGGCTCGCGGAAACGGTAAACGCCGTATTCAGCGGGTAGCGGAACAGCAGTACCAGCACGAAGGCCGCGAGGGTCTTACCGAAAACAATGATCGCCACCACGGTGAGCACCCGCAGAGGCTCCTCGACCAGCATGGCCGGGTCGAACAGCATTCCCACCGATACAAAGAACAGCACCGCAAAGGCATCGCGCAGGGGCAGCGACTCTTCCGCCGCGCGATGGCTGAGAGCGGACTCCCGCAATACCATGCCGGCAAAAAATGCACCCAGTGCAAAAGACACACCAAAGATAATCGAGGAGAAATAGGCGATCCCCATGGCAATGGCAATCACCCCAAGGGTAAACAGTTCACGGGAACCGGTGCGTGCCACCTGCCACAGCAACCAAGGGAAAAACCGCTTGCCACCGAGCAACATCAGCGCAATGAATATCGCCACCTTGCCCAGGGTCAGGGCAACGGTAACCAGCAGAGTTGCTTCGCTACCAGTCCCGGCGTGCGCGCCGGCGTCCTGAGCATCCACCGCCCCCCCGAGCCAGCCCGCCAGTGCCGGCAGCAGAACCAGGGCAAACACCATGACCAGGTCTTCTACGATCAACCAGCCCACCGCAATGCGTCCGTTCTGGCTATCGAGAAGGCCTCTCGATTCCAGCCCCCGCAACAGCACCACGGTACTCGCCACCGATAACGCCAGGCCAAATACCACGCTGGCCCCAATACTCCACCCCCACCACTGTGCGACAGCGGCACCGAGGGCGGTCGCCACCAAAATCTGAGCGACGGCGCCGAAGATGGCAATGCGGCGCACCGCCATCAGATCCTTGAGTGAAAAATGCAGGCCCACTCCGAACATCAGCAGAATGACACCAATTTCCGCCAGCTGCTGCGACAGTGTTACGTCCGCCACAAACCCCGGGGTCGCCGGGCCAATCAGGATACCGGCGATCATGTAGCCAAGCAGGGCTGGCATGCGCAGGCGTACGGCGATAAACCCAAGTACCAGGGCCAGGCCCAAGGCGACAGAAATGGTTGTGATCAGTGCAATATCGTGGTGCAAACCCCCTCCTGAGAACTCATTTTTTACGGGCACCACAAAGTGCACCGTCCGTTGTTCGGCGTTTTAGAATTGTGCGGCAGTTCAGCTGCCAAGGAAAATCAGGTCATAAAGAACTGTTGCAGCCCAACCAACACATTGGTTGTGGCGACAGAGGCGAGAATCAACCCCATTACGCGACTGACAATACTGGCTCCGGAGTCGCCGATCCAGCGATAGATCCAGTTTGCCGCCAACAGCAATACCAGGACGATACCCAAGACCGCAAGCATGGCGGTGGCGGATTTTACCTGGTGGATGGGGTCAAAACGGTGATTGTCCGTCAGCACTACCGCAGCCAGCATGGCCCCAGGTGAGGCAATGGAGGGCACGGCAAGGGGGAAAATAGCGGTTTCACGACCATCGCGAATGATCTCCACCTCACTTTCCGGCTTGCCCTCCCCGAAGATCATGGTCAGGGCGAAGAGGAACAGTACGATGCCGCCCGCCACCTGGAATGCGGACAGGGGCACCCCAACGGTTTCCAGCAGATACTGCCCGACCAACAGGAAAAACGTCAGGATACCCGTAGCCACGCCAACCGCCAGCAATGCGATTTTGCGCCGCTGCCACTCAGAATGGCGGGAAGTTACCGCGATAAACACCGGCAGTGTGCCCACCGGGTCAATGACGGCAAAGAAAAAGACAAAGCTGCTGATCCAATCGTTCAAGTGGTTGCCTGTTAGCCCGTGCTAGTATCGAAGAAATAGAGGACATGATTCCATAAGAGTCTAGTGCATGACAAACCATTCCCCGACAGCGCGCAGAATCGCCAAAACCATCCTCAATGGATTCGATGCGTATTTTGCGGATTTTCAGAACATGACACTAGGGGCAAAAGCGCGCTTTGAGACCGCTGCATGGCCTGCGGTGCACGAGACCAACAAGGAACGCATCGATCTCTACAAGATCAAGGTCAATCAGGTGCTGAAACTGGTGCACTCGGTGACCAGCAAGGACACCACCCAGCTGGAGCTCTGGGGGCAGGCCAAGTCTACCTACAGCCAGCTGATTGCCAATCACAACAACTACGAGATTGCTGAGACGTTTTTCAATTCAGTGTTCTGCAGCCAGTTCCAGCACGCGCACATTCACGACAACCACATCTTCGTAAAACCCTCCCGCGCCCCGGACGAGAAACCGCTGCGGGACTACTCCATTTATATCAGCTACAGCGGACGCGACGGGTTGCAGGCGATGATTGAAGATATCCTCGCCGACTACAGCTTCTCGATTCCCTGGGAAGACATGGCGCGGGATGTGGATAACATCTGCGAGGCCCTGCGCGCCGGCCCACTCGCCGGTAAACTGGAGGATGAGGAAGACGAGCAGCGGCTGCGGGTGGATATGCTGGAGTCGGTGTTCTACCGCAACAAGGCGGCCTACCTGGTGGGCCGCCTGATGTTTGCCGGCGAGGTTATCCCACTGATTCTGCCCTGTCTCAATAACGGCCGCGGCAATGTTTTTGTGGATACCCTGATCCACGACAACGACTCCACCAGTATCATTTTCAGTTTCACCCGCTCCTATTTTATGGTGGACGCGCCCATTCCCTCGCGGTTTGTGCGCTTTCTGTCCACCATCATGCCGCTCAAGGAAAAGTCCGAACTGTATAACTCCATCGGTTTCCACAAGCACGGAAAGACCGAGTTCTACCGCCATATCCTCGCGCATATGAAGGTGAGCAACGACAAGTTCGTAATCGCCCCAGGGATCAAGGGCATGGTGATGAGTGTATTTACCCTGCCGTCCTATCCAGTGGTGTTCAAGGTCATCAAGGACAAGTTTGATAACCCCAAGACAGTCACCGAGGAAATCGTCAAGGAAAAGTACAAGTTTGTATCCCGCGCCGATCGGGTGGGGCGCATGGCGGACACCCAGGAGTACACCAACTTCATCTTTTACCGCAACCGGTTCAGCGATGCGCTGCTGGACGAGCTGCAGACGCTGGCGCCATCCAAGCTGCATGTGGATGAAAAATGGGTGATCATCAAGCACCTGTATGTGGAGCGGCGCATGGAGCCCCTCAACCTGTACCTCGACCAGGCGGACGAACAGCAGACCATTGAGGCCATGGAAGAATACGGGAATGCGATCAAGCAATTGGCGGCGGCCAATATTTTCCCCGGAGATATGTTACTGAAAAACTTCGGCGTGACCCGTCACGGTCGCGTGGTGTTTTACGATTACGACGAACTCTGCCCGCTCACCGAGTGCAACTTCCGCAAGATTCCCGAGCCCCAGACCAGTGAGCAGGAGCTGGCTGACAGGCCCTGGTACACCGTGGACGAAGCCGATGTATTTCCGGAAGAATTCCGGCTGTTTTTTTCCGGCAACCCGGTGGCGCGCAAGGCGTTCGAAGACCAGCACAGCGATCTCTATGATTACCGCTACTGGCAAAAACTGCAGGAACGTATCCGCGCCGGGCGGGTGGAAAGTACCTTCCCCTACCGCCGCAAGGTACGCTTCAAACGCAACAAAACATCGCGCCAATGACGCCCGCCCATCAACCGGCAGGGTACGCGCCTGGACCGCGGCCAACTGCGGCTATAGTTAAGAGAACGGATTGATACCGAGGAGGTAGGACGTGCGGTATATCGGTGGTAGCACCCTGTGCACTGGCCTGGCGCTGTGGAGCCTGACAATGAGTGGCTGTGGATATCTCCCCAGTGAAATGGCACCGAAACCCAAAGCCACCGAGTCAAAAGCCCCCGAGGCTGCTGCGGGAGTGAATCTTCACGCCGCCAGTTGCGATACCCGCGCCAAGGGTTACGAAGTGGTCACCTTTGGCGATCTCTACGAAATCACCGGCGACACCAGGGACCCCTTTCGGCCCGCCGCAAATATTCCCGCCAAGTACGACGTGCGCGCCTTCGTGTGGGGGTACGATAACTGTATGGCGAAAGGTAACTGCGCCCACGGCGACCACTACTGGCTGATTGGCCGCGGTCCCGAAGGCGACTTTTCCACATGGGTTGTCACCCCCCAGTTTCCTCGTATCACCATCGAATCCCGGTGCAAGGCGCACCTTAAAGTGGGTGAACGCTATCGCTTTTCCTTTGATAACGGGAAACTGGTCGGCTTCAGCAAAAATTGAGCGCCCGGCCTCCCAGAGGGTTAAACCTCGCGTTTTTTAAGATACCGGTAAATCGCATCCTGTGACCGCACGTTGCGTTTGCTCTTGCGATTGGCGATACGGCTGTTGGTCTGCTCCGCATCCAGTATGCGCGCTTTCTGGTTGTCCTGCCATTGCAATTCCAGAATGTCCATTACTGTATCGCGATGCTCCTGCGCCAACAGCGGGAAAGTCACCTCTACCCGGTGGTCGAGGTTGCGCGTCATCAGATCCGCCGAAGAAAGGTACACCTGCTGATCACCTCCGTTGTGGAAGGCGTACACGCGCGCGTGCTCGAGAAACTTATCCACAAGACTGATTACCTTGATATTGTCGGACAGCCCCTTCTCCTGACACTGCAGCGCGCACATGCTGCGCACAATGATCCGCACCCGCACCCCAGCGACACTTGCCCGGTACAGATATTCGATGACTTCACGGTCCACCAGGTTGTTGCACTTGATGAACACTTCCGCAGGCTGCCCCGCCGCAGCTGCCGCGATTTCTCTGTCGATGGCCGCCAGGATGTTGGGCCGATTACTATGGGGCGAGCTCCAGATGTGGTTGTAATCCGGCTGCAGGTGGGGCTGCTTGATAAAGTCGAATACCCGGTAGGCATCCTGTCCGAGCCTGGTGTCGCTGGTAAGCAGGCTGAAGTCACAATAAAAGCGTGCGGTGCTCTCGTTAAAATTTCCGGTGCCGAAATGGCTGTAATAACGGTCGCGTCCACTCTCTTCACGCACGATGGATATCAGCTTGCAGTGCACCTTCAATCCTGGCACGCCGTAGATCACCTCTACGCCGGCATCGCTCAGCTCATTGGACCAGTGAATATTTGCCTGCTCGTCAAAGCGCGCCTGTAACTCCACCACAGCGGTAACCTGTTTCTGGTTCCGTACCGCATTGACCAGCGCCGCCACCACCCGGGAGTTTTTTGCTACCCGATACAGGTTGATACGGATTTCCCGCACCTTGGGGTCAATGGCAGCAGAGGCCAGCAGCTTCGTGATCACCCTAAAATCGTGGTACGGGTAGTAGCAAAGCCGGTCCTTTTCATCGAGCCAATCAAAGATATTGGCGCTGTCCGGCAAGGTGGGCAACGGCTTGATGGCGCGGTAGGTGTGCTGTCGGCTGTCCGCGGGGAAGCTCATAAAATCCTTGGAATTATGGTAGCGTCCTCCGGGGGTATAGCTGTCGTAGCGCCCCATCTTGAGCTTTTTCTTGATCAACTGCAGCAGCGCTTCCGGCATAGTGGAGTCGTACACCAGACGTACCGGCTCTGCCTGTTTACGCTTCTTGAGTGACTTTGCCACCCGGTCAACAATATTCTGTGTAACATGCTCGCCGAGCTCCAGCTCTGCATCGCGACTGATTTTAAAGGTGAACGCGGCCGCCCTGTCGATGGGCAGCACATAGCGAAATACATCCACCAGACAGGCGCGAATCACATTGTCGAGCACGATATAGACTTTTTCGTGCTTTTTTTCCCGATGGGGGATGGCAATAAAACGAGGCAGGATGTCGGTAGGAATTTCCAGAGCGGCAAATCGCAGGCTGCCATCCTCGAGCTCCAGATAAATACCGAAGTAAATACTCGCTTCATTCAGCAGTGGCATGGTATCGCGATCATCGATAAAGAAGGGCTCGAGCTCCGGCAGCACTTCCCGATGGAAATATTCCTCCACATACTCCCGCTGTCCGTCGGTAAGCTGGCGCTCATTGATCAGATGAATATTGTGCTTGCCCAGATCCTTCAAAACCTTGGTATAGGCATTACCGAAGCGCGCCTGCAGGCGTAACACTTTCTCGTTGATATTGCCGAGCAGCTCCGAAAAATCCTCTTTCTTCCGACTGCCCTTGGTAAATGTGGCCAGGCGGCGCACATCCGCTACGCGAACCCGGTAGAATTCATCCAGATTGTTGGAGAAGATGCCCAGAAAGCGTACCCGCTCAATCATCGGTACACTCTCGTCCTCCACCTCCTGCAGTACCCGGGCGTTGAAAGACAGCCAGCTGAGTTCTTTGGGATAGATCGGAATGTCGTTTGCCATACTCTCTACTGCTGTTTCGGTGGAGGATGTATCAGCGCTGCTGCGTGCAGCGGCATCCAAGCCTACCGGCAGCGTGTATTTATTCGGTTTCAAGTGAGTGAACTTCCATTGAAGCCATAGTTCAGTACCGCACATTTTGCTACATTTTTGTTACAGCGATTTGACAACGAAAACCATGACAACAGAGCCCACAACCGCCACGTCTCACGATGGTCCCCACGAACGCTACGCGGCCCTGGACCTAGGCTCCAACAGCTTCCACCTGCTGCTGGCAGAGTTTCGCGATCAGCGCATGGTGCGTCTGCACACCGATCGTTCCATGGTCCGCCTGGCGGAGGGCCTGGATGCCGAGCGCAATCTTGACCCGTTGGTGGCGGAGCGGGCTCTGGAAGCCCTGCGTCGCTTTGCGCCAGTTATTCAGGACCTGCCACTGGATAATGTCCGTGTAGTGGGAACCAACACCCTGCGCGCTGCCAGCACGCGCGCCGACGGTTTTCTCGAGTCCGCGGAGGCGATCCTTGGCGCACCCATCGAGATCATCTCCGGTATCGAGGAAGCGCGCCTGATTTATTCCGGCGTTATGGCTGCCGCAGAAGGGCCGACACGACTGCGCTGCGTGGTGGATATTGGCGGCGGCTCCACTGAACTGGTGCGCGGAATGGAAGCCCCGCGTCAGCTCCAGAGTATCGGTATGGGCTGTGTGGCCTTTAACCGGCGCTTTTTCGACAGCGGCAAAATCGATAACGGAAAACACAACAACTTTGTCCGCGCCAGGCGCGCCGCCCAGGCTGAACTGCAGGAATTGCAACATATGGCGGACGACGCGCTGGTGATGGGTGCATCGGGTACGGTCAAGTCGGTCGCCCGGGTACTCAACGATGGCGAGTTACTGCCCATCCTGCGCGAGGATATCGATGCGCTCGCAGACAAGGTCGCCCGGTTCAAGACCGTTGACGCGATCGAGCTGCCTCATCTCGACCCGGAGCGCCGCCCGGTGTTTGCCGCCGGCCTCGCCATCCTGCACGGCATTTTTCGCGAGCTGAATATCCAGGAAATGCACGTCTCACCCTACGCCATTCGCGAGGGAATAGTGCACGATCTCGCGGGCCGCGCATCCGGCGGTGACCGCCGCGCGGATACCATCGCCAATCTGATAGAACGCGGTGAAATCGACCGTGAGCAGGCAAGGCGCGTTGCCCATACCGCGTTGCAATTTTTTGGCCAGCTCAACCCACACGCATTACTCAGCCAGCGTCGCCTGCTGCAGTGGGCCGCAGATCTGCACGAGATCGGACTGTCGCTGTCCCACAGTAGCTTCCGCAAACTGGGTGCCTACATGATTGAGCACGCGGACATGGCGGGCTTCAGCAGATGCGAGCAGGAAAATCTCGCCTATCTGGTGCGCAACCAGCGCGGCGACATAAAATCCGTACAGGAACATTACGGGTTTCACCCCAACAACGATCTACTGCTGTGTCTGCGGCTTGCCTGTATCGTACACCGGGATCACGTGGACCGGGCCATTGATGGCCTTCACCTGTCTGCGGACGGGCCCGGCTACCGGCTGCAGGCACCAGCCGAGTGGCTATATCAGTTTCCCGCGATAGAAGACCTGTTGTACATGGAAGTCGACTGCTGGGATAGCAAAAACATCAAACTGGCCCTGAGTTCCCCGTGACGACTGGCACCCCGCTGAGCAGATTGCACCTGCACCAGCACTACGCTGACCTCGGCCCGGAATTCGGAACCCCCACGCCGCCGGCCCCGCTTCAGCAGCCCCACATCATCCACGTCAATCCGGCGGTGATGGCATTACTGGGGCTGGAAGCCACGGATATAGGCCATCCGGACTGGGCCCAGTTGACCACTGGCGCAAAACTTTTTCCCGACAGTATGCCTTTCGCGATGAAATACACCGGTCACCAGTTCGGCAGTTACAACCCCGAGCTGGGAGATGGCCGCGCCCTGCTGCTGGGGGAGGTCGAGCACCAGGGAAAACGCTGGGACCTGCATCTCAAAGGTGCAGGTAAAACCCCCTACTCCCGTTTTGGTGACGGTCGCGCCGTGCTGCGTTCCACCATCCGTGAATACCTGGCCGGGGAGGCACTGACGGCACTGGGTATCCGCAGCACCCGAGCACTCAGTATCGCTGGCAGCCGTGAAGCGGTTGCCAGGGAGAAAATGGAAGCCGGCGCGGCGCTGATTCGCGTGGCCCAGAGCCATATCCGCTTCGGGCATTTTGAATACCTTTTCTATACCCGCCAGCTGGAAGCGCAGAAAAAACTGGTGGAGTTTGTATGCGCACAATTCCTGCCACAAATCGTCGACGAACCCATACAGGCCCAAGCGGAAGCGCTGTTACGCTTTACCGTCAAACGCAGCGCCGAGCTGGTGGCGGGCTGGCAGTCCGTTGGCTTCGCCCATGGCGTGTTGAACACCGACAATATGTCGATCATCGGCGATACCTTTGACTTTGGCCCCTACGGCTTTCTCGATGACTACGAGCCCGGATTTATCTGCAACCACTCGGATCACACTGGCCGCTACGCCTTTGATGCCCAGCCCGGCGTGGTCCTGTGGAACCTCAACGCCCTGGCCCACGCCTTTTCCAGCCTGCTGGATACCGAAACCCTGAAAGACTGTCTGGGTCAGTACCAGCCGCTGCTAATCGATTTTTACGCCGCCCGCATGCGACAGAAACTCGGCCTTGCGATTGAAGACGAAGGCGACCAGCAACTGTGTGCCGACCTCCTGCAGATACTGGACGCGGGCAAGGTGGACTACACACTGTTTTTCCGGGCACTGTCCCGCTACCGTGGCGAACGGCCCGCTGCGTCGCTGGAGGCACTGGTTTCGCCCACACAGCAGAGCGCTCTGAAAAACTGGCTTTCCCACTATGATCTGCGACTGCAGAAAGAAAGCTGCTCCGCAGAAGCCCGCAGCCAGCAAATGCTGCAGACCAACCCCAAGTTCATCCTGCGCAATTACCTGGCACAACAGGTGATCGAAGCCGCCGAGAAAGGAGACTATCAGCCTCTGGCGACGCTGTTCGATTTACTGCAGTCGCCGTTCGACGAGCACCGGCACCATGAACAGTGGGCCGCGGCGCCACCAGAAGCCGGTAAACACCTGCCGATCAGCTGCTCATCATGACGCCAAAGGCCGTGTACTTTTCCGCTGTGTGGTGCGCTGTCGGGAAGAAGTACTCATCACCCATGGCAAGCCGGAACATCTACACTAAAGTTGAAGTCCCAATGCTGTTGTGACCATAAAAAATGGTATGGTCACACTCCGACCAATAGCGATGGATCTCCCAATGAAGACACTGATTACTGCTGTTAGCGCCCTGCTTCTCTCCACCCAGCTGGCCTTTGCCGATGTGGTCGGTCGCTGGACCACCATTGACGACGAAACCGGCCAGAAAAAGTCGGTGGTGGAAATCTACGAACAGGGTGGCAAATACTACGGCAAGGTGGTGGACCTGCTGATGAAGCCGGACGACACTGTCTGCGAAGCCTGCCCTGGCCCCAACAAGGGCAAGAAAATTGTCGGCATGAATGTGATCACCGATATGGTGAAAAAAGGCAACGTGTACGAAGGCGGTCAGATTCTCGATCCGGTCAAGGGCAAAGTCTATGACTGCAAGATGTGGGAAGAAAACGGCAACCTGAAGGTGCGCGGTTACCTGGGCTTCTTCTACCGTACCCAGACCTGGTATCCGGCAAAGTAAGCTCCGGATTTTCCGAACCACGCACCTTTGTGATTTTTACCGAGCGTCGCGCACCAGACGGATCGCTTTGGGTTTTTCCCGCTCGCCGTAAGTAAGCGCACCCGTGGCGAAATCCACATACCAGGAATAATGGGTATGGAAGTTCGACGGCGATGACGACCAGACGTCCTGCGAGGCGTTCGGGAAAAGCCCGCGGTTGATCGCGGGGCCGGCGCATTGCAGTTCGAGCAGGCTGCCCAGCTCGCGGATATTCGGCAGACGCCAATCGTCGTCCCCGGAGGCCGCGCCCTTCTTGTCGAGTGCCGTTGCATAAGTCAGGGCTTCGGCCCAATTGAGCGCCAGGGGTTCGCCCTGGTCGCAGGCTTCTCCCGCAACACCTTCCATACAGGCGCGCCAGATCAGGCCGGTTTCAGTGTCGGCCACGGAACCGTCTTCCTCTAGCCGATAACGGGAAGTGGGGGCCGAGGAGGGAATCTGTTCGCTGTTACAGCCCTGAGCCGCCGACAGCGCCGGTACCGGAGCTGGATTGATTGCGTTTTCCCCAGGCTTCTCCGCCCAATCCCTGACCAGTCTGAGATGGTGGCCGTTGTTCCGCGGCATGGGCGCGGAGTAGCCGAACTGAAAATTCACCGCCCAGGCCCTCTGTTGCAATTCGGCGTCGGGCGAATGGCTCCAGTAGAAACCGACTTTGGTGTTGGGGAAATAGGTGGTGTCGATGGCGGGAGCACTGCGCCCGAAGTGCACCAGGCCGGAGAGTTCATCCATGGTCGGCACGCGCCAGTCATTGAAGCCACACAGGCCGCGCCGGTTGGTGCGGCTGACGTATTCCTCAATATTGCAATAGGTGGCTGGCTGGCCTGCCACATAGCCGGTGCACTGGGCGTAGCGGCTGTTCCAGTCGCCGATGGCGCCGCCGTTGGCGCTTTTGTCCGGGTTGTACCAGGTAAACACATCGTCGGCGTCGTGGCGTCCGCGGTTACCGTAAACGCCGTCGCCCGGCTGCTTGACTTCCCACGCCAGCCCGGTGATTTCGTCCACGACACAGTGCCAGTTCTGCGCGTCCGCGGGCAACGGTTCGCCCCCGGCGCCAATCTTGCGATAGACAAAACCGGCCGCGCCGTCGGCTCTCCCCTCACCGGCGGTATCCCGGCCCTGACTGCAATCCTGCTGACTGAGGATATCGCCCACCAGGGATTCCCCATCGGGTAATCGCGCGAGGTCGACGCTTGCGCTGCAGTCATCGTTGACGCCCCTGGGATAATTGGCACCCCAGGTGATGCCGGTATCGTTGAGCCGCACCTGTGGCGGAGATTCCTGACCGGATTCCGTACAACTATTCAGGCCGGTGATCGCCAAAGCCAGCGCAAGGATCTGCGCAGTTTTATTCCGGCAAATCATCAAGTCAAAACACCCGGAATCACTTCACTCTCATAACCCTGGTACAACGGGTGCTGATGGGCCTGCAGGGCCACCGCCGCCGTGTGTATCTGATGCAGGGGCGTATAGGAAGCGCCACCGGCATTGGATACACCACGCTGTATGGCACCACCGCCGCCAGCCATGATCAATGGAACGTCGGTGTTGCTGTGGGCGTCACCGTTACCCATATCGGTAACCTCACAGACAATGGTGCTGTCGAGGATGCCGCGGTCCCGCAGGCGGCCGATCAGTGAAGCCGACAGGCTGCTCAGGTGGGCCCGGGTCTCCCGGTAGTGCGGATACGTGGGATCGCCGCCGTTGCCACCATGAATGGAAGAGTGGTAGGTGTTCTGAAAATTCAGGTAGGGCAGAGTGAACTCGGCACCGTCGTTGCCCAGTGCCAGAGAACAGGAAGCGGTGAAGTTGCACTCTAGCGCCAGGGCGATGATATCCGCCTGCAATTCCGCCTGTTGCTGAAAGGTGGAAAATTCGATCGGAAACTCCGCCGGTGGGCTGGCGGCCGCGCAGGACATTCCGCCACCGCCCAGATCCAGCAGGCGTCGCTGGGTTTCCTCGATCGCCGTCAAATGCGAATCGAGGCGCTGTTGTTCGTAGGAGCCCAGTTTTGTTTTCAGGGCCCTGACCGCATCCAGATGTGCGTCCACCGCGTTAAGTTTGGGATTGCCGCCACCGCCGCCGGACTGCAGATTGCCGAACAGCCGGTTGAAGGCGTTGAAGGGGTTGTCCTCAAACGGCACTTTCGAACCGTTGTCCTTGGTCAGAACGCCCTTGCCATTGCTGTGCACGCCCAGGTTGACATAGGTGAACGGCAGATTCTCACCGAGGATTCTGCCCATGTTCACGTCGAAACTGTCGCCGCCCCAACTGTTGTTGATAATGGTGGGCATGACGCCGTGGCCGCCGCGGTGGTGGCCCATGCTTTTCAGAAAGTTGCACTCGCTGGCGACGGTACTGTAGGGCTGGGACATGGCCCCGAAACTGGTCAGGTCCTCATTGGGGTACCAGTGTTCCGGCAGGGCGCCGTCGGGCACGTAGATCACCACCGATTTGTTGGGCCCCGTCTGCGCCTCGGCCAATCGTGAGGCCATCATGCCCCCGACCAGCGGCGAGGCCCGCAGCAGTCCCTTGCCGATACCTGCGGCGGCAAAAATTTTCAGTAAATCCCTGCGTCTTTTATCAAACACATTCTTGTATGGCTTTTTCATAACTTGCGCCCTTGTTCTGTTTATATGGCTGATCCACTGGGTTCGGGTGGCGCAATGGGCCGGTGTGATGGATGACACCGGCCCGTCACACCTGCTGCCTCAGCGCTGCCACTCTTTGCGGTAACGCACCGCATCCAGAGTACTCATGTTTTCGAGCATCGCCCGGGGGCTCTGCTGCACCAGGGTGTCGGTCATATCGTTTACCGTGCAGGCGTAACCCTCCTCCTCGACCGGATCCAGTGCCCGTCCTTCCGGGTTGGAGTTGTCGATGCTGTCGTGCCCCACTCCGAGCATAAAGCGGAACATATTCTGGGATACGCAGGACTGCGCAGCGGGCAGGGTCGCCAGTAACTGCCCCAGGCCGCGCGACCCCTCGAACGGGATCGACTCACCGCGGTTGCTCAATACATCCGGTGCGTACAGGGCGCCGCTGGCGTCTATCGGGTTGCCGTTGTGGTCGACACTGCGCGGGTTGCCCACCGCATCAAAGTCTTCCATGCCGCCGCCGAGGGGGTTGATCCACTCCTGGTGACAGTTCAGACAGGGCGCCACGGAAGTGAGCGCTTCGTACTTCATGCGATTGGTGGTGGCCGGATCGGCGATCAGATCCGCCAGTTCCTCCAGACGCTCGGCGCGGCTTTCCGTGATGCCGGCGGGCGGGTCCGGTTGGTCCTGGCACAGCATACGGCGGCGCACGCGCACCGAGCGCCGGATCGGCGAGGTTTCGGTCAGCTCCGCCCAGCGCGCCATGAACGCACCGCTGGTGAGGATGCCACCGCGGTCGCTGGTGGTGACCTGCTGGAAGTCGTCGCCGGAAACGCCGCTGATACCGTAGTGCTGCGCCAGGGGTCCGTTGACGAAGGTCCAGTTGGCATCATAGAGAGAGGCGAAAGACTCGTTGCCGTTCAGCATCACCTCGGCGAAGACTTCGCGGATTTCCCGCTCCATATGCGGCGCCACATCCTCGAAACCGGGCCAGGCCGCCGGATCCTTGGGCGCGTTTTCCAGACTGTCGGTGCCCAGCCAGCTTCCGACAAAATCACCCATGGTGTCCCGGGCCTCGGCCAGGTCCAGCAGCCGCTGTGCCTCCTGGGTGATCTCCACCGGGTCGCGCAACTGGTCGTTGGCCGCCTTCTGCAGGGCGACGTCATCCGGGGTGGAGCCGGTGAATGAGTAACTCAGCCAGGTGGCCATTTCGTACGAGGTCAACTCGAAAGCGTTCATGTCGATTGCACTGTTCGCCGGATTCGCTTCACCCAACTCGTGGCGATACAGGAACTGTGGTGACGACAGCATGGTCATCAGCGCGAGTTGCATGCCCGCCTGTACATCGCCTTCGGTAACGGTGCCGTTGGCCAGTTCTGAGTAGGTGGTCACTTCCTGGGTATCCAGTGGGCGCCGGAAGAGTTTCGGCGCAAAGTCGCCGATAAACTGGTCCACACAATCCTGATTGAACGAACTGCAGTTCAGCGCCGGCGAGAAGTCCCGCGCCGCCGACCAGGCCGCTATTTCCTCGGCCGCCGTCAAGAAGCGATCGTAGGTGCTGGTCACCATCGAAGCGTGTGTGTTGTTGATGAAGTAGCCCACCTGATTGTCGTCAGCCAGGCTCTCGGCAACGGCGAAATCCACACCCAGCAGATCCGCGACCGTATTCTGGTACTCGGCACGGGTCAGGAGTTTTAACTGGCGCGCACCGTAGCGGACCATCTCGCAATTCAGTGGTTCCTGGTCTTCCCAGAAGGTATCGGCGATATAGTTGCCGACCCTTTCCGCGCATTCAGCCCCACATTCTTCCGCTCGGCCCATGGGCATGTTGTTCTCGATAAACCCGATCATGAAATCCAGGTCCTGAGGCGTCGTCAGCGGGACGCCGACGCGACCGCCATCGCCAGCGAAGCCGTGACAACCGGCGCAACTGGCCGCATAGATCTCGCCGCCGTTCATGTTGCCGGTGCCACCGCTGCTGGAGCTGCCGGATGACGAACCAGAACCACTTGACGAAGAACTGGAGCCTCCGGACGAGCTCGAGCTGCTACTGGACGAGCCACCGGAACCCTGGCAAACGGGTAGGTCGAAGCTGCCGTCATGATCGCCCTGGAAGCCAAACTCGACGCTGTCCCCGGGAGCGAGCGCACCATTCCAGCCCACGTCGCTGGCACTGACGGTGTTGCCGGAAACGGCCAGGTCCACGTTCCAGTAGTTCGTGACCTGCGGTGCTTCACTGAACTGAAGCGCAATCTCCCAGCTGCTCACCGCACTGGTGCCAGCATTACTCACGGTGACATCAAATTGGTAGCCGTCGCCCCAGACATTCTCGTAGGTGATTGCGCAGGCAACGCCATTCCCGCTGCCACCGCCGCTGGACGAGGAACCGCTTGAACTGCTTGAACTGGACGAACCGCCCGAGCTGGAAGAACCACCTGAACTGGAGGAACTACCTGAACTGGAGGAACCGCCTGAGCTGCTGGAGCTGGAGCCACCGTCGCCGACAATCCGGTACAGTGCGCCGCCAATGATATCCACCAGGTAGATTTCGCCGCTGTTGGATTCTCCGAATGAGGTGATCCCAAGATCCGTGTCCGCCAGTTGGTACATGGCATCGGTATAGGCCCAGACCCGGCCACTGACGTAGTCACCGAAAATATAGGCGCCGTTCATGCCAGCGATCTGCGAGCCGCGATAGACGTAACCGCCGGTGACCGACTGCCCCTGGCCGTGATCGTATTCGAATATGGGATCGTCATAGGGGCCGCTGGTGTTGCAGCTGTTGGAGGTGGTGTGGAAACCCTCCCGACAGCGCCAGCCGTAGTTGCCGCCGCGTTCGATCACATTGATTTCCTCGTACCCGGACTGGCCCACATCCGCCAGCCACAGGTCGCCGCTGACCCGGTCAAAGCTCCAGCGCCAGGGATTCCTGAGGCCGTAGGCGTAGATCTCCGGCAGGCCACCGCCACTCACGAACGGGTTGTCCGCAGGAACGGTGTAAGGAGAACCATTGTCCACATCGATCCTGAGCATGGCGCCGTGCCAGTTACTGGTGTCCTGACTGTTGGCCTCGGGGTCATTGGCGGAACCACCGTCGCCGAAGCCGATATACAGGTAGCCATCGTGCCCGAAGGCGATGTGGCCGCCGTTGTGATTGGCGTAGGGCTGCGGCAGGCTGAGGATATCCTGGCGCGAGCCAGCGTCCAGGCTGGCGCCGCCCGTGGTTTCCGTGAAACGCGCGATCACTGAGGTCATCGGCTCCGAAGCCGGCGTGGTGAACGACAGGAACACCTGGCCATTGCTCTGGTAGTCCGGGTGGAAGGCCATCCCCAGCACACCGCCCTCCACCGCGGTATCCACCAGGCCGGACAGGTCCAAGTAGGTGTTCTTGGTGGTCGTGGTGTTGTCGCTGGCATCGATCCAGTAGACGGTGCCGGTTTTCTCCAGCACGTACCAGCGGGAATCGTCCCCCGGTGCCTGCATCAGGCCCAGGGGCTGGTTGAAGGTCAGGTTCGGGAAGGCCCGCTCCAGCACCACCGCCGGGGGTGGCCCGCTGGGCCCGCCGCCACTGGAGGAACCGGAACTGCTGGAAGAGCCGGAGCCGCTGGAAGAACTGGAGCTACTGGAAGAGCCGGAGCCGCCGGAAGAGCTGGAGCTCGATGAACTCGAGCCCGAACCGCTACTGGAGGAGCTCGAACTGGAACTGCTCCCCCCATCACAGACGGAGCCGGTGATGGCGGGCACCGAAGCGCTGTCGGCACCGTTGCTGACCTGCAGGCCGACTTCGGCGAACTGATCCGGCTGGAGATTACCATTCCATGAAAGGTTGTTCGCGGTATAGGGGTTATCACCAGAGATTTCGGCATTCCAGCTATCGGTCACCACTGTGCCGTCGCTGTATTCCCAATTCACTTCCCAGCCGTTGATGGGGCCGGCGCCGTTATTGGTGATTCGGATACTGGCCTGTGCGCCGGAGCCCCAGTCGTTGACCACGACGTACTCGCAGCTCGCAGCAATCGCCGCTGAGGAGGAACACCATGCGCACAAGAGCAGCAATAATGATGAGATTTTCTGGATGGGACTGTTCATTATTATTTCCTGCACCGTTGCAGTGAAAACGGATGCCACCGCAGTGCGGCGGCGATTCAGCCCCCGGTGCTTACCGACGGCCTGATGTGAAACGCAGAAACGGCGGCACTCGGCTTTGATTCCGGGTTCGCCATTTTTCGGTCCGGTTGGTAACCCATTTAATGTCCGGCCGACTTTTCCTGTCTTTCGCACCAGTTGACGTTCCAGAAAGAACTTCCCAAACCGATTGCGCATAAATCTTCGCAAATTCCGCTACGGTTTCACGAAAACCGACTCGAGCAGTTTGCAGAAAGGTGTTCGCTCGGCCGACGAAGCCAGATGACACGGTATGCGATACGCGCCCAGATGAGAGAGCAGGCGAGAGAAAAGAACAGAAAATTCTCGGTGTGAATCTCATCACCAATAGGGAGAGAAAAGGCGATAGTTACGAAGGCGGTTAGATGTTCGATCCGGTAACGAGCAAGTGACGGCAAGATGTGGGAAGACAATGGCAGGCTGAAGATGTCTGGCCAGTTCGGGCGCATTCAGGGAACCTCTGATTGAGCGTGGATATCCGGCAAAGCAAAACGAAAAAGAGGGCTAATTAGCCCTCTTTTTCTTTGCTGTCGACACCCAACCTATTTGCGTTCAACCTCGACTTTATCCACTTTCTGGAAGCCTCGCGGCAGCTTGTTACCGCGCCGGCCGCGCTCTCCTTCGTAGTGTTCCAGCTCCGAGATCTTGATCTTGGTGTGACGCTTGCCGGCATGAATGATCAACTGGTCCTTGCCTTCCAGCACCGCGATACCCACCACAATTTCCTCGCGGCTCGCAGCGCGGGCGGCGGGGATATTGATGATCTTGTTGCCCTTACCCTTGGAAAGTTCCGGCAGTTCGGTTACCGGGAACACCAGCATACGGCCTTCACTGGTTACCGCTGCCAGCAGTGCAGATTCCGGGTTTTCGATTTCCTGAGGCGGCAGCACCTGTGCGCCTTTCGGCAGGCTCAGCATCGCTTTACCGGCCTTGTTGCGAGACTGCAGGTCGGCGTATTTGGCGATAAAGCCGTAGCCCGCATCACTGGCCAGCAATACCTTCTGATCATCCCCCCCCATCAACAGACCTTCAAAGGTGGCACCGGAAGGTGGATTGATACGGCCGGACAATGGCTCGCCCTGGCCCCGCGCGGAAGGCAGAGTATGTGCCGCAATGGCGTAGCTGCGCCCGGTGCTGTCCAGTAACAGCGCCGGTTGATTACTCTTGCCCCGGGCGGCGTACTTGAAGCCGTCGCCGGCTTTGTAACTGAGCGATTCCGGATCGATATCGTGGCCCTTGGCCTGGCGGATCCAGCCCTTGGCAGAGAGTACGACGGTGATCGGATCGCTGCTCAGCAGTTCGGTTTCGCTGAAGGCTCGAGCCTCCTCACGCTGCACCAGAGGTGAACGACGCTCATCTCCGAATTCTTCCGCTGCGGCCAGCAGTTCTTTCTTGATCAGGGTCTTGAGACGGCGCTCGCTGCCCAGGGTTTTGGTCAGAGTATCCCGCTCTTTTTCCAGTTCCGCCTGTTCGCCGCGGATCTTCATTTCCTCGAGGCGGGCCAACTGACGCAACTTGGTATCGAGAACGTATTCCGCCTGTACTTCCGACAGCGCAAAGCGGCGCATCAGCTCCTGCTTGGCCTCATCATGGGTGCGGATGATCTCGATCACTTCATCGATATTCAGGAATGCGATCAGCAAGCCATCCAATAGGTGCAGGCGCTTCTCGACCTTGTCCAGACGGAATTGCAGGCGACGTCTTGTGGTAACGGTACGGAAGCTCAGCCACTCGGAAAGGATCATGTCCAGGGACTTCACCTGCGGGCGACCGTCCACACCGATCATGTTCAGGTTGACCCGGTAGCTCTTTTCCAGATCGGTGGTGGCGAACAGATGATTCATCACCTGCTCCAGATCCACACGATTGGACTTGGGCACAATCACCAGACGGGTAGGGTTCTCGTGGTCCGACTCGTCGCGCAGGTCGCTGACCATGGGCAGTTTCTTCGCCTGCATCTGCGCGGCAATCTGCTCCAGTACTTTGGAGCCACTGGCCTGATACGGCAGTGCGGTGATGATGATGTCGCCATCCTCTTTATTCCATACCGCACGCATTTTCACCGAGCCCTTGCCGGTCTCGTACATTTTCTGCAGGTCCGCCCGGGGCGAGATGATCTCCGCCTCCGTGGGCATATCCGGGCCCTGGATAAATTCGCACAGCTCGCTGACCGTAGCCTTGGGGTTTTCCAGCATATGTACAGTGGCATCCACCACCTCGCGCAGGTTGTGCGGAGGAATATCGGTCGCCATACCCACGGCGATGCCGGTGGTGCCATTCAGCAGGATGTTGGGAACCCGCGCCGGCAGTACCGCCGGTTCGTCCATGGTGCCGTCAAAGTTCGGCTGCCAGTCCACGGTGCCCTGGCCCAGCTCGGACAGCAATACCTCGGAGTACTTGCCCATACGGGATTCGGTGTAACGCATGGCGGCGAAGGACTTGGGATCATCCGGGGAGCCCCAGTTGCCCTGACCATCCACCAGCGGGTAGCGGTAGCTGAATGGCTGCGCCATCAACACCATGGCCTCGTACACGGCGCTGTCGCCGTGCGGGTGGTACTTACCAATCACGTCGCCCACGGTACGCGCGGACTTCTTGTACTTGGCGCTGGCCTTCAGGCCAAGCTCGCTCATGGCGTAGACAATACGGCGCTGCACCGGCTTCAGGCCATCGCCGATATTGGGCAGGGCGCGGTCGAGAATCACGTACATGGAATAGTCCAGGTACGCCTTCTCGGTGTAGTCCGCCAGGTGCTGGCGTTCGGAGGCTTCAAACACGGAGGGCTCGGTCATACTGCGAGAGTCTCGTTATTTTGATCGAAATTTGGACAAGTAAGATGCCTGTCAGACGGGGATTATGGCGGCGAACGACTACAGGTTCAAAGTGCCCTTGGCCCCTCGCCCACATCTTATTCAATCCGGCGCTTTGGAAAGCGCATTTTTCAGCCAATCCTGAAACTGCGTTATTTTCGCCTTGCCCGATGAATCCTCGGTCACGCAGTAATACGCGAACCCGGGAAGCAGGCAGTCAGCCCGCAGCGGCTCCAACCACCCTTGCGCGACTGCCGACTCCACCAGCACGTTGCTCACAAACGCCACCCCCTGCCCCGCCAATGCGGCCTGGATCACATGAATCTCTTGGTCGAACAGAGTGGGCGACGGCATACCCAGCTCTGGCAAGAAACGTTCCCACCACAACGTTGACGACACGGTCGGCAAATTTGGGCTCTGCCAGCGGGTTTCGAACACCGGTACTGACTCGCCTTTCCGAAGCTTCTGCAAAACGCCCGGTATCCCGTAAATTGCGAATGCATCTGTGCACAAGACGTCTGCTTCCTGGGTTTTCAGTGGCAACCCGTAGCGAATGGCTAAATCAACGGTTCGGTTCCGACGCAGATCAACCGGGACTTCGCTTGCCTGTATAACCACCTCTACGTCCGGGCGCAGGAGTCTGAAACCCGGCAGTTGTGGCACCAGCCACAAGGCCGCAAATGCATTCGTGGTACTCACGGTGATACGTTTCGGCGACTCGGAAATCTGCTCGATCGCTTCCGCCAGGGTTCGCAGTGACAAGCGTGCGGCGTCCAGCAACACGCGCCCGTCATCCGTCAATGAAACTGCCCGGGTATGCCGTTCAAACAGCGGTACACCCAACTGCTCCTCAAGCTTTCGGATCTGATGAGAAACCGCTGTCGGCGTCAGGTGCAACTCTTCCGCAGCGCGCTTAAAGCTCAAATGCCTCGCTGCGGCCTCAAAAATACGTATCCCGTTCAAGTTTCCGAGCACAGTTTGCACAAGCCTCTATAGGTGAACCAACCTCATCTATAGGTGATAACACATCCTTTGTCACAAGTCTCCATAGACCCGATAGTTGTGCAATATCACTCTATCACTCATCAGGAGACACAGTGAAAACTCTACTGAAAATTGACGCCAGTGCTCGCAACCTGCACAACGCAAAAGCCTCGTACCGATCTCTATCCCGACAGCTGAGCGATTACTTTACCGCGCAGTGGATGGATCAACCCCACAAATACTCCATTATCCACCGCGATGTTGGCCTCGCCCCACCCACCTTTATGAGTGAAGCGTGGATCGGCGCAGTATTCACTCCCGAAGAAAAGCGCAGTCAACCGCAGCAAACGGAGCTTGCTCTTTCGGATCAGCTGATTAATGAAGTAGTCGCTGCAGACCTGATCGTGATATCCACGCCGATGTACAACTACGGCATGCCCGCCAGCCTTAAGGCCTGGTTCGACCAGGTGGTAAGAGTGAACAAAACCTTTAGCTTTGACCTCAACCGAGGGGATTTTCCGCTGCAGCCAGTCCTCTCAGGAAAAACCCTTGTGCTACTGACCTCCTGCGGCGAATTTGGCTTCGGCCCAGGCGGGGTGCGTGAGTCGATGAATCACCTGGGTCCCCATATTCGTACATTGAGCCACTACTTAGGGGTCGAGCACTTTCACGAAATCGGAATCGAATACCAGGAGTTCAACGATGAGCGTCACCGGGCCTCAATCGACGCGGCCTACACGGCCGCCCGACAATTGGTGGGTCAATTGACAGGCAATCGTAATGTATCTAGTGAGGTGAGAGCTCCTGCACCGAACGATCACTGAGGATCATATGGCAATACGCCCGACCAGCAGGCATTATTCAACGCGGTGTACATAAACAGGGAATTGACATATGCCTGCACTGATTGCCTTTCTCCACCACCTGCTGTTCCTCTCGATGACCGCCGTGCTCACCATGCAACTGGTGCTGCTGAATCAGGCATTCACCCTGCAGAATGCGCGCAAGATTCGTATTGTCGACCGCATTCTCGGCGGGTCCGCGGTACTGCTTCTGGTGGTGGGTTTTTTACGGGTTTTCCATTTCGAAAAGGGCGCCAGTTACTATTTTCAGAATGGTGCCTTCCACGCAAAACTGACCCTGTTTGTGATCGCGGCACTGCTTTCCATTTACCCCACCATCCAGTTTCTGCGCTGGGGGAAGTCCCTCAAGCAGGGCACAGTGCCGGTGGTCAGTGACCGTCAGCGCCGCTGGATGCGCATTATTGTGCACACCGAGTTGACCGCCATCGTCGCCATGGCCCTGTGCGCCGCACTGATGGCCAAAGGCATCGGCTACTTTGGCTGAGTGAGACAAAATTCTTGAGCGAAGCATACCGCCTTGTATTGAAACAGGTCGCCATTGGCGACCTGCAGCCCGTCGACCTCAGTATTCGCCCCGGCGAAATCGTCTGCCTCTCCGGACAGTCGGGAATTGGTAAAAGCCGCCTGCTGCGCGCCATTGTCGATCTGGAACCCCACCGGGGAGAAGTCACCCTTGGCGACACCGCCAGTGAAAAACTGCCCGCCCACCAGTGGCGCCAACGGGTGATGCTGGTACCGGCGGAAAGTGCCTGGTGGGAAGAGACCGTAGGGGCGCACTTTCCGGAAGATTCGGCCATTCCCGAGGCGCTGGGCCTGCCGGCGGACTGCATAAATTGGCCTGTAACCCGCCTGTCGTCCGGGGAAAAGCAACGCCTCGCCCTGGTACGAGCCCTCGCCCGCGATCCCCGGGCCCTGCTGCTGGACGAACCCACCGCAAACCTGGACGAAGAAACCACCGAGCAGGTGGAGCTCTGGCTGCACAAGGAAATCCAGCACCGGCAGATGCCCGTATTGTGGATCGCCCACACCCAGGGACAGATTCAGCGGGTGGCACAACGTCACTTCCATATCGACGACGCCGGTCAGCTCAGGGAGCAACCCCTGTGAATGTGATCGAACTCAGTTGGTGGCACCTGGGGATTGCCGCAGGTCTGGTGATCGCGCTGGCTCTGTGCACCTGGCTCGCGCAACTCAGGATCGGCAAATCCCTGCTGATTGCCGCCGCGCGCACCGCCGTGCAACTGGCGTTGATCGGGATGGTGCTGGAAGCACTGTTCGCCGTGGGCAGCCTGCTGTGGGTGGCGCTGATGGGTGGTGCCATGTTGCTGCTCGCCGGGCGCGAAGTAGTGGCGCGGCAGAAGCACCGTTTACGGGGCGGCTGGAGTTTTGCGATTGGCACCCTGTCCATGTTTATCTCCGCCTTCGCCGTTACCGTGCTGACCCTTGCGGTGATTATCGGCCCGGATCCCTGGTACACACCGCAGTACGCCATCCCCCTACTTGGCATGTTGCTCGGCAATACCATGACCGGCGTGGCGCTGGGGCTGGAACGGCTGACGGAAGGCGCGCGGCGCGGGCGCAATGAAATTGAAAACCGCCTGATGCTGGGAGAAACCTGGCAACAGGCCAGCGCGCACCTGCGCCGGGACGCCATGCGCGCCGGACTGATGCCAACCATCAATGCCATGGCTGCGGCGGGCATCGTATCGCTGCCGGGGATGATGACCGGACAGATACTGGCCGGCAGTTCCCCAGCACTGGCGGTGAAATATCAGATCCTGATCATGTTCACCATCGCCGCCGGCACCGGTTTTGGTACTTTTGCCGCGGTGGCACTCTGTGCGCGGCGCCTGTTTGACGGGCGCGAGCGGCTGCGCCTGGATCGACTGCATTCCTGAGCCGTTGAATCACTGGCCGCGCGCGTTTCTCGCCGGTGACTCATCCAGACTCCAAACCCGCCGTACCAGATACGGCAGCAGGCTATTCTGTTGTCAGATACCTACAGTGGGGCCGGTGTGAAAACTCTGCGACTAATACTGGGCGACCAGCTCAATCACAAGCATTCCTGGTACAGCAATGACGATGAAGATACCTGGTATTTCATTGCGGAAATGCGCCAGGAAACGGATTACGTCAAACACCATATTCAGAAAGTGGTGGCCTTTTTCGAGGCCATGGCCGAATTTGCACAGTGGCTGGAAGACCGGGGCAAAAACGTCATTTACTACACCCTGGATACCCCGGAAAACACCCAGAAACTGGGCAGCAATATCGCCCGGCTTGTTTCTGAACACCAGTTCGAACGATTCCAGTATCAGCTGCCAGACGAATACCGGCTGGATCAACAACTGAAGTTGCTCGCAGATGACCTCAGCATTCCGAGCGAACCTTTCGACAGCGAGCACTTCCTCACCGACCGACAGTCACTCAGTACATTTTTTGACGGTAAGAAGTCGCTGTTGATGGAGAACTTCTACCGGCATATGCGAAAGCATCACCAGATACTGCTCAATAAAGACGGCAGCCCGGTGGGAGGCCAATGGAATTACGATCAAAACAATCGCAACAAGTGGAAGGGGGAGCCAAAGATCCCGCCGCAACGTGGCTTTCGCAAACAGGTTGTGGAAACCCTCAAGCGAATAGAGCGCGCCGGAGTGAACACGTTTGGCGCTATCTCCCCCGAGCAGTTCAACTGGCCGACCACCCGCACCGACGCGCTGGCCATGCTCCGGCATTTCTGTGAGGTACTGCTACCGCACTTCGGCACCAAGCCCTATATCAGCAGCGGCAGCTACATTCACAAAATGAGCAACTACTGCGACGCCCTATGTGTCAGGGTAGTTGTCGCCTGAACTTTTCAGAGGACAACCATGCCCCACTATTCACCTGAACGTAAAGAG
>NZ_CP155838.1:1260588-1354979 GCF_045348205.1 Microbulbifer sp. ARAS458-1 | reverse complement strand
ATGCTGAACCCGGACAAGGCGGTAAATTGTTAAAGAGCTGATACCTTAAACGCGACAACTACGTTGACAGATACCGGACGCATGCCGCTATAAGGTTCAGGAGCGAACCAGTGACGACGCCTGCCCGTTCAACAGCCTCTACTGGCATTTTTTAATGGAAAAGCGCGAGGCCTTTCAGAACAACCCACGCATGTCCATGATGCTGCATCAGCTCGATAAAATGCCCGAAGCGGACAAGCGGGCCCTGCGTGCCCGTGCCCAGCAGATCATTCGCGACCCGGATGCGTTTTAGGCGAAACCTTCCTATCACCGCCTAAAATACAGGCGCGATTTCCCGAGACAGGGGGCACCGCCGATGGCGAAATACTTCAATATAATGTGAAAACAATGAAGCAGGCTCGTTTGGAACAAGTTTTCCCATACGCCGATTAAACCGAATTACCCGCATAGCCATATGCCTGTATAACCATAGGTTTTAACAACAATGACTCAGCCATCCACATCACCGGACAAAACCTGGGTGACCACCTACGATGAATTTGTCCAGCAGGTAGATTATTCGTTAATGGATAGCCTGAATGCCGACCCAGACGCCACAACGGATGGCGATGATCACCGTGCGCGCCAAGTTTTCTCCGGGCACTTCGTGCCGGTAACACCAACACCGATTGGACAGTCAGAATATGTCGCCCATAGCCGCAGTCTCTTTCAAGAACTAGGGCTCAGCGACGAACTTGCCCAAGACCCCGAATTTACCCAGTTATTCTCTGGAGATATCTCCGCAGCCCGTGCCCCAATGCGCAACTTCGGCTGGGCAACCGGTTATGCGCTATCAATTTACGGTACTGAATATGTCCGACAATGCCCATTTGGCACCGGCAATGGGTATGGTGATGGGCGGGCCATCTCCGTGTTCGAAGGGGTATTTAACGGGCAGCGCTGGGAAATGCAATTAAAAGGGGGCGGCCCCACTCCGTATTGCCGCGGAGCCGATGGGCGCGCGGTACTACGCTCGAGCGTACGTGAATTTCTCGCACAGGAGTATATGCACGCGTTGGGTGTACCGACCTCCCGCTCATTAACCCTGTATGTGTCAAAAACCGACACGGTTTCCCGCCCCTGGTATTCCGATCATTCCAACGCATTTGATCCAGACATTATCACCGAGAACCCGGTAGCGATATCAACACGTGTAGCGCCTTCGTTCCTGCGTGTCGGACAAATTGAATTATTTGCCCGCCGCGCCCGCAGCCATGCGTATGACAATGCGCTTGAGGAGCTGCGCATGATCGTTATGCATTTGATTGCCAGAGAATACCAAGACGAAATCGACCCCAGCCTCAACTTTTCAGATCAATTGATAGAATTAGCACGATTATTTCGCCAACGCCTTACCGCGTTGGTCGCCAACTGGCTGCGCGTTGGTTATTGCCAGGGAAATTTCAACAGCGACAACTGCGCCGCTGGCGGCTTTACGCTGGATTATGGTCCATTTGGTTTTTGTGAAGTTTTCGACCCCGAGTTCCAACCCTGGACCGGCGGCGGCCAGCATTTTTCATTCTTCAACCAGCCAACCGCCGCAGAGGCGAACTTCCACATGTTCTGGACGGCCATCCGCCCACTGCTCGCGGACGACAATGAAGCGCTAGAACGGCTGGATCAAATACGCCGTGATTTCCAGGAAGTAATGCAAGACCAGTTGCATCGCATGTGGGCAGCCAAGCTCGGTCTCACCGAGTTCAACGTGGATCTGTTTAAGGAACTGGTGACGCTTATGAGTCGCTCAGAGGTGGATTACACCATGTTCTTTCGTGAGCTATCCCAAGTACCTGAAGATATTGCCCCATTGAAAAAAAGCTTCTATGTCAAAACATCCTCTGACATCGACGAAAAATGGCAGTCCTGGTTAAGTAGCTGGCGCGATCTCGTGTTGACCGGTCATGACTTATCGACGGCAGCCGACAAAATGAAACGCGTCAATCCGAAGTATGCGTGGCGTGAATGGCTGATTGTCCCAGCCTATCAACAGGCCACGCAGGGTGATTACAGCCTGATCAGGGAGCTGCAGGAAGTCCTGAGCCACCCTTATGATGAACAATCAAAAGAGATCGAAGAGAAGTACTACCGCCTGAGACCCAGAGAGTTTTTCGATGCGGGTGGCGTATCACACTATAGCTGCTCATCTTGAGCGGAGAATTTTTGAAGCCGATTTTCTGGGACCTCCCTAGTGAGCAGTAATGAGTCGCTGCCACAGCGGGTGTCCGTTAAAGCGGGGGAAGATCACTTGTCCGACAGCAGCGCTTTGTTATACGGAACTTGAACTAGCCTCATGCTGCCCTCATTCGGCCGGAAGCGTTCATTCACAAAACTCCCAGAAAATCATAGTTCTGCGGATCACATTCGTTCCTATTGACTCTTAAGTGCGAAACTTAATATTAAATACGGTTTAAATATTGATGTTATAACTTGATAATTTCACCTTCTCGCGCTAATTTTTTTCCCATAAGACTTTCTTTTACCTTAGTCACATCGGAAGTATAAATCACATGAGCTAGGCTATTCTTCGCACGAGTAGATGTGACATAAAATAATCGTCGGGTTCGATCCAAACCAGTTTCTTCACCTGCATCCCGTTTTTTTTGGCTTGCTTGAGAAAGCTCCTTCGCGCCAAAATACTGCTCGTAGGAAAATAAGGACCCGCCAGCTTCATCATCATCCATGACAACCATTACACGCTCGAATTCGTTACCCTTCACGCCTTGGTGGGTTCGAAAAATTGATTTCTCATCGATGTAGTCTTTATAGTTTTTGATCTGGAAGAAACCAGTCTCCAAGGCTTCAGCCCAAGCAGCAATTTCGCTGTCATCCCACTCCTTAGGTTCTGGTTCACCCTCCGGGCCAGCTCCCGTTTGGCCTGACTCTGATTCAGTCTCTGCCTCTTCTAAATCCGCCACAAATGACTGCAATTTTTCTGGAATTCTAAGTAGCTTGTGCTCAGCAAGTACTTCTAGAACTTCACGAAAGCTGACCTTATCATTTGAAACCACACCTCTAAACGCATGTTCCGCGGCTCGGGCAAGCGCGAGCGGATCGTCCTTGTTTGCATCAAGCACAATGGCTTCCAACAGCGGAGACTTGTTTTCTCTTAAGATATACATCAATTCGGCTCGTCTTTCCTTCCGGCTCGCCTCAGCCAAAGGAAAAACGATGCTAGAGAAGAAGTTAAGTTCGGCATTTTCACCTTCAGCAATCCGATCTTTAATTTTGTCAGATCTTGAAAGCGTGCCCCAAAGCTCACCAAAGCCAAGTCGACGTCCAGCCATTTTATGTTCCAAAAGTAAGATAGCGGTTTCTTTGGATTGAGTATCTGTCCAGTCCGTGTCACCCGTAATTTCCGCCATAGTCTTACGAATTCTCTCTTCGACTTGGTCTTTGTCTGAAACACCGTGCGACAATAAAAAATATCGAACATAACCTTCCGCGACTCCATCTCGGGCAAACTGGTTACGTTTATCATCCTCACTACGAACTTGATTCCCTAAACCAACGATGCGCCGTGCTGATCGATGATTCATTTTCTTGTCGAAAGTAGTCCAACCACTGGGCTTATTCTTACCCAGCTCAGGTTCTCCCCCGCCAAAGATACGCTGCATCGTATCCCCAAACAGGCCGATAACAACTTTATCCGATTTGGCTTTTTGCAGCTCAAAGAATGCACTAACGACGTCTTTATTAGTATCTTGGCTTTCGTCGATGAATATGAACGGGAATTTATTTACTATGACTTCCGCCATCATCGGTTTGGTGGTCAATAAATTAGAGAAAATCTTCAAAACATCCGCGTGCGAAAGGGCATTTGGGGAGGAGTTTATGCCTTTTGGATCGTAATCGAATGAGCGAGGTTGCGCTAACCATTCCATTTTCTTAGTCAGGCGGGTGATATCCCTTTTTCGGGCATCGGATGCCTTACCTGCACGGCCTTTATCTTCTTTTTCCTTGAGATCTTCTAAATCGGTGGGAATTTTTTCCAAATACCACTTGCGAATGTCCTCATTGAAGCCGCCAATTGCATTCCAGCAAAAGCTATGAATCGTGGAAACCGCGAAGATCGGGTTTTGCTCGATTCGGTCCTTGATTTCATCTGTAGCGTTGTTAGTAAAGGTTACAACGGCAATTTGCTTTCCTCGCCGAGAAAAGTCGCCAGAGTGTTGATTTTTCAGGAAATCCAGAGCATTTTTTAGAGAGTAGGTTTTTCCTGATCCCGCCCCAGCGAAGGTAATAAAGCTTTTTCCTGACCCTATGCGCAGGCACGCCTTAATAGCTTCATCAACATCACTGTCATGATCTATGGGTTTGGTTTCCGCCAAGTAGAATTCTTCTGACATAACTTCCCCCCCTATTCTTTTGGTGAAAGCTGAGCTGCCAGCCATTTAAGGCCATCACTCATGTATTCAGGGGGATTGAAGCTATTCGACTCTTTATCCGCGAGATGGAATAGGCAATCGAAGGCAAAGTCGCCCTTTTTTAAACCTTGCACATATTCATAAAGTGACTCTGACAACGACCTACTGCCATATTCATGGGCCGATTTTGCAGTTTCGAGTTTGGGTTTCTTCTGAAAATACTCTTGGTCAAAATTAGCCAAAATCAAAGCATCTTCAAATGTTCGGGATAAAACCTCTTTCTCAGAAATCTGGGTCGGCTTCTGAAAAGCAACGTAAAGCGGCGCACCTTCGCTTGTTGTCATATGTTCCGTTTTGGGCAAATCTACTAGCTCATCCAACATTTCTCTCTTTGGATGCCAGATTTTCAAAGTATCATTGTTGCTCATTTGATCAGAGTTTCTTTGCGGAAAACAAGACTTCCCGTTGTTATCAACAGAGTCAAGATCCGTCAGCACTAGAGTCGTGACCCCAAGCTTCTCGACTAACGCTTTGTATTTGTGCGTGTGAGCACCGTTCACCTCGAGTATCGAGATGTACCGATTAGATAAATCCGGGAAGCTATTGGAAATGAACTCTGGTACCAGAAGACGCTCTGCTTGCCCCTCGACGAATATAACGCCATCGGCAAAGAAGATGTCACAATGAGTGAGCTTCAAGTGTTTACTTACAAACAAAAGCTCATCTTTCGCATTCGCAAAAAGCTCTGACATGTTTGCAATTGTTGTATGGTCCATTGCGATGGACGTATTTGCATCATTCCGCCGGAAGTAACGTAAATTTTTGAAGTCAATATCATTAATAATATGACTGGAGTGGGTGCTAATCACGAGCTGTGTCTGGTATTCAGACTTATCTATTTTGGTTTTCTTGTCGCGCAGATCTGGATGATTCCGCAAAGTATCGTAAGCTTTCGATACAAAAACACGCTGAACTTGCGCGTGAAGATTAACTTCCGGTTCTTCAAGTAAGACCAGATGAATTGGCTCAATCTGCTCTTCGACATTGTCCCCTGAAGAAGCCGATTTACCAATACGCATCCATTTGTCGCGGAATTCTAGAAGCCTAAAGGTCAGATAGATGAGATTCTGGTAGCCTAGCCCCAGGTAGCTTTCGGGAAGAAATTCTTCATCTTTTTTATCAAAACGGTATCGTACCGATGACGATTTTTGCAACGCATCCGTTCCGCTAATTTGCGCGGAAATTTCAACAGTTGGATTACCACCGATACCAGGATAACCCATACTTTTCAACTCTTCGAAAGGAGCCTCAAACTGATCGTTCAATCTTTTAGTGAAGTCATTTTCTAAATTTTGCTGTTGCCCTAAGACTTTGAGGTCGTCATCCTCTGGGTAATCTTCTGGGTTCAAAATACGCTCATAATAGTCTCGAAGTAACTTGTTGAGCCGCTGCTTTTCTGAATATGGCCCTTTTTGATCTGCGTTATCTTCAGCACCTAGCCCCCGCTGCTCGGATATAACGTCTACTCGAATTAACTTTTTCAAAGCTTCAGATTTTAGCGGCTGTAAAATCTCGTTCGAACTAGGCTCAGCCTCTTTGCTCAAAACGTAGTGCTTTTGCTTTATGAACTTACTGAAGTTCCGGCCTTTCTCTAAGAAATCACAGAGATCTTTAGGCCATAGGCTTACCTCACCTTGATGCTTGGATACTACCGCTCTCGCATCAACAAACTCTCTAAATAGTTTGGAGACATCAATCACTTCATAATTTATGCGAACGGATAGAGCACCACCTTTCCACTCTAGGTCTGGTAGGATGTCACGAACCTTATATGCCTCACTCGCTTCCGCTGTTATCTCGATATCTAAACTAGGCAATAACCTGATAAGAGCATCGGATAGCTTCTGCACTTTCTCGATGGAGGGAAACTCTTCTTCGACTTCTTTACCCAGATTTTGGATGCACCTCCAATTCTTCTTAGATATATCTCTAACCTTGAGATTATCCGGACTTTTTAGAAATGTATGTAGAGCACCAATGCAAGACGTTTTTCCACTATTGTTAGCACCTACAAGAACCGCTGCTTTATCATCAAGCACTAAGGTTACATCGGCTAGCCGCCGGTAATTCTTTAAAGCAAAGGAAGTAATCTTCATGTATCAAAACCTTAAAAAACGGGCCAAAGACAAGGGGACTTACATTTAATATTATTTCTTTTTGCCACTATTCGACCAATGCCCGCTTACGGTAGAAAACGCACATTCGAGCGATTCCGTATAACAGTTTGTTCGTGGGCGTGTGCTTATATGGGAATACTGAAAAGTCTATATCTGCCCACAGAGTATCCATATTTGTTCCCAAACCCGTGAAGCGCTCATATCTGGATATAAACCGCTATCTAGCCACAAAACGATACACACGTCACGCTTGCAGCCCCGAAAATCCATTACACGCAATTACACCGGTTAATTAATCGACCCTCTTAGCCCTAAATGCCACCGCAAAGGGCGGCCTTTCCACTAGTCGGGTTAACGACCGATCAGAAGTTCGCACTAGCCCGCAAATACCAGAACCCGCCGTTAAACCCAAACGGTGAGGTCAGCGCCTGGCGCACGCAGAGGAATTGCAGAGTGCCATTGCCTTCTTCATCCGCCTCCACGTCGAAATATTCTTGCCGCCTACGGCAACGATATAGTTTTCTGCGAAGGTGAAGCGGGCTTCGATGTCGGTGAGGATCTCGCCGCCGTAGCGGGTGGCATTGGAGGTGTCGTTGCCGTTGGCTTCCAGCTGGCCGCCGGTGGATTGCCAATTGCCGTAGCGATTGAAGCGCAGGTAGCCCTGCAATATGCCGCCGGTGTCGTAATCAAACGTGAGGGTGCTGCGCTGGTTGGGAACCTGGTTTTAAAGTTCGAATACGCGGGTGGCGTTGACGGTGTTTGGGGCAACGTTTACGACAACGTCAATGTCCGCGCCAGACCAGGGCAAGCCATTGGGCAATTCAATTGGAAACAAGGCGGGGGGAGGCGAACGCCGGACCTGTCACAGAGGGTATGGAACCGGCAGCTGAGCCTGGCGCCACCTTCAGTGATGGCGCACAGTTTATTGCTTGGCCCGATCAGGGAGGCTGGAAGTGCAGTCAGCGGGCAAGAGGAAAATCAGTGGCTGTCCCGCACCTGATTGATCAACCCTCCCGCCAGCACGGTTGCCACCTCGTCGTCACTCATATTGTGGGTGACCGAGAGCTGCTTCCCGTCTTCCAGTTCAATGTTCACCACATCCCCCGACTGTAACTGTCCGGCCAGATCGCTGAAGGTCAATGGGCTGCCCTGCTTCAGTTTCGCGAGGTCACTGGGTTTGGCGAACAACAGTGGTACCACACCAAAATTGATCAGGTTGCGGCGGTGGATACGGGCCATGGACACGGCGATCACTGCGCGCACGCCGAGAAAACGCGGTGCGATCGCCGCGTGTTCGCGGCTGGACCCCTGACCATAGTTCTCACCACCGATTACAAAGCAGTCGCCGTCGAGCTTTTTCGCACGATCGTAAAAAGTCTCGTCAATGCGGGAAAAGGTGTAGTGACTGATGGCCGGAATATTTGAACGCAGCGGCAGGATATCGGTGCCCGCGGGCAGGATTTCATCCGTGGAGACATTGTCACCAGCCTTGAGTAATATCGGGCCCGTCAGTTTTTCCGGCAGCGGGTCAAAGTCCGGCAATGGTTGAATATTGGGACCTTTTTCCAGTTCAACCGGAATTTCGTTTGAACGGTCTTCCGGCGCCAGCATCAGCGGGCGCATATCGGTCAGTGTGTCCGGCTCGGAAAACGTCGGGTATTCCATCTCCATGTCGCGGGGGTCGGTGATCTTGCCGGACAGAGCACTGGCGGTCGCAGTTTCCGGGCTACACAGGTACACCTGGTCTTCTTTGGTACCGGAGCGTCCGGGGAAGTTGCGCGGCACCGTGCGCAGGCTGATCCGCCCGGAGGCCGGTGCCTGCCCCATGCCGATACAGCCGTTGCAACCGGTCTGGTGCAGGCGCGCGCCTGCAAGCAACAGCCGGTTGAGGTCGCCACTACGACTCAGTTCTTCCAAAACCTGACGGCTCGTAGGGTTTATATCCAGGGATATTTCTTCGGGAACCTGCTGTCCCTCGACCATTCGCGCCGGCACCACGAAATCTCTCAGCCCCGGGTTGGCGGAGGAGCCGATATAACTCTGGTAGATGGGTTTGCCCGCGACCTCACGCACCGTCACCACATTGCCGGGGCTGGAGGGACAGGCAATCATGGGTTCCAACTGTGACAGGTCAATACTGTCGTGGTGATCGTAGTCGGCGCCCTCTTCCGCCTGCATCGGCACAAAATCCTGCTCGCGCCCCTGCTGTTTGAGAAATGCACGTACCGCTTCATCGGCGGGAAACACACTGGCGGTAGCGCCCATTTCCTGGCCCATATTGGCGATTACATGGCGATCCATGGCGGTGAGGTTATCCAGCCCGGGGCCGTAGTATTCAAATATTTTGTTCACACCGCCTTTCACATCGTAGCGGCGCAACATTTCCAGTATCACGTCTTTGGCACTTACCCATGGGGGCAATTTGCCGGTCACCTCCACGCCGATGACTTCCGGCATGACCAGGGAGAATGGAATTCCGGCCATGGCCAATGCCACCTGCAGGCCACCCGCCCCCATGGCGAGCATGCCCATGGCACCACCGGCACAGGTATGACTGTCGGAGCCCAGCAGGGTTTTTCCCGGGACTCCGAAGCACGCCATATGCACCGCGTGGCTGATGCCGTTTCCGGGACGGGAAAACCAGATGCCCCACTTGCGACTGGCACTGCGCAGGAACAGGTGATCATCCGCATTCTTGAAGTCCGCCTGAATCAGGTTGTGATCCACATACTGGGCGGAGACCTCGGTTTTTACCCGTGGTAGACCGAGTGCCTCGAACTCCAGCATGACCATGGTGCCGGTGGCGTCCTGACACAGGGTCTGGTCAATTTTCAACTGCACTTCTTCACCGGGCTGCATTTTGCCACTCACCAGGTGCTGCTCGATCAACTGATGGGCGAGGTTCTTTTTCGCGCTCATTACCTGCTCCTTCGATTTTCATGGGATGGTCAGTTGGAAAATTCCACCCGCGGGGCACTGTTGTCGGTACCAATATAGTCCGGTGCACACTGGATGAAGTCTTCCTGATCGAGCCCGGCCTCAATCAAGAATTTCTGTACATGGCGGCTGCGGCGATTGGCGAGACGCAAGAGCTCCTCACGCATGCCCCGTGGCGGGTCGCGGAAAAACTCCTTCCGTTGAGCTCTATCCGCACTCACCGCCATAGCTTCATGAGGAAACAGTACAGAAAAATCCCGCGCCGTGGATACACCGCATATTCCAGGCCGCGCATTGGGGTTGTCGCGCATGGCTTCCACCATTGCCTCTAACTCTGCTTTGGCCTGTGCACTCAGGGTATCGTTCCCTGGCGCAAACGCAAGGTCGTCAAAATGCACCGCGCGGAATCGCGCCCAAGCCAACTTGGCGAGGCTGTAAAAGCCCACAGGGGTAAAATAGGCAAATAGCGATTCCAGTATCGCGCGCTGCAACAGATCACTGAAAATAAAACTGAAATTGAATTTTGGATCATACAGTTCCCCGGTAACCGGCATATTAAATCGCACGTCGCCATCGCCATCTTTCAACAGCGCCAACGCAAGGCTCAGGGGAATGAAACTTTTTTTCACCTGCAGATGGTCGGTATCCCGCACTCGCCGAACTTTTATTTTCTCGAGTTCCATTTTTGCAAGCGCATCGACCTGATTGTCCTCGATGGCAATATTCACTTCCGCATCCAGTTGCCCCTGTAGAATCTTGTAACCCAGCAGGCGCGCAATATATGGGGTCGCGGGTATCAGGTTCGCCCCCTCCACATACCCTAACAGACTGGCATCCCAGTGACTGCTCTCGAGAAGATTGACCTGGCCTGCAAGGTGCATTTCGCTGAAGCCTCCCGGGCGGGCATTGAACACCAGTAGCGCAGGCGGGTCTTCCGGGTAATTACTCATTCCCTGCAAAAGCAGATTGATACGCCGCACCGGCAGTTTCGCTTCGTACTCTTCGCTGTTATCGAGCCACAGAAAGCGCCCATGATCCACATACAGTTGGCCCACACGATAGCGAAAGCGATTGGCTTCCCGCGCCAGACGGCCACGGACACGCTCATTACCCAGCGACTCCGGCGGGCGGTCGCGAAACCGCTCCCAGGCACCGAGATCCCCAGCCACACCGCGGGCGAGGATGCTGCGTGGTTCCAGTAAATCGATGGTATCGATACTCAGAATTCGGTCTTTTGGAAAATACTCAAACTGGGAAAGACGCAGTAACTGCACTTGCGTATTCCACTGATGATTGGCGAATTCCTGGGCCCGCGGGTCCCGCCGCAGCACTCTGCTGTCGGCCACCTCAGCGTGCAGTAGCCGCACCACCTCCCGGGTAACGGTCAAGCCCCGCGCCTCGGCAAACTCCGTCTCAAGCAGTTGGTCCCCCTTGACGTCGTTTAGCGCCAGAGTGAACAGCTGAGCGATTTCCAGTTGCAGGCTTTGTGCATCGAAATCAAACACGCCGGTTGTTTCCAGGCTTTGCAGATCCAGGCAATAGCGCACACCGGGAATATACCCGGGCGGTACACAACCCTGAATATCACGAATCTGTAAATTCTCAGCGACCAGCTGACGACTGCCGAATCCGAGTTCATCTGCCCGCAAGGTTTCTGCCTGTAAATAGGGAGCGGAGCTTCCCACCACTTCGCCATTTCCCCGGCCATGAAATACACGAAGTCCGTCGACCTGGATATTGCGGAAATAGCGCTGGGGAATACCACTGCCGAAGCGGCTCAAAATGACCCGGTGCTCGCTGGCGACGGTGACTTTTTCGATATCAAAGCATGGCGTCAGCGCTTGTTCATCCCAGTGCACCGGCTTCAGACAGCCGCGGATACCGGTCATGTCACCATCCCTGAGAGAAAACGCATGGGGTGACAGAACCAGACCGTGCACATCGAGACTGCTAAATCCCATGCGCTCGCGATTTCCCTCCAGAAAAACAAAATCCTCTACCGCTATCTGACCGGTGGAGCGGAACGCCTGCTGGGACTTATCCCCGTCTTCATGTTCGAGAGCAAGGCGCTGATTGCCGGAGATCTGCACTTTGCCGATGTTCACGCAGGGCGGGGCCCGGTTGAGATCGACGGCGCCCTGAATGTCCGGTATGCAACCGGAAAAATCCTCGGCCACCAGATCTTCAGCCTGTAAACGCTTGCCGCCGGGCCAGCGCAGACTCTGCCACTGTAGCCGCGCCAGCTGTAACTTGGGCGTCTGGTCTGCGGGGGAAAGCAACTTCAGGTTGTCCGCTTGCAGCGGCCCCAGATCCAGAATATCCGCCGCAGTATTTTGTTCGCCGAGGCCCAACGCGATGCGGTTATCACCGGTCAGGTGCAATTTTTCCAGTGCCAGGCACCCCCCCCAGCGACCGCGGCTCTCACCTCGCAGGCGAGCTGCGGCAAGCCACGCCTCTGGGCCACAGCCCGATAGGGACTCGAGCTGCACATTGCGCAGATTCAGCATTACCGGTTGACCCGGCGCGGGCTGCACCATACCGATGCCCCCGATTCGCAGCTGCCCGAATTCCAGTTGCGGCCGCTGATCAGTGCGCTCTGCAGGCGTCGACATTGGCAGCGAAGCGTGCAGTGCCAGTTGCTGTATTGCCAACCCGGTACCGTCGGAGGATAAATCGCGACCGCGTATACAACGTGGCCACATGGCGTCCGAATCGCCAGTAGTCGGCCAACACAGATCCAGCCGGGTGGCGTGCAGTGAATCCAGCTGCCAGTCGGCACTCGCCGCCCTCCCCCGCGGCAGGTCGATTTCCAGGGAAAGTCCGGCAAGATCGCGCACTTCCGCAGTCAGCTCATTCTGACCGCCGGTGAGAGAGAAGCGCGCCAGCGCCAGCTGATTCAGGTCGGCGCGAAAATGGGCCCGCCGGTAATCAAGCATGAAGGTTTCACCGGTGCGCAGGGTTTCTATCTGTACACAGCGGACCTCTCGCAGACAGAAGTCGGCGCTATCCAGCGCCGCACCCGGCACGTCCAGCTGTGCCATTGTCGGCGCGGACTGATATTTCAGGTTGGCCTTGGGCAGGTGCAGCTGCGTCACCGACAGCAGGGACTCCCCGGTAGCGGTATTGATCTCGGCGCTGTCCAGGCGCAGTTCAGCGGCGCGCATTCCAAACCGGAAAGCGCTGCTTGGCGGCGTGTTTTGCGCAGTGACAGAGCGCTGTCTCTCCAACTGCAGATGCAATGGCTGCTGTTGCTTCAGATTGTGGATATCGAAACAGGCCGCGCGACGCACCCCGCTACCGGGAGTCAGTATTCGCTGCCACGCCATTGGCAGGCAGCCGTCCAATCGCTCGAGCGATACCGCGTCCAGCTCCAGTTCCGTGCTGCTGAACTGAATCGGACTGCCAATAGCCGCACCGGCTTTCCCTGCTGTCGCGGCCGCACCCTCGCTCCGGCTACCCGCGTCAGTTGATCCGGATACCAGCTGACCCTTCTCTCCACTCACCGCCTCACTGACTTCGCCTTCCAGGGCCACGCCGTCCTCTTCCATCACCCACCAGTGCCCCTGCCCCGTGGCGAAATACTCTCCCGGATTGCGCTGTGCTTTACTGCGACGAAAAAGCCCCGGGCCGATACGCAACCCGGTCAGCGCGAGCCCTGTTTGTCGATTGGCGTTGCCGGTGAGGTGATCAGACAACAACAAGCCCTGCAGCGCGAGCTCGCCGAGAATGAGGTAGGGTGATGCGGTGTCGGTATCAGACGCTTTACTGCGCAGAATGAAATTGCCCTTCCCTTCCAGCGCATTCATCCGCCCGCACAGAGGGGACAGGCGCTGAGGCAGGAACCCCTCGGGCATACAGCCGGATAGAGATTTCAACGCGAAGTCTTCGGCGAGAAACTCCCGCTCCCCGGGCACAAGATTCAGGCGCGCCCACTCAAGTTCGGCGAGTTCCAACCGGTGATCGGGCTGTATTGTGTGTGCACCGTCCGCTGAGCCCGATTGCGTTCCTGCAATACGAAAGCTTTGCAGCGACAAGGCATCACTGTGCAGAGCCCAGGTCTGTGCCGGCCGCCCACCGGAGGCCAGGCTCCGTGGAAACTGTACGGAAAAACCTTCCGCCACCTGCAACTGCGACAGGTGGATACATTGATTCGCGGTACCGAGCAGCCCCCCGGGCAAACAGCCGTTGGCTACATCCAGCTGTGCCTGATACAAGCCGAGCTGGCGTGTATCGTTGCGGTACTGCAGGGAACCCAGGCGCAACTGATTCAGGGTCAGGGCGCGCGCATCCTGAACCTTGGTGGCCATATCCACCAGCCTGCCCTCGCTGAGACTGGCCTCGACAAGGTCCACCGCAAATCCGTTGCGCCAGCGAAATTCCGTTGCTCGCGGCAGGTTCAGTACGCCGGCGCGAACGCAGTAGTGATGCGCATCCTCGCGCCACGCATTCGGGCACCACGAGAATCCGCTGGCACCCCCACTCTCCCAGCCTAGTGATTTATCCTGGCGCTGAAAGTCAAAGCTGTTCAGCGCAATGGTCTGTGTATACCAGTTGGGATAGCGCCGATTGCGATAGCGCAGCCGTACTTCCTCCCCACTCAGGCGGTGCCAGGCAATTTCGGATTTTGCCCCAAATGTGAACAGTGCCGAGCCCCGCAGTTCAAGACGGCGGGCTATGCCGCAATGCCCGGCGATGCGTTTTAGCGCAGGAATGGCTTCTGCCCAGCGGTCAGGGGGGCACCCCGCAAACTTGTGCGCAAACAGCTCTTCGGTGCGCAACGCATTGCCCGGCCGCGCAAAGTGGATGTGCTGACTGCGTAAAGCAACCAGTGCCAGAGTCGGGTTTTCTTCAGGGGATTTACGCATATCCCCCTCACCCGCCTCTTGCACCCGACGGCTCAGCCCATAACGGGAGACGTTGTTCGCAAATTCATCCCAGGCCAGCAAGTTTTCCACACGCAGATCCGCGGCGCCGATATCGAATTTCAACGCCTCGCTGGCTTCGCGAAATCCACTGACAAAAAAGTCATCCAGGACCAGTTTGCCAATCCGCACACAGCTGGGACTGGTCCACTGAGGTTTGTGTTGATAGCACACCACACTGTCGCGCAATGTCGCCGCAGTGAGATCAACTCGCCAGTTTTTCGGCTTCTTGTCACCTTCCGCCAGATGCCAGCCACCGATTTCCCAAACCCGACCACGCTTGCCCGGTGTGGACTCAAGATCCATGTAGGCGCCGTCGAGCTCAACCAGTTTGACGTGGATATTCCCCCTTAGCAGGTGCCACCAGCTAAGGCCCAGTGTCGCTTCGCGCACGCGAAATCCCCGCTCATACTGGTTGCGCACCTCCACTCCCTGCAGGTGCGCATGCAACCGGGGCAACGACACGTCTATATGCTGTATCTGGGCTTCCAGGCCATGTTGGTGCAACCACCGCTGCACCTTGCCGGGCAGGTAAATCGACAGAAAGAAGTTAATGCCAGTGATCACCAGCAGAATCGCCACCAGAATCCACATAACGCGATGCACGCCTCTGCGCTGTGCGTCCCTTGCGGGGGATACTGGCGGTAAATCGTGTGGTGAGTTAGACATCGAGGCTCGGCGAACAGTGTATTTCGCGCAATTCTCGCGACCGTGGCGGAATTGCGGGCTCTCTACATTAAAGACCAGTAGCCCGGATCCAGATGTCGCCTGCTCGTACAAAATGGCGATTTAGTGCGGCCCGGTGCCGCCGAATAAAATGAAGCCTCTCTGTCGCGAAAATTCCGGCAGCAAATACCACCGATGACTCCGCTGAAACCGTGCTATTCCACCAACCACCGTTACACTGATTATATTTCAATCAAAACGGCACAGAGACCGGCCGTCGCAAAAGAAGCTGCGGTGGGCGTGCGGAAGGAATCCATGCACAAGCAACCCCTCAGTCAGGACGTGGTATTGATCGGCGGCGGTCACGGCCACCTGGAACTACTGCGGCGGTGGGCAATCAACCCCGTAGCAGACGTACGCCTGACCCTGGTTTCATCTCAGGTGGTAAGCACCTACTCCCCCATGATGCCGGGTATGATCGCCGGCCAGTATTCCCTAAGCGACATCCACATCGACCTGGCACGTCTGTGTCGCGCGGCAGGCGCGCGTTTTATCCAGGCTTGTGCACACAATATCGATCCAGAGCAAAATCGCGTGTCCTTGCTGGGGCAGCCGGACCTTTCGTTCGACTTTCTGTCTCTGGCCGTCGGTGCCACATCCTGCCACCGCATTCCCGGCGCAGAGCACGCAATTCCGGTCAAACCCATCGGACAGTTTTTACGTTACTGGGAACAATTACGGCAGCAGATAAGCAGTGAGCGCCGCCCACTGAAACTGGGTGTTATCGGCGGTGGCGCCGGCGGTTTTGAACTGGCCATGGCCATGGCGAGCGCATTGGAGGAACCGGTTTACAGCGGCAGAGTAGAGATTCACCTGGTGCACGCTGGAAACAAAACACCCGCCGGGTACCCATTGTTGGCACGCCAGCTGGCCGCAAGGGAGATGGGCAGATTAAAGGTCTACAGCCACAACCGCTGGCGGGTAGCGGAGATTACCGCCCGGGGTATCTACAGCGACGAAGGCCGCTTTATACCCATTGACAAAGCACTACTGTGCACGGAGCCCACTGCGCCCCCATGGCTCACTCAAACGGGTATTGCGGTGGATGAACGTGGCTTCGTACAGGTTGACGACGACCTGCGATCCCACAGCCACCCCCATATTTTTGCGGTGGGAGATATAGCGAGTACATCCCGACAGCTGCCCAAGTCCGCGGCTGAAGCCTGCAATCAAGGGGCCACACTGTTTCACAACTTGTGCGCGGCACTTCGGGCACAACCTCTCAAGCCTTATCGCCCCCGTCGCCAATGGTTACGCCTGCTTTCCTGCGGTTCCTCAGGAGCGATTGCCGCCTGCGGTGGCTTGGCAGCGGCGGGCCCTGCGTTCGCGCACTGCAAAGAATTTCTCGAGCGCCGCTTCATCAACCGGATCAGCCAGTTGTCACTACCGCGAACGGAAGAGGCTGACGCCGCCCCCTCTGACGTTGCGACCAACGCTCCCACAACAGCGGTACAGAAAGAGCCATCAGCGACAAACTGAGAGCCTTCAGCGACAAACTAAGAGCCATCAGCGACAAACTGAGAGCCATCAGCGACAAACTAAGAGCCTTCAGCCACAAACTGAGAGCCTTCAGCCACAAACTGAGAGCCTTCAGCCACAAACTGAGAGCCTTCAGCCACAAACTGAGAGCCTTCGGCGACACACGAAGAGCCTTCGGCAACGAACTGACAGCCAGGCTAAGTATTCGCCCCCGCACTGAACGGCGTACTTTGCGGAGCTTGCAGCCCGTAACCATTTCTCATGAAACCATTAAACCATTGCCAAATACCGGCACGGCAGCAATACTGGCGGCATAAAATCCCCGGGGTAAACCGGGACAAGAACGAAATGGGTCTCACAGAGTGCCGCGAAGAGCCGAATTATTTTTAAGCTCTACAGGAAACTCTGATATGAAAAAAATCGTCATTATTGGCGGTGGCGCCGGCGGCCTGCAATTGGCCACCAGCCTCGGACGCCACTTCTCCTTCGGGCGCTTTCGTCGCCAGAACAAATCCCCCGCGGCCCAGGTCACCCTGGTTGATAAAAATCGCACCCACATCTGGAAACCCCTGTTGCACCAGGTCGCTACCGGTGCGCTGGATAGCAGCCTCGATGCGCTCAACTATCAGGTCCACGCCCGCGCCAATGGTTTCCAGTTTGAACTGGGCAGCCTGCAGGGGCTCGACCGGGAAAACAAAACTGTAGAGCTGGCAGAGGTCTGCAGTGAAGACGGTACCCCGCTGGTACCGGCGCGCAAACTCGAATACGACTACCTGGTGTTTGCCCTCGGCAGCCAGAGCAACGACTTCCACACCCCCGGCGTGCGCGAGTATTGCCAGTTCCTCGACAGTGCCGAGCAGGCACAGAAATTTCACACGCGCCTGCTGGACCAGTTTCTGCAGCTGGAAAGTCGAGTGACAGAGTCCGTGCATATCGCCATCGTGGGTGGGGGCGCGACCGGGGTCGAACTGGCAGCGGAACTGGTGGACGCGGTCCATGAGATGGGCCACTACGGGCGTATCAAAAACGGCGATCTCAAGGTGACCCTGATTGAAGCGGGCCCACACCTGCTTCCGGCACTTCCGCAACGCCTCGGCAACAGTTCGCAAAAGGAGCTGACAAAAATCGGAGTGCGTGTACTCACCAGCACCCAGGTCGCAGAGGCGACGCAGGCCGGTTTTATCACCAAAGAGGGGGAGGAAATTCCCGCAGCCATTCGAGTATGGGCCGCGGGCGTAAAAGCCCCGGATTTTCTTCAGCAACTGGATGGCCTCGCGGTCAACCCGCGCAACCAGATTGAAGTGGAAACCACCCTGCGCAGCAAGAATGATCCGGCGATTTTTGCCCTGGGGGACTGCGCCGGTTGCGAAGACAGCAACGGCGTACGGGTTCCGCCACGGGCACAGTCCGCCCAACAGATGGCCAAGACCGCCAGCGCCAACCTGATTCGATTGATTGAAAACCCCGAAGCTGAACTGGAGCCGTTCACCTACAAGGACCACGGCTCACTGGTGTCCCTGTCGAAGTTCGATGCGGTGGGCAACCTGATGGGTGGACTGGTCAAGGGCAGCCTCACCATCGAGGGGCGCCTCGCCGGGCTCGCCTACCGCTCCCTCTACCGGATGCACCTGGCCGCGCTACACGGCTGGCCCAAGGCGATGTTGCTGTATGTAATCGGCCAGGCGAACCGGTTCGTAAAACCGCGTCTGAAGATGCACTGACGGCACTCGCCAACAGCTACCCAACCCTTTCGAAATCCCTTCACTGATTTACCGATGTCACGCCGTGGCATCGGTATCACCTGCCAGAAAACAGATTCACCAGTACAGCAGATCGCCCAATATGTTGCTATATATGAAATAAATTCAAGCGCGCAACAATTCCACGCATTCTGCAAGCCATTGAAATACCAGCAATTTTCCAGGAAACATACAAAAAACGGCGTATCAAGCGGCATCCCCGCGGGTATTGACATCACTTTTGTTGCTATTATAGATTTAAATCTCAACGTCGATGAGAGATTCTAATAATGAAAAAGTGGATTACAGGCCTGGCTCTCGCCAGCGCCTACGCATCGGCGCAGGTGGCGGTTGAATCTGTGCCGGTAACAGTAGACAGTTCTAACCAGGCGGGCTGGTGGAAACCCATTGCGATATCGGGACGAGAAATTTACTTCGCCGCCAATACCCCGGGGTCCAGCAGCTCCAAGCATCAGGGCGCCGTTGCGGTACGGCGGGCTACCGGTGAATGGGAGACGGGAACACTCAAACAGGCCGACGGCACAATCTGGGAACACGGCGATGATCTCGGCCACGATCAGCCGACCATTGCGGTCGATGGCGATGGGTTTATCCACATTTTCACGGATTTACATAACAACGGCTGGAACTATTTTCGCTCGTCCACCGCGGGGAACATCGACGACATTCGCCGACGTACCGACATTGTTCCGGGTAGCGCATCCCTGACCTACCCGGTGGCCGCCACCGCACCGAATGGTGATGTCTATGTTGCGGTTCGCAACAGAGCCGGCGGCCAGGGCGGGAAAGGTGAGCTGGTGCGTTGGGACAACAGCGCCAACATCTGGATACACGAAGCGACCTTTGCCTTCAATCCAAACGACATGGTCTATCCCGATGAAATCAAGGTGGATGCCAACGGCACGGTGCATATCATTTTTCAGTGGGCGGCCGGGGCGACCAACCCGATGCGACACTATGGCAGCTACCTGACATATTCCCCAGCCAGCGGACAGTTCACCACTGCGGATGGACAGGTGGTGACCACGCCAGTCTCACTTTCCACTCCCGGCCTCTTTTATCAGGCACTTGAGGAAGGCGAAGAGTTCGTCAAACAGTCCGGTTCGACAAGCAGCCAGGGCAAAGGAATTCAAAGTGCCAAACTCGCGTTAGACGGGCAAAACAGACCCAGCGTAACCTACCGGTATCGCACAAGTGGCAGCGCCGGCCCCCGCGACTATGACGTCTACCGGATTCGCTGGGATGGCTTTGCCTGGGTGGATAAGACTTTACTGTTTGATACCGATGACACTATCGCCGCACTGGGCCACACTCACGACGGCACAGTGGCACGCAGTTACTTTGTTACCGATAACAAAGAGTTGATGGTCGCGGAAAAGCGTGACGGTAGCTGGTCCAGCTATATTCTGGATAACTCACGTTCGATCGAACGAATTGCCGTTCAGCGCGCTGGAAATATCGATCACATCTATGCCACATCACCCACCGGAATCAACAGCAACTCCGGGTCTCTATACGCATTTGAAGTCGGCACACATCTCACATCAGCGCCGGAACAGACCTGCCTGTCGGGCACACTCAGTGGCTCTCAGCCTGGCACCTATCACCTGACCAACCAACAGTACGGGCAACAGCTGACAGGGGGCTCCAGTGGCGACCTGGCGTCTGTCAGTAATGACACTGGAAGTTCTACCCATTGGATATTGCAGGACGGGGATAGTGACGGTGAATTTGGCCTCATAAGCGATGCCAATGGCATGCGTCTGACCGCAAATGGTTCCGGTGCACTGATCAGCGTGACTCAACAAAGCTTCTCAAACACCAATATGCGCTGGAAGCTGATCGACAGCGATAACGACGGCGGCTACGCGGTAATTAACGTCGACCAAGACCCTGAGCACCTACAGGCTCAGGCAGCGGGAGGTCAGGTTCAACTCGGAGCGAACTCCCCTACCCCCGCAGGAATCTGGCATTTATGTAAAACCCAATAATGTCTCCAGGCATGGTTTAGAGGGGGCCTCCCCCTCATTTTTTTGACCCAAAACTGACGTTGCTATTATTGAAATACTCATTGAACCGAAAGGAGAGATGTACTAGGGTCAGGGCCGCACTCTATGATTATATAGATGCCATCCCATGGCCCTCCAACAATAAATGTTGCTTAGAAAGCAATAATAATCAGGAGAGACTAATGAAAATGTTTCATGCGAGAGGAAATTTTCCTCAGGCGGCTCTAGCGATGGCCGTCGCATCATTATCAGCAACTGCTTTCGCGCAGGAGCAACCCGGGCAGATGGAGGAAATTACCGTAAGTGGTATCCGCCAGGTCATGGCGGAGGCGGTGGATCGCAAGCGCGATGCAACCGAGTTTCTCGACGCCATTATGGCTGACGATATGGGCAAGCTGCCGGATGCGAATGTGGCAGAGTCCCTGCAACGGGTATCCGGCGTACAGGTTGACCGAGGCATTGGCGGCGGCAGCGATGTATCGATTCGCGGGATGCGTCAGAACGTCACTCTGATCAATGGGCGGCAGGTCATCGAGGCCGGCGGTCGCGGTAGCCGCGGGCCGGATACCCTGGAAGGGTCCTCTTACGGCCTTCTCGCCCAGATTCCTTCCAAGCTGGTGTCCCGTCTGGAAGTGTACAAACAGACACCCGCAAGCCAGATCGAGGGGGCGCTCGGTGGCGTGGTGGATGTAGTCACACGTCGCCCGCTGGACAATCTGGGGCACCACGGCACCGTCTCGCTCACTGGAGCGCATTCACAACTTGCCGGTGAAACGGACAGTGAATGGTTCGCAATGTACAGCGGTACTTTCGCCGACGACACCTTCGGTGTACTAGTGAGTGCGACCGAAGCGAATCAGTCTGTACGCGAAGATGGAATGAACACATTCAGCGGTTACGGCCAATTGTCGAGCGATGATGGACTCACCACTATCGACCCCAACGGCGATGGGGTTCCCGGGCAGATTCACCGGGACATGCGCTTTCAGCAGATTGAAGACGACCGCAAACGCAGCGGCGTAAGTGCTTTCCTGCAATGGCAGCCCAGCGATGAACTGGAACTGTATGCCGACACCTTTTTCTCGGAAATTACATCGGACCGCAACCGCTATTGGACGGGCTTCTGGAACTGTTGCACCATCTCCAATCCGGTATTTTCTGATAATGAGACGTTAATGGCGGCAGAGGTTGTGCGGCCTGCGCAAACCAACACGGAATTTGCCGACGCCTCTTCCGCATTTACCAGCACAGCAATTGGTGGAAGCTACGAGACCGAACGCTGGTCTCTGTCTGCGGAACTTGCCAACACCGCTGCCGAATCCTCTATGGAGCAGGATTTCATCCGTTTCCAGACACAAGACGCAGGCAAGATCGCGTTTGATCTGCGCAACGGTGATGTACCACAGGTAGATTTTACGGATGCCGACCTGACCAATCTGGATGAACTGGCTTTGGCAATCTTGTATGACAATTCCACTGCCAAGGAAAGTACCGACCGCGCTGCCCGCTTCGACTTTGAATGGCAGTTGGAAGGTGCGATCACCTCCATTGAACTCGGCGCGCGCAGCAACACACTGGAGACCGACGTAAGATACCGCAGTGCAGATATTCGCCCCAATTTTGCCCTTGGCGACCTGCCGGATATCAGTACACTTTTCTCCAGTAACGACTTTTTCTCCGGTGACGCAGGCGACGCCCACTCCCGCTACCTGGTTGTGGACAAAAGTGCCTGGCAGGGCTGCGGCACCCTCGCTGACTTCTACGATAGCGAACAACAGGCGATCTGCAATATCGGACTGGATCCACTCGGTAGCTTCACTATCGATGAGTCCATCGATGCCTACTATGTGAAAGCGAATTACGACGTGCAGCTGGGTGATGTGATTGTCACCGGCGACTTCGGCATACGCCAGGTAGAGCGAAACATGACTTCCACCGGTAATGCGATAGACGCAGATGGTGGAGTGAGCCCAACGGTTGCCAAGGTCTCGAACAGTGAGACCCTACCATCCGCGGTCGCGAAATTTGATCTCAGCGAAGACTGGGTGGTACGGGTTGGCGCTGCCCGCGCACTTACCTTCCCAAACACTGCTGACCTCAACAATGGTCTACACGTATTCAGCGACAATACCGGCCAGAGCGGCAGTCCGGATCTGGATCCGTTTATCGTCAACCAGATGGACCTGAGTAGTGAATGGTATTTCGACTCGGAAGCCGTATTGTCCGCCGGTGTATTTTTTAAAGACGTCGAATCTTTCATCGTCCAAACCATCCAGTCCAAAGACATTCCCGGCTACAGTGACCCGATTACCGTTGCTCAGAAAGTCAATGGCGAAGGCGGGAAGGTAAAAGGGCTGGAATTACTGTATCAACAACCGCTTACCTTCCTTCCGGCGGGCTGGGATGGTCTGGGTGTAATGACGACCTACAGTTACACCGACAGCGAAACGCCGTTCACGGACGCAAACGGGTCGGTGCTGCCGTTGCCAGGTCTTTCCAAGCACAACGTGAATTTTGTGAGCTATTACGAGACCGAAAATCTTGGCTTCCGCGTCGCCTACAACTGGCGGGACGATTATCTTGATGGTATTGGCAATGGCGATTCCGGTATTTACTACAAGGATTACGCCGACCTCTCTGCGACTGCCAACTGGCACGTCACAGACAATCTTACGGTGAATCTTGAGGCATTGAACCTGCTCAACACCCGTCAGCTGCAATACAACGCCTACTCGGAAGCCACCCGTCGCAACGTGGAGTACGGTCAGATCTACAAGGTATCTTTCACCTACGCGCTTTAACAGATCCTCACGAATGCGACTGCATTCATCCCCTTGAGTGGCGCCCTACGGGGCGCCTTTTTTGTAGCCGGCAATCAGTAGTCCAGCCACCCCTTGAAACTGGGACGGGCACGGTCACAGATCAGTGAATTGGTGACCCGCGAAAAAGGAAGTGCGTTTAGAACTGGGTAGCGTTCCGGGCGACCACGCTATCGCAGTGCATCAAGCGCATCTTGAGGGGAGGTGTGGGAAGCCAGTAGCGGCGGGACCACTTGCGGGGGCTTTAAGTCCACAGTATCAAGTGGTCGATCAGCGGTGAAGTTTCGGGTGTTTCAGCACCGGACTATTTGCGGTTTATCGTTGCACCACCATCAATGCGGTAGTCACAGCCTGTAATCCAGCTCGCCTCATCACTTGTCAGAAACCGCACCAGGTTGGCCACCTCTTCCGGTTGCCCCAGACGCTCCAGCGGATGACGCTGAATATTCTGCTTCAGTGCCAGCGCGGGGTCGGGCTGCTGGTTCAGTTTGTCACGCAACATTGGCGTATCAACGGATGCAGGGCTCACACTATTCACACGAATATTTTTCTGTGCGAGCTCCAGGGCCATAGTACGAGTCAGCGCATGGATCGCCCCCTTGGAAGCGGAGTAGCTGGCCATACCCGGGGCACCCACCAGGCCCGTGATAGAAGACACGAGTACGATGGCTCCGCCACTGGCGGGGAACCCGGGGCAGAAAACCTGTGCCAATTGCATAGCACCGAACACATTGACCTGCATCAGGCGCTGAAAACTATCCAGCCGGGCACTCAGCGTATCGGCAAGATCGCTCAGGGCGGCAGCGTGCACCAGTATCGAAGGTGACCCCAGCGTTTCCAGAATCTTCTCCGCTGCCTGCGGGAGTGTAGTGACGTCGGCCAGGTCACCGGCGAGATTGAGATCCGCATCGGTAGGCTGCTTCAGGTCAATCCCGGCAACCAGAACACCGCTTTCGGATAACTGTCGACAGATAGCAGCACCAATGCTGCCGGCCGCGCCAGTAACGACAGCAACTCGTTTTACCTCAGACATGACATTCTCATTCTAGTGGGGGCGTCTACGCGCCAAAGCGGACTAAGCGGGTTTTGTCTGTTGCAGACTTCCGCGAATTTCTTCGGTCGTCGTCTTCAGCGCGTCGGCAATATCGAGGGAAGCGGACTCGGGAATCCAGCCAGAAATCGCGACCGCAGCCTTGGTGTCAAGACCAACGGGTACCGCGATCGTATGCGTGGGCTTATCCGGTGCTTCCGGTAAATCACTTTGCACTTGAATTCTTGCAAATCCAGATTCTTTAATTTCTGCGAGAGCCTGCTTAAGCGCGGGTAGACCATCGTCGAAACCCGGCACCTCTCGCGCCTCGAACAACTGATCGAGGTACGTTTCTTCTTCGCAACTCAGCAGCGCCATGCCGATGCCACTGGTGGTCGCAGGACGTAAACCGATACGCCCGATGGCCTCAGCAGAAGCCATACCCGGACGCCGGTGATACAGGAAAGACACCGAGTCTTGCCAGAGCACACCCAGTGCCACCGTGTGACCGAAAAAGGCCAGTTTTTCCAGTGGAGCGATGGCACTGCGCAGAAGCCGGGAAGCGTACAAGCTCTGGGTCGCGAGCACATGCATACCTGGACCCGGGACGTATTTGCGATTGGGGGTCTGCTGAGTAATCCCCATATACGCCAGCGTTTTCAGCAGGCGGTTCACCCTGGTCGTTTCCATTCCCAGTCTGCGCGCGAGCTCGCGGCTGCCGATCGGGTCTTCCGACATGGCCAGGGCCTGTAGTACAGCAAACCCGTCGATGATGCTTTGGTTCGCCTGAGTGCCTTTTTTTGCGGTCATGATATCGAGTCCATTTCTGACTCGGCTATCTTGCGGTGGCGCCTGCCCAGAGTCAAACATCGCGCTAACTCGAAAGGTCTTTGGTACTAAATGCCCAGAGCTTTTTGCTTGGGGTTACACCCAGGCCCGGACCGGAAGGCAATGAAAAGTACCCGTTCCGGCAATCCATATCCGTTTCCAGAAACTGCAGGTTCCGATCGAATACCGAATGCTGATATTCGTGATACGGCAGGTGCAACACATTCGCAGAGGCGTGCAGACTCGCAGCCTGAAAGATGCCCACACCGATACTCGCATGAGGAATTATCCGGCAGTGGAAGGCCTGGGCCAGCTGACTGATACGCGAAAACTGGGTGATACCGGTGTGACCCATTTCAGGCTGTAATATGCTGCAGGCATTCCGGTTGACCCGCTCGCGCGCTTCAAAGACCGTACGCCACTCTTCACCGGCAGCGACTGGCGTGGCAACGCTGCGAGCGACTGTGGCGAGCCCCTCAATATCTTCCGGGGCGCAAGGCGCTTCCGCGAAATAAAGATTGTGCGGTTCCATCGCCTTGATCACTCGCGTGGCTTCGGCGGCACTGAATTTCCAGTGCATATCCACCATGATATCGGCGTCCGGACCGAGGGTTTCACGCAATGCAGCCATTTCGTTCGCCATGCCTTCGTGGCTAACCACCCCCGCGAACTTGAACCCGGTAAACCCCTTGTCCTGCCACTTTTTAGCCAGCGCACAACGCTTCTCAAGGGTGCTTTCCGGCAGCCCGGATACATAGGCCGGAATTTTCTTGCGCCGAGTGCCCCCGAGTAGCTGGGCCACCGTCTGGTTGCTGTGTTTGCCGAAGATATCCCACAACGCAATATCGATCGCCGCCAGTGCATCAAGATAAAATCCGCCGAAGTACCCTCGTACGTGCATCATGTCGTACAGGTCTTCGTGAATACAGGCAACATCGAGCGCGTTGCGTCCCTCAATAACCGGCGCCAGTAAATCTTCGATAATTTCGGTTACCGCATTGGGCGCGCAGATACCATAGGTCTCTCCCCACCCAACCGTACCGCTGGCGTCGGTGATTTTTACGATTACCGAACGATCGACACTGGGGTAAACGGTACGATTCCCCGCGCGAACCAGGTAACCCTTTCGGTTTACCTCTTCGCCCTCACCCAGGGGGCCGAGATAAGGCGTTTCCCTGGGGATTGTCACTACACAGGTTTCAACAGACTCGATTTTCGAAATCATGGCAGAACAACTTCCTCTGGCCCGGGGGTACTTTGGCGAGACTCAAGCTTCCCCATTATATCGGCAACTCTTGGCCAGAAGGCCCGCAACTCCTGACGGTCCCCTTCATCCATGGTCGGGCCGGGTACACGCACTTCACAGGTATTGAGAATTCCGCGCTGCATCAACACCCACTTGGTGAGATTGCAGCGAAAGATCGCCTGCATGTTAAGAATGGGGAGCATATTAATGAAAAGCTCTCGGGCCTTTTCCTGCTCACCCCGCTGCCACGCGCTGACCAGAGCGACATGCACCTCGGTCAGCTCGCTGGCAGGCACAGTACCCAAGGCACCACGAGAAAGCTCATCGAGAATGTAGCGCCCGCCGGCGCCACCAAACACCCCTTTCAGTGTGGCCGGAGCAGTTGCCAGTATCGCTTCCATCCGCTGACCACAGGGCATGGTTTCCTCTTTCACATATTCAATCGCCGGATTGGCACTCAGGATCGAAGCTATCTGTTCCACCGGCAGTCCAGCTCCCATCGGCGCCGGCGCGTTTTGCAGCATGATGGGTATCCCGGCTGCCTCCGCAACAGCGTCAAAAAACGCGCGCATCGCTTCCGGGTCATCCGCATAGTGATTGGGTGCCATTACCATGGCACATTGCGCGCCGGCTTCGGCGCCGGCCCTTGCAAAGCGGATCGCCGCATCCGGCGTACTTGCCCCAGCACCCACAATAAATGGCACCCGGTCTTTGCACAGGTTGCCGATCAGACGGGTAGCCTCAAAACGCTCCTCCTCCGTGAGTTGCGCGTACTCACTGGCCAGGCCGGGGAAAACCAGGCCGTCGGCACCCGCCTCAAGAATATATTGGGCAGACCGCTCAAGGCCCCTCCAATCGACTCCACCCTTCCCATCGAACGGTGTGGGAACCACGGGGAAGGTGCCTTTGAGCACGCCTGCGTCTGAATTACTCACGAATTGATCCTTATTACGTTCCGCTACAGAAGTGGTTATTAGATTACCCATATGTTGCTATATGTGCAACTTAATTATTGGCGATAGAGCGGCACCCAGCCAAAATATGCATGAAATCGTGAAATAATGAGCTTAACCCATATCCCCAATAGTCTTACCTCACCAACAACGTTGCTATTATAGATATTATGTGAATAATGCAGATTATCGGTATTCTGTTGAGTGGAGGTGATTGATGTCGGCGCTGATGTTGATGGATTGGGGAACAACAAATTTTCGAGCGATATATCTGGACGCGCAGGGTCGGGTGCTTGGGCGCTCCGAATCCAGAGATGGTGTTGCCAGCCTGACGCGCGCAGACATGATCGAGGTGGCGTCAGAGGCCTATCGAAATTGTCCGGTGCAGGATCCGCAGGTATTCGCCTGTGGCATGGTGGGTTCGTCTGTCGGCTGGTACAACATGCCGTATCTGGAAGCGCCGGCCAAACTCTCGGATATCGCCGATGCCATTGCGGCTGTCCCCATGGGTGAACTTACCGTCAACTTTATACCCGGCGTGAAATTCCGCAGCGCGACAGGTTGGGATGTGATGCGCGGAGAAGAGCTGCAAGCGTTCGGTTGGGCGCTCACCGAAGGATCGGGTATTTGTATTGCCCCCGGTACCCATTCCAAATGGATGCGGCTTCGCGACGGCGGGATAGAAGGTTTCTTCACGTCGATTACCGGTGAAATGTTCGCCTTGCTCAGACAGTACGGTTTGCTGCGTCACCATTTGACAGAGGAGGCACAGTCGTCCTCGGACTTTCTTCGCGGTGTCGACGACGGCATGTCGGAGCAAGGGCTGGGGCGCCGGTTATTTTCAGTGCGTGGAGACGCCCTACTCGCAGAACTCAGCAACCAATCTGCCAGCGACTACGTGAGCGGTCTGTTGATCGGTAGCGAAATTGCCGAAGGAATTCGGGATACATGCCCCGCGGCTCAGCCCATTGGTATCACCGGCACACCAGTGCTGGCGGGCCTCTATAAATCGGCTCTCGCGCACCTCGGTTATTCCGCGCGAACTGTGGATGCACAGGCAGCTTTGCGCGGGGCAATCTGTCAGATTTCCAGCCTACGCCTGGAGCAGCAAGCACTATGAATTTAAATGAAGCACTATTCAGGGAGCCACTGGTCGCCATATTGAGAGGACTGACACCGGAGCGCGCACTGGAAGTGGCGAGCGTTCTTCTGGACACTGGGTTTACCACTGTGGAAGTCCCGCTCAATTCACCAAATGCAGTCCAGAGTATCGGGCTGATCCGTAAAGAATTTACGGACCGACTGGTGATCGGGGCGGGTACGGTACGTACGCAGGAAGAGCTGAACGCGCTCGCCGATGTCGGATGCCAGATTGCGCTGAGCCCCCACTGTGATCCAGGCCTGATTGCGCATTCGCTGGAACTGGGGATTGAACCGGTGCCCGGTGTCGCTACACCAACCGAAATGATGCAGGCTCTGAACGCGGGCGCGCGCTGGCTCAAGGTATTCCCGGCGGTGAGCTGTGGTGAGAGCTTTTTTCGACAGGTGCGCGCGGTATTCCCATCACAGGTACGCCTGATGGCCGTCGGTGGCGTGGCCCCTGAAAACATGCGGGGATTTATGCAGGCGGGAGCAGATGCCGTTGGTATTGGCTCACAGCTATTTACCGCAGAAAAATCACTGGCCGATATCCGCGATCAGGCAGCGAAAATCATCGGCAATATGCGATCTCACACGACACTATAAAAAAGCCGGGAGAATAGATTTTGGCACTACTGGATTATTGGGTTCTGGCCGCCTACATGCTGGGCATTGTGCTGATTGGCGTGTTCTATGCGAAGCGTAACCGGAGCGCACAGGACATGTTTGCCGCCGGCGGGCAGGCGCCCTGGTGGGTCTCCGGGCTCAGCGGGTTTATGACCATGTTTTCCGCCGGTACTTTCGTGGTGTGGGGGGGAATCGCCTATAAATATGGCTTGGTCGCGGTGTCCATTAATCTGTGCTACGGCATCGCCGCCTTGGCTGCCGGTTATTTTGTCGCTGGGCGCTGGAAGACCATGGGCGTTGATACACCCGCAGAGTACATAGAACTGCGCTTTGGTAAGAGCGTTGTACAACTGTACACATGGGCAATGCTTGTGTACCGGATTGTAGGTACAGGTGTTGCACTCTATGCGCTCAGTATCATTCTGGTTGCCTTGATGCCCCTGCCTGAAGGTAACCCATTCCGGGACCCGAATACCGGAAATCTCGCCGTCGAATGGGCGATTCTTGCCTTTGGCCTGGTGGTAATTATTTACACCATGGCAGGCGGGCTGTGGGCGGTACTCATGACCGACGTCCTTCAGTTTATTGTCCTTAACCTATCAGTGCTTTTCGTCTTGGTTTTTATGCTGCAGGCGATCGGTGGGGTAGGCACCTTTATCGAGCAGGCACCGGCGCAATTCTTCGCGCCCGTCAGTGAGGGCTACAGTCTCTACTTCCTGATGGGGTGGGTGTGTATACATTTCTTTATGGTGGGCGCCGACTGGGCATTCGCGCAGCGTTTCATCAGCGTGCCCAGCGCAAAAGAAGCGCGTAAGAGCGCTTATCTGTTTGGCATTCTGTATCTTGTAAGCCCGCTCGTCTGGCTGATGCCGCCCATGCTGTACCGCGTCATTGATCCTAGTGCTGACCCGGAGCAGGCCTACATTGCTGCCTGTCTTTCCGTGTTACCTGCGGGTCTGGTCGGATTGCTGATTGCTGCGATGTTCTCTGCGACCGCCAGCCTGGCAAGCTCCCAGCTCAATGTATTTGCCGGCGTATTTACTGAAAATTTTTACCGCCCTCTTATGGAGCAGCGAGGAGGCTCAGGCAATCTGGTCACCGTCGGACGCTGGATCACCCTGCTAATAGGTTTACTGCTGATTGCAGTCGCCATTTCAATTCCCTATATGGGCGGAGCGGAAAAAGTGATTGTCAGTGTCACGAGCCTGATGGTCGGGCCCCTGTTTGCACCAACCGTATGGGGTATTTTTTCACGGCGGCTATCCGCCCGGGCGGTGTGGAGCTGTGTGTTGCTCACCTTCGCTGCCGGCGGCGCATTCAAATGGATATTGTCGGTGCCGGCCGATGGGTCTATCAGCCCGTCAGCATTGGCGTGGTTGACCAAGCACTCGGCAGTGATCGAGCTGGGTATCGGGATTCTGGTCCCCCTGTCAGTGCTCGCCCTTTTCACCTTCGTCATCGATCGAAACGGTACGCCCGGCTGGATACCAGACACCTCCAAGAACGCCACCAGCAACGCGGGGGCTGTGGCCAGTGACCTCCCCGCGCGGGTGGTTGCCGTTGCAATGGGCTTATGTGCCCTGCTGCTGATGTTGATTGCGCTGATCAGTCACGAGCGCCAGCTGGAAATTGGCCTGTTTGCGCTGGTGACATCCGGTATTTCTGCTGCAATCTATCTGTTGGGCACCAGGAAAAAAATTGCGCCGGAATTTCAACAGGCACTTTGACGAGAGGCCGGGAAGCAAACGGAAATCGGGATTGCGTGGCAACACCAATGGGGGCGCGGACAGTCACCGTCATTGGTGTGCTGCGCACCCGCCGGTCGATGAAGTGAAAAGAGCGATAACATCGGAACAATACCTGTTCGGAGTGGGTGCATATCGGTACCATACTTCTCTGCCGAACAACGCTCGCTAAATCGTCCCTTTATACCGGATTCCGATGTCAGCACTTATCATTCCGCCCACCCTCTTTGCCCTTCTGCTTGCCCCGCCCGTGCCCCCGGCTGGGGAGAGACAAACTCTCGAACAAGTGGTGGTTACCGCAAGCCGTACTGAGCGGCCTATCGATTCACAAGCAGAATCACTATCCACGGTCAGCCTGGACACACTGGAATCGGCAAGTGCCATCCACCCGAGCCAAGTACTGAGCACAATACCCGGCGTGGCAATCCACCGCGGCAATGGCCAGGAAAGCCTGATTGCCGTGCGCTCCCCCGTACTGACCGGAGCCGGCAGTTGCGGTGCTTTCGCCATCACTCAGGATGGCGTGCCGGTACGCGGTACCGGCTTCTGCAACGTCAATCAACTGTTCGACACCAACTTCGAGCAGGCCGGCCGCATAGAGGTTTTGCGCGGCCCCGGTTCCGTGCTGTATGGATCCGATGCGCAGCACGGCGTGATCAATGTGCTGAGTGCAGCTCCGGTCAATGGAAGTGAGTCCAGCATCAGCGTTGAAGGCGGCGCTAACAGTTACCGACGAATAGCATTGAATCACAGCAGTGGGAACGACGAGGGGGGACTGCGCATCGGTTTTAGCGGCGCTCGGGATGGCGGCTATAAGGACGACTCCGGCTTCGACCAGCAAAAGCTGCAACTGCGCAGCGACGGCAATTGGCAGGGGTGGGATTATCAGACGCTGATAAATGCCAGCAACTTGAATCAGGAAACCGCGGGTTATGTCTCCGGGAAAGATGCCTACAAAGACCCGGACCGCAAGCGGGAGAACCCCAACCCGGAGGCCTTTCGCGATAGTCAGTCCGCCCGCGCTCAGGTGCGACTGGAAAAAAACCTGGGCAACGGCAAATTACTGCAGATCACGCCTTACGCACGCCATACGGATATGCGTTTCCTGATGCACTTTCTGCCAGGCACTCCGCTGGAGGAAAATGGCCAGAGCGGCGTAGGCGTGCAGACAGCGCTGCACCACGGTGACTCGGAGTCCGTACGATGGATCAGCGGGATCGATCTCGAGTATACCGACGGTTGGTTGCAGCAAAGCCAGGAGCAAGGCTTTTCCTCTTTCCCGGCGGGCAAACACTACGATTACAGCGTATCCGCGCTGGTGGTTGCCGCATTCAGTCAGGTTGAACGGCCGCTGGGGGAATCTCTGCGGGGCACACTCGGCGCCCGGGGTGAACACCTGCGGTACGACTACGACAACCGCATGATTGGTGGCGACACAACCGACAGCGGCGAACTGTGCATTAACGGATTTACCGGCGCCATCGGTTGCCGTTACTCGCGCCCGGACGACCGCCAGGATAGCTTCAGCAACCTGTCGCTGAATGCCAGCCTGGTCCAGTCGTTCAGTGACAGGACCACCGCCACCCTGCGCCTCGCACACGGTTTCCGCGCGCCCCAGGCGACCGAGCTGTACCGCCTGCAAAATGGTCAGCTGGTGGCAGACCTGGACTCCGAGGCCATCGACAGTCTGGAAATCAGTCTGAAGCACAGCAGCGATGACTTCCGCTACAGTCTGACCGGCTTTTATATGGCGAAATCCGATGTCGTATTCCAGTCTTCCGACCGGCTCAATCTGAGCGGTGGAGAAAGTCGCCACTTCGGCGTGGAATACGAATGGCAGTGGCTACTGGCTGACAATTGGCAGCTGGGCGCCGCCGGTACCCTGGCACGGCACCAGTACACCAATGACGTCAGCGAGCCGGGGTCCGGAGTGATTGAAACAGATGGCAACGATATCGATACCGCCCCACGCGCGTTGCACAGTGTGAACCTGTCCTGGCAACCTGCGCAGTCCGCACAGGTGGGCTTGCAATGGCAGTACACCGGTGGCTATTACACCGATATCGAGAACGCCCATCGCTATGATGGCCATTCGCTGGTTCACCTTCGCGCTCGCCAGACCCTAAGTGCATATGCCTCCATCGGTCTGCGCATTGAGAATCTGATGAATGTGGATTATGCAGAGCGCGCGGATTACAGCAGCCTCGGTGGAGGCGACCGCTACTTTATTGGCGAGCCACGCAGTGTGTATGCGGATTTACAGCTGCGGTTCTAAGCCGGTCCAAGCCGCTTCTCAGGGCCGGATTACCACCGGCCCACCCTGATTGATACCCGGCGCTTTCCAGAAAACCTCCCACTCCAGTTTCCACTGCAGCGGCCAGCTGAGTGCGCAGCGGGGGCCCCCTTCGGCGAAGCGGTAATCCACGCACGGGAAGTTGATATCAGTGGTGCCGGTCTCCACAAATGCGGGCTGCCGGTAGCGGTAGTGGTGCACCAGATAGCGCAGACCATCATCGAGTTCGCGGTAGCGCCAGTCGAGGCGGATGGGAGTATTGGTGGTGCCGGTCACGCCCACTCCCTCCCGATACCAGTCCACCAGTTCTCCCCGCCGACCATAACGACGCGCGATACTCAGTAATCCCTGGCGTTCGTCGGCGCCGTTGAACGTCTCGATGGTGGTTTCCCGGAGCTGGCCGCGATCGTTGTAGAGGTAGTCGGTGACCTCACGGGCTTCCGCGATTCCATCGTCGTCATTGTCCAGCGTCATTTCGACGCGAAACAGCAGATCACTGGAATTATACCGGTACTCAAACGTCCGCCGGCTGTTGGGGTTGCCATCGGCATCCACGTCAAATGTCCACTCCTGCCGATACAGGCGCCCGTCGGAACGATAGAAAAACTCGTAGGTGTTGATACGGTCAACCTGACCATCACCATTGTCGTCGAGACGCACGATTTCCCGCAGTAATCGCTCGTTACTGCCATAGCGGTAAGCGATTTCCCGGCGACGATCGACGACTCCATCTGCGCGTAGGGACGCACCGTCGTCTTCCGTTTCCACCACTTCCAACGGGTGGCCGTCGTTGTTGTAAAAGTATTCGAAGCGCAGACGCCGTTCGATCACACCATTGGCATTGAGATCAGTCTCCTGCTCACGCCAGCGCAGCAGGCCCTCGTCGTTGTACAGACTTTCCACTGCGAAAAGGCTATCGATCACGCCATCGAAATTGGCATCCTGCTCAAACAGGAACAGCACCAGATTGCCGCCGCTGTCATAGTCGAAGGTGTATCTTCGGCTCTCTTCCTCCACCAAACGCCCATCCTGCTCCAGCACCTCAATCAGAAAATTGTCATCGTCAAAAAAGCGCTCCGAGGTATAGAAGAAATCAACACTGCCATCCTCGTTGGTATCGGTTTCCCGTCGCAGGAAAACCACCCGGCCCAGATCGTCGTAAAGATAGTCGAGGCGCTCTTGCCAGCGATCGGTCTCTTCCGGCAACAGTGTGTAGCGAATTTCCCGCGGCAACCCTAAATCGGTATACCGCCAGAGTAATCGCTGTTCGATGGTGCCGTTATCCTGGATATCGCGATTCTCCTCCAGCGGCACCAGTGTCGGCACCACGATGCCAAGGATGTCGTACAGATACAGCAGTGGAGCATCCAGTGGCAGCTGGTAGTCAATGTCGAACCGGCTTTTGATCGCGGGCAGGGAATCCAGACCACGGCGGTAAGGGAAAGCGTAGAGATCGAATGCGAGATCAACACGGTAATCCTGCAGCTCTGTATCCCAGTCGGTCAGATCAATGCCATTACTGGGGTCCAGATCCCGATCGAGGATCATAAACAGGCGTGTCATATTGGTGGCGATATCCAGCGCATCCACCCGCTGATGGTCTTCCAGGGCTGCCCGTAGATCGACCTCATCCGTCAGCGGCTTACCACCACCCAGGTGAAACGGATTCAGCGCCGGCGCCCCCAGTGCGGAACCCAGTTCAATCCCCCCCAGAGAAAAATGGATTTCCTCCCCCTCTCGGTAACGGAAGATACCATCGGTGTCAGTCAGCCCGGAAAAACTCGGGGTCTCATAATAGAGACCCTGTATTCGTCCATCGAGAAATACCCCGGTCATCTCTGCACCGGTGCCGCCTGAACTGCTGGCGCTACGGGTACCACCGGAGCTGCTACTGGAAGAGCTGGCGCTGGGCGCGATGCTGCCGGAGTCACTGCTGAAATCGCAACCCGTCAGGCACAGACACAAGACCAGGTGGATCCCGGCAAACAGTGGGAGGCGCAGGGAACCACAACCCGGTAACACAAGCCTTTTGGGCACAGGGTACTCCTCGTTCAACAGCTAATCAGGCAAACAAAATGTGCACCTCGAGAAAGTATTGTTGATATCCAGGTGTGGTGAGCACAGGTATGCGCGAGAATCCGCCAATTGACGCCCGATTAAAGGTTTCACACCGGTAATGCGCCGCCCTTCAATTCATTCGAAGGATCGCCCCGCCAACCGTGAAGATCCGCGCGCCCAAACAGAAAACCCCCGGCAGCTGGGACTACCGGGGGTTCTAGAGGTCACAGGATCACTGGGAAATCAGATTTTCCAGGACTGTACTGTTTCCAGACCGTGCTCGGCCACCCATTGATTCAGCTGCTTGGGGTTGCGCTTTTTCTTCTCAATGGTGGCATTGGTGTAAGGGTTGCGGTAATGACCGGTCTCCAGCTTGGGCTCGGCGGGCTTGCTGCTCGCAGCCTTACGGGTAGCGCGACGGGGAGCCTCGCCTTCACGCTTGAGATGACGGGCGACACGGGCCTTCAAGGAACGGACATAGTCCGGCGCATCGTCATTGTTCAATTGGCCCACCAGCCAATCCACAATCATCTCGCCGCGGGCGGGGAAGAATTCTTCTTCTTCCATTTCGTATTCCGCGGCCAGATTGACCAGCGCCTTATCAAAGGCAATTACGCCCTGCTTTTTGCGCTCAGCCTTGGCCATCTGCTCCTGCAGTTCTTCAATTTTTGCCTGGTGCTCGGCAATTTGTTGTTCGATTTGATCGTAATCTTGGAACATATATACGTGAGCCTCGATATATATTGCGGTTTAGTGTCTTGATAGTGATTTAATTCTGCGAAACGCACGGCCAAGAGCCGCACAATATACGCCTAATAAGCATTTCGCCCTGAACGCCAATATGTCCGGGCTGAGACTTATATTTCGCGGGAATGCAAACCCATTTACACTTCTTCACTCAAATACGACGCCGACCACATATCTGACATCGCCTTCCGGCGTGTAAACAAGTTTACTGTGATATATCCATATTACCTGCCAGCCATATCAAAACCACACATGGGTATTTCCACCAATCAACGCCGAATACTTCCAGACGGTCGATTAGTAAAAGAAATCAGGCAAATAGTATTTTTAAATCCGAAACACAGCACTTAATAATACCGAATCCCGGTAATTCAAGTGTCTGTATACAGATTTGTCTCGGGTATTTAGCTCGTATAGGGCATATACGCCCATATCCGACCCATCGCCAAGGCCGCGCATAATACTGGGTTGTCTATAAATAGCCAACGCCTATTCGATGAATCACAGATACCATTTGGATCATTAAACCCGTAAAGCCTCACATCCACCCGCCATTCCTCCCCGACCTGCCACACCACTGATCTATCCTTGTGCTGACAGCGCCGACAAGCGGTACAGGAACAAGGAGTGAGGAAGGGTTTACATGAGCAAAATCCGCGACATCCACCACATGCCCACAATGGCCGCCCTGATGACGCCATTCCCTTACCATATCGACATCGACGCCCCCATTGAAGCGGCGGAGGCACTGATGGAAGAACACAGCGTCCATCATCTCCCCGTTACCAAAGACGGCGACCTTGAAACCATCATCTCCCGCAGCGACATCGAGCGCGCCAGATCCCCCGGCCACCGCCTCGAAGAACAGCAACTGTACGTCCGTGACCTCTGCGCCCGTCGCCCCTACATCACCGATATCCACGACCCGCTGGACAAGATCCTGCTAGCCATGTCGGAAACCGGGATTGGCTCGGTGTTGGTGATGAAGGAAGGGGAGCTGGCGGGGATTGTTACGGTGACGGATGCACTGCGGTTTTGTGGGGAGTATCTGGCGGATCTGGTGGAATCGCCGGATGATGATGTGGCGTAGTTAAGAGCCCCGAAGCCAATTGTGCAGGTGCCGATACCGGGAACGCCACAGAACCCGATTAAGAACCTACAAGGGCCAGACCCACAACAACATGGGTACCGATACGGCGACTACCAGGATCTCCATGGGTAAACCCATGGGCCAGTAGTCGCCGAATTTGAAACCGCCCGGGCCCAGAATCAACGTATTGTTCTGGTGGCCCACCGGGGTCAGAAACGCGCAGGAAGCACCAATCGCCACCGCCATCAGAAAACTGTCCGGATTCACATCCAACTGCGCCGCCGCGCTCAGCGCAATCGCACACATCACCGCCGCCGTCGCCGCATTGTTCATAAAGTCCGATAGTGTCATCGTCACCACCAGAATCATCACCAGCGCAAACACCGGATTCCCCTGAGCCAGATTGTCCAGCATCGACTTCGCCACCACATCCGCGGCGCCCGTCGAATCCATTACCTCCGCCACAGAAATCAACGCCCCCAACAACACAATGACCGATCCATCCACCGCCTCGTAGATACTGCGGATAGGCACCACCTTGAGCGCCATGAAGGCCAGCACACAGGTGGCAAACGAAATTGCCGCGGGCAACAGCCCAAACGCCGCCCCAGCCACCGCCAACGCCATCCCGATCAGTGCCACATAAGCCTTCTCTTTGTTCGGAATAGTGATATCCCGCTGCGCCAGCGGCACACAGCGCTGCTCCCTGGCAAAGGTGGACAGATTTTCTTCGGTGCCCATCATCAACAACGCATCGCCCCCCTTGAGCGCAGTCGAACGCAAACGCTTAACCGAGCGACGCCCCTGTCGGGACAGCGCCAGCAGGTTGATTTCGTAGCGTCCCGCCAGCCGCAGGTTCTCCGCAGTGCGACCGATCAGGTAGGAATCCGGCAGTACCACCAGTTCGCGCAGGGCAAGATCGGCCTTTTCCCGACCCCGCTTCTCATCGCCCTCTTTTTTGGCGCCCTTTCCCTTACCCTCCGTATCCGCCCCGTTACCGGCAGCGGAATCCTCGGCAAGCTCCGGCGGGATTTCTACATCGCCAATCTCGACTATTTCTCGGGCAGCAGGCGCCATATTCTGCTCCGCCAGCGGTGGACGATCCCCCCTGTCTTCCTCCGGCCCCTCCGCGTCCGGTACCAGCGCTGCACTATCCACCGCGGCGTCGTCCTCATTCTGCGGATCCGCCGCCAGCGTCAATCCAAGGCTCGAAAGGACCGACGACAACGCCTCCGGCTCCGCTTCGATCACCAGAATATCCCCGGCCCGCACGCGCAGCCCCGGCATGGCGGTGGATACCCGGGCATTGTTGTAAACCAGACCGATAATCTGGGCATCCTCATCGCCAATCATTTTCACCAGCTCCGCCAGAGACTTGCCGATGGAGGGGCTCTTCTCCCCCACCAGGGCTTCGGTGAGATAGGTCCCGGTATCGAAGGTCGCCGCACCCGCCTGATTGCGCGCGGGAACCAGGCGCCAGCCGATCAGCGACACAAACAAAACGCCCACTAGCGCCACCACCACGCCGACCGGAGTAAAGTCGAACATTCCATAACTGCCGGCGCCGCTACTGGCGCGAAAACTCGAGACAATCAAATTGGGCGGTGTGCCGATCAGGGTGGTCATACCGCCGAGAATGGTGCCAAAGGAAAGGGGCATCAGCACCTTGCCCGGAGGCACATCGTGGCGGTCGGCGAGATCGGTGGCCACGGGCATCAGCAGCGCCATGGCACCGACGTTATTCATAAAGCCAGACATGGCCGCGCCGAGGGCGGAAAGCGCGCCGATGGCGAGGGTGATGCCACCTTTTTTAGGAACAACCTTCTGCGCCAGCGCATCCATGGCCCCAGTACTCTGTAACCCGCGGCTCAGAATCAGTACACAGGCCACGGTAACCACGGCGGGGTGACCAAATCCGGTAAAGGCTTTCTCCGGCTCGATCAACCCGGTAAACACACAGGCCAGCAGGGACGCCAGAGCCACCATATCGTGGCGCCAGGGGCCCCAGATAAACAGGAGGATGGTGACCGCCAGGATGGCGAGGATGGTGATCTGGTCGAGAGCCATAAAGGGAAAAAGTTCCAGCGGTGATTCGGCCCGAGGAAAATCGTTGGGCTATCCACAAACATAGTGGATTTGAAGTGAGGTGGCGGCGTCAGCGACCTGGATTCTGTCCAGGCGCCTCAAACCCAATGCCACAGAGTGCAAACCCTATTTACTGATTGGAGAGCTGCAAACGCTTTAGCCCAAACCGCTTTGACAGCATCCGGTCCCGCAGCCAGCGGGGCAGCCAGCGGGCGATCCACGGCAGCAGCCGGCTTTTGTTACCGATTCTGAGCAGGCTGGCGGGACGCTTACGCAACAGCTCGGCGGCGAGGGACTTGGCCAGGTCGCGGGCGAGGGTGGCATTCTGCTGGGACTCCATGGCGCGGGCGCGCACATGATCTTCGCTGCGCTTGTACCAGGAGTCCGGAGCCAACAGCCCACGCAGGGAGGTTTCCGCATGGCGCCCGAACTCGGAGGCGATGGCCCCCGGCTGCACGGTAACGACACGGATGCCAAACGGCTTCAGCTCAAGGCGCAGCACATCGGACAGGGTGTGAAGTGCGGACTTGGAAGCGCAGTAAGCCCCGGAAAACGGGGTGGGCAGAACGCCGGAGACGGAGCCAATATTGCAGATGACGCCATGGCGACGGGATTTGAGCAGTGGCGCACAGGCCCGAGCCAGGGCCATGGGCGCGAACACGTTGGTGCGGAACTGGGCTTCGAGGGTGCGGGTATCCAGCTCCAGCAACGGCCCCATCTGACCGTAACCGGCGTTGTTCACCAGGATATCCAGGCGGCCGTAGGCGGTTTTGATGGCGTGCACCACGCGGTTGATATCCGCCTGGTTGTTCACGTCGAGGGATTCGGTGGCAATGCCGAGGTCGGCCAGTTCCTGCAGGCTTTCCGCACGGCGTGCGGTCGCGATGACGATGGTGCCGCGGGCATGCAGGGCAAGCGCCAGTTCGCGGCCAATACCGCTGGAGCAGCCGGTGATCAGCGCCACCCGGTCCGGTACCACGTAGCCGCGTCCGATCTGGGCCAGGCTTTCGGCGGCGAAGCCCTGGTCGGAGGGGCGGAATCGGTTGGCGGGGGGCTTGCTCACGTTTACTGCTCCAATACTGCGCTCGGTCTCAGTCGGACGGTTCCTGGGTCGATGTAGACGTCAGTGTAAAGTGCGGGTTCTGGATGAGTCCAAACACATTGCCGAACGGGTCGAGGAAACTGGCCATCAATATGCCTTCGCCGACGTCGACAATTTCACCATGCTGGCGCGCGCCAAGGCCATTCATCCGGTCTACCTGGGCGGCAATATCGGCAACCCCCCAGTAGGCAACGACGCCATCGGCACGGCTGATCACGTTGCGCGCGTTGGGGTCCAGCCCCAACTCAAAGCCGCCGACGTTGAAGCCGACATAGCATTCGGCTTCAAAGTAGGGTTCCACTTCCAGCAAGGTGGTATACCACGCTTTGGCTTCTTCCAGATTACTGACGCCGTAGATGACGCTCTGCACCCCTGAAAACTGACTCATCTCAGACCTCCTGTTGGAGATTTGTTTCCGGCGTTTGGATGCAGTTCACTACACTTGTCGCCGGCTTATTCTTGTTTGTTTTTTGAACGACTCTGTTTGTCGACTGCTGACAGTGATCAGTCGAGCTCCTGCTCGAGCTGTTCGAGCAGGTCGAGGGGTTCGATTTCTTCCCCTTCCATTTCGGCATTCCAGTTGATGCCTACGAGCAGAACATCTTCATGCATGCCTTCGAGCCAGTCGTCCATAAACTCTTCGAGGTCGACCGGTACCACTTGGTAGCCGGCCCAGTCGTCAACGATATGGGCTTCGGCAAATTCCCGCTGGGACCAGAAGGGCATCACCTCGGTATCCGCGCGCCGCTCTGATTCGCACAGGGCGAAGCCTTCTTCCCCTTCCAGCGCCCACACACACCCCTGCTCTACCGCTTCTGGCAGAAAGCGGGCGCAGTTTTCCTCAAAGTCGTCTCCGAGAGGTTCCAATTCCATACCGGCTTGCCTTAAAAATGATTTGGGGAGTTTACGCCAGATTGGGCGGGATAAGTAGAAACTTGCGCTGGGATGTAGCGAGTCCACGTTTTGGGGACCGCCAGATCAACTTTCGTGGTGTTTGGGCACCGGGTGAACGTTTTCGAAACCGCTGTGAATACATCCCTGTACGCTGCGTCGGCGACGTCCCTGTCGCCGACGCTTTCGAAAACGTTCACCCGGCCCCCAAACTTCTCATCAGAATTTGTACTTCGAAATAAGCAGCGAAGTACAAGTGGCAATACCCAGTGCTCCAGCGCCACATAACTAAAATCGGAGCGCCCAGACCACGAACCTTACAGCATCAACCGATGCCCATTTTCCTTAAGCCATCGACGCAATTGCTTGTAATCAGGGCAAAGGCTCGCAACCAGCGCCCAAAATTCGCGACTGTGATTGTGGTGCTGAAGATGGCAGACCTCGTGAATTACCAGGTAATCCACTACAGGCTCGGGGGCCAGGCATACCAACCAGTTGTATTGCAGCTCTCCACGGATGGTGCAGTGCCCCCACTTACTGCGGGTGCGGCGGACTTTTACCGAAGAAAATTTAAGCCCCAGCAGACTGGCGAAATAGTGGGATTTTTCCGTGAGGAGTTGCAGGGCTTCGCGCTGGTAGAGTTTCTGTAGCGCAACCTGAATCTGTGCCTCATCCGGTTCGCGCACACGGCTGTAAAGCTGGATATAACCGTCGCGAATGCCCGCATCGACCGCGCAGGCGGCGCGGTCCAGCTCGAGGGTTTTGCCGAGCCACGGGAAACGTGCACCAAACGCAAAATGATGCTCCGGGACCTGCGCCTTGCGCTGCTCCACACCGCGCAACTGCTCGCGCACCCAGTGGATATTTTCACGCAGAAACTGATGGCCGTGTCGCTCGGCGCAGCGCTGGGGAATCCGCACTTCTGCGCCCTTTTCCGTGACCACCAGGCCCAGCCGCTTGCGGCGCGGCGAGCGGGCAAGGCGGTAGGAAATTTCCTCAAAGGTAAACAGGTCCCCGGTCACGGCAAATACAGAGTCACATCAGATTTAAGTTGAAGGTACCGGCACCACCGCCATGGTGATGCGGGAAATACAATTGAGCTTGCCGCGGGGATCTTGGATACGGATTTCCCAGACCTGGCTGCTGCGGCCAATATGTACGGCGGTTGCCCTGGCAGTCACAGTGCCGTCAGGTACCGGACGCAGGTGGTTGGCATTGATCTCCTGACCCACACAGTAAAACTTGCTGGTGTCCACCACCATATTTGCGGCCATGGAACCCAGTGTTTCCGCCAACGCTACACTGGCGCCGCCGTGCAGGATACCGAAGGGCTGGCGGGTACGATCATCCACAGGCATGGTGCCGACGATAAAATCGTCTCCGATTTCAGTGATTTGCATACCCAGGTAGGTGGGCATACAGTCCCCCAATCCCTGATTGACTTCGTCTACGGTGGGATTGCTGTGCCAGATTGCCATAGGGCTTACCTCAAGTTATTCACAGGTTCAGTCTGCGAATATCAATAAAACAGCAGCGGGTTGAAAGCACCAAAACCACCAAAGCGCATCATCTCAGCTTCCAGGTGGCGCATTTCCCGCAGCAAGCTGCGCCGCTGGCTGCGCAATGCACGCAGCTCTTCCTTGCTTTCCGCATCGTCCATAGCGCGCTCTATCCGATACACCTCGCGCTCCGCATCTTCATAGCGATTGGCCAGGGCCGCGTACTGCTGTTCAGCCTGGTAAACCGCGAGGCCGCGCTCGTAATTGGCGATGAAAAGATCCGCGGTGGGTCCGGTGCAGACACCTTCATAGTCGCGTCCACGGCGTCCGACTACAAAGCCGTTCTCGGGCGTACAGTACTGTTCAACCCCCTCTTCATGACCGCGCATCCAGGCAGTGGTATCGGTGCGCACGCCGTATTCGTGGCACTTCTGCGCTATCTCGTACACGGTCGCCTGGCTGCGGCCGCGGGCACCATCTTCGATCCCCCGCTCATACCAGAGGCCCGCCTGGCATTCGTTTTCGGAAATCACCGCGCAGCCGCTGGTTAGGGCCAGGGCTGTGGGGATTGATAGAAGTGCGAGTATTTTCCAGGGTTGCATAACCGGCCTGTGATTCAGAGTGACGAACTTGCTGTGAAGGCGAAGCGCCGGGTACGGGTTTTCAGGAGCGTCGCAAACAGGATGTTTGCGCCGCAGCGCCCAGGGACGGGTTCACAGCGGTCCTGAAAACCCGTACCCGGTGCTTTGCCGCCGTAGAAGTTCAGAGCTCCCATTGAAGCGACCCAAGGGTGAACCGACACTGAATCAACCGAAACGCTTGTCGGCTACAAACGGGTTGGTCTGGCGTTCCTGACCAAAAGTGGACATGGGGCCGTGGCCCGGGATGAATTTTACTTCGTCGCCGAGGGGCCAGAGTTTTTTGGTGATGGAGTCGATAAGGTCCTGGTGGTTGCTCATGGGGAAGTCGGTGCGGCCGATGGAGCCGGCGAACAGGACGTCGCCCACCAGGGCCAAATTGCTTTCCCGGTGGAAGAAGATGACGTGGCCTGGAGTGTGGCCGGGGCAGTGGACGACTTCGAGTACTTCGTCGGCAACGGTGACGGTGTCGCCGTCTTTGAGCCAGCGGTCAGGGGTGAAGGTTTCCACCGGTGGGAAGCCGTACATCTGGGCCTGGACTTCGATTTTTTCGATCCAGAACTGGTCGGCCTGCTGGGGGCCTTCGACGGGAAGGCTCAGGTTGGTGGCGAGGGGTTTGGTGCCGCCGACGTGGTCGAGGTGGCCGTGGGTGAGGAGGATTTTCTCCAGTTTGAGGCCACGCTCTTCCACGGCGGCGAGGATGCGATCAACGTCGCCACCCGGGTCGACTACGGCTGCGCGTTTGCTCTGGTCACACCACAGGAGGGTGCAGTTTTGCTGAAAGGGCGTGACGGGGACCGAGTGAAATTGCAGAGCCATGGGAGTACCTGTGTTGTCTTCGGTGCCGAGTATAACGCTCGTGGACTTATCCGGCTAAGGTGGTCCGGGGTACTTCGTAGCTCGTTAAGTGGCGGTGCCGCTAGCGGGTAAGGGTCTGTGAGACACGCGGTGAACCCATCCCTGGGGCTCTGCACCGCCATCCATGGCGGTGACAAAACGCAGTTTTGGACGCCGAAGGCGCCCGCAGGGTGAGCGAAGAGAATCAACGTCTCACAGACCCTTACCCGCTATCGCCACCTTCTATTCGGGCCTCAGAGTGCTAAATTGCCGCCGCCGTAGCCCGTTGCATGGGACTCGGCCTGCGCGCAGAGGATTTTTTCAGCACCTCTTTCACATCCTCGATCAGATTCTTCTGCACCAGCTCACTCTGCCAGTAGCCATCGTGGGAAACCAGCTGCGGGCCCCAGCTGGCGGCGGTCCAGTCTGCCAGCGGGCGGGTCTCGTAGTCGCGGTAAACGGCCTGGTTGTAGGAGGGGCTGAGGGGCTTGAGAGGCCAGCCGAAGAGGTCGTCGGGGTGATAGAAGTTCTTCCAGCGGAAGTTGTAGCCACGGGTGTCAGAGGTGACGGCCTGAATCTGGTCGCGGGCCATGGCGGCAGTCCAGAGGGGGTTGCTGGCGCCGAGGGTATACCAGTGAGTGAGGGTTTTGCCGCGCAAGAAGAGGTCTTTGGCGGAGGCTTTGTGGACGCCTTTGGGTCCGCCGTCGCGCCAGATGCCGTGGCTGATGGTGGCGCGCTGGGCATCCCACAGATAGTTCGAGAGGATGCTGCAGCCGATGGAGTGGCTGAGAAGTATGACCGGCGCGTTGTCGCTGGTCGCTTTGGCGGCGCGCTCGAAGGTCTGGTAGATGGCCTGCTGGGTTTTGTCGTAGTTGCCGCCGCGCTGGTGGATGTCGCTGAGCTGGGCGGCGGCTTCGGCGAGGCCATAGAGCATGAATTTGCGCGCCCGCAGGTAGTCCATGTCGCGCTTTTGCATGGCGTCAAAAACGCGCTCGAGGTTGGGCTGCAGGTGCCCCTGGCAGAGGATGCTTTCGGTGTGAACCCGTGACCAGTCATCCCCCAGGGCGGATTTGAGGGCCCGAAACAGGGGGTCCGCAAAGTCTTCGTTCACGGCACCCATCCCCGGTGCCGCGAGGATTACCAGATCGGCCATTGTTCGCTCCCCGACGTATTGAACTCGATATTCTACTGAGTGTTGTTTTTAGACTTATCTTGGATGCGAATACCTCGCCGGGGTTTGCCCGCGCATCGGCTTTCTGTGGATTCTGTGGCGTTCGTCCTGTAACGAACCGTGACACAGGTACCACAATCTGGGAAAAGTAACACTGGTTGATTGTGATGGGAAGAAATGCGCCAGAAAAGAAGGAATTCGCGCCATTCTTCCGGTGAAGTCGGGAAAAGACACAGAAACTTTCAGTTTTTTTCGCGCCGCGAGGAACTCGAGCGCCACAGCCCCATCAAAGTAACCAGATCCCCTAGATCACTATTGATTGAACGCGTGGTGATCGAACTCTCTCATCGTATCTCTGCTTGAAGCCGGCCTTGCGCCGGCTTTTTCTTTTGCGGCGCCCGTGGCTACCTAAACCGTCTCGGGTGCGGCGGCGCGACAATACTGGTTGATGAACTGCTGGTGGCCGGGCAGTCGATCCACCGCGGCGCGGATATTCCCCCGCAGGCTCTGCAGTGCCTGACGCAGTTGCGCCTCGGTCATCAGGCGGCCCATGGGGTGGTAGGCCTGCGGTCGCAGGTGCTGACCAAGCATCACCTGCACCCAACTGTCGGAGCGGAACAGCTCATCCGCGGTGCGATGCACCTGCGCGCTCTCACGGAACAACGCCATACGCTCCGCCAGCGAGTCGGGTACCGGCATGTGCCTGCAGTAGCGCCAGAATTCGCTGTCTTCCCGCTCTGTGGCCTTATAGTGCAACACGACAAAGTCCCGCACCTTCTCCAGCTCGTCGCGAGACAGCGCGTTGAAGCGATTGCGCAGGCCGGGGGTGACCCCATCGAGGGGAAACAGCTGCATCAGGCGGGTAATACCGATCATGATCAGGTGGATACTGGTACTCTCCAGTGGTTCCACAAAACCACTGGACAGGCCGAGGGCGATGCAGTTCTTTTCCCAGGCGTTGCGACGGCGCCCGGCGCGATAGCGAATCAGACGCGGGTCAAACAGAGGGGCGCCCTCAATTTCCGATAGAAACTGCGCGCGCGCCGCATCGTCCGACTGATAATCACTGCAAAATACCATACCGTTGCCCATGCGCGACTGCAGTGGGATCTGCCAGCGCCAGCCGGCACTGCGCGCGATCGCACGGGTATTCGGGCGAGCCTCACCAACCAGTTCCGACTGCACGGCAAAGGCGCTGTCGGTGGGCAGCCAGTGGTTCCAGTCTTCAAACCCACACCCCAGCGTTTCCCCCATCAACAGAGCACGGAAGCCGGTGCAGTCGATAAACAGATCCCCCTGCACCACAGCACCACTCTCCAGCACAAGAGACTCTATATAACCGCTTTCACTGTTGGTGGTCACTCGCCGAATCTTGCCTTCCGTGCGCTTCACCCCTCGCTCTCCCTCGCGCGCCTCACAGCGTCGGCGCAAATACCGAGCGTAGCGGGTAGCGTCGAGATGGTAGGCGTAATTGAGAACCGGCTTGTCTGAGGTGCCGAATTTCCGCGCATTGAGCGCCTGGGTTTCCAGACAGTATTCGCCAATATCACCACCAAACCCAAGGCTTTGCGCGTGCAACCAGAATTGGTGGAATTCGCCCATCCAGTTGGCTTTACCCAGCTGTCCGAATCCGTGCACATAACGATCGCCCTCGCGCCCCCAGTTTTCAAACTCGATGCCCAGTTTGAATGTGGCCTGGGTTTCACGCATGAACTCTGCTTCATCGATTCCCAGCAGCGCGTGGAAAGAGCAGATGGTCGGAATCGTCGACTCCCCTACGCCGACGGTGCCGATCGCATCGGACTCCACCAGTTCAATATCCACCAGTGCGCCCAGCTGTCTGGAGAGCGCGGCGGCAGCCAGCCAGCCAGCGGTGCCGCCACCGGCGATGACGACCTTTTTAATTCGATGATTGTTCATGTTTCTCCACCATTGCGTCGTTCACCGATTGAGTTTCTGCAGCAGTTTTGCGCGCAGACGCCGCGCGGTCATATTGTCCAATGCCGCCAGCGGCCCTTGCGCTGCTTGCGGCAGGTGGGCGCGCGGGACTTCGGCATCACCAAACAGGTAGTAATCGAACAGTGCTCTCCACGCCTGCTTTTCTGCTTCGGGTCTGTCCCGCAGGCTGAGCATGCCATGCAGCAGGGTGTTCATGGGCGTATCCATAAACGCAGGAGTCTGGTTCCACCAGTAGTTCACCATCACGTTGAAGTCGGCCCTCGCCTCCACCTGATGCCACCACAAAGCGGGATAAAACAGCACATCTCCCGGTGACAGATCCGCGACCAGCGCGCTCTCCATTGCTGCACGAAAATTCGGATGACGGGCAAAGTCGGGGCTCTGGAAATCCACCATACTCACCACCTGCCCACCCGGAGTCGGTTCCAGTGGCCCGGGGTAAAGATTGGCAACCTGCTCCGGCGGAAACAGAATAAACCGCCGCTCTCCCACCAGTGAGCAGGCGATATTCAACGAGGTATCGAAATGGGCCCGCGCCACGGTGCGATTACCGAGCCAGATACTCGCAAGCGGGGAGAAGTGTGTGAGCGCGTCACACTGCGGAAGCAAGTCGTTGGCTTGCCGGAAACCCGGCAGGCAGGCGTCGATAGTTGTGGAACCGATATACAGAGAGGGCGCTCCCTCCTGGGAAAGCGTCTTTTCGACCTGCTGCAGAAAATCGTTCAGCACAACCCGCTGTGCGGAAAAGTTGAGACCTGTCAACGAATCGTTGTAGCCGAATTGCCCTTCGATTTCCGGCGGGCCGATGTAAGCGACCAGTGGTGAACCATTGTAAAACTGCAGCAGATATTCCATGGCTGCCTGGGGCGACTCCAGCCCCGCTGCGACCAGCGGCCAGTGCCGGGAAAAACCGCGGATCACAACCGGCGCATCCCCCTCAACCAGTGCATCCAGCGGCAGTACATCGAGGGACGCCCCCTCAATATCTTTTACGCGTTTTTCAAACATCGCTATTTAGCTCCCCGGCCTATACCCGAATCAGATTGCGTTAGTATCGGCGCTATGCTGCGCGCGCCAATACCCGCTTTTTCTTCTCTATCAGGCGGGAGATATTATTGAGCGAAGCGACCACAAGAAATGCGTACTTCAGAAAACCGGCGCGGTGTAACGACGCCAGTTCGGAAGGGTTCAGTGCGGCGAGGCGCTCCTCATTGATTGTGCTGAAGTGCTCGATGGTGTACTGCTCGCTCTCACTGAGTTTGAGCTCGAGCTTCACCGGCGCGATCAAATCACAGGCGGCAAACGCCTCAAACATGTGCCGGTTTTCCGACGCACCTCGATGAATCAGCTGCAGAATCCCACTGATCCGTTCCAGGTAAGGCGTGTTCCCGCCATGGGGCAAAAACACCGGCTCTCCCTGCTGCCGGCTAATCCGTGGGCTACTCATATCCACGTGAATCATCGGTTCGCCGCCGCTTTGCAGACCGATCAGAAAGGGCCCCCGCGCGCGTACCGCCGGTACATAATCCGCCTGCCAGCCCGAGTTATCCAGGTACAGATTTTCATCGCGGTCCAGCCCCAACAGCGCCACCGACTGGTACTCGCCACTGGCGCTATCGCGAAAAAACAGGATTGGGTATTCACGCTGAAGGTGCTGGTACTCCGAAGGAAAAACCAGAACCTGATTGACGCCATCCCCGTAAGCTGCGGAATACTCCGTTATGACTTTCAGATCGTGATGCTGGACGTTATCCAGTAGTACAGATTGGGTCATCTCTCTCACCGTATTTTTTTTATTTTGTCTTTTTTTACAACGCAGAAAGGGACCACTGCAAATGCAGCGGTCCCTTTATCCTTTACTAAGCACTTACACTAAGCACTTGCACTTCGCGCTTGAGCTAAATATTTCTGCTGAAACCAGCGCCCAGTGGATCGGACACCGGGAGCATCAGAATTTGTACTGAGCGCCAATCAGGTACCGCGCATCCAACTCCTGCGCGAACCAGACGTTGCTCTTGTCACGGCCGAAGTGTGTCAGGCTTTCCTCGGTCAGGTTCAGGCCCTCAAACAGTACAGTCAGGTTATCGGTGACCTCGTAACTGATATTCATATCCAGCTGACCGAATTCATCCACATATACCGGGTTGTTTGAGGCACCGCGGTTGACCTGCGAAAGGAACTCATCGCGCCAGTTGTACGCCAGTCGCGCCGACACGCCGAAGTTCTCATAGATAAACGCCAGGTTGGCACTGTCACTGAGACCGAGTAGCGCGAACTGCGTCGCGGTCGGGTCGGCGCCATTATCGAAGCCCACGTCCCCACGTACAGTGGTCAGGTTGGCCTGCAGACCAAACCCGCTTTCCCCGAAAAAGTGCTGCGCCGCCAGCTCAAAGCCATGAATCTTCGCTTCGCGGTTGTTGACCTTGGAGGTCACATCGAACTCGAAGAACGGATCGTCAGCATTCGCGACTACATCGTAGTCGGTCAGGATTTGATCCACGTAGCCCTGCGGCAGGTTGCCATCCACGAGCTCCGCCTCAAACATGGACTTGGCATCGGCGATACTGAAATTATCAATCAGCGCAGTCATGGTGAACAAGTGCGCCTCACTGGCATCCACTCCCAGCTCCTCCAACGCCTCCAGGGCGTCGCCAGAGCGAGTGCCCGGCGCACCGGAACTGGGATCGCGCAGGCCGAAAAGAGGCTCGCGGAACTTGCCGTCACCAATGAAATTGGCCACGCGTTTCTCATAGAAGCCCGCCGATACATAACTGCTATCGCCGTAGTACCACTCCACCGAAAGGTCGAAGTTGTCCGACTCCAGGGGCAGCAGTTCCGGGTTACCACGGGAACCGACAGGCACCACACCTAAAGCGGTGGGCCCGGAGGGCTTCTCAGCAGACACAGACGAGAACAGTGCCGCGTAGTCGGGGCGAGCGATGGTCTTGCTGTAGGACACGCGGCCCTTCAGGTCTTCGCGCAGATCGATGGAGAAATCGAGGCTTGGCAACAGGTTGTTGTACTTGCCATCCAGGCTCACCGGCAATACCTCATCCGACAGCTTGCGTTCAAAGTCGTTGTCCGCTTTCCAGAGCATGCCAGACGGTACGTACACCAGTGAAGTGGAATTGGTATCCGTCTGCTCAAAGCGGGTACCGATGACCAGCTGTGTCGGGAAGCTGCCTAGCTCCCCATCCAACGTAAACTGGAAATAGGCAGACTGAATATCTTCTTCAACCGTGTTGAAAAGCTGCGTGTCAATATTGTCAGCAGTCCAGGGCTCGACCATTGCCGAGTAGAGTTCACCCGCATGGCCACGATAGACGGTAAGACCGTCGCTGCCCGGATTGAAATCTTCGAACATGCAGGTCATGCAGAAGGCTTCCACCAGATCGGCGGGCACATCCGGAGTGCGGTTACCCCAACCACCCAACGTTTGCGTAGTGCGCATATTTTGCTGGGTCATTTCCGAGGTAATACTGCTCAGGCCAAAATCGATGCGCCCATTTTCCAGCTCCCAGCTGCCGTCAATGGCGAACTGATCGATCTGATGCTCCTGACTGGCGGTGGTGGTACGCACTACGGAAGATGCGAGCTCATTGGCATCCAGCTGGCCATTGCCATTGTAGTGATCGTCATTGAATACGATGTCGGACACCGGGAAGCCGCTGCTCACATCCAGGGTATGGCCATCCACGACAAAAGCGCCAATGCCAAAGCGAATGGAGCTGGTACCCATGGGACCATTGGGGTTCGACTTGGACTGTGAGGTGTGGGCGTCAAAACTGAAACTCAGGGTATCCGTGGCATCCCAATCGGCGTTGAAGCCAAAAGACTCGAGAGTGTTTTCGGTAGAACGCAGTTGTTGCTCAAGTCCCAGGTCTTTTACGTCACCCGGCACGTCCTGATATTGATAGATGGGGGTCGCCACGGTGGAGTTGCCGTCAAAGGTCATCTCACTGCGAATGGCATTAAACCAGTTTCCCTGGTCCACGCGCTGCTCGGTCTGCTCGTTGTTTGCGTACATGGCGTCCGCAGTCAGGGTGAGATCTTCCCGCGGACGGAACTGCATGGTGAGCTGGGCGTTGGTGCGCTGACGTTCGTTGGTGGAGACGTGGTAACGGCTGTCCTTCGGAATAGCCACCAACTGATCATCGTCAGGGGCATTATTGATAACGGTATCGTTGCCGACAAATTCGCTGGAACCATCGTTGATGGTAGCACCGGTGCGGATGTCCCAATCGTTGACCGTGGAACTGCGGGTGCCACCGTTGCGCTCCTGATAAGAGCCAAACAGTGCCACACCGAAAGTTTCTTCTTCATTTGTCCAACTGAACAGCCCGGAGGTTTCCGGCGTAATATCCTCACCCTCGAAGTTCACCCCGGTGTCGTGCATCCCCTTCACCCCCAGAGATGCCTGAATACCAGGATTTTCCAGTGGGCGAACGGTATTGATGTTCACAGTGGCGCCGATGCCACCGGTGGGGGCTGACGCGCGACCGGTTTTGTACACTTCCAGCCCTGCAACACCTTCGGATGCCAGATTCGAAAAGTCGAAAGAACGCCCGGTACCGGCATTACTGTTTTCTTCTACTGATTGATCGCCACCCACCATGGACACATTGGAGGTGGGCATCTGGCGACCATTCAGAGTCACCAGGTTAAAACTGGGGCCAAAGCCGCGCACGGTAATCTCCGAACCCTCACCATTGACGCGGTTGATGGACACACCGGTAATCCGCTGCAGGGACTCTGCCAGGTTGGTATCGGGAAATTTGCCGATGTCTTCGGCGGAAATGGCATCAACAACGCCGGCGGAATCGCGCTTGATATCCATGGCACGCTCCATGGAGGCGCGAATGCCGGTAACGGTGACCTCTTCCAGGGTGGTGTTGTCCTGGGCAAACAGCTGAGGCGCACAGGCCATGGAGGCAATTGCCGCCACTACTGCACCGGACAATTTCTTGCGTTCGAACATTTGGGTTTCCCTCTTCGCAATGTGCCGCCGCTGCCTTTCCCGAGTAAACCTGCGGAAAGAATCTGGCAGCAATCTTTGGTTATTGTTTGAATATCGACAGTCGTCAGCGCTACGGATGTAGGGCAGGATAGGGGCGCGCTCATGCGTCTTATCCCCACGCATACGAGTAGAAAGCGCGGCCCTATCTACACCAAAGGACGGCCCAGCGGAGACGATAGTCCCCCCCTGTACGTTGAAAAGTAGGAATAACCACAGCAAAACAACCACAACCGGTGCGCAGCCAGCCGCGCTGCGCACCGGGACCAACCAAGGAACCGCAGTCATGTCCAAGATCCTGTCTGCCCGGGTGATTCTCTCGAGCCCCGGACGCAACTTCACAACCCTAAAAATCGAGACCGAAGACGGTATTTATGGGGTCGGCGACGCCACGGTGAACGGGCGCGAGCTGGCCGTGGTGGCTTATCTGGAAGAGCATGTCATCCCCTGCCTGATTGGACGCGACGCCCATCAGATTGAAGATATCTGGCAGTACCTTTACAAGGGCGCCTACTGGCGCCGCGGCCCCATCACCATGTGTGCGATTGCTGCAGTGGATATGGCGCTGTGGGATATCAAGGCGAAGATCGCCGGGCTGCCACTGTACCAATTGCTCGGTGGTGCCTGCCGGCGCGGCAATCTGGTCTACGCACACGCGAATGGGGAAGATATTGAGGAAACCCTGAGCGAAGCAGAAAAATATATCGCCATGGGCTATCGCGCCGTGCGCCTTCAGTGTGGCGTTCCCGGACTCAAGTCCACCTACGGGGTGACCAGCGACAAAGCACGCTACGAGCCGGCAGGTACCGGACTCCCGGCAGAAAATATCTGGTCAACGGAAAAATATCTGCGCGCGGTGCCGCAACTGTTCGCCGCGGCGCGCGAGACGCTGGGTTGGGATATTCACCTGCTGCACGATACCCACCATCGCCTGACACCGATCCAGGCTGCACGCCTTGCCAAAGACCTGGAACCCTATCGATTGTTCTGGCTGGAAGATGCGGTGCCCGCGGAAAATCAGGAAAACTTCCGCCTGATTCGCCAGCACAGTACCACCCCACTGGCGGTAGGTGAGGTATTCAACACTATCTGGGACTGCAAGCAGCTGATCGAAGAGCAGCTGATCGACTATATCCGCACCGCGGCGGTACACGCCGGCGGTATTACCCAATTGCGCAAAATTGCCAACTTTGCGGCCCTGTACAATGTGCGCACCGGCTGTCACGGCGCAACGGATCTGTCCCCGGTCACCATGGCCGCCGCACTGCACTTTGGCCTGTCAGTTTCCAACTTCGGTATTCAGGAGTTTATGCACCATACCGAAGAGACCAACCGGGTATTCCCCCACAGCTATGTGTTCGAGGATGGCTACCTGCATCCCGGCGAAAAGCCCGGGCTGGGTGTAGATATCGACGAGGATCTGGCTCGCAGTTTCCCCTATCAGCGCGCCTACCTGCCGATCAACCGCCTGGAAGATGGCACCATGCATGACTGGTAAGTTTCTTTCGCCATAAAAAAAAGCCAACGGTGACCCGTTGGCTTTTTCACGCTTTGTGCGTTTTCCCAGAAATCAGTTACAAACTGCTCCAGTAATTTCCGGCACCTCGGCATTGCCGGAGGACTTCTCACCCTGTACACCGAAGCTGACGGTCTGGCCCGCGCCGACAGTGGCATTCCAGTCCATGTTGCTGGCGGTGTAGGGACCCATTCCGTTCACCAGTGCATTCCAGGTATTGGTCAGCACGGTGTCATCGGCGTACTCCCACTGTACCTCCCAACCGGTGACCGGCGTATTTCCAGTGTTGGTCAGACGGACTTCCGCAGTGAAGCCGCTGCCCCAATCGTTGGATACCACATATTCACACTGGAGACCGGTACCCACACTGCCGCCGGAGCTGGAGCTTGAACTGCTGCCGCCGGAGGAGCTGGAAGACGACGAAGAGCTGCCGCCCGAGGAAGAGCTGCTCGAAGAAGAACCGCCAGAAGAAGAGCTACTTGAAGAAGTACCACCGGATGAAGAACTGCTGCTGGAGGATGAGGAGCCGCCGCCGGAACCACTGCCGTCAAATGCTACGTCGACACAGCCATGGAAACGTTCGTAGGTGAAATAATTCCGCCCCCACTCACCGTATATGATATGGCGCCCTTCCCGCTCGGGTACTTCACAGGTGGTGTGGAACAGGTTGCTGGCTTTTTCGGCCACCACTGCCGGGTTGCCGTCGGGGTCTGTATCGTCGTAATTCAGTACACAGAAGGGCTCGTCTTCAAATGCATCCCAGGTGAGCGTACTGCCGACCTGATAGACAAAGTCTTCACGGGTAATCCAGTATTTGAACTCTTCGGTGTCGTCCCAGTGCGGACCCCAGCTGATATTCCAGGAGAAGGTCTGGGGGCCGGCACTCATTGAACTGGTAGGCCAATCCAGCTGGTGATCCCACGGTGAGGGCCCACCGTTCCAGGTTTCGCTGTCATAGCCACACACATTGGTGGAGTCGCCACCGGAGCGACCAATGGTATGGGTCAGCACGCTCATAAACTGGTACATACCGTTGGAGTCCAGTTGTGCGGCCTCCACACAGGCCGGTGTGGTGGCCTGATCCGGTTTTTCGTTCAGACCACAGTGGGCGTTTCGCGACGGGGGCTCAACCATCAGTCCGTGGCTAAATGCCGCGCTGGCAAATAGTGAGGCACTCAATGCACCTGCCCACTTTATCCACCTCTGTGGTTTCGAACTGCGAATTTTCATTTTCCGTATCCTCTTGAGTCAGCGTTGTATTGATTTGCTACCAGAGAAGGGACGGGCGGGGACGACTAAGCGCTCCCGATACCCTGCGACAAAATGCCACAGTGTGGAAGGCGTCAAACTAAGAAAATGAATTAGGCGCAATCGACATGTGCCCGACGTAAAAAGGCCGGCGGGTTCCCCCACCGGCGCCACAATCGATGCTGGCCAGTACAAGGTGAACTATTTTCAACAGGCGCCGGGTAATGCCCCGGCGCCTGCCACTCACGGAACGGACCCGTATTAGAACTTCACGCTGGCGCCCACAAAGTAGCGTGCACCGAACTCATCCACACTGTGGATAACACCGTAGGTCGGCAGGCGTTGCACCAGAGGCTCGTTGAAGATATTTACCGCTTCTAGGGAAACGTCCAGATTCTCCGTTGCGTGCCAGATCACGGAAGCATCAACCTGATCGTAGTCGTCGTAACGGCTCTCGGTACCACTGTTGTTGTAGTTGCCGTGCCAGCCGTCGCGGGCGTTGTAGGCAACACGTGCGCTGATCATGTCGTTTTCATAGTAGCCGGACAGGTTGTAGGAGTTCTGAGACACCTCATCCACATCCACTTCCTGTCCTGCGGAGTTGGTCACGGAGCTGTCGGTGTAGGTGTAGTTTGCCTGCACACCAAAACCATTGCCGAAGTCGTGCTGGTATTGCAGCTCGATACCGGAAATATCCGCGGTACCCACATTGCGCGCACGGGTTACCTGACAGGTCTGTGAACAACCTTCCAGCGCCTCCATGGCGGTGGTGAGCTCAATGTAGTCGCTGATGTTTTTGTGGAACAGGGTTGCACCCACCACCGATGCGTCGGTGAAGTACCACTCGACACCCATGTCGTAGTTGTCAGACTTGTAAGGATCCAGATCCGGGCTGCCAATGGTTGCCGTTCCCATATTGATCGCGACGGTGGACGCCATCTGCATATCGTCATAGTCCGGGCGGGACACGGTCGAACCGGCGGCGAAGCGGAACAGCATGTCTTCGGAAATATCCGCGGCAAAGTTGATACTCGGCAGAATGTTGGTGTAGCTGCGCTCACCCCTGGCCGGCTCGCCGGCGATACGCCCTTTCGACAGAACATCGGTATCCACCACGCGCAGACCAATGTTACCCCGGAAGCCATCGCCCTCGAAGTTGGCCTTGGCGTAGGCTGCAGTAATTTCCTCTGCGATGGAGAAGTCACTGGTAACGGTGATGGTGTCGGCGCGATTGGCATAGCCGTAATCCCAGATGCCGCCGCTGATCACCGCAAAGCTGTCGAGAGTGCCGTTACGCCCTTCCTGTCCATGCAGACCGGAAGCCAAACCGCCGTTGAAATCCGCCAGGCTCAAACCTTCGGCCATGGCCGCGGCAAGATCAACATCGCGGTTGTCAACTCGGCCCAGGTAGATCTGATCCTGGTATTTCAGACCGGTATCAACACTGGTAAAAATTCCCTTGTTTACATCGATGGCGAAGTCGGCCTGGTAATACTCGATTTCATTCTGGCGAATATTGTCAAGGAAGGTAAATTCCTGGAACAACTGCATGCGGCTGTGATCCGTCACATAGTTTGGATCGGTCGGAATGATCTCGTGTGCATCGGCAAGATCGAAGGTAAAGCCGGTGCTCGCGCGATCTTCCAGGTCTCCCCACCAGGTACTGGTCTGCGGGGTGAAGCTGTCCGCGTTGGAGCGGCCCACCACTACGTGGGAACGCCAACCATCGCCCTCATAATCCATGGTCAGATTGAGCGCGTCGGTTTCCATCTCTGGCTTGCGCAGCACCGAGTTGTTAAAGAATGGCACGCCGCCATCTGTCAGGTTACCCGGCACGACGGTCGCACTGGTGACCGCGTCGAATTCATTGGTAACCACAGATTCCGCATCCAGATACGCGCCGTTGAAATCGGGAATGGCGAACAGTGCCGTATTTACGTGGTCGTTATCCAGGGTGAACAGGTTGTAATCGAGTGAGAAGGTCAGCGCGTCCGAGGGCGAGTACTGCATGGTGAACTGACTGCTGGAACGCTCGCGCTCCTCATCAAACAGAATGGATGCCATACCCCAGGTCATGGTATGCGAGCCGCCTTCGGAATCCGGAACGTGATCGTAGGGAGGCGCAAAGGAGCTCAGAGTTTCACGCACAACGTGCTGCTGCTCGGAGGAGTGCGCTACCAGCACACCAAATGTGGAATCCGCGTTCTTCCAGCTCACCAGCCCGGAATAGGACGGAGACCAGTCTTCGCCGGCTTCGCTGTAGCCGTTTTCCACAGATGCTGTCGCGGTGAATTCATCCATTTCCAGGGGTTTGCGGGTGCGCAGGTTGACGGTACCACCGAGAGCACCTTCATTCAGGCTCGCATCTACGGACTTGTATACATCCATACCGGAAATCTGCTCGGCGGACAGCAGCTCGAAGTTGAAGCTGCGGTTGGTGCCACCCAGGTCGAACCAGCCAACACTGGCCACGTTCTGACCGTTCAACAGTACGACGCTGTGCTGGGGTGCGGTACCGCGCACGGTGACCCCATTGACCTCACCAAAACCGCGGACCACGGTGACGCCGGGAACACGCTGCAGAGCATCACCGATGTTTTTGTCCGGGAACTTACCGATATCTTCAGCGGAAACGGAGTCGATGACCGCGTCCGCATCGCGCTTGCTGTCGAGCGCGCTGCGCAGGCTACCGCGAATACCGGTTACCTGAATTTCTTCCAGTGTTGCATCCTGAGCAAAGCCCGGCGCGGCGATACCCGCCAGTGCAAGCGCACTGATGGAGCCGTAGCGCAGGGCCAGTTTGTTGGCGTGTTGAATGGCTGTTTTCAAACTGACTGACATGTTGAGTCCTCTTATTTTTATGAAGCAAAGCCAAGCTCCCCCGTATACCCCCTGGGTCGGCTGATGTTTCAGCTTTATCGAGCTGAAATTAGTCTATGCATTGGACTAATATTATGTCAAACAGTTTTACTTATTAATTTATCACAGGAAATCGGGTGTGGGTGACACTGAGCAGGCCGCGCGAGACGGCGGCCCAAAGAGAAGGCAGTCAAGCAGAGGTTCAGGGATTCCGGACCGCCCGCGCTGCGCTGACGGTGCGCGTCAGGCGTACACAAGCTCTTGCAGTTCGGTGACGCTACCCAACGCATCAATGTCGACTGCCCGGGCCCCTTCAGAGCTGATTGCCGAGTAAATCGGCAGGGTAGCCGCACCCAGCAACGCCATATTTTCCATTTTCGGGGCGCGGATAAACCGGGGAATCTCCCGTTCTCCATACTGGGATACCGACGGGATAAACGGACGCAGACGCCGGATAAACTGATCGATAAACCAGTCGGGAATATCACCGCCAAGAATCACCGTTTGCGGATTGACCAGGTTTTCCACCATGTTGAACGCGATGCGCATGGGTTCGCTCATCTGCTGGAACCAGGTATCCAATACCGCTTTGTGCTTTTCCGGGTCCGCGAGAATTTCCCACCAGTCCTGGCCAGGTTTGATTTTTCGCCCCAGTGCTTTGGACAGAGAACCCAGCGAGGCATACAGATCGAGACACCCGTGGTTCCCGCACCGGCATTGCCCACCATGCTGGTCAACAATGACGTGCCCCAGACGTCCGGAAATACCGTTGTACCCGCCAAACAGCTGGCGATTGAACACAATGCCCGCCTCGAGACTTTCCCCGAGGTGGATGTAGACAAAACTCCGCAAATCCCTGGCCGAACCGTAAAGCATTTCCGACGCGGATACCGCCGCCGCTACGTTCTCACTCACTACAGGCAAGCGGATCCGCTCAATCAGCTGCGCGCGTACCTGCTGCACATGCTGATCGGTGAGGTTTCCCAACTGACCGGCTTTGCGCGGGTCGCGACTAAATGACTGCGGCGGCGGCATTACCAGGCCAACACCGAGAACCCGCTCGCGCTCGGCCGGCGCTCCCTGTAAACACGTATCCACAATCTGTGCCAGGGTTTCCACCAGCACATCCGGATCCTGCTCGTTAAATGGAAACTGGCGCACGTCCACCGCTTCGCCGGCGATGTTGTACAACCCGGCTTCAATGCTGCGCGCCTTGACCCGAAGCCCGACGGTGTAAGCACCTTCGGGATTGAGATCGAGCATCTTCGAGGGTTTGCCCACGCCCTCACGGCGAATTCCCGTCTCGTGAATCAGTCCGGCGCCGGCCAGCTCATCGGTCAGATTGGAAATGGTCTGCTTGGTAAGCGCGGTGCGCCGCGCGATCTCGACACGGGAAATGGGCCGGGCTGTGGTAATCAGGTTAAGCACCAGTCGCAGGTTCGATGTTTTACTCTGCTTGGAATTATTGCCTCTCAAGCTGCTCTCCCTTCATCTAGTAATGCCGATACCCGCAACCGCGCTCAGTAACTGCACAGTAACGGCCGCTCGGTCGCATCTATCGCAAATTAACCGCAGCATAAAAGCTCAATTCCATTTAGTCAATTTGTTTGACTTGAAAAACAGGCTTCGCCAATATTGCCCTCATACCACACAGGGAAAGCCCCACTAGAGCGCTTCTGCGAAGCGCTCTAGTAACGACGCCGGAAAATAAAAATCATGTACCGAAAGCTCCTATTGCCACTGCTATTTACCAGCCAACTGGTGCACGCTGCGCCGGACACGGCGGTAGCGACCGACACTCCACTGCGCGGCCCCCTTGGCAACATCGCCGTCAATGCAGAACAGGAAACGCTGTTGCAGCCGGAAGATATCGCCCAAGTCCAGGAACAGGCCAAACAACGGGGTAAAAACTTCCGGGCAGCCCTGGTTTGGCACGGTTCCAGTAACTGGGTAAACGCCCTCAGCGAGGGAGCGAAGGATACGTTTTCACAACTCGGTATCGAGATCGTTGCAGAAACCGATGCACAGTATGACCCGGCAAAACAGGCCGCAGACATCGAAAATGTCATGGCACTCAAGCCCGATATCGTTCTGTCACTGGTAATCGACAGCACCAGTGCTGCGCCCAGCTACCGCGCAGCGGTTGATCAAGGCAGCAAACTGGTGCTGCTTTCCAACCCTATTCAGGGCTTTAAGCCCGGCCATGACTATGTGGGCATTGTGACTGACGACATGCGCGGCATGGGTGTCGCCGCCGCGGAAATGACCCGGGATGCCATCGGCGGCAAGGGCGCCGTCGGTATGATCTACCACGATGCGGATTACTTTATCACCAACAATCGGGACCAGGCATTTCGCGATGCCATTCAAGGGGGGCTTGCAGGCGCAGAGCAAATCCGTATCGCGGTAGAGCGCGGCTTCACCAAAGAAAGTGAGACCTCGAATATCGCGGCCGCCATGGTGTTGCAACACCCGGAACTGAAAGCCATTTACGTGGCCTGGGATGCTGCCGCAGAGGGCGTGATCGAGGGGCTCCGCTCCATGGGACGTGGCGATATCAAGGTCATTACCCACGACCTGGGGGTAAACAATCTGGTGGACATGGCAATGAACGGCAGCATGTACGGCACCATTGCCGACCGACCTTATGAAATCGGCCAAGCCATGGCTCGCCTCGGCGTCTACGGGCTGATCGGAAAGCCTGCGCCCGCTTTTTCCGTGGTCGGCTTCGATAAAGTGCAACGAGACAATATTCGCGGCATCTGGCGCAGCGCCTATCGCACCGAACTGCCCAGGCTACTGGACAGGGCTCTCAAATAATACAACGGCAACCTCGCCGTTCCATTCCAACGAACAATTAGAACAACACTTAACCGGGGTCGAAGCATGCTTTCTTCGCTGAAGTTCAATAGCTGGTTTTCTGCCAGTGCCCTTATTCGCAGGGAATACTTTGTCTACTACGTATTCTTTCTGGTGCTGCTGTTTTTTACGGTAACGCTGCACGATTCCTCGTTCTTCTCACTGGCGAATTTTATGAACATCATTCGCCAGACAACCCCGATCACGATTATGGCGATCGGATTGACCTTCGCACTTGCCGGGGGGCACATCGATCTGTCGATCGGCTCGGTGGTGGCACTTTCAGCACTGGTCGCCGCGGTTTTGATGCAAGTGGTGCCCATGCCAGTTGCCGTATGCGGCGCATTGATGGTCGGCGTCATCATCGGGCTGATCAACGGCCTGCTGATCGAGTGGCTGAAAGTATCCTCCCTGTTAATCACATTAGGCACCATGGGTGTGATCACAGGTCTGTCACGCCAGATTACCAATCTCGAGTCCGTGCCCATTATCGACAGCAGCTTTAACTTTATTTTCGGCTCCGGCAGCTTTGGTTCCATTTCCGTACTGCTGGTGTGGACCATCGTCGCTTCACTGATCGGCTATGTTGTGCTGCGTAAGTTGCGTTACGGCCGTCACCTGCTTGCAGTAGGCGGCAATGAAAGTGGCGCACGGGCGATGGGTATCAATACGGTGAAGATCCGTATCGCGTCCCTTGTCATTGCTTCCACATCCGCCGCCATCGCCGGCTTGCTCTACGCGGGTCGCCTGCACGGTGCGCGTTACACCCTGGGCGAAGCCGACCTGCTCACCGTCATTGCCGCAGTTGCCATCGGCGGCACCAGTCTGTTCGGTGGCCGCGCATCCATTCTCGGTGCGGTGATCGGGTCCTGGTTGATGGGACTGATCAACAACGGTCTGATTCTCTCCGGATTTTCCACCAATGAACAAATGATAGCCCGGGGCCTGATCCTTATCGTCGCGGTAGCCATCGGCGTGAAGGAGCAGCAAAAATGAGCAACGAACTGCTGAAACAGCCCGCACTTACCGTCAAAAATATTTCCAAGAGTTTCGGCGGCATTCAGGCGCTGAAAGATGTCAGCTTCAACATCAACAAAGGTGAAGTGGTGGCCCTGCTGGGCGATAACGGTGCGGGCAAATCCACACTGGTACGCTGCGTCTCCGGCATTCACCCGCCGGACACCGGAGAGATCCAGGTCAATGGCCGCGCGGTAAAAATAGCCTCCCCCCAAGATGCGCGCGACCTGGGTATCGAAACCGTATTCCAGGACCTCGCGGTTATTCCGGAGTTCGATATCACCGCAAACCTTTTTCTGAACCGGGAAACACTGTCAAAAAATCCATTGCTACGCTTTTTTGGCTGGCTGGATGACAGCGCCATGGAGGCTACCGCCAGCCGCTCTCTGCAGCGGTTGAACTCCCGTATCCCGGATCTGAGCGAGGCCATCAAAAAGCTGTCTGGCGGGCAGCGCCAGGCAGTGGCTATTGCCCGCGCGGTCAATAGCGGTGCCGATGTCGTCATTATGGACGAGCCCACCGCGGCTCTCGGTGTCGAGCAGAGCGCACAGGTGAATGAACTCATCCGCCTGATTAGTTCACAGGGCGTGGCAGTGCTGCTGATCAGTCACAACATGCAGCATGTTATGGAAACCTGTGACCGCGCCGTGGTGCTCCTGCGTGGCGAAAGCATTGCCGATGTGGCCATCAATGATGTCTCCCCTCGTGATCTTGTGGGATTCATTACCGGCGCCCAGCGCCTGAGCGCGTAACGAAAGCTCGACAATCAAAAATTGCGTGGATTTAAAAGGACTAAGCGATGCCACAGGATACGCTGAAACATGTCAGCACGCTGATCAAACATATGTCACTGGCGGAAAAAGTCGGTCAGCTGTTTGTTCTCGGATACGCCGGAAAAGACACGGAATACGCGAAGTCATTGGTGAGGGACCTGCATGTCGGAGGCTTCTACCTCACCCATGACAATGCGGAAACGCCGGAGGAGGCTTACGCACTTACGTCACAGCTGGACTACGAGGCGCATTTACGCGCCTGCGATGCACCCCTGCTTCTCGCGGTAGACCAAGAGGGCGCCTGGGGCGTACTGGTCGAGCACACCACCACAGGCCCCGGCAATCTGGCCCTTGGCTCCGCAGACGACCTGGCACTGACGAAAAAAATGCACCAGGTACTCGGCCGTGAAATTCGCGCTCTGGGCTTCAACTGTATCCTCGGCCCGTGCTCAGATATCAACAGTAACCCCAAAAACCCGATCATCGGTGTGCGCTCCTTCGGTGAAAAGACCGAAAACGTTGCAGCACATGCCGCTGCGGCGGTGAAGGGCCTACACCAGGGTGGCGTGGTGTCTTCGGCCAAACATTTCCCCGGTCACGGCGATACCGGTGAAGACAGCCACCGGCTGCTTCCCACAGTGGATAAAACCTGGGATCAACTGCAGCGCAGCGACCTTGCCCCCTTTCAGTCCACCATCGATGCAGGGGTGGATCTGATCATGACCGGTCACATCCTTTATCCACACATCGATCCGCAAAACCCCGCCACCCTGTCAAAGAAAATCCTGCAGCAGATTTTGCGGAAAAAGATGGGGTTCACTGGTCTGATCATTACCGACAGCATGAACATGTGGGCGATGCGGAAAAACTATGCTCCAGCAGAAGCGGCGGTGCGCGCACTCGCTGCGGGCGCCGACCTGATTATGCTCAGCGAAGAGCACTATGAAAACCAGCTGGGGAATTACCAGGAAAAACAGCGCGAAACCATTGTGGGTGTGATTCACGCTGTAGAGCGTGGCGAGCTGGCCGAATCCATCATCGATACGGCCCTGACCCGCGTGTTGTCTGTAAAGTACAAAGGCGAGGCGTTTACCCATCCGTCACGATTTGTACGCGGTGCACTTCAAAGCGGCGAGCATCAGAATATTGCCGCAGAGTGTGCCCACAAGGCACTGCGGGTTTTGCGGAATCACTGCGGCGCATGGCCGCTAAAGCGCGATGGTTTTACCCTCGCTGGCGCTTCGAACCCCGCTATGCACCAGCTGGTAACCGGTACCCGGGGCATTGGACCGAACGAGCCTCATGCCGCCTACGAGGTATTCCGACAAGAGCTCCAGGCGCGCGGTTGCCACTTTAAGGAAGTGAGGTACGAATTACTGGACACACTGCTTGCCGAAGACAGCCGTGTTCGTATTGAACTGCCCCTGGTGATTGTTACCGAAGACTACCCGTTACCGGGACTGGATTACGACGGCGACCAGCAGGCTGAGATCGTTCGGCGGGCTGTGGCAAAGTTTGGCGATTCCGTGATCGTCATTGCGCTGCGCTCCGACTATGAACTGGCAGCCTTGCCGGCGCTCTCCACTTATGTGTGCAGTTACTCCAGCCGCGCCTGCAGTGCTCGCGCCGCCGCTCAGTTACTCAGCCAGGACCTGGAAATCTCAGCGGCAAACGCAGAACCCGCATGAGGGTTCCCAAGTGATCAACGGTAAGAAATACAATAAAAACGGTACTCAACATGCGCACGTTCAATCTGGTTGGCGCCGCTCTGCTGGCGTCACTGCTCTCCGGCTGTGATCAACCGGGCACCAATGTGGAAAATACAATGGAGCAGTCCTTATCCACAACTTCTGAGCGGGTTGCCGGCAGCCTGTCGGTTACTCTCGAAATACTGAAAAATTTCCAGGGCGTGAGCAGCGAGCTAAGACAGCTGTGCAAACGGTCTGGCGCCATAGGCGCCAAATGCTCCACTTACCGTATGTCGCTGAATAACATCGGAACGAATCTGTCTTCCGGAGAGAGCAACTGGAGCCTCTACTTCCACAATATCCGTCGCAATCTCGTGCTGCTGAACAGCGACGCCTTTGCCCTTGAGCATGTCAAAGGCGACCTGCACCGGCTGGTGCCCACGGCCCGCTTCCCCGGTCTGGCCGCGGGGCAGACCCTGCACCTGGACATTCTGATCGAAGAGCGGATCCAGTTTGAATCCGATTTTATGCCACGCTTTTTTGTGGCCGACGACGCCGGCAATACTCAGGTGATCGCCAACACCGATAGTGAAACCCTCGCGAATTTTGTCCGCCCCATAACCAGCAATGACCCGCTGAATTGGAAACACACCGCGGACGACGGCAATACCCTGGCAAGCGCGGCCAGCCGTTATCAGAGCCACACCGCCGCCGGTACAGATGCGGACGATGGGAGCACGCGTATTATCCCCAGTCCCCTGTCCAGTACCCCTTACCCTCAGCCACCAGTAACGCTCGCCGCCGGTATTCACCTGGTAAATTCCGCAATACGTGAGGACAGCCTTGCGGCTATCCAGAGCCGCCTGCAACAACTCAAACTGACAGAGACTGGTGAAGCGGCATATCCCGTCGAAATTGATATCCAGCCACACACCTTCGAGGACGCCATCGCAGGCAGCTACCGCCTCGACGCTCGGGATAGCGGCGCAACGATCATTGGTTTTGACCAGGCTGGTGCATTTTACGGGGCACAATCCCTACTCTCCCTGGTGGATGCCAGGCAGCGCACGCTGACGCTCGCCCGCGTCGAAGACGCACCGCGCTTCCAGTATCGTGGAATGTTCCTGGATGTTGCGCGCAACTTTCACAGTAAAGAGGTGGTACTGAAACTACTGCAGCAGATGAGCGCGTATAAGCTCAACCGCTTTCACTTTCATCTGTCGGATGACGAGGGCTGGCGTCTCGAAATTCCCGGCCTGCCGGAACTGACCGAAGTCGGCGGCAAGCGCTGTTTTGATCTGAGTGAAACCCGCTGCCTGCTGCCCCAACTGGGGTCGGGGCCAGACAGTGACAATTTCGGTAGCGGCTTTTACACCATCGCCGACTATATCGATATTGTGCGCTATGCCGCCGCCCGGCATATCGAAGTGATTCCCGAGTTTGACACCCCGGCTCACGCGCGCGCGGCCATTGTGGCGATGGAAGCCCGATATCAGAAATACCGGGAATCGGCTCCCGCTCAAGCGGAAGAGTTCCGACTGATCGACCCGGCCGACAATACCGACTTCCTGTCAGTGCAGTTTTACAACGACAGCTATGTCAATCCCTGTATCGACTCCAGCTATCACTTTGTCGCCAAGCTGGTTCGCGAAGTGCAACAGATGCACAAAGCCGCCGGCGCCCCGCTGACTACCTGGCATTTTGGTGGCGATGAAGCCATCAACCTCCGCGCATTCGACCGTTTCGAAAATGCACCGGGTAGCGACCCGGAAAAAGGCGATGTGGCCGCAGCTTCCCGCCAGCAACCCTGGTCCGGTTCGCCCCGGTGCCAGCGGCTGGTTGACGATGGCACCGTGGCGTCAATCGAAAATCTGGGCAATTATTTTGCCGCTCGCGTCAGCAAAATAGTGAATGACGCCGGCATTCCCACCATGGGTGCCTGGTATGACGGCCTCAAGAATATTGACGATCCTCAGACCGAGTTGAGTACGCGCAGTAACTACATCAATTCCTGGGCCCCGGCATTTGGCGACGGCGGCGACAAAAGCCACCGCCTGGCGGGCCGGGGCTTCGGTGTAGTGCAGTCTCATTCAGATCACCTGTATTTCGACATGCCCTACGAAATGGACCCACAGGAAAACGGCTATTACTGGGCATCGCGCAATTCCGATACTCGCAAGGTATTTGGCTACTCGCCACTCAACACCCCGCAGCTAGCGGAAGTCTTTCCAGATGCCGACGGCAAACCCTGGTCAGGGAAATCACCAAACGCTGATTTTGCGCAGTCCGTCATGGGCATACAGGGGCAGCTCTGGAGTGAGACTACCCGCACCGATGAGATGGTCGAGTACAAAATATTTCCCCGTTTGCTCGCACTCGCCGAGCGCGCCTGGCACAAGGCGTCATGGGAAATCGACCCGGACGGTCAGGTGTTTGACGAGCGCAGTAACCGCGTAGACACCAAGCAACTGGCCGATGACTGGCTGGCGTTTTCAGCGGCACTTGGTAACAGAGAGCTCTACAAACTGGATCTCGGAAATGTGCAATACCGTATTCCGGTTCCCGGTGCCGCCATCGAAGGTGACCGGCTGAAAGTTGCCACCCCCTATCCGGGGCTGACCGTTGAATACTTTGACGGCGCCCGGTGGAACCCGGTTACCGAAAACACCGCACCAGAGTCGGTAATATCACTGCGAGCTCGCAGCGCCGATGGCAAGCGCCACGGGCGTAACCTAGAGCTCTAGAGGGATCTTATAGAGGCGGTGATCGAAACAGGTAACCGCCTTTTGCGTGATCGCGCGGTCTTGCCGACTGTTATGATTTTCACGCCCCATTTCCGTGCTTTTTTCCGCTACCCGCCCCGCGAAAGAGCAGCAAGAGCGCGCGCTCTCGTCACTTCTCGCAGAATAATAAAATAAATAGTCAAATTAATTGACTATTTATTTTTGGCCGCCTAACTTTGCGTAAGGCCGTCATGATGTACCCGCCCACACTGCTGGTTGACGGTTACTCAAACGACATCACCTTCAATAAATAATAAGGCTAATTATGAAAACCAAACACGCGCTTATTGCGGCTGGTTTATGCTTGTCCGCGCACACGGTCAGTGCGTCCGCGAACGGCGGCATGCAGGATTTTCTCGACACGCTGCGCGACTTCGAATCCGGTATCAACCCCGCTCTTGCGGATTTCTACCTGGCAAATCTGGACAACCCGGTATACACCTACGCCCAAGTTACCGAGCCGGGAAAAATCGTGCGCGACTGCGCTACGGGCAGCATGATTTCGGAAGCGACCACCATCAACCAGTTTTTTACCAAACTTGGTATTGATCACCTGTACGACTCCTCCACCCCCTACGACGCCGAAATGTACAAGGCGATGCAGTACAACTCCACCAATGCCTGGGGCTTTGTAGGCTATCAACTTGGTGAAGCGCTGCTGATCGACTCGGGCTATTACAGCCCGATCAGTGTTGATGTGGACGGTACCGAATACGACAGTTTTTATATTTTTCTCGACGACAGCACCTGGATCGGGTGCGAAACAGAAGCGCTGGCTGAAATTCCCGGATCCGGCGGCAATTATGTGCTGTCCACCCACATCAATCGCTGGGAAGGTACTTTTGTTGGCAAGAATGGCATTCACTCTTTTGAGGACCTGAAGGTCCCCGCCAATCAGGAGCTCGTTATTCGCGATGCAATGCGTTTCAACTACAACGTGATGAGCCAGTTGCTGGAAGATGCAAATATGACCTGGGGACAGGCGCTGGCAAAAAGCTGGCCTGGAACCGATGAGAATGGCGATCCGATTCAGATTCAGGCCACCATGTCCGGCCTGCTCGCCGCCGCCCACTTGCGCGGTGCCTGGGGTGCCGGTGCGCTGCTGACCAACGACTCAATCACCTGCGATGAGATCGGTACCTGTATCACCACGTACGTGCACAAGTTCGGTGGTTTCAACACCCTGTTTGACACGCCGGCGAGTGAGACCATCGAGGGTTCACCATACGACGAAACCCTGACTGCAGGTTGGGGCAATGATTTGGTCATTACCGGTGGTGGCAGCGATATAGTGCTGCTCAATGAACAGTCTGGCTCTACCACCACGCTTACAGACTTCACCATTGGTGATGACCGTATCATCCTGCGCGACTGGACCGCGCAAGACCCGCTTGCGGCACTGGTGGTAAGTGATGTCAGTGGCGGAGCAAAACTGCAGTTTGCCGGTCAGTCTGTTGTTATCCAGGGCGCGAGCGCCGCTCAGGTCAACGCCGACGTTGCCGCGGTGATTGTCAATTCCAATGTGTACACCATTGCCTGGTCCGGCACTCAGGTAGCCTCTGGCTTCGATCCAGCGGTCGATAAAGTCCGCGGCAGTGCCGGTATCGGTTTTAAACACCTCAAAGCCTACGAGAGCAATGGCTCAGTGTTTGTCGGGGTACAGGCGGCCGACGGCGGCATCTACAGCTACATAGAATTGCCCGGCCTGACACTCAACGATCTGCATGGGGATATGTTCGATAACGTCACCGGCAGCTTCGACCGCCTCGGCTACATCGTATCACTCGGCTGGCAGACCTGGGGCTGGAACATGATCGTCAGCGTGGACAGCTTCGACGCCGCCAAGACTGAGATCAGCATGGGTGCCTTCCAATACAGTTTCAGCGATCTGCAGCTCGCTCAGGACGGCGACAATGCGGTCTTGTCACTCACCCCTGCGGCCGCCGGCGGCGACAATAAGCAGCTGATCCTCGTAGACACGAATGTAAATGACATCAACGCGAGCAACTTTACTGGCGTCAGCGGAAGCTACAGCGATATCACCATTGATACTCCGGTGTACTACGACATTTCCACCAGCGTCTCCGGCAGCGGCGGCAGCCTGTCTCCGGCACCGGATACCAGCGGCACCATCTCCGCCCGCGGCAATCGCGACTTTACCGTCACCTTTATTCCCGACAGTGGCTACAAGGTAGCGAGCATCGTGGTCGATGGCGTGACACAGGCGGTCGCCGACAGCTATACCTTCAGCAACCTCTCCGCCAACCACACTCTTGTGGTGACCTTTGCAGAGGGCACCAGCTGCCCTGCGGCATGGGATTCCAACGCGGTGTATGTGGGCGACGACCAGGCCTCGTATCAGGGCACCATTTACCGCGCAAAATGGTGGACCCAAAATAATGTTCCCACCGACGGCGGCCCCTGGGAAGCCATTGGCACCTGCGAGTAACCGCGTTGATCAGGCCGTTTCAGCGCCAGTAACCCGGTTGTAGACTGCCGGGCGGCACGCGGCCCTCTGCGAAAGCCCACATCATGCGATGTGGGCTTTTTTATATGAGCCTCCACCCCCAGCGAGGGGGAGGCGGGCCCCGCAGGGTAGTGGCAGACTCAGAGTGTACAATTGCGCCTTAACACTTGCGCCAGAACATTTGGGAAGGGTCCACGCTATGCTCCTAGCCTCCAAGTACAGCCTCCCCGACTGCCCGGAACATACCCTGCAAAGGCCCCGGTTACAGTCCCTTCTGGAACAGAGCCAGAGTGACCAGCTGTTACTGGTTACCGCCCCCGCCGGATACGGTAAAACCACCCTGGTCACTTCCTGGGCCGCGGAGCAGGACAACCCGGTGGCCTGGTATTCACTGGATGGCGGGGACAACGAACCCGGCCAGTTTTGCCGCTACCTGGTGGAAAGCGTGCACCGCGCCACCGGTAACGGCGTGCCCGAGACCAGCAAGATTCTCGCCGCGCAACACAATCTCGACCCCTCCCTGGTAATCAGCCAAATGCTGTCGGAACTGCGCCAGCTCCCCAGTGAGCTGCGTATCGTCCTCGACGACTACCACCAGATAGACAACACCGCGGTACACGATGCCACCCGCTTTCTGCTGCGCCACGCTCCAGCCGGTATCGGCGTGGTGATCACCAGCCGCAGCCAGCCACCACTGGGGCTCGGCGCCCTGCGCTTGCAGGGGCGACTGCTGGAGCTGGGGCCGGAAGACCTGGCACTGACCACCGACGAGACCACCCAGCTCCTTGCCCGCCGCCTGCCATTTGCGCTCGGCAGCGACCGTGTCGCCCAGCTGCACCAGCTGTCGGAAGGCTGGCCACCGGCGATTCAGATGTTTGCCCTGTCGGTGCGCAACCAGGAAGAAGTGGATCGCTACCTGGGCGAACTGGAGCAGGGCCACGGACATATTCTCGATTACCTCGCCGAGGAAGTGCTGGAGCGACTGGAGCCGGAGCTACGCCAGCTACTGGCGCGCACCTCCATTCTCACCCGGGTCAACGGCCTGCTGGCGGAGCGCCTGAGTGGCCAGAGCGGTGGCCAGCAGCAACTGGAAACCGCTGCCAGTCGCGGGCTATTCCTGCAGGCACAGGATTCCAGTCGCCAGTGGTTCCGCTTCCACCCGGTGTTCGCGCGTTTCCTGCAGCGCCAGCTGTCCGATGGCGACGAACTCACCCAACTACACCAGACCGCCAGCGACACCTGGCAGGAGCTCCAACAGCCCCTGGAAGCCCTGCGCCACGCCCTCAAGGCAGAGGACCGCGAGCGGGTGCACCGGCTGATCGACGAACAGGGCGAACAGTTCCTGCGTGAGGGGCAGTTCCGGGTGCTGAATGACTCCCTCAACTGGCTGGGAGAAGACCAGATCAAACGCCACGCAGGCTTCGCCCTATTGGCTGCGCGGCTCGCCCGCGACAGCTTTGACTACGAGCGCTGCAACAAACTGCTGGCAGCGGCGGAGAGCTGGCTGCAGCGGGAGGACCCGAAGCAGTGGCAGGCATTCGAAGGTGCCTTCGCCGCTATGCGTGCACAGGTTTCCGTGTCCCGCGGGCAGATCCTCAAGGCCAAGGAATACGCCCTGGAAGCCCTCGAGCTTCTCCCCGCAGATCAGCTGAACGAGCGCATATCCGCGCAGCTGGTGATCGGCGAAACCAGCTTCTGCCTAGGCGAGCTGGATCAGGCCATGCACCATATGGAAGCGGTGGAGAAAGCCACCCTCGCGCGGCAGGATATTCCCAATGCGGCCTGGGCCCTGTGCCAGCAGACCGAAATCGCCTTTGCCAACGGCCTGCTGAAAAAAGCCGCCGCCCTGCAGGCGCGCGCCCAGCGCCTGGTCGAAGAACACCACCTGGTGGGCCTGCCGATTTCCGAGTTTATCTACCGCCTCAAAGGCCAGTTGCAGTGGGAGGCCGGCGACCTCGACGGCGCCGCAGATTCCGCCCGCCGCGGTATGCAGATCAACCGCAAAGTCGGCGAACGCTGGCTGCTGCCGGAATACACGCTGCTGCTGAAGGTCGCCCTGGCCCGCGGCGACAAGGACGAGTGCCTGGAGTGGATGGAGCGGGTGGAACACCTGCTGAGCGGCGAACAGTACCACCGGGATTGGGTGGCCAATGCGGACGCCGCGCGCATGCGCGTATGGCAGGCGCTGGAAAATACCGAGGCCATCGCCACCTGGCAGGAACAGGCGGAGCCGGTGGCGGATCGCCCCAGCAACCACTTTGAGCAGTGTTACGGGCGCAACCATGTGCGCGCGCTGATTTCCCTGCACCGCTGGTCCGATGCCAACCGGCTGCTGGGACGCCTGCAACAGGTGGCAGAGGAGTGCGGCCTGATCACCGACCAGTTGCGCAACTGCGTACTCGCCGCCCGTCTCGCCTGGCTGCGCGAACGCCGGGAAACCGCACTGGGCCATCTCAATGCCGCCCTCGCCATCATGACCGAAAGTGACCTGACCGCCAGCTTCCTGCAGGTCGGCAAGCCCATGATCGTACTACTCAAGGCCGCCCTGGAAGAGACCGGGCAGCACGCCCTCAACGAGGCCCAGGTGGAAAAGGCACAGCAGCTGATCAAACTCGCGCAACAGCAGCCGGAACTGGGCGGCGGCATCCGAATCGAACTGGACGAAACCATCGTGCGCGAGATCCTCGCCAGCGACGCCGTGCCGGACTTCCTGCGTCACTCTCCGCTGACCCCGCGGGAGTGGCAGGTACTGAACGCCATTCACTCCGGCCTCTCCAACGAGCGCATCGCGCGGCACTTCAAGGTGGCCCCCAGCACCATCAAGACCCATATCCGCAGTCTGTATCAGAAACTCGATGTGAAAGACCGCCAGCAGGCCATCGCCCTGGCGGAACAGCTGTTGCGATCGGTGCAGGATAAGCCCTGATACGAAGCCTCAGCCCGAAAACAAAAGGCCGGTTTTAACAACCGGCTTTCAGGGATTTTTGCATTTGCGGAGCTTCGGATGGCTCCGGCGGGTAGATATTGGTGGGCCACTTGAGGGGGGCGAATTCTTTGCAGAGCTGCATATCACCGACTTCGGCTTTGATCTGGTCGACACGGGCCTGGGTTTCTGGGCCCAGTTTCAGGGTAATACTGTTGAAAATTTTGTCCTGCAACTCCTGCATGGGAGTCGTGTCGAAAGTTACTCCCCCCTTCTGGTCACGACTTAAATACTCCTGCACAAAACAGACTTCTACAAAGTGCTGATTAGTCACCGGAAACACGAATAAGTGATCAGGCAAGGCGAGATCACTGGAGTCTTCTCCCTGATTGTAAATTTTGAAACTGGCACTGGGCACAGGAAAATGATTATGAAGCAGCCAGTCTACTGGACCGTGATACCGCGGCTTATGTGACTCCTCCCCCCCCCAGTTTTCATGACCATACCGGTCATTTAAATATTGAACCAATACCATCTCAAAGGCTCTGGGATTAAGAAATGAGAGACCCGGAAATTGATATGCATTCCGCCTTCCTATAACGCTAACACTTAGGCTTAAAGCGCCTTTACACCCACTCATCCAGGGTCCGTAAAACGCCCACATACGCCCAAATAAATCGATACTTCCCCAGCGGTCGTTGGACATAACACCCTCGGAGTATTTCCCAAGATAATTGTCCTGCAAAACATCTTGCCATTCGGGCGTATTTACCTTTCCGACCTTCGAGTACCTTGAACTGTGCGCTGGCGCCGTTAAAGCAATTCGATTTCCGCCTACAGTCAATGAAACCTTTTTGGCCATCCGAAAACTTGGACCTCTGGGCCTGCAGAATTCACTTTTTTTCCGCCACTCTAGCGATGGGTATTTTATGTAATTCCTCACAAGGCCACCTATAAATCCAATTTATGCCGCAAGTCTTTCGTCACACTCTGCCCAAGAGCAAATACCGCTCCAGCGCCACCTATTACAGTAGCAATACCGCCTAACATTACACCTGTTGGACCAGCAATTATTGCACCAGCGACACCCACTGGGGTCGATACAGCTACAACTCTCTTAAGCCATTTTTTTACGTGAAAATTTCTATCGTAGGGGTCATGACTATTATTGATTCGCTCACCCGCAACAGAAAATTGGCTTAATGCGCCTCTTAGATTCAAGCCTGTATCAGCAAACTCTTTATTGATATTGAGTTGCAATTCATGCGCCAATCGTAAAGCTTTAGCCGGCGATGTTCTGGGGCGATGAAAGTACACAGTATGCCCTTCAAGGGTTACACCCTTATCAACCAGTATTTGCATTGCCTGTGTTAATACCGCCGATCCGCCAAAGTCAGCCACCCAAGATACATACTTAATATCTCGTGCGTTCTCCATGCTGCGCGCCAAATGTACAGCCGATGCCCGGCTTTCATTGACTTTCAAAGGATTGTAACAATACAACCCTCCCAATCGGCTAGCTCCTGGAGTGAAGTGGAGATCACACCCACCAGCACGAATTGCAGAAGTATTATTTCCAAGAAACTCGAACGCACCCGGCACACTAAACTTTGCCGCATCATTGGCAGTCCCATATTTGGCATCTGCTACGGTAACTAGTCTCCCGCTTTGGGGCTTAACGTTCCCACCATTGACATACGTCGAGCGCCAAGCGTCTGACCGACCTCTTTCTACGCGATACAACCCCATCCGCGTGCCGTCCAGATCCTTTACTCGGTAATAGTTGTCATCCATCACCAGCTCAGTAATACAAAACTGGTCATTCATCCAACGCACCACCGTCGCCTTCAACCCAGGCAGAAATACATAGTATTTCTCACTGCCAGTACCGCGCTGGCGCTCGCCGGGCCGAACATACACATTGTTTTTACCCAACATACCGGTTGTGAGCGCATTCAACTCTTTTACGGCGATCAGCGCCCAATAATGATTGCGCTCGGCAGCACGTTGCAGACGATCGAATTTTTCCTGATATTCGGTGGCGCAGCGGATGAGTTTGCCGGCATTTTTCCCGGCGATCAGGGGGGTGTTCTGGGGTGAAAGCTGGAGAGAGGTACGTGGGAGGCTCATGCGATTCCTTGCCGTATTTCAATTCCCTGTGAAAGTGCACGGAATCTTAAAGAGCGCTAAAATCCCCTTCAAGGATTATTGCCTGCACGTCAGTACCATCTGTGTAATTGCGCTGAGCCCGCCAGCCCCACGTCTCACCCTTGGTGCGGGCAGGCAAAACTATGAACTACGGGTCACCCCCAGCCTTTAAGCCGCTTTTTATCCCCCCTCCCCCCCATTTGGGGAGGAGGAAAGCCAACTCTCACGCCGCCATACTGACCCTAACCTAATAAAGTATCCCTAAATGGACTCAAGGCATGAGCGGTAATCCCAACAGTCATCACAACGGGGAATGGTGGCGCAACAGCGTTATCTACCAGATCTACCCCCGCAGCTTCTGCGACGCAAACGGCGACGGTATCGGCGACCTTCAGGGTATCTGCCAGAAGCTGGACTATGTGAAATCACTCGGCGTGGACGCCATCTGGATCTCTCCCTTTTTCAAGTCGCCGATGGCGGACTTCGGCTACGACGTAGCCGACTATCGCGATGTGGACCCGATCTTCGGCAATCTTGACGATTTTGACCGGGTCATCGAAAAGTCCCATGCACTGGGCCTCAAGGTCATCATCGACCAGATCCTGAGCCACACCTCCGACCAGCACCCCTGGTTCGAGGAAAGTCGCGCGAGCCGCGACAATGCCAAGGCAGACTGGTACGTGTGGGCGGATGCCAAAGAGGATGGCAGCGCGCCGAACAACTGGATGTCCAACTTCGGCGGCAGCGCCTGGCGCTGGTGCACCCGCCGCCGCCAGTACTACCTGACCAACTTCCTAAAAGAGCAGCCGGACCTGAACCTGCACAACCCGGAAGTTCAGGAACAGCTGCTGGCCGACCTGAAATTCTGGCTCGACCGTGGAGTCGATGGTTTCCGCCTGGACGCCATCAACCACGCGTTCCACAACCGCTCGCTGGAAAACAATCCGCCGCGCCCGGTCAAGCTGGACAAGAACGGCCTGCCGCCGGTGAACAGTTACGAGTACCAGTGGCACATTCACGACAAATCCCAGCCGGAGAACCTGGTGTTCCTGCAGCGGGTCCGTGAACTGATGGACCAGTACCCGGGCACCACCACCGTGGGCGAAGTGGGCGACGACAACACCCACAAGATCATGGCCGAGTACACCACGGAAAACCGCCTGCACATGGCCTACTCCTTCGACCTGCTGTCGGAAGACTGCAGCGCGCAATTCCTGCGTGACACCCTGGAGAAAAACCGCCAGGTGATCGAGGAAGGCTGGCCCTGCTGGTCCATCTCCAACCACGATGTTCCGCGCTCGTTCACCCGCTGGAACAAGGGCTTCGACCCTGAAGCCGCCCGCGCCCGCGCGCCGCTGTTTTTCCTGATGCAACTGATGCTGCGCGGCAGTGTGTGCATGTACCAGGGTGAAGAGCTGGGCCTGCCGGAAGCGGAAGTGGCTTTCGAAGACCTGCAAGACCCTTACGGCATCAACCTGTGGCCGGAGTTCAAGGGCCGCGACGGCTGCCGTACCCCCATGCCCTGGTTCAACGGCGGTGAAATCAATGCGGGCTTCTCCAAGGTGAAGCCGTGGCTGCCGGTTGCGGAAGAACACTACCACCTGGCCGCCTCGGTACAGGAAGACGACCAGTACGCGATGCTGAACCGCTTCCGCGACCTGCTGAAGTGGCATGCGGAGCTGCCACCGGCACTGGCCACCGCCAGCCAGAAAATTCTGGATACCGGCAATGACCTTTTGGTCTTTGAACGCGGTGCCGGTGAAGGCGAAGGCTACTTCGTGGTGCTGAACCTGGGCCACGAGGCCGCGGAATTCACCCTGCCCGCAGAGTTTGTTGGCAGCGATGACATTACCCCGAAGTGGTTTGGTGGGGCGGTGGACGGCGATACGGTCAAGCTACCGGTGGCTGGCGCGCGGGTCTTTTTCCGCAAGTAAGCGCGTAGCGCAAGTACAGATAAACAGGAAAACCCTCAGGAAATTCGGATTTTATTGAGAAACTGGCGCCCCCTTGCGCGAGTGTGTCGAACCGCTTCGGCCCCCCGTACTCAAAGGGTTACCTCTCAATAAGATCGTCAATTAGTTGCTCTCTCGTCAAAGCACGCTTTCCAGACTTTCTGGATTGGTTTGAAGCCGGCTCATCAGCCGGCTTTTTTTTATCTGCCCGACGGAAAAACGCATCTATCAGCGACCCCCGTCATTCCATTTAAATGTAAAAGGCGCCAAACCCAGACCCTACCATGCCTCTCACTTGCCCAGAGGACTGCGCTCCAGTAGTGCTGAAAGGCAGGCTCATCCCGCGGCCAATCCGGGACACACCGGCTCGCCGCTTTGGGGAAATTCACAGGTCAAGTTAGTGCACGCGGGTGCAGGGCTTCGTTCGCCTCGGAAAAAGGTGTGGATGCAAACCCCTGCCATCACCGGTAAGCACAAAGACGCCGACCTGCAAATTGCTCGCGAGAGCAGATGAGGTACGCATGCAAGGCTCTTCCAATTCTTTGACAGTTTCCGTTAAAAACTCGGCCAAAAATCTCTTCAAGAAAATCGCTATTGGCACCAGCCTGGTACTGGCGGCGTCGGCCGTTTTTGCACCCGTGGCGCAGGCCGGTGACTACCCCTACCCCTACCAGCAACACAGATCCATGACCGATGGCAGTGCCTGGTGGCGCCGGGATGTGGTTGGTGGAGCGCCGCACATCATCATCGATATCAGCGAGCAGCGCGCCTATTTCTATAAAGGCAGCCAGCTCGCCGGCATCTCACCGGTGGCTACGGGCATTGCCGGCTATCGCACACCCACCGGCAGCTTCCGCGTATCGGAAAAAGATATCGATCACCGCTCGAACCTGTTTGGCCACTATGTAGACCGCGCGGGTTATGTGCGCAAAGCGAGTGTGGACGTGCGTCGCGACAAGCGACCTGCGGGTACCGTATTCCGCGGCGCGTCCATGGACTTCTTTATGCGGGTGAATGGCGCGGTAGGTATGCACGCAGGCAAGGTCACCGGCCGTCCGGAATCCCACGGCTGTATCCGCCTGCCCTGGCATATGGCGAAAATTTTCTATGAAAACGCCCCGATGGGAACCAAGGTGACCATTCGTCAGTGATACGGTAGGCACCAATCGGAAGTAACAGCAAAACAAAAAGGGCAGCTTACGCTGCCCTTTTTGCTGAAAACTAGCGGAAACTTCTGCCGATCAATCAAACGGATCAACCCAGGCTGCCGAGTACACTGCGCATGGTCCAGAAATCCCACCCCTCCGGCAACAGATTGCGGTCTTCCTCGCTGGCAACGATACCCCGGCGATGCTCCGGCCACGCCAGCACCGCGACACCTTCGTAGCCGGTAAACCCGCGAAACAACACCGGTGCCGAGAGTTTTCGCTCCAACTGCTCGCACAGCGGGTGCCACGACAGGGGCAGCAGGCGGCGTACCCGTGTCCAGTCGCGCGCACTTTCTTCATTATCTCCCGAGTCAACCACAGGCTCCCCAGCGACCTGCGCCTGGTAGCGGGCGTGGCTCGCCTCCAGTGCTCGCTCATCCGGTAGGGTCAACACCCCCATGGCTTGCTGCTGTGCACAGAGAATACAGGTATCGATAGCAAGACCCAGCGCTTCGCCACGCTCGACGGGAATAAACCACTCTTCGCCCACCGGCACCTGCCATTCACACACACCGCAGGTGCCCTGCTGCGGCTCGTCCGAGTCAGTGGTCAGTAGCGGCTGTGGCAATTTTCCCGGCGCCCAGAAGTGCGCCGTCTCGCCGGGAAAAAATTCCTGCGCATACTGGCTGACATGCCAGTGGAAACTGAAGCCGGCGGCGACCCGATTGCGATCCCTCGGCCCGAGGCTGCGATAGCCGCGGTGATTGACCTTGGCAAGACAGTATTCGCAGGCATGAGGGGCGCCCTCCAGGCCCGGCGCTGCCAGCGCTTCCCGCGCGGTACCGATCCACACCACCTGGGCCGGATCTTCCAGCGCGCCACAGCAACTCGCCAGGTGTACCCGATGGAAAAACTCCCGACGCACCTGCTGGTCTTCCACCGCTGCCACGTCTACCGCAAATACCATTACCGGCTGGCCGCGATACATCCAGCCGTGGGCAGTCTGATCGAGATCCCCCAGGGTCACTTCCATACCCTGGATCAGGGCCTGTTCGATGGAACTGTTCTGCACCGCACCCGATGCGTCGGCCAATGCAGTTTCCGCATCCCCCTGGCCTGTCGATGGCAACGCAGCGACCCCGCTTGCATCTTCCACCTCGGGCAATTCCTGCAGGGCGGTGGCGTCCTCGGAACGGGGGGGCGCCCCCATGCCGGAGATCGCCTGGGTAAGCGCTTCCAGATGGCGGCTCCAGCGGCCCATCAGAAAGACTCCTCGAGGATGCTGTGGATCTTGGTTTCGGAATTGGTGATCACGCGGAAGGCCACTCGCTTGGATTGTTCGATATTCTCACTGCCGTCGGCATTGTAAATCGGTCGCGAGGAAGAATATCCGACCGCCGCCACATTCTGCATCATCCAGGCGTGGTGAGTGGTTACTTCGTCCAGGGTATATACATAGCGCAGTACCGAACGTGCGCGATCCTGGGACAGGCGCAGGTTGTTGAAGTAGCTGGCGTTGCGGTCGCTGGTCTGGCCCCAGCCGGTACTGGTGTGACCCTCGATACGTACCGCCTCCACCGAAGCCTTGTATGGAGCCAGCACATTCATATAGCGGGGAAAGAACTCCTCGAATACCACCTGATAGCTGTCGCTGAGCGCAGCCTCTCCGGTATCGAACATGGCATCGGAGTTGTTGAACGCGACCGTGAGGGTATCGCGGTCAATGGTGGCCCCCCAGCGCGCCAGATCCGGGGCGAATTCGCTCTGCAGAGACTCATAGATGGCCAGCTGGTTTTCTTTGTAAGACATGGCGATGGTGCGGATCTTTTCCCGCTCGATCATCACCGAGCGCATCATTGCCACGGCAATACACAGGAATACCATCATCAGGCCCGCCATCAGGTCAGAGACACTGATCCAGGAGGCGTCGCTGTCGGTGCGCGCGGAGCCAGACCTGCCCACACCCAATCTGCCGGAACGGGAAAACCCGGACCTCGAGTTCATCAGGCGATTTCCTCACGGGCGCGCTCAGAAGATTGGGCGGCAGTGGTGAGACGCTGCATCTGCGCAACCAGTTGGCGATAATCCCGGGTGAACTGGCCGCTGATAGTCGCCAGCGCCTGGCCCATGGCTGCGATAACCCCTTCCACTTCCTCTTCCATTTTCCGCTCCACCAGCTGGTACTGCTTGCCGATGGAGTTTTCCGCATCGCCCATACTCTTGCGGATCACGTGGCTGAGGGCATCCACCATTTCCTTGTGGGTGCGCGCCTGCTGTAGCGCCAGCTCCTGCATACCATTGCGGTGGGTTGTGACAGTTTCCTGTACCAGTCCCTGGATGAAATCCGCATCCAGGCTGGACATTTTTTCGAAGGCACCGGATACCGACTCGATCTGCGCACCCAGCAGCTCGCTCTGCTTGGCAATACTGACCAACGACTGCTTCATGTCACTGGTCATCACCTGCTGCACCACATCGATACCCTGCACAAACTGATCGATGCGCTCACCCAGGTGCGGCAGCACTTCCTGCATTTGTACACTCACACCGCGGTAGCGCTCCAGCTGTTCGTTCAGTGCCTGCATCTGCGTGCGGGCCTGATCGTTGACCCCCTGCATACCTTCAAAGAATTGCGGCACTTCCGCCAGTTGCTGATGGATCTGCTGTAGATCCCGCGCCACCTGCACCAGCCCCATCACCGCGGTATCGCAATGCTCGGACCAGTATTCCACCCGCTCCTCGTGGGCTTTGTATTCGCGGGTGAGGGTTTCCACCATGCCGTCAAACTGGGCAAAGTTTTCCCCAAAGCGGGTCATGTTCTCACCAAACTGACTTTCCACGCGCTCGTTGAAACGGGTCACCACCTGCTCCATTTGCGCGACCAGCGCACTGGACATCTGCTCGGAAAAATTCGCCAACTGGGTTTCGCTCTGCTTGAGCTGACGCTCCTGCCCTTCCACCAGGGCGCCCTGCAGCTGTTGCAAAGCCTGGTGAATATCCGACAGTTCAGTTTCCGGCGCATTGTCGCCGGGCATGGGAATAAAACGGGTCAGCGCGCGCAGCACGATGGACAGGCCAATACCGCACACACTGGTGATAAAGGCGGTTTTCAGACCATCCAGCAGAGTGGCGATACTCTGGTCAATATCCGCCAGGCTGAATTCAAACAGGCCGATGATGACGCCGGTAAAGGTACCGAGGATACCGAGAGAGGTAAGCAGGCCCGGTGCCTGCTCGACAAACTCACCGGCGCGGCGCGCAAACCGGAACACCAGCGCCAGCGCAAACAGCACCAGCATCAGGGAAAGGAAGCCTTCGGTAACCGCATCCGGGCTCAGGGCAACAAAGACAGAGCGCAAAAATTCAGACATGGAAGCAATCTCGTGTGGAATCTTCTCGGTTTAATTTTTTGATTTTCTTTCTTTTCTTGACGGGGGCTGCGGCCGCTAGGCTTTAAGCTGTAACACAAACTCCTGCACCGAGTCCCCCGATGGCAACCGCCCCAGATGATGGCTGAACAGGCGATAGCCGGGTAATAAGCGCATCAGATCCGCGGTGCTGCCGAGGCTGCGCTCGCTGCGACTTTCGGAAATTCCGGTAACCGCAACCTTTTCATCCTCGAGCACCTCGTACATCGCCGGCCGCTGCGGCTGCTGGCTGGACTTGTACACCAGAAAGTGCAACTGGCCACCAGGAGTCATGCGCCCCGCCAGTAATGCACCCAGCGCCGCAATCTGATCTGCGCTGCAAAAATTCAGCAGATCCCACAGGAATACCCCATCCAGACGGGTGCCCGGGTCAAAACTGAACATGGATTCACTGAAACCGCTGGTTTCACCGTGCATTTTCTTGCGCCAGGCCAGGGAAGCGTGCAGGTCTTCCACGTACAGCGCGCCCACTTTCTTTTTCAGTGCATCAATATTGCGGCCATTTTTGCGTCCACAGTCCAGCACCGTGGCCGCGTTTGGCAAGGCGCTTAAAGCCTTACGCACACCGGCAAACTCCAGTCGCTCGTCGTCGCGCACCTGGCGGAAATAGGCGCTCACATCGGAAGCGCCACCGCTGCGAACCTGGTTGCGCGAGGTGGTACTGTCGTATTCGAGAAAATGCTCGGTAACATTCTGGTCCATGCCCTCCCGTTTCATCAGGGAGTTGAACAGACTGAAACGATCCATGCACTTCAGTAGGGTCACGGTAGAGTGCCCCTTGGAGGGGACCTCCGGGTAACTGGGGTCGTCCACATACTCGAAGCAGAAATTTTCCAGCAGGCGGAAGCGCCGAGGTTTATGTGGCTGGTTGCGCCCGGTATAGCGCATGGTATGCAGGATCGTCCCCGGTTTCAGGTGCGGCTCCAGCAGGTGAATCAGGTGGCGGATTACATCCAGCTCAAGAAAATTCAGCAAATCCCAGCACAGGATCACGTCAAACTTGAGCTTTTCCGGCTTGGGGATCAGATGGTCCTCCAGCGCCTGCAGAGGATCCTCAGCGTGTTGATTATCGGCGAGGTACTCCACCAGGTCTTCGATATGACACTGGCAGTTGAGGCCGAGAAAGGCCTGAGTGGTGCCGGACGAGAGAGGCCCGAGATCGAGTATTCGGTCCCCGCTTTTGACCATCTCGGTCGTTAACGCAGCGAGGCCAAAAGAGCGGTGTTGCATTGTCTATCGCAAGAATTCGGGGCGTGAGCCTGGAGAAAGAAGGCAACGCCGCACGGGGGGATGCGGCGTTGCAGCGGAGGATCAGCTGTCAGCCAGCTCCGCATCCTTGGCCGAATCCTTGGCAGCGTCTTTAGCCGGTGCGAAAGGCTTTTTCGCGACGGGCTTGCTCGGCGCTTCGTCTTTCGGCGGCAGATTCGGGTGAACCAGTTTGTCTTTGAACTCGGAATGACGGGCTTTCATCTCGTCATCGGTGTCGACCATATCCATGGAACCGCGGAACTTACCGCCGTCGTCCAGCTGGATGCGCGGCGCGATCAGATTGCCTTTTACTACCGCGGTATTACGGATCTCGATCAGCTCGTCCGCCAGAGCGTCTCCGGTCAGGGTTCCATTGATCACAATGTTCTGCGCGTGAATATTCGCGTTGATTTCACCTTCACGACCGATGGAAAGGTCGTGACCTTCCATAATCACGGTGCCTTCGATGGTGCCTTCAATATGCAGATCTTCGGTGCCGATCAGTTCACCGCGGAACTTGATGTTTTTACCGATTACCGAGCGATCCTTCGCCATCGTGGATTCGAGCTTATCCGCGAACGGGCGTTCGCTCGCACCACTTTCGTTCATACCGGAAAGAAAAGAGTTGGAGTCCAGATTCGCATCTGGCTTTGGATCGAGCGGATTCGCCATATTGCCACCTAAGTTGTAACCGTAGAGAAGTGTTTATGTTTTTAGGTAAGCCACGTTTGTAGCGTTTTTTTCCACTGGTTCCCATAGCCGTTGAGACAAAAATCAAACCACGCTCCAAGTTTGTGAAGGCCCTCACACAAAATTAGGCGCCAAATGCAGACACCAGCGGAACCATTTCCGACCAGCGTATAAAAAGCACTCGCCGCTGGCCAAAAAGAGCACAACCGGCAAATTGCCGAACTGTTTAAATAGCGGTTAATTCAGCGAAAAATCGCACAGCTTTGTGCAGGGCAGCCTTTGCGCTGAATACAAATTATTCCCGGCTACGACTAAGGAAAATGGCGCGGCACACCAATAAGGGGCGTTTTTACCGGCGTCGCTGCACCGGGAACAATGACGAAACTATTACTACCCGGGTTGGTGTCATAGACGAAAGGGCCGATTTTTTTCCAGTTGTTGAGCAGCCAGAGGTTACCGGATGGGTCGATACCGCCCCCGGTAATGCGCTCAAGGGCATCACTGGTGTAGCCGGTATCCGGGGAGATCGGATCCCCTACGGCCATTCCGGGTGGGCAGTCGCCACTTCCGCAAAATCGCGACACACCGGTATCCGGCCAGACAGTGTCCGCCTGTACATCCTCAAATGGGGTGTGACCAAAATTGAATACCCACAGGCTATCACTGCCATCCACCGCGTTACCCCAGGGAATACTCAGCCCCCCCTTGCCAAACACCTGTACCGGTGCCCCACCATCCGCGGGCATAAATACAATGGATGGGTTACCACCCCCCTGGGGATCGAGCGGATCAACACAGGGCACATTCACTGCATCGGAATTGGATATCCACATATTCCCCTTGCTGTCACTGGAAATGCCCATGGGCCAGGACAGCTCGGCACCACCGGTACTCACCTCTTCCACATTGCCGCGCTGATCGATACGGTACAGACGCTCGGATTTATTGCCGGTGATCCAGGCCCGTCCTCGCGTGTCGATGGCAATCGCGAAGGGCTTGAGGGAAGGAGATTCCGTGGGTTGCAGATTGGGATTGGCGCCGGGCAACAGAAAGTTTTTTGCCAGTAGCGGGTTACCACTGCGAATCATGGTCACCGTGTCATTGCCGCAATTGGCCACCCAGATATTCCCCTCGCGGTCCGAAACCGTAGCCTGCGGCCACCAGATATTGCCCCGGGTAAAGCCATTGCTGCGGGAAATAGGCCGACCGCTCTTATGAAACAGCGAGACACTGTTGTGGGTGGCCGGAATTTTATTTGCCGGGTCCGGTGGTACCGTACCGTCGGCACAGGCCGGGGATTCAAAACCAAAATTCCCCACCCAAATATTGCCGCGCGGATCCAGGGTTATGCCAAACCCGGCACCGCTCAGGCCACCGCCGTAATAGGGAGACCCCTCGTAAGTTTCGCCCCAGGGGTAAAAACGCAGTAGACGCTGGCTTGCGCAGGCATTTTGATTGGTGGCTTTGGGAATGTAGTTATTCAGAATCCAGGCACTGCCTTCTGCATCAAAGGCGATATTTCCCGGCCCGTTCATCAGGTTGAAACGATCCTGTGCGGAGTACTTGCCACCGGTAAATTTGATAAACAGCAGCCAGTTTGTGGGACGCTGCTCCAGCGCCGGCTGGTATAAAGGCGCCGCCAGAGACAGCAGAAAAATCGGGTCCGCACTGTCCTGAGGGTATAACGGGTAAGACGGGTGCCGGGTCAGGTTGGCCAGCGCCTGCAGAATATTATCGGCGGGAGGCGCGCCCGCCACCGAAGTGGCCGCAAACAATTGTTCACAGTGTTCACTGGCGGCCACGCAGGCGGCCACCACATTACTCAGTGCGTTAAAGGTGGCAAAGGTACTGGTCTCGCTGCCATTGGGCGTCTCTCGCAAGACATCGGATGTCCGTCCGGAGGCTGGGTCCGCCATATTCGTCACCATTTTCACGGCGTTCTGCATACCCACATGATTGCCGCGCAAATTTCGGCCGTGAATAAACTGCGCGAAGGCAGTCGCCGTAGCAACGGTAGTGCGCTCGTTGATCACCAGCTGCGGCGGTACTTCGCTACCGGACACGACCGTGGCGAGGGTCACCAGCCCCCTTTCCGCAACCAGTAACAACACCGGCGGCATGGTCGCGATAAGGCCCGGAGGCAGACGGTAATGCAGGCGGAAGCTACCATCGGGCTTGCTCACCGCAGTCGCCAGCTTGCGCTGGAAGCCGCCGGCAATGGTGAAGTTGGCGTAGAGAGAAACCCGATACCCCGCCAGAGGAAAGCGCTGATTCTTGACCGCGCCCTCAATGACTTCAGTAGCGGGGGAGATGGGGAGCCAACTGGCGTGGTACCTGTTCCGGTCCTCGACAGCCTGTGCCCCCTTCGAGGTGATCGCGAAGAACAGTGCCAGTGCAGCAACAAACAGGCAGGCGTGGCGCCCGCGCATACGGCGTACTTCCATGGTCGAGCATCCCTACTACCCGGTGCAATGGCACCTCTACTTCCCGGATGTATCCTTCCCGGACCCGCGCCCCATATGAACAGGCCTGGGAATCACAGATCAGCGGGTGATGCCTCAGGCTGCCAGGGGCGCTTAAAAAAAGTATGGCACAGGGGTGCCCGTGCACCCGGGCAATCAGACGCCCGGAGTCTTCACAAAATAATCGTGCGCCGCCCGGTTCACCCGACCGGACAACAGCAGCGTGGAGACCATGGTGGGTATCGCCATCACCGCGTACATACCGATAATCAGACTGTTGACGATATTCAACGACAGCACCGCACCCAACACAATCAGCAGCAGATAAAGAGCCGTGTACAGGACCTGGAAGCGGGCGCCAAACAGAAACACAAAACATTTCATGCCGTAATACCAGAAGGTAACGATGGTGCTGAAGGCCAGCGGCACCACCATGATCAACAGCAATAGCGGGCCCCAGCCGCCAAACACACTGCTGAACGCATTTGCCGTCAGTGATACCCCCTCGATGCCCTCGCCCTGCTGCCACACTCCGGTGAGCATAATCACCAGCGCGGTACAGGTGCAGATAATCAGGGTGTCCACGATCGGCCCAACCATGGCCACCACGCCCTCGCGCACCGGCTCGGTGGTTTTCGCAGCGCCGTGTGCGAGAGACTCGGTGCCGATGCCCGCTTCATTGGAGAATGCCCCGCGACTGATGCCCGTGGCTATCACCGTGCCCAGTACCCCACCGGCCACAGCTTCACCGGAAAAAGCGTCGGTTAAAATCAGCGCGAATGCGGCGGGAACTTCCTGCCAGAAATATCCAATGACTCCGAGGGTCAGCAACAGATAGAAAATCACCATCGCCGGCACGATACGCACCGCAAAGCGGCCAATACGCTGGATACGCCCCACAATCACCACCAGCGCCGCGACGGCGAGCAGCACACCGAGCCCCAGATCAAACAGAAATGCATTGTCCGCACTTACCCAGCCCAGGGGTTCTGCGAATGAAACCCGCAATAACTGCACCGTCTGATTAGACTGAAAGGAAGGCAGCAGGCCACCGAGGCCGGCAATGGCAAACAGGTAGGCCAGCGGTTGCCAACGCTTCCCCAGCCCTTCGCGGATCACATACATGGGGCCGCCCTGAATTTCCCCATTGCTGTCACGGCCGCGATACATCACCGACAGGGTAGCGGTGTAGAACTTGGTGGCCACGCCAACCAGCGCAGTCACCCACATCCAGAAGATGGCGCCGGGACCACCAGTGCTGATGGCGATGGCAACGCCGGCAATATTGCCGAGCCCGAGGGTGCCAGACAGCGCCGTAGACAGCGCCTGGCGATGAGGGACCTGGCCGGGATCATCGGGGTTGTCGTACTTACCCCGCAGCAGATCGATACTGTGTCCTAGGTGGCGATAGGGGCGCGCACGAGAGCTGACCAGCAGGAACAGGCCTCCGCCCACCAGCAGTACCAGTAACGGTGTCCCCCAAGCGTAGGCGACGAAGGTATTGAGGGCAGATTCTAGGGATTCGAGAAAGTTCATGGGAAAGAGAGTCAGCCAAAAGTACGCAATGCTCGCGCACTACGGGCCGGATCTCAAATATTGCCGCCCCCAACCCCAGAAAATTACCGCGCCTCAGACGAAGGCACTACCTTACCTAAGAGCCCGGATAGCGCTTACCGGAGCGACCTGGGGCGGACACCCGCGGCCTAGCCGATTATTGCTCCCTGCAGCGCCTCGATGGAATTAATTTCCGGAAAAGGCCTCCAAACCCCAACCATTAACCCGTAGTCCCTATCTCAACCATATTGGAGAACGCCCTATGGACCTCAACCAATCCAGCGAGCACAACCGCCGCCTCGTTCTCGCGTCCCGCCCCGAGGGTGCCCCCGGTAGCGACAACTTCCGCCTGGAACAGAGCGAGATCCCGCAGCCCGGCGAGGGCCAGGTGTTGCTGCGCACCGTTTTCCTGTCGCTGGACCCGTATATGCGCGGCCGCATGAGCGACGCGCCGTCTTACGCGGAGCCAGTGGCCATTGATGATGTGATGGTGGGCGGCACCGTCAACCGCGTGATGGAATCCCGGCTGGACGGTTTTGCCGAAGGTGACTGGGTGCTTTCCTACACCTGCGGCTGGCAGGACTACGCCCTGTCAGACGGCACCATGCTGATCAATCTGGGCAAGGATCCCAAGCAGCCCTCACTCGCCCTCGGCCTACTCGGTATGCCCGGGTTCACCGCCTATATGGGCCTGCTGGACATCGGCGCACCCAAAGAAAACGAGACCGTCGCCGTCGCTGCCGCCACCGGGCCAGTGGGCGCCACCGTCGGTCAGATCGCCAAACTGAAAGGCTGCCGGGCTGTCGGTGTGGCCGGCGGCCCGGAGAAGTGTCGCTTCGCAGTGGAAGAGCTGGGGTTCGATGCCTGTATTGATCACTACGCGTCAGACTTTGACCAGCAACTGGCATCCGCCTGTCCGGATGGGATCGATGTCTACTACGAAAACGTCGGCGGCAAGGTACTGGACGGCGTGTTGCCGCTACTGAATACCGGCGCACGAGTACCGGTATGCGGACTGGTATCCCAGTACAACGCCACCAATCTGCCCGAGGGGCCCGACCGCCTCGGACTGCTGATGGGCATGATTCTGACCAAGCGCCTGAAAATGCAGGGCTTCATCATCTTTGATGACTACGGCCACCGCTATGACGAGTTTTACCAGCAGATGTCAGACTGGTACGCCAAGGGCAAAATCAAATACCGCGAACAGATTGTCGAAGGCCTGGAACAGGCACCGGAAGCCTTTGCCGGAATGCTGGAAGGTAAGAACTTTGGCAAGCTGGTGGTACGGGTGGGGGAAGACGGTTAGGTACCGCAAGGGCAGGCGAAAACTGTATTCAATACGTGCCCCCAACATTTGGACAAAGGAAGTGATCCGGTGAGCAGTAACAGTGGCAAAAACTGCGACTCCTCACCTGATCAGAATCCCAAATCAAGGCTGCAGATGCTCATCGATAAAGGCGACGATGGCCTCTGCCGTCTGCACGCGCGCGGTTCCTGTGGAGAGGTAGTGAGTCTCGTCCTTTAACTCCAGAAACTCTACAGCTTTTTTCTTGCGCTTGAGCTGCTTGTGCATGTATTCAGACTGCCGTATCGGCACGGTTACATCGTCCTCCCCGTGAATCAGCAGCACCGGTGCCTGGAAGTTCTCCGCAAATCGCGCCGGGGACACCGTGCGCAAGCGATCCTTGTCCGCTTCACCGCGGGCCATGCTTTCTTCCCAGTAGCTGACGACCCAGTGATTTTTCCCGTGATCGCGCCTTTCTCCCCGCAACATCTGCTCCAGGTCACTCACTCCATTGACGGAGACCACACAGCGGTATTTTTCAGGGGTAAATGCCCCGCCCGCCAGCGCTGCATATCCGCCGTAACTCATGCCGGCAATACACACCCGCTGCGGATCTATGATGCCCTTACGTACCAGAGTATCCACCGAGTCGGTGACGTCATGTTGCATTTTCACACCCCATTCACCGCTCCCCGCCAGATGATGGTCGAGGCCAAAACCGGTGGACCCCCGGAACTGCGGCTGTACAACCAGATATCCACGATTGGCCAGCGCCTGGGCCAGCCAGTCAAAGCTGACGCGATCATAGGCCGCGGGACCGCCGTGGGGGAGAATCACCGCGGGCAGGTTTTTCAGGTTGTCCATCCTGGTACGCGGCAAGGTAAGCAATGTGGGAATCACCAAACCATCGCGGGCTTTGAAATTCATGGTCGCGATGGGATGAATCTGCTCACTGCTGATCTGAGGCCTGGCGGAAGCCAGCAGTACCGGGCTGCCCTCTTTCGGGAACAGGTAGTAATCCCCGGCCACCTGCGAGCCCTCCACGTACACCACCAGATGCTCCCAATCTGCGCTCCAGTCACGCAGCCACACCGAGTGTCCGGCAAACTGTGCCTGAATATCCTGCATCCGCTGATCCAGCGCCGGATCAAAGAACCGGTAACTCGGGGTAAAACCGGAGTAGCGCACCCCCCACACTCGGCGGTCCAGACTGGTGTAGGTGTATTCCACATCCGCATCTTCCCGACCGAAACCCAGGTTTGCGAATTCGCCGGTGATCAGTGACAAGGTGTAAAAGTCGTTGCGATTGGTTTCACCATTATTTGCGATGGCGATCAGTGACTCGCGATCCGGAGTCAGTCCCATAAAACTGATCGACGGGACCGAAGTTTCCTTGCGGTAAATCTCTTTCCATTCATCACCGTGGCGCGCGAGCATACGGTGCAGATTGCGTTTGTCGTCGAACAACTCGTGTGCGATCACCTCGCCCTTGTTATCCACGAAGAAATCCCAGGAGGACGAGCGCCCCTTGAAATGTACCCGGGGGTAGCGCGGGCTATCCAGATCGACCCGCAGCAGCGACTTGCGCGGGCTCTGGTCATTCTTGCTGTCGGGCACATACGCCGGCATATAGGCGTACTTGTTATCGGGCGAGAGCCCCACAATACTGCCGAGCCCGGTCTGCCCCGCATAGATCACGTCTCCCGGGGTCAACAGCTGACGCACCTCGCCGTCTGCCACGTTAAAAGCGTAAGCAGTACTCAAATCCAACTTGCCGCGAAATCCCCACAACTTGCGCACATTTGACGCCACCAGAATGAGCTCGTTCTCATTGGCGAAGTAGATGGATTCCGGGGTTATTTCAGAGAGGTTCACGGCGTTCAACCGCTTGCCTTCCGCAAGCGACATCACGATGGCGACATCAGAGTCGTTTTCCCCGGTCATGCGGAAGGCAATGCGTTCGCCGCTGGGGGAGACCGTCAGCATGCTGACTTTTGGCAGGGCACCATAGTCTTTGGCGGTCAGTTCATTCGTTTTCGCGACCCCAGGGGACACAAGGAATAGAGAGAGCATCAGGCCCACCACAGGCCTGAGAATGTGGCATCGCGCCAACCAGGAAATCATCACCAGACTCACCTTTTTAAAATTATTATCGGAAAAATGCACTTTTCTCGCAGCAAAGCCTGTAAATCCTACCGTATTTCCAGCAAATATTCTGCTGCGCGGTCATGCCACTAACCGGCACAAAAAAGCCCCGACCAGCGGGGCAAACGGAAGATGACATCGATCAGCGACATCAAAGAAGACGTTGAGGACTCAGCAGTTACTCAGCCTTCGGCCTGGGCCAGGTCACCGTCGGTTTCGGCCGCTTTCGGCTCGCTGACCCGCAGAGCACACACCGCCGCCAGCAGCCAGCTGGCACCGCCCAGAACCAGCGCGTAAATGGCTTCGCTGTCGAAGAAGGTGCGCAGTACAAAGCCCAGTACGCTGGCGGCGAGTAGCTGTGGAATCACGATAAAGCCGTTGAAGATGCCCATCATCACGCCCATCTTGCGTGTGGATACATGGGTGGAGAGCATGGCGTAGGGCAGTGACAGGATCGATGCCCAGGCAAAGCCCACACCCAGCATTGGCAGCAGCAGCCACTGCGGGTCGCGGATAAACAGGAAAGACAGCAGGCCAAGCCCGCCCAGTGCCAGGTTCAGGCTGTGGGACAGACGCATGCCGAGACTGCGGGCCATCACCGGAATCAGCAGTGCAGCGAGGGCGGCAAAACCGTTATAGGTGGCGAACAGAATACCCACCCAGTCGGCGCCGTCATTGTAGGCCTGAGAGGTCACTTCGCTGGTGCCGAAGTGAAAACTGGTGACCGCAGCAGTGGTGTAGATCCACATGGCAAACAGCGCAAACCAGGAGAAAAACTGTACCCAGGCCAGGCGTTTCATGGCATCGGGCATGGCGTAGAGGTTGGAGACGATCTCTTCCAGCATGCCCTTGTCGCCGCCGGATTTGGCGCGCAAGACCAGCGCCAGCAGCTGCATCACACCAAGACCGGCAATCAGTCCGGCGAGAATGTACAGCTGCTGGTCCAGCCCCTGTTGCCAGACGAATGCAGCAAAGGCGGTCCCCACCAGCAGCATGGCACCGCCGATTTTGCGGTAGCCGGCGCTGTGATCCTGCTCGGCTTCCTGAGCCTGTTCCTGCAGCTCGGGCGATTCCGCCGCCTCAAACGCAGCCTGCTGCTCCGGGCTGTATTCACGGGTGCGGAATACGCTCCACAGCACCGCCAGCAGGAAACCGATACCACCGACATAGAAGGAAATCCGCACCGAATCCGGCACCACGCCCTCCGGCGCAGTATTGGAAACATCAAACCAGTTGGCCAGCATCCACGGCATGGCCGAGGCCACCACCGAGCTCACCCCAATAAAGAAGCTCTGCAAGGCGTAACCAAAGGAGCGCTGCTTCTGTGGCAGCATATCGCCCACCAGTGCGCGGAACGGCTCCATGGAGACATTGATCGAGGCATCCATCACCCACAGCATGCCGGCAGCGATCCACAAAGTGGGCGAATGCGGCATAAACAGGATGGCGATGGAAGAGAGAATGGCACCGGCCAGCAGGAACGGGCGGCGGCGGCCAAAGCCCGTCCAGGTGCGGTCACTGAAGTAGCCGATCAGCGGCTGTACCAGCAAACCGGTCAGCGGTGCGGCCACCCATAACACCGGGATATCGTCGATTTCGGCCCCGAGGGTCTGAAAGATTCGGCTGACGTTGGCGTTCTGCAGGGCAAAACCGAACTGGATACCGAGAAACCCGAAACACATGTTCCAGATCTGCCAGAAGCTCAACTGAGGCTTGGCGCCGGCAACCGCCGCCGTGGATGGATTTTGAGACATTGGGATCACCGCTGACTGACTTATGGTTATGCGGGGATTGTCTCAGCAGGGGCAATTGGGGCCATCCTCCCCGACGGGGGCGGAGAATACCGGCCCGCGGGCCCTCAGCTTATTGATCACAGCGCCCATAAAGACCCACTTTTTGGACTTTAATGCTAAAAATTCCGGTAAAATCCTCATTTCTGCACATTAAATATATGTTAACAAAGTCCTAAAATAGGCACATAATGTGAAATAAACCCATTAAGGTTCCATAAACCGCACCTTAACTGTAGTGGCTACGATTTCGAGCCTGAGGGCTACCCCATGGACTACACCAGCAGATCGCCCGCCGCCATCGCCGGGGCGCTGGGCCAGCGACTCAAGCAGGCGCGCCTGAACCTGGACCTGACCCAGCAGGAAGTCGGCGAGCGCGCCGGCGTCAGTCGCAAAGCGGTGCTCAACGCGGAAAAAGGCAAGGCCCAGCTAGAGGTTCTGGTCGCCATTCTCCAGGCCCTGGAACTCACCCAGCAACTGGACAACTTCCTGCCACCGCAGCCGCCCTCTCCCATCCAGCTGGCCAAGCTCCAGGGCAAACAGCGCCAACGGGCGTCCGGCCAACGCGGTAAAGATGAAGGGGGTGAAGAAGACACCCGGGAGGAAGCGGAATGGTAATGGAAGTCATCAACGTCGAATATCAGGGTGAGACCGCCGGCGCCGTCAGCTTCGATACCGACAGCGGCCTCGGCGCCTTCGAATACGACCCCGCGTTTATCGACACCGGCATAGAACTCTCACCACTTAAAATGCCGCTGGCGCGGCGCATCTACCGCTTCCCGGAATTGCGCTTTGAAACCTTCCGCGGCCTCCCCGGCCTGATAGCCGATTCCCTCCCGGACGATTTCGGCAATGCCGTACTCAACGCCTGGATGGCCGCCCAGGGCAAACAACCCCAGGACATTACCCCACTGCAGCGGCTGCAATACACCGGCAAGCGCGGTATGGGCGCCCTGGAATACAGCCCGGCCACACGCATCAAAAAACTCAACGCCTCCCAGGATATCGCCATCGACGAACTGGTCGCCATCGCCCAGGAAGTACTCGACAGCCGCGCCGGCTTTCAGGTTGAACTGGAGAAGAACGGTGAGAACCGGGAAGCCATGGTCGCCCTGCTCTCCGTTGGCATGAGCGCCGGCGGCGCCCGCCCCAAAGCCGTACTCGCCTTCAACCAGGACTTCACCCAGGTGCGCTCCGGCCAGACAGACGTGCCCGCCGGGTTCACCCACTATCTGATGAAGTTTGATGGCGTCAGCGAACACAACAAGAATCAGGAAACCTTCGGTGACCCCATGGGGTTCGGCGCCATGGAATACGTCTATCACCAGATGGCCACCCGCTGCGGGATCGACATGATGCCCTGCCATTTACTGCGCGAGGGCAACCGCAGACACTTTGTAACGGAGCGCTTTGATCGCCACGGCAACGACAAAATCCATATTCAGACCCTGAACGGCATCGCCCATGTGGATTACAAGGTACCGGGCTCCTACTCCTACGCGGAACTCTTCGGCATCGCCCGCCAGCTCAAACTCACCGCCAGAGACGCAGAACAGCTGCTGCACCGCCTGGTCTTCAATATCGTCGCACGCAACCACGACGACCACGCAAAGAACTTTGCCTTCCAGCTCAAGGGAAAAACCTGGCAACTGGCCCCCGCCTACGACCTCGCATACAGCTACAAACCGGGCAGCCGCTGGGTAAACAGCCACTGGATGAGCCTGAACGGCAAACGGGACGGATTTACCCGAAAAGATATCTACAGTCTGGAAAGTATCAGCCCACTGTTTAGCAAGCGGAAAATCGACAGCGTTGTGGATAAAGTAACCGAGCAGGTCTCCCACTGGCGCCGCCTGGCCACCGAGCAGGAAGTGCCGACAACACTGATAGAGGAAATCGAGAGCAATCTGCGTTTACAGCTGTAGACCCGCGCAAGGAATGAGACGCCGCTGTGCCACCCCCGCCAATGTCATCCGGCGCCATATCCGTCGTGCGAGACAGGCGGTAAATCCTAGTAAGAAACCAAATATGCCTAGATATAGACATATACCGAAATGGGCAGATATAGGCATAATGGCTAGATATGGCAATATATGTCCAGATATAGACATTATGTCTATATCTGGGGCTTTTGAATAAAACTGTTATGCGAGCCACAAATGAAGAGAAATAAGAAGAATGGTATCCGGCCAAATCGAAAAATTTGGTCGTTTGGTAACG
>NZ_CP155838.1:1151414-1260488 GCF_045348205.1 Microbulbifer sp. ARAS458-1 | reverse complement strand
GATCTCCTGATCGTTAAAAATCAGAAGCGTACCGGGCAGGGTTGCCGAGTTTTAGATGGGGTTTATTGAGCGCTTACTTTGTAGCTATATTTTTTGCCATTCTTTCTACTCCGTGCTTTTCCACAGATTGGGAAGAAAGTTCTGCAGTCAATGGTCTATTTACTAGCTCCGACGTCTCTGGAACATTTGTCCTATATGATTCCGGCTCTGGAAAATTCATAGGACATAATCTTCAAAGATCTGAAGTGCGGTTTGTTCCAGCATCTACATTCAAAATTGCAAATAGTTTGATTGGTCTTTCTGTGGGCGCAGTAGAGGGCGTCGACGACATTCTCCCCTACGGCGGGCAGAAGCAATTATTTAAAATCTGGGAAAGGGATATGGGGCTACGTGAAGCTATTTCTATATCCAACATTCCCATCTACCAGGCGCTGGCTCGTCGTACTGGTTTAGAGCGAATGCAGGCGTATGTCACGAAGCTAGGTTTTGGGAATGAAGATGTTGGTACATCTATAGATACATTCTGGCTTGATGGGCCGCTGGAAATCAGCGCTCAAGAGCAAGCTATCTTTCTATCACGACTCGCTCAAGACCAACTTCCGGTATCAAAAGATATCCAAAAAGCTGTTCGAGATATCGTCCTGCTAGAACAAGGTGAAGGCTGGAAGCTTTACGGAAAGACAGGCTGGGAAAATGTACCGAATCCTGGCGTAGGATGGTGGGTCGGATGGGTCACAAAGGGTAACCATGTGTATTCGTTTGCCCTAAATATGGACATCAAAAACACATCCGATGCGAAACAGCGTGTGAAACTAGGGAAAGAAAGTCTCAAAGCTTTGGGGATTCTATAAGCGAGCTGAGACTTGCAAGTACAGATACCGATCGGATTCGACCTATGGAATTGGCCTTAAGTAGCAAGGCTGAATCCTTGAGAGAAATAGCAAGCGCGGCGCTATACGTAGCGCACAGCCCGCTGCACTGGCTGATAGGAGAAGCTATGGAGTTCGTACTCGTACCTGGTGCATGGGCAGGAGGCTGGATATGGGATGAAGTTGCCAAGTCGCTGCGTGATAGAGGACACAACGTTCATCAACTCACCCTTTCGGGCCTCAATGAACAAAGCGAGACGTGCGAAATTGGCCTGAGCACGCATATTGAGGATGTTGAATCGTACATCATTAGGCATGGTCTAGAGTCGATCGTACTTGTCGGTCACAGCTATTCTGGAATTATCGTAGGCCAAGTAGCTACTCGCGGGCGCGTATCTATCCGGCATACCATTTTCATTGAGGCCTTTTTACCTGTGTCTGGCCAATCACTCCTGGACGTGTCGGGCCTGTGCATTGATGAGGAAGAAAGAGCAATTTTAGAGAACGAAGGCATGTGGCCGGCACCCTCCCGGGCGGAGTTAGCGACGCAACCAAGGCTCAATGATGCCGACATTAACTTACTTTGCGCAAAGCAGAGGCCACATCCGGGCAAAACCGTTACCGATGCAGTAAAGCTAGAATCTCCTCTGGTAGATATACCAGCCACATTCATTGCGCACGAGGGTTGGCTGTCTTTCTCCCGCGCACATGACTTACTTGCTACGTTGAAATCCAGTGGATCTTGGCGATTTAAGAATATTGAGGGTGGGCATTGGCCGATGCTTACCATTCCCCAAAAGCTAGCAGAGCTAATACACTCATGCGTGGCTTGATGGCAGAAGCGACCTTACGGTGTACTTTACAGAGCTACAAACGAGTTTACTAACTATTTAACGTCAACAGTGACAGGATAAAATTGAAACACATGAATCCACGGGGACAGTGCGCTCAGCAAGATTCCCCACCGCGGATAAATTCATCGATATTTGGCGGTACATATGACTGTAAAAAGAATGGACAATGTGGCAATTGCGGTCGAAGATCTGGACGCCAGTATTGAGTTTTTTAGTGCCATTGGCCTTTCTCTGGAAGGCCGTATGGTTGTAGAAGGCGACTGGTCTGGCCGAGTAACCGGTGTACGAGGTCAGCGAGTTGAAGTTGCTATGATGAAAACCCCAGACGATATCAGTCGAATTGAACTAACACGTTTTGATTTCCCGGCTGTCGTATCTGACCATCGTACAGCTCCGGTAAACTCTTTAGGGTATATGCGTGTTATGTTTACCGTTGAAGATATAGAGGACACCGTGACCAGTCTTCGTCCACTTGGTGCCACAGTGGTTGATGAAATTGTCGATTACCAGGGGATCTATCGACTCTGCTACATACGGGGCCCAGAAGGAATTCTCATTGGCTTAGCACAAGAGCTGGGTGAATGCAGCCACTGACAAAGCAAAAACATGCCATCTGAATCATTGGTAGTTTTCTTCGCTCACTTCAATGACATTTAGACTTATTCGCTCCTACGCAGGCCATACAACAGATGCCGACGAACATGGATAGCTGCCCGATTTGTAAAAATAGCGTCACCACCCGCCCCAAAGAATGGAGTGGTGGCCGCATGTTCGTCGAGTGCGCAAAGTGTGGAGCTTACGAAATCTCTCCGAATCTATTTGAAGAACTTTCAACTTTGCCAGAGTCCGACTGGCAGATTCAAAAATTGAGCTCGGAGATTGAGCACACTGCTGAACCTAGAATGATCTGCAAGCCATCCAACAATATACCCCAGTTTTTCACTGTCGGTGCCGACAAACCAAGCAAACTTGGAAAAAGCTTTCTTAGAGCCAAGGCTGAAGGAAGGGTGATAACTGTTGGCACAATTGTTCACAAAGAGAGCGAGGACGATAAACCCGGGAAGTAGTATGTGTTGCGGATCGAACGGTACCCGGGGGTGAGCTTACCCTCGACAACTACATCGACAAAGGCCTGCTTATAAATGAGGTCAACAGCTAAATTATTGAGGCGTTTCAGGCAGCGTTACCGATGCCGGTAAAATCCACTTCGATAATCAGCAGATAACAGCCTTGGCACATTAAAACACTTTCAATAAGGATTAATATGAAAAAAACCGTTTTAGCCCTTGCACTTTCCCTGATTAGCACCTTCGCAAGCGCCGATAACCTTACCGGAGCCTGGGAGTTGGTTTCCGGGAATTATGTAGACAACAAGGGTACTCTGATCGATTATCAGGATCTCGATTTTAAGGCGCTGAAGATCATCAGCGATCGTCATTTTAGCTTTACGTCGATGAAAGGCGGCGAGTTCTGGGCATCGGGTACCGGGACTTATGAGGTCGCCGATGGGAGGTATACGGAAACACTCCACTTCAATTCTTTTGGCGAGCAGTCTGGTGCAAAATTTGTGTTTACCACCAGAGTTGAAGATGAATACTGGTATAACGAGCGCTGGAAAGATGGCGAGCGCGCTGAATATGAGATTTGGCGCCGCGTCGAGTAGGCCGGGTCGGGTCACTCTCATAAACTACCGAGTGCAGATTAGCGGCCTCGATTCTTGTTTTCTGTACCCGGTCTTTGGGCGAGAAATATCGCATGGCGGGCGCCCTTCCCCGGTCGCTCGCGCACAGTCTTCACCTCCACCTGAAACCCAGCCTTCTTCAACCGACTGGCGTATACCGTGTCCGGTGACGCCGACCATACGGCAAGCACACCTCCCGGCTTCAGGCATTTATGGATACTACTAGTGCCTTCAATGGAATACAGCCAGTTGTTGTCGCTGTGCGTTAGCCCCTCCGGGCCGTTATCGACGTCCAGCAGCACGGCATCATATTCATTGCTTCGATCTACCAGCAGCTCGCCCACATCGCCGATGTGTACGGCGACCCGGCTATCATCCAGAGGTCGCCCGGCACACTCGCCCAGTGGGCCACGGTTCCACTCCACCACTTCGGGAATCAGGTCTGCGACAATCACTTGTGCCGACGCATGTACGGCTTCCAATGCGGAAGCCAGCGTATAGCCCATCCCCATACCACCGACCAACACCCGGGCATCCTTACGATTTTGCAGATGCGCGCAGCCCAACACAGATAGCTGCTGCTCACTGTGGAACCTGCGACTGTTCATCAGCTCGCCACGAGGGCCAGACAGGGAGATGGAGAACTCCTGGTCGCGCTTTCGTAGGGTCAGCGTACCGCCATCATTGGGAATCTCTGCAGTACCGAGTTGAATCCAGGGTTTCATAGTGGGGTTCGCCTTAGAGGACAGATGAGCATTCTGCTGCTTTTAGTGAGCGGCCGTTAAATTTCCAGGGACCTCTTTTGCCCCATCAATTTCTGCTTTAAACAACAGCCGCAATGCCGCTCGATAACTGTCTGTGCTATTCGCGGCATGCGTACCACCTTCAATATTGACCAAATGTGTAGTCCATGGGGCATCATCACGTGTTGACCAATGGGATTGCCACTCGAATGACCGGGTTCGGTTATCTGTGTACCGGTCCTCTGATGAACTCGCCACTATTACCATTAGGTCCCCCCGCTTGCCGAGTTTTGGCTCTTCGAAGAACTGCTCTCCATCTGGTAGAAAACTGGGGTTACTGGCAATGCGCGCCCAGAAGAGATCCGGATGATTGAAAGCAGAGTACAGCGCCATAAACCCACCGCGACTTTGGCCGAATAGTACGCGTCTTTCTGAGTCCGCACGGTAGCGATTCTCAACTACTGGCAATAATTCGTGCTCCAGAAAGTTATGAAAAGCCTCCGCTCCGCCACTGCGCTTCCAGTCAGCGGCGTAGGTGGAGAAGTCGAAATCTCGCCAATTGGTTTCGGGGTCGAAGCCGCCATAAGCAATCCCTACTACGATGGCTTCCGGAATATCATCGTCGTAGTGCAGAAACATGTGGTTGGCGGCCAAAATTGGGAATAGAGAATCACCATCCAGAAGGTAAATTATCGGATACTGCTTCTGCGAAGAATCTGCATAGTCTTCCGGCAGCCGAATATAGATATGAAATGGGCGGCCAACCTGCTCCGAGTCGAACCGGAAGTAGTCACCGGATAAGGCCGGAAGAAAGTCCATGGGGGTTGGCTTTGCACCTGTCATTTTTGACTCTTCATCCTTAAAAACATCACAAGCCGACAGCAACACGCTCATGGCCACTGCCGCAACTGCCCAGCATATGCGCTTCACCTATCTGGCTCCTCTCAAATCCATCCTGCCACGATACCACTTTCCCAGCACTCATCGCGATTCCGCGCTCTCATTCTTTTCAATGCCTCGCACCGAAGCTGCTAAGTTTTAAAGCTGTGATCTAAAAAAACGAAAAACAGGATTTGGAGCCTGAGCGGCTCTTGGTCCGGAGCGAAGGAATGCGAGCTTTTCTGGGCGCGCTCTATTTGGCGGCAATGGCGCCGCTTAGTGCATTTGCGAACAATGAAGCGCCACTGCCAGCGGAGGCGGCGGCGTTACTACTCGAAGAGGGTCGTGCTGCCTTTCGAGAGGGCGACCGTTACACCGCGCTTCGCCTGATTGGTGAGGCGCGGTTGATTGCGCCTGATAATCCGCATATTCGCCGCGCCCAGGCCGATATTGTGATGGAACTGAATGCGCCATTTGCTGCAGAGCGCGCTCGGGGCTCCAGCGATCCCGGTATCGATGCGCGCCAGGCGGCACTGCTGGTGCGCTGGGGGGAGCAGGTCAATACGGGCGGGCCGGCCCACCAGTACGATGGCACCGACCGGGCCATCTTAGCGCTGCGTTCCCAGTTACAGCGCGCCGAAAACAGCCAGCCTGTGGATCAGGGACTGGTTACCCGGCTGCGGAGAGATCTGGTGATTGCCCTGCGCGACAGGGGTTTCTGGCAGCAGGCACTGGATGAAATTGCCAGGCTTGAACAACACGGCGATGCGCTCCCACTCTATGTCCTTCAGGCCAAAGCGGATGCATTGCTGGCGGTGCGCCTTCCGCTGCGCGCGATTCCCCTCTATCAAAAGGTGATTGCCGAGGGCGATTACAACCGCGATGCCCGCATCGGTCTCTTCTATGCCCAACTGGAAGCAGAGCAGCTGGATGCCGCGCTGGCAACAGCGGATGCCCTGGCGTCGGAAGGCAGTGCCTGGCGACGTATCGGCATCGATGGGCGCCCCGCTCCCAATGAGGAATGGTTGAGTAATCAGACGCTTGCGGCACAGGCGCGTCGCCTCGTCGCCATGCCAAAAGCCGGCTGGCAGCGCCTGCAGCCACTGGTGAAGGCGGCACCGGCGAATGCCTGGCTGCGGGCGGAACGGGGCGAGACCGCCGCCGCCCGCGAATGGCCAAGGCGCGCACATCAGGAGCTGCTGATTGCTCGCAGCCTGTCTCCGGATGCCCTGGCTATCCGTATTTCCACTGCGGAGTCGCTGCTGCGAAGGCGCCATTGGCACATCGCTGAGCAGGAGATTGATGCGCTCGCAGAAGTCGCTCCGGGCAACGGTCAGGTGCGTCGGCTGCAACGGGACCTGGCCATTCACCAGGAAGCGGAGTTACAGCTGGAACTGCGCCCCTCAAAGACCCGGGGAGGCGGCCCCGATGCGGAGGGCGGCGGACTCGATGGCTCTCTCAAGGTATTCACGCCACCGCTGCAAGAGCGCTACCGGCTGTTCGCCGCAGATATCCGCACCAGCTCTACCCCTGAGGGACGCTCGCTGCAACACAATGCGATCGGAGCCGGTATTGAGGGGCGCTGGCCGGATCTCACACTGACTCTGGCGGGCTGGAACCACCGCGGGGAACTGGACGGCGGCGGCGCCAGCCTGTTGGCGGAATGGCAACCGAGCGACCACTGGGGTTTTTCGGCCGACCTGCAGCGCTTCTCGGAGATGACACCACTGCGTGCCCTGGAGGCGGGGATTCGCGCGGACTCCGCCAGTGTGTCCGCTTCGTACACGTTCGGTGATACCGGCAGTGTGTCGGTAAATACCGCAGTGGCGGATTTTACCGATGGCAATCACCGTACCCAGTGGATTATCAGCGGTATGTCGAAGGTGCACGACGGCCATTCCGTGGATGTCTATTTGCGCCCGACCCTGTATACCTCCAACAACAGTCTGAGGGGAGCGCCCTACTTCAATCCGGAGGAGGATTACTCGGCGATGCTGTCCGCCGCGGTGCAACACCGTTTATGGCGCTGGTACGATGCGGATCTGGTGCAGCAGTTTTTTATCGAGCTGGGCAATTACTGGCAGCAGAACTATCCCTCCGGCCCCATCGGTTCCCTGCGCTACAGCCAGTATTGGCAACCCTCGCCGCGCACCTGGTTGCACTATGGTATCGAGCGTTCGATGCGCCGCTACGATGGTGAGAATGAATATTCCTGGGGGCTGTTTCTCGATTACAGCCAGAGGTTCTGACCATGCGCTGCTGGCCGAACCTGCTAGTGGGAATCCTGCTTTGGCTGATAAGCGCCTGCGCTGCCGCGCAAATCCAGACTGCCGCGCCCGGTGTGTTTTACAGTGTGGCGCTGCACGATATTGCGGACTCGGAAGACCAGCTGGACGACTCCGGCATCACCAGTGATCGGCTGGTCGCTTTTTTTGAATGGCTTGCCGGGAACGACTGGACACCCATCCGCCTCGACGATATTGCCCGCGCACAGCGCGGTGAAATCCGCTTACCGGAGAAGGCCATTCTGCTGACCGTAGACGACGGCCGCCGCACCACCTTTACCCGGGTCTACCCACTCGCTTTGACCTATCGCTTCCCGGTGGTGGCGGCCGTTGTGGGGCGGTGGATGGATACGCCTGCGGGGGAGACGGTGACTTACGGGCGCCAGCAATTGCCGCGCAGTGCGTTTATCACCTGGGATGAGGCGCGCCAGATGCAGGCCTCCGGCTTTATCGAATTTGCCTCACACACGTTTAACCTGCACCGGGAAGAAATCGGCAACCCCCAGGGCAATGGTTTGCCCGCAGCCGTCACCCGCCGGTATGACCCGGCGCGGGGATATGAAAACGAAGCGGCATACCGCGCCCGTATCCGCCGCGACCTGCAACGCGCCCGCGACGGCATGCAGAAACAGCTGGGTCGCGCGCCCCGTGCACTGGTGTGGCCTTATGGACGCTATAACCAGACGACGCTGGAAATCGCCCGCGCCATAGGTTTCGAGTTTTCATTAACCCTGGATCCCGAACCCGCGCAGCTGGCGGCACCCTCTTCTGCGGTCCCCATGGAGATCGCCCGCTACCTGCCCACCGAGAACCCGTCGCTCGGTGAGTGGGTATCGGCGATGCAATTTATCGATCCATGGACCAATACCCGACGCATCGTGCCCCTGAACCCGGCAGCCTTCGCCAGTAGCAGTGCACAGGTGACGAATCTGCGACTGGGGACCACACTGGAGAACCTGCTGACGCTGGGTACCACCCATGTTCTGATTGATGCCCTGGCGGCGGACGAACACGGCCGTATCGAGGCCAGCTGGTTCCCCACCCAGACCTTGCCACTGCGCCAGGACCTGCTGTCGCGGCTGGCCGCACAGATAAACGCGCGCGCAGGCACCCGGGTGATTATCCGCTTTCCCCATCGGCAGGCGCTGCACACCCTCGGTTCCACCGGGGCGGTGGAACAACTGTGCCGCGATCTGGGACGCTATGTGCCATTTGACGGACTGCTGCTGGAAGACGTTGCCAGCCTCGCCCGGCAACCCGCCGATCCACAGGATATGCCCTGGCAAATGCGTGCCAGGCGTCAGCGCACAGACTTCAGCCGCTGGCCGCTGGCCGACCGACTGGCGATGCGCTGTTTCGCCATAATTGAGGAGGAGCGATCCGGGCTGCAGCTTTTCTGGCGCGCCCCGCAATACTATCCGCTGATGCGCGGCGCAGCGCTTGCGGATGTCACTCTGGTGCCCGGCCCCACCAGTAACCCCATTCCATTGGCGCGGGATGCGCGCGACCCGGCCCCGCCCGATGGACTTTCGCCCTATCAGCACATTGCACACCGTACTGGCCTGTGGGGCTATACCGGCGGCAAGGCGAATGTGGCGGAAATCCGCAATGCGATTCTGCACTACCAGAGTTATGGCGGTACCACCTTTGGCTGGGAGCCCCAGGATCTGATCGACAACCGCCCCCCGGCAGACACACTGGCGCCCACCAATTCTGCCCGCGCTTTCCCGCCTCGGGGCACCTTTAAAAAAGACACCACGCCCCCCGCCGATCAGCCCGGGGAGAAGGCACCGTGAACTGGGCGTATGTCGAACAGGCCCTGGCCATCTTCTGTTTCGGTTATCCGTTTGTCATGGCCTACTACTGGATGACCGGAGCCCTGCTCTTTTTCATCGTACGCGAACGGCATATGCCGCGTTTTGACCGGCCCCCGGCACTGACCACCTACCCGGGGGTTTCCATACTGGTGCCCTGTTTTAACGAGGGCCCACAGGTCAGGGAAACCATTGAGAACCTGAGCCGCATCACCTATCCGAATTTTGAGGTGATCGCGATAAACGACGGCTCAAGAGACGAAACCGCTGCCACCCTCGACGCCCTGCGCGAAACCAATCCGCGCCTGTCGGTAATTCACCTCAGCAGCAACCAGGGCAAATCCTGTGCACTGAACACCGGCGCTCTGGCGGCGCGCTACCAGATACTGGTGTGTATCGACGGCGATGCACTACTGGATCGCAATGCCCTGCACTGGATCGTGCGGCAGTTTCAGGTCAGCCCGCGGATCGGCGGTATCGCGGGCAATCCGCGCATTCGCAACCGCAGCAGTATTGTGGGGCTACTGCAGGTGGGGGAGTTCTCCGGCATGGTGGGGCTGATCCGCCGCGCACAGAATATTTACGGCAGTTTCTTTACGGTGTCGGGCGCGGTCTGCGCGTTTCGCAAACGCGCCCTGCAGGAAGCCGGCTGGTGGAATACGCAGGCGCTGACGGATGATGTGGATGTGACATGGCGTTTGCAGATGGCGGGCTGGAATGTGGAGTTTGCCCCCAAAGCGCTGGCCTGGATACTGACCCCGGAAACGTTTCGCGGTCTGTGGCGACAGCGGGTGCGCTGGAGCGAAGGAGGCACAACGGTCATCCTGCGCTATTTTCCGCAGCTGTTTACTCGCAAAGGCCTACGCATGTGGCCCATCTGGGCCAACTATGTGGTTTCGATTCTGTGGTCCTACACCATACTTCTGTTTATGGGTGTCGGGCTACTGCATCAGCTGGGAGTTTCGTTTGGGCTGGGTTTTAGCAGCTTGGGGTTCCTGCCTGACAAGTGGGGAATGACCCTTGCACTGACCTACCTCTTGCAGGCGCTGGTCGCCGCATTGCTCGACCGGAGAGTTGAACCGGATATTTTCCGCAGCCTTTACTGGATTATCTGGTATCCACTGATTTTCTGGGTAGTACAGGCGCTGACTGCGATCGTCGGTCTACCTCGCAGTATTCTCTACTTGCGACGTCAAACCGGTACCTGGACGAGCCCTGACCGGGGGTTCCGATGAAAGCAGACTGGCCACCTATTATTGACCGGGCACGCGTCCCCAGATGGTGCCGTTTTCGCGATGGTGTACTCACCTTTCTGGCGTGGGCCCTGATGATCGGGTTGCTGCAACCACTGCTGATCATCGCCTGGCATGCTGCCGAAGTGACGCTTGGTCTGCGCGACGCTCTTCCTCCGGTACACGCAAAACTTTTTTTTCAGGAACTGCTACCTTTCTTCAAATTGATCGTATTGTTTTCTCTATCACTTTCCATTCTTGCGATCAGCCGCCGCGAATACCTCAAGTCGGTTGCCGATGCCAGAAATCCACCCCCACCCCTACCACCGGAGCAGCAGGCGCAGAACTTTTCCCTGCATCCCGGCCAAATGGAAATGCTACAGGTACAGAGAATTTCTCTGGTGCAAATCGACAATGGCAGTATTACCAAAATAGAAAGCCCCGAGCGGCTGCCCGGGGCTTCAGGAAAAGATCGCTAGTCCAGTGTCCTGTGAGCAGGCACGGGACAATGCGGTTTAGTGCAACACGATGACTTCGTTGGCATCCAGATTCAGAACCGCGGAGCCACCACTCACACTCACCGAATCACTGCCCACCAGGCTGCTGTACTGCCCGTCGGCCAGTGCCAGATTGCTCACGTTGATGGAGGTGCTGCCACCGCGGTTTACCGCGACCATTACCGCGTCGTTACCCTGGATCCGCTCGAACACCAGAATGTCCTGGTTCACCCAGCGCTCGTTGTAACTGCCGGAAGCCAGTGCCGGGCTCTGGGCGCGCAGGTTGGCCAGGGCGCTGATCAGCTGAAACGCCTGCGTGGTTTCGCTGAAGGAGGGCATACCCTCGCGGTTGTAGGGGTCGTGACCGATCTGACCGTCGCCGTTGGCGGTGAACCAGGTGCTGTTCTGCTCGCTGCCGTAATAGATGGTGGGAATGCCCGGCAGGGTCATGACCAGGGCCATACCCAGGTTCTGGCGCGCGTCGGCGAGCGCCTTGCTGAAACCTTTGCCGGTACGGCCGTTGTCCACAGGCCCTGTGGTTTGCAGGAATACACTGGTGCGGGTGGCGTCGTGGTTGTCGAGGAAGATAGGCTGCCAGCTTTCGCGGTTGCCCATCGCACCCGCGCGGGACTCGATGTGGGCGTTCAGCTGGGTCATGGAAATATCGCCGGCAATGGCCGCTTCGATGTTGTTGCGCAGCTGGAAGTCCAACAGCTCGGAGCCGCGGTTCTCATTGAGGAAGGTCATCGACAGGCTTTCACCCGCACCGGCGCCGTACCACTCACCGAAGATATACACATCCGGATCCACCGCGCGTACGGCCTGACTGAAGCGATTGATGAAGTTGGGCTCGATATGCTTGATGGCATCGATACGGAAGGCATCCACGCCGTGACTCATCCACTTGATCGCGGCATCAATCAGGTACTGGTCCGCCGCGCTATTGCTGTTAAACCCGTGGTTGAAGTCGGTGAGGTTGAACAGGGTCTTGTTGGTGAAAGACCAGGGGTCGTCCCACTCGCCACCGCAAGTGGTGGCAGGATCACTGTCACCGCAGTCGGCGATAGCGCCGTTGTGGTGATACCAGGTACCGTTATCCTGATTTACATCGGTGATAAAGGTGCCCTCTTTATAGAGCGCGCCAAACTCGTACTGATCGTCCTGGTTGGAGTGGTTGAGGGCGATATCCAGCACCAGCTTCATACCGCGCGCTTCCATTTCCGCATCCAGCTGGTCTACGAGTGCCCAGTCCCCCAGGTGCTCGTCAACCTCGTAGAAGTCGCGCCCCCAGTAGCCGTGGTAGGCCCCATCCGATCCTGAATTGTCGATATTGTCGTTCAGCGGAGTAACCCAGATAGCGGTAACGCCGAGGGACTCCAGATAGTCGAGCTTGTCGATCAGGCCCTGAATATCGCCGCCCCAGTATTTTTTCCACTCGGACAGGCCGCCAGCGGATTTGGTGCTGGAGGTTGCGGCCGGGTTGTTGCCGTTGTCATTACTGGGATCGCCATTGGCGAAGCGGTCCACAAATACGAAGTACATGCTGCGGTTGCGGAAATCGCTCAGTACCGGCTGCTCCACTTCGCAGCCATTGGCATCCACAGTGGCACCAGCGGGCGTGTTGGGGCATTGATCGGTAGAGTCCGGCACGCCGTCGCCATCGCTATCCTGGGGAGCTGTGCCACAGTTTTCGCCGAGATCCACGGTGATGCTCACAAGGCTGTTGCTCTCGCCATTGGCGACAATATGGGTCCAGCCACTGGCGGTGGCATCTTGTGCGGGGAACTGACTCCCGGCCCAGCTGCCGCTGGGATCGATTTTGAAGCGCGGACCACCGTTGCCGTCACCGCTGGTGAAGTTGCGACAGGCTTCGTATTCATCGCTGTCACCGATCCGCGTAAGCAGGTCACCGGCGGCCCAGCCATTGTGCGTCCCGCGCAGGTGCAGGGTGGCCGCGGGGGTTACCGGGTCGTCCGCCGGAATAATGTGATAGTCGTGGGTGTCGGTGTAGAACTTGATGTCCCAGGTGCCGGCAGCGACCGGTATGTTATTGCCGTTCTGCTGGCCGTTGGCACCATAGTTTTCACTCCAGTCTCCCCAGCGGTCGAATTTGATCTCGCCGGCGGTGGTGAAGACCACATCGTCGGCGAGCATGGTGTTGCTGCCGACATCCTGCATCTGATCCGCTTGCCAGTTGTTGTGGGTGCCGCGCAGGAACCACTCCGCCTGCGCCATAGAACTCGTACCCAGCAGCAGTGCCGCCAGGGCCAGGTAACTCTTGTTCATATTCATCATCTCGGTTGATTATTTTTCTTAAATGCGTGCCCGTCGAACTTTCTACTGCAGATCCGCGCTACTACGGGCTCCTGTACATACTGCCGAAATGGCGCTGCGGTACCTCCTCCCCGGGTGGGGCGTGGTGAAATTTCGCGCCAGCCCCACGAAAGGGGAGCCCCGGCGACTCCCCCCGCCGGGAGGGGGATAACAGGGGGGTGCAGAGTGGGCACAATGGTGAAAAAAAGTGCGAACAGTCCCCGGATTAGCGTCCCTTGGGATAGAGCGCCCAGACCAATAACAGGTGACCGCGATGATGATGGATACTCCCCGCCGCCCTCGGGCACGACTGTCCGCCCCGCTGTTTTCGGCGCTGATGGCACTGACCATGGGCGCGAATGCCGCCGACAAGCCCGCGGTTGAACGGGTGGAACCACCCTTCTGGTGGACGCAGATGGCGGAGCCCAATCTGCAGCTGATGCTGCACGGGGACGATATTGCAGACGCTGCAGTCACCATCGACTACCCCGGTGTAACCCTGACCGGTACCGAGCGGGAGCAGAGCCCGAACTACCTGTTTATCAATCTCGCCATCAGCGAGGACGCCAGCCCCGGTACCCTGCCCATAGCACTGCGCAGTGACGACACGCAAATCACTGTGGAGTACACCCTCAAACAGCGCCGCGCCGGCTCCGCCGAGCGCCAGGGGTTCGACAGCAGCGACACCATCTACCTGATCACCCCCGACCGTTTCGCCAATGGCGACACCACCAACGACCGCACCGGGGACACCATAGAAGGCCCGGACCGCAGCAATCCCGGCGGCCGCCACGGCGGTGATATCGCCGGTATGCAGGCGCACCTGGATTACATCGCCGATATGGGCTTCACCCAGATCTGGCCCAACCCGCTGGTGGAAAACAATCAGCCGGCCTACTCCTACCATGGCTACTCCGCCACGGATCTGTACCGCATCGACCCGCGCTACGGCAGCAATGAAAGCTTCCGCGCGTTTGTCGCCGCGGCAAAACAGAAAGGGATCGGGGTGATTCAGGATATGGTGCCGAACCATATCGGTGACGGGCACTGGTGGCTCAAGGATCTGCCGGGCGATGACTGGCTCAATGGCACCGGTATCGAAAAGGGCGAGTTCGAATACACCAATCACGCGCGCACCGTGCACATGGACCCCTACGCCAGTCACAAGGACCACCAGCTGTTTACCGACGGCTGGTTTGTAGATTCCATGCCGGATCCCAACCAGCGCAATCCGCGCGTGGCCAACTACCTGATCCAGAACGCCATCTGGTGGGTGGAGTACGCGGATCTTTCCGGTATTCGCGTGGACACCTATGCCTATTCCGATGCGGATTTTCTTACCCGCTGGTCCGCGCGCCTGATGCGGGAATACCCTAACTTCAATATCGTCGGCGAGGAGTGGACACGGCAGGCGGCGCTGGTGGCCTACTGGCAGGCGGGCAATAAAAACCGCAATGGCTACGTCTCCCACATGCCCAGCATGATGGACTTCCCGCTACTTTACGGCCTGCGCGAAGGACTGGAAAAACCGGAGACCTGGAGTACCGGCCTGATTTCCCTGTACGAGTCACTGGCCAATGATGTGCTCTATCCCGATCCGAACAATCTGGTGATCCTCGCCGGCAACCACGATATGAGCCGGATTTACAGTCAGCTGGATGAAGACCTGGGCAAATTCCGTATGGCGATCGCCTACATCGCCACCATGCGCGGTATTCCGCAGTTCTATTACGGCGACGAGATTCTGGCAAAAAGCCCCAAGCAGCGGGACGACGGCATCGTGCGCAGCGATTTCCCCGGCGGCTGGGCCAGCGACAAGGTAAACGCATTCACCGGTAAAAACCTGAGCGCAGAACAGAAACAGGCCCAGCAATTTGTGCGCACCCTGTTCAATTGGCGCAAGGACAAAGACGTTATCCACAGCGGTAAGCTCAAACACTTTGCCCCTATCGATGGCCTCTATGTGTATTTCCGCTATGACGACAACGACACGGTCATGGTAGCGATCAACAAGAGCGATACAGCCCGTGAGGTGCCGCTGGCGCATCTGGCAGAAATGCTGGGAACAAAGTCCAAAGCAACCGACATTACCTCCGGCAGGTCCACTCCGCTGAGAGAGATGGTGATCCCTGCAGGTGATGTGGCGGTTGTTGAGGTCCACTAGCGAAACCCTCTCACTTCGTCATACCGGACTTGATCCGGTATCCAGATCCAGCACAGCTGGATGCCGGATCAAGTCCGGCATGACGGAGTTGCGGAGCGAGCACCGTAAACCCGAATTAAAATTACAGATACAAAAAGCGAAGACGATGAAAGTAGTAAATTCCAAGAAGCCCACGAGGCTGCTGAAAAAACTCGGGCTGGCTACCCTGCTGCCCAGCCTCCTCGCCACCGCCGCGCAAACAGCGCTCGCAGAACCTGTGCGGGAATATCGCAGCCACCAACTTGTCGATAACCAACTGGTGATCGAAACCAGCGACAGTCAGGTAACCCTGACCCCGGTCAACCCCAGCGCACTGGAAGTGCACTACCAGCGTGACGGCATCAAGCAACTGCCGTCGTTTGCCCGCGCCGATCAACTCAAGCGGGATGTTGCGGCGCAACTGAGCGTTTCCCAGGACGCACTACAGTATGCCCTCGGCGATCTCACAGCAGTTATCCACAAGTCGCCGTTTACTATCGAATACCTGCGCGACGGCAAGCCACTACTGAGTGAAGAACACGGTTTCTTTGCCAATCAGACCATGCGCGGCTTTCGCTTTACTCTGAGTGAAAATGAAAAACTGATTGGCGGCGGCCAGCGGGTACTGGGTATGGATCGTCGCGGCCATCGCCTGCCGCTCTACAACAAAGCCCATTACGGGTATACCACCGAGTCGGACCAGATGTACTTCGGGCTGCCGGCGGTTATGAGCAGTAACAAGTACATCCTGCTGTTTGACAACAGTGCCACCGGTGCTATGGACCTGGGCGCCAGCGAGGCAAACGTACTGCAGTTTGAAGCTCAGGCGGGCCGCACCAGTTATATCGTGGTGGCCGGAGAAACCTACCCGCAGCTGATCGAGAATTATGTGGATGTCACCGGCCGGCAGCCGATGCCTCCGCGTTGGGCGCTGGGCAACTTTGCTTCCCGCTTCGGATACCGCACAGAGCAGGAAGTGCGTGACGTGGTGGAAAAATTCCGCGAGGAAGATTTCCCGCTGGATGCATTGGTACTGGATCTTTACTGGTTCGGGCCGGATATCAAGGGCCATATGGGCAATCTGGCGTGGGATAAAAACGCATTCCCGACACCGGTGGAAATGATGGCCGACCTACGCGCTCAGGGAATCGAAACCATCCTCGTCACCGAACCGTTTGTGCTCTCCACCTCCGAGCGCTGGAGCGACGCGGTGGCAAGCAATGCGCTGGCAAAAAATCTCGTCGGCAACGCCAAGCAGTTTGAATTCTATTTCGGCAATACCGGCCTGATTGACGTTTTCTCCGAGGACGGTCGCGACTGGTTCTGGGGAATCTACAAAGACCTGAAAGAACAGGGCGTTTCCGGCTGGTGGGGCGATCTCGGCGAACCCGAGGTCCACCCCGCAGACACAGTGCACGCTATCGGCATGGCGGATGAGATTCACAACGCCTACGGACACCGCTGGGCCCAGATGCTGTTCGAAAACGAAAAGGCAGACAGCCCGGAACAGCGTCCATTTATCATGATGCGTGCCGGCTTCCCGGGCTCGCAACGCTACGGCATGATTCCATGGACCGGCGATGTGGCCCGGGAATGGGGTGGATTGCAGCCGCAGGTAGAGCTCTCTCTGCAAATGGGTCTGCTCGGATTCGGCTACACCCACTCGGATCTGGGCGGCTTTGCCGGTGGTGAAAAGTTCGACCGGGAACTGTATATCCGCTGGCTGCAATACGGTGCTTTCCAGCCGGTATATCGCCCCCACGCTCAGGAACACATCGCCCCGGAGCCCGTGTTCCACGACCGCAAAACCCGCAATATCACCCGCGAGTTCGTCAAGCTCCGCTATCAGCTGCTGCCCTACAACTACACCCTGGCGTTTGAAAACAGCCAGACCGGCATGCCGCTGATGCGCCCGCTGTTTTTCGAAAACGAAAACGACCTGGCGCTGATGGATAACAAGGACGCCTACCTGTGGGGCAATGATTTTCTGATAGCACCGGTCACTTCCGAAGATGTCGATGAAGTAGCGGTTCAGCTGCCCGGTGGTATCTGGTTCGATTACTGGAACGATAACCAGTACGGTGGGGACCTGGCGAAAATTGATGTGGACCTCGAAACCATTCCGGTTCTGGTCCGTGCCGGCGCCTTTATCCCAACGGTGTCCGGTCTGAACAATACCCGCGATTACTCCAGCGCGAACCTGCGTCTGGATTACTACGCTCACGAATCCGCACCTCGCTCCAGCGGCTATATCTACGACGACGATGGCGTTACCGCGGATGCCTACGCCAAGGGCCAGTACGAAAAGCTGATGTTTTCCAGTGAACGTAGTGAATCGGGTATCGCATTCCGCTTTGACCGTGAAGGCAACGGCTATACCGGCGCACCCGAAACTCGCAGTATCGAGCTGATATTACATAACGTAGCGCAACCCTCTGAGGTACGGCAGGGTGAACAGGCGCTGGCGCTGGTGCGCAAGGAAAGTGCGCTGGCCGAAAATACGGCCTGGTACAACAAGCGCGCCAAGACCCTGCATGTGAAATTCGACTGGTCCGGCCCATCCCAGAGCCTGACCGTTACCCAATAATTCAGACTACAACGTACAGCTTGCAGGGCAAATCTGAGCGCATAGCGAGCACTGCTCGCTGCTCATATTTGCGACCGGCCATGGATGGCCGGGCCGGCGTTTGCTCCATGGAGGGCTGCTTGATTTGCAGCCCGAAAATTCGCCTGCAAGCAGGCTCCTACACCAGAAAAAAACACCGAGCTTATGAAAAAATTTATCCACCTGTTTTTGGCCACTTCCATTGCCGCCGGCACACTCAGCGCCTGCACTCAGAAATCGGAAGATTCCGATGCACAGCCCGCAGCAGCCGAAGAAATTAAAAGTAACGGCAAACCGGTAATCTACCAGGTGCTCCCGCGTCTGTTCGGCAACACCAACCCCACCAACAAGCCCTGGGGTACCATTGAGGAAAACGGTGTTGGAAAATTCAGTGACTTCACACCCAAAGCACTGGAAGAAATTCGCGCACTGGGAGCCGACTACATCTGGTACACCGGTTCCCTGCACCATGCAGTGGTGCGTGATTACACTGCGTTCGGCATCAGTAATGACGATCCGGATGTGATCAAGGGGCGCGCGGGATCTCCCTATGCGGTGAAGGACTACTACAGTGTGAACCCGGACCTTGCCAATGACCCATCCAAGCGGCTGGAGGAATTCAAGGCGCTGATCGAACGCTCACACGAAGCGGGCCTCAAGGTTCTGATCGACATAGTTCCCAACCATGTTGCACGCAATTATCAGTCTCTCGCCAAGCCCGAGGGCGTACGCGATTTCGGGGTGGACGACAACACCAATGTTGCCTACGCCCGCGACAACAACTTCTACTATGTTCCCGGCGAACCCTTCCAGGTGCCGGTGGCGGAAGACGGTTACCTTCCACTGAACGGCGAAGCTCACCCTCTGATTGACGGCACCTTTGAGGAAGTGCCGGCAAAATGGACCGGCAATGGCAGCCGCGCGCCGCAACCGGCTCAGGGGGACTGGTACGAAACAGTTAAAATCAATTTCGGTGTGCGCCCGGATGGCAGCCACGATTTCCCCGAGCTCCCGGCAGATTTTGCGCAGAAAGACTACCGCGCACACGCGGCTTTCTGGGCAGACAAAGACGTTCCCAACAGCTGGGAAAAATTCCGTGAGATCACCGACTACTGGCTCGCCTTCGGCGTGGACGGCTTCCGCTACGACATGTCTGGCATGGTGCCGGTGGAATTCTGGAGCTACCTGAATTCCTCCATCAAAATGCAGAACCCGGACGCGCTGTTATTGGCGGAAATTTATCAGCCGGATCTTTACCGCGACTATATCCAACTGGGGAAAATGGATTACCTGTACGACAAGGTGGGTACCTACGACGCCATCCGCGCGGTAATGGAAGGCAAGTCCGGCACTGATCCTCTGGTGGACATTCAGGAGAGCCTGAGCGGTATCGAGGACAATATGCTGCGCTTTATGGAAAACCACGACGAACAGCGTATCGCCAGTCCGGAATTCGCCGGCAACGCCAAAGCCGGCATTCCCGCCATGGTGGTCTCCGCCACCATCAGCGGCGCACCGACATTGCTCTACTTCGGCCAAGAGCTGGGTGAACCGGGCGCCGGCGACGCGGGCTTCGGCAAGGCCAGCCGCACCACTATCTTCGACTACTGGTCAGTCCCTACCATTCGCCGCTGGAATAACGAAGGCCAGTTCAACAGCGAAAAACTCAGTGAATCGGAACAATCCCTGCGCGACTTCTACGGCAAGTTGCTGACCTTCTCCCGCCAGAGTCCGGCGCTCACCGGGGAATACCTCGACCTGCACCGCTACAACAGGGAACAGAGCGACACCTATACAGACAAGCTCTACAGCTTCGCCCGGTGGGCAGGGGACGATCAGCTGCTGGTGATTGCCAACTTCGCCGACAGCGACGCCACCACTACCCTGCAGCTACCAAAAGCACTGGTTGAGGAGTGGCAGCTAGCGGCCGGTAAGTACACCCTTACCAATGCGCTCCGCGACGGCGGGACAGAACTGGTGGTTACCGATGATTTGTCCGCGCAGGTGTCGCTAACCGCGCCATCGCTCTCCGGGCAAATTCTGAAGCTCTCCCGATAACGCTCCCCCTCAATTCATTAGGGGGCGCACTTGCGCCCCCTCTTCACTCTCTCCGTCTACGCTCTCCCTCTACTCTTTCCTCTCGATCCCGCCCCACACTATTGGTCCGACCCTATAGGCGAAACCTTCCCGACCTGCTACTGTCCTAGACTTCGCAGTCAGTGGTTTACACTGACTTTTGAGGCGCCAGGCTTGGTTTTACAATCGGGCACACGGGAATCAACGGGAGAATGTCGAGATGGGTGGCACGATCAAAGAGTGGCTGATCGCCCTGCTGGTGACAGCGGCGGTTGCCTTTGGTATCTACTGGTTTGCGGTACGCGAAGACATCAAACAGGACGTTCCCGAGCCGGTGCCCGAGACCGCCCCCGAAACCCAACCCAAGGTCGACCTTGATGAGCCGGAAGACGAGCCGGTCATTCCCCCAACGCCGGAACCCGCCGAGCCGGAAGATCCACCGCGCCAGCTGCCCACCCTGAACGACAGCGATGAAGAAGCCCGCAAGGACATCATCAGCCTCTCCGCCGACGGCGCCCTGGCCAAATGGATAGTGCCCGATGAAGTGGTGCGCAAATGGGTCGCGGCGGTGAACACCGCCACCAAGGGCGATTTGATGCACAAGAACCGCCCGTTCAATAACGTGGACGGCAAGCTCGCAGTCAAGGAACTGGAAATCAAAGACGACGGGCAGAAGGTGTATGTGCTGTCCCAGGAGAACTACCAGCGCTACGACCAGCCGGTGCGTCTGTTCGCCATGGTGGATACCGATACCGCAGTGAACCTCTACCAGTTCTGGTATCCGCGCCTGAAACAGGCCTACGGTGAGCTGGGCCTGAAGAACAAAAACTTCCACGCCGCCCTTCTCGCCGCCATCGACCAGGCCCTCGCCGCCCCGGAAATCGAAGGCCCGATCAAACTGGTCCGCCCCACGGTGTACTACAAGTTTGAAGACGAGCAACTGGAAAAAATGCCCGGCCTGCACAAACTGATGATACGCATCGGCCCGGACAATGCCGCAAGAGTGAAAGAAAAACTGCGGGAGCTGAAAAGCGCGCTGCAGAGTATGCCTTCAGAGCAATAAGCTCATTAAATAAACAAAGCCCCGAAATCGGGGCTTTATTTTTTCCGCGAATGTAAATCCCCAGTTTAAACCACCCCACCCGACCAGTGATTTTCCGGCAAAGAATTCACCCCCATATAGCGTGCGATATCCCCGAACAGCTGGTGGGTGCCGTAGATCCGCTGGCCGTTGTTGATGCCATCCCCACAGTTGATGATACGCCCCATCTGCAGGGCGCCGCCGGCGCCTCCGGCCAGGGTTACGGCACCGGCGGCGCCGCCGTGTTTGGAGCCGTCGCCGACTTCGCTGAACATCACCACCAGGGTGTCATCCAGCAGGCCTTTGTTTTCCAGTTGCTGCAGGGTATAAGCGAGGAGTGAGTGGTACCAGCGCACCTGGGCGGTGTGGGGTACATCGCCGGGGCGGTGGGAAGCGCTATGGCTGGCAAATTCGTTATACCAACGGGTCATGGGGCCAACGGGGCCGCTGCCGTTGCTGTGCTGAACACCCTGGCTGATGGCGTCCTGAGCCATCTGCCAGCATTCATCATAGGAGTAGTTCACCAGATTGCCGTTTTCATCGCCTTTGGAAAGCTGCAGGGTGGCGACGCGGTGCAGGCCACAGGAAAAAGCGCCGACGATGTTGTCCACCTGGGCGCGGGCCAGATGCGGGAACATCTGCCACTCGGTGGGCGATAACGGGCTGGAGGATGCGTAATAGGGATCGCTCATTACGTTGGTATTGAAACTGCATTCGCCTACCTGGTTTCCGGCCAGGTCCCGCAACCGCTTCAGCGCATTTTCGTGCAGAGTGAGCTTATCCCTCTGTGCATTTTCCAGAGTGACGTCGGCGAGACTGTCGAAGTCATCCAGAATCGCATCGTAATAGGCCTGCTTGTCGGGGTCATTGCCGCCTGTGCCACCGCCGCCCCCTCCACCAGATATGCCCACCGCCAGTTTCTGTGCAGCGTCCGCCGGATCATTATTTGGAATGGGGCGTGCGCCGGACTCTACATTGCGCGGTTTGGAAATCATGATGTCGGAGCGGTTGCCAGTGCGTACGCCGAGGCTCAGCACACCTTCGCTACCCAGCTGCTCGGCAATCAAATGGTCGATACTGGCACTGCCATACCCGATCTGATTATTGCCGGTAAGAATTCCGCGCATATCGTTGTAGTGGGCACCAGCGCCGTCGCCGATATCCAGAGTGAGGTTCTGCAACACGATCAGGCGATTGTGCCAGGACGACAAAGGCCCCAGGCCAAAACTCAGCTCCTGGCTGCCGCTGATACTGCCCGGCCCCTGCTGCGGCACCCAGTTGTATGGGACTACACCATTGGGGTAGTAAAGAAACAGTACCCGCTGCGCACTGCCACCCTGCGCAAGTACACGCTGGCCGAGCATACTCCCCGCCAGCGGCAACAGCACGCCCGCCTGCGCCAGATTGCGCAGAAATTTACGGCGCGAGCGGCTGCTGGATTCATTGACCGAGGTAAATCCGAATTTATTGAAGAGTTTCATTATTGTTATCCCTCATTATTAAGAGGCTATTAAAGCGTAGCGAGCGGGTGGCTGGCAGTCACCGCCGGAGCGGAGGTGGCGGAATGTATGTTTTATACATGAGCATTCCGAGCACCGCCGGTGGCTGCCAGGCGCACGCGCAGTAGCTTTAACGGCGCAAGGTGAAAGCGTCGGACAGAACCAGCGTCCGCAACATATCGCGCATGCCACCGCCATTGCGCAGGTCTTCACTGGTGGAGTGAATGATCACATCGTCACTGGCACCCTCTTCACGCCCAACCACATAGCGGTAGAACTGCCGCGCAAAACACGCCTCGCCCTGGTCACTACCGGCAATCAGGCCCGCCAGTTCCGGCACGGAATAGAAGTCGTAGCTGGGGCTGGTCGGATCCATCACCGTCGCGGGGGTGTACAGACTCTTGATACTGCCGCTGTCGTCAATCTCGCGTTGTTCACCGGTACCGATGGTTTCGATGGTGCGATACAGGGCATCGCTGCCGAAGCGCTCAAAACCGAAGCCGACACCGTCGATAAACTGGTGGCAGGCGGCACAGGCCGGATCGGACGTGTGACGGGCAGTGGCTTCGCGGTTGCTGTCGGTATCTTCAAATACCACATTGAAGTCCGCAGCAGCAGGAGGCGGGAACTCCTGGCACATCAGCACTTCGCGCACGTAAACGCCGCGCTTGATCGGCGCCGGGTTAACGGTGCTGGTACGGGAGGCGAGGAAGCTGCCGTGGCCGAGCAGACCGCTGCCACTGCGGGGATCGCCCGCGGGGAAGGTGCGCATGGCCCAGTCGCCGCCGCTCGTATCCAGGCCGTAATGCGCGGCGAGATCGCCGTTGGCCCAGGTGTAGTTGGCGGAGAGCAATTCGCCGAAGGCAGAATTCGAGCGAATGTTCTCCAGCACAAAGCCGACGGTTTCTTCCTTAAACGCCGCTACCAGATCGGTATCGGTGATTGCCGGGAAGGGATACTGGTTGTTGATCAGCCAGCCGCTGATAAAGCGGCGCAGACCGCGTTCTGCACGGGGGTCCGCCAGCAGGCGATCCACCTGTACGGCAATATCGAAGCCCGCTTCGGTGGCGGCCAGCAGTAGCGCGTCATCCGGTGTCGTGGCCCAGAAGGTGTAGGACAGCAGTGTTGCCACTTCGTAATTATCGAGCCGGTAGAGGCCGCTCTCGCTGTCCAGCACACCGAGCTCGGAACGATACATAAAGTGCGGTGACATCAGCATCGCCTGCAGCGCCAGGCGGCCGTCATCGTCGCTTTGGTAAAGTCCTGCGTAGCGGGTGATTTCCGCACTCTGCAGCGGTCGACGGAACAGGCGGAAGCCGAGGGTATCCACCACACACGGCACATCGCCACAACCGCTCACCAGATTCATGAAACCGCCCTGCGCGATGGCGAGGTCCGCGACCTGCTCGGCCACCATTTCATACCCCAGGGTGCGGTCGTTGTCCGCGGAGAGGTAGGAAGCGGTGTCGAAATTGCGGTAGCGACCGTCTGCGGGTACCGGGCTCATCAGTGAACTGTCGAAGTCGATTGCGAAAATATCCCGCACGCTGTTGAGGTATTCCTCACGGGTGAGCAGGCGCAGGTTGCGCTGATCCAGATTGCTGCCATCGCAGTCGCTGCCACTGCAGCTGCCGCTGTCCCAGGCTTCGTCCACAATCAGCCTCGCCACTTCAAAGGCACAGGCACCGGCCTCGTCGCCGGTACAACTGGCGGCGGCGTCCATTGGCATAAAGTCTTCGATATATTGCGTCAGCTCGCCCAACTGCCAGTTGGCGCCACTGCCGGCCAGCGTCTGGGCAACCGCGCCCTGGCCCTGGTCACCGTGACAGTTTGCACACTGGGCCGCGTAAAAATTCTGCCCCGCCTCGTACTCGTTGGTTGCGCTGGGGAAGAGTGCCACCAGGGAAAGGTCGTGCTGTGGAATCAGCAGCTGCACCTGGGGCAGCGACGGGTCGCTGACGATATAGGGCGCCGCATCGCCGCTCCAACCGCCAAATACAGTGCCCAGTGGCGCATCGTCGGCGTTGACGCTGATCACGCTGCCGATGGCGTAATCGCGCCCGCCGTCCGTCGTGATGCCGCCGATCACAGAAACCCGCGATGTGTCGCCGCCAACAGGCCCTTCCGGCGTCCAGGGTTCCCAGGCGCCGCCGACAAAACTGGAAGACTCGCCGATGTTCCGCTGGTCACCGGTCTGCTGACCGTTGCCACTGTTGAACACTAGGTTGACCTGGCCATTGTGCAGATCCTGCTGATCCACCGAGTGGGTCCACCAGCCCTCGGTATCAGGTCCACTCATCAGCAGCCCCGGCCACTGCGTCAGCCCCTGATCCTGACCATCCACGGTTACCCACAGATGCACGTAGACCTGTGCCCAGTTGTCGGGGTTGTCGTAGCGCAGGCGGATGCCGTCAAAACCCTCGGCGAGATTCAGCGACGCGGTAAATTCTCCGAGGTTCGCCTCCACGGTAATGGCACCGGCTCCGGTACGGGTTACCAGGCCGCTCTGGTCGATGGTGGCGGGTCCACTGGCCACCGACCAGCCGACCTGCCCGAAAATATTTTTCCGGGTGCCATCGGCACGAATGCCCACCGCAACCAGCTGGCGACTGCTTTCCAGAGACTGTCCCTGGGGCGCAATTTCCAGTCCGGTAATGGCGGTATCAATAGAGGTTACGGCAATGGTCAGCTGGCTGCTGAAACCGCCCTGCTGCACCGTGACACTGGTAGATCCGGTATTGCCGGCGCGCAGTACAAAGTGATCATCACCCACCGATTCCACTGCGAGCACATCGCTGTTACTGGAGCTTACGCTCGGCGCATTGGGTACCGGCGCGGTAAAACCGTTGTCGTAGAGAGAGTAAACCTGCACCGTCAGCGCATCGCCGCCATTCAGGCGATCGCTGTCCGCATCCAGCTGAATCCCCACCTGCTGCAGGCCGGCACCGTCGATCCAATCGCGAAACAGCGCTTCCGCCACCGGGTTTGTATAGCGGGTGCCTTTGGGCATACGGTTGTTATCGGTAGTCTGGTAGATGTACACCAGGCTGTTGGCATGGTCGAAGGGGCGCAAGCGGGCGGCGCCGCCGGTGGTTTCCACGTTCACGATACGCATGTCCGCGAGCGGGGTGTCGTAGCGCAGATCCATAAAGCCACTGGCGTGACAGTGGGCGCAGTTGGTTTCGAGATAGGTACGCGCGCGCTCATCGAGATCCGCGCTGGTATCGGCGGCATTCACGAAGGCACCGTAACTGTCCGCGCTGCCGATATTTTCCGACAACAGCGCGATGGTGTTGAACACATCCAGCTGATTGGCCACCGAGGTTTCGGTCTCACCATACTGGAATTCCCGATTGAATTGACGGGTGTGCACCGCCAGGGGCTCGCGACTGCCACTTCCGATATGGCAGGATCCGCAGTCGGCGGCTGACTGCACGGCCCGCTGGCGGTTTTCAATGCCGCCGTCCATCACTGTGAGGGTTTCGGTCACCAGGTCAGCGTCGGTGCCGGCGCTGTTCCAGTAATAGTTGGCCGCCTGCCACTTGCCCGTATCCTGCCGGAACAGAACGGACGTGGTAAACGGTTTGTGCGGATTCTCCGCGGTGGCAATACTCTGGTGTTTTACCAGCACGGTGCCGACCGGCAAATCCCATTTTCCGGTCTCAGTAAAGTTGATCTGCTGGTCGTTCGGTACCGCAATAAAATGCCGCAGTGCCGCCCCGTCGAACCACCCTTCACTATTCAAGGCATATTCAATAACGCCGCTTACCGGCTCCAGGGTTTCAAGATCTGCAAACAGGCCGGTCTCGGAGAGCTTCGCCGGGATGACCGCCGCTTCCGCATCGTCGTCCACGATTTTGTAAATGGTGGACTGACCGCCGTACTCCACACCGTAAGTGGAAACCAGCAGCGTATCGCCACTCAGGTCGGTACCGAAGGAGGCGATATTTTCCGGGAAGGCATCGCTGATCAGTTCTTTGGCTTCGCCATCCACGATGGACCAGATGCGCTTGGTGACGTAATCGCCAAACACAAAGTTTCCGCTCAGGCCCGGCAGAGCATTCCCGCGATAGACCACACCCCCGATGATCGAATAGCCGGTCGGGTGCGCGTAGCCATCCCGCGGCGGCTCGAAATCGGTACTGCAGTTTTTACCGGGATCGCCACCGAGATCACCACGGTTGTTGGTACCTTCACACACCGGCCAACCGTAGTTTTTGCCTTTTTCGATCAGGTTTACTTCTTCAAATCCCGCCTGGCCGACTTCCGTTTCCCACAGGGTGTAGGGCGCTTCGGTATCGAAGCTCCAGCGCCACGGGTTGCGGTGGCCGTAAGACCAGATTTCTTCGCGGAAGCCGGGGACACCTACAAACGGGTTGTCCGCGGGAATTTCGTAGTATTTTCCATTAACCGCCTGCTCCAGCGGTTTGATACGGATAAAGGTACCCAGCAGGTTGTCGGTTTCCTGGGCACCGTTGTTGGTGCGCGGATCTTCCGGATAACTCATGGTGGCGCTGTGACCGTAGGCGCCGTCACCGATACTCAGGTACAGATAATTGTCTTCCGGGTGGAACTGCATCATGCCGCCCTTGTGGTCCGGCCCGCGCTGGGGAACCCGCAGAATTTCCGTGCGCGAAGAAGCCAGCGCCTGAGACGGATCGTTCGGGTTGTCTAGGGTCCAGCGTTCGAGAATCGCATCGCCGTAACTGCCATCCGGTGCGCGCTCATTATCATCGGTGCCGTGAATGTAATAGATGTAGATATGGCCATTGCTGGCAAAGCCCGGGTCAAAGGCCATGCTCAGCAGTCCCTGCTCGTGGTAGTTGCGCACCTCACCGTTGATATTCAGCAGCTCGCGAATTTCACCGGGCGCCACATCTTCGCGATTGGGGAATACGAAAATGGTGCCGGTTTTGTCCACCACATACAGCAGGTCATTGATGCCGTCCGGAATCACCATCACCGGAGACATAAACTGCCCCTGCAGATTCGGATAGGCGATCTCAAATCGGTAATTGCCGCCAGAGACATTGCCGGTAATCGGAAAGTTCAGTGGCTGCGCCAACAACGGGCGGGTGCTCGGCGGCAGGTCATCACCAGGCTCCTCATCCAGTCCGCAGGCCGCCGCCGGCTGCCATTGGTTGCCGATATAACAGGGGTCTCCGCTGTACTGCAGGTCAGCGGATTGCGCTCCGCCATTGTCATTGAAAATGACATTGAGCGAGTCCGGCATTTCACCGTTGTTCAAATGCGCAGAGAAGTCGTAGCAGTAATGCTCACCGGATTCGCTCATCGCTGCGCCGGGCCAACCGGGCAGGTTATTCACACTGCCGCCGGGTGCCGGATTCCAGAAATAGATTTGAGGACTGGTATAGTTCTGCGCGTTATCAAAGCAGAGACTGGTTGATGTCCCGGCGGGCGGAGGTTCGACGACTTCTGAAACGGTGATTGCCTTACTGACATCATCAAACGTGATTCGGTAGCGGCCACTGACCACCTGGTAGTCCGCCCCGGGATAGGCCTCATTCCAGTTCTGATAGTGGCTGATTTTGAAGCGGGGGTTGTCGCTGGCAAAAGTCTGTTCCGTCACCCACACACCGGCAGTGGCATCGTAGGTCATCGCCGTTGTACCCCAGTCGTTGGGAGTACCTCGGAACCAGGCCTCGGACCAGGTTTGCGCACTGGCGCTGAGCGGCAGGGCGAGCAGACACGCCAACGCGACACAGGCGCGCAGGCAAACGGCAGCAACGGAGTGTGGCACTCCGGCTTTCACAGGGGCAGAAATCATCGCTATGCTCCGGGAGTTATTTTTATCCGGAAGTCCGTCCCGCTTTTTTGCGGGCGGCTTTTATTATTTATCCGCAGGTGCGCTCTTATATTTATCGGCAGAAGGCTACTCAGCGGGCTTGTGCTGAAACCGCATTTGCACAGGATCAAATTACTCCCTTACAGGGGGATTACCTCCTCCTCCCCCGGGGCGTAGTACTTCCGGATGCCAAAATGTTGATGCCTTACACATTTTTCTAAGCAAGCTGTGATCTCAAAATCCGACAGACAAAAAAAAGCCGATATCAGAATTCCTGATATCGGCAAGCCTTTCGACGAGAAAGAGAAGTTGCGGGTCTGAGCTGACCCCAAAAACGCAAGGGATCCCGCATACGCGGGAATGACAAGGTGCCCGATTCAATCGAAACCGTATGGCGCTGTTAGCGCGCACTGATCTCGGTAGATTCCGCCGCGCCCAGAAGCAAGGTGTCGAACTCGGTTTCAAACCTGAGGATACCGTTTTTCACACGAGCCTCGGCACCGGAATAGTAGTCTCTTACCAGGGTTCCCTCTGCAAAGACCTTGCCTGCGTCCACCGTTTTTTCACCGGCCGGCATCTCCAGTGCCACCATGACACTGTCGTCATCCAGGGTCCGGGAGAAAATATAGGGTGCTTCACTCAGCTGCTGATGCACCCCGGCCCCCACCGCCAGATGGGACTGGCGGAACTGGCCGAGTTTCTGCCAGTGACGGAGAATTTCGCTGGTTTTGGCCTGTTGGATACTGCTCCAGTCCATGGGCACGCGCATGGAAGCATCACCGTACGCCTGTTCATCAATCATCGGGCGGGCAATTTCATCGCCGTAGTAAATCTGTGCAGCGCCAGGCGCAAGCATCAGTTTCAGCGCGGCGCTCTTCACCTGTTTGCGCTCGCGGTCGAAGGAGTGGTGGTCATCGTGAGAACCGAGATAGTTCAATACCGATACACCTGACAGCTCACCACCATGCAGAATACTGGAGTATTCGCTGAAGATACTTTCCATATCCTGCGCGGCGTGCGCAGCAAAGCCCATATTGATCAGGCTATCGAAACCGTAGTTGAAAAAATCTACCTTGCGGTCACCAAAGTCATAGAAGCGGCCATCGCTGCTGGCGAAATCCTTCACGCCGTAGTGGTACACCTCACCCACCATAAAGAAGTCGCGATCATCCAGCTTTTCGTCAGGGTTGTTCGCTTTCCACTCGTCCAGCGCGAGGCTGGCTTCCTTTTTCAGAATCGCCCAGATTTCCGGCTCGACGTGTTTTACGGTATCGACACGGAAGCCGTCCACCCCATATTCACGCACCCAGTCGGTCAGCCATTTGACGATGTAGTACTTGGGCGCGCGCGGATATCCGGTACGCTCGAAGAAGGCGTCCAGCTCGGCCACTTCCTGTTCGAGACGCCCTTCCCGCTGCCACTTTTCGGTGAGCTGCGGCGGCAGTGCTACCGGAGTTTCGCTCTCGGTGAGAATATCCGGCAGGTTATCAGTGAGTGCGCACTGTACGTTCTGGGCAAAGCTGCTCCAGTCACACTGGGGATTGGTGCGTACCCAATCCGACGGCCACAGGGGGTCAACGCTTGTGACCGGGCCGGTGTGATTGATGATGACATCCAGCAGAATGCGTACACCCTTGCTGCGAGCAACCCGGATCAGTTCCGCCAGCTCTTCCTCGGTGCCAAAATTCGCATCCACGTTGGTCCAATCTTTGGGCCAGTAGCCATGGAAAGCGTAGGTGCGCTTGTCCCCTTCATCGTAACCGTGCACGTTTTCGATCACCGGTGACATCCAGATGGCGTCAACACCCAGATCGGTAAAATAACCCTCTTCCAGTTTCTGGATCACACCGCGCAGATCGCCGCCATGGAAACCGCGCAGATGGGCCGCGTCATTTTTGCGACCGTAAGACAGGTCATTGTCCGGGTTGCCGTTGTGGAAACGGTCCGGAAGCATGAAGTAGATGGTGGCGTTGTTCCAGAAGGGGTCCACGGTACCCTGCTTGACCTCGGTCAAGACAGGGGCGGTCTGTGGAGCGGAAGATACCGCGGCTTCCGCTGCGGTTGCCGCGGTTGAACTGGCGCCCTCGTCGGAACAGGCGCTCATGGTCAACGCCGCGGTGGAAATCAGCGCGGCCAGTGCGTTCATTTTTCTCATTATCTTCTCTGCGTCGTTATCGAACGGTCATCACTGCAGCCTAATGTACCCGCCTCACCCCGGGTTTCATCCTCCCGGGGTGGGGCGTAGATGAAAAGAACAGCGGCCGGTGATAGGCTTGACTACCCGTTCGCGGGGCCGCCCATATGCCCTCACAAGCCCATGTCAGGGCGCCAATAACAAAGGGCGGAGCGTCTGCGTCGGAGAAGATTGCGCAGAGAGAGAACTTAGGGAAACAGATTTCTAATTTGAAGGAGTGATCATGCAGGAAAAACCTGTTGTATTCGTAGTCGTGGACCCCAACGATGACCGCCATGTCGCCCTGGAGCGAGCCCTAGCCACCGCCCGTGAGCGCAATCCGCAGCCGAAGCTGGCGGTGTTCGTGGCCGTGGACGGCGAAGCGGTGGATACCCGTGCAGTGAATGACCACCTGTTCCGCGACGAATTCTGGTTCCGCGACCAGATCCGCAAGCCCATTGAGGACGCCGGTGTGGAGTTCGAGATCAACGTCTGCTGGTCCAGTGACTGGCAGGGGGCGATCATTCAGGAATCCAAGCGCTATAACGCGGAAATGATCTACCTGCCGGTGCACGCCCGCACCAGCAGCCGGCGCTTTACCTTCGCCGAATCCAAGTGGCAGGTGCTCAAGCACGCCAAGTGCCCGGTGGTACTGATTCGCCCGGGCGCGAAGGACCGCCGCAAAGTGGTACTGGCCACGGTCAACTACCAGGCTCAAACCAACCAGCAGCGCCAGCTCAACCGCCAGATTACCGAGCGCGCCAACTATATCGCCGAGGTGTACGGTGCGGAGCTGCACCTGGTCAATGCCTACCTGGATTCCATGCTTTACCCGGATCGCGGCGCGCTGGCCAAGCTGGCAGAGAAAACCGGCGTCCCCACCGACCGCATCCACGTAAAACAGGGCTACACCAACGAAGTGGTCGCCGAGATCGCCAAGGAGATCGACGCAGACGTGGTGGTGATGGGCACCCTGAACCAGTACGGCGAAACCGGCTCACTGCTGCGCGGCAATACCGCGGAGCGGGTGATCGGCTCGGTGGAAACCGATGTGATGGTGTGTAACGCGTTTACCACTACGGCACACTGACATACCCAGCCCCGCGCGAGTTCGCGGGGCTTCCCTCAGATCTTTTTATATTTGCAGGCTTACGCTTGCTGAGCCAGATAGCGTTCATGTTCCGGCATATTACCCACCGCTCCCTGAAAAATTGTCTTGAGGCTCTGCATAAATTCCGCTAGCTGTACTTCCGATAAGCCATCAGCATTGGGGTGATAATCCTGTGGCCACACTTCCTGCCCAAGCAATACCTGCTGCCAGGCAACCTCCGTAAACAAGTCATCGAAGTCGCGAAACAACTTACCGGTCGCACGAAATAGCTCTATTTTTTCCTGCAGGCTCTCCGGAACGGCCATTTCCTCGCAACTTTTCCAGAAATCGCTATCACGACGCTGATTTGCCTTGTAGTGCAGAATTATGAAATCGCGGATGCGCTCCATTTCTACCCGCGACTGGCGATTGAACTCGGCGATCTCTTCATCGCGAATACCGCGATGGGGAAAGCATTTGATCAGTCGTGTCGCCGCCGACTGCACCAGGTGTATTGATGTACTCTCAAGTGGCTCGAGAAAACCGCTTGCGAGTCCCAGGCTCACCACATTTTTACACCACTGCTCCCGGCGGTGCCCGGTTTTGAACGGAATGGTCCGCGGCTCCGCCAGTGGTTCCCCTGGCAAATTTGCCAGCAGTACCTCCCGCGCTTGCTCATCACTCCAATGATCACCGGAAAAGACAAGCCCATTTCCGGTACGGTGCTGCAGCGGTATCTGCCACTGCCAGCCGCAGGCATGGGCAATGGAACGAGTGTAGGGCACGATGCGTTGCGCCGATTGACTCGGTACCGCCATGGCGCGGTTGCAGGGCAACCATTTGCTCCAAGGCTCATACTCGACCCCCATAACCTTTTCGATCAGCAGAGCCGCGAACCCTGAGCAGTCAACAAATAGATCGCCGTTAACCTGAGTACCATTTTCCAGCTGCAAGGCCTCAATAAAGCCGCTTTCACTATTTCTCAGAACATCACTGACCTTTCCCTCAATGCGCTCTACCCCATTCGTCTCACAATACCGACGCAGGAATTTCGCATAGAGCCCCGCATCGAAGTGATACGCGTAGGAAACCCCTGGAAGGTTTGTGTTAGGTATTTTCGCCAGCGGGGCAAACCGGTTCTGTAATGCCGCCTGATAGTTCAGGGAGTAATCCCACAGAGAAGAGGTATCGCCCTGGGAGCGCGCGCGAAGCCAGTAATTATAGAAGTCGCAAAAAGGAAAATCCTTTCCAATACTCCCAAAGGCGTGCATATAGCTCGCGCCTCGCCGGGACCAGTTTTCGAACTGAATTCCAAGCTTGACTGTCCCTTTGGTTGCCCGAAGAAACTCCCGCTCGTCCAGGCCCAGAGCGCGATTGAAACTCTGAATAGGTGGGATGGTCGCTTCTCCAACCCCAACTGTGCCGATCTGGTCCGACTCCACCAATACAATATCCAGCGTATTGCGCATGCTGCGCGCCAGTAACGCTGCCGTCATCCAACCGGCGGTACCGCCGCCGAGAATAACGAGTCTTTTTATTATTTTCTGATTCACGGCTTATTCCGAAAGCTTTGCTTGATTGAATGACCGCCTTCCCTGCTACAAATAAAAAAGCCCCTGCAATCAAAATTACAGGGGCTTTCGAGACAACTCAATGACACTTACAGCTCGTAGCTGAAGCCCAGCAGATAGGTCTTACCATAGCTCTGGTAGTCACGTACCTGGAGGGCGTTGTCACCGCTCAGCGTGGTGAACGGCTCATCCGTCAGGTTCTGACCCTGCAGGAATACGGACAGACCGTCGAGGCCGCTGATGTTGGACTCGGAGAAATCATAGCCGATCTGTGCGTCGACAATGGTTTCGCCCACCACATCTACCTGCACGCTGTCGAAGCCAACACCGTAAACTTCGCCTTTAAAGTCATCACGCTTACGCATGCTGACACGCGCAGACAATCCGCGATTGTCGTAGTAAGCGGTCATGGTCTGAATACTTTCAGACAGGCCGGGCAGTTCGTATTCGTTTCCGTTGGGATCTTTCACATCGGACGACAGGCCGGTGTGGCTCGCCAGCAGACCAAAACCGTCCAGGCTCTCGTGGAACATATTGAACGGCAGAGTCGCTGCCAGCTCGTAGCCCTGCAGAGTACCGCCACCGCCATTGATCATGCCGTAGGCAGTCGCGGTGGAGTTCTCAGGAATCTCGCCGGTAGCTGGGTCGGCAACGCCTGAGAAATCGACTTCGTAGTTACCGTCGAAGTGCCATTGCTTCAGATCTTTCCAGAACACCGCAACAGAGAAGTAGCCCTCTTCGCTGAAGTAGTTTTCGTAGGACAGGTCTACACCCACCGCTTCCTTCGGCTCCAGGAGCGGGTTACCACCACTGATGCTCCAGTTGTTGCCATTGGCATCCGGGGTCTGGTTGTAACTTACTTCCACAGACGCATTCATCTGATCCATGCGTGCGCGGGAGATGGTTTTCGCTGCACCGAAGCGCAGAGTCTGGGAATCGGTCAGTTCCAGAGCCAGGTTCAGGCTAGGCAGAAAGTGTCCGTAGTCGTGGCTGAGGTCCGTGGCTTCTGCAACAACCCGGCCGTCGATCACCTGGCCACCGAATCCTTCGGACTGCTGTTCGGTGTAAACGTAGCGGGCTCCCAGATTACCGGTCAGCGCGAGGCCAGCCACTTCGCTTTCAAAGTTCGCCTGGGCAAACGCGGAAGTTACGGTTTCGGCAACACTGTAGGACTTGGTCAGATGCTGAATGCCAGTGAGGGATTCGTCGGTCAGGTCGTAGTAACCGTCACGCAGCATAGCCGCCGCATCATAGGCAATCATGTCACCCATACCGATGAAGTCGAGGGAAGCGCTGCCCAGACGATACTCTTCCGGCACAATCAGAGTACTGTTTTCAGTGGTGCCATCGAAGTTTGCCAGGGTCATGTAGTAACCCTCGGAGCGCTTCACCTTCTCACGGTCGCGGTAAGATACACCGTAGGAGATTTCATTGACCGGTCCCAGCTCCACCAGCTGGGTGGCAGCCAGTTTCAACTGAGTCAGCTCATCGTCGATTTCCGGGGCGTTGAGGAAGCCATCCTGAGCAGCGTTTTCGTAATCAGTGCCCGCCAGGTTGTACTTGTCGTTCAGCGCCGCGCTCCAGCCCCAGGTCAGCGGACCACCGAGCTGAATCAGATTAAAGTCGCTGTAATCCAGCTCGTGGGTAAACTGGGCGCCGGTGTTACCGGGGCGGAAGGTATAGCCCAGGTTATCCGCAACACCTTCGCTGTCGCCACGGCCGGTACCGGAATAGCTTTCAAAGCTCCAGATCTCGCGTTCAACCTTGGAGTGGCTCGCATCAAATTCAAGCTGGATGGTGTCGGTGAAATCGTACTTGGTGTTAACACCAAAAGAGTTCATTTCTGCCTTGCGGGATTCCAGGTCGTTACGCACCACAACCCGCTGGCCATCCGTATTAGCGCTGGTCAGGAAGCCGGAAGCCGGGTCCGCATCGGCGAAATCGGCAGACAGGCTGCCCTGCCCCCAGGCAAACGGAATTTCAATACCGCGCAGAATGCGCTCATCTTCGAAGTCAACGTAAAGTGCGTCGAAAGTAGTGTGCAGTTTTTCATTCGGCTGCAGCTCAACAACCAGCATGGCGCTGTCGCGATCGAGAACCGAGGAGCGCACAAAAGGCTTGGCTCCGCCGAGGATGGAGTAGTTCTCACCATCGACTTCGAACTCCGGGTAACCCCAGGAATTCCAGCGCTCTTCCTGACTGGGAGAGCTCATGGTGTTATAGGCGAAAGCCACACCAACGGTGTCATCGGCGAACTGATCGATATAGGAGAAGGTTGCGCGCTGACCCTGGTCTTCACCGTCCGGGTTCAGCTTCCCAAAGCTGGTCTGCTCCATTTGCGCATTGAACTGGATGGTACGCTCACCGCGCTCCAGAGGTTTGACGGTCTGCATGTCGATGACACCGGCAATGCCTTCCGCTTCGAGGCTTGCTTGCGGGGTCTTGTAGACGGTCACACCGGCCATGATTTCAGAGGGATACAGGTCAAACTCCACACCGCGGTTGTCGCCGATGGATACCTGCTCGCGGCCATTGAAGGTGGTCGCGCTTTCGTTTTCACCAAATCCACGGATGGATACCTTGCTGGCGCGGCCATCCAGGCGCTGGGCCGCCAGGCCCGGCAGGCGGGAAAGAGATTCGGCAATAGAGGAATCCGGCAGTTTGCCGATGTCTTCCGCAGAGATTGCCTCGACTACGCCCTTGGCATCGCGTTTGGTGCCGATGGAATCCTGCAGACTTTTGCGGAAACCGGTAACGGTGATTTCTTCCAGGCTGGTGCTGGCTTCTTCCTGGGCGAATACGCCTACGGAGGTCACGGACGCGGCAATGGCTGCAGACAGCAGTGCCGGCCGGAATCGTTTGTTCGTCAGACTCATCATCTTCTCCCTTGGACTTATCGTTATGGTGAGTAATGCCATCCTAGGCTTACCCGAAGTCCTTATCCTCCACCCCCATGGGGGGAGGAGGGGGGAGAAGCTGGGGCCGGCGGAGGAGTAGAGGGATGGGAGGGCCGACCCAGGTCACCATCAGGTGCAAGATTATACAGGCTGAATAAAATTTGTTCAGAAGCAATCGATAGGGGAGCGGAGGAGAACCCGGCGGTCAGCGCTCCAGCCAGGCAGCGGCCCCAACCAGCGCCGGATAGCCGGCCTTGAGAACCTCAACCCGCACCCCCTGCAGCCAGTCACCGAGACGCCCCTTGGTGGTGAAGCGCTGTTCAAACTCACTTTCCGGCAGTAGGGACTCGATCCGCGGCAGCACGCCGCCGCCGAGGAACACTCCCCCACGAGCCACATAATAGAGGGCGGCATCTCCTGCGGCACTGCCAAGGAAATTGAGGAAATCGATCAGGGTTTCCCGGCACAGGGGGTCGGAGCCATCCAGGCCGCGTCCACTCACATCCGGGGGGGTCAACTCTTCAGCCTGGCGGCCGTGCAGGGCCGCAACCGCTCGGTACAGATTCACCAGGCCGCCACCGCTGAGCACATACTCGTTGTACACAGGCATCTGCTCGCGGGCCAGGATGCGCAGCAGCTCCAGTTCGCGCTCACTACCCGCCGACAGGTTCGCGTGACCGCCCTCTCCGGGCACAACCCGGTACTTGCCCGCTTCACTGACCAGCGCGGCCACACCGAGACCGGTGCCGGGGCCGAGAACCACCATGGGGCCACCGGTTTGCGCCGGTACGTCCCGCAGGGCCCATTTGTCTTCTTCCTGCAGACGCGGCAGGGACAGGGCCAGTGCCGCAAAGTCGTTCACCACCAGTGCACGGTCGAGGGAGAAGCGTCGGCACAGCTCTTCGGCGCGAATGTCCCAGCCCAGGTTGGTCATGGTGACTCGGCCCCCCTCGGGAGTCTTTTCCACCGGACCAGCTACCGCGACGCAGGCCTCGGTGGGCCGCGCCTGCTCCAGGCTTTCGAGCCACTGGTTCATGGCGGTGTAGAAATCGTCAAATTTGGCGCAGTTCACCACGTGAATGGCTTCCAGCCGATAGCCGCCCTGATAGGGATGGGCGATGGCGAAGCGGGCATTGGTGCCGCCGATGTCCGCAACGATTCTGGTCATGACGCTTTCCTTAATAGGTTCCGAAAATAGGTTCCGAAATAGATTCCGAGTAGTTTCCCAGGCTGGATAGGTTCCCTGGACAGGGCTTACCGCCGCAAAAAAGGCGCTATAAGGTAATGATTTGCCAACAAAAACTCCACCCCTCGCGAGCGTGGGAGAGGGAAATATGGGGGGATGAGGCGCCTGCAACAACCGATTGCGGCTGTCAGCGCGAGACAGGTATCCATAAAGCTGGAAAAAGTCCGGCAGGTGTCCCTGCCGGTCCTGCCAAAATCGGTAGGTCGACGAGAATTGCCCTTCATGGGGAGAAGAGAGATGAGTCGGGCACCAGTCCGGCCTTTGGCCGCCACCGGGAACCCGATATCGGCAGTCTCTCTAACCACCGCCGCCACGTCGCCCCACTTTGAACAGATCCGCAAACTGGACTGTGTCACTTTGCACAAAACCGCAAACCGGGATGGTCGCAACCGGTGATCACCGCGGTCTGCGCTCCTCCCCTGTGGGGAATTCTCATATACTGCTCCCGATAAAACCCATAAAAATATAACAACAACGACTAGAACTCTCCGGCGATGACTCAATGAAACAATACATCTTCAATATCCACGACGTGGTCCTGTTGATGACCGCAGCCGAGTGCCTGCTTCTTGCGGTATTCCAGTCTATTCTGCCCACCCGTGCCCGCCACGACGGCCGACTGCTGACCGCTTTCCTGCTGATCATCGCCATCGCGTCCGGCTGCACCCTGCTGCTGTGGAACGATCAGTTCACCGTAACGCCGTGGCTTGAGCAAACGGCACTACCGTACCTGTTATTTGCAACACTATTGCTGAAAGGTCCGGCGATTTACCTGTATGTCTGCTCGCTGACGCGACAGAAGCTGAGCTTCACGCCGAAAATGGCGATACACCTTGCACCAACAGTAGTGGTACTGCTGTGCATCGCGCTGTTCGGCATATCCAGCAGTGATCTGCGCAATGCGCACAATCTGGAACAGGCACTACCCGGTACGTTTATCGAGCTGATCTGGGATCTGGCATCTCTAATCCCGTTCGTCTATGCGGTAGCGGCGCTGCTGCAACTGCGCCGCTACCGCCACGCACTGAAAGACGAGTACTCACATATTTCCGAAGTGGAATTGCACTGGCTGTCCGCACTGGTATGGGGAGTGTGTATCGCCTGGGCCTGGACCATGGCGGTACACGTGGTGGCGAAATTTTCCAGCGAAATTGTCGCGGACTATATGGGTATTGCAGACAACTATCTGTCGTTCATCCTGATCAATGCGTTTTTCGCCTATAGCCTGACCTACGCGCACCAGCTGCTGGTCACGCAACCCAAGGAGGAAACGCCAGAGGTAAATGCAGAGGAGGAACCCTCTGAGCCCGCCATCGAGAAGGTCCGCAACGCGATGGAAATCGACAAAATATTTCTCAAGAAAAACCTGAACCTGGAACAGTTTTCCGAGCGTATTGATCTGCCGGCTAAAGATGTATCAGCGGTGATCAATAAACATTTTGGAACCAATTTTTTTGAGTTCGTAAACAGCTACCGGGTAGAAGCGGCCAAGGCCCTGCTGGCAAACCCGGAAAAGGCCGATATGACGGTGCTGGACGTACTGCTGGAGTCTGGCTTTAACAGCAAGTCGGCTTTCCACCGCTTTTTCAGTCGCCTTGTGGGCATGTCCCCCACCGAGTTCCGAAAGCAGGCGCTTGCCGCCCACACCGCTTCCTGACCGTCTGCTACCTGACTGCCTGCAGTGCCGCCCCTCGGGGCGGTATCTCCGTATCCCTGCCTGCCGCCTTTGCCGTTTCCCGCGGATGTTGAGATCGGCCCGCCTCTATATACCCACACAAGGCTGACGGGATCCGCAGAGTGATCGATAGAAGTTCTCGGGGAGGAACACCGTAAAGGAAAGGGCGGTGATTGTTGGGGCGCACCGCCCCAATCCGGTCGCCAGGATGGGAAAAATGGCGACCGGGGTAAGTGGCAGGGTGCGATTACCCGCAGTGGATATCCGCACTGGCCTGGGATGCGACACGCACATTGTGCACGGTCATATCCAGCGCGCCTGCAGTGCGCACATAAAATGGCGAAAGCACCATGTCCATTTTCGCACCACCGTTGGCGAGGCACTGAAGGTCAACGCTGATGGTGCGCCATTCACCCGGTGTCGCACTGTTCAGGACATCCGTAATCGACTGTTCCGCGCCGCAGTCCTGACCACAGAATACGCCGAGATTGACCGCACTGCTGGGTGCGCCGTCGACTTTCACATCAAACACCAGCGCGCCCTGATTCTCCAGATAGCCCGTGAGATCGGTACGGCTGTTAGCAAAGAACCCGGCTACCGCATTGCCCTCACCGGTCCACTGCAGACGGCGACTGTCTTCCTGCACGTTGCGATCGACGGACTGCACGCTGATTCCCTGTAATTTCGACACACTGCTGGCGATCACCGTCTGATTATTTCCGACATCGGTTACCTGCAGGCTCCAGGGATCCAGTGCGCGGCCATTGAATACCGCCAGAGCCTCATTGCCATGGGAAAGCTCCAGTCCGCTCTCCTCCGATAGCGCGGCAAGCTGCACGGATTGGCCATAGTCGAGGCCGTAACCGTATTTAAATTGCGCCAGTGCTTCGTTTTCCCCGCGGTTGCGCACCGTAGGCAGCGCACTGTCGGGCCAGGAGAAGGTCAGCTGGCCTTTAAAATCGTGATTCACTTCGCCCTTGCCATCCCGAAGAATGACGTCGGCAACACCGGCACCTTCCGTGCCCGGCTGCCAGATCACAACAAACGCATCGGACGCATTGATCTCGGGGTTTACCCACAGTGGACGACCGGTAATAAACAGCGACACGACCGGAATACCCTGTGCCTTCAACCGCTGTATCAACGCCAGATCCGCGTCCCCGGGGTAATCCAGGTTCGACACGTCGCCCTGCATCTCCGCATAGGGGTCTTCACCGAAGACCACGATAGCGACGTCCGGCTTTTCCGTATAGTGGCCATCGACGGCGAGCTCCGCGACACCACCGGCACTCGCTACCGCCTCGGCAATGCCTCCAAAAATAGAGGTAGCGCCGGGAAAATCGCTGTTCTCGTTGCCGGTCCCCTGCCAGGTGATACTCCAGCCACCAGCCTGTTTACCGATATTATCGGCTCCGTCACCGGCAACCAGAATCCGCTGGCTTCTCTGCAGGGGCAGCAGCCCGTCGTTGTTCTTCAGCAGTACCAGAGACTCGCGCACTGTCTGGCGGGCAATGGCCCGGTGCGCCGGCGCACCGATCAGGGATTCATCCGCGGCGTAGGCCCGGGTGGATGGAGCACCGGCATCAAACAGGCCGGCTCGCAGCTTTACCCGCAAAATCCGCCGTACCGCATCGTTCAGGCGTTGAGCCGAGATTTCCCCACTCTTGGCCTGTGCCACGGTGTTGGCATACAGCGTTTTCCAGCTGGGGTCCGGCGCCATAAACATGTCCAGACCGGCATTCACCGCCTGTGGACAACTTACATTGGAACACCCATTTACAAACTGGTGCCCGGCCCAGTCACCCACCACAAAGCCGTCGAAACCCAGGCGTTCTTTCAGCACATCAGTGAGCAGGTATTTATGGCCGTGTAGCTTTTCCCCATTCCAGCTGCTGAAGGATGCCATCACGGTCTGCACACCGGATTCGATGGCGGAAAAGTAGCCCTGGGCGTGGATTTCGATAAGCTCCGCTTCGGACATGATGGCATCACCACGGTCGATGCCATTTTCCGTACCACCGTCGGCGATAAAGTGTTTCGCCGTACTCACTACCCGCTTGGGCGCAAACAGCTCATCGCTACCGGGCCTGCCCTGCAGGCCCTCCACCAGCCGCCCACTGTAGCTGCGCACGATCTGCGGGTCTTCTGAATAGGACTCATAGCTACGCCCCCAGCGGTCATCCCGGGTGACCGCCAGTGTGGGCGCAAAGACCCAGTCTATTCCGGTAGCCGAGACTTCCGCTGCGGTAACCGCTCCAACCTGGCGCATCAACTCGGGGTTTTGCGTGGCGCCCAGACCGATGTTGTGAGGAAACAGCGTCGCACCAATGACATTGTTGTGGCCGTGTACCGCATCGGTGCCCCAGATAATCGGGATGGCGACACCGCCGTCACTGGTATCCATGGAGGCCGCGTAAAAGGCATCCGCCAGTGCCACCCAATCGGCCACGCTCGCGTGTTTGTCATTATTCGGAAAGGCGCCGCCGCCATTGAGAATAGAGCCCAGGTGGTAAGCTCGGGCCTCTTCCGGGGTTACATTTTTGATCTCCGCCTGGATCATCTGCCCGACTTTCTCCTCCACCGACATCCGGCTCAGAAGGTCGTCGATTCTCGCTTCGATAGCCGGGTCTTTGGGAATACCCGAGGTGAGTGACGGCCAGACGGCGGCCTGTGCATCCCCATATTTCCCCCCGGTTTTTGCCGCCCCTGCCTCGGTCAATTTCTGCTCACCGCAGCCCGAGAGCACTGCCCCGGCCACCAGTGCGGAGATGACCCCCAGCAAAATTCGCTTTTTCATCACCGTGCTACTCCTATTCCCAGGTTCCCACTTGTTTTTGTTGTGCCATCTTTGACGTATGCACCGGGCAGCCTTACTTACAGGCAGGAGCACCCGGTTATTCCAGGCTTCTTTGTACGGAATCCCGGGAAAGGGATCGTCCCACTTCCCCAAACCATCACAAAATGGAGCTGACCACCTTTCCACTCTGTACGGTTCGGGAAAATGGGACGGTATGTGGGGGCATGAACCGCTAGCGGGTCCAGATAATATTATCGATCTGCAATATTGCCCCCATCTGATTATCCCAGGTGGGCGATATGACAAACGGCGTATTGACGCTACTGGCGTTGAGACCACCTTCGACCAGTGCCATCACCGGAATTTGATAATGTGTCCACTGGTCCGGCGCGGGCATATCCAGCGGGTAATCACCAGAGGAACACGGATGGCCGCAATCCGCGCGGAATGTTAAACCCGCAGCACCGGCATCCGCCGGCTCGTTGAGAACCCGCAGGTCAAACTCCACATAGGTGTAATCGCTCAGGTCGTAAGCGCTGTCGGATTGATAGAAACCGATCCCCTGATTGGTGTTGTAGGTGATCTGCGCCACCTCGCCATACTCACCACCAATGTTCTCGATGGTGTAGCCAATATCCCCATGGGCGGTCCAGGTATACCAGGCGTATGGGGCCTTGGCCTCACCGTCAAAAATCACCAGCTCGCCGTCGGTACTGTCCGGAGCCTGCGGAGGCTCCAGCCCCGGGTTGTGGACAAAATCACCGTCGCTGCTGGCACAGCCTTTACCGGTATCAAAATTTTCCGTGCACTGATATACCCGCACGTAGTCGATGACAAAGTCCTGTGGAAAAGCTTCTTCATCGATACCGGTATCATTCACGTTCGCGGGCCAGTCGCCCCCCACAGCCAGGTTCAGTATCAGGTGAAAGGGCTGGTCGAAAGGCGCCAGCGGATTTTCCAGTTCCGCGGTGGTATACCAGCCGTCGCTGGTCTGGGTCGCATAGTGGTCCCCGTCCACATACCAGCGTATCTCCCCCTCTTCCCACTCCACGGCGTAGGTGTGAAAACCATCGGCAGGATTGAGGTCACCGGGAATCTGGTAGGCCTCACCGGTGTGTTTGTTGCCGGGCCAGGTACCGCCGTAGTGCAGCGTGCCGTACACCCGATCTTCGCCGCCGACTTTCAGGTTGACCGCCTCCAGAATGTCGATTTCGCCAGAAAGGGGCCAACCACCATAGGCCCAGTCCGTGGGCAGCATCCAGAACGCGGGCCAGCTCCCCTGTCCGAACGGCAATTTCGCGCGCATTTCAAAACGACCGTATTTCCAGTCGCCCATGTTCTTGGTGCGCAACCGGGCGGAGGTAAAAGAGCCACTGCCGGAGGTATCGTTGGCGTCGTAGTTCGGATCATCGTCCACCACGGAAGGTCCTGTGGCATCTTCGCGAATGGCCCGAATATGCAGCATGTCGTCCGCTACCCAGGAGTTATCCGGGGAATCCGTATAACACTGGGCTTCGTTATTGCCGCCACCGGTGCAATTTTTTTCGTGAACCCATTTTTCAGCATCGATCGCACTGCCGGAAAACTCATCGGACCACACCAGACAGTAACCGGAGTTTTCCGGGTCCTCCAGGCATTGTTCGGGGCGGGTATCGACCACCGGCGGATCAACAATAGTCTCACCCGGATCTTCGTTATTGGAACTGCCACCGCCACATCCGACTGCGGCCACGGCAACTGCCAGTGTGGTACTGCGGATCAGGAATCTCGACATCGCTGTCTCCTTTTACTGTGTTTATTCTTATCACTGTTTATTTTTTCACTCAGGTCCCCACAGGGAACGCCACCTTTTTAGCGCAGGAAATGAATATCCGTCGCCCCACATTCCGTTGGTACACAACCTGGGCCCTGTGACTTTCTGCCCCGCCAATAAAAAAGGCGCGGAAAAGTTTCCGCGCCTTTCTATCAGTCCTTGCCAATTATTGTTTGAAAAATCAGAGTGAATTCAGGAAGCTCAACAAATCCTGTTGTTGTGCACCACTCAGGCTCTGGTAAGCATTGTTGGCCGCCTGACCTTCCCCACCGTGCCAGAGAATAGCCTCTTCAATGCTGCGCGCCCGCCCGTCATGGAGATAGCCGTGCTGAGGTGTACAGATTTCGTTGCCTTGACCACCCTGAGGGTTTATCACCCCACCAGTAACACAAGCGGAAAGCCCCAGTCCCCAAAGTGCCGGGGTACGCCATTCGGCACCGCTGGCTTCGGCTTCACCCAGGTTGTCCGCAAGCCCCGGTCCCATATCGTGCAACAGCAAGTCGGTGTAAGGGTGAATGGTCTGATTGCGCAGCTCCGCGAACGGATGCTGTGAACTGGTCTGATGGGTTGGGGTATGGCAACTGGCACAGCCAATATCCGTGAACAGTTGCTTGCCATTTACCACAGCAGGATCATCATAGTTCCGCTGCGGGCGCACGCCGAGCAGCGCCACATATTTAGTCAGATCCTGCAGATGGTTATCGGCAAGTTCCGCTCCAGTCGCACCGCAATCGCTCTGGCTACTGCCGCAATCTGGTTGTGGGAAGACCGACGTCATGACCCCCATATCGGTATTGAACGCCCGGGCCAGCTGGTGACGGATACTGGCCATACCGGCCTTCCAGCCAAAACGCCCCAGCCGAGTCTCTCCGGTTTCAGGGTCAATCACGCGATTCACTCGACCGGAAATACCATCGCCATTGCTGTCATCTGGGTCCGCCAGTGCAATGACCGAGCTTTCGTCGATGGCTTCCAACAAACCCATGCCGACAATACTCGGGGCGATACGTGCGGAAAACCGCTCGGGCACAACACCGGTAAAGGCATAGTTGGGAGAGCGCAGTCCATTCTGCTCCGTCCAGCTCGCGATCGATACCTGGCCTTCGCTGACGGCCCCGTTACGCGCCTTGGGCTGCAGAGCAGAGCCAAGATATGGATCTGGATCACCATTGGCCGCGGCCACCTTGAATGTCCACTTATCCAGGGGTTCGCCCACCGCTGCTGGCACCGCACGTCCATTGCGCTGGTGGCAGCTGGCGCAACTGTCGTTGATATAGTGAGGGCCGGCAAGACCGATCATTGGTGCGAAGGGCGGGTTATCCACGGGATTCTCGTCATGCACTCCATCGATGGCAGAGCTGTGTAATACACGACGCCCGAGCATAAATGGCTGCGCATTGTCATAGCCGAGATTGGTGGCCATCTGCATATAGTGGTTGTCTGTCTCTCCGGAAGTCAGCGCGTGTATGGTGGTATCGCCTCCAAGCCATGCCGTCTCGGGAATTTTGACCGAGTCTTTTATTCCACCAAACGGTGTCGCGCCGCCAACATCCCAGGGAACCAGTCCCTCACCCACGATATACAGGAACGTAGTTCCGTAATAATTTGCACGACCGTTCGGCACGCTGGGGTCCAGAAACTGGCTGATTTCAAACTCCAGCTTGTCACCCACCTGAATGTTGCGGCCTTCCCGGCAGTTATAGGTGCGCTCCTTGTAGTAGTTGTACTGATCGACAACCACCATCACTCCGTTGTCACAGTATTCCGCCACGGTGCCAACGCCGCGATAAAACCAGCGATTCTCTGCTTCGGTATCACTCAGCTTGAACTGGGTGCGTACATTCATTCGCACCGAGTCTCCCCCCTTGGCCACTTCATCAATAATTTCGATAGAAGCGGTGCGATCCTCCCAATAAAAACTCAGGTAGTGATCATACGCCTGAAACATATCCTCTTTGGCATGACGGTCGCGCGCCCGATCTGAAAAACGGGTAACCAGCGCCGTTGGTGTCTCGAATGTGATCGCCGGCTCCAACTGTGTGCTGCTGTCATACAGCGGAACGATCGATCCCAGGTCTGCACCAGACGACGAGCCGCCAGATGACGAGCCGCCAGATGACGAGCTTCCGGAAGAAGCACCTCCCGATGAGCTGCTGGAACTGCTGGAGCTGCCGGAGCTACTGCCACCGGACCCACCTGAGCTACCGCCGGAAGAGGACGAAGAAGAAGATGACGAGGAGGACGACGAAGAGCCGCCCTGACCGGAAAACACATATTGGCTTGCCGGAATATTTTCGCCAACACCACCGGTTATTTTCGTGTAGGAAACATTGAGCACGTCACCGGCAGTCAAACCGGGAATATCGTATGTCCAGAGACCGGAGGTCTCGACCATGCGCACATTCATCTGGCCGCCACCATTGATTGAATAGTGAATATCGACAATATCACCACCGGTCACCCGCGCCTGAAAAGTGCTGCCATTCAGTTCCACCACACAGCCTGAATCGCAATTTGCCGGACTACCGAACACGCCCATTTCCCAAATAGAGTAACCCCAGTAATTCCCAGCACTGCGGCTGATTCCCTGAATTCTCACATGCTGATAAATACCACTCACATCGACGGTGTCGGTGCGGTGCCCAAACTCGCCGCCGGTCTGCACACTCAGCGTGTTCCAGTCCACACCATTGTTGGAGCCCCAGATTTCGTAGGTTTCAGGGTTCGCGGCCTCCCAGAATATTTCCACCTGATCCAGGTCATAGGGCTGGCCGAGATCCAGCGCGATCCAGGAAGGATCTGTCTGCCCCGCAGACGCCCAGCGGGTGCCTGTATCGCCATCAATGGCATTACTTGCGGGGAGGTCGGCGGTGCTGGCAGAAACACTTGCACCGGTAGCCAAGTTGGACTGTTGTGCCAAAACAGTGAGCGGGAATGTCAGTGCAAAAACAATCGCACTGCCGGTGATTACGGGAAAGGCGGGCACAGAAGTAGTGCCACGCCTTTTGGAAAATAGACGCATGGTTGAGCCTCGCTTCAGCATAGTTTTTAGTATTTGGAGCACGAGCATCGAGACGCCCGTATCGGTTCACCTCGAGAGTGAAACTAGTTTCTCGGGTGCGTAGTGTCGTCCCACTTTGGGGGATCTCCGAACATGGTGCAAAGCGAGTCATGCAAAGCGTCTACCTCATCACATTGCGCCCTGTTTTGACCTGCAGTAGTGCTCAATAAATTCCATATGATGGGGCCAGCTTTCCACGGTGTCGCGGACCTGGCGACGGATACCGTCAAGAAAGTTGGTAAGTTCGCGCTCACTCATCATGTCGACGATTGGGTGGTAGGTCTGCGGCATCAACCCCTGACCAAGCATCACCTGCAACCAGGAGCTTTCTCCAAACAGCTCGGTACCGTTCTGATAAACTCGACCGCTCTCCTCAAAGACCTGCATACGCCGAGCGAGTGATTCTGGAACGTCCATTCCACGACAGTGACGCCAGAATTCGGAATCCGTTCGATCTGTGAGCTTGTAATGGAGAACCACAAAGTCGCGCACATTTTCCGTCTCTTCGCGAATCAGCTGGTTATATTCATCGACATCCGCCTGAACAACTCCGCGGGACGGGAAAAGCGTGAGCAGGCGCACAATACTGCGCTGAATCAGATGGATACTGGTGGATTCCAGGGGCTCGATAAATCCGCTGGAAAGACCTATAGCGATACAGTTTTTGTTCCAGTGCTGGCGACGGGTACCGGTACGAAATGGAATGACTCTCGGAGCATTCAGCGGCTCACCTTCCACATTTTCCAGCAGTATTTTTGTCGCATTTTCTTCATCCAGGTAGTGACTGCAGAAAACCAGTCCATTACCAGTGCGGGACTGCAGCGGAATACGCCATTGCCATCCGGATTCCCGCGCAATTGAACGGGTATAGGGCACAGGGCTTTGCGCTTTACCAGTCTGAACCGCGACCGCCCGATCACAGGGCAACCAGTGCCCCCAATCGTCAAAGCCGGTGTGTAATGCCTTGTCGATCAACAAACCCCGGAAACCCGTGCAGTCTATAAACAGGTCGCCTTCCAGCCGCTCACCACTTTCCAGCATCAGGGACTGGATATAGCCGGTGTGAGGGTCTAGCTGAACCTGTTCGATCTTTCCTTCTATTCGTACGGCACCGTGCTTTTCTGCGAGGCGGCGTAGAAATGTTGCATATAGACTTGCATCAAAGTGATACGCATGGGTACGTTCACTACGAGGGGAGACGGCATAGCGACCCATCCGTGCACCCAGGTGCTCTTTGGTGTAGTCGCCAATCTGATAGTCGATACCCAGTTGCCGGCCCCGGACCCAGAAATGGCTGAAATTACACGCCCAGCAATCCTTGCCCGCGGCACCAAAGGAGTGAATGTAGTCCTGCCCCTTCTCTTTCCAGTTTTCGAATGCGATCCCCAGTTTGAAGGTCGCATTGGTCGCCGCCATCATTTCCCGCTCGTCAATCCCGAGCAGCTGATGGAAAAGATGCAGGGTCGGAATGGTTGCCTCGCCCACGCCCACGGTACCGATTGCCTCGGATTCAACCAGGCGGATATCCAGATTTTTTCCCAACAACTTTGCCAGCGCGGCCGCGGCCATCCAGCCCGCCGTTCCACCACCGGCGATGACCACCTTACGAACTCTTTGCTGTGTACTCACACTTTCGCTCTCAATTATTATTTTCAGGATTTATGACTTTTAACGTTTCAGATCATTCTGCAGTTTGGTCCGCAACTGCATCGCAGTTTCAAGCGACATAGGCTGTTCGAGAATCCCCCTTGCTGCGGGCTCGATATGTGCCGCGCCGCTCTCCCCGGCAGCAAACACGTAATAATCGAACAGTGCGCGCCACGCGTTGCGCTGGTGTGCTGGCAGATCCCGCAGACCGAGCATGGCATGCATCAGCGCATTGGTGGGGCGCCCCAGATACGCGGCAGAATCCCGCCACCAGTGGGTATAGAGGACATTCAGCGTGTCCAGGCTCTCCACGTGATGCCACCACATCCCCGGAATATACAATGCATCACCCGCCTGCAGCTCGGCCGTTTGCGCACGGGCCAATGCGTCGCGAAAACGGGGGAAGCGCTCGAAGTCTGGATTGTAGAAATCCACAAGACTGATTTCCTGCCCTCCCGGCGCGAATTCCAGTGGCCCTGGATAGAGGTTGACGATTTCTTCCGGTGGAAACAGGGTAAAGCGCCGTCTGCCGGCAATATTACAGGCCAGATTGTTGGGGAAGTCGTAATGGGCAGCGACACGCACCCGGTTACCGAGCCACAAGGAACCCACGGGCGATACATCGGACAGTCCCGCATCATTTGTGCTGGCGAATGGTGGAAACCAGAAGGAGGTCTGACTGGAAGGCATATAGCGCATGGGCGCGGGCGACGCCCCGGCGGTAGAAAGCAGGTCGTCCAGCAATTCCCCAAGAGCCACTCTGCGGGACTGAAAATTAAACCCGGTAAGATCTTTATTGTAAAAGATCCGCCCTTCCGTTTCCGGGTCGCCATAGCAGCCGTTAACAGGCTGGCCACTGTAATGGTCGAGAAGATATTCCGCCATTTTCCGTGCAGACTGCTTACCGGCACTTACCGCGGGGAAATGTGCGCAATAGTTTCGCAACACCAGTGGCCGGGTAACGCCTTCCACTGAAGCCAATACATTTTCCGGAGTAACATCCCAGGTTTCGTCCGCATACGGCAGACCTGCGGTTTCTATAAATGGTCGCCCGGATTTCATGCTTGCCCTCCGGTCAGATCAATCATGTACACTGCGACGATTTTTCTCATCAATCAAACGCCGGACCTGAGACTGGGACGCCAGCACCATATAGATTGCTTCCAGAAAACCGGCCCGGTGCAGTTCACTGAGGTCTTCACCATTGAGTGCCCGCAGGCGTGGCTCATCGATGGTATAAAACCCCTTCAATTGATTGATCGTACCGTTGTTCAACGTGACATCCATGGTGAATGGTTCCAGCAATCCGTGAATTTGCAGCGCGCGGATAAATTTCTCACTCTGTTCGATACCCTGGTGAATGGCTTCAAGCATATCCGACACGCCGTCAAGAAACGGCGAACTGCCACCATACTCCAGAAACAGAGGCTCGCCCTGCTCCCGACTGACGCGAGGACTGTCGAGGTCGATATGAATCACCCGGCGGGTTTTCTGCACACCGTCTTCGACAAAATGCTGGCGCCCAATTAAAAATGGTTCCCGGCGTACGGTCAGAGGAAGATAGGAAGCGGCCCATTGATCATTGTTGAGATAGAGATTTTCACCGGGCTCCAGGCCAAGCAGTACCAGAGGAAAGAATGCGCCGGTACTGGCATCCCGCTGAAAAAAGATGGGGTACTGCCCCTGAAGCGCGCGAAATTCCAGGGGAAATGTCAGTGCATACCAGACGTCATCACCCAGCTCTGCAGAGCGCCCGGTTCGCACCCGAAGATCACAGTGCTCTACGTTATTCAGCAATACCGCATTCGTCATACTATTATTCTCTTCCTTTTTTATTATCTGCCATCAGATTTCAAGCATGTTATCTGCTATAAAAAAAGCCGCTGACCATATGATCAGCGGCTTTCCCTGCCAGTTCAAACCATCCTGTGCTCTGGTTTAAAAGGCGTAGCGCGCACCCAACTGCCAGCGCGCACCACCCTGGTAGTAACCCATCAGCTGACGTGAATCACGGCCGTAAACACGCTGGTACTCATCGGTTACGTTAATCCCCTCAAGGAATACCTGCATGCCTTCAAGCTGTGGTAGTTCATAGCTCACGTTCAGGTCAATCTGGCTGTAAGCTTCCACATACTGTGGGTTGGCACCGGTGTTCTGGCCGCGGGAACTCAGGAACTCATCCCGCCAGTTATAGGCGATCCGCGCCTGGAAGCCGTTCTTATCGTAAAAGCCCACCAGGTTGGCAGAGTCGCTCAGGCCGACCATGGCCTCCTGATCCACCAGTATGTACGGGTCATAACTGAGTTCGGAATCTACGATGGTGTAGTTCGCCTGCAGGCCAAACCCGGTTTCACCGAACATGTGCTGCACTGCCAGTTCGACACCGTCGATGGTATTGTCCACATCGCTGTTTACCGGGGTATCCACCAGGAACACCATGTCATTGTCGGTGGCCGGGTTACCGGTAATAAATATCTTATCCACGGTAACGCCGTCTTCGAGGTAGGTCACATTGACGAAGTCGCTGTCGGCGTAATTGGCGGCAATATACTGACGAATGGATTCCGCATCATTGGCACCGTTCGCACGCGCCTCATCCACCAGAGCACCGTCTGCCGGGTTGGCAATATTGAACAGTGATTTCTCGGTTTTGGCATTGCTGATGAAGTTGGATACATCCTTGCGGAACAGGCCCACCGACGCGTAGCTGGTCTCGCCGTAATACCACTCCACAGACAGGTCGTAGTTGATGGACTCGTAGGGCAACAGGCTCGGGTTGCCGGTGGAGCCGCCACCAATGCCGCCGTTGGCGATGGTACCGATCGTGGTGCCACCTTTGATGGAATTGTAATCCGGACGGGTGATTGCCTTGCTGACTGCCGCGCGGGTCACCACGTCTTCTGTCACGTCCACTTTCAACGCAATACTGGGCAACCAGTAATCGTAGTTACCCTCTTCGCTCAGATAAACCTGTTCACCGGTGCCGATGATCGCCACTTCGTTGTTGGAGTTCCATTCTGCGCGATCGTATTCAGGCACCACAGATACCGAGTCCACATCGGTCTGCTCGTAACGCAGCCCCGTGTTGATCTCGTAAGGCATTCCGCGCATTTCGGAGGTGAAGTTGTACTGTGCATACACGGAGGTGGACGTCTCGGTGGTGGCACGATCGGTGTCAGACGCGTAGTCGGTGGAGGCGCAGAAGGCAGTTCCACAATCGCCTACACGGTTGGCCGTGCCCGCGTCGGTAGCGTTGTTCGCGTACAGGTCTTCGGCGATCGCACGCACCGCGTCAAAATCCCAGTCGTAATAGATATCCAGGGGCTCCAGCCCGCCGATCTCGGAAAAATCTCCCCAGGACTCATCAAACTTGTCGGAGATACTTTTGGCCGTAAACAGTTCGTCCGGCAGATCCGATGCGGGGCCCGCACCACCCCAGTTATTGCGCTGTACAAATACGGACTGGGAGCGATTGCTCACTTCCTGACGGGCGATACCGAAGTCGATATCACTGGATTCGCTGATTTCGAAGTTACCACCAAAGCGGAACTGGTCCACCTCGGAATAATCTTTGGAATTGGTGAATACTGAACCGGTAACAATGATATCGGAGGCATTCAAACCGTTGGCGGAGTCCACATAGATCGCCGGGATCTCGCCGGTAAAGTCCACGCTGCTGGCCTCGCGCACCATGGCGGCGACGGTCAGCACATTGCTGGTACCCCAGGGGCTGTCCGGAGTGCGCTCGGCTTCCGAGTGCTGGCCGTCGAAGAACAGGTTCAGCCGGTCACCAACCTGCCATTCCAGGTTGATCCCGAGCATATTCCCTTCGTGGATCTCGGCGGTGCTGCCGCCACCCATGGCCACATCACTGGGCGCCCCGTAGTATTCGGAGTAGATGATCGGCGTGGAGATGGGGCCGTCACTCCATACACCCCGCTGATCGCCCTGCCAGGCGTGATATACGGAAATATCATTGAACTGCTTGGCGATCTTGTTCTGGTAGTAGTTGTAATCCAGGGTTGCGGTCACATCGTCAGTGGGCGCCCACTGCAGCACCAGCTGACCATTGGTGCGCTTGCGCTGCTGCTCTTCAAACTTGAAGGCCGCGTTCTGCGCAACAGAATAGATGTCGCCCTCACCGGGACGGTTTACCTGATTCTCCAGCGGGACCGCGCCCCAGGCATCATTCACGCCGTCCCAGTTGTTGTCCATCTGGCCTTCAACACTGATCCAGCCACCGGGAACCAGCGCCTGTTGGCTGCCGCTCTCGCGCTCCTGCACGGAACCGGAAATGGCCACACCGAATTTGCCATCGGCAAAGGTGTCGGAATAGAAACCGCTGTATTCAGGCGTCATGCTGGCATCGTCGGAGGACTCATCCAGCACCCCTTTTACCCCAAAACGTAGGGTGCGCTCCGGGGTATTGAAAGGACGCGCGGTCAGCAGGTTGATGGTGGCGCCCATGCCACCGGAGGGCAGTGTTGCGTCGCTGGTCTTTGAGACCTCGACACCGGTCACCATATCGGAGGCGATATTCTGGAAATCAAAGGAGCGGCCACCGGTGGTGCGCGCCACCTGACGGCCATTCAGGGTTACCAGGTTGAAATCCGGCCCCAGGCCACGCACCGTAACCTTGCTGCCTTCACCATTCACCCGGTCGATAGAGACACCGGAAATCCGCTGCATGGATTCCGCCAGATTGGTATCGGGGAACTTGCCGATATCCTCTGCGGAAATCGCATCGACGATACCTTTGGCATCGCGCTTCACGTCCATGGATTTTTCAAGGCTGCCGCGGATGCCCAGCACCACCACCTCTTCCAGGGCGGATTCCGCTTCGGTTTGAGCCAGGGCGCCGCCGCTTACGCCCGCGAGGGTGGCGATGGCCACCGCAATGGAATTCTTCTTGAATCCGGTCATTCTGTTCATGGAGTTGTCTCCCCCATCGTCACGTCATTTTATTTATTGGTTTCGCCAGAGTAGGGACCGCGTGAGACCGCAACAGGATAACCCGATCTGGCGTGAGGCTATACTCCTGCGCCGCGCCAGAATGCGTCGTCCCACCTTGGGGATTTGGCCAAAAATGGACTTTCCCACCTTGGTTTCGGCAAAGCGGGAACGAAAAAACACATATAAATCAACAGCTTAAATGGAAAGCGCCAGGCCGCACCGGATTGGGACATTTTCCGGACCATTACGGGGCGAGACGGCTCAAAGCAGGGGCCTGGGGAGCCCGCAAGCCACTGACCGGTTGTGTGATCACGGATAAGGGTGCATCTGCAGCGTCAGCCTTTCACCGCCCCGGCGGCGAGCCCGGAAACCAGAAAGCGCTGCAGGGAAAGAAACAGCAACATGACCGGCAGCGAAACCACAATGGAACCCGCCGCAAAGTACCCCCACTCCGAGGCGTAGTCACTCACGAAGAAGCGCAGGCCCACGGGTACCGTATACAGGGATTCATCGTCCATGAAAATGGAGGCCAGGATAAATTCGTTCCAGGCAGTCATGAACGCGAATAGCCCGGTAACCGCTATGGCCGGTCGCGCCAGCGGCAGGATAATACGAGTGAAGATGGTCCAGTGGCTGGCCCCGTCGAGCAGTGCCGACTCTTCAATCTCGTAGGGCAGAGTGTCGAAGTAGCCCTTTAACATCCACACGCAGAACGGCAGCGCGGTGATGGAGTACACCAGTATCAATCCCAGCCAGGAGTTCCCGAGCCCCAACCACTGCACCACGATCACGTACAGAGGAATCAGCATCAGCACTGCGGGAAACATCTGCGAGATCAAAAACAGCAACATGCCCCGCTGGCGGCCGGCAAACCGGAAGCGGGAAAACGCATAGGCGGCCGTACAGCTCAGGGAAAGACCGACAACGGTGGTGGCAATGGCGACCACCAGGCTATTGCCGAGCCATTGCAGAAACGGCTGCTCGGAAAGCACCGCGCGAAAATTCGCCAGGGACCACTGTTCCGGTAATGGAACCAGAGCCATTAACTGCCGGGCGATGCCGGCATCCTCCGGCAGGCGGACCAGGGTCAGAGACTGCTGGCCGGAGAAGGCGAGGCTGACAACCCACAACATGGGATAGAGAACGATCAGCGAAGCCAGTGTCAGCAAGACGAAACGCCAGCTAAAAATATCCTGTGCAATCCTTTTCGGCACCCGCCTGCAAGCCAACCAAGCCCGGTGCCAAACCGGTTCGCCTGCAAGCAGGCTCCTGCGGGGGGGAGTCCCACCGGGAAAAGTCATCGGGCCACCTCCAGGGTGCGACTGACACGGGTCTGCCACAGGGTATAACCGAACAGCAACGCCAGAATTACCATGGAATAGGCGGCGGCGTAGGCATACTGGTACTTCTCGAACCCGATACGAAACGCCTTGGTGATCAGAATATCGTTGGCGCCGGCGGGCGCACCGTCACTGACCAGGTAGATGACGTTAAACATATTAAAGGTCCACACCACCGACAGAATCACCGCCGGGATCAGCACAGGTTTCAGCAGCGGCAGGGTAATCCGGCGGAACTGAAACCAGCGCCCGGCCCCTTCCACCCGGGCCACCTCGTACAGCTCCCGCGGAATCGACTGCAACCCGCCGAGGATCACCACCATCATGAACGGGATACTCAACCATACATTGGTTATCAGGCCGGTCACAAAGCTGGTACCGATAGAGTCAAACCAGGCCACCGGCGCCAGCCCGAGGATCTGCAACCCCTGGTTGAACACCCCAAACTGCGGATGGAACATGCCTTTCCACACCAGCGCGGTAATGTAATTGGGAATGGCCCAGGGCAGGATAAGGATCAGGCGGAACCAACTGCGCCCGACGATTGGCCGGTCGAGCGCCAGTGCCAGTACCATCGCCAGCCCCACCGCCAGAATCACGTTGCTGGCAGTCCAGATAATGGTCACCAGCAGGGTCCAATAGAAGTTGTCGAAATCCAGGCTGCGCTCGGCCCCCTGACCTCGCCACAGGTGAAAATCCCCAAGGATTGCCGCGTAGTTATCCAGCCCCACAAACCGCGACCACAGAGGCGCATGCTCGTTGAAGACGGTGGTATCGGTAAACGACAACAACAGCCCATAGCCAAGTGGAAACAACACCAGTAGCAGCATGCCCAACATGGCCGGCAGGATATACAGATACGCGGTGCGGTTGGCCTGCCAACCCACCATCAGCCGACGTCGACAACGGTGCCAGCCCCAGGCCGCGAGCACCACCAGCACAACGGGAATCACCCACAACCAGAGCGGCATCTGTGCCGGGGTTTCCCCTCGCCGGCGGGATCGCTCCAGGCGCGTCAGGTCCGCACTCAGTTGCCGCTGAAGCTGCTGCATCTCCGCTTCCGGCTGCGCCACGCCCTTGACGACTTTTTTCAGCGCATTTTCCAGAGGCACCCACAGCAGCGTCATCGCCGGCAGATTGGGAATAGGCACCGCGTGTTCCAATTGCTGGCGAAATGCCATGGCTACATGATTTGTCGCGACACTAGGGTGTTCAAACGCACTGATATTTGCCGGCAGCTGGCCACCTTCCGTGGCCATGATTTCCGCGGAGGCGCGGCTGGTGAGAAATTCCATCAGCGCCACGGCCTGTTCCGGGTGTTGTGACCAGGGTGACAGGAACAGTCCCTCCACCGCCACCCAGGGTGACAGGGGTTTACCGCTCTCGCTGTTGACCGGCAACGGCGCTACCCGGTAATTCACCTGCGGCGCGATTTCTCCGAGCATCCAGGGGCCACTGATCACCATCGCCGCACGCCCCTGATTGAACAGGTCTGTCACCAGAGTACTGCTGGGATCCTCCGGCAATATCCGGTCCTGGCGCGCCCAGCGCGCGAGCATCTGCAGAGAAGCAACATTCGCCGGACTATCCAGATCCAGATTGCCACCGCGATCGAATGGACCCTGCCCGAAGCTGTTCATCAGGGCGCCGTGAAAAAAGGGTTCGGTATAGCTGTACGCGAGACCGAAGCGCCCGGCAGCGCGGTCGGTGTGCCGCAATGCCTCCGCCACCATGCCGTTGGTGGTCGCGGGCGGTGACTGCACCAGGTCGGTATTCATGATCAGCGCCGGGCTCTTGAACGCAAACGGGAGGCCGTAGAGATCGCCGGTAAAAGTCATCGCATCCAGCAGGTTTGCCGGGAAGCGCCGCAGTAACCGCTCGCTCACGTAGCGATCGATGGGCGCAATGGTGTGCCCGGAGCTGGCCCACCCGCCGAGACGATCGTGGGCAAAGACAAACAGGTCCGGGCCCTGCCCCCGGGGCAGGGCCGCGGACAGCTTATCCGCGAAGCCGCCAAAGGGGACCGCCAGGGCTTTCACCTGCACCGCGCTCTGGCTGCGGTTGTAGTCGCGAATGCGCTGCTCAAACGCAGTGCGCTCGGCACCGCGGTAGCTGTGCCAGAGAGTCAGGCTATCCGCAGCCCTGGCGCTACCGGAAAGGCAAATCAGCAGGCACAACACTGCCTGCACGAGCCTGCCCAGCAGCCCCACCAGCCCGGTAGCTGTGCGCCTGCGCAACGGGCTCCCGCAGGATATTGAGGCCATGATCACATCCGCACTCCGGCGCGGGCAGTATCACTGCGAATGCGCTGTTGCGTCTGTGCATCGAACAGATACACCGCCGCGGGATCAAACGCGAGTTCCAGTGCGTCACCGAGAGTGAATGCCCGCAAACCCGGCAGCCGTGCTATGACCTGGTCCCCGCCCTTGCGCAGGTGTACCAACATCTCCGCCCCCAGGCTCTCAACCAGCTCGATCTCGCCGGAAAGCCGTGGCCAGTGGGCCGGCGCGCTGGCGGCGTAGACCAGCTTTTCCGGGCGCAGGCCGAGCAGCAGCGCGCGGCCCACTCCCTGCAGGTGCGGGCGCGGCAGTGTGAGCAGGTCGCAACACAGCTGGACACCGTCGTTGGCAACCGCAACCAGGTTCATCGGCGGCGAACCCATAAAACCCGCCACAAAGGTGTTGTCCGGGTCGTTATACAGTTCCAGCGGCGTCCCCACCTGCATCAGCTCCCCTTTATCGAGAATCGCGATGCGGGTGCCCAGGGTCATGGCCTCCACCTGGTCGTGGGTGACGTAGACCGACGTAGTGCCCAACTGGCGGTGCAGACGGTGAATGACTCCGCGCATTTGCACTCTCAGCTCCGCATCGAGATTGGACAGTGGCTCATCGAACAGAAATACCTGGGGGTCGCGCACCATGGCACGCCCCAGGGCCACCCGCTGATTCTGCCCCCCGGACAACTGGCCGGGCTTGCGCGCGAGCAGATCCGACAGCCCCAGTGTCTCGGCGGCATCCCGCACCCGACGATCAATGCCCAGCTTGGGGAAATTGCGCACCCGCAGACCAAATGCCATGTTTTCATACACGGACATATGCGGGTAAAGGGCGTAATTCTGGAACACCATGGCGATGTCCCGGTCCTTGGGGGGCAGGTCGTTAACCCGGTGCCCCCCAATATACAGATCGCCGCCACTGATGGATTCGAGCCCCGCAATCATCCGCAGGGTAGTGGATTTGCCACAGCCGGACGGGCCTACCAGTACCATAAATTCGCCATCGCGGATCTCCAGATCCAGGCCGGGCACGGTCGCGGGACCATCGTCGTAGTACTTGCTGACGCCTCTGAACTCAATATTGGCCAAGGGGACGGGTCTCTCTTATCGTCGATATTCAGTTTTTATTATTGTCGTTCTGCGGTTGGCAGGATTCTCAACCACAGGCCGGATTGTGCCCCAGAATTGTTACCGCCGCCTCCCCCCGCCCCATTTAGATTGGCCTAACCAACCCTGATCGCCTGCAGATCCACACACAAAAACAAGAACCCGCCGCTATACCCGGCCGTCTTGCTGCGGTGCTCCCTGACGCCACTCCCGACCGCCAAGGTGTAATGCGGCGACGAAACCCGGAGATCCCGTCCTCTCCACACAGCGAGCTGAAACATTTGTACTAAATTGATCTGGCGCAGATGTACCGCGTAGTAGTCGATAAGTATTTATAAGGACTCAGAGATATGCGCCAGGCCTCGCTTGCGGCTTTTATTGCAACCTTTGGCGTCACCCTCGTGACTTTGTCCGCCTGCTCGGTAAAACCGACCGCCATGGACGACGCCACCATTGATCAACGCGCCAGTGGTGACTGGCAAACCGCCTTCGGCAATCAGCAGCCCGTCACCGGCCCCATCGATCTGAATGAAGCCATTGCGCGGGCCATCGCCTACAACATGGACAATCGTCTCAAGCTGATGGAGGCGGTGGTCGCCAACCGCAACCTGCGCCTGTCGCGCTGGGACATGCTGCCGGAAATTGCCGCCAGTGCCGGTTACAACCACCGCAACAAACAGCACTTCGCCAGCAGTGAAGACGTAAACGGCAACCAGTCGCTCGCCCAGTCCACCTCTCTGGATAAGACCTACAGCACAGCCGGACTTGAATTGTCGTGGAACGTGCTCGACTTCGGTATCAACTACCTCTCCGCCAAGCAGGCCGCCGATGGGGTGATGATTGCGATCGAGCGCCAGCGCAAGCTGATGCACAACGTGATCATGGACGTGGAATACGCCTTCTGGATGGCCGCCGCCGCCCAGCGTGCCCAGGCACAACTGCCCGGGCTGATCGAACAGACCCGGCGCGCGCTGGAAAAATCCCGCGAGAGCGCCGAGCGCGGATTGCGCCAGACCGAGGCCAGCCTGGCCTACCGTCGCGACCTGCTGGACCTGATGCAACAGCTGCTGGCGCTGGAAGGGGATATGCACAACGCGAAGATGGAACTCGCCTCGCTGATGGGGCTGCCCCCCGGCACTCAGTTTCAGGTCAGCGCCAAATCCATCGATGTGCTGCGCAGCCCCTTTGCGGAAATGAGTGTGTTGGAGCTGGAGCAGTACAGCCTGCGCAACCGCCCGGAGCTGCTGGAAGAGGATTACCGCGAGCGCATCGCCGCAACGGAAATCCGCAAAGCCTGCCTACAGTTATTGCCCGGCCTTGAACTGCGCACCGGCTATTTCTACGACGACAACAGTTACCTGCTGTACAACGACTGGGCCGAAAGCAGCCTGCGCCTGACCTGGGATTTACTCGGCACCGTGGTCGCCGGGCGCGACCTGATCGGATACGCCCGCGATAACGAACGCCTCGGTGATGTACGCCGCGCCGCATTGACCGTTGCGGTGCTCACTCAGGTGGACCTCGCCTACAGCCATGTAAAACGCGCACAACTCAATCACGGCTATGCGGTGGAACTGGCGGATATCGACCGCCAGATGGCGAGTCAGTCCCGCGCGCGCTGGCAGTCCAGCCAGGGCACCGAACTGGAAAGTATCCACGCCTCTACCCAGGCTCTGCTTTCCAGCGTACAGAAAGATGTGAGCTACGCCGACTGGCGCAGTGCCAATGGGCGGCTCAGTAACGCGGTGGGCTTCCAGCCCGAGTTCTATATCGACTACCGCCAGCCGCTGGAAGTGATCGAACAACAGGTCGCGGACATGCGCACCCAGAGCGCCAGCATGGAACTGCTGCCGATCGGGGGCTACAACCCGGAAGGTGTCGAGAGACGCGAGACAGAAATCCGTGCAGACGGGCAAGCCGCAGCGCACTGGTAAACGCCGCAAGACTTTTCCAGGACACATTCATTAGTCCGACCTTCAGAAACTGGAAGCCACTCACATCGCTGATGTGGCTGCGAACGATGTACAGGTGGTACCCGTCATGCAAATCCGAAGCGCTTTTTCCGCGGTGCTGCTGGCAGCCTGTGTAGCAATGACAAGCACAGCGGGTGTTGCACTGGCCGCCGGCGAACCGAGTAGCAGTGGAGAGCAGAACTCCGCCCCTGCCAAACTCAACGCACTCAGTCGGGTGCAGCTATCCAGCGAACTGGCCGCGCGCATCATCGAAGTCCATGTGCGCGCGGGCGACCGCTTCAACAGAAATGATCTGCTTGCACGTTTCGACTGCACAGAATTGAGAGCCGAACTCGAAGGTGCCGAATCCCAGCGCACACTTGCGCGCCGCCAGCTGGATGCGAATATTTCACTGCGCCAGCTGGGCGGCAATATCAGCGAACTGGAAATGCTGCAGAGCGAGGCGCAGCTGGCAGAGACCACCGCCAATGCCAAGGTGCTCACTCACCGCAACAGCCTTTGCGAAGTGCGCGCGCCTTTTGATGGTTATGTGGTAAGCCGCTCCGTGGAACCGCACCAGCGCACCGAAGTCGGCGCGCCACTGTTCGAGCTGGTGGACAACCGCGGGCTCGAAGTCGAAGCCATCATTCCCTCTGTATGGCTCGCCCACCTCTCCATCGGTGACAACTTCCAGGTCTTGATCAATGAAACCGGTCTGACCTACTCCGCCACCTTGCAGCGCATTGTCCCTGTGGTTGACCCGGTAACCCGCACCGTAAGGGTCATCGGTGTTATTGATTCCGGCGAAGAGTCGATAACTACATCCCGGCTGCTGATTTCCGGTATGAGCGGAGAAGCCAGGTTCCAGCGGGCGAAAAGCACCAGCGACCTCCTCGCCGGCGGCTCCGATAAAAGCGATCATCGCGGAGCCAACTGAGATGGATGCAAAACTGCTGGAGAAACTCAACGGTTTTCTGTCCCTGCAAAAGAAACTCCGTGATGCAGCCGATGAACAACAGATTGGCCGTATCGTCTGTACCGATAGCCAATGCCTGCTCGCGTTTGATGCCTGCCTGTATTTCAGCGGCCCTCAACTGAATCTTGCTGCGGCATCCAATGTCACCAGTGTTGACCCGACCAGCAGTGAAGCACAGCACTGGCGCGGTGAAGTCAGGAATTACCTTGATGAGGCGCGCAAGCAAGCGTCTCCACAAACACCGGTTCAGGTGCAGATACATACCGCGGGTGGCGCAACGCCGGAGGCTTCCGCCACCGTCGACACCCGAACCCTTGCGCTGCTACCCATCGAAAAAAACAATGGGGATCTACTGGGCTGCCTGGTCCTGTTGCGCGCGCGCAAACTCTCACCTCAGGAACAGGAGATTTTTCGGGAAATCGGTGGGGCACTGTGTCATGGGCTGCTGGCCCTGCGGGGGCAACAACATGGACGGTGGAAAAACTGGCTGAGCCGCCGTCCGCTGATCGCCGCGGCAGCAATCGCAGCGATCTGTGCAATCCCGGTGCGCCAGAGTGTTCTGGCCCCGGCCACACTGGCGGCTATAGAACCGCGCATCGTGTCCGCGCGCACCGATGGCGTGATACGCGATATCAATATTCCACCCAATGCGCCGGTACACAGCGGCGATCTGCTATTTACCCTGGAAGATGCTGAGGTCAACGCGGAAATCGATCGTGTACAGCAGGAAATTTCCCTGTATAGCGAACGCCTGCGCATGACGCGCCAGTATAATTTTCAGCAGACCTCCGCCGGCCACAAGCTTGCGGAAGCGGAAACCGATTTATCCATCCGCACCCTGGACCTGGAATTCCAACAGGCACAGCTGGACAAAACCCGCATACGGGCGCAGGCCTCCGGTGTGGCCATATACACCGACCGGGCGGAATGGATCGGCCGGCGGGTGCGCGCCGGTGAAAAGGTAATGGAGATCGTGCAGCCGGAGGCGCGCCAGATCCAGATAGACCTGCCAACCCGCGACGCGATCCATCTTCCACCCAATGCGCGAGTGGTGTTTTATGCCGAGTCCGACCCACTCGCTCCCATCGAAGGTGAACTGCACTACCACAGCCTGCTGACCAGTGAGGGCGAGAACCTGCCCGCGAGCTACCGACTGCTGGCGACCATTGGGCAGGATCATCCCCAGATCCACATCAACACCCGCGGCCATGCGCGGGTATACGGTGCACGGGTGCCACTGATCTATTATCTGCTGCGCCGTCCGCTGGCCTCCGCCCGTCGCTGGGCCGGAGTCTGACACCCGCCATGAGGTAACCGCGCCGGTGCAGTCACAATTATTCGACGATCCAGCCTCCACCACCGCTAACGGAAGTTCTCCGGGGAGCACGCCGTGCGGTCCCTGGGCGCCGCTACGCACCGACCTGCAAATTCACCGCAGCAACGAACAGGGCGACCAGCGTCACGGGAATTCCGCGCACCATCGCTTTCATACCTGGCTACTGTTCGATCCCTTGCGGGGCCAGTACCTGGAACTTGGCGAGCTGGAAGTGCTGGTGCTGCAGCTCTGGCACCTGGGGAGTACCGAGAAGGTTGCGGCAGAAATTGCCGCTCAGCAAGGCTGCGAAATCGATCCACGGCAAATTGAATCCGTGGTGCGTTTTGTCAAAGACAATGAGCTTCTGCAGACCAGTAGTGATGCGCTGTCCGCAAAGCTCGCCTCGGTGAGCAGGGCACAGCAGCGGCTGGTAAAACTGCAAAAAAGCCTGTTCTGGCGACGTCCGCTGTTTGTCCCCGAGCTGAGCTGCCGGCTACTGTTGCCCCTCGCCCGCGCCACCGCCGCCGGCGGGTTTTACGCGCTGCTGGTATGCACGGCACTTTTCTGTGCCGTTTCTGTTGGTCAGCACTGGTCTGAATTTATTGCCTACTTCGACGCGGGCTGGAATCCGGTGGGCGCGGTCATTTTCTTTTTCTGCTATCTGCTACTCAGCCTGGTGCACGAGTTGGGTCACGCCAGCGTAGCGCGCCTGTACGGCATCCGCGCCAACAGTATCGGCGTCGGGCTGATCGCGCTGATGCCAATCATGTTCAGCGAAATCACCGATGCCTGGCGCCTGCCTCGCAAAGCGCGCCTGCATATTTCCGCCGCCGGGGTAACCTTTGAGTGCGCCCTCGGTGTCGCCGCGGCAATGGCCTGGTGCCTGCTGGACGACGGCCCGCTGCGCGCGCTGATGTTTTATCTGTTTACCGCTTCGCTGTTAACCACGTTGATGATCAACGCCAATCCACTGATGAAATTCGACGGCTACTACCTGTTGAGTGATTACACCGGCGAAAAGAATCTTCAACAAATCGCAAACACCAGCCTGCGTCACTGGATCTGGTCACGGCTGCTGCGCCACTACCCAGCCCCCACCGGTCGCCGGCAACGACTGCTGATTCTGTTTGGACTGGCCAGTCTTGTCTATCGGCTCATGGTGTTCGCGTTTATCAGTTACGCCGCTTACCAGTTGCTATTCAAGGCCGCCGGCATACTGGTGTTCCTGTTGTGTATTGGCCTTCTGCTTTGCGTGCCCGCCTTCCGGGAGATTTCCGGTTTTCTGGGTTACCTGAAGGAGCAGAATTCCCGGCGCGATGGCGACCAGCCGGCATCACAATCGGGAGAGGATCCGATGCAGAGTTCACAGGGCAAGACACCGCTGATTCCGGCTCTTTGTCGATGGTTACGTCTATTCCGGCCTGGGGCGCTGCTCACCATCATCACACTTCTCGCCCTGCTGCTGATACCGCTACCCTGGCCGGTGCAGATTCCCGCGGCCACTTACTTCTCCGCAGAGCAGAAGGCCATGGCCCCCGCTGGCGCGACACTGCGCCGCTTCGTCAGGCGCGGAGAAGCGGTGACCGAGGGGCAGATCATCGCCGAGTTTCATAACGACGAGCTGGCCTACCGTATTGCCCGCACTCGCACCGAATTGAACCTGCTACAACGCCGCCAGCACAGCGATGGGTTTGCCGAAACCCTGGACGCCCTCGACGGGGTCTACCTGCAGGACCTGTTGAGCAAGCGCCAGTTGCTGCGCGCACTGGAAACCGAGCAGCGACAACTTCAAGTTTCGGCGCAAGTTTCCGGCGTCGTGGACTGGGTACTACCAGGGCTCGGTACAGATCAGTTTCTGGATCTCAATCAGCCGTTTTTGACCATCGCCGATCGTCGCAGCCTCGCGGGCCGCGCCTATGCGCAAGCACAACAGACCATGCGTCTGAATGTTGCTGACACCGCAGAGCGGAAAGGCAGGCTGTTTCTCTCTGGTCAATGGCAACCGGTTCCGGTGACGGTAATTGCGGTGGAACGGATTGCATCGCGGCGTATCCAGGATCCGGCGCTCGCCTCCGTCAACGGCGGCCCACTGCAGTCACTGGCCGAAGACCCGCGCCGCTCTGCCGAGGCCCTGCATTTGATTCTTTTTGATGTGCCCCAAACGTCACGTGGCGACGCCAGTTCGGGGCCATCCGTTCCGATGAGTGCCCAGCGTACCGGCCACCTGGTACTGCTTGGCGAGCCGGTAAGTCTTCTGCAATTACTGACGCAGCGGGTTGCAGGTGTACTGATTCGCGAGAGCGGTGTCTGACCGCGCGCAGTAAACACGATATTTTGAAGCAATTTTCCCGGCCATCAGGACGATGACCGACAGCTACCGCAAGGAAAGAGGTATTCCATGGAATTCAATGAGTTTTCCAGATCATCCCTGGCCAATGCCATTAATCAGCACGGCCGCCGGCTCAGCAGCCTGCACCGCAACCTGGAAAAACGTGTATTACTGGATGCCTCGGTAGCTGCGGATGTCAGTCAGGCTGTAAGTCCTGCCGATACCGATACGGCGGACGGGAATGAGATAACCCTGCGCAGCGACACACAAAAAGACAAGCAGGAAAACCGCCAGCAGAGTTTTGCCGGGCAAATGTCTGCCGGACTATTAAATGCATCGTACCAAGCGAAAGCCGAGCTGGTCGTCATCGACCTGCAACTCGATGATGCGCAGGCGCTGGTCGACGACCTGGTGCAGCAGTCTTCTGCGGTGAACAACCACGGCGACGCGATGCAGCTTACCATTGGCGAACGCAGTGTGACATTACTGACGCTGGGTGCCAGCGACACCCTGCAGACGGTCTCCGACCTGATCCAGCAAAGCGGCCAGACATTTGATGCCATTCACCTGATCTCCCATGGCGGTGCCGGCGGCATTGATATCGGCGCGGACACCCTATCCCTCGCCTCGCTGTCTGGTACCGGCTCCGAGACCACTTACGAGAGCACGCCTGAACAAGCAGGCAACAACCACCGCGCGCAATTACAGAGCTGGTCCAGCAGCTTGAATAGCGGTGCCGATATCCTGCTGTACGGATGTAATACCGGCTACAGCCTGACCGGGGAAAAATTTATCGCGCGGATCGCGGATCTCACCGGTGCCGATGTCGCCGCCTCGGACGATGCCACCGGCAGTGCATTGCGTGGCGGTGACTGGGAACTGGAGCAGAACCGGGGAGATGTGGAAACCGATATTATTTTTTCCAAGCTGCTTCAAGGTTCCTGGGAAGGGCTGATGGTTGCCACCCCCACCGCCACGGTAGACGGGCCCAGTGAGGACTTTATCAACGAGTCCACTGATATGACATTCACCTTCGACAATGCCGGTGATACCACCGGTTACGGTCCGTTTATGGACATTGTCCTAGGACCCGGCCTCGAGGTTGATAATGTCAGTGGGCTGCTCGGTGCCAAGGTAGAAACCTACACCTATGAAAACGGCCAGTGGGTAGACAGTGGCGGTAATCCGGTGGACTACCACCCCTACGATTTCAATCAGACCGGAGATATTTCACTGCCGCCCGGTGAGGAGGGCGCAACCTGGTATGCGATCCAGCTGCCCTTCGGTTCCTTTACCCCGGACCAGCCCGCCTACGAACTCGATGTTTCCCTGCTGATTGATGAGGTCGCCGGCGCCATGGTGGGCGTGCCGATTCCGATTTATGTGCGCCCGGGATTTGCCTACGGCAACGACCCGCTCAATAACCCGGACACGGATCCGGCCATTGTGGCTCCGCCCATCGAAACCCAGATTACTCCCACGGTAATGCTGGTGGACAAAGTGGCGGTGGATGGTGACGGGGACAACGCGTCAATCGGCGACGATGGCGAAACCGTTACCGGCCCCAGTGAGCCTGTCACCTGGCAGGTGAATGTGGACATCGCCAATATGTCCCCGGTGCAGAACCTCGTCGTCACCGAACAGATTCCGGAAAATTTCTACTACCAACCAGGCACCGTTAGCGTCGGTGGCGCAGTCGGCAGCACCCTGGTCGAAGGTACCGACTATACAATCTCGGAACCGCCGGAAGGGGCGCAGGTGGGCTCGGAACTGATTGTCACATTTCTGACGCCCGTTGAGGGCACCCTGGCGGACAACGATATTGTTATCACCTATTCCGGTTATGTGCCGGAGGTAGATGCCAACGGCGATCCGATCGTGGTCGGTGATGCGGCGGACGATGCGGTACTCAATACCGCGTCCGCCACCGGGGTTTACGACAGCATGGATATCAGCGGCAGCGACGATGCACAGATCGTTGCCACCGCCAGCGCTCTGCAAAAAAATGTTTCTCTGGTGAACGACACAGGCTCCCCGGGCTACACGCCGGGGGACACGATCGAATATACCCTGACCATGCAGGTCTCCGACTATATGTCGCTGGACAATCTGTCGGTAAGTGACCTGGTTGGCGACGGTATCGAAGTGGACCCCGCCTCAATCTCCATGAGCCTGTCACTCAATGGCAGTAATTTTGGTCCGTCGCCGGTGGCTGCGGGCAACTCCTCGGTCGTAGTCAATGGTGATGGATCCACCACCGTGGATGTAAACATTTCCCAGCAGCTGATCGACCTGGGCCTCACCGATGGCAGCCTCGACGGCGATCTGTTTTCCGATGGCATCACCCAGGGCACTACCACCATTACCATCACCTATGAAGCCATTATCCGCGAGCAGTATGTGGGTCCCGGCGGTTCGGTGGATGCGCTGGATGTGATCGGCAACCAGGCGACGCTCACCGCCGCTGCAGTTTCCGCCAATGGTGAGACGGTGGAAAACAGCAGTAGCGAAGAAATCGTTATCCAGAGCGCAAACTCCAGTAAATCGGTCTTCGCGGTCAATGATAGTACTGACCCGGCAGATCTGAATGACATCAGTGTGGGCGATACCGTTACTTTTGCCCTGGAAATCGACCTTGGTACCATCGACTTTGAAGGCATCAGTGTAACCGACTACCTGCCGCTGCCCGTGTTCCTGGCACAGGCACCAACCTTCACCGATACCGGTAACGGCGCCAGTATTCCCGGGGTCAACGAGTGGGGGTTTGGCCCCAACACCGACTTCGGAAATTGGCCACCCGGCTATCTCGATGGCTCCCGCACCACCACCAGCGCCGACACCGGCAACAATGCCATTACCTGGGATTTTGACCCCTCCAGCCTGAACAACTCCAATGGCGGCACCGTCCAGCTGCTATTTACTGTGCAAGTACAGGATCAGCCCTTCACCGACGGTCTGTCACTGACCAATGTTTCCTCCATTGCCATCACCAATACCAACGGCACCACGGTACTGGATCCGGATGCGGTGCAGCTGGAGGTCTTGTCGCCGGAGCTGAGCCTTACCAAAGGCGTTGTCTCCACCAACAACAGCAATGGTGTGTTTGATCCGGACCCAAACGCGCCGGTGGATTTCGCCGAGCCCGGTACCGCTACAGCACCACCCTGGACTGGAGGGCTGATCACCAGTGACAACCTTGGCGCGATTCCTATCGACTCCAACCTCAGCGAGGTGGATGCCGGCGACCTGGTGCGCTTTGCCATCACCGTGGAAAACACCGGCGGCTCCGATGCGTTCAATATCGCAATCAGCGACATTCTTCCTCCCGGTTTCGACTACCCCGGTGGCAACGCGGCCGACCTTAATCTGCAGGTGTACACCGGCAGTGGGACTGCCCTCACGTTTAGCGGGGATCTGTTTGGCAGTGGCATTGTCATCGACGACCCTTCATCGACCGAGGGCGCACTAAACCAGGGCCGGGACCCGGACGCGGGCAACACCATCGACGGCAGTAATATTATTGTTATTACTTATGACTTACAGGCCATCGGTGATGTCCAGCCTAATCAGGAAATCATCAATACCGCTACCCTTGAAGCTTACGGTGGCGTGGATGAGGGCAACGATTACACCGAGGGTAATTCAAACTCCAACTGGCAGGACGATGCTGCGGTTACTATCCGTGCAAATACGGTGAGCAAATCACTGGATGGCACCAGTATTAATTCAGCGAACAATCTTGACGATGAGGCGGTTATCGGTGAAACCGCCGAATATACCCTCACCCTGACAATCGCCGAAGGGGAAACACCCAGCGCCTCGATTCTCGATACCCTGGATCTGGGGCTGGAGTATCTCGATATCGTTTCGGTAACCGCGTCAGCGGATATCCAGAATGCCAGCGGCAACCCCTGGAGCCAGAGTGATCTTACCATTACTGAAAATGGCCAGCAGATCACTTTTGATCTCGGCGACCTTACCAACGTCAACCGCGACAATAGCAGTACAGAAACAATCACCATCACCTACCGGGTACTGGTGCAGAATATTATTGAAAATCAGAGCGGCGATACCCTGAATAACCAGGCGGAATTCTCCTGGGACAGCACCGCCGACGGCGTGGACAATCCCACCGTACAGGCTACTGCTGCCGCAGAAAATATTACGGTGATCGAACCACAACTGCAGGTGGAAAAAACGCTCTCTTCCGCATCTTCGCGTATCGATGCCAATGATCAGATTGATTACACCGTGGTCATCTCCCACGCCAGCACCTCTGAAACCGATGCCTGGGACGCGACCTTTACCGATACGCTGCCATCCGAGCTTGGCGGCGTGACCCTGGTCAGCGCGACACTGGATGGGGTGGATGTACTTAACCGGTTCGTGGTGAACGGAAATACCATCTCCATGGCGACGAACCAGACCTTTGACCTGCTAATGGGGCAAACCCTGACCCTGCAATTCTCCGCAACGGTGGACGCGTTTATTGTTCCCGGCACCACCATCACCAACGTCGCATTTGCCGAGTGGACCAGTATCGAGGGGGAGGATCCGAATGAGCGTACTGGCGTTGACGGCTTGGGCAACCTCAATGACTACCGCGCAATCGGCTCAAACTCCTTTACAACAACATCCATTCTGGCCGAGGGGAAGCAGATCACCAGCAGCTCCATAGAGGATCCGTTTAACGGCCTCACCGAAGTGGTCATCGGGGAGACCGCAAGCTATGCATCCTATTTCATCATTCCAGAAGGCGAGGTGCCACTGGCCACCATTACCGACCTGTTGCCACCGGGGCTGGCCTTTGTCAGTCTCGATGAAGTGATCGTCGGTAGCAACATCACCTCCAGCCTTGGAGACCTGACGGATCCGGGCATTCTGAACCCTCCTGCTGAAGGTACCACCGGAGAAATTGTTTTTTCACTGGGAACCCTGACCAATAGCAATGCCAGCAACGATGCAGGGGCCAACACCATCGCGCTCCTGTATACGGTCAAAGTACTCAATGTGGAAAGCAATCAGGCCGGCGAGGTACTCACCAATACCGCCACCTTTATCTGGGACTCCAATAACAACGGCGAGATTGATCCGGACGATCAGGCGGTATCCCAGACTGCCGACATCACCGTCATAGAACCACAGCTACTGATCGAAAAATCGGTGGTTCCTGGCACCGGCGATAACGGCGATCAGGTTACCTACACCATCGTCGCAGAGAATCCGGGTGATGGCAGCAGTACCACAGCTTATGACATTATCTTCACTGACCAGCTGCCGGACGAATTCGAGATTACCGACTTCAGCGCAACGATTGAATTGGCGGGCGAAAGCGGCAATGTCACCAATTTTTTTATTTATGACGAGGTAAACAATCGGCTGGTAATTGATCCGCAGGCTGAATTGGATATGCTCCCCGGTACCACCATAACCCTGACCATTACCGGTACACTCGCCAACACCATAGCGGGCGGAGAAATTTTCAATGACACCGACCTCCGCTGGAGCAGCCTGGATGCGGACGGCCCGGATGGGGACGCCGGCGAGCGCGATGGGAGTGACGGCGAGGGCAATGGGCTCAACAATTACGCGGTCAGTGATGATGCCGTTATCACGGTAAATTCTCCCACCGTGGAAAAAGTACTGGTTTCCACCTCGCAGAATGACGACCTCAATAGTGATAGCGAGGCCACCATCGGCGAAGTGGTTACCTTTTCGGTGACCGTTGCACTGCCCGAAGCATCCATTACCGGGCGCATTACCGATGTATACGGCCCCGGCTTCGAGTTTGTGGATCTGGTCAGTATTGTGGCCAGCGACCCGGATGCCGTGCCAATCGACTCTAGTCAGATCACCATGACCAATGATGCCGCCAACAATGCGCTGATTGTGGATTTCGGCACCCTGGAGAATTCTGATTCGGATAACAGCACGATAGAAACCGTTACATTTACCTACCGTCTACGCGTCACTGATATCCCAAGCAATGTTCAGGGCACCACTCTCAATAATGATGTGGAACTACAGTTCGATACTGACAACGACGGCACTCTTGACGGCAGCGCCACTGCCAGTGCATCCGTCGATGTGGTCGAACCGCTGCTGATGATCGACAAGCAACTGCTAACCAGTACCCCCCTGACACTGGGAGGGCCGGCACAGTACCAGATCACCGTGGAACTGGACCCGAATAGCGGTGCCGATGCCTACGACGTGGTCATTCGCGATACGCTTCCGCCCTTTATCGCTTCGGTAGACAATGTACAGATTGATGTGACCGGTGGCGGCTCGCCGGAGATTGTAGATAACTCCGCGGCGAACCTGCTGTCGATCAGTATCAGTGAAATCGACAGCACTACCACCGTCACCATCACCATCGATGCCCGGGTAACCACCGATCCCGCAGCCATAGGTCAGACTACCACCAATACCACCGTTGCTGATTACACGTCGCTGGATACACCGGAAGGCGGTGACGATGGTGATATCGAGCGGGAGTATGAGGTCAGTGACCAGGTCGCCGCCGATATCGAAGCAGTCGATCTGTTTATCTCGAAAGACGACGGCGGAATCGATGCCGATGACCCCGCCGCACCCGGTGACACCGTTACCTACACCATCAATTACGGCAACCGCGGCAATCTCCCGGCCACGGGAGTGGTGATCACCGAAAGCCTGCCGGAATATGTCAACTTCGATCCATCCGAAAACCCGAACTGGATGTTGAACGGCGACACGCTGACCTTTGACGTTGGGAATCTTGCCGCCGGTGAAAATGGCTCCGTCAACCTGGTGGTTACCATCATCGATCCGGTGCCGGCCGGTGTTGAACAGACGAGCAATAGTGTCTCCATCGACGGCGACGAAAGCAACGGATCCGACCCAACACCCGGAGACAATGCCGATTCGGATATCACCCCCATCGAGGCAGCGCCGGACTACGTCGCGGAAAAAACCAACGACTTCACCAGCCCGGTGCAACCTGGTGATCCGGTCAGCTGGACAATCGAGATCAGCAACCAGGGCAATCAGGATGGTACCGGTGTAGTGGTTACCGATAACCTGCCCGATACCAGCCTGTTTACCAACTTCACCGCCAGCAACGGCGGTGTGATTGATCTGAACGCCGGCACCGTCACCTGGGATATCGGTGACCTCGCCGCCGGCGATTCCATCACTCTGACACTCAGCGCCGATGTGGCGGACTCGGTGCCGGTTACCATTCCCACGCAGACCAATACGGTGACTGTGGACGACGATGGCAACAACGGTCCGGATCCAACACCGGACAACAACACCGATAATACCGAGTTCGATATCACCTATGTGGAGCTGTCCATCGACAAAGACGACGGCGGTGTTTCTGTAGAACCGGGTGATACGCTGATATACACCCTGACTTACGCCAATGACGGCACCCAGGAAGCGACCGGTGTCGTCATTACCGAAACACTTCCCGACTACACCACATTCGATGCCGCAAGTTCGGACCCACGCTGGGTACAGAATGGCAATACCCTGACTCTGGATCTGGGTACCCTCGCTGCGGGAGAAACGGGCAGTGTAGATTTCGCGGTGGTGTTTGATAATCCGATGCCATCGGGTGTTGAGGAGACCAGCAACAGCACCCGCATAGAAGATGACGGCGGTAACGGACCCGACCAGGACCCTGACAACAACACCGATGACGAAACGACACCCATCGAGGCCGCTCCGGATTATGTACTCGACAAAATCGAGAATTTTGTCGATCCCGCCAACCCCGGGGACACACTTGAGTGGACCATCGTTATCACTAACGAGGGTAACCAGGACGGAACCGGTGTTGTGATTACCGATGACCTGCCGAGCTCTACCGTTCTTTCCAATGTGACAGCGAGTGATGGCGGTGTGATCGATCAGGATCGGGGAATCGTCACCTGGGACATTGGCGACCTCGCCGCAGGGGAAAGTGTCAGCGTCACCTTGTCTGCGGTAATACCGGACCTGGTTCCCGTCAGCTTTCCGCTGTTGGCAAACACCGCAGTGGTAACCGATGATGGTGCGAACGGGCCGGACCCGACGCCGAAAAATAATGGCGATACCGAGCAGTTCAATATCATTTTCGTTGACCTGGTGATCGACAAGGTAGTCAATGACGAAGACAACATTGCCTTCCCCGGCGAGGTGGTCACCTATACCCTGAGCTATGCGAACGTCGGCACCGCTTCCGCACCGGAAACCCGGGTCTTTGAACTTTTGCCGGCAAACACGACCTTTGACCCCACCAATTCGACGCCCGGCTGGCAGCTCGAAGACGGCCGCTATGTTATCGATATCGGGGAAGTAGCCCCCGGCGAAACCGGCCAGGTCCAGTTCGCGGTTATTATTGACGATCCCCTGCCCGCCGATTTTCAGGTATTCACCAATGTCGCGTTGATCGATTACAACGACAGCAATGGTCCCGACCAGGACCCCGCCAACAACACCACCGCCGACCGCGACAGTCCGGCGATTGTGGTCGTCGCGGCACCGGACTATCAAATCGACAAGATCGAGAATTTTGAAGATCCGGCAAACCCTGGCGATACCATCAGCTGGACCATCGTCGCGAGCAATGTAGGGAATCAAAACGGCACCGGCGTGGTGGTTACGGACCAGTTGCCAGATCAGTCGCTATTCACCGACTTCGTGGCCAGTGACGGTGGTATCGTCGATACGCAAGCGGGCACCGTGACCTGGAATATTGGCAATCTCGCTGCCGGTGACAGTGTCAGTCTTACACTGACCACAACGGTTCAGGATCAGGTTCCCGCAAATGTCGGCGCACAGACCAATATCGTGACCATCACCGACGATGGCAGAAACGGAGCAGACCCCGACCCATTGAACAACTCCGACAGCGAGATATTTGAAATCGAGTTTGTCGACCTGTTTATCGATAAGGACGACAAAGATGTGGAACCCCGCCCGACGGAATCCATCGTCTATACGCTCACTTACGGCAACCGCGGCAACGCCACTTCGACCGGCGTGGTGATCACGGAAACCCTGCCACCCAACACTACCTTTGATGCGGCCAACTCAACCCCGGGCTGGGTCCGTTCCGGTGATACCTACACCTTTGATGTAGGAACGCTCGCACCCGGCGAGCAGGGCAGTATCACCTTTGCCGTCACCGTAAATTACCCGCTGGATGCCACAATCCAGCAGACCGAAAACACGGCCACCATCGGCGATGATGGCAACCACGGCCGGGATCAGAATCCGGACGACAATATCGATACCGACCAGACCGAAATCGAGAACGACACCAACGTCGACAACATCACCCTTTCTCAGCTGTATCCGGAATATATCTACCCGCCGCGGGAGTGGGAGCGACAGGCACCAGAGCTGCACGGCCGCCTGATCTCCAAAGAAACGGAAAATGTTTCGAGCAACCTGCAGGGGGGACGCAGTGGCGATCACTACGACCCGGTATTTGGCTCGGTCGATGGGCGCTACTACCCCAACGACTGGTCGAGGGTATTTGGCAATGATCTGAGTATCGATACCAGCGCCCCGGAGGATTCCCACAAATCCAGCCCGCTACAAATGCACAGGGATTTCGCGGGCTTCCGGGACAACTCCATTTTTGGTGATTTCCAGCGGCCTGCCGCCAGTCCGGAACTGCCGGCAGGCGCGCCGCACTGGACGCCGGAAGTGGAGCCTCTGCCATCTCCGTTGCAGTCCTCGCCCTCTGGGGACGAACCCCTGAACCTGAACGGGGAGCGCAGTCAGTTGCAAGAACAACTGGATGAGATCGGCCGGGAAATGCGTGAATCCCGCGTTTCACCACTGCTCGCGGCGCTGGCGCAACAGGTCGCCGAAGAGTCTGGTGAGCCACAACGTAGCGAATAGCAGTTGTAAACTGCGCAGGCGCTATTTATCGCAATATTGGGAGCAGGTTGGGTATCATGCCTCGAGATCCAGGATTCGAGAGGCCCCCCTTGCTCCCAATGGTCCGCGCCAGCGCGCTCACCGGTTACAAGTCTCTGCTTGGCAGTTTCGGCGTCGATGCCGGGGCACTGCTGCAACGCCTTGCCCTGCCTGCGGATTATCTGGATCGTCCGGACCTGATGATCCCGATGGAGAGCAAGGTTGAACTGCTGGAACTGGGGGCTCAATTGAGTGGCTGCCCGCACTTCGGCCTTAAGCTGGCCCAACAGCAGAGTATTGCCGCCCTCGGTACCATCGGCCTGCTGCTGCAACAGTGCCCGACCCTGCGCGATGCCATGGAGACGATCACCTCCTCCATTGGACAGACGGCCCAGGGGCTGAAGGTATGGCTGGAGGAGTCGGCCGATACCGCCTACCTGTGCTCACGCTACGAGTTTGCCGGTCCTTCCGCCGCTTCGCGCCAGCACAGTGACAATCTGGTGGCCAGCGGATTTAATCTGATCCGTTTTCTTCTCGCCGAGCCCGTCGCCCTGCGCTCGGTCCAATTGTGCGGTACGGCACCGACAGGGAGCGCAGGTCTCGCTCCCTACCGTGAACTGTTCCAGTGCCCGGTGCAGTTCGGGCAGGACCACAACGGGATCGCGTTTGCCAGGGAACTGCTGCAGCGCCCCGTCGCCGGTGCAAACCCGGAAATGCTCGGCCTGATCAATGATTTTCTGAAGAAAAAGCAACTGGATGACTTCCAGGAACAGTTACTCTGGACCATTACCAACCTGTTGCCACGAGGGCCGGTGACTCTGGAAAAGGTCGCCGATAGCGCGAACATGGCACCGCGCACACTCCAGCTGCGTCTCAACCAGCAGGGCACCAGTTTTCAGCAACTACTGGACCGCACCCGCGTGGAGCAGGTGTGTACCTACTTACTGGAAGGCAGCCGGTCACTGACCGAGATCGCGGAACTGGTGGGCTACAGCCAGCTCAGTGCACTGACCCGTGCGTTCAAACGCATCATGGGCGCCAGCCCCAGAGCCTGGCTGCACCAAAGGTCCGACTAAACAGTCAGCGGGACTCAAGGTTGCGCGATCTGTCAATTTGCCGACGCCTTCGGTCAACTCTCTACAGGGAAAAACCCGTATCCTGTGCAAATCAGACTCGTATCTAATCCGGAACACCGCCCCAGGTATCACCGGAAACACAGCTAGGTAAGCGATCATGAATACCCAGACCTTGACCAGTGAAACAACCCAAACCACAAACCTGGTAAACCTGCTGGCCAACCAGCGCCAGGCTTACCTGGCCAGCCCCACCCCCAGCTACCAGCAGCGGGTTGAAGATCTGAAATCCCTGGCCCGGATGATCCGCGACCATCAGGACGAACTTGTACAGGCGGTAAGCAAGGATTACGGCAACCGCTCTCATCACGAGACCCTGTTCGCGGAAATCTTTCCCGCGCTGGATGGTATCAAGGACACGATCAAGCGCCTGAAAAAGTGGATGAAGCCCCAGCGACGCCATATCGACATCACCGCGTTTCCGACCTCATCGACCAAGGTCATTCCACAGCCACTGGGTGTGGTAGGTGTGATCGTGCCGTGGAATTTTCCGATCAACCTGTCCTTCGGGCCACTGATCAATATCTTTGCCGCCGGCAACCGCGCCATGGTGAAAATGTCGGAAAACTCCCGCAACCTCACCGCATTGCTGCAACGTATCAGCAGCGACTACTTCCCCCAGGATAAACTGGTGTTTCTCGAGGAGACCGGCGGCGTCGGTATAGAGTTCTCCGCCCTCAAATTCGACCACCTGATTTTTACTGGTTCTGGAACAACCGGGCGCAAGGTTATGGCCGCAGCGGCAGCGAATCTGACCCCGGTTACCCTGGAGCTTGGCGGTAAATCCCCGGCGATAGTCGGCCCCGACTACGACACCGATACCGCGGTGGAACGGGTTCTGTTCTGGAAGCTGTTCAACGCCGGCCAGATCTGCACGACGGTAGACTACCTGTTACTGCCGGAAGACAAGGTCGATGCGTTTGTGGAAAAAGCGAAACGCGTTTTCAAAAAACGCTACCCGGATATTCAGCACCCGGACTACACCTCGGTAATCGACGATCGATCCTTCCAGCGTATCTGGAGCACCCTTGACGATGCGCTGGCGAAAGGCGCGACCGCAATCGACCTGACCGATGGACAGGGTGACCGCAACGACACACTGAAAAAATTCCCCGCGCACCTTCTGGTCAATGTCAGTGAAGACATGGAAGTAATGCAGCGGGAAATTTTCGGGCCTTTATTGCCGATCAAGACTTACAAAAACCGAGAAGAAGTGGCCAACTACATCAATAGCGGCGACCGTCCGCTGGCGATCTACCCATTCACCAAAGACAAGGAGCTGCGGGACTATTACATTGATCACGTGATGTCCGGCGGAGTCAGCGTGAATAACGCCGTACTGCACGTAGGGCAACACGATATTCCTTTCGGTGGTGTTGGCGAAAGTGGCATGGGCCACTACCACGGCTACGAAGGTTTCCTGACCTTTTCCAAATTGCGCCCGGTGTTCTACCAGGGCCCGTTGGACCCGCTGAAATTAATGATGCCACCTTACGGCAATCTGGCGAATAAAATGATGAAACTGATGCTGCGTTTGACCAAGTAACGCAAGCTCCTGATTTTCCACGTATTGCGAAGGGAATAAACTTCGCCTTCGCAATACGGTTCCAACACCACTCTCCTCAAGCCGACCCCATCAAGCCCGCCCCATCAAACTCGAAACAAAATTGCGATAAAACCGTAATTTTTGCTAGGGTATTTCCAGAGCTTAGCCAGTCTGGCGCTCTTTTTTCTGGATTTCATTTAAGAAAACTTCCAGCACCATCGCGGCGATGCAATATCACCGTGCACTCTGGGCAATGACGCCCGCTATTCAATCGCGCAATCCAGCTCGGATTCTTACGGAACGCGTGCGATTACAAGGAGAAAAAAAATGCCTGCACCAAACAGCAGCAAGCCTCACCATTCTGATACACAAACATTCAAGCCTCTACTACCCGGCCGCAGACTACTGGCTACCGCCATTGCACTCGCCGGCACGCTTACCACCACCACTGCCCTCGCCCAGCAATCTGTCCTTGAAGAAGTCACCGTTACCGCACAAAAGCGCGAGCAGTCCCTGCAGGACGTCTCCGTCGCGGTCAGTGCATTCTCCGGCGATGCCATCGAAAAAATGGGCTTTGAAGAAGGGCTGGATATTACCCAGCAAGTACCGAATATGAATTTCTTCGCCATTTTCGGCGAAGCCTCCAGTCCCTCCGTCAGCCTGCGCGGCATCAGCCTGGTGAATTTCTCCGATTCCTGGGAATCCCCCGTCTCCATCTATGTGGACGACGTATATCGCGGCAACCCGGCGGGCTCGGCCATTCAATTGTTCGACCTGGAGCGGGTAGAGGTACTGCGCGGCCCACAGGGCACACTCTACGGCCGCAATACCACCGGAGGTCTCGTACACTACGTTTCCCGCAAGCCCACAGAATCACTGGAAGCCACCGCCAGCGCCAGCTATGGCAGTTATTCCGAGCGCATTCTTGAGGGTACGCTCAGCGGCCCCATCAATCGCAATATGCGCGGCCGTGTAGCGGTAAAAAGCACCCACAATGACGGATGGCAGACCAACGCCGTTACCGAGGAAAAGCTCAATGACACCAACAGTTTCGGCTATCGCACCCAGCTGGAAATCGACCTCGCGGACCACAGCAGTCTTTTGCTGAACGTGCATGGAAGTCGCGCCGATCAGCAATCTGTGGGCTTTGCACATCTCGGGTATTTGGAATCGCCAGAGGAAGGCGCTGCGACCTGCTCCATCGCACGGATTCAGAACGGCAAGTGTTACAGTGCGAATCCCGGCTTGGGAGGCATTTCAGGTGAGGAAGCGGTAAACGGTAACTTCGGCCCCGAACATGTAGCCAGCGGTGCGACCGATGGGCTGGCCACTGAAATCGATACCTTCGGCACATCCGCCACATTCATACGGGATTTCGAGGGCTTCACCCTGACTTCGATTACCGCCTACGAGGAACTGGACAAATTCCTTCAGGATGACGGGGATGGCCTGCCCGCTGTGTGGTTTGACGAGCAATACAGCGTGGATGCAGAACAATATACCCAGGAAGTACGCCTGAACGGCGTGACTCAAAACAGTAATTGGGTAACCGGTTTCTACTATTACAAAGACGACCGCGGTCTGAACACCCAGGCACCGACCACCGCAGACGGCTTGTGGCACCAGGAAATTGTTACTCTCGACAGTACATCCTGGGCACTGTTCGGGCAGGTGGAATACGATCTTAGCAGCACGCTTACCCTGGTCAGTGGTTTACGCTACACCGAAGAAGAACGGGATTTCTCTCAGGATGCTGGCCCCAGTTTTTATCCAGATGCCGTCGACACCCAAAAAGACCTGAGCGATCAGGCTACCACCGGCCGCATCGGCATCGACTGGCGCCCGAGTGATAGAACACTGGCCTACGCCAGCTATTCCACCGGTTTTAAAAGCGGTGGCTTTTCCGGCAGCTACAACCGCAATGATCTCGCCACCGATCCCGTCGGCGCAGAGACCATCGATAATTTCGAACTGGGCCTGAAAACCACCATTGCCGATGTCTACCGATTGAACGCCGCCGCCTTCCACTATTCAGTACAGGATTTTCAGGCGCAGGTATTTATCAGCGTCGCCGAGGGCAGTGTTATCACCAACGCCGGTGACGTAACCGGAACCGGTGCGGAACTGGAGCTGACCGCTCCGATTACCGACAATTTTGAAGTGATCGCCGGCGCGGGTTGGCTCAGTACCGAGTTTGATTCCGAGCAGTCCTTCGTTGTTGCCGCTGACACTTACACCCTCGATGGCAATGAACTGCCCTCAGCGCCAGGGTTTACTTACAACCTGGTCGCACGCTATTACCAGAGTCTGGGTAGCAATGGTGATCTCGTATTCCAGGGCGATTATGCATGGCAGGATGATCACTACCTGCAGGTAGAAAACGACCCCTATTCAATGCAGTCCGCCTACGGTCTCGCGAACGCCAAGGTCAGTTGGCACTCCCCTTCCGATGCATATAGCGTGGAAGCCTTCGCCCGCAATCTCACCAACGAAGAGTATTTTACTTACCAGAATACACTCGGGGCCGATTGGGGTTACGGTGTATGGGGACAACCCCGTACCGCGGGTCTGCGGTTTAACTGGAAAATGTAAAGCAGAGCCCGAAGGCCGCTCGAATGCGAGCGGCCCACCCCTCACAGATACCGCTGACTGGTACGCTCAAACTCCGAATTTCGCTTCAACAACGATTATATTGACGGTAGAATTTTCAGCCTTCCTGTTTCGCACATTTTCAAAGGATCTGAAAGTGAGTACCGTATTCCTCTGTAACAGAAGCCTCAGCTCGCCCGCCCTTCAACAGGCATGTCGCGTTAACATCCAGCAGCTCACCGAACTGCATTGCCCCACTCCCAAATTTGCCAAAGCCAACACCCCATACTTGTTAAATGGCCACAGCGACGCTCAGGGCAAGCGAATCCAAACGCTACTGGCACCAAAGCACATATCCCAGCCCGTGACCGAGCTGTCGCTTACCTTTGGTGAAGATAATACACTGGCGATTGCGGTCATGATGGAGCAACTCAAGGATTACAACATCGCCCTGACTGGCGCTTCGACTAGTGTCTACGGCGAGCGAATCAGTGCTTTCGCCAAATCGGTAAAGGAGTACCAGGTAGCGCTACTCACCTATCGGGATGCCAAACTGAGCAAGGCAGGGAATCAGGCCCAGTTAAAGCAAAAGGCGCATACGGCCTTTAATCGTATGCAGGCACAGTTTCGCGCAGAATTGCACGTGGTAACCAGCCATATTCGCTCACGGCGTGGCACACCGCTGACCAGTGCCGAGCGCGGTACTAATATTGCTCGCAGCAGCCGGAATGTAGTGAAATTGCAACTCAGCAGTGAAATTGAGGCGCACAGGCTGGTAAAGTTGAGCCAATACACGAAAGTGCTGGGCAATGGCTTGGCGGTGATAGATTTCGGGTCCCGCATTGGCAAAGTCCATAACAGTTACCAAGCTGACGGCTATTGGGAGCGAGATCTGTTTAGAGAATCACTGAGCTTCGGCCTAAGTGTCGGCACTGGGGCGGCAACCGCAAAAATCGGAGCAGTGGCTTTAGGGATTCTGGTCGCCGCTACACCGATTGGCTGGGTTGGGCTACTTGTTGGGGGACTGACAGTGGCTGGGGCGTCAGCGGGCGCTGCGATGACGATGAATGAAGTTACCCAATCGCATGCCGATGGTTGGTATGACGGAATAATGGGAACATTAAACGGAAAATAGCAATGAGCACATTTTCATTCCTCCTCGGTTGCTGCGCTGCAGTTATGTTTTTCAGTTTATTTTTGTACGTAGTTTTCGGGCAAGTCACTGTTCGGAAGCTACGGAAAAACCCTGAAACAAAACGCGAACTAGGCCTCGCGTTCGCGAGCGGCTGGGATATTTTGAATGTAGCTCAAGCTTTGGCTACGCCGAGAAAAGTTCACAAGTTTCTGGAATCTGGCCAACTATCGTTCTTGCACGCGAATTCAGAGCTCATCGCAAAAAACACAAATTCTTTTGATAAAGTTATCGCCATTATATTTTTCTGGTCACTCATCGGGTCTGCCATGAGCATGCTAGCGTTGATTGGGCTCAACAAATTGGGGCTCTTGTCCTAACTGCCCACCATGATATAAAGAAGCCCACCAATTCGCCGGCCGTGTAAACCTAACGCATATCCAACGCATCAAGAGCTTCAGACAACGATTTCACCGGAATTACCTGCATACCCTCTATATCGGTTTTAAGCCGATTTGCGGCCGGCACAATCGCCTTGCGGAAGCCATGTTTTGCCGCTTCTCTCAGCCGTTCCTGACCAGAAGGTACCGGGCGAATTTCACCAGCCAGACCTACCTCACCAAAAATCATCAGATCCCGGTCCAGGGTCCGATTGCGGAAACTCGAAACCACGGCCATCAGCAGCGTCAGATCAGCGCTGGTTTCCATAACCTTCACACCGCCCACCACATTGATAAACACATCCTGATCGCCCACCAGCACACCGCCGTGGCGGTGCAGCACTGCGAGCAGCATGTTCAGGCGGTTTTGATCCAGCCCCACCGCAACCCTACGCGGGTTGCCGAGGCTGCTATCGTCCACCAACGCCTGCAGTTCGACCAGTAGCGGGCGAGTACCTTCCCACACGGAAGTCACCACCGAACCCGCAGCGATTTCATCGGCGCGCTGCAGGAAAATGGCGGAGGGGTTGGAGACTTCCTTGAGGCCCTGTTCGGTCATCGCAAACACCCCCAGTTCATTGACCGCGCCAAAGCGGTTTTTGTGTGCGCGCAGAGTACGGAAGCGGGAGTCGTGGGTACCTTCGAGCATGATGGAGCAGTCGATGATGTGCTCGAGCACTTTTGGCCCTGCGAGGGTGCCGTCTTTGGTGACATGGCCCACCAGGATCAATGCGGTTCCTGTCTGCTTGGCGAAGCGCGTCAGATACGCCGCGCTCTCGCGCACCTGCGCTACGGAGCCGGGCGCGGACTGTACTTCGGCCATATGCATGACCTGAATGGAATCCACCACCATCACCTTGGGCTTCACCTCACCGGCGGTGAGACAGATCTGCTCGACGTTGGTTTCCGAAAGCATCTGCAGATGATCTGCGGGCAGCCCCAATCGCTTAGCGCGCATGGCTACCTGCTGTAGGGACTCCTCCCCTGTTACATACAGAGCGGGTAGCTTCTGCGAGAGGTGACACAGGGTCTGCAACAGTACGGTGGACTTACCCGCACCGGGATGACCACCAATCAGCACCACCGAACCCGGCACCAGCCCACCACCCAGCACCCGATCCAGTTCACTGGCATTGGTGGGAATTCGGGGCAGCTCACTGAGATCAATCTCGGAAAGCTTCTGAACCTTGCCCTGCCCCGCCGCGCCCGCGTAGCCCGCCTGTGCGTCGGTAAAATTTGCCGCGCGGCTATCGGTATGCGCAGGCCCCAGCCGCACTTCACTCAGGCTGTTCCAGGCCCCACAGGCATTACACTGCCCCGCCCATTTTGTGTAGTCGGCTCCGCACTCATTGCAGACAAACGCGGTTTTGGATTTTTTGGCCAAGGTTTTCTCTCTGTTCAGGGTGCGGTGGTATTAGCTCTTTTTTAGTGCTGTGGCGATGCCCCTATCGGGTGTGAACTTCTGAGACACGCCGTGAACCCATCCATGGGGGCTCTTCCGCGAGGTCCCTCTCGCGGAAGGTCTCAGAAGTTCACACCCGATATCGACACCTTCTCGAAAAATTTAGGGCTTCGTAAGCGAGGCTACCTCGCAGTATCCGGTAGCACTGCGGCACGAAGCTAAGCCTTGGCCCTCAGACAAGGGGCCCCAGAAAGTCGACAATTCTACCCTTCCACTGCCGCAGGGGAAAATTTACGGGATCTCTCATGCACCCATCGGTACAACACAGGCAGTACAACCAGGGTGAGCAGTGTGGAGGAAATAATTCCTCCAATCACCACTGTCGCCAGCGGACGCTGTACCTCCGCACCGGTTCCGGTATTGAGCGCCATCGGCACAAAACCCAGGCTCGCCACCAGCGCCGTCATCAACACCGGGCGCAGCCGCAGCATGGCACCATCCACTATGGAGGTGTACAGCTCACCACTCTCTCGCCAGCGCTCACGAATAAACGACAGCATTACCAGACCGTTCAACACCGCCACGCCTGAGAGCGCGATAAAGCCGACCCCGGCAGAAATCGATAGCGGCATATCCCGCAGCCACAACGCCAGCACACCACCGGTGAGTGCCAGGGGTACCCCGGTAAAGATAATCAATGCATCGCGCAGAGAGCTGAACGCCATCATCAATAGCAGCAGAATCATCAACAGCGTCACCGGTACCACAATGGAAAGCCGGTCCCCGGCGGAACGCAGCTGTTCAAAGGTGCCACCGTAATCCAGCCAGTAGCCAGCGGGCAGCGCCACTTCCGACTCGATACGCTCACGCACCGCCTGCACAAATGACCCCAGATCGCGTCCGCGTACATTGGCGGTAACCACGATGCGCCGCTTGCCGTTTTCCCGGCTCACCTGGGCAGGTAATTCCGTCCATGTCAGCTCGGCAACTTCTTCCAGAGGAACGAAGCCACCATTGGGAAGGGGAACCGGTAGCGAGGAAAAATCGTCGATATTCTGTCGAATGTCTTCCGGCAACCGCACCATCAATTCGAAACGGCGATCACCGAAATACATGAGTCCCGCGCTGGTGCCACCGATAGCAGCGGCCACGTAGCCCTGTAGAGATTCCACATCCAAACCGTACTGGGCGAGCGCCATACGTCGCGGAGTTATGGAAAGCACTGGCAGACCATCCACCTGCTCCAGGCGGGCGTCTGCCGCACCCTCGACCTGTTGCACCTGCGCAAGAATCTCTCCGGCGGAGCGTCGCAGCTGGGCGAGATCGTCACCGTAGAGTTTCACCGCCAGATCTGCGCGCACCCCGGAAATCAGTTCGTTGAAACGCATCTGGATGGGCTGGGTGAATTCGTAATTGTTTCCTGGCACCGCCTCAATCGCGGCCTTCAAGCGCTCGATCAACTCCTCGCGGGGTAGCTTCGGGTCGGGCCATTCCGATTGCGGTTTCAGGGTAATGAACGTATCCGCCACATTGGGTGGCATCGGATCTGTTGCGACTTCCGCAGTGCCTATACGGGAAAATACCCGTGCGACTTCAGGCACTGCGCCCAGTGACACATCCAGTTCTTTCTGCATTTTCACCGCCTGCTCCAAACCCGTGCCGGGAATGCGTAGGGCGTGGGTGGCGATATCACCTTCGTTCAGTTGTGGCACAAACTCCGAACCCAGAGTGGTAGCAAGCCAGCCACAAAACAGCACCAGTAGCAGCGCCACAGAAACTACCAGCCAGCGCAGTTGCAGGGCGGCGATCAGTATCGGCTTGTACAGAGATTTCAGACTGCGCACCGCGACATTTTCCCGCTCGCGAATATTCCCACGCAGGAATACCGCCACCGCCGCCGGCACCAGGGTAAAACAGAACACCATGGCCGCGAGTAGCGCCATCACCACCGTGGCCGCCATCGGGTGGAACATCTTGCCCTCCACGCCGGTGAGCGAAAACAGGGGTATATACACCAGAGTAATAATCAGCACTCCCAACACACTGGGCCGGATAACTTCATTGGTGGCGGTATACACTATGTCCAGACGCTGCCTGAGCGGAAGCTCCGAATCGCGGCCGTGACTGGCCTGCGCCAGACGCCGGGTAGCGTTTTCCACGATGATTACCGCACCGTCGACTATCAACCCGAAATCCAACGCACCGAGGCTCATCAGATTTGCGGAGATACCGGCACCCAGCATTCCGGTGAGTGTGGCGAGCATCGCCAGAGGGATCACCGCGGCAGTGATCAATGCGGCACGGAGATTTCCCAACATCAGAAATAACACCGCGATCACCAGAAGTGCACCTTCCAGAAGATTTTTCTGAACGGTATTGATGGCGCGGTCTACCAGACGCGTGCGGTCGTAGACGGCCTCGACCTTCACACCCTCAGGTAGCGAGTGCTGTACTTTCTGCAGCGCTTCCCCGAGATCGGCCGCTACGGTGCGCGAATTTTCGCCCAGCAACATCATCACCGTTCCCAGTACGGTTTCGCGACCGTTTTCCATGGCAGCGCCAGTTCTCAATTCCCGGCCAATCGCAACGCTACCAATATCGGCAACGGTGATCGGAGCCAGGAATTCATCGCGCTCGCGACCTCCGGCCGATTTCACGACGACACTTTCAATATCGGTAATCGACTTCAATTGGCCAGGGGAGCGCACCAGTAACTGATTTCCTCCAACTTCTACAAAACCGGCCCCGCGGCTCTGGTTACTGCGCTGCAGTGCCGCAATCACATCCGCCATAGTGACGCCAAACGTCAGCAACTTTTGCGGATCCGGTGTGACATGAAATTGTTTGCGGAACCCGCCGATGGCATTTACCTCGGTCACCCCTGGCACCAGCGCCAGCTGCGGTTTGATGATCCAGTCCTGGATTTCCCGCAATGCGGTACTGTCGTAGGGCGCTCCATCCGGCTGTCGTGCATCCTCCGCCGCGCTGACCGTGTACAGAAAAATTTCCCCGAGGCCGGTAGCGATAGGGCCCATGGTGGGTTCCAGCCCTGCGGGCAGCTGGCTGCGAATGGAGGTGAGGCGGTTGGCGATCAGGTTGCGAGCAAAGTAGATGTCGGTGCCTTCGCGAAACACCGCGGTGACCTGGGACAGGCCGTAGCGTGATAGGCTGCGGGTATATTCAAGTTGTGGCAGCCCCGCCAGTGCGGTTTCCACCGGATAGGTGACCCGTTGCTCCGATTCAAGAGGTGAATAACCCGGCGCTTCGGTAAGGATCTGCACCTGGACATTGGTAATGTCCGGCACCGCGTCGATAGGCAGTCGCTGATAACTCCACAATCCCAGGGCAACGATAATCAGACTGCTGAAAAGCACCAGCACGCGGCGCTCGATGGCAAAGCGCAATATGGATTCAATCATGCGAAATTCCCTCAATGCGCGTGGCCGGCGGCCGACTTTTTCAATTCGGCCTTGATCAGATAGCTATTTTCCGCCACGTAGCGCTCACCCGCCTGGATGCCGCCCAGCACTTCACTGAATTCGCTTCCGCGCAACCCAAGGCGCACCGGGCGCGCTTCAAAGTGGTTAGGTCTGGTTTCGACAAAAATTACTGGTTCACCTTCCAGAGTCTGCAATGCGCGATTGTCGATAGCGATCGCTACAGGTTTTTCATCGACGGTTACTCGGCCGCGGACGAAAATCCCTGACGACCAACTGCCATTATGGTTATCCAGCGGTACCCGCACACGCCGAAAAGGCGCACCGTTTGCAGCGGGCACCAAATTTCCAATCGCACCCCGGTACGACTGCTCACCGGCAATGATTTCTACCGGTTGCCCACGTTGCACACGGCCAAGGCGTTCGGGAAATACCTGCAGGTCGGCCCACAGTTTGCTGTAATCCGCGACCGTAAACAGCACCTGTTCACTGACAAACTCCCCGGGACCCGCGTGCTTTTCAATCACGACTCCGTCAAAGGGGGCGCGCAGTGTGTACTCCTGCAGACTTTCATTGGAATTGATGGATGCGAGTAGCTGGCCTTTCTTGACCGGGTCGCCAATGCTGACGGCTATTCTGGAGACCAGGCCGGGATAGCGCGCGCGAATATGGCTGATCGCGGTGGGCTCCGGTTGCAGTTTTCCGTAGAGAGTAACGGTGGACTCGATTGCCCTGGCTCCAGCCGTAGCAACGGCAACACCGGCGCGGGCAAGTGTGGTGTCGGAAAGCTCTACCACGCTTTCGTCATGATGGCCTTCTTCGTGATGATCTTCATGATGATGGTCATCGCTGGCCCAGCCCGCAGCAGAAAGTGCGAGTAAAAATACGGCAATATTTACTGTCTTGAACATGGTGTTACCTGAAATCATTTTTCATTCACTGTCGCTGGTGCAGCCGAGGACACAGGGTTATTGGCGAGAAGCGGTGCCGCGGTAAGCTGTTCCATTTCAGCCCCCGCCAGCAGCGCTTGCGTGGCACTGTCGATCAGTGCGCTGCGGGCATCGAGTAATTCTTCCCTCGCCGCCACCCAGTCCTGATAGGTGTAGCGACCGGCGCGATACAGGGTCTCGGTTTCCCCCATGGCGCGGGTCAGCGTGGGAATAATCTCCTCGCGCAGGCGTCGCACGGACTGCACCCCCTGGGCGCGATCCGCATAAGCGCGATACAGCTGGGTATGCAACTGCAAACGCGCGGTATCCTCACGCGCGGCGGTACCCTGCAGGGCGGCGCGGGCACTGGCAATTTCCCCCCGGGCGCGACGGCCACTGAACAGCGGCACACTGAGCCCCGCTACCAGGGAGGTACTGTCGGTCTCATTGCTCTGGCGCACCCCCAAACCCCAACTCACATCGGCGTGGGCGGCGCTGCTTGCCAGTCGCAGCTGCGCCTGCTGCACGCGCGCCTCGGAAGCGAAGCGCATCAGCAGGGGATTCTGCTCGGCGCGGGCGAGATAATTCTGGAAATCGTCGGCCTGCGGCATCCGGTACAACTGCCCTCCAGCTACAGAGAAGTCCCCATTGGCCTCCCCCCACATGGCCGCCAGCGCGATCCGCTCCGCATGCAATTGCTTTTCCAGACGCTGCTGCTGTAGCTGTGCACGGGAAAGCGCCGCCGATGCGCGCAGCTTCTCTGCGGTGGGTGCGGCCCCGGCGCGGACCCGCGCCGTCACCGAAGCCAGAGCGCCCTCCGCCAGTTGCACGGTGTCTTTTGCCAGCGCCACACGTTCGGAGACCGAGAGCACCTGAACGTAGCGCCGGGTCACCTCGCCGAGCAGATCCAGCGCCTGGATTTCACGCTCCAGATTCAACAGCCGCCGCTCACTGGCGACCATCTCTCCGCGGGCATTGCGTTTACCACCCAGCTCGATCACCGAAGACAGGCCGACGGTAATCTCCGTATTTTCGCTGCCGTCGGTGCCGGCGAAATTCTCAAGCTCCATATCCAGGTTGAGCGCGGGGCGCAGATCCGCCGTTTGTGCGCGGCCATCCAGGGACTGCTGGCGGTACTCAAAGACCGCGAGCGAGGGGTGGTGATTCAGCGTTCTGGCGATGGCCTCCGACAGGGTGATCGACGGCCGCGCATCGCGGTTCTGGGCAAAAGCGGTCTGTACGGGGACGCATAACAGTGGAATGCATGCTGCGAATACAAACAGCATACGTGCAGTAGCATACAGACACCGGTAACCGGGTGTCGCAAGAAAAGACATAAAACAATTCCCGAGTGAGGGTTGAAGTTCGGTGCGCGGATGCGCGTCGAATCCGCGGAATTTTCAGTTCACTCAGGCAATGGGAGGTCGGTAGAGGGCGGAGATAATCTCGTGAGGAAAGGTGCTGTCTATAGTAGCGAGCCAGCGTATACCGGGAATGGGCCACTGCGCATAGTGCCCTGCGGGCAGGCACAGGCTGGTGCCGGCATGACAGTGGCAGCAGTGATTGCACTCCTGATCCAGCCCGGCCAGCTCCGCTGCATCACAGGGACTGCCGCTGTCTGAATCACTACAGTCCACCAGCGATTGCGCCACGACCGCGTTTGCAACTGGCTCTGCCAAATCTCCATGGCCCTCATAGCACGCCGTCGCCTGCTGGATCACCAGCAGCGTCAGCAGCAGATAGCCAAACAGGGCATTAATGGAGAGTGTTGGCATGTGGCAAAAACCGTCATAAAAGAGGGGCTTGATCAGAGGCTCCCTAGAGCCGCCAAAACTATCAAATAACACCAGAATACTCAAAGCACTGGCAGCCCTCCCGGTCAGGGATTAGCATGACTTCACAATTTCTGATTTTTTTAGCGCAATGACCTTACCGGCAGTCTGGCTTTTACATATCAATGATATTCCCTCGGGCAGTGACGATGCCCGAGCCCTTGAAACTCTGCTGAGCAACGACGAGCGCACGCGGCGGGAACGCTACAGGAGTGAGGAAGCCCGTTATCGCTTCCTGTTGAGTCGCGCACTGATGCGCCGGGTACTCGGGAGCATCAGTGGGAAGTCGCCAGAGAGCCTGCAGTTTGAGATTGCGGAGTCCGGCAAGCCGCAACTTCTTGATGTGCCCGAACTCCGCTTCAGTCTCAGCCACAGCGGCCAGTGGATTGCGCTCACAGTAAGTTGTGAGGCGGATATCGGTGTGGATATCGAACAACCGGTACGAAAGCGCGACTTCCTGGGTATCGCCAATCACTATTTTCACCCGGACGAACGGTCGCTGCTAACAGCCTCACCACCTGAACTGTTACCCGTGCACTTTTACCGCCTGTGGACGATGAAAGAGGCGTTCTTCAAAGGTCGCGGTACCGGTATCTCGGAAGGGCTCTCCCGCATTAATCTGGCGGGTTTCCATCTGGGGCAGGGTATCCAGTTCGCCGACGACCTCCCGGGCGCTGCCGAGCCCTGGCAGTTTCACTACGCCATGCTGCCGCTGCCGGACGCAAGCCACCTGCACCTGGCGGTCGCAGGCATCGATGGCGGAATTGGCGAGATCACTCAGGAGCGTATCCTGCGCGGCCTTCCCGGCTGAGTCACCAAGGGCGTCGACTTGCACGCGCGGGTATTCCCACCTAAGATTCCCGTCGGATAAATTTCACTCAACCAGCACAATGACCAACGTCTTCCGCACATTCCTGCTGCTCGCACTGCTTGCCCTTGGTGGCGAAGCGCTGGCGCAGCCGTGCCATGAGGGCGAAGAGGCCGAAACGACGGTTGCCGAAGTCAGCCACAGTATTTCCTCCCCCAAGCATCACCAGCCCGCGGAAGTTGCTCACTGCAGCAATGGCGCCTGCGAGGATGCCTCTGCCACGGGCTCGCCACACGACTGTGACCAGGCTTGCAGCTGCTGCCCTGGCCACTGTGCCAGCGCCTTGCCTACCACGGTGGCAGACACCGAATTCCTTATCCGCAATTTATCCTCTACTGCCTACCGGCCGCTGGACTCTTCGCCTGCGCCGGAATCCGATATTCGCCCACCCATACCTGCCTGACACAGGACAGGTGCGCCCACCGCTGGCGCATGCTGCCTCTCTGTTGATTTTCTGACAATCCGATCCCTCGCCGGAAATCCGGCAATCGATCGCATTCCAACTTTTTGAGAGACCAGTACCGTGAAATTTTTTACTGCATTACTGCTGGGCGCTGCCCTGCTCAGTGCCGGCTGCGACCGCGCGCAACAACCCCAGAACGCCGCATCAAACCGGGTAGCCGAAACGACTTCCACTCAACCGGCCATCGCGCTCACCACATACAAATCCGCCACCTGTGGTTGCTGCAAACTGTGGGTGGAGCACGCCAGCGAGCAGGGCTTTGCGGTGGACGCAAAGGATGTGGATGACCTGAACGGCGTGAAGAACCGCTTCAACATCGCCCCGGAATTCCAGTCCTGCCACACCAGCGTTTCCGACAATGACTATGTTTTTGAGGGGCACGTACCGGCCAAATTTATCCGCCAGTTTTTACAGAACCCACCCGCCAATGCCCGCGGTCTGGCGGTCCCGGCGATGCCCCTGGGCAGTCCGGGCATGGAAGTGGGCGACCGCTTTACCCCCTATGACGTGGTGCTGCTGCACAAGGACGGTGGACACAGCGTCTACGCCCGCATCGAAAACGCCGAGCAACAGTTCTGAGTCGCGTAATGAAGAAGTTATTTGATCAGCGCGTTACTACGCTGCCGGTTTCCCGACGGCGCTTTGTCACCGGCATGGCCGCCGGTGCCGCGCTCGCGGGACTGCCCGCGAGCCGGGAGTCCGCGGCACAGACGGTCAACCCTCTACCCGAAGTTTTGCGCGGCAATCGCTTTGATCTGCACGTGAACTATCTGCCGGTCAATTTCACCGGCCGTGAGCGCACCGCAGTGGCGGTCAATGGTGGTGTACCGGCGCCGGTGCTGCGCTGGAAGGAAGGGGACACCGTCACCATCAATGTCACCAACCACCTGGCTCACGACACCTCCATCCACTGGCACGGTCTGATCCTGCCGAGCAATATGGACGGCGTACCCGGGCTCAGTTTCAACGGTATTCGTCCCGGGGAAACCTTCACCTACGAGTTTCCGATCACCCAGTCCGGTACCTACTGGTACCACAGCCACTCGGATTTCCAGGAGCAACAGGGTCACTACGGCGCCATTGTGATTGACCCGGCCGAACCGGACCCGGTGACCTATGATCGCGACCACGTGATCCTGCTCACCGACTGGAGCGACGAGTCGCCTCACGACATTTACACCAAGCTCAAAAAGGAAGGCCACTACTACAACCGCCGCCGTCGCACCGCCGGCGACCTGTGGGAGGAAGTCCGCCAGAAGGGCGTGGCCCAGACCTGGCGCGACCGCAAGATGTGGAACGAGATGCGCATGTCCGACCGCGACATCTCCGACGTCACCGGTTACACCTACACCTACCTGATGAACGGTCAGACGCCGGACGCCAACTTTATGGCACAGTTCAAGCGGGGCGAGAAGGTGCGCCTGCGTTTTATCAACGGCTCCGCCATGTCCATTTTCGATATTCGTATTCCGGGACTGAAAATGACCGTGGTGGCGAGCGACGGACAGAACATCGAACCGGTGAGCGTGGACGAATTCCGCATCGGCGTTGCGGAAACCTATGACGTGGTGGTGGAACCCGCCGACGACCGCGCCTACACCCTGTTCGCCCAGACCATCGACCGTAGTGGTTACGCCCGCGGCACCTTGACGCCGCACCCGGAGTTGCGCGCCGAAGTACCGGCGATGGATTACGCCCCGGTGCTGACCCATCGCGATATGGGCATGGATCATTCCGGCCATGATATGGGCGGTATGAGTGGCATGGACCACAGCGGCCACGACATGGGCAGCATGAACGGCATGGATCACTCTGGCCACGATATGAGCGCCATGGATCACAGCCAGCACATGGGCCAGCACGCCGGCCACCAGATGCCGGGAAAAACCAGCGGCCTCGGCCGTGCCGGCTTCGGCAGCAACGCGCCGGTGCGACACCACGCCAGCGAGTACGGCCCCGGTGTCGATATGCGCGCGGATATGCCGGCGAATGGTCTGCATGACCCGGGCATCGGCCTGCGCGATCACCAGAGCCGCTACGGCCGCCGCGTGCTCACCTACGCGGATATCCGCAACCTCACCCCCACCATCGACCGGCGCGAACCGCAGCGGGAAATCCAGCTGCATCTCACCGGCAATATGGAGCGCTATATGTGGTCCATGGACGGGATCAAGTTCGCCAATGCCGAACCGCTGATACTGAAATACGGCGAGCGTCTGCGGATCACCCTGGTGAACGACACCATGATGACCCACCCCATTCACCTACACGGTATGTGGAGCGAACTGGAAACCGGTGATGCGGAATTTATTCCCCGCAAACACACGGTACTCGTGCAGCCCGGTTCCACCATCAGCTACCTGGTAACGGCAGATGCCTACGGGCGCTGGGCCTACCACTGCCATCTGCTGTATCACATGCCGGGCATGTTCCGCGAAGTGAGGGTGGTTTAACGATGAGGTCAATGAAAAACTTTTTGTTACTGGGCGCGATTGTTCCCGCCTTTACTCTCGCCGAGCAGGGAGTGCATCAGCACGATCACGACCATATGCAACACGGTCAACACGACCACTCGCCGTCACCAGCCATGTCGAACCTGGAACACGCGCCGAACCAGCCGGATCACGTGATGGATCACGAGGTGTTGCTGACCAAGGTCACCATCGACCAGCTGGAGGCACGCGAGCACGATGGCAGCGCGCTGGAGGGCAGCCTTTGGTTTGGCGATGACTTCAATAAACTGTGGCTGAAAACTGAGTTTGAACGGGAAGGAGGAGAGACGGAGAAAGCACTGTCCAGAACGACCAAAAAAGAGCTACAGGCACTGTACAGCCGCGCCATCGCTCCCTACTGGGATCTGCAGTTTGGTGCGCGCCACGACTTCGAGCTGGAAACCGACAGCCGCAACTGGGGCGTTGTTGCCCTGAACGGTCTGGCGCCCTACTTTTTCGAGGTGGACACGTCACTGTTTATCGGTGAAGACGGAGATACCGCGTTTCGCGTTGAAGCCGAGTACGAACTGTTGTTCACCCAGCAATGGATCCTGAGCCCGGAAATCGAAGTGAATTTCTTCGGCCAGAATTCTCCCGAGCACCACACCGGCTCCGGCCTTTCCGATATCGAAGCCGGCCTGCGCCTGCGCTACGAATTTACCCCGCAGTTCGCACCCTATATCGGCGTGAACTACGAAAAGAAATTCGGCAATACCGCAGACTTCGCACGGCAGGACGGGGAGTCAGTCAGTGAAACCCTATGGGTGATCGGGCTGCACGCCTGGTTCTGATCCGTTTTCAGGTGGCATCGGGGACGACTCTGCTGCCATAACTTCCTGCCACCAATAATCCATCACCTGAGGATTTTTGATTGCAACCGGGGCCCCAATCACCGGAGTAATCATCCGCACGCTCTTCTCCCACGCGGCGGCAGCGGCGCGCTCCATCGGCTCGAACCAGTCATGGAGGGCCAGGTCAAAGGTGCTGTTGTGGATGGGAATCATCGCCCTGCCTCGCAGGTCCAGATGGGCCTGCACACTCTGCTCTGGCAGCATATGGATCTTGCTCCACAGATCATTGTAGGCACCGGTTTCGATCAGGGTCAGATCAAAGGGCCCCAGCCGTTCGCCAATTTCCCGAAAACCGTCGAAATAACCGCTATCGCCACTGAAGAAAATATTGCTATCCCGCCCGGCGATCGCCCAACCGGCCCAGAGGGTTTCATCGCGGTCCCCCAGACTGCGCCCGGAAAAATGCTGTGCCGGGGTGGCGGTAAATTTCAGTGTGCCGACGGTGTGTGACTGCCACCAGTCGAGCTCGACAATTTTGTCTTCAGCAATTCCCCAGCGGCGCAGGTGATCACCCACTTTCAACGGCACCAGGTACTGCCCGACCTTTTCATCCAGCGCCAGAATGCTGCCCTTGTCCAGGTGGTCGTAGTGATCGTGACTGATCACCACCGCCGCGATCTGCGGCAGTGAAGACAGCTCGAACGGCAGCGGGTGAAAACGCTTGGGGCCCGCCCACTGCACCGGCGACGCGCGCTCACTGAACACCGGATCGGCAAGCACCGTTTCTCCGTCCATACGGATCAATACACTGGAATGCCCCAATCGATAAACCCTGGCCTCAGATTCCGGCTCGGCCAGTTCAGCCGCGGAAATATCGCGCATGGGGAGCGGCGCAGTGGGTGTGGGCGCTTTGCGCTCTGCGCGCAGATACATCTTGGTGATTTCCCACAGGTTGCTCGCCCCGGCGCTGGCGTCCATGCCCGTGTTGTAAAACTTCTGCGGTGCCGAGGAACAGCCTTTGAACAGACTGACAGCCATAACGATTACCCCTGTAATTACCAACCAGCGCGCTTTCATGATGAAACGAGGATTGACCCAAAAAGTAAACTATACAGTGTAGTGTAATCTCGAATCACAAAAAGTAAACTGCCTAGTGTAAAATTCCTCTCAAGCCGATTTGAGCGATGTGAGACCAGAGGGTCAGATGACCGAGAAGAAACCCACAAGAAGTGAACTGAAGCGCCAGGCGATTCTACAGGCTGCCAAGCGAGCGTTTCAGGAGCGCGGGGTGCACAATACCAGCATGGATGAACTGGCCGCGCTGGCGGAAGTCTCCAAGCGCACCGTGTACAACCACTTCGCCAGCAAAGAAGCGCTGATCATTACGCTGATGGGCGAACTCTGGCAGCAAGCCACCCAATGTGCCGGCGGGGTTTACGAGGCCGATACCGATTTAAAACGGCAACTGTGCAAGCTGATCGAGGCGGAGATCGAGGTAATCTGTAGCCGCGAATATATCGAACTGAACCGGGTGGCCTTCGACCACTTTTTTCACCAGCCGGAAGCGCTGCGTCAGCAGATGGAAAAGTTCTCGGCCATTGAGACCGGTATCACCCGCTGGCTCAAGGCAGCCACCGCCGACGGGCGCCTGCAAAACCTGGATATTGAAATCGGCAGCAAGCAGATTCACAGCCTGATCAAGGGCAGCTGTTTCTGGCCGCAGCTGATGCAGGTCAGCCCACTGCTCACACCAAAAGAGCGCGCCGCACTGGCGGAGCGCACGGCGGCGTTATTTCTGAGCCACTACACAGCCTGATCCCGCGCCCTACTCCACAACCAGCGTGCCGCGATACATCTGCATCTGGCAGTGAAATGGATACTTTCCCGCGTCCGCCGCGGGGATTTTTACTTCGGTAACTTTATCCACCGCCAGCTGCGCGCTTACTTCAAGGTCGGGAAACAGTACCCACTCGGCGCAGGGCGATGCGTCTTCCCGACGGAAATGCAGCATCGTTTCTTTGCCCGCGGTCACGCGCACCCGCTCTGGTTCGTAAACACCGTCCTTGACCAGAATTTCCAGTTTTTCACTGGCTTCAGTGGCCTGCGATTTTTGCTGCTTGGGCGCCAACCAGAACCACCACAGGGTAAACGCGATTGCGGCGAGCCCCAGTGAATTAATCAGCACGGATTCCATCAGGCATCACCTCCGTTGGATTTTGCCGAGTCGTGAGACGGTTTGAACAACCGCAGCCGATTGGCATTACTCACCACGGTCACCGAGGAAAATGCCATGGCGGCACCGGCAATCACCGGGCTCAACAGTGTGCCGGTGACTGGATAAAGTACACCGGCGGCGATGGGGATCCCCAGGGTGTTGTAAATGAATGCGCCGAACAGGTTCTGCTTGATATTGCGCAGGGTCGCGCGGGATAACTCCACCGCATCGGCAACACCGTGCAGGGACGAGCGCATCAGGGTGACATCCGCGGACTCGATCGCCACATCAGTGCCGGCGCCGATGGCAAAGCCGACATCGGCGCGTGCCAGTGCTGGCGCATCGTTAATACCATCACCGGCCATTCCCACTTTGGCGCCGCCCTTTTGCAGGTCGGCCACGATCTTTTCTTTGTCCTCCGGCAGCAGGTCCGCGTGCACGTGCTCAATGCCCAGCTGTCTGGCGACCGCCTCTGCCGTTGCCTGGTTGTCACCGGTCAGCATTTCGATGCGCAGGCCGAGTTCCTGCAAACGTTGTACCGCGGCCTGTGCGTCTTTGCGAATGGGATCGGCCACCGCGATCACACCGGCCATGGCCCCATCCACGGCCGCATACATGGCGGTGCGCCCCTGTGCGGCAAGCGTTTCTGCTTTCTCCGGCCACTGTCCGGTTTCAATGCCCTCGCGCTGCATCAGTTTGCGATTGCCCAGCAGAACTTTTTTACCATCGACCTCGCCACTGACGCCGTGGGCGGTAATCGCTTCGAAATTGTTTACCTCACCCAATGGCAGGTTTTTCTCTTTTGCTGCAGCGACAATCGCTTCCGCCAGTGGATGTTCGGAGCGGCTTTCCAGGCTCGCCAGCTGCTGCAGCAACGCGTCCCCGTCACCTTCGCTTTCGATATCCGTCAGCTTCGGTGCGCCTTCGGTAAGGGTGCCGGTCTTATCCACCACTAAAGTGTCGAGATCGGTAGCCTGCTGTAGAGCCTTGCCGTTGCGCACCAGCACGCCGTTTTCCGCCCCTTTGCCCACCCCGACCATCACCGACATGGGTGTGGCCAGGCCCAGCGCGCAAGGGCAGGCAATAATCAGCACCGAGGTCAGCACCACCAGCATATGTGCGATCTTGGGATCGGGCCCCCAGTTGTACCAGACCAGAGCGGCAATCACTGCGATGATCATGACGCTGGGTACAAAGACGGCAGAGATGGTGTCCGCCAGCCGCGCGATGGGCACCCGCGAGCTCTGGGCGTTTTTGACCATCTGGATAATCTGCGAAAGGCGGGTATCCGCACCCACTTTTTCCGCGGTGAATACCAGGCTGCCATTTTTATTCAGGGTGCCCGCACTGAGCCCATCGCCCGCCGCTTTCTTTACCGGCACCGGTTCGCCGGTCAGCATGGATTCATCGACAAGGCTCTCGCCTTCGACCACGCTGCCATCCACCGGAATTTTTTCCCCCGGGCGTACCCGCAGTTTATCGCCGGCCTGCACCTGCTCGATAGGGATATCCACTTCCTCCCCATCGCGGATTACCCGTGCGCTGGTGTCCTGCAGCTCCAATAGTTTTTCCACCGCCGCGCTGGTCTTGCCGCGGGCACGCACCTCCAGTGCCTGGCCGAGATTGATCAGGCCGATGATCATGGCACTGGCCTCGAAATAGACGTGGCGAGCAGATTCAGGCAGGACTTGTGGCAGCAAGACCACCAGCATGGAAAACAGCCAGGCGGTGCCGGTGCCGAGCGCGACCAGTGTATCCATGGTGGCACTGTGATGGCGGAAGGCCCGCCAGGCGCCCGTATAGAAATGGCCGCCGCAGAAAATAAGTATGGCAAGCGTCACCAGCCCTACCGCACCCCACGCGAGTTGCTGGAAGCTGTTGTGCACACTCATTTCGCCGGTCACCAGCCCCCAGATCATCAAGGGAAGACCCACCCCCAGTGCGATACCCGCGCGCCAGAGCAGATGCCGGTAGTGATTCTCCTCATCTTGCCGCTGCTGTTCTCGCAGCTCGCGCGCGCTCGACCGCACAGGTTCGGCACCATACCCGGCAGACTCCACCGCCTGAATACACGCCTGGGGGTCCGCATCCCCCCGAACCACCAGGGTTTTATCCCCTAGATTCACCCGTGCGTCGTCGACCCCGGCCACCCCAGACAGTGCGGACTCGATCTTTTTCACACACCCGGCGCAACTCACGCCCTGGAGCTGAAAGGTCCTGGTTGGCGAAGAAGGAATATCTGACATGGGGTTCCTCATGCTCGTGTACGGCCTCAGATAGGGTAGCGGAATGCGATAGCTGGCACAGCCATTGCGCGGCGCTATGACCACAATAAATAAGCATTTACTTTCTTTATGTGTATCACATGCTAACTTAATATAAAAAGCAAATACTTATTTTAAACCCCATGCCCATCGCCCGCCCCCACACGACCCTGCTCGCGGTAATGCTAGTCACCCTGATCGGCACCGCCGGCATCGCACTGCCCTACCCAGTGCTAGCGCCACTGTTCCTGGAAGGACCGACAAGTGAACTGACAGGGTTTATGGGGCTGCCCCCGAAACTGCTACTGGGTATTTTACTGGCCCTGTTTCCATTGGGGCTGCTACTGGGCAGCAGCGTCGTAGGCGCGCTATCCGATCAATTCGGTCGCCGGCGCACTCTGGTATGTACGTTGCTGCTGGCGGCAGCAGGGTATGGGTTTTCGGCGCTGGCGCTGAGCCGGGAGAACTACTTGCTGTTTGCTGTTGCCCGCTTTGTCACCGGGCTTTGCGAGGGTAATATCGCCATCGCACGAGCCATGGCGGCAGATCTGCACCCCGCCATCGAGCGAACTCGCGCACTATCGCTGGCTATGGCCTGTTCCTACGCGGGGTGGCTGCTCGGGCCACTCGGTGGCGGCTATCTCGCTGCGAGCGGCGCGGATTTTGTGTTCTGGGCTGGAGGCCTGGCGTCGACCACTTGCGCATTGCTCGCACAGCTCTTGATGCCTGCCGATAAGCCCGCTGTATCTTCCGGCGGCAGTCTTATACGGCTGGTACACGCACAGAATTCCCTCGCCCTATGGCGGGAGCCCGCAGTGTGCGCCCTGGCGCTGTTTAATCTGCTGTTTACCCTTGGAGTAAATGCTTTTTATGAATTCTATCCATTCTGGCTGGTGGAAAAATTTGGCTTTCAAGCACACCAGATCGCCTGGAACACGGTGATCGTGACCGGCGTCATGATAGCCACCAGCGTGTTGGCAGTGCCGGCAATCAAGCGGCGATTGGGCGCTGAGCCTGCAGTATTCAAGGGAGCTGTAGGGCTCGGTATTTTGCTGCTGTTACTGCCCTGGACAGATGTTGCTGGCGCCTACGCCATGTTCGCTCTCATCGGTGTCGGTATCGCCACGGTGAATGGCATCTTTCCGGCGATTATGTCGGAGCGCTTCGCTGAATTCGGCCAGGGACGGGTAATGGGCCTGCTTACCGCGAACTTCTGTCTGACCAGTACACTGATCGCCCTGCTGGGCAGTGGCGTCGCCCTGCTGGGAAGCCAGTGGACACTTATGCTCGGCGGGCTGCTGTGTATTGCCGGAGCAGTATGGTTTGCCCACCTCGAGCACGCCCCTGCCAAGTGGTCAGAAAAGGTAGAAGCGCAATGAAGGCACGTCACACTCAAGGCGCCCCGGTTGCCACCAGCGACTCCCGTGAACAGATCCTCTATCTGCTGAAAACACACGGTCCGTTCTCAGCCGGTGCCATTGCTGATCACCTCGGCATCACCGCGGTCGGTGCCCGCCAACATTTGCACCAATTGGCGGAACAGGGGTTACTTCAGCGCTTCGACCGCGCGGAAAAAGTCGGGCGCCCAGCGAGTTACTGGGCGCTGACGGAGAAGGCGCAACAGCGCTTTCCCGACCGCCACGGTGACCTTACGGTGAAGCTGATCGAGAGCGTTCGCGAGGTCTTCGGCCCACAGGGCCTGGATACTCTGATTGCCAGGCGGGAACAGGAGTCTCTAGCCGAGTATATGGATGCACTGAGGAACTGTGCGACCCTGGGGGCACGCGTGCGCAAGCTTGCTCAGTTACGCGACCGGGAAGGATATATGGCCCAGGCGGTGCAGGAGCAGCGCGGGATATGGCTGCTACTGGAAAACCACTGTCCGATCTGCGCCGCAGCTCGGCATTGCCACAATTTCTGCCGCTCGGAACTCGAGATTTTCCGCCAATGCCTGCCCGAGGCGCGGGTAGAACGCTGTGAGTACCTGCTCGACGGGGCACGCCGCTGCGCTTACCGGATATCCGCCCAGCAGACTTAAAAGGACTCATCATTCATGCCGCAGCGTCGCAAGCCGCTCAGACCAGGTAGTCAGTAGCTCCTGCTATTCACACACAACAACTGTGCCAATTCCCCCTCACGATGCCCTCCTCCCGGGTGGTATCATCGCCCCCATGAATCACCCCCTGCTCCCCGAACGTCCCCTCGTTATTTCGCCCTCTCTGGCCGCCACCCTCGGCCTAGAGGAGGCCGTGTTGCTTGCGGCACTGGGTGACCTGTTACCCTTCCTACCGGTAGAACCACATCCCGGCCGCGACTGGTACACCGCGGATGGGGCTCAGCTGCAACAGCTGCTGCCATTCTGGGAGCCCTCGGACATTCAACGGGTCTCAACCAGCTTGCGCAATCAGGGTGCGCTTCTGCTGGGTGCCGCGCCCTACGGCAGCAGTGCGATGCTCAAATTTTCACTGCCCGCTGCACAGTCGGCTAACCGGCCATCATCGGTATCGGCCCCCACACCTCGCGCGGCCAATACCATTTCCCCCAATTGGCAGCCGGACGGTGAGACCATGGCACGCATCGCGCAGCTGGGCGTGCCGGAACATTTTGTGCGGGAGCAACTGCCGGAGTTTGTCACTTACTGGCGTGACCGTGGTGAAAGTCGACATTCTTTCGGCTCCCTGTTTCTCAAGCAGGTCAAGAACAAGTGGGAAGCCTTCCGTGCCACCCAGGGCCGGAAACAGCCGCTGCCTGACCACTGGCGCCCCGGAGAGGAAACCCTGCGCAAACTTTCCGATGAAGGAGTACCCAGTACTTTTGTGCAGCGCTGTCTGCAGCGATTTGTGGAATACCACCGCAACAGCGCCAAGCAGTCAGTTTCATGGGATCTTGAATTCAACGACTGGGTGATCGAAGACTGGGAAAAACAGGACACCCCGTTTATCGAAAAGCGCAAACCGGAACCCATGACCCGAGACTGGCAGCCCAGCGAGAATACCTGGGAGCAGCTGCGCCGATTAGCCATCAACCCCAACTTTGCTGCAGAATTATTGCCCGAGTTTATTTACAAATGGCTGGAACGGGGCGGCCATAGCGCCCGCTGGGGCGAGCAGTTTATCGAGTATGCGCGCACGGAATGGGCTTATTACTGCCAGGGTATTGAGAAAAACCCGGTGGCCAAAGCCATTTCCCGTAACTGGCAACCCTCCAGCGACTGCCTCGGGCACCTACTGAATCAGTGTGAAATTGATCGGGACTTTGCCCTTTCGCTGGTTCCGGAATTCATTCTCTACTGGCGCAGCCAGAATACCGCCCGCAAAAGCTGGGATGCGGTATTTGTGCGCCATGCGCGGCACAAGTGGGCCGAGCGCAACAAGTTCGCGATAGGACAACAACATGGCAAGCCACAAGAATCCGGGCACTCAGGTAACCAACGCACAAGAGACACATCAGTCTGGGACATCGTCACAGACACAAACTGGTAACCCTGAGCTGGAAGCGCGTAAACGCGCGTTAAACGAAGTCTTCGGGCTGCTGAAACTGAGTTACCACAACCAGTTCAATTCCGCCTTTCAGGATGTGCAGACACTGAATCACGCCAAGCGTCTTTGGCTGGAGTCCCTTGCCGGCTTTTCGCCCGAAGAAATGGTTGCCGGAGCCAAGCGCGCCATCAAACAGTCCGAGTACTTGCCAACGGTTCACAAGATGTTGCAGTTTTGCGCCGAGGGTGAAAACGGCCTGCCCGATCCTCGCGCCGCGTACCGCGAAGCCTGTAATGCTCCGAGCCCAAAGGCCAATCATAAGTGGAGCCATCCCGCGGTCTACCACGCAGGCCGTGCCGCCGACTGGTTTTTCTTGGCGAACAACCCGGAGTCTTCCGCCTACCCCGTGTTCGCCAGTCACTATAAAAAGATTTGCGAGCGCCTGATGGCCGGGGAGAGCCTGCCCGCGCCGCAGCAGGTCCGGCTGGAACACCAGACGTCTAAGCCGCTGTCGAAGGCTGAAAATGCCAAGAAGTTGGCGGAATTGCGCGCGCACCTCAAAATATGATGTGATGTATGGGCTGCACCTCAGCTTATAGGGCCGTGCCACGGATTTACGGACCGGCCCGCCAGATACGTTTCATCCGACTCCAGAGCAGGTATCGCCATGGCCAGGCCCCTCCTTCTGCTTGTGGTACCCCTCGCACTGCTCGGCAGCAGCCTTGCCAGTGCCGATTTCTATTCCCATCGCTACGGTGGCCTCGCGCTACAGGCGACAGCTCTTGACGATACCTGTCGTGACACACGTGACTTTGTTGGCCTGCTCAATAGCACCAACCAGGTCGCAGCACTTTCAGACTGCAGTGACACCGGTGAAGGAGCCAAACTCTACGCTGGTTGGCGCTGGAGCCCCCATTTCGCGGTTGAGGCCGATCTCAGGCAGACAGCGACCTCGACATCGAACTTCGTGGTCCATAATCCGCAGTTTACCTACCTAGCGGTCAAAGACCGTATAACCAACCGTATGGGCAACGCCTTTTTGGTCGGCCACCTGCCAGTGGGCCGCTCGGGGTTCAGCGTATTTGGTAAGTTGGGTGGGGGCTTCTGGTTTAACGAGCTGCGCTCGCTTCAGCGCGGTGAAGCAGTGGCCGTGTTCCAGTTTGAAGACGGCTCCGTACAGCCAGTTGCCATTCCAGTGGAAGGTGTGTTTACGGAAACCAGTAGCGGGTTTCACTGGGGGTACGGAGCCGGTGTCAGTTATCAACTGCGGGACCGATGGACCATTCGCGCGGAATGGGAGTTGTTCCCTGAAATCGGCAGTGAGGACCTTCGCGGTGAGTATCAGGTTGAATCCGCATCTGTGGGCTGGAGCATTCATTTTTAACACACCGGTCCTTCGCGCTATTCACAGCCCGCCCTGCTGCTGCGATTCACGAGCCTCACCCCCGCAGATAGCGCTCACCGCGGTGATCGGACAAGTTGATTTCCTAAGAGTTTTTCCAATTATGCACAACTCGGTTACTCACAGAAACACTGGACAGAGCTGGGGATAAGTTTGGGATATATAACCTGAATGGCGCGGCTATTACGCTACAGGCAGCGCTTAAAATTTCAACGGAAGTGAGTGGCGGATTTTTCTGTGGTGCTTCGACACCAGTCCAATATAGAGCGCTTTCAGTGATGGGAATCAATGTCGCACTATTGACAAAATTCCATGACACACTTCTCAAACCGCCTTTATTTTTATTTGCGGATGTAGTTAGATGTAAAAGTGATCAAAATGAACACAATATTTTCAATAACGATTCCGGGGTAGCACATCATGTCGCGCTTACTTACATATATTCTCGGATGTACCTTGAGCCTGCCATCTCTGGCAGCCATTACCGAAACGGAAATTTCGGATAACAGTGCGCAATTCACCATCTCCGAAGGAAGTAAATCCGTTGAACTCACCCTCAGTTTTGACTCAGTAAAAAATCTGGATGCAACGAGTGCAGGTGTGGACTCCTACACCTTTTCCCTGAGCGACCCGAATGTCGTCGCCAGGTTACCGGAGGGCGTCGAGCCACTTGCGGATTTCCCGGTCATGATTGTTATCGAGCCACCTGCCAGTGAAGAACTTTCATTCCGCGGGGCGGCAGATGTAATGGTTTATACCCGTGATATCCACTTTGACAATAATTATCGAGTGTTCAAATCACACGAGGGTGAGACCTTTCAGGATCTGACCGCTGAGCACAGCGAAGGCTCCTATCGCGCCCGCCTCAGAACGGGAAATTTCTCCGAGTGGATGGTGGTCCGGGACAACAGAGACCCCAAAGACGTAATTGCACTGAAATACCAGAGGCTAAGCGACGCTATCAGCTCCAGTAAACTGGGCTGGCTAACCACAAACCGACTGCTGGACCAGCTGAACCTTTCCCGACTGTTCTGGGAACAGGGCAATACTCTGCTGGCAATCACGACATTGGACGTGGTGATTGGCCTGATCGATAGCCTCGCGGGCTCATTAATCAGCAATGTCTGGCATGCCACCTCGCCGCTGACCAATACCGCTGGTGATTTGCTCGGCGCGAGCGCAACCCTGCGCTTCAGTCTTTCGCAAGGGTAATTCTGTGCCGGCTCAGTTCAGTATTTACTATCCTCGCCGTCCGGTGAAAGAAATTTGCCTGGAGGATAACAGGACTTACAGACTGGGCCGCAGTACAGACAGTGATTTACATATAGATAATCCCTCCGTGTCCAGGAGTCACGCAGAGCTGAAACAGGTGAACAATGTCTGGACGCTCCGTGATCTGGGATCTAAAAATGGCACAAGAATTCACGGTGCGAACGTCAGTTTCGCCAATTTAACCAATGACTGCTGGCTATCAATCGGTGAGATTCAGGCGCGTTTCCAACTCCTGGGAAGACACCAGCTGGATCACCTCGAAGGCCAGGCAGATAAGCGTTGGCAGCACTGTGAGGAAATCGGCAAGCAACTGTCCAACAGCGGTGACCTGGAGCAGATGCTCGCCCGAGTACTGGAAGGTGTCATCCAACTGGCCGGCACCGATCGCGCCTTTATTCTGCTTAAAAGCACCACCGGTAATCTATCGGTCAGTGCAATGCATGGCGTAACACCCGAAGTTTTCCAACGCGCTGATTTTGCCGGGTCGCGCAGTGCGGTGGGCGAAGTGCTCAGCTCCGGCCGCCCGCTGGTAACCTCCGACAGTCTTGACCATCAGTTTCTTTCCAGCCAACCAAGTATCCAGCTCAATGCCATTCGAGCCCTTGCCTGCCTGCCCCTGTCGATGGACGATAGACAACTTGGCGTCCTCTATACGGATAGCCTGTTAATGGGAAAAGGGATTACTGAGCTTGATTTAAGTATTCTCGAGGCCATGGCAGACAATGCATCCATGGCAATTGCGGCAACATTGCTTAAAGCGGATCTTGATCAACTGAACCGGAGCACTGCTGAAACGCATTTCCCCAGTCTTTCAGCCTGGTAATGAGGTTTTTCCACTCGTGGAAACAGATCCTGATACAACAAAAACAATAAGCAATCTTTTCCATCCCCTACAAAGCGGAGAGCGTCTTGCAAATCGCTTTGTCATCCAGCGCCTGATCGGCCGTGGAGGTTACGGCTCGGTATATCTGGCAACGGATGAGCAACTTGGGATTGAAGTGGCTTTAAAACTTCTTGATCGGCAAGCAGGAGTAAGCTTGCGCAGAGAAGTTTTGCTTGCGCGCAAAATCAGCCACCCGAATGTGGTTCGCCTGCACGATATTTTCGAGTCCGAGCATGGTTACTTTTACACCATGGACTATATTCCTGGCGAAAGCCTGGCAACCAAGCTCGACCGTGAAAAGCGACTTAAACCTCAGGTCGTAGTCTCACTCGCACACTGCCTGCTGGACGCGCTGGATCAAGCGCACCAGAACAATGTCGTACACCTCGATCTGAAGCCAGAAAACATTTTGATCAACCCGGAAGGGGAGGCTTTTATCACCGACTTTGGCGTCGCTCGCGCTCTGGGTGAAAAAGCCGATGCCCCGTCCGGCACGCCAGATTATGCATCTCCGGAACAAATTCAGGGAAAAGCCCTCGATGGCCGCAGTGATCTCTACAGCCTCGGGGTAATTCTGTACGAGTCCGCTACCGGATTTCTTCCGTTTGAAGGTGAAGACAGTTGCGCTCGGATGATCGCCCGGTTAAACGTCCGCCCACTGGCACCTTGTGAAAGGTGCAAAGAGGTACCCAGACGACTCAGTCAATTTATCCTCCAACTGCTCAGTAAACGTCCCAGCCGGCGCCCCACAAGCGCCCGTATCGCTCGCTTGCGCATTGCGCAGGCGCCCCGCAATTATCGCTGGGCCTGGGCACTTCCGCTGGTCGTGATTTTGGGGTTGTCACTCTGGAAGTATCAACCTGCATCGTCGGATACAGGTAAACACACTTCGCCCACATTGCTGGTGTTGCCCGCGGAATACACACCACCGGTACCAGCCTGGCTTTCCCGCACGGCGGCGGAACAATTACACAGTCAACTAGCGGTTTCCCCGAATGTGCGGCTGGCAGATCAGCAACCGGTTTTAAACTACATCAACCAGGTCAGCTGGCCAATCCCGCTCTCAACAAGCCAGCAGGAAGAGTTATTACAGGCCTTTGGCGCCATGTGGGTGGTGACATCTGAAATCAGACCTATAGGGGATCAGTGGAGCCTCACCCTCAGCTACGGTCCACCCGGGCAAAAAAAGGCGCACTCCATACATCAGATGATCGAGCCAGAGAATGTGCTCTCCGCGCTCGACCTGGCAGGAAGCAGACTACTTGCGCAATTGGACCAGCGCGCGCCCGAGGCCATCGCCATTCCAGACCAGTTTCGTGCCGAGGTAGTACAGGTACGACGCCACCTCGACATGGGAGAATTTGAACTCGCCGCGAACCGCTCACAGCGTCTAACACAGGCGTGGCCCCACGCTTTGAGCTCGTACCTGCACTTCAGGGCAAACGATGGACTCGGTGATATCCGAGAGGCGAGAAAAGCCATTGATGAAGCTCACAGCTTGCTCGACAACCCGAGTTCAACACTTGCCTTACAAATCCAGTTTGAGCGACAGAGGCTCGCGGGTAACAGTAAAAAAGCGCTTAGCTCTCTGGAAATTCTTAGTGAGCGGTTACCTTTCAACAGTCGTTTAGCACACTTACACTCGGATCTTCTAGCGGACCAAAAGGGTTTGGAAGCGAGCATTGACTATTTACGGAACTGGCTCGCCAACAGTCCCACAGATGCGCGAGGCTGGTACTTACTCGGGCGCGAGCTGATTCAAAGTGGCGCGGCACAAAAGGCAATCGAAGACCCACTTTCCCGTGCACTTGTGCTTTCTCGCAGCCAGCGACAGTTAAAACTTGAGGCCGACACCCTCGCAGCGATTGGCGTTGCCCAGGAACGGCTAGGTGAACTCGGGCACGCCGATAAGTATTATCAGGAGGCGCTGGATAAGAGACGGTCACTTGGGGATAAGATTGGGCAGGCAGGACTGCTGGCAAATATTTCCTACCTCAATGCCATCGCAGGCTCACCGGATAAAGCACAACAGCACCTTGACGACGCACTTTCTTTACTCGCCTTGGAGAATGCGCCAAGACTTCAAGCCAGTATTCACAACGATAAAGGTGTGTTGCTCGAAGAATCCGGCAACTACAGCGCAGCAAAACAGGAATATATGAAGGCGCTGGGGCTGCGCCGTGAACTGGACGATCCGGGCCTGATTGCGGAAAGTCAGGCTAATGTAGGCTATATCGCCATGTTGGCCGGTGACAACGAAAGTGCGAGGGTCTACTTTCAGCAGTCTCTGTTGGGGCACCAGAATATCGGCGATCGTCGAGGCATGCTTTATGTCGGCCAATACCTTGCCAGCCTGGATACCCGGGAAGGCAGCTGGCCTCAGGCTACCAGAGCATGGCTTCAGAGCCGACGTGAAGCGGAAAGAATTGGAGACCAGCAGGCAAAACTTGCAATATCAATTCACCTCGCACAACTGAGTCTATGGCGAGGCCAGCCGGCCAAGGCCGAAGCGGAGCTTGTAAGAGCAAGCTCGTTGGCGTCGGAACTCCAGGATTCCCGAGCCGAACACGAAATCACTTTGCTACGCGCAGAGCTGACTCTGCGCTATGGCGGCGAGCTTAAATTTGATCTGTTAACAGGTAGCGCAACTCCTGACCAACTCGCCCGTCAACAACTTATTAAAGCGGAGTGGCTCCTTGAAAATGGGCGCGCGGCAGAAAGTGAACCGGTCATCAGGGAGCTGCTCAGTCAACCATTACCTGCTTGGGAATCTAGTTGGCGACAGTATCTCGTAAACAGCCTGCAGCTCGAGCGGGATGCCATAGATCCTGCAAACCAGATCTGGCGCTGGGCTCAGGGGCTGGAACCTGAAACGATTCCGGGTGAATCCTGGTTCGCGATCCGGCAGAGTGCGCGAGAGTGTAATTCCGAGTCTTGCTCAGAGCTTCCTCACTGGTTTCTCCGCACAATCGAACAGGAACAGCTCAAAGAGTTTTTAAAACTTCCCTGGATTCCAGAAGCATGGAGATCACTCGATGGATAAGCTTGAAGTAATGGACCGGCTGCAACGCCTGTCCATCGAGCAGGACAAATTAACACGCAAGCTGATTGATGGGGAGCAGCGCTTTCGCGCTTTGGCCCGCAGTGTCTGGTCTGTGCAGGAAGAGGAGCGCAAACGGCTCGCACGCGAGCTTCACGACGGCATCGGGCAGACACTGACGGCTTTAAAACTTCGGCTCGCGACTATGGAAGCCTCTCCCGAAAAAACCGAAGTCCTGGAAATTACCGAAATTGCATTGAGTGAAGCCCGCCAGCTTGCGCGATTGTTACGTCCAGCTGTGCTGGATGACCTGGGTTTGGCCCACGCGCTCGAATGGCTTTGCCAGCTTATTGAGGATCAGACGGAAATCCAGGTAGCACTGCGAATTTCCGGATTGGAAAACCGGCTTCCACCAGATATGGAAACCCTGCTTTTCCGACTTGCGCAGGAAGCGTTGACTAATGCGCAGAAGCACAGCAAAGCGAGCATTATCGATATCCGACTCACCTGCACGGACCAGCGTGTCACTCTGTGTATCGCAGACAACGGTGTTGGTTTTGATGTGGATAAAGCCTGTGCCGCAGAGCGAGACGGCTTTGGGCTCCGCAGCATGCGTGATCGGGTGGAGTTATTCAGCGGAGACTTTTCGATCAAAAGTTCCCGCAACAGCGGGACGGATATTTTTGTGAGTCTTGGGCGGTAGCCCTTGCCACTTCTTTCGAGAATTTCGGCTGGCTGTAAGGGTTGGTTTGCGGGGAGTAAATAAACGCACGAAGCTGCCCGTAGGGCTGGGTACAAAAAAGAGTCCAATGAAAAAAGCCCTGACCGCGTTTGCGATCAGGGCTTTTGGAATGAAAGCCTGACGATGACCTACTCTCACATGGGGAATCCCCACACTACCATCGGCGATGTTGCGTTTCACTTCTGAGTTC
>NZ_CP155838.1:802173-1149673 GCF_045348205.1 Microbulbifer sp. ARAS458-1 | reverse complement strand
GTCACCGTAAACTGCTGGCAGCGCTGAACTCGGCAAACCGTCCAGGCGCAACTGCTCAAGATCCCCCTCGGACAGATCTTCAATTCCACCGGAGAACAATGCTTGTGAAATTCGCTCTGCTGCAGCCAGCCCTTCATCGCCATGCACAAGGCGTGTGACTTCTTTTGCCAGAACCCCCTGGGCTTCCGGCTTCCCGGCGCGCTCGGCATCCGCCTGCTCCAGCGCATCAATCTCATCGACACTGAGAAATGTGAAGTACTTAAGGAATTTGTACACATCCGCATCGGCGGTATTCAACCAAAACTGATAGAAGGCGTAGGGCGAGGTCCGCTTCGGGTCCAGCCAGATAGTTCCGCTCTCGGTTTTACCGAATTTGGTGCCATCCGCTTTGGTAACCAACGGCAGGGTCAGGCCAAACACCTTGCCACGATGCTGACGGCGGGTCAGGTCAACGCCACCAGTGATGTTACCCCACTGGTCAGAGCCGCCGATCTGCAGGGTACATTCGTGGCGCTTGTACAACTCGGAGAAGTCCATGGACTGCAGCAATATGTAGGCGAACTCCGTAAAGGAGATCCCCTCACCTTCGCGCTGAATCCGCTGCTTCACAGACTCCTTGTTCACCATGTTGTTGACCGAAAAATGCTTACCGACATCCCGCAGGAAGTCGAGTACATTCAGGTCCCGGGTCCAATCGAGGTTATTTGCGACCAGGGCGCTGTTATCACCAGCATCGAAGTCTACAAACGCGCTGACCTGCGCTTTGATCTTTTCCACCCAACTGGAAACGACGTCGGGTGTATTCAGGGAGCGCTCCTGTGCTTTGAAGGAAGGGTCGCCAATAAGGCCGGTTGCGCCGCCAACCAACGCAATCGGCCGATGTCCTGCCGCCTGAAACCTCTTGAGTGTCAGCAGCGGGACTAGACTGCCTATATGTAGGGAATCTGCCGTTGGGTCAAAGCCGCAATAGAGAGTGCGACTTGCTTCTGCCAGATGCTGTTCCAGTTCGCCGTCGCCGGTGGCCTGATTGACCAACCCGCGGCGGGTGAGATCGTCCAGCAGTGTCGCATCCACTACGGCCATGGTATCCCCTTGCGGTAAATTGATATTGAGCTTTGGATTGCCGCGGAAGAGGGTTCCAGCGGCGAAAAATCGGGCTGCAAATGTACCGAATCCTGCGGTAAATACAAGCGGAGGCGGGGCCCAGACACAATCGAGCGGGGCAGCAAGGAAGGGTTTACCAAGCCTGCCGCCACACCAGTTAACGCGTCGACTTTCTCCCGCGAGCGAGGAACCGAATCATGGACAGACAGGTCAATTACTCCGTGAACCACGGCGGTAATTTTGTTATAAAGTCGCCCCTGTGTTCGTTTTTTAGGCGGCAGCTTGCGCGCCATCGATCCCAGACCCAGAACTACACAACAATCACAGTCAGCGCTACTTCTATATAGAATCATGCAAAATCGACGCAAGAACCCGCGCCTACTGGGCGCCATGGGCAGGTATTTCCCGCGTACTCACGCCTTGGCGGCTGGAGTGGCAAGTTTCGCACTGGCTCTGGCACTGTTTGTCTCCCCGCCGGAAGTGGAAGCCAAGCGCACCGCGCTCCCGGTCACCTTGAGCCTGCCAGAATCCTCCGAACAGCCCCTGCCGGCGGCACCTGCCGAGACAGTAGCCGCGCCATCCGAGAGCCCTAGCGTGATGGAGGGGCTGCGCGTAGTTCAGGAGACTGTACGCAACGGCGACACACTTTCCGACCTATTCCAGCGCGCCGGTATAAGTAGCGCCGAAATGTATCAGCTGCTTGCCAGTGGCAAAGAGGCCAAACAGCTGGCCAAGCTGGTACCAGGGGAAGAGCTCACCTTTCAAATCGATGGCGACGGCAGCCTGCAAACCCTCGAACTCCACCGCGACCGCCTGAGCAAGGTCGAGTTCAGTCGCGACAGCTCCGATGAGTACAAGTACGCACTCCACCAGCGCGATCCAGAGCGCTACACCGCATTTCGCCAGGCGGAGATTCAGAGTTCCCTGTTTGTTGACGGCAGCAAGGCGGGCCTGAGCAACAACCTGATAATGGAGATGGCCGACATTTTCGGTTCGGATATCGATTTCGCACTGGATATTCGCAAGGGCGACAAGTTCAGCGTGATATTTGATGAGGAATTTCTCGACGGTGAAAAGATCGGTAACGGCGCCATCCAGGCAGTGACCTTCACCAATCAGGGGAAAACCTTCAGCGCGGTGCGCTATATCGACAGCAACGGCGATATCAATTACTACACGCCAGATGGCAAGAGCATGCGCAAGGCGTTTATCCGCACCCCTGTGGATATTGGCCGGATCAGCTCTCATTTCAATCCACGCCGCCTACACCCGATTTTCAAGACCCGACGCCCGCACAACGGCACCGATTACGCAGCTCCTCGAGGCACCCCGGTTTATTCCGCCGGTGACGGCCGTGTGATCAAGGCGGGCTACAGCAAGGCCAACGGCAATTATGTATTTATCCAGCACGGCGAGCGCTACATTACCCGCTACCTGCATCTGCACAAGCGCGCGGTCAAGCGTGGACAACGGGTCAAACAGCGCCAGGTGATCGGCACCGTGGGCTCCACCGGTTACGCTACCGGACCGCACTTGCACTATGAATTCCTTGTAGATGGTCATCACCGCAATCCGGCCACTATCGTGCGCAAGCTACCCAAAGCCAAAGCGGTGGCCGCTGCAGAAATGGATCGTTTCCTGGCACAGACTCAACCCCTGATCGCCCAGCTCGAGCGCTTTGAGCAGCCCGCGCTGGCACAGACCGACGAAGAAAAGGACTCCGTAAACTGAATGACGGACCTTTATATTGGCCTGATGTCCGGCACCAGCGTCGACTGTATCGATGCGGTGCTGGTGGAATTTACCCAGGCCGGAGACGGCCTGCAGTGCAATACCCGCGCCGCGATTGGGCATCCGATTTCCGCAGAAATGCGCGAAGCGATTCTGGCACTCTGCGCACCGGGCCCTTCGGAGCTGGACCGCGCCGGCCAGCTGGATCGGCAACTGGGTGAGGAGTTTGCCGCCGCGACCCTCGAGGTGCTGCGCGAAGCCAACGTCAAACCGGAGGCGGTGCGCGCCATTGGCAGCCACGGCCAGACCGTGCGTCACCGTCCGCCGGGCTCAGTCTCTACTCCATTCTCCCTCCAACTCGGTGATCCCAACACAATCGCAGCCATTACCGGAATCACGACCGTCGCGGATTTCCGCCGTCGCGATATGGCCCTCGGCGGACAGGGTGCTCCGCTGATGCCCGCATTTCACAATGCCGTGTTCCGCACCGATCGCGACCGAGCGGTGGTAAATATCGGCGGAATGGCGAATATCACCGAATTGGCCGCAGCAGGCGGCGTACGGGGATACGATACGGGGCCGGGAAATGCACTATTGGATTACTGGGTAAAGCTGCACAAGGGTGAAGCCTACGACGCCAATGGCGCCTGGGCCGCTAGCGGCAACCCTCAGCCGGAGCTGCTCAATCGCCTGCTGAACGATCCCTTTTTTACCGCGCCTGCCCCGAAGAGCACCGGCCGGGAGGCTTTCAACCCAAGCTGGCTGGAACGCGCCAGCGCCGGCCTCGAAGTAACTCCAGCGGATGTTCAGGCCACGCTCGCGGAAGTGACAGCGGCAACTATCGCCAACGGTGTGCACGAATTTGCCCGCGGCGGTGAACTGCTGGTCTGTGGCGGGGGAGCGCGCAATAGTGACCTCATGGATCGAATACGTCGGCGGCTACCCACCTGGACGGTATCACCAACGGATCACTACGGAATTGACGCGGACTGGGTGGAGGGAGCCGGCTTCGCCTGGCTGGCACACCAGACTATACAGGGCCTCACGGGGAACTGCCCCGCTGTGACCGGGGCAGCCAAAGAAACGATTCTCGGGGGTATATTCCCGGCCTGAGTAGCCTGGGAAGGGGTAACCGGCGATGACATCAAATGGAAAAAGAGGAGCCGCAGCCACAGGTGGATGATGCATTCGGATTCTGCACGACAAAGCGGGAACCGGACAGCCCCTCTTCGTAATCCACGCTGGCCCCCACCAGATACGGGTAGCTCATGGCGTCGACCAGTACCTGAATCCCGTCTTTCTCGACGATCGCGTCGTCTTCCGCCACCAGCTCGTCAAAGGTAAAACCGTACTGGAAGCCAGAACAGCCGCCACCGGTCACGAATACCCGTAGCTTCAGTTCCGGATTGCCTTCCTCTTCCAGCAGCCCCTTGACCTTGGCAACGGCCTGCTCGGTCACCTGGATAGGTTCGGGTGAAAAGGAAACAGCTTCAGACATAGACTTTCTCGACACAGTTTGCAGCACCTACCCTATTGTGGGCGCTGACGGAGCGCATTATGGATAAAACCCAGCAAATGGGTCAAGTATTGTCCCAATTCCCGGGCTTCACCAGCAGGGCCGCTCAGGTCACTCTGCGTCAGTAATCACTTCGTCCGAATTGTAACCCAGCATGCGGGTCTCGCCGGCAGTGTCCACTTCGACGTTGGATACCAGAGAGCCATTCACTTGGGCACCCTTGACCATTTCAATCAGTTTGTAATGCACGTTGCCCTCTACCATTGCCTTGGAGGCCAGCTCCAGATGACCACTGGCATGGACATCGCCTTTCACGTTGCCGTTGACCACTACGTTGGGAACTCGGATTTCACCCTCGATGGTGCCGCCATCCACGATCTGCAGGCGCGCGTCGGTGTCACTGTGCGCACTGATATTGCCCTTCACCTTGCCTTCAACCACCAGGTTGCCGCGAAAATGCAGGTCGCCGGTCACCTCAGTGTGACGGGCGATCAGAGTTGTGCTGTTGCCACCAGTGCTAGCCATAGTTTTCTCTTTCTTTTTCAACATAATTCAACCGAAACCTCATGAATTGGATGGAGGCTGGTACCTCCACCAGCGCCAGAGCGCCATCAGCAAATCAACTTTGCTGCACCAGCCAGCCATAGCGCTGATCAATACTGAAACCTTTGCGCTTACTGGATTTGAGCGACAATTCCACACCTTCCGGCACAAAGCCCTCCGGCAACTGTAGCTCTCCCTCAATGTTCTGGAAATATTTGAATCGCAGCGGAATCGATTCGCTTTCCACTTGCGGTGAAAGATCTGCCAGGGCGTAGCGCCGGGCTTCCCCTCCCACCTGTCCGACAATGGTGAAACGCACCGCCCCGGTGACCAACTGGTGGCGGGCAGCGGACTGCTGAACCAGCAGCTTATACTGATAGCGACGATCACCGGATTCAGAGATGCTGAAGCGGCCGATGGACACTCCGTCACTCCCCTCAGTGGGAGCCATGATGCCGCGATAGAACGAAATTTCCTGCCGCAGCTCCGCGATCTGGTTATCTTTCGCCACCAACTCAGCGCGCACCGATTCACTGGCCTGTTCACCGATGGCTACCGACTGCTCCGCGGTTGTGGCGCGCACGCGCAGGGTCTCATTTTCCGCACGCAGGCGATCCACCTCGTCGAGCACCCGAGCATGGGCCCGGGTCTTTTCATCCAGGCTTTTGCTCAGCTGATACTGGCCGGCGAAGAACGCGCCTGCACTGGTGGACAACACCAGCAGGCTCACCCCCAGCGCGGAAAAAACGCCGTGGATGGGCCGGTGAGGCACAACCTTCATGCGGTACTGCTTGCTGCCTTTAACTTTGCGGGCCATGGGTTCTATTCGTGTTTTCGCTATGTAGTATTCGCTGCTGTCGCGTGTTTTATTGTTTGTGCTCTGCCTTTGATTCTAAGGCAGCAGTGCCGGGCTCTCTAGCCCCTGGTTCTCATTTAAGCCAAACATGATATTCATGTTCTGAATCGCCTGTGCTGACGCCCCCTTGGCCAGGTTATCGATGACCGACAGCACCACTACGGTATCGCGCCCTTGAGGACGCATTACCGACATGCGGCACACATTGGTCCCCTTTACACTGCGGGTCTGCGGGTGACTGCCGGCAGGCATCACATCGACAAACGGCTCGGCAGCATAGCGCTGCTCAAACTGTGCCTGCAGCGCCTCCTGCGCGGAAGCGGCAGCAGAGGCATCCTTGAGCCTTGCGTAAAGCGTGGCGTGAATACCCCGCACCATGGGTAACAGGTGGGGCACAAAGGTCAGCTCCACTGGACCACCCGCTGCCCGCCCGAGCCCCTGCTCGATTTCCGGCAGGTGGCGGTGCCCCGCGGCCGCATAAGCCCGGAAGCTGTCATTATTCTCCGCAAAAAGCAGATCGGTTTTACCCTGCCGGCCCGCGCCACTGGCACCGCTGGCCGCATTGGCGATCAGACCCGTAGTCTCCACCAGCCCCTCTTCCAGCAACGGCAGGAAGCCGAGCTGGATCGCAGTGGGATAGCACCCGGGGCAGGCGATCAGTTGTGCTCCGACAATTTGCGCGCGGTTGGTTTCGGGCAATCCGTACACTGCCTCAGCCGCCAACTCGGGACAGGCATGCTGCTGTCCATACCACTTCTCCCAGGTGGGGATATCCTGTAGCCGAAAATCCGCGGAAAGGTCGATCACCCGCACTCCACGTGCGATCAGCTGGGGCACCTGAGCCTGGGCAACGCCGTGGGGGGTAGCAAAAAACACCACATCGCAGGCCGCAAGCTCCTCCACATCGGGGGCGGTGAACTTCAGGTCATAGTGACCGCGCAGGCTGGGAAACAGTTCCGCCACTGGCGTGCCCGACTCGGCTCGGGAGGTAATCGCTCTCACTTCCACCCCGTTATGGCCAGACAGCAGACGCAACAGCTCTACACCGGTATATCCAGTTCCGCCCACAATTGCCGCTTTGATGACACTCACAACTCCGCTCCTTTCTAGCTGCCTGCGGTTTTCTATCCTTGCGGAGACGCCTGTTGTCCACTGGCACCCCCTGTATACTGAGCCGTGCACTCTACCATAAGCCAACCAGATTAAAGGATTAACCGTGCGGCGCCGAACGCAGTCGAACGCTCCTGCCAGCCCATCCCCGTCACCGCTCCATCCCCGCCGCCCGCGACTGCTGGACCGACTGCAGCTGGACCTGTCTGCGCAAAAAGCCCTGTCGCTCCTGGTACTACTGGCACTGGTCATAGGAATCTGTGCAGGACTTGTGGTGATTGGCTTCCGGCAATTGAGTGAAGGGCCGGCGATTCTGTACCTGCCACGCCTGGAGGATTTCGAATCCCTGCCACCGCTTTGGCGATTCCTGCTGCCCTTCAGTGGCGCCATTCTGCTGGGACTCATTTTTCACTGGGTAACGCCTTCGGTGCGTTCGGTAGGGGTACTGCACGTGCTCGACCGGCTGCACAGCCACCAGGGCAGAATGCCGATGAAAAACGCGCTACTGCAGTTCTTCGCCGGCTCCCTGGCTCTGTTGAGCGGCCAGTCGATCGGTCGCGAAGGGCCATCGGTACACCTCGGGGCCGCCAGCGGCTCCTGGGTCGCACACCGTTTGCGATTGCCAAACAATGCATTGCGCACCCTCCTCGCCTGTGGTGTCGCTGCGGCGATTGCCGCCTCCTTCAATACCCCCCTGGCCGGCGTGATCTTCGCCATGGAGGTGGTCATGCTGGAGTACACGGTGGCCGGTTTCTTACCGGTGATGATCGCCGCGGTCAGTGGCAGCGCCGCCACCCGTCTGGCCTTTGGTCATCAGGCGGCATTCAGTGTACCCGCATCACAACTGCAATCTCTGGCGGAGCTGCCCATCCTGTTCGTGTGCGCGCTGGCGGTCGGGGCTCTCGCCGCCCTGTTTATTATCAGTCAGCGTCGGCTGCTGCCTCTGCAATTACGCTTTCACCCCCTGTTGCGCTTTGCACTCGCCGGCGCGGCCACCGGCATCCTGGCACTGTGGGTGCCACAGATATTGGGCACCGGTTACGACACTCTGGAAATGGCCATGCTCGGGCAACTGGGTATCGCCACCCTCTCGGCCATTGTGCTGGCAAAGCTCGTGGCAACGGCTCTGGCCACAGGCCTCGGCATCCCCGGCGGGGTGATTGGCCCCAGTCTGATACTCGGCGCCTGTATCGGCGGCGCCGCCGGCCATCTGGCCAATCTCTGGCTGGGGGCGGCCACTGCCAGCCCCGGGCTCTATGCCATGGTGGGGATGGCAGCCATGATGGCGGCTCTGTTGAACGCACCACTTGCTGCGCTGCTGGCCATTCTCGAGCTCACTTATAATCCGAACGTGCTGTTTCCCGCGATGATGACCATCGTGGTGGCCTGTCTGGTGAGCCGTCAACTGTTCTCGACCCAGGGAATTTACCAGGAATCCCTGCGCGCACTGGGGAAAAGCGGCACCCCGTCATGGCGAGCGCAAATGCTCAGCCGTGTGGGCGTCGCCGGCGCGATGGAGAGGGCAGTTGCTGTCGCCCCACAACAACTGGACGCAGCCCAGGCGCAGCGACTGATTGAGCAGCAGCCGGCCTGGCTGCTGGTGGAAGGGGAGAACGGCACCCAGGCCCTGCGCACCGCGGACCTGGCGAATTTTCTGCAGCGCCCAAAAAAAGAAGCCGACGGCGAAGAGGCGGAACCGGAAGACAGCGAGAAAATCGACCTGCTGAGGCTGCCGGGGGAACGCCTGCAGGTTGCCCCCTTGAGCTGGCGCGCCACCCTGCTGGAAGCGTATCAGGAGCTGGAGCAACACGGCGCAGACGCCCTGTATATCGGGCGAGATTACGATCAGGGCAACCCGGGTGTACTGAACAGCGATGTGGCGGGTATCATCCTGCCGCAGCACATAGAACATTATTATCGCCAGTGACCCTCTGCGAGGACCGCAGGCAGTAATTTGCACCACCGAATAAACCGGTTTTCCTCCGGATAAGGAGCTTCGATGCTTTGGGTAAAAGCCTTCCACATCATCTCAATGGTCTGCTGGTTTGCCGCATTGTTTTATCTGCCGCGACTGTTCGTCTATCACATCGACGCTACCGACTCGGTGAGTAAAGATCGATTCAAGATTATGGAGCGGCGTCTGTATCGGGGTATCGCCACGCCCTCCATGCTCGCCACTCTGATATTCGGTATCTGGCTGATCACCTTCAATCCCGAGTACTACAAATCCGCCGGCTGGCTGCATGCCAAACTGACCCTAGTGGTGCTGCTGATCGGCTACCACCATATCTGCGGCAGTTACGTGAAAAAGTTTGCCACCGGCACCGTCACCAAAAGCGGTCGCTATTTCCGAATTTTCAATGAGTTGCCGGTGCTGGCCCTGCTGGCCATTGTGATTCTCGCCGTGGTGAAGCCCTTCTAAACCAGTACGTCACCGGTCAATCCACCGCGACAGGGGCGCCCCAGGCCACCCGGTCGCGGTCGCCCCGGCTAGAATTAGGAAATCTGCGAGGAGTTCCCAAACGCCCATGGATACACGCCAACCGATTGTCCTCACCGTAACCCACCACGACCCCAGCGGGAGTGCCGGCATAGCGGCCGACACGGAAACTGCCGCCAGTCTCGGTTGCCATTGCGCTTCCGTGGTATCCGCAATCACCGTTGGCGACACCAGCGAACTGGCAGGTGTGGCACCGGTGGATGACAGTCTGCTGGTAGAGCAGGCCCGGGCGGTACTTGAGGACATGCCGATCGCCGCCATCAAAATCGGTTACCTGGGCTCGGTGGAGAACGTCCACGCGCTGCACAGCGTTCTGCGGGACTACCCGGATGTCCCGCTGATTATTGACCCGGATGCCACCCTCGCCGACAAGGAAAGCGTTCTCGCCCCCCCGCTGTGGAAGGCCATGACCGACCTGCTGTTGCCACTGGCCACACTGGTGGCGCCAAACCGCCGCGAAGCACGCGCCATGGCGGGCGAAGCGGACGTTCACGATGCCCAGGCTCAGGAGCTGCTGGAAACCGGTTGCCGCTACCTGCTACTGACCGGCGTACCCGCCTGTGAGCAGCAGCTGGAGAATCGGCTTTACGATGCGCGCGGCCTGGTGCGGGAATTCCGCTGGCAACGCCTGCCCCCGGCTGCTTACGGCGCCTGCGGCACCCTTACCACCGCCATTGCCTGCCATATCGCCCACGGGCTTACCATGCTCGAGGCGGTCAATCGCGGCCAGCAGTTCACCTGGAGCGCCATTGCCGGCAGTCGCCGCCTGGGGATGGGGCGGCCGGTTCCCAACCGCCTGTTCTGGACCTGTAAGGACTGAGCGCACATCACGCCCGGCCTCCGCCGCCGCAGATAAATCTGCCATCCGGTTTGCGACCGGTGGCGGTGCCGCCGATAATACCGCGCAATTTCCAATCCCGAATTCCCTTCACCCTCTCAAATCCGGTGTCCGTATCTCTATGAGCAAATCCGAATCCCTTTTTGCCGAAGCCCAGAAAGTCATCCCCGGCGGCGTCAATTCGCCGGTGCGCGCCTTCCGCGCGGTGGGCGGCACTCCGGTGTTTATCGAGCGCGCCGAGGGCGCCTACCTGTACGATGCCGACGAAAAACGCTACATCGATTACGTGCAGTCCTGGGGCCCGATGGTGCTGGGCCACGCGCACCCCGATGTGATTGATGCCGTTGTCGAACAGGCCCAGTCCGGTCTGAGTTTCGGCGCCCCCACCGAACTGGAAACCGAGCTGGCGGAAGAGCTGTGCCGCCTATGGCCGGACATGGACCTGGTGCGCTTCGTCAACTCCGGTACCGAGGCCACTATGAGCGCCATTCGCCTGGCCCGCGGCCACACCGGGCGCGACAAGATCGTGAAGTTTGAAGGTTGCTACCACGGCCACTCCGACTCGCTGCTGGTCAAAGCCGGCTCCGGCGCCCTCACCATGGGTGTGCCGTCCTCCCCCGGTGTCCCAGCAGCACTTGCCGACCACACCATCACCCTCACCTACAACGATATCGAGGGCGTGAAAAAGTGTTTCGCCGAAATTGGCGACCAGATTGCCTGCATCATCGTCGAGCCGGTGGCGGGCAACATGAACTGCATTCCGCCGCTGCCGGGCTTTCTGGAAACCCTGCGCGAGGTCTGCGACCAGTCCGGTGCGGTGCTGATTCTGGACGAGGTGATGACCGGTTTCCGCGTCAGCCTGACCGGTGCCCAGGGCCACTACGGTATCGAAGCCGACATCACCACCCTCGGCAAGGTGATCGGTGGCGGTATGCCGGTGGGCGCCTTCGGTGGCAAACGTGAAATCATGGAAAAGATTGCCCCGCTGGGGCCGGTGTATCAGGCGGGCACCCTGTCCGGGAACCCTATGGCCATGGTGGCGGGCCTCGAGACCCTGCAACTGATCCAGGAGGAGGGTCTCTACGACGCACTGAGCGCAAAAACCGACCGCCTGGTAGACGGCGTTCTGACCGCGGCCAGGGATGCCGGCATCCCGCTTACTGCAAACAAGGTCGGCAGCATGTTCGGGTTCTTCTTCACCGACGCAGAGCAGGTAAGCAATTACCAGCAGGTCATGGCCTGTAACACCGAGCGTTTCAACCGCTTCTTCCACGGTATGCTGGAAGAGGGCGTGTACCTGGCGCCGGCTTCCTACGAAGCCGGGTTTATGTCCGCCGCCCACAGCGATGAGGATATCGACAACACCATTGCCGCCGCGCGACGGGTGTTCGCCCGCCTCGACTGAACGCACTGCAACTCCGCCACCGGACTCCAGCGGTGGCGGTCAATCTAGGATCCCCCCCACAGGCCCCCATTGCGCCCGATCCTTACCTGGCTGAAAATGTATACATTTTTAGCCAGGTATACATTTTATGGAGCAGGTCGCACAGCGTTCTCTCAGTAGCGATACCACCCTGTCTGCCATCAGTGCGGGCTTTGCCGCGGTGCTGGTGGGTTTTGCCAGCTCGGTTGCGATCGTGCTGCAGGCAGCGGACGCCGCCGGCGCCAGTGAGGCGCAAATGGTCTCGTGGATCGGGGCCCTCGGCCTCGGCATGGGCCTCACCTGCATCGGCTTTTCCTGGTACTACCGCGCGCCGGTGGTTACCGCCTGGTCCACCCCCGGGGCCGCACTGCTGATCACCAGCCTGCACGGGGTTTCCCTGTCCGAAGCAGTCGGAGCTTTCCTGTTCAGCGCCCTGCTCACCCTGGTTCTGGGAGTCTCCGGCGCTTTCGAGCGGATTGCGGCGCGGGTGCCACTACCCCTGGCCAGTGCCATGCTCGCGGGCATTCTGCTGCAGTTTGGGCTCTCGATCTTCACCTCCCTACAGACCAGCCCCACACTGGTGGGCGCGATGCTGTTAACTTACCTGCTGGGGCGGCGCTGGCTGCCGCGCTACTGTATCCCGCTGGTGCTGGGGGTAGGCTTTGGCGCCAGCTGGCTGCTCGGGGCAGTCCACACAGAGCAGCTGGCCTGGTCCGTTGGCCGGCTGCAGTGGGTGGCGCCCGCGTTCAACCCGGCGGTACTGCTGGGTGTGGGCCTGCCGCTGTTTATCGTCACCATGACCTCACAGAACCTGCCTGGGGCTGCGATACTGCGCGCCAGCGGCTACGGCAAAGTGCCGATTTCGCCGGTGGTGGGCGGCACCGGGCTGGCCGGCCTCGCGCTGGCCCCTTTTGGCGGCTTTGCGTTTAACTTTGCGGCCATTTCCGCTGCTATATGCACGGGCCCTGAGGCCCACCCCGACCCCACACGGCGCTATATCGCCGGTATCGCCGCAGGTGTGTTTTATCTGCTGACGGGGCTGTTTGGGGCCAGCCTGGTGATGCTGTTTAAAGCGCTCCCCGAGGCCATGATTGCCGGCGTCGCCGGGCTGGCGCTGATCGGTGTGATCGGGACCAGCCTCGCCGGTGCCACCGCCGAGGCCGACAGCCGCGAGGCCGCACTCTTCACATTACTGATCACCGCCTCCGGGGTCAGCTTTTTTGGGATCGGCTCGGCTTTCTGGGGACTCACAGCGGGTCTGGCCTGCCACGGGCTGCTGCAACGGAGGTGATAATGGATCTCTACCACCAACTCAAGCTGGACCTGCAACGGGGACACTTTGCCCCGGGAACTCCTCTAAAGCAGGCTGAAATCGCCAAGCGCTACGGCGTCAGCCGCATTCCGGTGCGGGACGCCCTGGCGCGACTGAAAGCCGAGGGCTGGCTGTGCACTCACGGCAAACGGGGCCTGGCCGTGCCGGCTCTCGCACCCCAGGAAGCGGAAGACCTCTATCTGATGCGTATGCATCTGGAGCCACTGCTGCTAGAGCGCGCAGCACCAAACCTCAACGGCGAGATCATCGGGCGGGCGCGGGATATTCTCGATGCGATGGATAAGAACCCGGTGCTGGACGCGTCAGCCCTTGGCCAGCACAACTGGCAGTTCCACACCACCCTGTACCGGGCCGCCGAGAGGCCCGCGCTATTCCACACTGTTGAACAACTGCAGCGACAGTGCGAGCGCTACATTGGCTATCAGAATCGTACGCTCGACTATCAGAGCACCAGCCAGGAAGAGCATCACCGGCTGCTGGATCTTCTGCAACAGGGCGATTGTGCACCGGCGTGTGCACTGCTCGAGCAACATATCGCTGCCGCAGGGCGCCTGCTGGTGCAGCACCTGAGCGATCGGCAGGGGTAAAACCCGCGCTCCGGGGTTTGCTATCATGCGCGCCTGTCGAGCAGGCGCTCACCGAACCGTAGCCTGCCCATCCAATTTTCGGAGTGCCCACACCATGAGTTTCACTTCCCATCGCGGCCCATTCCCCCATTCCCGGCCACGCCGCCTGCGCGCCAGTGAGTTCTCCCGCCGCCTGGTGCGGGAAAATCGCCTGAGCACCGACGACCTGATCCTGCCGCTATTTGTGATTGAAGGCCGTAGTGAAATCCAGCAGGTCGCCTCTATGCCGGGGGTGGAACGGCTCACCGTGGACCTGCTCACCGCCAAGGTCAAAGAGCTGGTGAAGCTGGGTATTCCCGCGGTGGCGCTGTTCCCTGTGGTAGACCCGTCGGCAAAATCTGACGACGCACGTGCCGCCTACGACAAGGACGGATTGGCCCAACGCGCGGTGCGCGCGCTCAAAGATACCGCCCCGGAGCTCGGCGTCATCACCGACGTAGCCCTGGACCCGTTCACCAGTCACGGCCAGGACGGGCTGATGAACGACGCCGGCTACATCGTCAATGACGACACGGTGGAAGTGCTGGTGCAGCAGGCGCTGTCCCATGCGGAAGCGGGCGCCGATGTGGTGGCACCCTCCGACATGATGGACGGGCGCATCGGTGCGGTACGCGCCGCGCTGGAACGCGATGGTCATGTGAATACCCAGATCATGTCCTACGCCGCCAAGTACGCATCAAGCTATTACGGACCGTTTCGCGATGCGGTGGGTTCTGCGGGCAACCTGAAAGGCGCCAACAAGTTCAGCTACCAGATGGATCCTGCCAATGGTGAGGAGGCCCTGCACGAGTGCGCACTGGATCTGGCGGAAGGGGCAGACATGATCATGGTGAAGCCCGGGATGCCCTACCTGGACGTGGTCAGGCGGGTCAAAGACGAACTGAAGGTCCCCACCTTTGCCTACCAGGTGAGCGGAGAGTACGCCATGCACTGTGCGGCATTTGAGAACGGATGGCTCAACCGAGAGGGAGTCATTCTTGAATCCCTGCTCGCGTTCAAGCGCGCCGGGGCTGACGGAGTGCTGACCTACTTTGCGGAAGAAGCCGCGAAATTACTACAGCGCTGACGGGCTGAAGTGACAGAGGGCCGCCCGGTGCGGCGCCCTTCTCGCTGCAGCTGCCCCGTTTTAGGCGGATCAGATCAATCCAAGCGCTGCACAGCGGGAAACCAGCTGACCGGAGTTGCGGCAGCCGGCCTTGCGCAGAATGCTTTTACGGTGATTTTTTACCGTGTGGATGGAGATGTGCAATCGCTCGGCGATTTCCGCGCTGGTTGCTCCGGCGGCAACCTGCTCAAGCACCTGGCGCTCACGGCGACTGAAAGGCGCTCCACCACCGGACACCACCGTGTCAACGCGAGCCTCCACCGACGCCACTTCAACCTCAGCAGCATCAACCGTCACCGGCTGTCGCTTCTGCACCTGCGGTAACTCACTTTCAGCTTCCGCAGTCTTCAGTAGCGCCGCACCCAGTCCTGCCCCCAACATGACTCCCCCATTCAACAGTACCCGGAAGCCCGCTTTCGAATCCGGCTTCCCGCGTTCAACACCCCCCCGGGGTCGGTCTTGGCCAGTTAGCCCCACCCCACTGGGGTGGCTCCCGGGGATCAACGGAGCCAATGTAGCCAGTAGCGCGGCGCAAGGTCTTTGAAAGCTTGTGAATACTTGTGAAAGCCAGTGATAGCAGGAAATTCAGGGGCTCGGGACAAGAGAGGAAGAGAGGGGACACCCCAGAAAAGTCCCTGCCGAGGGGCTGTTCTGGCAGTCGTCTGAACCAATCAGGGGGGGCTGGAAGAAGCCGGGGACGACGCATTCTCAAACAGAGGCAGCACCATCCTGTAGAGCTCCTCTGGCGTCACTGCCACTCCGTTACCACCCCGTTGCACAACCAGCTGGCGCTGGGTTTCCGACGGCATGATGGTGTACAGGAAATAGGGGGTACGGTCACGCTTGCTGCGAATGCGCTCCATCAATTTGAAGCCCGCCAGGGGCTCGCCACCGCGCCCCATATCCGAGATCACCGCATCATAGCGGTACATGGACAGTAGGGTCATGGCATCTTCGGTATTGGTCGCCAGGTAAATCGCGATATTTTTCGATTCGAAGTGGCTGCGCTCACTGAGATTGTTATCCGGGTTGTCATCCACCCACAGGATGCGGCCGCGCACCCCCGGAGCCTCGCCGATGACCAGCGGAGCCCCGTCTCCGGGAATACGCCGTGCGGTTACCATGGAAACTACCAACCCAGTCACCACCACCGCCACGGCCACCGCCGAAAACAACCGCCAGAAACTGCGATCGCGGGTGTGCGAGAGCGGGTCCGGGGTATGTGCCGGGTCACTTCCCGGGGCGGTATCACGAGGGGGGAAGGAGTCAACCGAGTGTGGGTGAGTAGAGCCGGGGCTTACCGCAGACTCCGTCGCAGGTTCGACCCGCTGCAGCTTTTCTGCGACCTCGGGCGAGAGCCGGTAGCCGCGCCCATGCTGGGTCTGGATCAGCTCACCGGCATAGCCCAGCTCGCGAAACTGCTTGCGTGTATCAGAAACCAGCCGCCCCAGCGACCACTGGGAAACCACGGTGTTGGGCCAAAGCTGATCCAGTAGGGATTGACGGGTGACGCACTCCGGGTAGGCGGCAATCAGCAGCCCCAGCAATTGCAGCTGACGGGCATCAGAATCTACAACCTGGGCATTTGCCGCCAGGCGCAGGTGCGTCATATCCAGAAAAAAGCTGTCGAATCGATACTGCATCGTCTGACCGAATAAGAATCGCGATCGGCGGAAGATTATGAACGATCGTCAGTACAAAAGGCCAGCACGAAATCCTGCAGGTCACCAGTTTCAGGGGATCATATCGCCGGTATCATGGCCATTGGTCGTCCTCTTCCTGCGGTGGCCAGGGCTGTGCGTCCTCCACCGGAGCACCCCGGCGACGCTCCTGCTCCTGGATGCGCTGCTCGAGCTGACGCCGCTCTTCCTGTGCGCGACGCTCTTCCTCCAGGTAGCGCTGCTCCTGCTGGCGACCGGACTCTTCGAGACGCTGCAAACGCTCGGCTTCGGTCTGCGGGATACGCTGCTGCGGATACTGTTGCGGCTGCTGGGGCACCGGTTGCCCTTCAAGGTCCAGTTGCTCACGCAGTTGACGTTCCCGCTCCTGTTGTTCTTTCTGCTGGCGCTCGCGGCGCTGCTGTTCCGGGTCTATTCCCCAGCCAGGGGTCATATCCTCCCGCGGCGCAACATTTTCGTCGTCGCGGTCAAACCAGTTGCGGAACCAACCACGGCGCTCACAGCGCGGGTCGGTCACCAGCCGGCTCTCTGTGGAAATCGGCACCTCGCGCCCGCCCTGGCAGTAGCGCGGGTCCATGTACTCACCCTTTTCGTTGATGGGCTTCCACTCCACCCCCCTTGGCGCCTGAATACGGCCGTGGCGGTGGGGCAACTGTCGCATAATTTCGGTCCAGATACTCAGCGCACCGGTAGCGCCGGTGAGGCTGGTGCGTTCGTTGTCATCCCGGCCCAGCCATACCACCGCTGTCACTCCCGGGCTGAAGCCGGCAAACCAGCTGTCCCGATAGTTGTTGGTGGTACCGGTCTTGCCGGCGAAGGGCACACTGTTGGGCAGGCGGCGGTAGGCACTTTTGCCGGTTCCCTCACGCATGACCTGTTCCAGCCCGTAGCGCAGCAGGTAGATGGGCACCTCATCCACCCCCCGATTGGTCTTGGGGCGAAAACGTTGAACCTGGGCACCTTCGGCATCCGATACCGCCAACAGTGTGCGCGGCTCTACATGTTCACCGCCATTCGCCATGGTCTGGTACATGCCCGCCACTTCGTAGGGCGTCAATTCCACTGCACCCAGAAACAGGGAGGGCACCCGCGGAAGGTTCGCCTGCACGCCTAGTCGACGAATGGTCTGGCGCACACTCTCGATCCCGAGATCCAGCCCCAGGCGCGCCGTCGCCTGGTTGTAGGAACGGGACAGTGCCACGTACAGGGGCACCTGACCGTGGCTGCGGTTGTTGAAGTTGGCCGGCATCCACACCTGGCCATCCTCACTGACCTCGCGAATCGGCGCATCATCGATCAGGGTTCCCAGATTGTACTCATGGGCGCGCTCCAGGGCGGTCAGATACACCGCCGGCTTGATCAGAGAGCCGATCTGACGGCGCGCTTCCAGAGCGCGGTTAAAGCCCGGGTAGTGAGGGCGGCGGTCACCCACCATGGCGAGCACATTACCACTGTGGTTTTCCAGGATCACCGTGGCGCCCTGCAGGGAATCCGCCTTGATCCCGCGATCCTTCTCCAGCTTGGTCGCCCCATCGCTAATGGCATCTTCCGCGAGCTGTTGCACCGACGGCGCGAGGGTGGTGTAGACCCGCAGACCAGCGGTCCGCAGCTCCTCTACGGAGTAATAGGGGCGCAACTCCTCAAGCAGGCGCTCGGTAAACGCCGGGTAGGGATTCTGGGCCGCGGCACCGACGGTGGCCACCTCCAGCGGCTTTTTCTTCAGCCGCGCGAGATCTTCCTCACTAATCAACCCCTGCTCCTGCATCACATCCAGCACCGTGTTGCGACGTTCCAGCGCGCGCTTGGGATGCCGCCAGGGGTTGTAATAGGACGCGCCCTTGGCCAGCCCCACCAGCAGAGCGATCTGATGAGGCTCCAGTTGGTTCAGGGGTTTGTGGAAATAGAACTCGGCCGCGAGACCGAAGCCGTAGATAGCACGACTACCCTGCTGCCCCAACCAGACCTCGTTGATGTACTCCTGGAGGATGTAAGCCTTGTCGTAATGGATCTCCATCAGGATCGCCATCAACGCTTCGTTAAACTTCCGCCACAGGCTGGGCTTGTGATCGAAAAAGATGTTCTTTACCAGCTGCTGGGTGATAGTGGAGCCACCCTGTACCACGCCGCCGGCCTTGAAATTGGCGACCATGGCACGGGCAATCCCTCGGGGCGAAACGCCGAAGTGATGAGCAAAATCCTGGTCCTCCACCGCGATCAGGGTTGCCCCCAACAACGGCGGAATTTCTTCAATACGCACCGGAGTGCGGTCGTCTCCGCCGCCCAGCAATGTACCAATGGGGGCTGCGTCCAGACGGAACTCCTTGATCCCCGTACCGGCTTCATCACGCAGGCCGCTCAACTCATCGTTGCGCAGACGAAAGCGTACCTTGGCGGCCTGTTCGCGCTTGTCGGCGTGGATAAAGTCCCTTCGCCACACCAGATATTCCATGCCGTCCCGCTGCCACTGGCCCGGTTCATCGACCGCCGCTACCTTTTTGTAATTGAGTGCTGCAAATTCCGCCTCCAGCTCATCCGGGCGCATCACCATGCCTTCTTTCAGCACGAGCGGGCGCGCAAACACCCGCGCTGGCAGCTGATACTGGCGACTATCGAGACGCTCGCGCAACTGCATGTCCAGCCATACCATATAGCCCGCCAGCACCAGCACACCGAGCAGGGCAAGCAGGCTGAGGCGCTTGATCCAGCGACCGAGGCGCCCCTCGCTGCGATGGGAACGTTTGGTGGTAGAGCGGCGTTTTTTCGCTGGCATAGAAATCCGGATAACAATCAGAAAAAGAACTGGGTAACGGGTACATCGAGCCTGGGCAACTCCGCCCGTTTCGGGCACGCCTCAAGCTGTTATAGCGGGCATTTATAAGGTCGGCCGCGCACAAGTCAAACCCGGCGGGTCACGGCGCGCCAACCATAGTCCCGCCGTCGCCACCTCCCCTCCTCCCGACGGCAGGTGCCCAAAACTTGCACTGCACCGGTGGGCCGCCATAATGCGCCCATTCAAGAATACTCAGGCTCGTTTTACGGACGCACTACCCCATGCACAACCCCACACACAAATACGAACTCTACGGCATCGGCGCTGCCCTGCTCGACACGGAAATCGAAGTCACCGACAGCGACCTGCAGACTCTCGGGGTAGACAAGGGGGTAATGACCCTGGTGGATGACAGCCGCCAGCAGCAGCTGGTGGGCGACCTCAAAAACCACCTGGTCACCGCCAGCCACGCCTGCGGCGGCTCCGGCGCCAACACCATCATCGGCGCCAGCTATTTCGGTCTCAGGACTTTCTACTCCTGCAAGGTTGCCAATGACGACAATGGCGCCTTCTACCGCGACAACCTCGCCGCCGCCGGCGTCGCCTACCCACAGGTATTAAACAGTGCCGACAGCGGCACCACCGGCAAATGCCTCGTGCTCATCACCCCCGACGCCGAGCGCAGCATGAATACTTACCTCGGCATCAGTGCCGACCTATCAGTCAGCGAACTCGACTGCGAGGCCCTGGCACAATCCAAGTGGGCTTACATCGAAGGCTACCTCGTCTCCTCCCCCACCGGCCGCGCCGCCGCCATCGCCCTGCGTGAGCAGGCCGAAGCAGGGGGCGTAAAAACCGCCCTGAGCCTATCCGACCCCATGATGGTGCAACTGTTCCACGACGGCCTCAAAGAAATGATCGGCGGTGGCGTCGACCTGCTGTTCTGCAACCGCGAAGAAGCCCTCAAGTACTGCAACACCGATTCCCTGGAAGAGGCCGCCCAGGCCCTGCGCAACCACTGCGACGCCTTCGCCATCACCCTCGGCGCCGACGGCGCACTGCTGTGGGACGGCGAACAGGAAATTCGCGTCGCCAGCCCCAGGGTAAAAGCCATCGATACCAATGGCGCCGGCGACATGTTCGCAGGCGCCTTCCTGTTCGGGATCAACCGTGGAAAAAGTTTTGCCGAAGCCGGCGAACTGGCGTGCCGCGCGGCGGCCCAGGTGGTGAGCCAGTATGGACCGAGACTGCGCCCGGAGCAGCATCAGGAGCTGCTGGAACAGACGGCAAACGCGTAAAAGAAGAAAACGATCGGCGAACGAAGCAAAAAAAGCCGATGCGAAGGCCGAGTGCCGGGTGAGGGTTTTCAGGAGCGTCGCAAACAGGGCCGAAGGCGCCGCGCTGAAGCGGCCGGGTACTTTGCGACGCAGCGCCCAAGGATGGGTTAACAGGGGGGCGCCTAGCTCGGTCCTGAAAACCCTTACCCGGTGCTCGGCCGCCACCAGAGGAAATTCAAAACCACCCGAAGGCCCGAAGGAATCAATTCACAGAAGAAGGACGCGGCCCACTAATCTCAGGCAGGCAGGCAGCAGCGGCGATCCCGAACCCCTGCGCATAATCCACCCCCATCATCCGCAGCTTCTCCAAAAGCTCCGGCGTCTCCGCAAACTCTGCAATGGTACTGATCCCCATCCGCTTCGCCAGATGATCCACGGTACTCACCATCGCACTGTCGATCTCATCCTCCAGCATATTGCGCACAAAGGACCCATCGATTTTCAGATAATCCACCGGCAACTGACGCAGATACGCCAGCGAAGAGGCACCGCGACCAAAATCATCCAACGCAAAGCTGCAACCCGCCGCCCGCAGCTTGTGGATAAACATCAGCGCCCGATCGAGATTATTGATCGCACTCGTCTCGGTAATCTCAAACTGCACCCGGGACGGAGCCACGCCAGCCTCCGTCAACTCGCGCAGCACAAAATCCGCAAAGTACTCGTCCCCGAGACTGATCCCGGAAATATTGATCGCATAGTGGAAACCACCGGAACCACTGCTCTGCTCCAGCGCCATATAGTGGAAGATCTTGCGGATCACCCAGCGATCCACATCATCAATGATGCCGTAGCGCTCCGCCGCCGGTAAAAACAGTCCCGGAGAAATCACGTCACCATCGCGCCCGCGCATGCGCACCAGCACCTCGTAATGGTGCACCCGGTTTTTTTCCTGCAGCGCCACTACCGGCTGGCGGTACAGCATCAAGCGGTCCTCGCGAATCGCCGCGTGGATCTCCGCAAGCCAGGTACTCTCGCGACGCTTCTCCAGCGCCTTGCGGGAATCCCCGAAAAATTTTACCCGGTTGCGCCCCTGATCCCGCGCCGCGCTACAGGCATCATTGGCCGACGCCAGCAATTGGCTGGCAGGGGGCGCATGGGTATCCACGCTCACCGCTCCGATCGACAACGCCGGGCGGGTCTCACTGCTCTCCCACTCGAAGACAAACTCGTTCACCGCTTCCCGCAAGCGGGTCACGATACGTTTGGCCTCTTCCAGAGTGCAGTCGCGCAACAGCAGCGCAAACTCGTCACTCCCCACGCGCCCCAACAAATCTCCCTTACCCAGACAACGGGTCAGAATACCGGCAAGGGCAATCAGTAACGCATCTCCGGCGCTGTAACCGAGAGTGTCGTTGACCACCTTGAACTGGTACACATCGAGATACAGGAGGATATGATGCTGACGGGGACCAGCCTCGCTATTGAGCAGCTGTTGCAGTGAGTGCTCAAAGGTCTGCCGGTTGGGCAGGCGGGTTAGTGCATCGTGGCTGCTGTGCCAACTGAGGCGGGAAGATATTCGGCGAGCTTCCGATGTGTGGCGCAACACCAGCACATAGCCCTCGAGATTGACACCCTCTTTCAGGCTGTTCACCTGGATGCTGATTTCCACCAGCTCACCACCCGCACTGCGGTGCCCCTCCCGGTAAATGTATGCCTGAATCTCACGACGGCTGGGCACCTCTTCGCCATCAGCACAGGCCAATGACAGGTCGAGTGGCGCACCCGACGCATCCTGCAATGACAGGCTCTCGGCGAGCAGTTGCCCCGGCAGTAACCCCATCAGATTACCGCACAGCTCACCCGCCAGCGGGTTGCTGTAGCGGATACGGCCGTGGCGATCAGTGATCACCACGCCATCAGCCACCTCACCCAGCGCCAACTCCGCAGCGGCCGTCGTCAGCTGCCCTTCGGGTAGCGGGTCCGGCTCCACGTTATCCAGCTGGCCATGATAGCGAGCATTTTGGGGGTCGAATTCAGTCAAGGGACATCCAGTTCAATGGGCCTTCACAATCAAACGCCTAATCTGAGCATGACACTCACTCGTCTCAGCCAGCTTATCACAGGTGCTGACGGAGGAATGCTTTCAACTTTTCATCTTCGAATGCCCGCTGCAGGGTAGCGCTGAGCAGCTGATTGATGGTGCTCTCCACCTCTTCCTGGCTAGGCTTGATCAGATTGCGGTCTTTACCGCTGGTGCTGTAATTTCCAAAAAACGTTGCACCCTTGACGGTCACCTGCAACTGAATTGCCGCACCGGAATTTACTTTGGTGGTGTATAGCTTGTTTGGGCTGCTGTAAGTGAGCTCGGTCAGGTTCGCGACCACTTGTACATCGCCGCCACCCTCAACGCCGCGGAACGACCAGGATTCAAAGCCCTGATAAAGCGCATCAGACATGGCCCGCTCGATATTATTGGCCAGGGTCACATTGGAAGAATCGGCGTAGACGCCACCGAGCGAACCCAACCCCTCACCGCCCAACTGGTTAGTACCGCGTGCGGAGAGTGTGTACCCACTACCGATGGTGTCTGCTGCCACCGCAACCTGAGGCTTGATTTCTACCTGCACAGGACTGTGAGCACAGGCACCAAGCATGACTGCAAAACCTGTTACCAGAATTGCGGCCAGTAATTTCATAGCGTTCTCCATTTAATACATTGTGTGGCGTTCATCTGCAGTGCCGCCGACATCCCATGTTGACAGCCCGTTGGTTCGAGGGCCGGAGCTAAATGACAACAGAAAGATACGGGAAATTCCGTTACCACTTCACCTTTCTCAACCAACAGGCCCGATTTAATCGCCAGTGGGCTCAACCGTGTCCGTGGTGGTGATGGTGGTGGTGAGCGTCTTGTGGCTTGCCCGCGCGCATGCCCGCGGGAGGCGACTCAGTCAGTCCCAATACCGGCAGTTCCAGCTGCTGAATACCGCCGTCAGCGAAAACCAGCCTTAACGCAAGAGTGTCGCCCGCTTTCAGCCGAACACCGTGCACCATCAGGTGGGTCGCACCGGGGCCCATTTCAAGTACACCCTGCGCGGGAACCGCCAATTTTTCCACCGGCCGCATCCGGCTCACTCCATCCACCTGTTGAGTGGTGTGCAGCTCGATTTTCGCCGCGGGGTGGGCGGGCGCCTCGATACGCTTCAGCACCCGTGCGGCATTTGCGGGATTACGCAGCTGAAGATATGCAGCCCCCACCGGCGCGCCGGAGGGCATTTCCCGTGCATAACCAAGCGCATCCACCCTTTTACCGGCTTCGGGGTCCGGGGCTGGCTCATCCGCCGTGACTGCCAGGGGCAGACAAGCGGTTATGCACAGCGCAAACAGAACGTGAAGTTTGATCATTATCATTGTTTCCGTATTGCCACCGTTCACTGGCTCTTTTGTAACAGTAAACGGGGCGGATTGCCGAGCTTTATATCACCCCGAACGCGATAACCGGGCACTGCCTTACGCAGCTGCCCATATATCCAGCGACCCTCGCTGTCATCCCGGGCCACGATAACCACGCGCAACTGGTGCTGGCGGATACGCAAGGCAAGGTCACCCAGCATCTGCACCATGGTCGCGGAGCGCGCGGACAGCTCCGCGGGGGGCAGCGGCACCGTCTGCGCTCCGGGCCCCTCCAGGAGAACATCCTCGCGGGCACGCTGCTGCTCACGCTGAGCCTGCTTGCGAACCTCTGCCGACAGCGGGTTACCCGGCGCAATTTCATCGGCGGTATTCAGCAGGCTGTTCACCCGCCCGAACGAACGCTGTCGCAGCGCATCCCGGGCCTGATCCACCAAATGCATCACCAGTGTCTGGATACCGGCCGCGGCCTGGGCGTTGCCCGGATCTAACTGCAGTACCTGCAAATAGAAGTCGTAAGCGCTGCCCCCCGCGGGCATGGTGATAAACCCTTCTCGCTGTGCCTCTTCCGCGCGCCCAAGAAAATGGCGAACGGTGCGCTGGCGAATCTCTTCCGGGCTTGGCCCCGATGGCGGCGGTGGCTCAATCACCGGAGGAGGTGGCTCAGGCGGCGGCGTGGTACATCCCGAGAGCAAAGCGAGCGCAAAGTACGCCGGGATTGGAGACAGCACAGGCAAACGGCGAGCGCGGCTAATCCGCCGGACTGGTCCATCCGGAGCTCGAAATGCGACCGAAATCAACTTTCTGATAACCACCTCCATGCAGCAGCGGCCACGACAGCCACTGTTGTTTTTTTGTACCAAGACCACCGTTATACTGCCCGCACACCTACCCAACACTGCGAGCGTTGCTGCGGATGGCACCAGCCACACTTTAGGCCGCCCCGCTTTGCAGGGAACACCAGCTGACCACGACAGTCCTATTCAGCTCGACTATAAAGAATTTTATTGCCAATGACTGCGAAGACATACAACGCGGGAGAATACTTCCCGCACCAAAGACCGGACCGGCCATACCTGCCATCTAGCCTGCTGGCCGCAGCCACCGCCATGCTCATGGCAACCCTGCTGGGCCTGCTCCTGCCGGCCTCCGCGCGGGCTCAGTCCGACAGTCCTTTTGCAGCCCTGAGCAGTGGCCAGGATGAATTCCTGCCGGTAGATCAGGCCTATCAACTGGACTTCCTTATCTCCGACGACAGCGCCAGTGCAATGTTCCAGATCGCACCGGAATACTATCTCTATAGAGATAAGCTCTCGGTGTACTTGGTAGACGGCGACAACAAGAGCCCTCTGCCACTCAACCTTGAGGCTGGCGAAGTCATCTGGGATGACTATTTCGAAAAAGAAACCGAGGTGTATCGATGGCAGCTGGAGGTCCCCCTCGCACTGAAGAACGATACCAGCAAAGCCCGGATACAGGTGCATTATCAGGGCTGTGCCGATGCCGGGCTCTGTTATCCGCCCCAAATTCGCAACTTCGAACTGGACCTGGCGCAGAAGACTGCGGCACTCATTGAAGGCGACGGCGGATTTGGCTCCGGTGGCAGCACGGAGACAATCGTCTCTCCGCCCGGGCCGCTGCAAAGTGGCGGCGCCAGTGACGGCAGCCTGCTGCTGGCCATGGCCCTGGCGTTCGGTGGCGGCCTACTGCTCAACCTGATGCCTTGCGTTTTTCCGGTGCTGTCCATCAAGGCGCTGGCCATCACCCACAGCGGTGACCGCCAGCATCTCCACGGCTGGTCCTATACCGCCGGCGTGGTGGCCACCTTCCTGCTGATTGCGGCACTGATGCTGGCCCTGCGCACCGCCGGTGAAGCGGTAGGCTGGGGCTTCCAGCTGCAGTCGCCGGTGGTGGTCGCGGCGCTGGCGTACCTGTTCTTCGCCATGGGTCTCAGCCTGTCCGGGCTGACCGAATTCGGCGGCCGCCTGATGGGCCTTGGGGCCGGCAGTGAAAGCAGGGGCCTCGGCGGCTCCTTTTCCACCGGCGCACTGGCCACCGTGGTTGCAAGCCCATGCACCGCCCCGCTGATGGGCTCCGCCCTGGGGTTTGCGGTTACCCAACCAGCCCCCATCGCACTGGCGGTATTTGCAGCATTGGGCTTTGGCATGGCCGCGCCCTTCCTGCTGCTGACCTACGTTCCCACCCTGGCCCAACGCCTGCCGCGCCCCGGCCCCTGGATGGACACCCTGAAGCAGCTGCTGGCCTTCCCCATGTACCTGACCGCCGTTTGGCTGCTGTGGGTACTCGGGCGACAGACCGGCAGCGACGGTGTCGCACTGGTGCTCGCCGGCGCCGTGGCCATCGCTTTCGCCCTGTGGCTGTGGCCCGCAGCCACCTTTAATGGTAACCGCTGGCTGCGCAGCGGGTTTGCCATTGCGGCAATTGCCGGCGCGGTGTGGGTGCTGCCCAATCTGAGCAGCGCACCCGGCCAGATGGCCCAGAGCAAAAGTGATTACTGGCAACCCTACTCACCGGAAGCGCTGGAAAGCGCCCGCAGCGAAGGGCGCCCGGTATTGATCAATATGACCGCCGCCTGGTGCATCACCTGCCTTGCCAACGAGAAGGTTGTGCTGTCCAGCGACGCCATCAAGGCTGCCGTTGGCGATATGGGCTTCACTGCACTAAAAGGCGACTGGACCAACCAGGACCCGCAGATCACCGATTTACTGGCCCGCTATGGCCGCTCCAGCGTACCGCTCTATCTGCTGTTCCCCGCCGGCGGCGGCGAGCCCCAGATATTGCCGCAGATTCTCACTCGCGAAGGTCTGCTGACCGCCATGCGCACCGCAACTGGCCGTGAGGCGGTGGCGGAAACCCCCGCGCTGGACTGACCTCCATTGCCCGGCGGCCGACACGGCCCGCCGGGCACGCCCCTCACACTCTGTCCTTTCGATATCGCGGACCCACCAACGCCATTCCAGCCATTCGAGTAGGCGAAGCAGCCACCCCAACCGAAACTTTGCACGTATTAGGGCGCGAATTTCGGCGAACTGCGCGCAACGTCTCTATTTGAGCATTTGAGGCATGGACAGAGGGTCACTTTTGCGGCAAACTCCCGCGCAATTTCGGTAAATCTGCCGTTTGACGTTGTTTTCCGGGCAGTTGCATGACTTTTTCCGGATTTTAGTCACAATTTCTCGCGCCCCTCCATCCCGTCGGGCGAGGCATAGAGTGAGGCACTGAATGGCGAAGCTGCTGTTGCTACATGGCCCCAATCTGAACCTACTGGGCACCCGTGAGCCGGCCATCTACGGCTCCACCACCCTTGCCCAGATTGATAAAGCCGCCCGCGCTCAGTGCGCCGCCGCAGGCTGTGCGTTCGACAGCCTGCAGAGCAATCACGAGGGTGAGCTCGTGGACCGCATCCAGAAGGCATCTGCCGAAAAGGTCGATTTCATCGTTATCAACCCCGCCGCTTTCACGCACACCAGCGTTGCCCTGCGCGATGCCCTGGCGGGGGTATCAATCCCGTTTATTGAGGTGCACCTGTCCAACCCCCATGCCCGGGAAGCCTTCCGCCACCATTCGTATTTATCGGATCTGGCGCAGGGCGTGATCTGTGGGTTTGGAGCAGATAGCTACACTCTGGCCCTTGAGGCGGCACTCAAGCGCCTCAACTAATCATCGGACAGGTAGCAGCAAATACATTTTTCATTCCCTGACTGCGCGTCGGGGAACCAGCAATCAAGAAATCGAGAGTGAACGTTATGGATATCCGCAAAATCAAAAAGCTGATCGAACTGCTCGAAGAGTCCGATATCGGCGAACTGGAAATTAAAGAGGGCGAAGAGTCCGTTCGCATCAGCCGTGGCACCAGCGGTGCCAGCATGCAGATGCCGCAGATGGCCATGCCGATGGCCGCCGCTCCGGTAGCTCCTCAGGCGCCTGCCGCTCCGGCCCCAGCCGCCGCACCAGCCGAACCCGCTGCCGAATCCGTTCCCGCGCTGACTGGCCACCCGGTAAAATCCCCGATGGTGGGCACCTTCTACGCGGCATCCAGCCCCGGCGCCGACCCCTTCGTCAAAGTCGGCCAGCAGGTAAAAGTGGGTGACGTCATCTGTATCGTCGAAGCCATGAAGATGATGAATCAGATCGAAGCGGACAAGGCCGGCACCATTGAATCCATTCTGGTGGAAGACGGTCAACCGGTAGAGTTTGACCAGCCGCTCGTCGTCATTTCCTGAGCGGGGGCGTTTACGCATGTTTGAAAAAATCCTGATTGCCAACCGCGGTGAGATCGCCCTGCGGGTGCTGCGCGCGTGTAAGGAAATGGGCATTGCCACCGTGGCGGTGCACTCCCAGATCGACCGCGACCTGAAGCACGTACGCCTGGCGGACGAGGCCGTGTGTATCGGCCCGAACCCGTCACCACAGAGCTACCTGAATATTCCTGCCATTATCGCGGCGATGGAAATTACCGACTCGGTGGCGGTACACCCGGGATACGGTTTCCTTGCTGAAAATGCTGACTTCGCCGAGCAGGTGCAGAAAAGCGGTTTCACCTTTATCGGCCCGGACGCAGACACCATCCGCCTGATGGGCGATAAGGTATCCGCCATTGCCGCAATGAAGAAAGCCGGCGTCCCCACGGTGCCGGGCTCCGACGGCCCGCTGCCGGACGACGGTGAAAAGTGCCTGGAAATCGCCCGCCGTATCGGTCTGCCGGTGATCATCAAGGCTGCTGCCGGTGGCGGTGGTCGCGGCATGCGAGTGGTGCACAGCGAGGGCGCCCTGCTGAATGCCATTTCGGTAACAAAATCCGAAGCCGGTGCCGCCTTTGGTGACAGCACCGTGTACATGGAGAAGTTCCTGCAGAACCCGCGCCACGTGGAAATCCAGGTGATGTCCGACGGTCAGGGCAACGCGGTCAACTTCGGCGACCGCGACTGCTCCCTGCAGCGCCGCCACCAGAAGGTTCTGGAAGAAGCGCCGGCGCCGGGCATCCCGGACAAGGTGCGCAAAGACGTTCAGGACGCCTGTGTGCAGGCGTGTATTGATATCGGCTACCGCGGTGCCGGTACTTTCGAGTTCCTGTACGAGGACGAGCGCTTCTACTTCATCGAGATGAACACCCGTATTCAGGTGGAGCATCCGGTATCCGAGATGGTCACCGGCGTGGACCTGATCAAGGAGCAGATCCGGGTTTGTGCGGGTGAAAAGCTGTCTTTCAAGCAGGAAGACATCAAGATCACCGGCCACTCTTTCGAGTGCCGCATCAACGCGGAAGACCCCAAGACCTTCTTCCCCAGCCCTGGCAAGGTGGAAAACTTCCACGCACCGGGCGGCCTGGGCGTACGGGTGGATTCTCACCTGTATTCCGGCTACACCGTACCGCCCAACTACGATTCCATGATCGCCAAGATCATCACCCACGCCGAGGATCGAGAAACCGCCCTGGCACGGATGCGGGTTGCCCTGAGTGAAATGATCGTCACCGGCATCAAGACCAATATCCCCTTACAGGAAGACCTGGTGCGCGATGCGGAATTTGCCAAAGGTGGGGTGAATATCCACTACCTCGAGAAGAAACTGGGGCTTGAATAAGCCTCTCTGCCTTCTATTAGCCCGGTGGTAGTGCTTCTTTTGCTAGCACCGGGCGGCAAAGCACCGGGTGGGTGTTTTTGAAACCGCTGTGAATACATCCCTGTACGCTGCGTCGCAAACGTCCCTGTTTGCGACGCTTTCAAAAACACCCACCCGGCACTTTGCCTTCAGTCGTCCCCTTCCTACCCTGTAAGCTTCCCCGATCGAATAGAATGTCCCGATGCCCGATTCGAAGGCTCCGCTGCCGGTATGGCTTTGCGAGACCTTCTAAAACAGGGACGTTTTAGAAGAGCCCCCATGGATGGGTTCACGGCGTGTCTCGCAAAGCCATACCGGCAGTGGAGCCGCCACATACGACCCAAGCACAGACCACACTACCCGGAAACCCAAAGACAAATGCCCTGGCTCCAACTTAGAGTGAACACCAACCGCGAACAGGCCGAGAAGATCGAAAATGCCATGCTGTTCGCCGGCGCCGTCTCCGTCACCCTGCAAGACAACGCCGACCAACCCATCCTCGAACCCGGCCTCGGCGAAACGCCCCTCTGGGACGAAACCCTCGTCACTGGTCTGTTCGACGCCGAAGTAGACACCAGCGTCACCGAAGCCAAGGCAGCCTCCTATCTTTGCGAACTCCTCCCCAACGCCCGCTGGGAGCAACTCGAAGACAAAGACTGGGAACGGGAGTGGATGAGTCACTACAAACCCATCCAGTGTGCCGACAACCTGTGGATCTGTCCCAGCTGGTGCGAACCGCCGGCGCCGCAAGCCGTCAACATCATGCTCGACCCTGGCCTCGCCTTCGGCACCGGTACGCACCCCACCACCTTCCTGTGCCTGCAATGGCTTGCCGGCGAGCCGGTGCAGGGCAAAACCGCGGTCGACTTCGGCTGCGGCTCCGGCATCCTGGGTATTGGCGCTCTACTGCTCGGTGCCGAATCCGCCATGGGCACCGACATCGACCCCCAGGCGCTGCTCGCCAGCCGTGACAACGCCGTGCGCAACGGCCTGGACCCCGAGCGCTTCCCGGTTTACCTGCCGGAAAAGGCCCCCAAACCGGAAGAGTCCAGCGCCGACATCATGCTCGCCAATATCCTCGCCGGGCCGCTGGTAGAACTGGCCCCCCAGCTGGTCGAGCGCACCAAGGTCGGCGGTCGCATCTGCCTGTCCGGTATTCTCATCAGTCAAGCAGAAAAGGTGAAAGCGGCGTACAGCCAGTGGATCGACTTTGACCAGAATGGCGAGAAGGAAGAGTGGGTACGCCTGAGCGGAACAAGGGCTAGGTAGCCCACGAAAGCCAAATGCGAAGGCGCTGATGGCGATACTCTTTCGCGGGACCGTCTGCGGCCAGGACGGCCGCAGACGAGCCCCCAGGGATGGGGTTACGGCATGTCCCGCGAAAGAGTATCGGTAGCTGCGCCGCCCGGGCCCCAGCTTACGAAGCACCCAAACCGCCTGCGGACTACGCGCCAAGCCCTCCGGCTGATAAACTCCCCCGCTAAAGCAATAATCGTCGAATTCCATGTCGCAACTGGTCACCCGCTGCCCCCACTGCAGCACCTCATTTCACGTCAGCGAACAACAGCTGCGCGCCGCCCGTGGCGCCGTGCGCTGCGGCTCCTGCCTGCAGGTATTCCGCGCCGACGAAAATATCGTCTTCAACGAGGGTGACCCGCAGCCAGCATCCAAGAAAGCCATCGAAGAACTGCTCGAAGACGACGACTTCCTCATTCACGACGATATTGACCTCGACGGCGACGACGAAGACCTGCCCCGGCCGAAAAAAACCTCACAACCGCCCGGCAAGGCCCCACCGGAAGATCAAAAGCCCGGCCAGAACCCCGTCATCGACGATGCCTTTGGTGAGCAACAGTGGCAGGACCTTGACCGCGAAACGGAAGAGAGCGCGGAAGAACAGCTGGACATTGAAGCGGAGATCGACCAGCTCGGTGTCATCTCCGAAGACCCTTGGGCGGAAGAGATCGCGCGTGAAGAATCCAGCAGAACCGATAGCAGGCCGCCGGCGCTGAAACCGGAAGAGGACCTTTTCGCCGAGCAATACGCAAGCCCCAAGGACACCATCACGCCCGCCGAGGAGCACGACTTCTTCTCTACAGAAGAAGCGCAGACAAGCGAATCCGCTCCCGCCGATGAAGAGCCCTTCAGCGCTCTTCCGGACGACCACCTCAATGCCGCCGAAATGAGCGAGAGGCACCTGGATACAGGACAGCTTGAGGCCGCGCCCCTGCTGCCCAAAGACCAGCTGATCTCCGCCATCGGCCCTGCCCCCATCGAGGTGACCTGGCAACCCAAACGTCACAATCGGGTACCCACATGGCTGTGGGCCGTGGGATCGGTCATTCTGTTACTCGGGCTGATAGCACAGACCGCCTACTTCCAGTTCGACGCCCTTAGCAAGCGAGACCCCTGGCGCAACCTCTATGCCCAGGTCTGCCCGATTGTCGGCTGCAAACTGCCACCTCAAGTAGACATCAACGCCATCCACACCGCCAACCTGGTGGTGCGCAGCCACCCCCAGATTCCGGGCGCGCTTGCAGTCGAAGCGGTACTGCTGAATCGAGCCCCTTTCGACCAGCCCTTCCCGACATTACAGCTGCGCTTTACCGATCTCAAGAATGCGCCGGTGGCCAGCCGCCGCTTCAACCCACGGGACTACCTGCGCGGGGAACTGTCCGGACGCCAGCTGATGCCTGCAGGCAACCCGGTACATATCGCCCTCGACATCGTCGACCCCGGGTCAGACGCCGTGAATTACGAGCTGCGCATTTCACCGCAGTAACCCATTCATTCGTCGATTGCAGCTCACATGCCCCCTATCCAATGGGGCATGCTGACGCCCTTTACCACAAAATCTTGCACAAAGATCGCCCTAAACGGCCAGCCATCGAACAATTTGCGCGCTTTTTCGCTTTTCCAGCTGGCGGGCAGCCGCTATCATAGGCCGCTCTTTGACACCGAATGAGACCAGACCTGCGGGAGGGCAAGTTGCCCACGGAATTGCCAAGCAACTTCGCCATAGGCCCATACACAATAACGGCACCAGTGATTCTGGCGCCAATGGCCGGCGTAACTGATCGCCCCTTCCGCAGACTGTGCCGTGAGCTCGGCGCCGGTCTCGTGGTCTCCGAGATGGTCACCTCCGACACCAGCCTGTGGAACAGTCGCAAATCGCGGATGCGCCTGGATCATGCCGGTGAGACGGGTCCTATTTCGGTGCAGATAGCCGGCGGCGACCCAGAGATGATGGCAGAGGCCGCGCGGGCAAACGTCGAGCGCGGTGCCCAGATCATCGATATCAATATGGGTTGCCCGGCAAAAAAGGTGTGCAAAAAAGCAGCGGGCTCTGCCCTGCTGCGTGACGAAAAGCTGGTCGCCGACATACTTGAAGCGGTGGTTCGATCCGTCCCAGTTCCAGTGACGCTGAAAATTCGCACTGGCTGGTGCCCGGATAGCCGCAACGGTGTGACGGTGGCCAAAATGGCCGAGGATCTCGGAATTTCTGCCCTGGCAGTCCATGGACGCACCCGCGCCTGTGGCTACCATGGCCAAGCCGAATTCGATACCATTGCCGAGATTGCGTCTGCGGTAAAGATACCTGTCTTTGCCAACGGCGACATTACCGGCGCGGAGAAGGCCCGCAAGGTGTTGGACTACACCGGCGCCACAGCGGTCATGATTGGCCGTGCGGCTCAGGGACGTCCATGGATTTTCCGGGAGATTGCCCACTACCTGGCAACAGGGGAGCAACTGCCGGAGCCCTCACTGGAAGAAGTCAGGGACATATTAAGCACTCACCTGAGTGAACTGCACCGTTTTTACGGTGAGGTTATGGGGGTACGTATCGCACGCAAGCACGTGGGCTGGTACGTGAAAACACTCGCGGACAGCGAGGACTTTCGAAAAACCTTTAACCGATTGGATAGCGCAGAAGCACAACATGCCAGCGTTCGTGAGTGGTTTGAACGCCGAATAACTAGAGGGGCAAAAGCGGCATGAATAACGAAGCACTGATTCCGGATACCAGCGATGTGGTATCCACTGGGGGCCAGACTCAACTACAACAACCGCAGGCCTTGCGCGATGCGGTTGAACAGGCGATGGAAAACTACTTCCGTCACCTGGACGGTCAGATGGTGACCGATGTGTACGATATGGTGCTGTCCGAGATTGAAGCGCCGATGCTGGAAGTGGTAATGAAACACACCCGCCACAACCAGACGCGCGCCGCACAGCTGCTGGGCCTCAACCGGGGTACCCTGCGCAAGAAGCTCAAGCGCTACGGTCTGCTGTAAGGCGGCCAACCGCTACCGGCAGGCACAGGCCGGAGCGGTAAAAATTCGACGAGGGGGGATGGGCCAGGCTCATCCCCCCTCGCTATTTGCTAATGATGCAATTTGCCCGCTCAGCACTTGAGATCCGGTGCAGTGGCGCCAAACCACTGGGTACGGAATTTCAAAATCGCATAAATACATCCATGTAGCTCCGGCGGTTTCGAAATTCCGTACCCAGCACTTTGGCTTCGATTCTGACTTAGCGACTTCGTGAACAATTACCCTTTTCAGAAACTACGACGGACCAACAGCTATGACTGACAAGGTGGCCATTCGCCGCGCGCTGATCAGCGTTTCCGACAAAACCGGCATTGTGGAATTTGCCCGTGAACTCTCCTCCATGGGCGTGGAGATCCTCTCCACCGGCGGCACCTACCGCCAGCTGGGCGAAGCCGGTATCCCGGTAGTGGAAGTCTCCGACTACACCGGCTTTCCGGAAATGATGGACGGCCGCGTAAAAACCCTGCACCCGAAAGTGCACGGCGGCATCCTCGGCCGTCGCGGCAAAGACGATGCGGTAATGGACGAACACGGCATCAAGCCCATCGACATGGTCGTGGTCAACCTCTATCCCTTCAAGGCCACCGTCGCCGATCCTGACTGCGACCTGCCGACTGCGATCGAGAATATCGACATCGGCGGCCCTACCATGGTCCGCTCTGCCGCCAAGAATCACAAGGACGTCGCCATCGTGGTCAACGCCCACAGCTACGACACCGTGATCGAGGAGATGAAAGCCAACGACGGTCAGCTGGGCTACGAAACCCGCTACGACCTGATGGTGCAGGCGTTCGAGCATACCGCCCAGTATGACGGCATGATCGCCAACCACTTCGGTGCGCGTAACACCAGCAACGAAGCCCGCGAGTTCCCCAACACCTTCAACGTCCAGTTCGAAAAAGCCCAGGACATGCGCTACGGCGAGAACCCGCACCAGAAAGCGGCGTTCTACGTGGAAGCCGACGCGGAAGAGGCCTCCGTCTCCACCGCCAGCCAGCTGCAGGGCAAGGAACTCTCCTTCAACAACGTCGCCGACACCGACGCCGCACTGGAAACCGTCAAACTGTTCGACGAACCCGCCTGCGTCATCGTCAAACACGCCAACCCCTGTGGCGTCGCCGTAGCCGCCGACATCAAGACCGCCTACGAACTGGCCTTCGCCACCGACCCGGAATCCGCTTTCGGCGGCATCATCGCCTTCAACCGCGAACTGGACGCCGACACCGCCCAGCTGATCGTCGACAAACAGTTCTCCGAAGTCATCATCGCCCCCAAGGTCAGCGCCGAAGCCGCCCAGGCCGTGTCCGCGAAAAAGAACGTACGCCTGCTGGAATGCGGCGAGTGGGACAGCGTCCGCCCGGCCGCCTTCGACTACAAGCGCGTCACCGGTGGTTTGTTAGTACAGGAAAAAGACAACGGCATGGTTGCGAAAGATGACCTCAAAGTGGTCACCAAGGTACAGCCCTCTGACGAACAACTGGACGAGCTGCTGTTCGCCTGGAAAGTCGCCAAAATGGTCAAATCCAACGCCATCATCTACGCCAAAGACGGCCGCACCATCGGCGTCGGCGCCGGCCAGATGAGCCGCGTCAACTCCGCCCGCATCGCCGCCATCAAAGCCGAACACGCCGGCCTCGAAGTGAAGGGCGCCGTCATGGCCTCCGACGCCTTCTTCCCCTTCCGCGACGGCATCGACAACGCCGCGAAGGTAGGCATCAGCGCCGTCATCCAGCCCGGCGGTTCCATGCGCGATGAAGAAGTCATCGCCGCAGCGGACGAGCACGGTATGGCGATGGTGTTTACCGGTATGCGTCACTTCCGTCACTAAGCAACTACGACACCTTCCGGGTTGCACACAGCCCGGATGCGAAGGGCCAAGTGCCGAGGCCCGTTTGCGAGACCTTCACCGCCATGGATGGCGGTGCAGAGCCCCCAGGGATGGGTTCACGGCGTGTCTCGCAAACGGGCATCGGCACTTGGCCCGCCACGGAGCTGGCAAACCACCACCCTGCCATCACTCCGTCACCTGTCCGACAAGTTAAGAATGCTAAACTAGCCCACCTAAAACACAGGCACGGGGAAACTCAAGAATGAACATCCTGGTAATCGGCTCTGGTGGCCGCGAACACGCACTGGCCTGGAAGGCCGCCCAAAACCCCGCCGTAGACACCGTCTTCGTCGCACCGGGCAACGCCGGCACCGCCCGCGAACCCAAACTCCAGAACGTCAACATCGGCGTCGACAACTTCTCCGCCCTGTCCGACCTCGTCGAAGAAAAAGGCATCGACCTCACCATCGTCGGCCCCGAAGCCCCGCTGGTTGACGGCATTGTCGACTTCTTCAACAGCCGCGGCCACAACATCTTCGGCCCCGAAAAAGCCGCCGCCCAGCTCGAAGGCTCCAAAGCCTTCACCAAAGATTTCCTGGAACGCCACGCCATCCCCACCGCCGACTACCAGAACTTCACCGAAGTCGAACCGGCGATTGAATACATCCGCGAAAAAGGCGCCCCCATCGTCGTCAAAGCCGACGGCCTCGCCGCCGGTAAAGGTGTCATCGTCGCCGAAAGCACCGAACAGGCCGAACTGGCCGTACGCGACATGCTGAGCGGCAACGCCTTCGGCGACGCCGGCTGCCGCGTGGTGATCGAAGAATTCCTCACCGGCGAAGAAGCCAGCTTCATCGTCATGGTCGACGGCGAAAACATCCTGCCCATGGCCACCAGCCAGGACCACAAACGTGTCGGCGACGGCGACACCGGCCCCAACACCGGCGGCATGGGCGCCTACTCCCCGGCTCCGGTAGTGACCCAGGATGTGTACGAGCGCGTGATGAAAGAAGTCATCGAGCCCACCGTCCAGGGCCTTGCTTCCGAAGGCATGCCCTACACCGGCTTCCTGTACGCCGGTCTGATGATCAACGAAGAGGGCGCGCCCAAGGTCATCGAGTACAACTGCCGCTTCGGCGATCCGGAAACCCAGCCGATCATGATGCGCCTCAAGTCCGACCTGGTTGAGCTGTGCATGGCCGCGGTGGAGAAACGCCTGGACCAGGTGACCGTCGAGTGGGACGCCCGCCCGGCGCTCGGCGTAGTACTCGCCGCCCACGGCTACCCCGGCAGCTACCGCAAGGGCGACGCCATCTCTGGTCTCGACAAGGCAGACAGTGAAAACGCCAAGGTCTTCCAGGCCGGTACCGCACTGGACGGCGAGCGTGTCGTCACCAGCGGCGGCCGCGTTCTGTGCGCAACCGCCCTCGGCGATACCGTGGCGGAAGCCCAGGCCAACGCCTACGAGTGCGCGCGCAAGATCTACTGGGAAGGTTCCTTCTATCGCAAGGACATCGGTTACCGCGCGGTAGAACGGGAAGAAGCCGAGAAAGCGTAAGTATTGTTTCGAGCATATCGAGGAACACATCAGTGAGCAGCCATCGCCAACTGACCGGACTCGACCGCCTGCTGCTGCAGGCGGACCGCGCCCTGCGCACCCTGAGCCCCGGCTCGCCCTGTCACGAGCGCCCGTCACCGTCGAAGTCTGTGGATGAAGCGGAACTTGCCGACAGCGAGCGCCGCCACGCAGCGGGCTTGATGCGGGTCAACCACAGCGGCGAAGTCTGCGCCCAAGCCCTGTACCAGGGCCAGGCACTCACCGCGAAGTTGCCCCAGGTACGCGCGGAAATGGAACACGCCGCGGACGAAGAAATCGACCACCTGGCCTGGTGCGAACAGCGCCTGGACGAACTCGGCAGCCGCCCCAGCGTGCTCAACCCACTCTGGTACGGGCTTTCCTTTGGCATTGGCGCTGCGGCGGGCAAGATCAGTGACAAGGTCAGCCTGGGCTTTGTTGCCGCTACCGAAGAGCAGGTGTGCAAACATCTGGAAAGCCACCTGCAGGAACTGCCCCCGCAGGACGAGAAAAGTCGCGCGGTGGTTGAGCAGATGTTGGTGGATGAGGCCAAGCATCAGCATGCGGCACTGGATGCTGGGGGGGCTCGCTTTCCCGGTCCCGTCAAAGGGCTGATGACCCTCGTATCCAAGGCGATGACCTCGGCTAGCTATCGCCTTTAACGCCTCCTTGGCGGTTGTGCTGCCGGATGGGGACTTGCGAGACACGAGCTAGGCGCCCCCCCTTAACCCATCCCTGGGGCCTCTTCTAAAACATCCCTGTTTTAGAAGGTCTCGCAAGTCCCCATCCGGCAGCACAACCTTCGTACCGACCTTCATCACTACGAAGTAATTGGTACGAATCAAAGCTGGAGTGCCGGGTGATAGGTTTCAAAAGCGTCGGCGACAGGGACGTCGCCGACGCAGCGTACATGGATGTATTCACAGCGGTTTTGAAACCTATCACCCGGCGCTCCAGCGCCACCCAAATAGCAAAAAGACCTATACCACCAAACTCTCACACCGCAACCAATCCTCTTCCAACCCCATAACCACCCGATCCCCAACCTGCAACTCCCCTACCCCGGCAGGTGTGCCAGTCAAAACCACATCCCCCGGCAACAGCGTGAAGTAACTGCTGATATAGGCCACTAAATCTAGAATTGGCGTCAGCATATGAATGGATTTACCCCGCTGGCGGATCTCATCGTTCAGCCACAGGGTGTAGGTGAGATTGTCCCAATCCGGCAACCAGTCCAGCTTCACAAAGGGTGAAAGCGGGCAGGCGCCGTCAAACCCTTTGGCCTTCTCCCAGGGCTGCCCCTGGTTTTTCAGGTCCGACTGCAGCTCACGCAAGGTCAGGTCCAGGGCCAGGCCCAAACCCGCAATCGCTCCGGGAACATCCGCAGGATTGGCGTCCGTCAGCCGCTCGCCAATCAACAGCGCCAGCTCCCCCTCAAAATGACAGCTCCCCCGGCCCCGCGGTAAATGGATCGGCTCCGCCATGGGCACCGCCGCCGTAGACGGCTTGATAAACAGCAGCGGTTCCTCCGGAATCGGGTTGTTCAACTCCTCCGCATGGGCCGCATAGTTGCGACCGACACACAGAATCTTCCCCGGGGGAAGGTCGACTGGAGAGTTACAGGTGAAAGTGTGCTTATACATAACCAGATTCGATAACTAGGATAAAAATTGCGTATAAAGCTTTGCAAAGCCCTTGTGGTATGATGCCGCCCTCGCCGGGACCCCGGCGATATCCAACTGGCTTTCGCCCCTTGTTTGCAATCATGCCGCGATGAAATCATCACCGCGCACGGCCAAGAGACTCGATATGGCTCCTCAGATTTCTCTTCAAAAAGACAAAATCCGAATCCTGCTGCTGGAAGGCGTACACCAGTCCGCCGTAGACCTGCTGAGTTCCCGCGGCTACACCAACGTCGAGTACATCAAAACCGCCCTGCCGGAAGACCAGCTGATCGAGAAGATTGCCGATGCCCACTTTATCGGTATTCGCTCGCGCACCCAACTGACCCGCAAAGTGCTGGAAAGCGCGAATAAACTGATTGCGGTTGGCTGTTTCTGTATCGGCACCAACCAGGTCGACCTGGAAGCGGCCACCGAGCTGGGCATCGCGGTATTCAATGCCCCTTACTCCAACACCCGTAGCGTAGCCGAACTGGTGATTGCCGAAGCCATCATGCTGCTGCGCGGGATTCCCGAGAAGAACATGGTCTGCCACCGCGGTGGCTGGCAGAAATCTGCGGTGGGCTCCTATGAAGCCCGCGGCAAGACCCTGGGTATTGTCGGCTACGGTGCCATCGGCTCGCAGACTTCGGTACTGGCGGAAGGTATCGGCATGCGTGTGATTTTCTTCGATGTGGTGACCAAGTTGCCACTGGGTAACGCGAGCCAGGTAAACAGCCTGGATGAACTGCTGGCGCAGTCCGATGTAGTTTCCCTGCACGTACCGGAACTGCCCTCCACCAAATGGATGATTGGCGCCGAGCAGATCGCCAAGATGAATAAGGGCGCGATTCTACTCAATGCCTCCCGCGGCACCGTGGTAGAAATCGAACCACTGGCAGAAGCGCTGAAAAGTGGCCACCTGGCCGGTACCGCCATCGACGTATTCCCGGTAGAACCCCGCGGTAACGACGATGAATTCCAGTCGCCCCTGCGCGGCCTCGACAATGCCCTGCTGACCCCACACGTGGGCGGCTCCACCGTGGAGGCCCAGGAAAATATCGGTGTGGAAGTGTCCGATAAGCTGGCGCTTTACTCCGACAACGGCACCACCACCAGTTCCGTGAACTTCCCGGAGGTGGCGCTACCCGGCCACGCCGGTGCCCACCGCCTGCTGCATATTCACAAGAACGTGCCGGGTGTGCTCGGCGCGATAAACCAGGTGTTCTCCGACAACGGCATCAACATCTCCGCGCAGTTCCTGCAGACCAACGAATCCGTCGGTTATGTGGTGATTGATGTGGACGCAGAGTACTCCGACTTGGCGCTGGAAAAGCTGAAAAATATTCCCGGCACCCTGCGCTGCCGCGTGCTTTTCTAATTTCAGCGCGCACATCTGACAGGCCTCGCTGAGGTCTGTTACACTTTCTGAAACCCGGACCTGCGCATTCGCGCTGTCCGGGTTTCTTTTTTCTCGCTGTTTCATGTCGCCCGCAAACAGGCAGATCAACCCGTGCGCAACCAGGCTTTAAAGAACCAAAGTTCAGATTCCGCCACCGCAGGTTTGCTGGCCGGCCTCGGCGCCTACCTCCTGTGGGGGTTCGCACCGCTGTACTTCAAACTGCTCGAGCACCTGTCCGCACCGGAAATTCTGGCACACCGCAGCATCTGGTCACTGCTGTTGGCGATGGCACTGTTAACGGTACTGGGAAAACTGCATGGCGTGCGCGCTGTATTGCGCTCGCGTAAAACCCTGCTGGCACTGCTGATTTCCACCGCACTGATCAGCACCAACTGGCTGATTTTTATCTGGTCGGTCACCAACAATCACCTGCTCGACGCCAGCCTCGGTTATTACATCAACCCACTGATCAGTGTATTGCTGGGTGTATTGGTGCTCGGGGAAAAGCTGCGGCCACTGCAGTGGTTGGCGGTAATGCTGGCGGCGGTGGGCATAGGCTATGAGCTCTGGCAGTTCGGGCGCCTGCCGCTGGTAGCCCTTGGTGTCGCCATCACCTTCGGATTTTACGGTCTGGTGCGCAAACAGACGCCGGTTGACAGCCTGACCGGTCTCACCGTGGAGACACTGTTTATGCTGCCACTTGCGCTGGGTTTCCTGTTCTGGACCAACAGCCCCACCAGCAACCTGCTGAACAATTCCTGGCAGTTGAACGGCTTGCTGCTGTTGGCCGGCCCGGTAACCCTGACCCCGCTGCTGCTGTTCAATATCGCAGCGCGCAGACTCAACCTGTCCACACTGGGCTTTCTGCAGTATCTCGGCCCCACAATGATGTTTTTCTTTGCCGTGCTGCTCTATCAGGAGCCCTTTGATCAGGCAAAACTGGTGACCTTTATCTTCGTGTGGACCGCACTGGCATTTTACTCGGCAGATGCGCTGGTACAGCGGCGCAAGCGCCGGCAAATACGCAAAGGTCATTTTTAAGAGTGGATTAAAACGCCGGGATGGAGGAGTAGCGCCTATTGGGATAGCCACTCGTCAAGAGCGGCGATAATCCGCTGTCGGTAGGGCTGGGTCTCGTTGATCATCTGGTGGCGTGCACCGCGCACGATAACGCGCTTGCTGTTGGGGAAGCGGTCGCCGATCACACCCATGTTGTAGCGCCAATCCACGGTTTTATCGTCGGTACCCTGCACCACCAGTATGGTCTTGGTATTGCGCCGGGTTTTCGGAAACAGCGTCAGCCAGTCCACCATTGCCCCTAGCCAGCGAATTGACATTACCGGTGACTGCAGCGGATCGCGGTGGGCCTGACGGCGGGCGAACTCTGCATCGTGGGTATTGATGTTGAAACCCCGACTGGGGTGCGGCAACAGGAAGCGCCCCAGGTAAAACATCCACTTGCGCAAATGCCAGTTTGCCGGCCGCACCAGTGGCGCCAGTAGCATTACCTTGTCGAACGGCTGCCACTGACTGAACTGTAGATAGGCAAGCAGGGTGGCACCACCGGTGCTCTGCCCCATGGCGTGCCAGGGACCCGGCATCTTGTCTCTGGCACGGCTCAGCAGCGCCTCCAAGACCTCGCGGTACTGCATAAACGTATCAATGGCCACCGGCTCACCGCTGGACAGGCCATGACCCGGAAAATCCACCGCCACCACGTTGTAGCCGCGCTCAAGACCAAAGCGAATAGCAGAGCCGTATATACCGGTGTGGTCAAAGTACCCGTGACAGATAAACAAGGTGCCCTTGGGGCTGGCTACCCGCCAGTACTGGGCAACCAGTTCAAAACCGGCGGATGCGAAGGTGCCAATACCGGTCCCGCTGGCTCCGGCAAAATTCAGACGATAGAAATTGCGGTAAGAAATTACCGACTCAGGCAGGGGTTGGCCACAGGAAAAGTCCAGCGCCGGCAGCTGAGTGCGCAGTGCGGAATAGTCCGGCCGGTGAATGACCGGACTGGTATCTACGGCATTGAAATCTTTCAGCAGATCCATGACTCAATGGTACTGCATTTCCCCACTTGCGCCATCCCCAGACTGCGACTGGGTCCCTTGAGACTGCGAGAAGATTCTGGGAGCATCCTGTAAGACGAACTGACACTCTCCTGTTATGACAAATACACGCCTGACATCCGCCTTTGCCCTGACAATCCTTCTCGCTGCCTGCGGTGGCGGTGGCAGCGGCTCCGACAGCCATGGCGCCGATACAGGGAGCTCGTCAGGGGGCGCAGGCAGCAGTTCATCCGGTTCCTCAGGTAGCTCCTCTGGAAGCTCTTCGGGCAGTACGTCCAGTGGTGGTAATTCAGGGTTTTTTACCCTGAGCGGCCACATCCAGGCCCGCCCCTTTTCCGGCAGTGACGCCGATACCAATGACGCACAAGCCAGCGCGACGCCGAACAACCAGTCGGGCGATGCCCAAGCGGTGACGGTACCCGCCCTGGTTGGGGGCTTTGTCACCGCCTCCGCTACCAGCGAGCCCAGCGGCCGTTTTCGGGAGCAGGCCGATAGCGATGACTGGTTCGCCTTTTCCGCGCCCGCAGGCACCCAGGTCCTGCTGCAGATCCATCGCCACCAGACCCTGCTGCCATTGCAGAATGATCTGGATCTGTTTCTCTACGACAAGGAAAACCCCGACGAGCCCATTGCATCCAGTACCGATATCGACGAATTCGAATCGCTGACGGTTCCCCAGACCGGCAACTTTCTGCTGCGGGTAAATGCCGCGCGCGGTTACAGCAACTACACCCTGCGGCTGGATCGGCAGAACCAGTCTCACACTCAGGCCAGCCCATCCGTTGCCGACCCCATGGTGGCCGGTGAGCTGCTGGTTCAACGAAGTGGCAGCACCCCGCAACACTGGCAACGCCAGTTACTGCCGGCAACGGACCTGGACGACGCGCTCGGCGCGGCGCTGTCAATTCATCCCGCAGTCAGTGGCACCACCCTGCAACGCCTGCAACTGCTCTACGCGCGCAAATCACTGCTGGCACAGGGCGACGCTATACAGGTCGAGCCCAATTTCATTTACCAAGCCAGCGCCACACCAAACGACCCGCTGTACCTGCGCCAGTGGCACTACCGGAATATCCAGCTGCCTGCGGCCTGGAGCCTGAGCCAGAGCAACAGCGACACCGTGATTGCGGTGCTCGACACCGGCATTTTCAGTGCACATCCGGACCTCGTGAACAAACTTCGGGACGGTTACGACCTGATCAGCGACCCGCAGCGGGCCAGGGATGGGGACGGCCCGGACCCCGACCCGGAAGATCCGGGCGACTTATCCAGCAATCCGCGCAGCTCCTGGCACGGCACCCATGTTGCCGGCACTGCCGCCGCGGACACCGACAATACCGACGGGGTCAGCGGCAGCGGTTGGGATACCGCGATCATGCCACTGCGAGTACTAGGGGTCGGCGGTGGCACCAGCTACGACACCGCGCAAGCGGTGCTGTATGCCGCAGGGCTTGCCAATGGGGCCGGCGCTCTGCCCACCCGCCGCGCCGATATTATCAATATGAGTTTTGGCGGCAGTGGCTACTCACAGATCATGCAGGATGCCATTGACGCCGCGCGCAGCGCCGGCGTCATCGCGGTGGCCGCGGCCGGGAATGACGGTGCAGAGGCTCCCTCCTACCCCGCCGCCTTGCGCGGAGTAATTGCGGTCAGCGCTACCAATACCGCGGACGCTCGCGCCTATTACAGTAACTTCGGCAACTGGATCGATATAGCGGCCCCGGGGGGAGACATGCGCCTCAGTGCTGAAGATGGAATTTTCAGCACCTATGTCACCGAAGCCGCGACCAACACCGCCAGTTACGGCAACCTGCAGGGCACCTCGATGGCGGCGCCCCATGTCGCCGGTGCCCTCGCACTGATGAAATCACTCAACCCCGCACTATCCCCCGACGATGTGGATGCACTGCTGGCGGAAGGAAAGCTGACCCGGGATATCGGCGAAACAGGAAAAGACCAAGACTATGGTTACGGCTTGATTGACGCAGAGTCCGCCGCCCTCTCCGCCAACCAGACCCCGCAACAGAGCGTCCGCGCGGAACCCGGCCACCTGGATTTCGCCGGCAGCTACCGCAGGCTGACGGTGGAGATTTCCGATACCAGTGGTGGCGACAATGCCATTGACGGGGCTCCCGCCGGCGACCAGCCGTGGATTGTTCGGGTAGATACCGAGTCGGTGGATGCACGCGGCTTCGGTCAATACACCGTGTGGGTAGACCGCACTGCACTGCCCTATGGCGACCACACCGGCACCGTCTTATTCCCGCTCTCCGGCGCCCGTCAGTTTTTACTGCCAGTACAGCTCCACCACGCCGAACCTGTGGCCGGCTCTGTCAGTGCCGGTCAACAGTACCTGCAACTGCTCGTTGCAGACGGCTCTGGGAATTACGCTCTTGTGGAACAGGTTACTCTGGATACCGAAAATGGCGCTTACCCATTTCAGTTTGTGGATGTGCCGGCGGGCAATTACCGCCTAGTCAGCGGCTCGGATCACAACGGCAATGGTATTTTGTGTGAGGCGGGCGAGTCCTGTGGATACTATCCCGGTGCGGAGACCACGTTTACCGTGGATGCCAGCCATAGCGATCTGATTTTTTTTTCGGACTACCTGAACCCCGCCGCGGAACCACAGCCGAAAGCACAATAGTCTCGTGCAGTGTCCCTGACATAAAACACAGGCACAAAAAAAGCGGGCGCAATGCCCGCTTTTTTTGGCTGAACCGATCTCAGTTGATCTTCGGTACCAGCTCGCCTTTCTCGTAACGCTGGAACATGGTTTCCAGGCTGACCGGCTTGATCTTGCTGCCATTACCCGCCGCGTTGAACGCTTCGTAACGGGCCACGCAGATTTCTTTCATGGCCTGGGTAGTGACCTTGAGGAACTTGCGCGGATCGAATTCGGACGGGTTCTGGGCCAGGAAGCGACGCACCGCACCGGTACTGGCGAGGCGCAGATCGGTGTCGATATTCACCTTGCGCACACCGTGCTTGATGCCTTCGCAGATCTGCTCCACCGGCACGCCGTAGGTTTCCGGAATCTCACCGCCAAACTCATTGATCACCTTCAACCACTCTTGGGGCACCGAGGAAGAACCGTGCATTACCAGGTGGGTATCGGGGATGCGCGCATGGATTTCCTTGATGCGATCGATCGCCAGAATATCGCCGGTGGGCGGGCGAGTGAACTTGTAGGCACCGTGGCTGGTACCGCAGGCAATGGCCAGCGCATCCACCTGGGTTTTCTTGACGAAGTCTGCGGCTTCTTCCGGGTCGGTCAGCAGCTGGTCGTGGGACAGTTTACCCTCTGCACCAACGCCGTCCTCTTCACCGGCCATACCGGTTTCCAGAGAGCCCAGGCAGCCCAGTTCACCTTCCACGGAAACACCACAGGCGTGGGCCATTTCCACCGCGCGCCTGGTCACGTCCACGTTGTACTCGTAGGACGCCGGTGTTTTACCGTCGTCCATCAGAGAGCCGTCCATCATCACCGAGCTGAAACCCAGCTGGATAGAGCGCTGACACACTGCCGGGCTGGTGCCATGGTCCTGATGCATTACTACTGGAATATGTGGAAATTCTTCCACAGCGGCCAGAATCAGGTGGCGCAGGAAGGGAGCGCCTGCGTATTTACGCGCGCCGGCGGAGGCCTGCACGATCACCGGAGAATCGGTCTCGTCGGCCGCCTCCATGATTGCGCGCATCTGCTCCAGGTTGTTTACGTTGAACGCAGGAATGCCGTATCCAAATTCGGCAGCGTGGTCCAACATTTGACGCAAGCTGATTAAAGCCATGAAAAAACCCTTTCTCGTCGAAATTTAGCTGGTATTGGGTGCGTGGGTTTCCTGTGAAATCCCCACTTTGTCGTGCGATTCCTGAAGCGGGGCTCCGGTCGCATCTCTTTTTAATTCGGGTCTCGACCACGACGATTGATTGTCGTGAGCGTAAATTTGAGTCGGGCGGTCTGTGACCGACCGCCCACCTTGCCCCCGCGCGCCGCGAGGTAGGTTGCTCGCGGTTATCTATTCCGCCAAGCGGCTATTCATTCCGCTGCACGGCTCTCCAGCATCGCCACTGCCGGCAGCACCTTGCCTTCCACGTATTCGAGGAAAGCACCACCCCCAGTAGAAATATAGGAAACTTGCCCGGCAATGCCGTACTTGTCGACCGCCGCCAGGGTGTCACCACCACCGGCAATGGAGAAGGCATCACTGTCAGCAATGGCCTTGGACAGACGTTCGGTACCGCCACCAAACTGGTCGAACTCAAACACACCGACCGGGCCATTCCAGATAATGGTCTTGGCGTTCTTGAGAATATCCGCCAGCGCCGCAGAGGAGTCCGGACCGATATCGAAGATCATGTCGTCTTCAGTCACCGCATCGGCGGGCTTGGTTTCCGCCTCCGCGGATTCACTGAACTCCTTGCCGGTCACCACGTCGGTGGGCACCGGAATATCGCACTTCGCCATCAGCCCCTTGGCGGTATCCAGCAGGTCGTGCTCACACAGGGACTTACCTACAGGCTTGCCACTGGCTGCGAGGAAGGTGTTGGCGATTCCACCACCGACGATCAGCTGATCCACCTTGTCCGACAGGCTCTCGAGCACGGTCAGTTTTGTGGAAACCTTGGAGCCACCGACAATCGCCACCATCGGGCGCGCCGGGTTGGCGAGGGCTTTTTCCAGCGCATCCAGCTCCGCCGCCAGCAGCGGGCCGGCGCAAGCAATGGGGGCAAACTTAGCCACACCGTGGGTAGAGGCCTGGGCACGGTGCGCGGTACCAAAGGCGTCCATTACAAACACGTCGCACAGGGCCGCGTACTGCTGGGCCAGTGTTTCGTCGTCTTTCTTCTCGCCCTTGTTGAAGCGCACGTTCTCCAGCAGAGCGACTTCACCATCTGCCAGTTCAATGCCACCCTGCCAGTCTTTGACGACCGGCACATCTTTGCCCAGCAGCTTGCCCAGGTGTGCCGCCACCGGCGCCAGGGAAAACTCTTCCGCAAATTCACCTTCGGTAGGGCGGCCCAGGTGGGACATCAGCAGGACCTTGGCCCCGGCATCTACAGCGGCCTTGATAGTGGGCAGTGCCGCGCGAATACGCGCATCGGAGGTCACTACGCCGTCCTTTACCGGCACATTCAGGTCTTCGCGGATCAGAACGCGCTTACCCGCCAGATCCTGGTCCTTCATCAATTTAACCGCCATTACCAATCCTCTATTGCTGGTTGCTGAAGGGCACGACTACAAATCGACTGCGCGTGCGCCTGGCGGCGTCCGGCGGTGCTCGGCATGCTCATGTATCGCCATACACTCCGCTGCCTCTTCTCCGGCGGCCACCACCAGGCACCCGCTCGCTGCGATTTCTAGAGGCGCCCTGAATACTTACTCACCGCTCCCCCATTGTTCTAGCGGGGAAAGCGGGCGCGGATTATACGCTTTTGCGCCGCCGGCGGTCACCGCCCAGGGTCGCGCTGCTGCAGCTATCCCGGGCCGGCTCGGTCAGGCGCGAGTATATCAATCCGTTTTGTAAATGAATTACCGCACACTATGGATAGCGAAGTGACACCGCTGTCATTTTTACAAGAAGGCAAAAAAAGTTCGGCGCCCTGGGTCTTCGGCCCGTCTGCCCCGCAGAGCCCGGTCACTTCGGAGCTATAGTTGGTGAACCCCGGCGAAAGAATGGAGAAACAGATGAGGGCCCAAGTGGAAGAGTTTCACGGCCAGTGTCCCTATTGCGGTGAAACCATCCTGATGCTGATCGATACCTCCGCCGGCAGCCGGCACTATATCGAGGACTGCGCCGTATGCTGCCGACCAATTCAGGTACTGGTCAGTATCGATCTGAGCGGGGATTGGCAGGTCCAGCTCAAGCACGAGAACGATACCTAGCACCCACAACCCGATTCCGTTTCCGCCTTTCCGCCTTTCCGAGAGGATGGAACCACACCGGACTTGATCCAGATCAATTCCACAGCCCACCCCCGCACATAAGATCCCGGCCCGCGCTGCCTGTCGCGGAATATTGAGCATCGCCGACGACAGAGGCACCGCGCACTAAACGTGGTCAGGGGGGTAAACATGGAAAATACCGATAGCGACACCGTTTTTCAGAGCTATGGACGCTGCTGCAACAACGAACGTTTCTTTATCGATTTCTACGATCGTTTTATGGGCAGCTCTGCCGAGATCCGCGCACTCTTCGTCGATACGGACATGGCCGCGCAACGGCATCTTTTACGCAATGGCATCATGCAGCTGGTGCTCCACGCAAGAGGCATGCCGGACACCAAGCTGCGTGCCCTGGGCTGCAGCCATTCACGCAGCGGCTTCAATATCCGTCCGGAGTGGTATCTACTGTGGCTAGACGCCCTGATCGCCACATTGTGGCAGCACGACCCATACTTCAGCGATGATATTGCGCGGGCCTGGCGTCGTACCATCAGTCCCGGAATTGACATCATCCGCAGCGCCTACTGAAAAATAAAAGAAAAGGCTTGCCGAAGGTACGGCAAGCCTTTTCTTTTTCCTTCCCTGCCCGCTCAGGTGCCATCACCCGAGCAAACAGCGCAATGAATCCACATTACTGCAGATCATTGATGCAGCGGTTGTACTCGTTAAGGTATACCGAGCTGCCCCGATTAGGTACAGCATTGGATTTATCCGCCGCAACATTACGACAACCTTCGATCTGGTCAGCAGTCACACCCGGGCCAGGCTGGGTTACCACAGACTGGTGCGTGGTAGTCTGACGATCCATCACATGAGGCGGATTGGTTTCATAAAAGTAACCACCCTGTTCGTTAAAACGATAGAAGGTGTCGCCACTTTTGTAATAGGTATTACCCATGATCTGCACTTCCTGTGCACCGGACGGCAGCTGAGTCATTGTGCTGTCGGCCTGGGCAAAACCAGCGATTGAACAAAACAGAACTACAGGTAACAGGTAACGCATGATGATCTCCTCATCTCCAATGTGCCCGGTAGTCTACTCACGGCATTTGGTCATCCCAACGAATTTAAAAAAATAAAACCGTTGAAATGACCTGAAGACTCAGCGAGGTCATGAATTAATTTGGACCCTGTAAATCCGCTTTCTGCTGGGCTCTCAGCTCCTCCAGTCGCTCACTGGTTTCCTCAGCATCTGCGGTTTTAGGAGCAAAATTTTCTACGGGCTTTGGGCCGGTTTGCAAAACACTTTCACGGAATCGCTGCTCATCGCTGTAATCCGGTGCCAGCACCAGTTTCGGCGCATTGCTGTTAAAACCGATCAGAACCCAGATAAAAAACAGAAGACACAGCAGGCGAATCACCACCGAGCGGTCCAGCAACCAGTGCAAACCCTCGCCACGCTGACGCAAAAACTGCACGCGCAGAACAATATTCAGCGCCAGCAGCACACAGGCGGCGATCACGATCCAGCTGGCGAGGCCCCCTAGGGCGCTCATCAACCAGTTGGCGATCTGTGAATTGAACTCCATTGAAGAACCCCACTCAGCGCTTGCGCGCAACCTGCTTCATCTGCTCGGAAAACACCGCCTGCTGCAGCCCAATGGTGCCCAGAGCCTCTACCGGCACGAACACTTTATTGTTGGATTCCGCCATGGTTTCCAGCACTTCCAGGGTGCGGTAAGAGAGGTATTTATCCGTTACCGACTTAGCCAGTAGATCATTGACCTCTTTCTGACCCATGGCTTTTTCGCGGGCGATGGCACGGTTCATTTTTTCCCGTTCCAGGTCGCGCTCCATCTGGATTTTCTGGATCTCGAACTGGGCCTTCTCCTGCTCGATCAGCTCGCGCCGTTCCGCTGCGCGCTCTTTCGCTTCGGTAATCACTTTGGGAAACTGCACATCGGCGATACCCAGGCGCTTGATCTTGATCGGTGTGCCATCGAGGGAAGAGGCCACTGCGGTAAAAAGTTCCTGGCTCAGCATCTCGCGGCTGGAGGCGATTTCATTGATGGAGTATTTGGCAATCACCCGGCGTACCACGTCGCGGATCACCGGCTGCGCATACGTGTTGTACACCTGATTTACAGAAATGTTGCCATTGTGGGGTGGCATGCGGTCGAAAATATTGTCGATGTATTTCTCGTTGACCGCACCAGTCATACGGATATCAAAGCTCATGTTGAGCTGATCCCTGGGCATGAACAGCTTGAACTTTTCCATATGGCCGAAATCGGCAATGGCCAGGGTGACCAGTTTGTCGCAATAGTACAGGCACATATCCAGACGAAACTTGGATGGCGGCACCGTATTGGGCTTGTACCCGTTTTTGGTGAGGATTTTCCCTACGTGGGCCGGCGGCACCTCAACCCGGTCGGCGCAGGCGGAGAGCCCCAGAACCAGCCCTGCCAATGGCAGCAGCATCAGTGGTCGTGTCAGTTTGGACAGCTTTGGCATTCCTTTTTATTTCCTCTCATTTCCGGATGACCTATCAAAGGAGGGAATACCATAAAGAGCTATGGGGCAGGGAGCAAGCAGAGGAAAAAGCGCTGCCGTTGTGATCTAATTGGCCGCCTTATCTGACGAGATGGATCTACCAAGTGCAATCCGAATTCCTTACCGCCACTCTGTTCAATCTGGGACTCAATCTGCTCTACACCCTGCTTGCCCTGTTGATTGGCATGGTGGCGTTGCTGATTATTGACAAGAAGCTCCTCAAGCATGTGGATATCGAAGGGGAGTTGAAAAACGGCAATATCGCCGTGGCCATTTTTGCCTCGACGATCCTGATATTCGTCGCGCTGATTATCTCCTTCGGGCTGAAAGGTTAACAGCACCCATGCGGCAATTGCTTGCTGGTACCCTGCTTGGTATGTCGCTCATGCTGCCGGAGCTGATACAGCAGTGGCAGGCTTTACCGGCAGAGCAGTCACTGGGTGAAAACCGCCTGACGGCCATACACAATGAAGTGGCTGATGTACAGGTAAAAGATAGCCAGCGCGGTAGCGTGGTCATCAGCGGCAGCAGCTCGCCACTGACCGAAGCCATGGTTCAGCAGGCCGTCGCCAAGCGCTCGGAACACGAAAGCAGCTATATCTCCATCTGGAACTGGCAGGGCCTGGAGTCGGTCACCGCGTCTGCACGCGGTCTCGATAAGCTGCACCACTTTGCCAATAGCTATCTTGTGGGTTTCCAACCCTTTGAAACGAAATCCCTGTGGGTTCCTCTATACACCCTGGCAATCCGCAAGGAATATCAATACGACCATTTGCAGTACGCCGGTCTAGCGGATATCTGGCAGACCTCCCGCCAGGCCTATTATCAGAAGCGCGGCGACTGCGAAGACCACGCGATACTGCTTGCCGACTGGCTGATCAATCTCGGTGTGGATGCACGGGTGGCTCTGGGCACCCATCAGGGCGAGGGCCACGCCTGGGTGGTGGCCATTGTGGATAACACCGAATACTTACTGGAGGCCACCAGCAAACGTCGACAGTCCAGCTGGCAGGCAATGCCACTGGCAGCGCTGGCAGAGGGTTACGAGGTGGAGTTTCAGTTCAACCGCGACTACTTCTGGGCCAAAACCTCTTCCGCCCCCACACGCCGCTATCGCGGTAATCACTGGATCCGTAAATCCCAGTTTATCCGCGGCTGAGCAGCGCCCTGTAACTCTGTCGCGACTATCTTGTCCCGTTTCCGGGCCATTCCCGGTTACGACTTTATTGGCGACACCGCCGTGGCCAACGATGGCGACGGCCGCGACGCAGACCCCGGCGACTGGCTCAGGGCGTGGGAGTGTGGATTCTTCAATCCCTCGCAACCACGCAACAGTAGTTAGCACGGCACGCACGTTGCGGGCACCATCGCTGCGGTGACGGACAATAACCGGGGCGTTGCCGGCGTCGCCCACGGCGCCAGAGTTCTGGTAGCACGGGTGCTGGGTAAATGTGGCGGCTACACCTCGGATATCATTGATGCCATCGTATGGACAAGTGGCGGCAGCGTGTCCGGGGTGCCAACAAATACCAATCCCGCCCAGGTCATCAACCTGAGTCTCGGCGGACAGGGCAGTTGCAGCGCAGCCATACAGAGTGCGATTGATACCGCCCGGGGCAACGACGCTACGGTGGTCATTTCCGCAGGTAACAGCAACACCAATGCCGCCGATTTCTCACCCGCCAACTGCGCGGGCGTGGTCACCGTAGCTGCCACTGATCGCCAGGGCAATCGCGCCGCATATTCAAATTACGGGGGAACGGTGGAAATCAGTGCACCCGGTGGAGAAACCAATGTCAGTGGTAACGGGATTCTCTCTACCCTGAATAGTGGCACTCAGGGTCCAACGTCAGAAAGCTACCGCTTCTATCAGGGCACCAGCATGGCGGCGCCTCATGTTGCGGGCGTCGCCGCACTGCTCTATCAGGCGAATCCCGCAATCACGCCGGATCAGGTCGCCAGTGCGCTTCAGACGACTGCTCGCGCCCTGCCCGGTAGCTGCAGTGGCGGTTGTGGCGCCGGCATTGTGGATGCGCGCGCGGCACTGAATGCAGTCAGCGGTGGCAACCAACCACCTGTTGCCGCATTCAGATGTAGTGATGATGCGCTTACCATCGACTGCCAGGACCAGAGCAGCGACGCCGACGGCAATATCACCGACTGGGCCTGGGATTTCGGCGACGGCAACAGCAGCAATACGCAGAGCCCGAGCCATACCTACACCACAGCCGGCACCTATTCCGTTTCCCTCACGGTGACGGATGACCAGGGCACCAGCGCCAGCAGTAGCCAGAGCGTAACGGTCACCGATCCAGATAGCGTTGGGCCCAACCAGCCACCGGTTGCGGATTTCACATTTTCCGTGGCCCGCGCCACCGCCAACTTCAGTGACGCCAGTAGCGACAGCGACGGCAGCAGTTCCACGGCCCGGAACCCCAGCCACGAATACGCCGACGACGGCACCTACAGCGTGACCCTGACAGTGACCGACGACGCGGGCGCGAGCCACTCGGTGAGCAAAAATGTGAATGCCACCTGTCGCTTCCGTTGGGGTGGCCGCTGTTACTTCTAATCGCGAAAAATACACAGCCAAAAACGAAAAGAGCCGCGTAATTTACGCGGCTCTTTTGCGATTGTCGGATTGATGAAAAGGGGCAGTACATCGGCCCCAGAATCAGATTGGTGATCCCGGCGGCATGGGTTTCAGGTCACCCTTGTCCACTTTCAGATCCCCGTTCATAAACACTGCGATACGGTTGGCCTCATAAAAATAATGGGCGTTGTATCCCTGGGGATCATCACCAAACAATTTCATTTCACCGATCGCGTGCTGGAATTTGGCCAGTTCGAAGTTGGCGCGGGCGCGGGCGGACTCCGGCGCGCTCTTGTCACCGGCCAGTAACATCAACTGATGGATATACACGTGATTGACCCGCTGGTGGATCGCTGCCTGCAGCCCCTGGTACTTATCCTTATCCAGTGACTGCTCGGTAAGTTGCGCGAGCAGGGTATTGAACCCCGGGCCGTCGCCGCGGCGCGCCTGCTGTTGCTGCAACCGCGCGGCACGTTCCGGATGTAGCAGGATGGAATAGGTATGCCCAGCAGCCGCTTCCACCATGGCAATCGCGTCAAAGGCCACGCCGGTATAGGCGGGGAAGCTTTCATTGCTGCGGCTGTAACCGAATGCCTTGGGCGGCAACAGTTTCAGTACCTTTTCCGGCAGGGTAAGGAATTCCGGCTGCAGGGTAAGTAACAGAGCATCGATGGCCTGCTGCTGCCGGTCGGCATCGACCATGCGATAACTTTCCGAGCCGGCATCGTTGTACAGGTAATCGTAATCCAGTCCACCGATAAGTTTACCCACGGCTTCCGCCTGATAGCGATGCCCGTAGTAGACCGGCACCAGGGTTTCATCCAGAGACGAGCGTGCGGCATCTGGCCTATTTGCGGCGGGGCCGAAATTCTCCAGGGCGTGCTTGCGCAGCTCCGTCATACGCTGGAATTCTTCCAGTGGCTCGCTGCCGTTATCCCACAGGTGGGATTCTGCATGGGCATTGTTGATGGTGCGGGAATCGCGGTCGGTAATAAAACGCAGCTTCTGTTTCCTCGCGTCCTCCAGCACACGTTCGAGATATTCCGACTCATCCCCTTCGGCAATTCCGTAGCCGTAACGGATCGCCAGTTTGTCCCAGGCGCCAATGCCACTGTCGTAAGCTTCGTGCACGTTCAGGCGCTTGCCGTTCATGGTCACCAGCGGTGCCGGGTAGTCCATCACCGAGGCGCGATCTTCCGCGCTGGCAATAAAATTGTGCGCAAGGCCGATGGTGTGACCCACTTCGTGGGCGGACAGCTGACGAATACGGGCCAGCGCCATGGCTTTCAGTTTTTCCGTATCCGCATTTTCATCGCCGTATGGCTGCAGCAGACCCTGGGCGATCAGAAAGTCCTGACGCACGCGCAGGGACCCCAGGGTAACGTTGCCCTTCAGAATTTCACCGGTGCGCGGATCGTAAATGGAGTAGCCGTAGGACCAGCCGCGGGTGGAGCGGTGCACCCAGTTGATCACGTTATAACGCACATCCAGTGGGTCGGCGCCCTCGGGCAACAGTTTTACCTGGAAGGCATTGTCAAAACCGGCGGCTTCAAAGGCCTCGTTCCACCAGCTGGCGCCATCGATCAGCGCACTGCGCACCGGCTCGGGTACACCCGGGTCGATATAGTAGACAATCGGCTCCACCGGCTCATTACTGCCAGGACGTTTTTCCAGACGGTGACGGAAGATCAGACGCTGATCCATGGGCTGATCAATGGCAGTGGCGTAATCCCGGTAGATCAGCGGAAAGTAGCCGGAATTGGCGTGGAAGCGGCGGGGCGTGTAGCCCTCCTCCGGCAGTTCCACCAGGGAGAGGTGCTGACGCAGGGTCACCAGCTCCGGCGTTGGCACTACCTCTTTAAGATACTGGCCCGGTTCACTGCCGGCAAATGTCAGCTGCGCCTCAAACTCGCTGTTCTTTGGAAAGCTTTTACTGCGCGGTAGATAAATTGCAGACCGACTCGGGTCCAGACTGTAGCTGCCCTGGCCAGCTTGTTTAAGACGGTCGGCTATACCGTGCTGATCGCTGAGTACAAACGGGGTGAAGTCCAAAAGAACGGCCTTACCCTCCTCACCGATCACCTCAAATCCCCAGATCACTGAGGTGGCAAAGGCTTCGGATACGGCGCGGCGCTCGGCCGGGTTATCGGAAATGGCCCGGAACTTGAGGTTAATCTGATGCAATAGGACCTTGTTGCCCACACGCTCGAATTTGACGACCCGACTTTCCCCCACCTGATTGCGATCCAGCCCCACAGGGTTAGATCCCAGCCCCTGGGCGAGCCCAGTAAGCAGCAAAAGCTCGCGGTCAAAGGTATCCACTTCCAGCAATAACCGACCCTCCTGTTGATCCCAGTAAAAATCGAACAGTCCTTGCTGCTTTTGCATTCCGGCGGTCATCGCCGCAATGGACTCCCCATAAGCAACCGCACTGAATAGAAGCAATAATGCTATAGATAGCCGGTGAAACATGAATCCCCCAGGTTATTGTTGCTGATATTGTCAGATTTTTATTAATCGAAAGCCGAAGACTATCACTCGAGCAATGGCAGTCCACTGCCGCAGTGTACTGTTTTATTGGCTACCGTCAGATAATTCGTCTGATCGTACAAAACGTTCGCTTTATCCTCCGTCGAATTGATTCCCCCTCACCGCATTTGCCGTTGGCACGGTTAATGCTTTTTAGAACCTGTTCAATGACGAACAACCGGGGGAACCAATGAGCGTTGAGGAAGTGTCTCTGTTTATCCTGCTGCTTTGTGCCGCAGGTCTGATTGCGGGGATCACCGCAGGATTGTTTGGTAACGGCGGAGGCTTTGTGGTGGTCCCCGCGCTACTCGCCGTCTTTCCCTTTCTGCACAGTGCCAGTGATGAAATGATGCGTGTGGCCGTGGGCACATCTCTCGCCTCCATCGTAATTTCTTCGGCGCGCTCGGTGCAGGCACACCACAAACGGGGAGCGGTGGACTTCAAGGTGTTGCGGGACTGGTCGATCTGGATAGTACTTGGCGTTGGCGGCGGCCTTTATATAGCTTCGTTTACCGACAGTAAAAGCCTGGTCTACGTATTTGCTGCCGGCGTTCTGCTCTACTCCATCTATTTTCTATTTCCCAATTTATTCGATGGCCTAAAAGGAAAGCTGGAAATGCCCACCGGGATCGCCCGCGCAGGACTGGCCAGCTTTCTTGGTGGCTTCTCATCGCTGCTGGGTATCGGCGGCGGCACCATTACGGTAATGACCATGGTGCTGTGTAATCGACCAGCGCACCAGGCGGTAGCAACCGCGTCGGGTATTGGCTTTCTGATCGGACTGCCTGGCGCCATCGGCTTCCTCATTATGGGGCTGGGCGCACCGAATCTGCCCATGGGGTCCATCGGTTACATCAATATTCCCGCGCTGATCGCAATTTCAATTTTTTCAGTCATTTCCGCCCCGATTGGCGCGCGATGGGCTCACAGCCTGAACGAGCTGCACCTGAAACGCCTGTTCGGGGTTTATCTGATCGCTGTGTCTGTTGCCATGTTCGCCAAAGCCTGAATCCAGGCATCACGCTGCGCGGCGAGTTGCAGCAAATAACCCGATAAACAACTCACAACTACGACCTGACCGGGAGGGACAATAATGCATAAATCACTCAGCAGGAGGTTATTTCTTCAGGGGACCACTGCCACAGTTTCAGCTGCCCTTGCTACCGCAAGTGCCACCAGCCTGGCAGCAGCCACGAAAGAAATGACGCGCCCAGCCCCGCTTTATGGACCGCCGCCAGGCGTGGCCAAGCTCAACGCAAATGAAAACCCGTATGGCCCCAGCCCCGCCGCACTGAAAGCGATGATGGAAGCGAGCCAGAAGGGGGCCTATTACGTCTACGATAGCGTTACGCGCCTGAAAGCCATGATCGCGGAGCGGCATGGTGTTACGCCAGACCACGTCACCCTGGGGTCGGGATCCAGTGCGGGCCTTGCGGCGGCAGCCGTTACCGCTGCACAGACCGGCAACATTCTCGGCCCCGATCTGTTCTGGGACACCACTTCCCGGGTCGTCGAAATCCAGAACATCGGCGAAATCAAGCGCCTGCCAAAACTGGAATCCCTCGCCATTGACCTCGACGCGATGTACCGCGCGATTGATGACAGTATTTCAATGGTGCAGGTAACCAATCCGAACAACCCCACTGGCATGCTGATCGATCCGATAGCAATGCGTAACTTCTGCATCAAGGCTTCCAAAAAGTGCACCGTGCTCGCCGATGAGGCTTACAACGAACTCACAGACAATAGCGATGCAAATACTGTGATACCACTTATCAAGGATGGCCACGACATTATCGTTGCGCGTACTTTTTCCAAGATCTATGGTCTCGCCGGAATGCGCGTGGGTTATCTGATTGCCCAACCAGAAAAAATAGAACAGATGGAAAAATTCGGGCTCGGCTGGTACGGCCTTAATCAGGCTGGCCTCGCCGCCGCCATTGCCTGCTATGAAGATCATCGCTTTATGGATTACTGCCGATCGAAAGTGGTTGAAGCACGGGAGATGGTGGGTGCAGCGATCAAGGAGAATGGCCTTAGCGCACTTCCCTCAGTAACCAACTTCATGTTCGTCAATCTCGGTGATCTGAACGCGGAAACCTTCCGTGCGGAAATGGCCAAGGAAAATGTACTGATTCGCGGCATTTATCGTGACTACAATAACTGGTCACGGGTCAGTATGGGGCACTTGGAAGATGTACAGAAATATACATCTGCGCTACCTAAAGTTCTACACCGCATGACCTGACAACCGGTTTACAATCGCTCCAATGTTCAGGCCAGCTTTGCTGGCCTTTTTTGTGCCCGACAATCGATGCAAAACCCTGGACAAAAAAATCCCCGCGGAGCGGGGATAAGGTCTTGTAGAAGACACGTCAAATAACGATAAAAACGTAGCGAGCGCGTATCTGGTGGTGACCGCCGGAACGGAGGCTTCGGAGCGTACATCCAGTACAAGAGCATAGCGACCGGGCTGGCGCACCAGTACCGCCGGGCGCCGCCAGACACGTGCGCAGAAGTTTTTATTAGAAATTGTGGCTTAGGCTCATGTAGTAGAAACTTCCCTGCCAGTCGACAACAGTATCGGCTGCATAAAGCGCACCACAGCAATAGTCGCCGAGAGCATCTTTCTCAGGATACTCATCAAATATATTACGCCCGCCCAAACTGACATTGGTGTTATCCGTGATATGGTATTTCCCTTCCAGATCAACCTGTACGATAGGATCGTAAGTCTGGAAAACCAGACCATCATCAGTTCCCTGGGAGTTTTTATAGCTGCCGTACCAGTTGGCCCGAGCCATAAAAGAGAGAGCGCCGAAATCGTGCGTAGCGGTCAGTGCACCGCGCAACGTCGGGTCAAAATTCTCAAAGTCGTACATATCCTCTTCGTTTAGATACGCAGAGGGATCCGAAGCAAATTCGGACTTATTGTAATTGACCGAAGCGGTGACATTGGTAGTGCTGTCATTGCTCCAGGTGAGCGGGTAAGTTGCAACCAAATCCACCCCCTGAGTTCGGGTGTCAAACGCATTGGTGAAGTAGAAAACCCCTCCGATGGATTCGGCCCCTACAACACCGGCATCCACCAGTGCAAGATAATTCGCATAGGCGGAACCACTGCCTGCATCGGCAGATACATCCAGCGTGGAAATCGCATAGGTACGATCATCCACATCAATGCGATAGAAATCGATCGTCAAGCTGAGATTGTCGAAGTCCGCGGTCATACCGAAGGTAAAGTTGGTAGAGGTTTCGGGCTTCAGCGCTTCGGCACCCAGTGCCGCTGCTACATCGCTAGAAGCCGGGAAAAGCCCGGTAGCCACAGGAAAGCCATTCGGCAGTCGCGTGGACACGTTGGTAGTCCCCTGCTGACCAGGTGTTGGTGCACGGAAGCCGGTACCGATGGAGGAGCGCAGCCCGATACTATCGGTGATGTCATATTGCATCGCCAGCTTGCCGACGAGTTCGGAATCAAAATCCGAATAATCTTCAAACCGCATCGCAGCCTGCACAAACAACTGGTCACTGAGGTCGGTACTCAGATCGCCATAGACAGCATAGGAATCGCGAGAATAGCTGCCGCTGTATTCCGGTGAGTAACCGGGGAAACCGTTCGATCCTACTCCGACCACGGTGTACACCGGGTCGTCGGGGTTGTCACAGGCGAGACTCGAGCCGGCAAGAATCGCGGCGTTCCCCGCTTCCGTGGCTGTACCGTCGTCGTTACAAAGATTCCAGGGGTCCTGAGTGGCGTAGGGTCCAGCAGCATAGGAATCTGCGTCACCGCCAGTCAGCTCATAGGACTCATCCATATAACTCAGGCCAAACGCAGCCACCACCGGGCTGGAAAGTCCCAGCATCAGCTCCTTGGAGAAGTCCGCCTGAATCTGAAATTCCTCGTTGGCCAATGTGCCCGGTTGAAACGAAGTAGGGCTATCGGGCCCCATTGATGGGTTAATGGTATTTTTCAGAGTGTAAGCCACTTCCGAAAAACCATAGCGTGCACTGAAATCGTACAGCAGTCCGGACGTCATTTCTCCTTTTAGGCCGGATGCCAGGGAGTAATCGGTTACCTCACCGAAAAAGCGCGGGGTAAAGCCTCCGGGAAATTTCTCTAGTGGGCTATAGATGGACCCGTCTTCCTCACGGAGATCCATGATGGTGCCATTGTTGGGATAGCGGTAGTAGAAACTGCCATCTGCTTCACTCTGCGAATAGTTACCGAAAGCGTAAAGCTCTTTGCCATTACCTAAATCGTAGCCGGCATTAAAGAACAATCGCGCCGCCTCCGTGTTTGGCTGCCCCCACGGCTGCACCACATCGCCTTCCAGTGAAGCATTTTTTGCCGCTTCAATAAAATCTGCATCCTGATCATTCAGGCAGAACCAGCTTTCACAATATTGCTCACTGCGCGAGGTAAAATCAGACTGGGAGACTTCGCCAGATATACTCAGGAATCCCTCGCTACCCAGGGGCATCCCCACGTTACCGGTTGCGGTACTTTGAAATCCATCGCCCTCGCTATACTCACCGGCACGCACACCGATGGAACCACCCTCCGCATTATCTTTCAGAATAAAATTGATTACCCCGGCGATGGCATCGGAGCCGTACTGAGCAGCAGCGCCATCGCGCAAGACCTCGACAGATTTCAACGCTGAACTGGGAATGGTGGCAATGTCTGGCCCCTGGGTTCCGGAACCGCCAATCTCAACCAATGCCGCACGGTGACGACGCTTGGAGTTCACCAAAACCAGAGTTTTGTCTGTAGGCATTCCACGCAACTGTGCGGGACGAATGAAAGTACCACCGTCACTGATCGGCTGGCGGGACACGTTATAGGAGGGGACCAGGGTCTTCAGTACATCGTTGGTATCGGTGTGTGATACCGACTCCAGCGCTTCACTACCAAATACATCCACCGGCACCGGAGAATCGGATACGGAACGCGGTTTGCCGCGCAGACCGGTCACCGCCACCTCCTCTATTTCCTCTGCCAATACCGGCGCACTCGGTGCCGTTATTCCACTGGCGATGATTGCTACCACGGCACAACTCAGTACTTTCTTTTGCGTAAGTGACTGCTTCATTAGCGACCCCTTGGTTTGAACGAATGCCATAACGATTATTATTTTTCAGACAAAAGAACCCCCTGCCACGCACACGCTTGGTGCTGACATAGAAACCACATACCAATCCGGCTTTGCTAAAAGGTTCTTAACTAGTGCAGGGCAGCCACCCTGATGGTCGCTGCAGAATCTTTGGTGCCGGCTTCCGCCGATCACTTTCCGGGTTTAGAAATCATTATCCCGGAGGGTCTCACCCTATTGATCAATCTCGAGCAATATGCGTGCCAAATTTTTTTTGCATCTCCCGCATCCAGGAGGTAGCCAGGCCACGTCCTAGAGAAAACCACTGAATTGGATCGAGTAATGAAACCCCTGCTCCCCCTAGTGTTCTCCGCCGCATTCACCTTCGCCACGGTCTCTGTACCAATGGCGGCAGCAGCGACCGAGGAGAATAAAGCTACTGAGGCGTACTCCCGGCAGTGCAATATCGATATTCACCACCAGGTTACCGTCGGCCCCGGCTTCCTCGAAGTTTGGGATGTAGACAGTGGCGGGCCACTGTTTGCCTTCAATGCGCCAGACCAGCTCGCGGTGGGTAACACTGGTCTGCTCCTTACCGCCCAGCAGCAGGAGTTGATGGAGGGCTACCAGCAGGGGCTGCACAGTGCGGGACGGGAAGTCTCCGCTCTTGCCATCGCGGCGGTTGATGTTGCCACCGAAGGCATGGGCATCGCCCTTGTGGCGCTCGCCGGCCCCGATGATTCAGACACCCGCGCCTACCTCGCCGACGCTCGGCGCCTGCGCGATACTGCTGCCAAAGAAATGGAACAACCGGGAGAAGTGTTTACTTATGGCAGCCCCTGGGTGGAGGGCAACTTCAGTACAAAGCTCGAAAGTGAACTGGAGCCGCAGATCGCAGATCTCACTACACGCTTTGCCGGCAAGATTGCCTGGCATGCGATGAAAGCCGCGTTAACCGGTGGGGCCAGTATCGAGGAGCGCGCCGAAGCTGCGGCAGAAGAAGCGGAGAAGATTGTGGAAGCGAAAGCCGAAGTGTTAGAAGCCCGCGCGGACAGCCTGTGTGAACAGGTACAAGAACTGGACCAGCTCGAGCTGGCCCTGCACAAGGCAATTCCGGAGTTAAATGGTATCGAACTGATCAATACCAAGTAACCCCGCTAAACAGATACCCCCTAGTACTCGGCCGCCTGAATCGAATTCTGCGCGGCCTTTTTTAGGGATCAGGATTTCTTGGCCACGCCCAGCTCACCTAATGTACGTGCCATATCCTGAGCACTGGTGGCTGGTTTGATGTCCTTGTCGATCTTGGCAACGTTACCGTCCTTGTCGATGTATATCGTAATCCGCTTGGCCATATTCAGCACCGGCATTTTCACGTCGTAGGCCGCTGCCACTTCCCCCGAGGGATCGCTGAGTAACGGAAAATCGGCCTTCTGCTCCGCGGCGAACTTGGCGTTTTCTTCCACCTCGTCGGTGCTGGCCATAAAATAGGCCACATCGTATTCGCGAATCAGGTGGCCGTTTTCGGCCAGGGATTTGCACTCGATGGTGCAACCTTTGGTAAACGCCTTCGGATACCAGGCAATCACTACCGCCTGCTTACCTTTGAAATCGGCCAGTTTGTAGGTTTTTCCATCCGACGCCTGCAGGGAAAACTCCGGTGCTGGGCTTCCCACTTCCAGTGCCAAAGCGGGAACAGTGATTACCAGCATCCCCAGCCAAAGAAACAGTTTTCTCACATTCCTCTCCTCAAACGATGTTTATTTCACCAGGTCCTACGGCCGGCAAAAAGTGACTTGATATTCAGCTGCAGTTTCAGGCTTTTTACCTCTGGCTTCAACGGGATTCACCTCATAAAATGGCGCAATTTTGCGCAATCAGCATCAGGGAAAAGGGCACCAGGCAGTCATTTACTTGCCGCGCATGGACAACACACAATAATTGATAGCCCCAGCCCTGACATGCCTGAATTCTCCGTTCGCCGAAACCTTACCCTGCGCGTGCTCTGCGCCATCGCCTTCCTGACATTGACCGCCTGTGGCGGCGGCGGTGGCGGAAACGACGCCGTCGAAGACACGGAGTTGCAGCCTCCAGCACCATCTTACGCTCCGGGAGACGACCTGGATTCGTCCGACGGCAACACTCCAGCCTCCGGTAGTGGAGAATCAGAAAATCCGCTGAATCCTGGTGAATATGCCCAGCTGACTTCATGCACGCCGTTTACCGGCAATAACGAGGCCCCTTTCAAGGTGCTTTTTGCCAATCTGGATTCAGCGCCCTTCTTCAATGAAATAGTACAGGATGCCGTAACCAATCAGTTTCGCGCCCTGACGCCTTTCTCCGAATTCCAAAGCCAGTTTGCTTTCTATGAAATCGATCTGCAGGGCTTTTCCGCTCTGGGGTGTTCCCACAAGGACAAGGGCGGATTCAGTTGTGACACTGAGCAGGTGCACCGAGCCATTTTAGAGCAGTGCGCCAGTGATGATATTCACGGGATTCTGAAAGTCGTTATCGGTGAAAGTGATTACGGCGCGTCCGGTGGCGAGATCATCTACGTTGCCAGCGACAGGGACTGGCTGAATATCGAAACCACCCTGCACCAGCTGCGCAATATCATCATCCATGAGATCGGCCATAATTTCGGTCTCGCCGATCTATACGACAGCCCCATTAGTAAGGACGGTATAAGTGCAGAGGGATGGCCCAGTAAATTATCCAGAGAGTGGGCGAATCTGGACGGACCTGGATGCAGTAAATGGTGCAATAGTTTCAAACCAGCATCCGAGTATGTGCAGTCCGCAAACGCCACCTGCCCGACGCTCACCGACAGAGAAAGCTGTACCAGTTATAACCGCACCGCAGATGGCACGTGTGAAACCGATGAGAATGGCAACTACAGTTGCTGCGGCTGGTCAGAGGATACCGTTGACGATTACTTCGGTTCTCAATGTACCCCGGCGTGGGGCTCTGAAAACATTGGCCAAGATTGCCTACAGGGTACCGGCTGCTATTACGGCGGCGCCCATGGCAATAATTCCTGGCGACCAGTAAAAACCTGGGAGGACAGTATTATGTACGGCGCAGGACATTCTCAGTCCTTCGACGCGGTATCGGAGCAGGCGTTGCGTGAGGCCATTCGATGCTGCGGTACCTCGGATGACAGTACAGAGTCCTGCGCAGTATTTCGCGCGGATTACAATACATTTCTTCTCGACTACCAGCCGTTTAAAAATCGCCTGGGTTCCTGCGGTACTTTTTAGTACCACCAGTATTAGTACTGCCAGCACTCTGGAAACCCGTTGATCGACCGCCGTCGTCAGGGGCTCTCTAGCAGAAACCGATCGAACGCAGTCTCTAATCGACGAGCAGCCCCGTGCAGCCCCTTCGCCTGCAGCAGGTGAGCAATACACTCCGCCGTGCACAAACAACCCTCCCGCTGATTACGCCGCAAGGTAAAGCGGGAGGGCTTTGGGGTATCCAGTTCGATTCTTGGTAGTTTGTGCAGGTAGGGGCTACGGTTGTACATTTTGCGGGCCTCCTGCCAGGTGCCGTCTAGCAGGATAAAGGTGTCACACTCTGCGATCCTCAAGGGGCCGGCCTCGCGGCCATCGCATTGAACCTCACTGGCGGGATATAGCAGGGCAGTGCGCGGTCTCTTTAGCAAAGCGAGCAGAGAATCATCCGGCTCCTTACGACGCCACAGGACACGCCGCACCCTGTTGGACACAGGCTCCCCAACTACTTCCAACACCAACCGCCCGGTATTGGTTGGTCGATCCAGCTCGCGCTCGTGGGTGAGCAGGATTACCTGCACATTTCTCACTGTCTACTACCGACTATAAATCACTGAGATTGCAGTACGCGCGTAACATCCAGCATACGATTGGCAAACCCCCATTCGTTATCAAACCAGATCAATACTTTGACCAGTCTGTTGCCGGCAACGCGGGTCTGGCTGGCGTCGACAATGCCGGAACGGGGATCGTGGTTGTAGTCACAGGAGGTGAGGGGCTCTTCACTGTAACCGAGGACGCCACAGAAGCGGGTTTCCGCTGCGGTTTTCAACACGGAATTAACCTCGGCTTGGGTGACGGTCTTTTTCAATTGCACCGAAAGGTCGATGGCGGAGACGTTGATAGTGGGCACGCGCATGGCCTGGGCTTCGAATTTGCCGGCCATGTCGGGGAGCACCCGTTCGATGCCGCGGGCGAGCCCGGTGTCCACCGGAATAATCGACGAGATGGCGGAGCGGGTTTTACGCAGGTCGGTGTGGTGGTAGGCGTCGTTTACCGGTTGGTCGTTCATCGCGGAGTGGATGGTGGTGATGACGCCGGCTTCGATGCCGAAGGCGCTCTCCAGGGCGGCGATGACGGGGATGCTGCAGTTGGTGGTGCAGGAGGCGGCGGAGATGATGGTTTCATTGCCCGTGAGCGCGGTGTCGTTGACGCCGTATACGATGGTGGCGTCGACGTCACTTTGCGCGGGTTGGGAGAAGATGACTTTTTTGGCCCCCGCTTTTAAATGCAGTTCGGCGCGCTGGCGCTCGGTGAAGCTGCCGGTGCATTCGAGGACGATGTCGACCTGGGGATTGCGCCAGTCGAGGTCTTCGAGGTCTCGGTAATGGGTGACGGCGATCTGGTCGTTGTTGATGTGCAGGGTTTCGTTATGCACTTCGACTTTGCCGTGGAAGCGGCCGTGGACGGTGTCGTATTTGGTGAGGTGCGCAATGGTGGCGCAGTCGGCCAGTTCGTTGATGGCGACGATCTGCAATTGGTCGCGCAGGTTGGATTCGTACAGAGCTCTCAGGACGCTGCGTCCGATACGGCCGTAGCCGTTTATCGCGAGTCTTATTGGTGCTTGGTTGGGCATGTATTCCTCGGGCCTTTTCCACCGCCTTCGATCAATGCTCTGTTCCCGTGCGGTGGCGGTCAAGCACCGGGCATAAGGTTTAGGAACCGCTGTGAATACATCCCTGTACGCTGCGTCGGCGACGTCCCTGTCGCCGACGCTTCCGAAACCCTATGCCCGGCACTTGCCCTTCTCGATGGGCCGCTGAACTACGTTAGCAGCTTACCTAGTAATTACTTCAGCAACCCTTCGACAGCTTCAGTAACTTTCTCAGCAGTGATGCCGAAGTGCTTCATCAGGTCACCGGCCGGTGCGGATTCACCGAAGGTGTCCATGCCAATGATGGCACCGTCGAAACCAACGAACTTGTACCAGTAGTCCTTGTGGCCGGCTTCTACGGCGACGCGGGCGCGCACGCTGGAAGGCAGTACGGATTCGCGGTAGTCGGCGGGCTGGGCGCAGAAGGCTTCGGCGCAAGGCATCGAGACGACGCGCACTTTGCGGCCGGACAGTTGTTCGGCGGCGGCGGTGGCGAGCTCTACTTCGGAGCCGGTGGCGATGATGATGGCTTCGGGCTCGCCGTCGCAATCGCGCAGGATGTAACCACCCTTTTCGACGTTGGCCAGCTGCTCTTCGGTGCGCGCCTGCGGGGCGAGGCCCTGGCGGCTGAAGATGAGGGCGCTGGGGCCGTCGTTGCGGGATACGGCCATTTTCCAGCTAACCGCAGATTCGGTGGCGTCACAGGGGCGCCAGGTCTGCAGGTTTGGTGTAGCGCGCAGGGCGGTCAGCTGCTCTACCGGCTGGTGGGTGGGGCCGTCTTCGCCCAGACCGATGGAGTCGTGGGTGTAGACGAAGATGACTTTCTGCTTCATCAGCGCGGCCATACGCACGGCGTTGCGGGCGTATTCCATAAACATCAGGAAGGTCGCGCCGTAGGGCACGAAGCCGCCGTGCAGGGCGATGCCGTTCATGATGGCGCTCATGCCGAATTCGCGCACGCCGTAGTAGACGTAGTTGCCGCTGGCGTCGTCGGCGCTCACGCCTTTGGAGCCGGACCAGATGGTGAGGTTGGAGCCAGCGAGGTCGGCGGAGCCGCCGAGGAATTCCGGCAGCAGCGGGCCATAGGCGTTCAGGCTGTTCTGGCTGGCTTTACGGGAAGCAATTTTCTCGCCGTCGGCCTGACACTGTTTGATGTATTCGTCGGCCTTGGCGAGGAAGTCCGCGGGCAGGTCGCCTTTCATACGGCGTACAAACTCTTCCGCCAGTTCCGGGTGGGCTTCTTTATAGTCTTCGAAGATATCGTTCCACTCGTCTTCCTGTTCGGCGCCTTTGGCGCGGCCGTCCCAGGCGTGATACAGGTCTTCGGGGATAACGAATGGCTCGTGCTTCCAGCCCAGGGTTTCGCGTACCAGTGCGATCTCTTCGTCGCCCAGCGGCGCGCCGTGACACTCTTCGCGGCCCTGCTTGTTGGGGGAGCCGAAACCAATCACGGTCTTGCAGCAGATGATGGTGGGCTTGCGGGTCTCAGAGCGGGCTTCTTCGATGGCGGCCTTAATCGCAGCCGGATCGTGACCGTCCACGTTCGGGATTACGTGCCAGCCATAGGATTCAAAGCGCTTGGGCGTGTCGTCGGTGAACCAGCCTTCTACTTCACCGTCGATGGAGATGCCGTTGTCGTCATAGAAGGCGATCAGCTTGCCCAGGCCCAGGGTACCGGCGAGGGAGCAGGCTTCGTGGGAGATACCTTCCATCAGGCAGCCGTCACCCAGGAAGCAGTAGGTGTTATGGTCAACCAGCTCGTAGCCTTCACGGTTAAACTGGGCGGCGAGGACCTTCTCGGCAAGCGCCATACCCACGGCATTGGTGATGCCCTGCCCCAGGGGGCCGGTAGTGGTTTCTACACCCGGGGCGTAACCGTATTCCGGGTGGCCCGGGGTCTTGGAATGCAGCTGACGGAAGTTCTGCAGCTCGTGGATGGACAGGTCATAGCCGGACAAATGCAACAGGGAATACAGCAGCATGGAACCGTGGCCATTGGACAGCACAAAGCGGTCGCGGTCCGCCCACTCGGGGTTGGCCGGGTTGTGTTTCAGATAGTCGTTCCACAGCACTTCGGCGATATCTGCCATACCCATGGGGGCGCCCGGGTGGCCGCTTTTGGCTTTCTGGACCGCGTCCATGGCGAGGGCGCGGATGGCGTTAGCCTTTTCTGTGCGAGACGGAGTAGAAGACATAGGGATCTCTCGGTTTGGGATCTTCGGTTCATCAGATGCGCTGCGGGCCCGGCTCTGACGGCCAGCTTGCCGCGACCCGTCGGCCGGAGGTTGTCGATGACCGGCAAAACGGGGGCAGTATTTTCCCGTAAACCCCCGCCGGGCGCAAAGGCCGCGGGTTCAATTCTTTACCGAAGGCAGCAACATTTTCCTAATAGATAGCGCTCCTGACGCGGTTCCATCCGCCCGGGCGGCGTTAGTTACATCTGCATCAAATTATTTCGATACACCTTTATCGAAATATTTTGATATAGCCTGAAAGCGCTGCTAGACTCCGCGCCATGCTTGACTCCAGCCAACCGTCTGCGACGGGTGATGCCAACAAAGAATCACACGCCAGCGACCCGATCCCGCAACTGGCGGCGACCCTGAAGGCCGCCGGCGATCCGCTGCGGCTGGAGATACTGCGCCTGCTGAGCCAGGACTCCTACAGCGTGCTGGAGCTGTGCCGCATCTTCGAGCTGCGCCAGCCGGCCCTGTCCCACCACCTCAAGGTATTGGCGCAGGCGGGACTGGTGAGCAAACGCCGCGAGGGCAATAACCTGTTCTACCGCCGCACCGCGGGCAGTGTGCTGCTGCAGCAGCTGTTCAGCGGCTTGGATCAGCTGCCACTGAGTGCATCCCGCGCGGCCACTGTGGATCAGATCGCGTCCGAGCGCGCCGAGGCCTCACGCCGTTTCTTCGCGGATTACGGCAACCGCTTCCGCGAGCAGCAGGAGTTGATCGCCAGTTATAGCGTCTACGGTCCACAGGTAGCACAGCTGCTGAAACCGGGCCGTCACGCACTGGAAGTGGGCCCCGGTGAGGGAGAGTTTCTGGAGGAGCTGGCGAACCGGTTTGGTACGGTGACGGCGCTGGACCTGTCGGAGACGATGCTTACGCGGGCGCAGGCGTTTGCCGATGAGCGGGGGCTGCAGAATATCGAGTTCGTGTGTGACGACACCCGCGCGGCGGCATCCCGTCCGGAAAGTGCGGACTGCATTGTGGTAAATATGGTGCTGCACCACACCCCGGAGCCGGCGCAGATTTTTCACGATTTACAGAAGGCGTTGAAGCCGGGCGGACAACTGCTGATTACCGAGCTGCACGATCACGGGCAGGACTGGGCGAGAGATGCCTGCGGGGATTTGTGGCTGGGGTTTGCGCCTCAGCAACTGGTTGAGTGGGCCGCAGAGGCGGGCCTGCAGAAAGGGCGCAGTGAACACAGCGCCCTGCGCAATGGGTTTCAGATTCAGATTCAGGAATTTTTGAAGCTTTGAGCTTCGTCGCTTTTTGTATGAGCTCTTTTTTAGCTCTGGCTTCACGAACAACATATTTACTTCGTAAGCAGCTTTCGCAAACAGCAACAAAGTCGCGAAATAGGAATTGAAGGCCGAGGGGCCGGGGAAAGGTTTCAAAAGCGTCGGCGACAGGGACGTCGCCGACGCAGCGTACAGGGATGTATTCACAGCGGTTTTGAAACCTTTCACCGGCCCCTTGGCCGCCACAGAACCAGCACCAGTGCTCCGGACTGAAAAGCTACGAAGCACGAAACAAGATTGACGCCAACCGCCGGAAGCGGAAAAAGGAGAAGCTCAAAATGAGTGAATACAGCATTTTTACTTCGGAGTCGGTATCCGAAGGCCATCCGGACAAAATTGCCGATCAGATTTCCGATGCGGTTCTGGACGCCCTGCTGGCGCGTGACAAGAACGCGCGGGTTGCCTGTGAGACGCTGGTGAAAACCGGTATCGCAGTAATTGCCGGTGAGATCAGCACCTCTGCATGGGTGGATCTGGAAGATCTGGTACGCAAGGTAATTACCGATATCGGCTACACCTCTTCCGCCGTGGGTTACGACGGTGAAACCTGTGGTGTGATCAACGTCATCGGCAAACAGTCGGTGGATATCGCCCAGGGCGTTGACCGGGTGAAACCGGAAGACCAGGGTGCCGGTGACCAGGGCCTGATGTTTGGCTACGCCACCGATGAGACCCCAACCTTTATGCCTTCTCCGGTGTACTACGCACACCGTCTGGTAGAGCGTCAGGCGGAAGCGCGCAAGTCCGGTCTGCTGCCGTGGCTGCGCCCGGATGCAAAAAGTCAGGTGACTTTCCGCTACGACGAAAACGGCAAGCCCTGCGCGATCGACGCGGTGGTTCTGTCCACCCAGCACAACGAAGAAGTCACTCAGGAAGACCTGCGCGAAGCGGTGCTGGAACTGATCGTGCACCATGTACTGCCGGCCGACCTGCTGCATGAAAACACCAAGTACCACATCAACCCTACCGGCAAATTTGTCATCGGCGGCCCAGTGGGCGACTGTGGACTGACCGGGCGCAAGATTATCGTGGACACCTACGGCGGTTCCGCACGTCACGGCGGCGGTGCTTTCTCCGGCAAGGACCCGTCCAAAGTGGACCGCTCTGCGGCCTACGCCGGTCGTTACGTGGCAAAAAATATCGTCGCCGCCGGCCTCGCCAACCGCTGTGAGATTCAGGTGTCTTACGCCATCGGCGTCGCCGAACCGACCTCGGTTTCCATCAACACCTTCGGCACCGGCAAGGTGAGCGACGAGCGCCTGATCGAACTGGTTCGGGAAAACTTCGACCTACGCCCCTACGCAATCTCCAAAGCGCTGGACCTGTTGCACCCCATGTATCAGCTCACCGCCGCCTACGGCCATTTTGGTCGCGATCCGTTTGAGCACAGCTACAAATGGATTGATACCAACGGCAAAGAGCAGGTGGAAACCTTTACCGCTTTCCCGTGGGAGAAGACCGACAAGGCTGAGACCCTGCGCGCACAGGCTGGTATTTAATTCATATTGTCGTCATTCCGGCGCAGGCCGGAATCCAGCGCCACGAAACTGGATACCGGCCTTCGCCGGTATGACGGGGAAAAACTTCAAAGATTTAGGTAATGAACCAAATGAGCACCGAATTCAAAGACTTCAAAGTCGCCGACATTTCCCTGGCCGACTGGGGCCGCATGGAAATTGAAATCGCCGAAGGCGAGATGCCCGCGCTGATCACCCTGCGTGAAAAATACCGCGCTGAACAGCCGCTGGCGGGCGCCCGTATCATGGGCTGTATCCACATGACCATCCAGACCGCGGTCCTGATCGAGACCCTGGTGGCCCTGGGCGCGGAAGTGCGCTGGTCGTCCTGCAATATTTTCTCTACCCAGGATCACGCTGCTGCGGCAATTGCCGCCTCCGGCATTCCGGTATTCGCATGGAAAGGTGAAACGGAAGAAGAATACGAGTGGTGTCTGGAACGCACCATCGGCGCAGACGTACCCGGCTGGCAGCCAAACCTGATTCTGGATGACGGCGGCGACCTCACCGAGCTGCTGCACCGCAAATACCCGGAGCTGCTGGATAAGTGCCACGGTATCAGCGAAGAGACCACCACCGGCGTACACCGCCTGCAGGACATGCTGAAAGCAGGCACCCTGAAAGTACCGGCGATCAACGTAAACGACTCAGTAACCAAAAGTAAAAATGACAACAAATACGGTTGTCGCCATAGTCTGAACGACGCCATTAAGCGCGGCACCGACCACCTGCTGTCCGGCAAGAAAGCGCTGGTCATTGGGTACGGTGATGTGGGCAAAGGTTCCGCTGCTTCCCTGCGTCAGGAAGGCATGATCGTAAAAGTCACCGAAGTGGACCCCATCTGCGCCATGCAGGCGTGCATGGACGGCTTCGAGCTGGTTTCCCCGTATATCAACGGCGTCAACGACGGCACCGAGTCCTGCATCAACAAGGAACTGCTGGCGAACACCGATCTGATCGTCACCACCACCGGCAACGTCAATGTGTGCGACGCAAATATGCTGAAGGCACTGAAGTCCGGCGCGGTAGTTTCCAATATCGGTCACTTCGATAACGAAATTGATACCGCGTTTATGCGCGAAAACTGGCAGTGGCAGGAAGTAAAACCGCAGGTGCACAAGATCGTGCGCGACGCGGCCACTAACGACCACCTGTTGCTGTTGTCCGAAGGCCGCCTGGTTAACCTGGGTAACGCCACCGGTCACCCGAGCCGCATTATGGATGGCTCCTTTGCCAACCAGGTGCTGGCGCAGATCCACCTGTACAACGAGAAGTTTGCCGACCTGCCGGCGGACCAGAAGGTTTCCGCGCTCTACGTAAAAGTACTGCCGAAGCACCTGGACGAGGAAGTGGCCAAGTACATGGTCGAAGGCTTTGGTGGTGTGATTACCCGCATGACCGAAGACCAGGCCAAGTACATCGGTGTTTCCGTGGATGGCCCGTACAAGCCGGAAAGCTACAAGTATTAATTGACCTCTCAGGTACTGGATGCCGGCCTGCGCCGGCATGACCAAGCAACGTCATCCCGGACGTGAGCCGGGATCCGGCAAACCGAGGGAATGGAACAGAATAATGAGTGATTTACGCATCAGCTTTGAATTTTTCCCGCCCAAGACCGAAGAGGGTCGGGAAAAACTGAAGAACACCCGCGAAGAACTGCAGGCCTTCGACCCCGCATTCTTCTCGGTCACCTACGGTGCCGGCGGCACCACCCGCGATACCACCGCAAACATCGTGTGCGAGCTGCGCGGAAAGGGTGTTTCCATCGCGCCGCACCTGTCATTTGGTGGCGACAACGAAGAGATCGTTCTCGGCCTGTTGAACCGCTACAAAGAAGCCGGTGTCGATCGCATCGTCGCCCTGCGCGGTGATATGCCGTCCGGTATGGGCTCCGTGGCGCAGCTGGTATATGCCAACGAACTGGTGGCATTTATCCGCCGCCACACCGGTGATCACTTCCACCTGGAAGTGGCGGCTTACCCTGAAATCCATCCGGAAGCGGACAGCTATGATGCGGACATCCGATTCCTGAAAGGCAAGTTCGAGGCCGGCGCCAACAGTGCCCTGACCCAGTACTTCTACAATCCGGATGCCTATTTCTACTTCCTGGATCAGTGTGAAAAGGCAGGTATCGATGCGCCGATCTATCCGGGTATCATGCCGATTACCAACTTCACCAATCTGGCGCGCTTCTCCCGCAACTGTGGTGCGGAGATTCCGCGCTGGTTGAGGTACCGCATGGAGAGTTTCAGCAATCCGGAAGATGTGAAAAAGCTAGGACTGGAGATCGTGACCGACCTGTGCGAGACGCTACTGGAAGGCGGCGCACCGGGGCTGCATTTCTACACCATGAATCAGGTGGGGCCGACGGCCGACATCCTGAACGCTCTGGAGCTATCCAAAGAAGCTTGAATTAATTCCCGGGCGGTGCCGCTACCGGGTATACCCGGTAGCGGCACCTTCGCGGCAACCTTCTTAGAAAATAATTTATTAATTACTCTGCAGCTTCTGCGGATTCCCCAACCGCACATTAATCGGCTTGCCATTAAAGTCGATCACCCGCACCACCAGCCTGCGATTCTGCTCCCTGCCCCGCTGGGTATTGTTGTCTGCGATCGGGTCCGAATCACCCAGCCCGGTGGCCTCTACCCGTTCTGAGTTTATCCCTCGCTCCAGCAAAAACTGTTTCACCCAGTTCGCCCGCCACTGGGATAACTTTCGGTTCTTGTCCGGGTCACCCGCATTGTCGGTGTGGCCCTCCACAACGATTTTCAGCGCAGGGAAGTCCCGCATGATCACCAACAGCGCTTCGATGTCAGCCAAGGTGTCCATCTTCGGCGCAAAGCCGCCGGGGTCAAAGTCCACATTCAGCACAAATGCATCGCCGCGTTCGCGGGTCTGGCCCATCAGGTAGCGGACCATGTCGTCACCGAACGGGGCCGCCTCGCGGGCACTTTTTTCGCCCAGACCATTGCTCACCAAGTCGCGGGGATCCAGGGAATACTTTTTTGTAGGATCTGGGCAACCGCTTACAAGCAGAGCACTCAACACGACGCCGAATGCGACACAGTGACGCAATAGTGGCTGACGGGAAACGACAATTGGCATAGGGGCCGACTCCTTCGAATGGCTGCAATCTATTTCGCGTGGATCGGTAAGCTGAATTTTGAGGAATTCTAGGGTGCGAAACATGTTTTCCCTAGCTGGCTCACCGCGGCGCAATACCACAACGCCATTCGCTATATCCGACGTTCTGAGTGATTCAACGGGACCCTAACCTATGTCACCTATGTCAAAATCCGTACTCACGTGAAAACTTGTACCGAACAGGCTTAAATGCCGGTGCCGGTATCGATACCTGTAGCCCTCAGGGAGATGCAATGAACAAACAGCTTCTGCTTACCATCCTCGGGATCGGCGCTATTGCGCTTTCTCTGGTATTTGGCTCTCGGGTCACAGCGCAGCAGATTGTGACCGTAGATCCCGGTGATGCCTGGCTGAACGCCAGCGAGGGATACCAGGAGAAGGTGACCTGGCGGGTAGCCAGCAAAGGGGGCGCAGCGTCGCCGCGGGGCGTGTTTGTGAACCTGGACAACAACCAGGAGCTGGCGGTGGTGGATCAGATTCTGGAATTCAGCGGCGACCGCGGCGAGGTTACCGAAATCGTGCAGATTTCCCCGGTGCAGGCGCGCAGCTGGCACGCCAAGGGCGTGCGCCGCGTGGGCTACCGCCGGGTATTCGCCGGTGCCGCGGGCAGCCTGTCGAACCATGTGCTGTTTGACCTGGATGCCAGTGGCCGCCTGGCACAGGTTCAGGCCTCACCGCCCTCGCAAACCGTGAGCGATAAGTCACGCAAACTGATGATGGCATGGAACCTGGACAGCGATCTCGGGGAAATCCGGGCATCTTCTGCGAGCGGACAGTTTATGGTGGGTGACCAGGTGATATATGAGGTAACGGAGCCGCTTACCGCACAGGCGGGAAAACCGCTTCGAGAAACAGTGGAACTGCCTCAGGGGCTGGTAAGTACGCTGATTGCCCAGGGAATATACGAAGTACGCTACACCCGCACCTTTGTGGATGACAAAGACACGCGCCGCAGTGCATCGGTGCAGGTACGCCTCACAGACTGAGATGGTAACCGAGTGTTAGCCGGCCCGCTTACGGCGGGTCAGCTGGAACCAGAAGGCCCCTTCCAGGAGGATGCCCAGTACCAGGAAAATCGCTCCACCGGCAGGAATACCAAATACATAGCAGGCAATCGCGGCAAACAGACAGACAACGGCAGCAGGATTCTTTTCAGCGCATCCAATTTTTGCATCTCCCGTTTTTTTAACAGTATTTGGTTGAACCCGGTGGCCGGAGGTTGTCACCGAACGTAGTCCAGCAGCAACTGCATATCATTGATGACCCGTGCTCCTTCCGCCTCAAGCTGGCGCGCGCGCGTGTCATTGTGGCTGTACCCTATCACCGGCATGCCCGCCGCCACCGCGGCTTTCACACCGGCGATGGAATCTTCCACCACCAGACAGTGCGCTGGGTCCATATCGAACTGCGCGGCGCTGTGAAGAAACAGGTCCGGCCAGGGCTTGCCGCGACCAACGTCGTCGGCACTGTAGATACGCCCGTCGAAATAATCCCACAGACCGGTCTTGTTCAGTGTGATCTGCATCTTGGCGTGGGGCCCTGATGAGGCGACACAGGTTTGCAGATCCGTGGTCTGCAGCTTATCCAATACCTCGTGGATGCCGGATACCGCTTCCAGCTCAGTATGAAAAGCCTCGCGAATACGGCTTTCGGTGGCATTGAAGTAGGACTGCGGCAGCGGGCCGCCATAGCGGGTTTCAATGTCGATAATGCAATCCCTCGACGGACGACCACTGAACTGTTCGTCCAGGTCCTCGGCGGTCGCCGGCATTCCCAACTTGGTCATTTCCTCGGCCAGCACCCGGCAGACAATACTTTCACTGTCCACCAGGACTCCATCACAATCGAAAATGACCAGACGGGTATTTGACGCAAACCTTTCCATTACTCTTCTACTTTCCGTTCCGCTATCGATTCTGTTTACGGTTTTTCAGGTAGCGGAAATCAGCAAAATACCAATCAACACACCAACCGCACCGGCTACACGTACAAGGTTTTCATTGCCGTGGACTATACCAAGTACAAATTCCTTGGTGCGCTCGTACCCCGACTGCAATGCATAGGCACCGATTACGATCAGGAAGATACCCAGTACATTGAACAGGGTTCCCCAGCTACGGGTATCAGAGATCAGCAGAAACACCATGCCGATCACAATGCGCGCCCAGCATCCGAAGTAGAACATCTGCGGATTCATCCGCTCGCCGATATCCCGCGCGACCTGCGGTTTTAGAATCACAAGAACAGACATGGCGATGATAGCCACACCGATCAGCCAGACTAATGCTTTCATAAAATATTCCTGTTAAATATCACCCCATTGAAATTGCAGCACTGATAGCGCGGCAACCGGCGCCGTCTCCGTGCGCAACACCCGCGGCCCCAGGCGCAGTGGATGAAAGCCCTGTTGCAACGCCAGCTCGATTTCCTCGACAGACAGCCCACCTTCCGGCCCCACCAATAATAGCGCGCTATCCGGTCGGCCGGACTTTTGCTCCATTTCCGCCAATGTAGACTCGGTGCGATGGTGCAGTACCAGCCTGAGAGTGTCGCCCTGTGTTGTTTGATCCAGTAACTGTGGATACTTCAGCGGCGGCAAAATTGCCGGCACGCGATTGCGCGCACACTGCTCACAGGCACTGATCGCTATCTGCTGCCATTGCCCCAGTTTCTTCTGCAGCCGGTCCCCGGATAGCTTCACTTCACAGCGCTCGGTAAACAACGGCTGAATCCGCGCCACCCCCAGCTCCGTGGCCTTCTGGATAACCCAGTCAAAGCGATCCCCACGGGAAATACCAATCGCCAGGGTAATCGCCAGTGGCGACTCCCGCTCCTCACCAGCAAAGGCACCAAGCTTAACCCGCGCCTTCTTCCCAGCCTCAAGCAACTCCGCCTCATACTCCCCACCCAGCCCATCAAACAGAATCAACGGACGACCAGGCCCCAGGCGCAGCACTTTCACCAGATGGCGCGAAGCGGCCTCATCTAACTGAACTTCAGATTGGCCGGACAACGGCTCGGAGGAAAAAATACGAGGAATACGCAAAGGGAGTTCCAACTCTAGGAAAACATTGCGTGAAGGGTAATACAGGACAGAAAATGTTTGTAGGGCACTTCGGGCCCCAGAAGAGCTCTGTTTGGAGCTCGGTGGCGGGGAAGCACCGGGTACTAGTTTTCAAAACCGAGCTAAGCGCCCCCCTGTGAACCCCCGCAAGCGGGCCCGGCCGCCAATCATAGATTGGCGTCGTTCGGCTGCGCACGAAGCGGTGCTTCGTAAACGCTTGCCTCACCCCTGGGCGCTGCGGCGCAAACATCCTGTTTGCGACGCTTTCAAAAACCAATCCCCGGCACTCCCCCTTCATTCCTTTGTTCGCGCTTCGTAAGAAGTAAAACGCGAAGCCCCTGATCGGGGCGGGGTGATTCGATACGGAACGATTGCCGATGAGGTTGTGGAGTATCGGATTACCCCGTCCCAATCCGGGGCGCCACAGGACCGCCAAACGGCCGCCACTGCACTCCACAATTGCATCAGACTTTCTCGAAGCTCACCGGTAACTCTTCCGAAGCCTTTTCGCCTTTAAACTTGACCCGCAGCACCTCAATCACCTTATACAGGTTCGGCACCAGAATCAGAGTAACGAAAGTCGCACAAAGCACGCCAAACGCCAGGCTCACCACCATCGGGATCAGGAACTGCGCCTGAATCGAACGCTCGAACATAATCGGTACCAGACCGATAAATGTCGTAATGGAAGTCAGGATAATCGGGCGGAAGCGATCGCGTCCCGCCTGTACCACCGCATCCATCACCGCCAGCCCCTGGGCCCGCAGCTGATTGATCCGATCCATCAATACCAGGTTATCGTTCACCACCACACCCGCAGCCGCCAGGAAACCCAGCATCGACATAATGCTGATGTCATAGCCCATCAACAGGTGGCCCAGAATCGCACCGAAGAAACCGAACGGCACCGCCGTCAGAATCAGCAGTGGCTGAGAGTACGAGCGGAACGCGATCGCCAGCAGCGCATAGATTGCAAACAGCGACAGAATAAAGAACGCCAGAATTGCCGTGCCAAATTCCGCCTCTTCCTGCATCTCGCCCGCAGTCTTCAGGCTGAAGCCCGGGAAGCGCGCCTCCCACTGCTTCAGGTTCTCATCCCGCAGCTGCTTCAGGATCTCGAATGCCGGCGCCGAGCCCGGGATCAGCTCCGCAGTCACCTGCACCGTGCGCTCGCGATCGTTGCGACGGATGGTGGTGTAACCCGGCACGTAGACCGCATCGGCCACCGCACTGAACGGCACTTCACCTTCCGCGGTACGCACGCGAATCCGGTCGATCTGGTCCTCGTTGGCGCGCTCTTCCTGTGGATAACGCACCATCACCCGCACGTCTTCACGGCCGCGGGGAATACGCTGGACTTCTTCTCCATAGAAACCCTGGCGCACCTGTTTGGCCACATCGGCAAGGCCGATACCCATGTTGGTGGCGTGAGGCTTCAGCTGGATCTCGATGTCCTGACGGGCAGCCACCAGGTTGTCACGCACATCGTAGACACCGGCAAAGTTGTTCAGCGCCTCTTTCACCGCATCCGCTGCGCGTCGCAGTTCGTCCATATCACCGGATGACGTACTCAGGTTCAGGGACATGCCCGCACCGCCGTCATTGATGGTGTGGTGGATCTTCATTTCTTCCACGCTGGCCGGCAGCTCACCCACGTACTCGCGCCATTTCAGCGCCAGCTGTTCCGAGGTCACATCCCGCTGCTCGCCGTCGGTCAGCTGCAGGAGAACGGTGACGTTGCCGCGCCACAGGAACACCATGGTGTTTTCCACAAACGGTTTGCCACCGTTCAGTGCCAGCATTTCCGGGTCCTTGGCGAGCTGGGCACCGGCGCGCTCAAACTTCTGCAGTACCCGCTTGGATTCCTCGAAGGACTCTCCCTGAGCCATGGTGGTGCGAAGCTCAAGCATGTCCGAAGGCACTTCGGGAGAGAAGGCGGAGCCGATATAGCCGCCCTTGAACACCGCGAAGGACAGGATCAGCGCCACAAAGAAGATCATTACCGTTGCGCGGCTGTTGCCGAGGGATTTTTCCAGTAGCGGCATATAGTATTTGTCGCCGGCCTGCTGCATTGCGGCGGCGAACTTGCCGCGCACGGACTGCAGTTTCATGCCGATCCCGGAGGTCGCTTTTTTCTCGGGCTTTAGGTTCACCAGGTGCGCCGGCAGGATCAGCAGGGACTCCACCAGTGAAAACGCCAGACACAGCAGTACCACCACCGGCAGCGCCAGCATCATCTGCGAGGTCACTCCGGGTAGAAACAGCATGGGCACAAAGAACACCATGGTGGAAACCACGGCAAAGATGACCGGTGCGGAAACGGTTTTCACCCCCGCCTCGGCCGCTTTCAGCCCGGTTTCGCCACGGTCGTGGGCGGCGTGCACCGCCTCCCCCACGATAATCGCATCGTCCACCACAATCCCGAGAATCATCAGGAAGGCGAACAGCGACAGCATATTCAGGGTCACACCGGTAATCGGCAGCAACCAGAAGGCCCCCATAAAGGCGGTGAAAATACCGATGGTCACCCATACCGCCAGCGCCGGGCGCAGGAACAGCATCAACAACACGAACACCAGCGCGAGACCGGTCACCGCATTCCAGAACAGCATGCTCATGCGGCTTTCATAGGCCTCGGAGAAGTCGAACCAGGTCTCGAATTCCATACCCGGAGGCAGGGTTTCCCGCGCCTCTTTCATAAACTCACGGATCGCTTCGGCGGTGGCCACTACGTCCAGTGGCTCGCCCTGCATTACCCGCAGGTTCATCGCCGATTCGCCGTTGAAGCGGATAATCGAACCCTCTTCCTCAAAGCCGTCGTTGACCGTGGCCACGTCCCCCAGTAGCAGCTGGGTGCCGTCGGCGCGGCTCAACAGCGGGATGCGCTCGAAGTCCGCCTGGGTATAGGCCTGACCGCGGGTCTGCACCTGGATATCGCCGCGGTCGGAGCGCACACGGCCCGCCGGCAGGTCCAGGGAGGAGCGGCGCACCGCATTGGCCACGTCATCGAAGGTCAGGTTGTAGCGGCGCAGATTGACCTCGGATACCTCGATAGACACTTCGTCCGCGCGGTCACCCCACACGTCGACCCGGCGCACACCGGGCAGCAGCATCAGTTTGTCGCGCAGGTCCAGCGCGGTCTGCTTCAGCTGACGGTCGGAAACCGGACCGCCGATGGCGATCATCATCATCTGCTGTTCCCACTCTTCCAGAGCGATCACCGGGCGCTCGATGTCCGAGGGGAAGGTGCTGATGGAGTCCACCTGCACCTTGATGTCGTTCAGCAGGCGCAGCTCGTCGTAGCCCTCCTGGGCTTCGATACGCACGGTACTGTGACTGCGGGAAGACCAGGAGTTGATCTCCTTGATCCCTTTCACTTCCGCAATCGCCTGCTCCACCCGCAGGGTAACCTGCTGCTCAACCTCGGCGGGACCCGCGCCGGGATAACTGATATCGACCTTGACGATACCCGGGTTGATGGCCGGGAAGACTTCGCGGCCGACGTGGGAGATACCAAACAGACCGCCGATGATGATCATGATCATCAGCAGGTTGGCGGCCTTACTGTTGCGGACGAACCACCCGATGATGCCCTGCATGATCAGTACGCTCCCTTCGCCGAAACCGTTTTGCTACCCGCCTCTGTTGCACTTTCATCGGCGTCGCTTTCAGGCTGCTCACCGAGCAGCAGCCCGGATGGCTTTTCGTTCAACGGATTGGGGGTCAGTACCATACCCTCGCGGGAGTAGCCGAGGCTGGAAACGACCACCTTTTCACCCGCCGCCAGATCGCCGCGCAACCAGACCTGGTCACCCACCGCCTGCAGCAGGTCCATGTCGCGGAAGCCCAGCTGATTCTCCTCATTCAGCACCAGAATGTGGCCACCTTCATGCAGCGCCTGACGCGGCAGCACGCTGATATCGTCATAGGTTTTGCCAGCAATCTGTGCTTCCACGAAAAGACCGTTAATCAACGGCGCTTCACCGGCGTAGGGGTTCTGGATCTGGGCGACGGCATAGACAAAGCGGCTGTTTGGATCGATCGCCGCCTCGGTGCGCACGATCTGTCCGCGCCACTCCCGCTGCTTACCGGCGAGGCTCGCAGTTACCCGCACCGCCGGGCCATTTTCAATCGCACTGCCCAAGGGCAATTCCAGCAGGGACAGCTGGTGATCGGTCAGCGGCAGCCGCACCTCCGCCACTCCGGTGCTGTGAATACGTGCCAACTTGGTTCCCGGGGTCACGTACTGGCCAATATCCACCAGGGTTTCCACCACACGGCCGGCAAACGGCGCCTTCACCGCGGTGCGCTCCAGGTCCAGTCTGGCCTGGTCGCGATCCGCTTTGGCAGCGGCCAGGCCGGCTTCGGCGGCAGCCAGCTGCGGCTTGCGCAGGAACAGATTGTTCGCGGTTTTGGTGCCCAGGTCGCGCCACTCGCGCTGGGCCTGTTTGGCCATGCCCTGCTCCTGGGCCAGGGTGGCGGCAGCATTGGCCACCTGGGATTCAGCACGGGTTAGGGCGTGCCGGTAGTCCGCCGCTTCGATCTGGATCAGGGAATCGCCCTGCTGAAAGAATCCTCCGGGAACGAACGCGTTGTTCACACTCTCGATGACACCCCCCACCCGCGCTACCACTTCAATCTCGTGACGAGCGCGCACCGAGCCCTGGCTCGGTACCAGCAGGGTCTGGCGACCGGGGTTGGCGTATACCACATCGGCCACCGGCGGAAGTGCTGCCTCAGCAACTTTTTCCTCAGGTTTCGGGGCGAGCAGGGTTACAGCTGCTACGGCGAGCACACCAACCGCTACAACGATTCCTAAGATTTTATTTTTACTGGTGTTTTTATTCGAAGGATTCACAGGCAATTCCGCTGATCAAAATTTAACTAGCTGGGCATTCTACAGGGCTTGCACAACTTTGGAACTGTTCACAGATACCAGCCGTCGCAGCAGAATGCGCTTGACCGCAAAAGACCTCTATGCGCAATTCTGCGCCGCGACCACCCGGTTTAAAAAGGCGCGGTTTTCAATCTTGGTCAGTGGCGTCGCATGGCCCATAATGGCCGCCCTTTTTACACGGCCGGCACCGCCGTCGATTTCGTGAAATACCCATGACTCTGTGTAAGTGACTCTCTGTTAATGACTCTCCGAGGAAGTAGATAACAAGATGTTGGATATCAACGCCCGTATCGCCGAAGAACTGAACGTGCGCCCACAACAGGTGGCCGCGGCCGTAGGACTGCTGGACGAGGGCGCCACGGTGCCGTTTATCGCCCGCTACCGGAAGGAGGTCACCGGTGAACTGGATGACACCCAGTTGCGCACCCTGGAAGACCGCCTGCGCTATCTGCGTGAAATGGAAGAGCGCCGCGCCGCGATCCTGAAAAGCATCGACGAGCAGGGCAAACTGACCCCGGAACTGGCCCAGCAGATCAACGCCGCCGACACCAAAAACCGCCTCGAAGACCTCTACCTCCCCTACAAACCGAAACGCCGCACCAAGGGCCAGATCGCCATCGAAGCGGGCCTGGAGCCTCTCGCCGACGCCCTCTACGCCGACCCGAGCCTGAACCCGGAAGAGGAAGCGCAAAAGTACCTCAACAGCGACAACGAGGATTCCGCCCTGCACGTCAAGGACATCAAGAGTGCCCTCGACGGTGCCAAGTTCATTCTGATGGAGCGCTTCGCCGAAGACGCCGAGCTGCTGGGCAAGCTGCGGGACTTCCTCAGCCGCGAAGGCCAGGTCAAATCCAAGCTGCTTCCCGGCAAGGAAGAGGAAGGAGCCAAGTTCCGCGACTACTTCGAATATGCGGAAGACTGGGCCAAGGTGCCAAGCCATCGCGCCCTGGCGATTTTCCGCGGCCGCAACGAAGGCATTCTGGCTATCAATCTCGGCCTCGAGGGCGACGAAGAGCGCGCACCGACTCAGGCCCACCCCTGCGAGGCGATGATTGCCCGTCATGTGGAGATCGAGGACCAGGGGCGTCCGGCGGACAAATGGCTGGGTGAAGTGGTGCGCTGGACCTGGCGCATCAAGTTGCTGACCAGTCTGGAAACCGACCTGCTGAGCCAGCTGCGCGAGAAGGCGGAAGAGGAAGCCATCAAGGTGTTCTCCCGCAACCTGAAGGACCTGCTGCTGTCCGCCCCCGCCGGCCAGAAAGCCACCATCGGCCTGGACCCGGGCCTGCGCACCGGGGTGAAAGTGGCCGTGGTGGACGCCACCGGCAAGGTGCTGGATCACACCGCCATCTACCCGAATCCGCCGCAAAACAAGCTGGCGGAATCCGCTGCGGTGATCGCCACCCTGTGCAAAAAGTACGACGTGGGCCTGATCGCAATCGGCAATGGCACCGCCAGCCGCGAGACCGACAAGTTTGTCGGCGAGACCATCAAACAATTCAAGCTCACCGCCCAGAAGGTGATGGTGAACGAGGCCGGCGCCTCCGTGTACTCCGCCTCTGAATTCGCCGCCAAGGAATTTCCGGACCTGGACGTGACCATCCGCGGTGCCATCTCCATCGCCCGTCGCTTACAGGATCCGCTCGCCGAGCTGGTGAAGATCGAACCCAAATCCATCGGTGTGGGCCAGTACCAGCACGACGTATCCCAGTCCCAGCTGGCGCGTTCCCTGGACGCGGTGGTGGAAGACTGTGTGAACGGCGTCGGCGCCGAGCTGAACTCTGCCTCCGCGCCACTGCTGACCCGCGTGTCCGGCCTGTCCGCCTCCATCGCCGCCAATATCGTCAGCTACCGCGACCAGAATGGCGCCTTCAAGAGTCGCGACCAGCTGAAAGAAGTTCCGCGCCTCGGACCCAAGGCGTTCGAACAGGCGGCCGGCTTCCTGCGTATCAACAACGGCGAGAATCCACTGGACCGCTCTGGTGTGCACCCGGAGTCCTACATCGTGGTCAAACGCATTGCCGAGAAGAACGGCCGCGAGATCAACAGCCTGATCGGCGATTCCGCTTTTCTGCGCAGGCTGAACCCGATGGACTATACCGATGAAAAATTCGGTCTGCCCACGGTAAAAGACATCATCGCCGAACTGGAAAAACCCGGCCGCGACCCGCGCCCGGAATTCCGCACCGCCAAGTTCGAAGACGGCGTGGAAGAAATCAAGGACCTGCGTCCGGGCATGGTGCTGGAAGGCACCGTCACCAACGTCACCAACTTCGGTGCCTTTGTGGATATCGGTGTGCATCAGGACGGCCTGGTGCACATCTCCGCACTGAGCGAGAAGTTCGTAAAAGACCCGCACGAAGTAGTGAAGGCGAACGACATCGTCAAGGTGAAGGTGATGGAAGTGGACGTGGCGCGCAAGCGTATCGGCCTATCCATGCGCATGAGCGACGAGCCCGGTGAGCAGGGCAGCGGCGGCGTCAAGAAAGGCGACCACCGCGAATCCCGTCAAGCGACCCGCCACAACAACCGCAGCCGCCAGCAACAGGGGAGCGGCAACGGTGGTCGCGGCAGCATGGGTGACCTGCTGGCGGCGGCAATGAAGGGTAAGAAGTAAACCTTTTATTTCCGGCAAAGCAAAATGGGCGGCCAGTGGCCGCCCATTTTTTTGTCCGAGATATTCTCCCCCGGACATGGTGCTACCCCGACCCTAGACGGCCAGTCTCCTGCGCGTCCAGGGTTGCCCCAGCGCGCCGGGCTCGTCAAACAACAAGTTCGAGATGGCCTGCATGATTCGGGTTTGGTCTCCAGTATGAAAATTCACGTTGCGCAGCTCATCCAGATACAGGTTGAACGTGGGCCGCACAACACCACCCTGCGGTGGCCGGAAGATCAGCTGATGCCAGGAGTATTCAGGTTTATAACCGAAGAAATACAGTCCGAGCAGCTCGCGGGCGAACACCCGTGGATTGCCGCCATCGAAGAACATTTTTTTACTGGCGTTAAAAAAAGACTTCCACGCACTTTTCAACGCCGGCGTTTCACCAAACCGCGAAGCATTCACCGCAAAGCGGGTCACCTTATCACCATTGATCCGCTCCCAGCGCAATTGCTCCGCCGAAGTGAGCGCGAGCGCAAACTGTTGCCGGCCCGCGGCGGCGCCAATAATCAACGCATCGTTCAAAATAGGGGTCCACCCTTTTTCACTCAAGATACTGCCGCTGCGCACAACCGGCGCGGGGTTTCTGTCTGCAGTGGGGCTGGGGTTGGTGGTACGTCCGATACGCCGCATGACTTCTGCGTACACATGCTCCTTGGTAGTCCTGTCCTGAATCCCATTGGCGCCGGTGATCCCAAAATTGCGGATATAGGCATCATCCAGTCGAATTTGCGTACCGCCGAGTACCGTAAGCTTCAACATATTGGTCGCTGTCGCGCGATACAGGTTATAGGCACAGTGGATGTAGTGCGCCATGGTATTTTCGTCATTCCAGCTGCCGCTGCGCCAGTTGCCGACCCAGGCATTATCCGCCCGGTATTGATCCCTCAACCCCATTAGTTGACGGGTAAACTCCGTTGCCGTAAGCATCGTGACTAGACTCCCTGTAGCGTTTCCCGAGTGATTCATTTGCCACAAGGTTACAGAGATGACGTGGTAGCCAGCATTTGAAAAAGCGTGGTAATCGGGCAGAAGTTGAGGTTCCCTCGATATCAGTGGTGCGCGATAAACTCGCGCACCGCCCGCACGAAGTCGCGAGAAGCGGCTTCGCGCCCCAGCAGAAGATGGCCGTTGCTATCCAGCCCGACAAATTCCGCACCGGGGATGGAGGCAGCCAGTTCCCGTCCTATATGGACGGGAATGCGCTGGTCACCAAGCGAGTGAATCACCAGGGTAGGCACCTGCACCTGCGCCAGGCGTGCGCGCACATCGATATCACTGAACACGGACAGAAAACGCACCGCATTTTCCGGCGAGGTCGTGCGCCGCTGAAACTCATTGAACCAGGCGAACTCTTCCGCGTTGGCAGACGGCATAAAAGTGGATGAGAAAATTTGCCGGTAAGCTGGATTATCCTGCCCCCAACCCGTGGCAGTGAGTGTCATCACCGCTTCGCGCTCGCGGGTCACCGCCTCACTGGCACCCACTCGCCAGCCAGCGGCGTAGCCGCCAAACAGAATCAGGTGCTTGACCCGCTCCGGGTAGCGCACCGCGTACTCAATAGAGACTGCCGCGCCCTGGGAAATACCCAGCAGGGAAAACCGCTGCTCCCCACAGGCATCGACCACAGTTTCCAGATCGGTCACAAACGACTCAAATGAGATTTCCCCCACATTCCAGTCGGACAGACCATTGCCCCGTTCATCGTAACGGATAAAGCGGTGATCGGAGGCGAGATCACGAAACAGCGGGCTCCATATCGGTGCATCCCAGTCGTGCTCGAGATGTGTCAGCCAGTTGGCAGCTTTGATTATTGTCGGCCCTTCGCCCACGGAGGCGTAGGCGATGCGAGCGCCATCGCGGGCACGGCAGAAATGAATTTTCTGGCGCGCCAACAGCTCGCGACCGGTGAACCCCTTTTCATCCGAGGGCGGTCCGGCTTCGGTTTGTGCCCGCGCTGCTGCTGACCAGGAGATGGCTGCACGCCGGAAGCGGTGGTCGAGCTCCCGCGCAGTGCGGTCAAGTTCCGCGGTAAGCCCCATGCGATCCAAAAGAGTCACCAGCACCGTTGCCGCGCTGGGGCACAAGGGCGCGAGCTCCTGCCAGCGTTGTGCCCACAGCAGCTGCTCATCCAGTGCGTTGTCGGGGTGCTGAGCCAGTCGCGAACAGACCTGTGTGAGTCGCCGCTCCTGTTCGCGACGCTCGCCATTCAGCCAGCGCTGATAGATATCCTGCTCTGGTAACTCCAGCCCCTCGAGAAAAGGAGCGTTGAGGCGCGCAGCAATGTCACAGAGACGGGAAACACAGAGAGTGGGGGCGCGCAACTCATCCGCAAGAATCCGGGTGTCGATAGCGATATCGCCGGCTTCCAGTACCACCCGCTCACGGTCGGCCTGCAGCCGTTCACACTCGGGGGTATTCACCAACGGCCGCAGTTTGCTCAGGGACCAGCGCAATGACCCTTTTGGGTCATTCGGTGACTCCCAGAAAGCCTCGCACAAGCTGTCACGACGGTGTGGACGGGCGGTGATCGCGAGATATGCCAGCAGGGCACGGGTGCGCTTCGATGCCGGTAATCTGACTTCATTACCATCACGATAGAGTGCAAGACCACCCAGGGTATTGATCGCAACCGCCACCGGCAAACTCCTTCTGAATCGGCAAGTGCACTTTTGTATTTACTGTATTCACGATTGGTGCAATGAATGCTTGCTACCCACCGGAACTCCTTGTGCAACGCGCCCAATAATACCCGGTCACGCTATATCAGATCATAAAATTTATCCTGGATTGGGACCTTTTCCCTGCGGGGACGCATTTTCCAGCGAGATCCCTGCAGCCCAGTCTCGATTATTCTGTCGGCCACTCAAATGCTGGCCCGGCGTCGCAGAAAAAGTGCATGGGGTGCCCAAGTGCGGGGTGCTCAAATCCGAGCTCCTGCGCGTGCAATAGCAGCCGCGATGCCGCTCCCTGGGCTTCGGGGTGGGCGTAAAAGGGATCACCGAGTATAGGGTGGCCCATGGCCTGCATATGCACCCGCAGCTGGTGTGAGCGCCCCGTTACCGGCAACAGCTCTAACAGTGCCGTTTGGCCATCACCAGCAAGCTTTCGCCAACGGGTGAGAGACGCTTTGCCGGAATCAAAGCACACCTTCTGCCGCGGCCGGTTGGGCCAGTCGCAGATGAGGGGTAAATCCACTTCGCCTTCATCCTGTCCCGGTTCCCCCCACACCCGGGCGACATAGCGCTTCTCCACCCGCCGGTTCTGGAACAGGCCGCTGAGCTGGCGATGTATCTCTGCGCCCCTCGCCATCACCACCAGGCCGGAGGTATCCATATCCAGGCGGTGCACAATCAGCGCGTCTGGGTAATCCTGCTGAGCGCGGCTGGCCAGACTGTCCTTGTGGGAAGGGTCCCGCCCGGGCACAGTCAGCAGACCACTGGGTTTATCCAGCACCAGCAGCTGGGCATCGCTGTAAACCACATCGAGAAAGGGGTGGGCAGGCGGGGTATAAGGACGCAAGTTTGACCTCGGCTCAACGACAAATACGCGCAAGCTTACGCAATTCCGCCTCCCCGGCACACAGGATTCATTGCCAAGCCAACTCGCACAATATACGATTCACATATATTTCATATAACCCGATTACTTGATCGCCAGAGGAGCTCCCCGTGGGCATCGTAAAAATCTCCGACGCATTGCACGATGAAATACGTCAGGCAAGCACCGTCATGTCACGCTCCATCAATGCCCAGGCCGAATTCTGGGTGAGAATCGGTATGCTCGCGGAGCTGCACCCAAACCTGAACTACAACCAGCTTTGCAGGATGCTGTTACGCAATCCGACCCCCAGCCTGCAAGCCCTGGCCCAAGAGGTGAGCGAAACCGGTGAATAAGGTGCAATTGAAAACGCCTGAGGAACAGGCACTGATACGCGAATCCGGCCGCCTGCTCAGCCAGGTCTTCGCGATGCTGGACGATTTCGTTGCAGCGGGTGTGAGCACCATGGAGATCGACCGTCAGGTGGATCACTATATCGTCAATACACTCAAAGCTCGCCCAGCCAGCAAAGGCCAGTATGACTACCCCTATACGCTCAATTGCTCCATCAACGAAGTGGTCTGCCACGGTATGCCCAGCGCAACGCGCAAGCTGAAAAACGGGGATATCGTGAACCTGGACATCACCCTGGAGAAAAACGGCTTTGTCGCCGACTCCAGCAAGATGTATCTGATTGGTGAGGTTGCTCCCGCCGCACACAAGCTCGTCAAAACCACTTATACGGCCATGTGGGAGGGCATTAAAAAAGTGCGCCCCGGAGCCAGGCTTGGGGATATTGGCCACGCAATCCAGAAGCATGCCGAGGAGCGGGGCTACAGCGTGGTGCGGGAATACTGCGGACACGGTATCGGCCGGGAGATGCACGAAGCTCCACAGGTGCTGCACTTCGGCCGCCAGAATACCGGGGAGATCCTGAAGGAAGGCATGACCTTCACCATTGAGCCAATGATCAATCAGGGCACCCACAAAACCAAAACCCTGAAAGACGGTTGGACAGTAGTCACCCGTGACAGCAAGCTGTCCGCCCAGTGGGAACACACGGTACTGGTGACCGCAGAGGGCTGCGAAGTGCTGACACTGCGAGCCGAGGAGCGGGAACACGGAAAGCAACGAACGGGATGACAGTGAAAGAAATCGAATTTACCAAAGATCAGAAGGAACGGATGGCCGCAAAGATCAAGTCCTACTTTATGGACGAGCTGCAGCAGGATATTGGCGGTTTCGAGGCGGAGTTTTTAATCGATTTTTTCGCGAAGGAATTGGGCCCCTTTTTCTATAACCGCGGGATTTACGATGCGCAGCAGGTTTTCCTCGAGAAAGCCGAAGAGGTGGGATACGTGATTCAAGAGCTCGAACAGCCGGAAGGTTACTGATTCACCCGAAACATCTGCGCGCGGATATGGGGATAGCCCGGCCCAGTGGGGCGGGCTGGCCCATCAGCCCAGCATGCCACGCAGCATGCGCAGTAATACCTGACGGCTATTGGCGCCGTCGATTCCCACACTGGTCACTGCAGAAAACTCCAGACACTGCACCATCCACATAAACATCTGCGCATCCAGCGCCGGGGCATCGGAGCCCAGAGGTTCGATAAACTCACGGGCGATACCGGAAAGCCAATCGTTATATCCGTGAATTTTTTCCGCCAGGGCCTCGGACGGATGCTGCTCGTACAGGTACTGGCATTCGATCCGCAATTGCCGCAAGCGTGCGGTCGGGCCGGTATCAATCAATTGCGCAAAGACCTCGGCAACGCCCTCAATGTACTGCCTGCGATCCTTCAGCTCGCCGTTCTCGTCCACGGAGCTGGACAACAGAGCCTGTTGCGCCCGCCGCAAGTCCTCATTCACCGGCTCCATGGACTTACAGTACTCTTCAAACGCCGCCACCAGGATATTGTCGATGGTGCCGAAATAGTAAGTGGTCATCGCCAGCTGCACACCGGCCTCACTGGCAATGGAACGATGGGACAGGGCTGCAAGCCCTTTGCGGGCAATCAGATCCAGAGTGGCATTCAGGATCTTCGCCTTGGCGATCTCTCGCTTCTCGGCCTTCTTGTTCGTTGCCGCAGGCCTGCGGGAAGAAGCAGCGGAAAAATTCTCGCCAGCTCCGCTACTGGAAACCATGTCAATTCCTCGAAAGGGACTATTTTCGGGTGCACCTGAGGCACGAAACACGCACCCTATACAATGGTCAATTATCGGTCAATCGTACAAGGAACGCACAAAGTTCGGGCAGCTTGTCATCAAGTGCCACAACTACCGGTACTATGGCACCATTTTCGCGCCATATTAGCCGTTATTCCGTAAAATCTGCCAAAAATCGGTGCAGCGCTGCATCACAAATTCCGCTCCAGCCGCTCGAGGGCCAGCTGTGCGCGCGAATGCCCACGCATTGCCGCCTCGTGAAAAGCCTGACGCGCGGTCTCCGGGTCACGATCCACACCTTCGCCGCTCAGGAACAGACTCCCCAACTGGTAGAGACATTCACTGTCGCCATGGCTGCCACACATCATGAACCAGAGTGACCCATGCACCGGATCGGAGTCAGGCAGGCGCTGTTGCTGATGTAACAGTGCCATTCCCAACTGGCTCGCCGTGGCCGATGCACCGCGCAGATAGGACGCTCTCGCCGCGACATATTCCCGGTTACTTCGATGTATATCGCCCTGCAGGGCATACGCCATATCGGAGTGGACCGCCAACGCACCTTCCAGATACCGGGTTGCATTCAGCACCCGTTCGACCGCCTGGGACGCTGGCGCGGTCAGCACGCGTCGGGCGTAGATTACACCGGCTTCGATATCGCCCGCTTCAGCCAGCTCCTGCAGCGGGGGCAACAGCGCGTCCAGATCGGCTTCCTCCCAGAAGCTGTTGAGTTCTGCCTGCAGCGCTATCCTCCGTGCGGGCAGATACCCCTCTGCCGCGGCTTTTTTTACATAGCGCATCCCGGCAGTCACCGAGCTCCCCAACTCCTCATCGAGATAGAACGCAGACAGAAGCAACCATGCCTTACCTGGCTCTAGCCGCTGACTGGCAGCCGCCATAAATTGTTCAGATAGTACTTCGCTGGGCTCTACCCCAAGCCCCTGCTGATAGACAAATGCCAGCGCAACCATCGCGTTGGCACTACCCTGCTCGGCAGAGGTTATCAGCAGATCCACGGCATTTTCCCGGGAGTAGCCTGGCAACACACCCTTGAGTGCCGCCACGCCCAGACGCAATTGCGCGATTTCGCTACCGGAGCTGATCGCGCTGGCGTACTGCCTCGCGGCTCCCTCCACATCCTCGGTTTCCTCTAGCAGGCGGCCCAAGCCAATTTGCGCCGAACTCACACCACCTTCGGCCAGCGGTCGCAGCACCTGTGGCACATAATTTCCACCAACGCCGGCGAAGGGGTAAGTGGCCCCGAGCAACACATTGATGACCCGTTGATTCTCAAAATAAAACTCGTGTTGAACACCCGTGTCCGGATCTTCGGCAATGACGATATAAATCAGGCCGATACCACTGGCCACCGGTTGCAGGAGAGCATCGCGTACACGGTATCCCGCCAGTTGCAGGATCTCTTCCGCATGATCCAGCAGTGCAATTTCGTAGGCTGTATCAATGCTCGCCCCATCGCCGCTACCCAGCACACCACGCAGAATGTACTGAACGGAATTTTCATGCTGTAAGGCCAACGCAGTCTCACCAATCGACTCGTAGCACGCCTGAGCCGCAAGATGGGGTTCCAGCTCCATGAAATTGCGCTGACTCCAATACGCCCAGTCAATCTGCGTACATTCGCCATCTTTACCACTCGCCAGTGCAGCCAATTCCTGTTGGAATTCCGCGCGTACATCGACCGCGCTGTGCAGGTAAGAGGTGTCCAGATAGGCCTCCCAGAAGTCAAAAAACTCCACCGAACCCGGGTTCTGTCTCACCTTGCGTGTCAGCGCATCGAACCGTTCGTCGGCTGACATATAACGCTGCAAGAGCTCCGCGTCAGCAACTATCGGGGCACGTGACTGCTTACCAGAATCTCCCTGCGACCGCCCGGCGGATCCACCATCGAGATTATTCGAGGTTGCACATCCTCCCAGAGTTGCAGTCAAGAAAACTGCCACGGTGATCCGGCGGGATAAATCAACAAGCCTGGTGCACATACTGTTTCTCAAGTTTTATTTTTTAACGGCGCTTCAGAAGATCTCTTGCCAGGCTACTGGCGCGATCCCGTCGTTCATCGGCGGATACAGCTGCTGGTGCCAACCATACGGAATAAGTCAGCCCGCCATCCATTCGGTTGATTGCCTGCAGGTATTCGGAGAAGTCTTGCGGTTCGACCGATTTTTCCAGCGAATCGTAGCGGTAGTCGATGACCAACTGCTTTTTCTCTTTACTGACTTCTCTTGAAAATTCGAACCAGGGTGTATGCACATCGGTGTCGCCCTGCCCTTCCAACCAGCGCAAATCCTCGTCGTTCTGTGCGACAACGGTGATGCGTTCGTCCACGCGCATGTGGCCGGGCAAGCGGAATGGATATTTACGCTGGCGAGTCTGAGGCAAAGACAGATTACTTGCGATACTGGCAGCAGAGAGTTTGAGCAACGTCTGCCCTCCCACGTTATCTCCCAAGTTGTTCAGGCGATAGCGCTCACGTACCCGTAACTCATTGCGCCCCTCCACTTCATCAATCTCGGTCGATTCCAGCAATTCGATACCAGGGAAAAATCGTGCATAGAATTGCAGAAAGTCGTTGCTGATAGTCTGCACATCCCGGTAGCCAGCGTAACTACGCAACCCCTCTGCGCTCTGACCCACATAGTGACTGACTACGCTCAGCTCCGCGGAACGCCGATTGCGATCCAGGACGAGGGTTTCCTCCACCAGAATCTGGCCGCGGGTCTGTGCTTCGGTGGCAGGTTCGATTGCTGTGAGCTTGGAGGATTCACCATTAACCACCAAAGCCCAGTGAAAATCGGGCAATGACATCGCATCGAGAGAGCCCATCTGATTATTGGCAGTGGGATCCACCCAATATCGCTGCCCCCCCAGCTTCAGTGTTGTAATCACATGATCGAATTGGCCGGGGGATGGCAGCCGCTGGTCAAGGTCCATATTTTCTATGGACGAAACCAGCGCGGGGTATGCCTCTATACCAAGCCTGCGCAACGCGGCAACAAGCAACACCGTTTTGTCTTTGCAGTCACCAAAACGCCGTTCAAAGGTTTCCAGGGGAGAGGATGGCAGATGGGAGTTAACTCCATGCTCGATACCGAAATAGCGGATATGCTCCTGAATCCATTGGGTTGTCGCGGCGGCCTTTTCCGCGGGCGTACCGCGCAATTCTTCCAGCCACAGTGAAAATTCCGCCGGCAGCTGGTCCGTCATGGGCGCGTAGAGATTGTGAGCCCACTGATTGACCTCTCGCCAATCCGCGTACTGAGTGAACTCGATATAAGGATAGGGAGAAAGCCACTCCGGCACGCCGTCTTCAAGCTGAAGTGCGGCATTGTTGTGCAGATCAACATAATAGCGGGTGATGGCACCCAGTTGCTGCTTGCGAATCTCGACGTCGTCGCGACCGGTACTCCGCAAGTACAAAGGCTTTTCGCTCGGAGTCAACACGGAAAGGTGCAGGCGCTCGATGGCCACCCCCCAGCTCAGTAACTCACGACCAAAATAGGCATCACCGAGAACCGGGTTGCTCCCGCTTACCGTGTAGCTGTATTCAATGATATCGCCAATGCGCAGGTCCTTGAGCAGTAGCATTGCGGTCCAGCGCTCTGCATAAAGGTCTTTTTCCAGCTCTTCTTCCCGCTGAAACAGTTTGATTTCCGCAGATTGCAATCGATCGGACCGCACACCATCGCGCACAACGGTCACATCGTGAATGACAAGATCTTCATAGGCGGGAGAAAAGCCGAGACTGATACTGGATATTTGCTGCAAGCCCTGCTGTCGTAGCGGCTGCATGGCAAACCGGAAAAAGCGTTCTTTCCGCGGCCCCGCCAGGTTGGTCTGAGCATCCAGCAACAGGTTGCGCAGGCCATCATCCGCCTCTGCCCTGGCGGACAGGCTTGGCAACTCTACCGGCTGCACCCAGCTCGGGCGAGCCGCGAGTTGATACTCAGGCTGGGAGGAAGCCGCTGCCGGGGTAGCGGGGTACAGGATCAGGGTGAGGGCGAAGCACAGAAAATGTGCAACACCTCCAAGAGAGAGCAACTGCTTCATTATTGTCATCTTTCATCGCATACAACCACCTGACCACGCCCACTGCATGGCCAGCAAACCCATCATATAAGTTGTAAGCAATGAGCACCATGTCCGCGGCCCCTCCTCTCTCACCAGAGCCTGGTTGGTTTATTGCGAACGACTACGCGTGCTTGGCACCAGCTCCTTTCGGCACAGTTCACACCAGACTGATGACCAATCATTCCTCCGCACCTGCGCCCCCCTGTTTCAGTAGCGCCTGCCGCTCCCGCTCATAGGTCCGATAATCTTTCTGATAATCGGCCACACATTCCTCGTACTGGGCATCCGGGTACTTTTCACAATTGTGCAGCCGGTTTTGCTGGATTCCGTCGTAGATCTGTTGGTTGCTGCAGGCCACCAGGAACAATGGGGCAAGTACCAGTGACGACAGGGCAATTCCAGATTTCATCAATCAATCCTCTGTGGAGCTGGAAGTGGTGACTTCCGGTAGAAGCGTTTCCAGTATTTTATACAGTACGTCGACGCGCTCATCATTGGGGAAATACTTGTTGGCCAGCAGCACAAAACCAAATCGTTGCTGGGGAATAAATGCCAGGTAAGCGGAGAAGCCTCCAGTGGAACCGGTCTTGTTGATCAGCACGTTGTCCTGTGGCGCCAGTGGGCCAATGGCGCTGACCTCACGATCACCGCTGATCATCTCGCGGGAATTCCCGGCCAGCAACCCCGTGTGAGACACCGGCAGCGTGTATTGCTCCCACACCATATCCTGCACGTAGTAATCGGTTTCAAAATAGCCAGTGCGGGTCTTTGCAAGCGCCTTCTGCAGGTCGCCGTCGACATTGACCAGTTGCATCTGTGCCGCCAGATAGCGAGTGAGATCTGCGGCACTGGAGCGCACCCCGTAGGCCTCCTCACTTAGCAGCCGAATATTCACCCGCACCGGCTCATGCTTACTGTTGTGCCCGACGGCATAATCGTCCACCTTGCTTTTCGGTACTCTGATAAAGGTGTCCGATAAACCCAGGCCACGAAAGATCTCCTTTTCAATCACCTGAGCAAAGGGCTGATTGAGGCTGCGCGCAGCCACAAACCCAAGCAGGCCAATGCCTGGGTTTGAATAGGTCCGTTTGGTGCCCGGAGTATATTGCGGTTGCCAATTGCGGTAATACCCCAAAAGTTGAGTATCACTTTCGATATCCTCTGGTAACTGTAAGGGGAAGTGGCCAGCAGTGTGGGTGGCGAGATTGAGCACGGAAACCCGATCCATGGCGCTGCCGCGCAGTGGCGGCAAGTAGGCGCTGACCGGCTTGTGGAAATCCAGCGCACCTTTTACCTCGGCGTAGGCTGCGAGCGTGGCGGTAAAGGTCTTGCTGACAGAGCCCACCTCAAACAGGGTGTGCTCGGTAACGGGTGCCCCGCCGTCCAATGCAGTTTCCCCAAAGGTAAAGAAGTGCGGCTCACCGTCGATGGTGAGTGCCAGGGCCATCCCCGGGACCTGGTACTTTTCCACCACAGGCTGAATGGCCTCTACCACCACGGACGCCAGCCGATCGGGTGCTGCACTGGCGCCCGATTCCGCCTGCGCAATCGCGCCACTCAGGAAGCCGGCCGACGCCAGCAACCCTTTGGCAAATTGGAATAGAGAAATGGGCTGAGGCATGGAGCTTCCTTATTGTGTGGGTGGCTGAAACCACCGGGTCTTGTATGTGTCTGACTATAAAGCCGTCAGAAAGTGCAGTGGAGACTGCACTATAGCCCGGAAATTTTCCCCAGCGGGCAACAACTACTCGAAAGCCCCGGCTCTGGTCGGATACACTTTACCCATTCACCCGAGAAGTAGACCGCGAGCAAGCCGTACCGGACATGCGATCATTTTTAGTTAAAGCCTTCCTGATACTTCTGCTGCTGGGCGCGCTGGTAGTGGGGGCGTTTGTGGCTTTTCCCGGTCTGAAGTACGAGCTCTATCGCAAACTGCCCCCCAAGATCCGCTGGAATATCTCCTACGCACTCACTGACAAATTCGTAGTGGGCATGGTCTACTTTGTCGAGCGCAACAATCAGCTGTTGCTGGTGCGCCATACCTATCAGGATAAGTGGGCCCTGCCCGGGGGCTGGGTGGAGCGCAACGAATCATTCGAGGAATCGGCGCGGCGCGAGCTGAGCGAGGAACTGGATATCAAGATCGACGACTTCGAGGTGCTGGAAGTGAACAAGGTACCGCGCTCGGGAATCATCAACATCGCAGTTCGCGGCCGCCTCAAGGACAAGCAGGTGGCGATCCGCGACGGAGAAATCTACGGCTACCGTTTCTTCGATCTGCATCGCCTGCCGGACGATGTGATCTATACCCACAAGCCCTATATCAAGCGTTACCTGGAGGCGCGGCGACCACCGAGAGAGTTACCGCCGGAAGAGCCGATACCGGCATCGCCGCCGGAACGACAGTCTCCCTAGACGACGCTATCTCATCCCTTGATGCCATTGGCAATCTGGAACACCACCCGTGCGGCCGTGCGCGCCGCGTGATCCTCGATATCAAAGTAGGGATTGAATTCCGCGATATCTGCCAGGCACACCTTCTTCGATTCCAGCACCGTATCCAGTAGCGGTTCGAACAATTCAAACGCCACGCCGCGCCCGGCCGGTGCAGACACCGCGGGCATCACGGCCGCCGGAAGCACATCCAGGTCGATGGTGAGGTACACATAATCCACCCGGTCGATAAAGTCGGCGATCTGCTTTTGCACCAGCTCGATCCGCCAGGGCACAATTTCCCGGTCGGAAATCACCTGTGCCCCCAGCTCTTCCGCCCGGTGATACAGGGCAGGGGTGTTCGCGGTGGCGGCGGCGCCAACGCAAAGGTAATTGAAGGGACGGCCGTTCAGATCGCACTGTTCGGCGATCTGGTAAAACGGGGTGCCCGAAGACCCCTGGGGGGCAGGCAGGCGGATATCCAGGTGCGCATCAAAGTTGATAATGCCGAGGGTCTTGTCCCGGTGCTGTTCGCGCATCCAGCGGGCGATCCCCTGATAGCTACCATAGGCGATCTCGTGGCCACCGCCGAGTACCATGGGGAAGTGCCCGGCACTCATCAACTCGGTAACGCGCGCCCCGAGCATGGCCTGCCCGGACTCGAGGTCGTCCTTTTCCACCCGCACGTTGCCGGCATCGTACAAAGGTGCACCAAAGGTTTTCGGCAGATTCGCCAGGGCCAGGCGCAAAATCCGCGGCCCCTTGGCGGCGCCGATACGGCCCTTGTTGCGGCGCACTCCCTCATCGGAGGCGAAGCCGAGAATGGCAAAGCCCGGCGGACTGTCCAGGTGCAGCGGCACTATGTCCTGGTGCCAGCGCTTGCCGGCCTTGCCATCCTCACTGTCAACCCGTCCGCTCCAAAGGCGCATATCAGCCAGCTGTAACATGAAGCCCCCCAACAAAGATTTCGGCCGGTTTCAGCGCGCCCACCTCGTAGGCAAGCTGGTCCGGAGTTTCCATCGGCCACAGAGCCATATCCGCACGCAGCCCCGCGCGCAGTACCCCTCGGGAACAGCAGATTCCCAGGGCGCGGGCCGCGGACCGGGTGACGCCGGCGAGCGCTTCCGCCGGTGTCAGGCCAAACAGGTTGCAACTCATATTCATCATCAGTCTCAGGGAGGCGATGGGGCAGCTACCGGGGTTCAGGTCGGTGGAAATCGCCATGGGGACACCGGCAGTGCGCAGGGTTTCCACCGGCGGTACACGGGTTTCCTTCAGGGTGTAAAAGGCGCCGGGCAACAGCACGGCGGCGGTGCCGCTTTCGGCCATGGCGGCGACGTCTTCGTCGGTGATGTACTCAATATGTTCTACCGAGAGGGCACCGGCGCGGGCAGCCATTTTGGTGGCACCGGTTGCGGCGAGCTGTTCGGCGTGCACTTTTACCGGCAGATCCAGCTGCTGCGCGGCCTTGATGACCCGTTCGCACTGTTCCACCGAGAAGGCGATATGTTCACAGAACATGTCCACGGCATCGGCCAACTGCTCCTTGGCGACAGCGGGCAGAATCTCGTTGCACACCAGGTCGATATAATCGTCGGCGCGGCCGTCGTATTCCGGCGGCAGAGCGTGGGCGGCAAGGCAGGTGGTAAGGATATTCACCGGGTGATGCTGAGCGAGACGGCGGGCGACACGCAACTGCTTGAGCTCGGTGTCGAGGTCCAGGCCGTAGCCGGATTTGACCTCGACGGTGGTGACACCCTCGCCCATCAGGGCTTTGAGGCGCGGCTGGGCCTTGCGGTACAGGTCGTCGGCGCTGGCGGCACGGGTGGCGCGCACGGTAGACAGGATACCGCCACCGGCGCGGGCAACTTCTTCATAGCTTTCACCGCCGAGGCGACGGGCAAATTCCCCGGCGCGGTGGCCGCCGTACACGAGATGGGTGTGACAGTCGATCAACCCCGGCGTGAGCCACTGACCTTCGCCGTCGACAACCTGGTCGGCGGTACATTCCGGCAGTTCGCGGCGCGGCCCTATCCAGACGATTTTGTTGCCCGTCACCGCCACCGCGGCATCCTCTACCGCGCCATATGCGCCGGGCAGGGACGGGTCCATGGTGGCCGCGTGGACATTGGTAATCAGCAGATCACAGCGTTCAGTCATAGTCGCTCACTGAATTGGCGTTATTTGTAACGATAGCCCTGTTGGGAGAGTTTGGCGCGGATTCTCACAGCGCTTGAACTTCGTTTCTTGGCGGCCGGGCACCTTGGTCTCGTGCGTTGGCCGCCAATCACAGATTGGCGTCGTTAGGCTGCGCGCGAAGCAGTGCTTCGCAAACACTTGCCTAACCCATGTACGCTTCGTCGGCAACGTCCCTGTTGCCGACGATCCTGAAACCCTGCCCCCAGCACCTGACCTTCGATTCATACTTCTGCACTTCGGCCCTCGTCATCCCGGACTTGATCCGGGATCCAGTGCCACTGAACTGGCCGAGCTTCTGGATGCCGGATCATGACAACAACAATCCGATCCTTTTGTAGGAACCTGCCCTGCAGGCGAACAACCACCCACCTATTGACAGCCTCCCACATCAAATCCATAGTTGCCCCACCAACAAACTTGTATATACAAGAATGTACAACCAGGCGGACACTCTACCCGAGCAGGTAAAGACCACACAAGTATGAGCAGTCAGTTATCCACAACCACCGCCACCACAGATCTCGGCAGCCAGCCCCGCTACGCCGCCATCAAGGCGCATATCCGCGCGCAGATCGAATCCGGTGAATGGCCCGCGCACTTTCGCGTGCCCTCGGAAAACCAGCTCGCCCAGGACTTCAACGTCAGCCGTATGACCGCCCGCCGTGCACTCAGCGAACTCACCGACGAAGGCGTACTGATCCGCTCCCAGGGCCTCGGCACCTTCGTCGCCGAACCGTTGCCTGCCGGCTCCCTGCTGGAAGTCCGCAACATCGCCGACGAAGTTGCCGCCCGCGGTCACAGTTATAGCAACCGCATCCTCAAACTGGAGCAGACCGAAGCCAACACCGAAGTCGCCGTCGCCCTCGGTCTCGCCGAAGGCGCTGCGGTCTACCACTCCATCATCGTGCACCTGGACAACGACCTGCCGATCCAGTTCGAAGAACGCTATACCAACCCCACACTGGTGCCGGAATACCTGCACCAGAACTTCCACGCGGCTACACCCAATGAATACCTGACCCGTGTGGCACCGCTGACGGAGGTGGATACCACGGTTGAAGCGATTGGTGCGGATGAAGCAGTTGGTACGGCGCTGGAAATCAAGCAGGGGACGGCGTGCCTGCAGATCTGGCGGCGTACAAAAAGCAGTGCGGGCACGGTGAGTTTTGCGCGGCTGGTGCACCCGGGGAATCGGTACCGGTTGGGCGCACAACTCCGGTTTTAAAAGTTCGTCATGCCGGTACCGGATCGAGTCCGGCATGACAAAAGCATCCGGCATCCAGATGTGTTGCCAGTTCGGAGGCACTGGATCCCGGATCAAGTCCGGGATGACGAGACTCGAAGGACAGAAGCACGAATTGAAGGCGGGGTGCCGGGTAGAGGTTTTCAGGATCGTCGCAAACAGGATGTTTGCGCCGAAGCGCCCAGGGATGGGTTCACAGCGGTCCTGAAAACCTCTACCCGGTGCCTCGCCGCCACAGAACCAGATTTAAAACTGCGGGCCAAAAACCCACCAAACTCCAATTCAAACTATCCACAGAATTTGGAAATAGACGAGGCAACCATGACCGACAAACGGCACGACCCCAGCCGCAAAATTGCCGCCCCCACCGGCACCAAGCTGAATGCCAAAAGCTGGCTCACCGAAGCTCCCCTGCGTATGCTGATGAACAACCTGCACCCGGACGTTGCCGAACGCCCGGAAGACCTGGTGGTTTACGGCGGCATCGGCCGCGCCGCGCGGGACTGGGAGTGCTACGACAAAATCGTCGAAGTCCTCAAGCGCCTCGAAAACGACGAAACTTTATTGGTCCAGTCGGGCAAACCCGTCGGCGTCTTCAAAACCCACGCCGACGCCCCGCGCGTATTGATCGCCAACTCCAACCTGGTCCCCCACTGGGCCAACTGGGAACACTTCAACGAGCTGGATAAAAAAGGCCTCGCCATGTACGGCCAGATGACCGCCGGCTCCTGGATCTACATCGGCTCCCAGGGCATCGTCCAGGGCACCTACGAAACCTTCGCCGCGGTTGCACGCAAACATTTCGACGGGATTGCCAAAGGCAAATGGGTATTGACCGGCGGCCTAGGCGGCATGGGTGGCGCCCAGCCGCTGGCGGCCACCATGGCCGGCTTCTGCATGATTGCCGTCGAGTGCGATGAAACCCGCATCGACTTCCGCCTGCGCACCGGCTACGTGGACAAAAAAGCCACCAGCCTCGACGAAGCCCTGGCGATGATCAACGAAGCCATGGAAAAGGGGGAAGCCATCTCCGTCGGCCTGCTCGGCAACGCCGCCGATGTATTCCCGGAAATTGTCGAGCGCGGCATTGTCCCGGACTGCGTTACCGACCAGACCTCCGCCCACGACCCGCTGAATGGCTACCTGCCGCAAGGCTGGACCATGGACCACGCCGCCGAAATGCGTAAGCGCGACGAAGCGCTGGTAGTCAAAGAAGCGAAAAAATCCATGGGTGTGCAGGTGCAGGCCATGCTCACTCTTCAAGAGCGCGGCGCCGCCACCCTCGACTACGGCAACAACATTCGCCAGATGGCGTTTGAAGTGGGTGTGGAAAACGCCTTCGACTTCCCCGGCTTCGTACCCGCCTACATCCGTCCACTGTTCTGCGAAGGCGTCGGTCCCTTCCGCTGGGCGGCGCTTTCCGGCAACCCGGAAGACATTTACAAAACCGACGCGAAAGTAAAAGAACTGATCCCGGATAATCCCCAGTTGCACACCTGGCTGGACATGGCCCGCGAGCGCATTCAGTTCCAGGGACTGCCCGCACGTATCTGCTGGGTCGGTCTGAAAGACCGCGCACGCCTGGCACTGGCGTTCAACGAAATGGTGGCCAAAGGCGAACTGGAAGCACCGGTGGTGATCGGTCGCGATCACCTGGACTCCGGCTCCGTCGCCAGTCCCAACCGCGAAACCGAATCCATGATGGACGGTTCCGATGCCGTTTCCGACTGGCCGCTGCTGAACGCGCTGCTGAATACTGCCTCAGGCGCCACCTGGGTGAGCCTGCACCACGGCGGTGGCGTGGGCATGGGCTTCTCCCAGCACTCCGGTGTGGTGATCGTGTGTGACGGTACCGAAGCCGCGAAAAAACGCATCGAGCGCGTGCTGTGGAACGACCCGGCCACCGGCGTTATGCGCCATGCGGATGCGGGCTATGACATTGCCAAAAACTGTGCGAAAGAGCAGGGTCTGGACCTGCCGATGCTAAAAAACTGATCAATCTTATTTAAATCGTCATCCCGGACTTGATCCGGGATCCAGCATCGGCGCCTGAAAAAACTCCGCTGCCAAATCACTGGATACCGGCCTTCGCCGGTATGACGGGGCAATCAAAAATTCTCGGTGAAAAATTTTATGTACCAACTGGAAATCACCCCCGGCCAACTGAGCCTGGAACAACTGCGCCGCGTCGCCCGCGAGCCGGTCAAACTGACCCTGAACAGAGACGCACACGCAGCCATCGAAGCGTCCGCGAAAACTGTTGCCGACGTACTGGAACAGGGCCGCACCGTATACGGCATCAACACCGGTTTTGGCCTGCTGGCCAACACCCGCATTGAAAAGAAAGACCTGGAAACCCTGCAGCGCGCCATCGTTCTTTCCCATGCCGCCGGCACCGGTAACTTCATGAGCGAAGGCACCGTGCGCCTGCTGATGGTACTGAAAATCAACTCCCTGGCGCGCGGCTTTTCCGGTATCCGCCTGGAGGTGATTCAGGCACTGATCAAACTGGTCAACGCCGGTGTCTACCCCGCCATTCCGGAAAAAGGCTCCGTGGGCGCCTCCGGTGACCTGGCGCCGCTGGCACATATGAGCGTGGTACTGCTGGGCGAAGGTGAGTGCTTTATCAATGGCGAGCGCAAGGCCGCGTCCGAAGGCCTGCGTTTTGCAGAAATGCGCCCGCTGGTGTTGGCGCCGAAGGAAGGCTTGGCACTGCTGAACGGCACCCAGGCATCCACCGCGTTTGCCCTGCAGGGTCTGTTCAGCGCGGAAGACCTGTTCGCCGGTGCTGTGGTAACCGGAGCGCTGACCCTGGAAGCCGCCAAAGGCTCCCGCCGCCCCTTCGACGACCGCATCCACGCCGCCCGCGGCCAGGTTGCCCAGCGCGACGTGGCCGCGAGCTTCCGCGACCTGCTGGGAGATGAAAGTGAAATTGGCGAGTCCCACGAGAATTGCGAAAAAGTGCAGGATCCCTACTCCCTGCGCTGCCAACCCCAGGTGATGGGCGCCTGCCTGCAGCAGATTCGCTTCGCATCTGAAGTGTTGCTGGCGGAAGCCAACGGCGTGTCCGACAACCCGCTCGTGTTTACCGACCAAGAGAACCCGGAAAACTCCGACATCATTTCCGGTGGTAACTTCCACGCAGAACCGGTGGCGATGGTGGCAGACAATCTGGCGCTGGCGATTGCCGAGATCGGCTCCCTGTCCGAGCGCCGCATGGCCCTGCTGATCGACTCCAACCTGTCCGGCCTGCCGCCGTTTTTGGTGGACAACGGCGGGGTCAACTCCGGCTTTATGATCGCGCAAGTCACTTCCGCGGCACTGGCCAGCGAGAACAAGACCTTCGCCCACCCGGCAAGCGTGGACTCACTGCCCACCTCCGCCAACCAGGAAGACCACGTCTCCATGGCCACCTTCGCCGGCCGCCGCCTGCGGGATATGGCGGACAACACCTGTGGCATCCTCGCGGTGGAACTGCTGGCGGCCTGCCAGGGCCTCGACTTCCGCGCACCGCTGAAAACCACCGAGAAACTGGAAAGCGCCAAGGCCGCCCTGCGCGAGCGCGTACCTTTCTACGATAAGGACCGCTACTTCGCACCGGATATTGAGGAAGCCAAGCAGTTGCTGGCAAGTGCGTATTACCGCGAATACCTGGCAACCGAAATGTTGCCAAGCAACCGGTAACGCCTGAACCACCAAGCCTGAATCGGCTGTCTTCGCTTGTACACACCCTGTGCGCAGGCGAAGACAGACTTTTGAAAACGCTTCCCCGCCAAACGCGCCGGGGTTAACCCTCCGCCTTCATTGCCACCGGTGCTCCTTCGGCCTTGTATTTTTTGGCCAGCTTGCCACTCATCTTTCCCGTAGCCGCCCACACCAGCAGCGCCACCCACGCAATCCACGACAGTCCGGCCGGGATATTGGCGAGGAAAATTTTCCCCAGGTGCCCGCGATTGAAAAAGATTGCCAGAAGGCTCGGCAGAAACCAGATCGCGAAAAAGAAAATGACGAAACCGACGGTCTGGACCGGATCCATTTGTGCAAGCAGCTCGAGAAAATCGGAAAACTTTTGTTCAAGGTTCGACAACATGGTTAATGTCTCTTTAATGATAGAAATTCGCTATTCGCTGATCGATCGACACCTTCTGTAGTACCCGCACATATCGCTTTCTTACAATTTAATTTTCAGTTACTGCGATATTTTCCTGCTGCCATTTCGCGATCTGCTGCTCGCTGCTCTTTATGCGGCGCCAGTACCAGAAACTCCAGATACCCATGGCCAGCGAAAACACAGAAATCCAGGTAAGGGCAAAGCGGCCTGAATCGGCGAATACTGGCTCCAGCCAGCCATAGGCCGACAGCCATTGCCACACCGCAAAAATCCCCAGCTCTGCGATAAAAAACAGCCAGGCAAAAATCAACATGCGCCGCTTGCGCACGAGGCGCAGTCGCGCCAGGTCCAGATAACCGCGTACCGACTCTTCCAGCGGTTCCCACACACCGCGGCGGTTAACAACCGAAAACGCCATGGCAAAGGCCAACAACACAACGACCAGCAACGCGCGCCAGAGGGCATCACCGGCCTCGCTTCTCAGCACCAGGTAGACGCCGCCTACGCCGACGACGAGGGATGTCCCCCATTCAAACCAAGCGTACCAGCGCATGCGTCGCTCCTGCCGGCCTACGTGCGCACGAATGGCTTCGGGTACTGGCGCCGCAACCGGAGCCTGTTGCCACAGATTGGCGAGATCCTGCAGTCCATCCTCTGCATTTTGATCCGCGCTGGGCCCGCCGCCTGCTCGATTGTTCATCTGCTGATTCACACCGTGTTACTCAATTTTGTGTTCAGGCGGTCGCGCGCCCGGTTTAGACGTACCGCCACATTGGACTCGCTGATCCCCAGCACCTCGGAAATCTCGCTATAGCTCAGGCCCTCGAAGCGCAGGGTCAGTACCTGCCGCATACCCAGGGGCAACAGGGAAATCGCCCTCATCAATCGTTCCGCGTCGCGACTCCGCTCCAGTTGCGCCTCGGGGCCCGGCCGCTCATCGGCGACCGTTTCCAGCACCTCACTGTCTTCACTGTCGCGGCGACGGGCCAATTGGGTAACGCTGCGGTTGTGGGCAATACGGTAGGCGAAGGTGCGCAGGCTGGAGTCTCCACGGAAACCGGGCAGCGCCCGCCATATGGCCAGCCAGATCTCCTGCACCAGGTCTTCGCGCTCGGCCTGATTGCGCACATAACTGCCCGCAAGGCGGGCAATACCGCCGCCGCACTCCTCGATCAGCTGCTGGAAAAGTTGTTCGCGCGCGTCCAAGTTGTGGTTCTTCTTTCCATGTCGTTGGGGCCGCCTGAGGCGGGTAGTGCCAGTTACTGTACCCAGTGACGCCAAAACCTTACATAAATTTTCCGCCACTGCCGCCGGCGGGTAATCCGGCGTCAGCGAGACCGGTGAGGCGCCCCCAGTCACAATTTGGCCCAGATTGACGTTTACGTTAACGTAAACGTCAACTAGACTTCGGGCAAATCTGAGGACTATCCATGAGCGCCCCAGCCATATGAGCAGCACTGTGACCCAAAGCTACAGCATCTCCGAGCTGGCCCAGGAGTTCGGGATTACCACCCGCACCATCCGTTTCTATGAGGACAAGGGACTGATCAGCCCAGAGCGCCGTGGGCAGACGCGGGTGTACACAGCGGAAGACCGGGTGCGCCTGAAGCTGATCCTGCGCGGCAAGCGCCTCGGGTTCTCGCTGGATGAGAGCCGGGAAATCATCGATATGTACGACCCGGCCCACGGCAATGTGGAGCAGCTCAATCGCCTCCTCGACCGTATCGACGCCAAGCGCCAACAGCTGCGCCAGCAGCAGCGGGATATCGAGAAGATGCTCGCGCAGCTGGACGAGGCGGCAGCCCGCACCCAGGCGGCGCTGAAAGAACACAACAACTGACACTTACTCGAACAATACTCTGACTGATTCACTGCGGAGCAGCCCATGAATACCCCTTACCCAACCCTGAACTTCGACCTCGGTGAAGACATCGATATGCTGCGGGATATGGTCTACAAGTTCTGTCAGGCAGAACTGGCCCCGCGCGCGGCGCAGATCGACGAGGACAATCTGTTCCCCGCCGATATGTGGAAGAAGTTTGGCGAGCTGGGCCTGCTGGGCATGACTGTGGAAGAGGAGTACGGCGGCTCCAATATGGGCTACCTGGCCCATGCGGTGGCGATGGAGGAGATCTCCCGCGCGTCTGCGTCTGTCGGTCTGTCCTACGGCGCCCACTCCAATTTGTGTGTAAACCAGATTCGCAAGAACGGCACTCCGGAGCAGAAGGCGAAGTATCTGCCGAAGCTGTGTTCCGGTGAACATATCGGTGCGCTGGCGATGAGTGAGCCGAACTCCGGTTCCGATGTGGTGAGCCTGCAGTTGAAGGCGGAAAAGAAGGGTGACCGTTTTATCCTGAACGGCAACAAGATGTGGATCACCAATGGTCCGGATGCGCACACTTATGTGATCTATGCGCGTACCGAGCCGGGTATCAGTTCTGGTGGTATTACGGCGTTTATTGTTGAGCGCGGTTTTAAAGGTTTCACTCAGGCGCAGAAGCTGGACAAGCTGGGTATGCGCGGTTCCAACACTTGTGAGCTGGTGTTTGAGGACTGTGAGGTGCCGGAGGAAAATATTCTGGGCCAGCTGAACGGCGGCGTGCGCGTGCTGATGAGCGGTCTGGATTACGAGCGTACGATCCTGTCTGGTGGCCCAGTGGGGATTATGCAGGCGTGTATGGATATCGTGGTGCCATACATTCATGAGCGCAAGCAGTTTGGCAAGGCGATCGGTGAGTTCCAGCTGATGCAGGGCAAGGTTGCGGATATGTATGCGGATCTGAATGCGAGCCGCGCTTATTTGTACGCTGTAGCCAAGGCTTGTGACCGCGGTGAGGATTCGCGCAAGGATTCTGCGGCGGTGATCCTGTTTACTGCGGAGCGTGCGACGCAGATGGCGCTGCAGGCGATTCAGACTCTCGGTGGTAACGGTTATATCAACGAATACGCGACCGGCCGCCTGCTGCGCGATGCCAAGTTGTACGAGATTGGCGCGGGCACTTCCGAGATCCGTCGCATGTTGATCGGGCGCGAGCTGTTTAACGAGACTCGCTAAGCTTCGTAGGTATGAACGGGGCGGCACTACTGCCGGGATGGGTTCGCTGGACACGCCGTGAACCCATCCATGGGGGCTCTGCAAAAACATCCTGTTTTTGAAGGTCCAACGAACCCATCCCGGCAGCAGCGCCTGCGCATTTTATTTCTGTGTTCTAACCAACCAAACTATTTCTATGAACCAGATTCAGACCAAGATTAATTCCCGGGATCCGGCGTTTGCGGAAAACCGCGAGCAGATGCAGAGCATTGTGGATGACCTGCGGGAGAAGCTGGAAACCATCGCCAAGGGCGGCAGTGAGCGGGCTCGGGAGAAGCATGTCTCCCGCGGAAAATTACTACCGCGCGATCGCATCGACGCGCTACTGGATCCGGGCAGTCCGTTCCTGGAGTTCTCCCAACTGGCCGCTTTCGACGTTTACGATGAAGACGTGCCGGCGGCAGGGATTCTGACGGGCATCGGTACCGTTGCCGGCCAGCCCTGTGTGATTGTCGCCAACGATGCGACGGTGAAAGGTGGAACCTATTACCCGCTGACGGTGAAGAAACACCTGCGTGCACAGGCGATTGCCGAGCAGAACAACCTGCCCTGTATTTATCTGGTGGATTCCGGCGGTGCCAACCTGCCGCGCCAGGACGATGTGTTTCCGGATCGCGAGCATTTCGGGCGTATCTTCTTCAATCAGGCGAACCTGTCTGCGCAGAACATTCCGCAGATCGCGGTGGTGATGGGCAGCTGTACCGCCGGTGGCGCTTATGTGCCGGCGATGGCGGATGAGTCGATTATGGTGAAGGAGCAGGCGACGATTTTCCTGGCGGGGCCACCGCTGGTGAAGGCGGCTACGGGGGAAGAGGTTTCTGCGGAGGAGCTGGGTGGTGCGGAGGTGCACTGCAAGACTTCCGGCGTTTCCGATCACTTTGCCAATAACGATACCCACGCGCTGCAGATTGCGCGCAATTCGGTATCGCGACTGAACCGGGTGAAGAATCCCGGTCTCGATGTGCAGAAGCCGATCGAGCCGATTTATCCGCCGGAAGAGATCTACGGCATTGTGCCCAAGGACTCTCGCCAGCCGTTTGATGTGCGCGAAATTATTGCGCGGGTTGTGGACGGTTCTGAATTTGATGAATTCAAGGCGATGTACGGCACTACCCTGGTGACGGGTTTTGCGCGGATTCACGGTTACCCGGTGGGTATTGTTGCCAACAACGGCATTCTGTTTGCCGAGAGCGCGCAGAAAGGCGCGCACTTTATCGAGCTGTGTGCACAGCGCAATATTCCGCTGGTGTTCCTGCAGAACATCACCGGCTTTATGGTGGGCAAGCAGTACGAGGCCGGCGGTATTGCCAAGCACGGCGCCAAGATGGTGACCGCGGTTGCCACCGCGAAGGTGCCCAAGATCACCATTCTGATCGGCGGCTCTTTCGGTGCCGGCAATTACGGTATGTGTGGCCGCGCCTACGATCCCAACTTCCTGTTTATGTGGCCGAACGCGCGCATCTCGGTGATGGGCGGCGAACAGGCGGCCGGTGTGTTGGCACAGGTGAAGAAAGATCAGATGGCGGCAAAAGGTGAGGACTGGAGCGAGGAAGAGATCGCCAAGTTCAAGCAGCCGATCATCGATGACTACGAACACCAGGGGCACCCCTATTACGCATCCGCGCGGCTGTGGGACGACGGCGTCATCGATCCGAAAGATACCCGCCAGGTGCTGGGTCTGTGTCTGGCCGCGGCCACACACAAAGAACCCGAAGAGACCAAGTTTGGGGTCTTTCGAATGTAGTTCTGAGCACTGGGATAGTATGGTGCGGGTCCTGCTGCCAGTATTGGTTTGCTGGACACGCCGTGAACCCATCCCTGGGGGCTCTGCAAAAACATCCTGTTTTTGAAGGTCCAGCAAACCAATACCGGCATCAGAACCTTACCGACTCCGTAGCTATAGCCAATTTCAAGGAATCACCATGACCGAAAAAATGCTGTGCGAAATCGACAACGAAGGCGTTGCCACGGTTACTTTAAACCGCCCGGAAATCCACAACGCCTTCGACGACGACCTGATTCGCCAGCTGGGCGAAACCTTCGACAACCTCGCCCGCAGTGGTGGGGTGCGCGCGCTGGTTCTCGCGTCCAACGGCAAAAACTTCTCCGCCGGCGCCGACCTGAACTGGATGAAGCGCATGGCGGACTACAGCGAAGAACAAAACCGCCAGGACGCCGCCGCTCTCGCCGCCATGCTGCACAAGCTCGACCAGTTCCCCGCCCCCACCATCGCCCGCGTACAGGGTGCTGCGTTTGGCGGTGCGGTTGGCCTGGTTAGCTGCTGCGACATCGCCGTCGCCGCCGAGCGCGCCAGCTTCTGTCTGAGTGAAGTAAAAATCGGCCTGCTGCCAGCCACCATCAGCCCTTATGTCATCAACGCCATCGGCACTCGCCAGGCGCGCCGATACTTTGTGACGGCCGAGCGCTTTTCCGCAGAACGCGCAAAAGAAATCGGCCTGGTTTCCGAAGTCGTGCAGGAAGCCGAACTGGATCTGACGGTACAGAAGCTGGTGAACAGCATTACCGACAACGGCCCCAACGCCGTAACCATGGCCAAGCAACTGGCGATGTCCATGTCTAACCGTGTTGTTAATGACGAGCTGCAGGGGCAGACCAGCGCACTGATCGCTGCCGTTCGTGTGTCGCCGGAAGGACAGGAAGGGCTGAGTGCGTTTCTGGAGAAGCGCGCGCCTAGTTGGATGAATTCGAGCGAGGATTAAGCCTCGCAGGCTGGATCCCGGATCAAGTCCGGGATGACGATGCTCAAAGTGATACAGAAATTTCGTCATTCCGGACTTGATCCGGAATCCAGAACTTACGAAGTACAAATATTTCGACTGAAGGCAAAGTACTGGGGGCTGGTTTTTGAAAGCGTCGGCGACAGGGACGTCGCCGACGCAGCGTACAAGGATGTATTGAAGGGGGGCGCCTAGCCCGGTTTCAAAAACCAGCACCCAGTGCTTCGCCGCCACCGTAGAAGAACAGAGCACCAAACAGAGCCAGCTATGATTCGCAAACTGCTGATCGCCAACCGCGGCGAAATTGCCTGTCGTATTATCCGCACCGCGCGTCGCCTCGGCGTCGCCACCGTCGCGGTTTATTCCGACGCAGATGCCAACGCCCTGCACGTCCAGCAGGCCGACGAAGCCGTACACCTCGGCCCCGCCCCGGCCAAAGAATCCTACCTGGACATCGACAAAGTCCTCGCCGCCGCCAAACGCACCGGCGCCGACGCCATCCACCCCGGCTACGGATTCCTCTCCGAGAACGCCCACTTCTGCCGCGCCTGCGAAGAAGCCGGCATCATCTTTGTCGGCCCACCCGCCGCCGCCATCGACGCCATGGGCTCCAAATCCGCCGCCAAGCGGATCATGGAAGAAGCCAATGTACCCCTGGTGCCCGGCTACCACGGCCAAAACCAGGACCCCGGCATTCTCGAAGGCCACGCCAACCGCATCGGCTACCCGGTACTACTCAAAGCCGCCGCCGGTGGCGGTGGTAAAGGTATGCGCCGCGTAGACAACCCCGACGACTTCCACGCAGCACTGGACGCCGCCAAGCGCGAAGCGCGCAACGCCTTCAACGATGACATCATGTTGATCGAGCGCTACGTGGTGAATCCACGCCACGTGGAAATCCAGGTGTTCTGCGACAAACAGGGCAAAGGCGTATATCTGTTCGAACGCGACTGTTCGGTACAGCGCCGCCACCAGAAAGTGGTGGAAGAAGCCCCGGCGCCCGGCTTGTCCGCCGAGACCCGCAAGAAAATGGGCGAGGCCGCCCTGCGCGCCGCTCACGCCATCGGCTATGTGGGCGCCGGTACCGTCGAATTCCTGCTGGATGCCGGCGGCTCATTTTACTTCATGGAAATGAACACCCGCCTGCAGGTAGAGCACCCGGTAACCGAAATGATTACCGGCCAGGACCTGGTTGCCTGGCAGCTGTCTGTCGCCGCCGGCGAATCCCTGCCGCTGGCCCAGGACGACCTGCATATCGTCGGCCACGCATTTGAAGTGCGCATCTACGCGGAAGACCCGGACAACGATTTCCTGCCCGCCACCGGAAAACTGCTGCGCCACCAGCCTCCGGCGGAAACCCAATCGGTACGTGTGGATACCGGCGTGCAGACCGGCGACGAAATCAGTGTGCACTACGACCCGATGATTTCCAAACTCATCGTGCACGGTCGCAACCGCCGCGAGGCCCTGGCAAAAATGGATCGCGCCCTGCAGCAGTATCAGATTGCCGGGCTGCGCCACAATATTGAATTCCTGCGCAGAGTCATCAACCACACCGCCTTCGTGAATGGTCGCGTCAACACGCATTTTATCGAAGATCACGAACAGGAAATCCTCCAGCAGGAGCAACAGCTGCGCTCCCAGCAGTGTGCCGCCATTGCCGCCTTTCTGTTCCACAGCGAGGCGCGCGCGCAACACCGCTCCGCGCCAAAAGCCGACCCTTTCTCCCCCTGGCACAGCGGCAACAACTGGCGCAATGGCCTCACCGTTTGGCGCAGCAAAAAAATCGAAGTGCATGGCCGTGAGATTGAAATCCGTTTCTCCGGCAGCGAAGACAACCTGCGCTGGCAGTGCAGCGCCGCCGTGGACAATCAGAGCGGCACCGTCGCCGCTCTACACGGTCAGAATGTGGCAGTGCTCGACGGGCGCCGGGTGAACTATTCCAGCGTGGCTCATGACAGTGAGGGTACGGTATTTGTCAGTGGTGAGCAGGTGGACTTCAAGATCCTGCCACCAGACACCGGCGAAAGCGCCGATGCCGCCCACGGTCTGGAAGCGCCGATGAACGGCACCATCGTCACCCTGCTGGCGGAGCCCGGTGACAAGGTCAGCCGGGATCAGCCCCTGCTGGTGATGGAGGCCATGAAAATGGAACACACCCTGCGCGCGCCGGCAGACGGCACCGTCAACCAGTTCTTCTGCGCTGCTGGCGAACTGGTGGATGGCGGCAGCCTGTTGATCGATTTCAGCGCTGAAACCGCAAACGCTTAAGGAGTTGTTGAAACATGGCTCTTCCGGATCGCGTAAAAATTGTCGAAGTGGGCCCGCGGGATGGCCTGCAGAATGAGAAACAACCCATCTCCGTAGAGACCCGGGTGCAGCTCATCGACCTGCTGAGCGACAGCGGTCTCAAGGTGATCGAGGCGGGCAGTTTCGTCAGCCCGAAATGGGTGCCGCAGATGGCATCCAGCGAGGAAGTCCTTGCCGGTATCCGCCGCGAGCCCGGTATCACCTACAGCGCACTCACCCCCAATATGGTGGGCTACGAGCGCGCACGGGATGCAAAGGCGGACGAAGTCGCGGTGTTTGGCGCGGCGTCCGAGAGCTTCACCCGCAAGAACATCAACTGCTCCATCGAGGAAAGCCTGGAGCGCTTTCGCCCGCTGGCGGAGCAGGCGCGCATCGACGGCATTCCGGTGCGCGGCTATGTATCCTGTGTGCTCGGCTGCCCCTACGAGGGCGACATCAGGGCCGAAAAGGTGGCCGAGGTCAGCAAAGCGCTGCTGGATATGGGCTGCTACGAGATCAGCCTCGGCGACACCATCGGCGTCGGCACACCGGACAAAGCCCGCTATATGATCGAGACAGTAGCGCAGCAGGTGCCCATAGAAAAGCTCGCGGTGCACTTCCACGATACCTATGGCCAGGCCCTGGCAAACATCTACGCTGCACTGCAGGCCGGTGTGGCCGTGGTGGATTCCGCGGTGGCAGGCCTCGGAGGCTGCCCCTACGCCTGCGGCGCCTCCGGCAATGTGGCCAGCGAAGACGTCCTCTACATGCTGGATGGACTGGGGATTCGCACCGGTGTGGATCTCGCACGACTGGCCAAGGCGGGCAACTTTATTTCCCGCGCACTGGGTCGTGAAAGCGGCTCGAAAGTCGCACGCGCTATCGCCGGTGAACCCGGGGTCATCAAGGGGGACTGACATCTCTCAGGGTCGATCTTGATCACAAGGTCACCAGATTCATTGCGATCTGATACTATCGGGCGCTTCGATTCAAAGCGCCCGAATTTTGACCACATGAAAGCCCTACGTTTACTTCTTGTTACCCTCACCGCACTGCTGTTGCTGGCAGCGCTGATTGCCCCCGGCCTGATTGGCCCCAAAGTCGAGGAGGCAGTGCAACAGCAGCTTACCCTGCAGCCAAATATCGACCTCTCCGGCTACCAGCGCGGCTGGTTCGGCGCCGAGGCGCTGGCCCTGCTTAAAGGTAAGGACGGTGCCACCGAAACCATCAGCGAGATCCAGCACGGCCCGGTCCTGTTCACCCGCAGCGGCCTCAGAGTGGGCGCTCTATACGTGGAGACCCGCCTTACCGGCGAACAGCTGGAGCCGGTGTTACGCCACCAACTGGAGGCCTACTATGGTCCTATTGGTGCGAATGTGGACGACAGCCCGGTAGTGCTGGAAACCCTGGTCGCCGCCAACAACCGTGTCATCAACACCCTGTATCTTGAGCCAATTGACCGCGCCGTGGCGGACCAGCAGATCCTGTTCAAGGGTGGTGAGATCCGCTTTGTGACGGACTATCGGGGCAGGCAGCAGGACAGCCGTTTTGATCTTGGCGAATTCGTACGTATGGACGGCCACCGCGAGGCTTTGTATGTGCAATCTGCCCAGGGTGATTTTGCCCTGGCGCCCTCCGGCGCCGGCACCCTGCATGCCACCTTGCCACTGGTGCGCACCAATAACGACAACGGCCCCCTGGAACTGCGGGACGTGCAGCTGGAGTACGCCAGCGAACTGGTGGCACCGCGCACACTCAAGGTTCAGGCCGGAGTAAAGCTGCCGGAAATTCAGTCATCCACACCGGCCCGCAGCCTGACCCAGCAGATCAACCTGCCATCCATCAGCTACGACGACCTGCACCACTTCCTCTACAACCTGATGTTGACCCCTTCTCACCAGCGCAGCTGGCCCGTGGTCTTCCAACGCCCACTGCAAGCGCAGCAGCAGCTGGACATTCAGACCGCCAATGGCCCGATGCAGCTGCAGCTGGATGTCGACTGGAAGGGCATGCCACGCAGCCGCAACATTCCCGAGAAAAAACTGTCCTGGCTGGACAACCTGAACGGCAGCGCCAATATTTCCGCCGCAGAGCAGGCGCTGATGCAGTCACCTCTGATCATGCAGGCCAGCGCCCTGAAACAGTACGGATTTATGCAGGAGCAAGATGGCCAGCTGACCATGCACCTGCAGCTGGACCGAGGCAACCTGGAAGTGAACGGCCAGCTGTTGCCCGCGGACCTGTTTGTACTGGCATTGATGGGCGGTATCTGAAAGCGGCAGGTAAAAGAGCCAGAGAACAGACAAAAAAAGAGCGGCCAATTGGCCGCTCCAACGGTTTCTCTCACCGTTTATCGGTACTACTAAAATTGGTACTACTAGAATCGGTACATCAAAATTCTGTCACCGTACCGTCTCAGGGATAGGCCGGTCGGTTCTCCGACAAGGTCAACCAGCCGCGTATCACGCGATAGCACACCCACACCCAGCTGATTCCCCAGACCACGAAGCCCACCAGAATCCACACGGTTGCCCAGCCAATCACAAACCACAACAGGCTGTACCAGAAGGTGCGAATCTGCCAGCGGAAGTGTGACTCGGCAACGGTGCCACGCACATCCCCCATCTTCACATAGTTGATAATCACGCCAACAAAAAAGGGCACGGCGGTGAAGATACTGATTGCCTGGATCAGGTATACCAGGGTCGCGATGTCGCGCCCGGCGCGCTCGCGTTCGGATTGCTGTTCGGCGGGATACTGCTCGGACATGGTCGGGGTTCCAATCGATTATTCAGCGCTTAAGTGTAAGCGTTAATTCCATCACCGATAAACACACTGTCGTGTCCTTCCCGTTATTTATCGCACGCTGGCCGGCAAACGGGCTAGCGCAGCGCCCACTCAGTGTGCACATTTTTCTCCCGCCAGGCTTTCAACTGCTGAATGGAAGAGCGCATCAGCCCGAGAATTTCTGTGCGCTGGTGGCGACAGTATTCGCGCTCACTATCGATGGTCAGCCGCGACGACAACGCCTGCAGACGCGCGGCAATCACTTCCAGCCCGACACTTTCTGCCTCCGCGGCAATCGCCTGGGCCTGATGCTGTGCATCGAGCCAATGCCGGCCAGTGAGAGCGCTGGTAAAGGCCGTGATCTTCTTCGGCAGACTGGCCAGGCGATCACCCAACAGCTCAGCAAATGTCAGATGGCCCAGAGTATCCCGCTGGCGCTCCAGAGTACTTGCGTTCAACACCTTGCTGGCTCGAGACGGTTTGCCCGCCGGGGACTTGGGTTGGGTCTTCTGATCCACCCAACTCAACAGCTGTATCAACTGTGCATCCGACGGGTTGCAAGGGAGCACACCGGAAAGGCCGCGCCCGGCGAAGCGCTCGCGATCGTCCTTGCTGACGCTGTCCAGCATTCCAAAAATGAACAGGTTTTCATTGGAAAAATCACCACGCATCTTGCGCGCAGTCTCGACTCCGTCAATCAAGGGCAGGCGCACATCGATGAGCACCAGATCATACTTGGCCCTGAGTGCCGCCTCGGCACCATCGATACCATTGGTTTCCCGGCGTACCTTGTGGCCGCCGGCCTCGAGACGGGGGCGCAGGCTGGGGTGGCTGTCGTTCTCCACCAACAGGATATGCAGCGCACGCCGAGGCTCTTCAACCGCCACGGGAGGGGCGGCAATGGCCTCATGCCCGTCGGCGCTGCCCTGACCCGCGCGCTGGATTTCTTCTATGTTGCTGCGCAGCGTACGGCACTGCCCGAGTGCGGCGTCGGCCAGGTGGCGGGTCTCATCATCGCCGCCGCGGGACAGCAGGTTCATGGTGCTCACCAGGGTTTCCAGTGGCTTGCGCATCCGGTGCCCGGTGAGCGAGAGAAAGTCCCGATACTGTTCCTCTGCCTGCTCGGCAGCAATCCTGGTTTCTTCGAGCAGTTTGTCACGCTCCATCAGCTCGTGCATTCGGGTTTGCACCTGACGGAACAGCTTGCCATTTTCCGCCTGTAGATCGGACACTCGGGTACCCGCCGCATCCTGGGCGATTTGCAGCCGGGTGCGCAGGCGTATGTTCAGCAGCACCGTCACAACCAGTGCGACTACGACCAACAGGGTCCAGAAGAGAGGTACGTGGATCTCGAGCAGAAGCTCCTGCCCGGGAAAAGCGCAGGCAATGGCAGGAGTCAGCGTGGTAATCGCCACAGTAACACGGCCACCTGTTGCCCTTCGCTGGGCAGGTAGCCGACGGCTTACTCTAGAGCTGGCACCCACACAGGCGCCACTCGCCGCACGGCAGTAGATCATGGTCATATTCATCCTTGTAACCACTGAAGAATTCGGGTTATTCCAGCAACCCGGCCCATATCCCCTGTCCATTCGTCCCACCCTGCTGCTTTCAGCGGGCGGTCTTTTCAGGGGCCATTTCTCGTCGCATGGGCAGTACGGCGAGCGCTTCATGGTGTTGGTGTGGTGAACACGCGTTCAGTCACATTTCTGCGGCAACCAAGGCATCCTGCCCGGTACTCACTTTGCTGTACACCAAATCCGGTGCCGCATGACACTATTTTACGCCAGAATTTCAATATGCGACGTATTTCTCGCTGGGCGCATTTGAAGGCAGTAACCAAAGCAAGTCAACTACACAGCATTACAAGCCATTACGCCCGTTCCAGGTCAGTTGATGTCCGGTGGTATTCAGCGCCTTTGCAACGGGTCCCCCCGCGACTCCAGAGCCGTCGCAAAAAATCGAGATACATGCCGTAAGGGCGGCCAAGCACACCAGCGATCAGGGCAAATGTGACACAGGCGGTAGCTATCTCCCCCGCCGAGGCGCCCCCCAGTAGCATATTGGCGGTGTACAGCGGCAACTGGAAACTGAGAAACACGAACGTATCCACACCGTAATTGTGCAGGGCACTGCCGCGCCCGAAGCGCTCAACCACCCAGTTGCGGTAGAGGCTGAACGGCCGTGCGATGAGGGTATTGAACACCACCGCCAGCAACCGCACCTTCAGGTGCTCGCGCCAGCTCATCCCCGCCAATACCAGCTCGATGGGGATCGCAATAGCCCAGGAGAAGCTGTTCATGGCAAACACGTCGAGCAACCACTCGCTCCAGCGGGTACGGCGGTTGCGGCGCTGATTCAGGCGGGAGTTGGTGCACTGGGATGTCTCAACGGGAGTCTCATCCTCCAGTGCCATCACGGGCGGAGAGACGGGAATGGCTTCGGTAGCCTGAGACAGGGACTGGGGCGACATGACGAAACTGGACCTGAAATACAGTGGCTTTTGGCCACGGGGATGACGGCTATTGCACATTATTCAGCCACTTTTGATGGCCGAGCGCGATTATATCCACAGAAACCGTAATTTCCAGCCTTCTTATATTATATTTAGGTTAATTATCGCCAACTGCATCCTAATAATGCATATTGCACGAAACACTCATCACCCCCACACCTCTAAACTCTAGCGCCTACCTCACTACTGCTATCCTCACCGGCACCGGGACCTTACACTACTTACCTATGCAACTTTACGCATAGCTACTCCTCAAACCGTCGAGAACCCCAATGTCTCTGAGATTTGCCGTGCTCAGCCTGCTGGATATAGAGGCCGGCAGTGGCTACGACCTGAAACGCCGCTTCGAGCGCAGCGTCAATCATTTCTGGAGTGCCAGCCACCAGCAGATGTACCGAGAGCTCCACAAGCTGCACAACGAGGGGTTACTGGATTGCGTGGAAGAGCGACAGGATGGCCGCCCGGACAAGAAAATATACAGCCTGACCGATGCCGGGCGGGCTGCGTTGGAAGCCTGGATCACCCAGCCCGCCGCCGCACAGAAGATCCGCGACCCTTTCTTGATCCAGGTGTTTGCCGGCCACCACCTGTCCGCAGCGCAGATGCGTGCAGAACTCACCGACCACCTGAGTCAGCACCGGGACAAACTCGCCACTTACGAGGCCCAGAATGCCCGCTTCTACCGGCGCCCGGCAGACCAGCAGCAACGACTGTGGATTTCCCACCAGCCTTTATTGCTGGGCATAGAAACGGAGAAAACCTGGATCCGCTGGGCGGAAACGCTGTTGTCCCGCCTGGACGAGGAGATCGCCAATAGCGGCTCGGTGACTGACTAAGACTCCCCCGGATCAGGAGCGATACCGCAGAGGACGTGGTTCAACGGCATGCTGGAAGCATCGGACTCCACACCGCCAGGACAGGCAAGAATATTCCTGCTTCATTCGACGCTGTCGGGAAAATACACCTGAGGACTCAGAAGGCATCTTCGGGAATATGGCACACCACTTCGACATTGTGCCCATCCGGGTCCAGCACAGAGGCGCTAAAGTAGTTGTCGTGATATTCCGGGCGCAGGCCAGGAGCGCCGCTATCTCTGGCACCGGCCTCCAGAGCAGCATCGTAGAATGCCAGCACCGTGTCCCGATCTTCAGCACTGAACGCAAGACGCAGCGCGGGCGACGTGCTCGAGCCACCTTTGATTAACAACTGGGATTTACCACCCCAGCCAAATCCGGCCCAGTCGCCCATCTCCATTACCAGCTCGTACCCAAGGGGCGCCAGAGCGGCCTGATAAAACGCTTTACTGCGATCATAGTCGTGCACAATCAGACCAATATGGTCCAGCATGGTAGCCCCCAGGCGCGATCAATTCTCACTGAGAAAACTCAGTATAGATACGAGCGGGCAAGACCGCTGGCAGTGACCAGCGGAAACACACTATACGATTGAGAAGTACGCCAGAAAACCGTAGATGACTACGGCACTACCACAGAGAAACTGTCCCAGTATCAGTGCACGAATTGCGACGGTATAGCGGATACAACTGCCCTGAGAATACAGATCGCGGGTAAATACTCGTGCCGCTTCCGGCAATTGCGTTTCTACCGCACGCAGCCCCGGAACCGCCAGACTCAATAGCTGACGACTGCGCATATCCATCACCCAGAAAACGGCAGATACGATCACGACAAAGCCGCCAAGCAACACCAGGATCAGAGGGTGAAATCCTTTCTCCACAGCCGTGAAGACACCACCATCGGCAAACATGGAGAGAACCACAAAAAAATTGAATGCTTTTAAACGCTGCTCCGCGTTAAAACGATAATGGTCACACAGGTACTGCTGTTCGTTCACGAGTCGGACTCTGCAATAATTATTCGATGATCATGGAGACTGCTGGGCAAGTTTGCCGTGAACACCATTCACGGTTTTCACCGCCGCGGAACCGTACCAGGGGTGCAGTTCCATCACCAGGCGGCCAGCCTGAATCGCGGGGTCGGTTTCTGTCAACTTGCGCGCCTCTTCCACGGTATCCACATCGAAAATATAAATACCGCGCAGTTCACCACCATCCAGAAAGGGACCGGCGAGCACCAGTACACCTTCATCCGCCAATCGCTGAATATTTGCCATATGAGCACGCTGCAACTCCGCCGCAGATGCCTTATCCTGGTCGCGATTGGGGCCGGCTTTCAGTAGCGCCAACACATATTTGTGCATTCCATATTGATCGGCACCGAGTGCCTCGGCAAGTTGCGGATCGTAAATAGCGTTTTCACTTCCGGATTCCGCTACGCTGGCACAGGCCCAAAAAGTTAACCCGACCAACAGCAGGGTCGCCAGGCTCCACGATTTCAATGGCATTGAGAGTTCTCTCGCTTATTGTTGTTGAAGTAGAGGCCGTTGGATTTACGGCACGACCATCACATCGGTATTGCTGCGCCCCAGTATACGCTCGGCGGTATTCCCCAACAAAAACCCTTTCGGTCCTTTGCGTACACCGCGCCCGACCAGAATGGCCCTCGCCTTGTTCCGGTCAACAACCCGGTTCACCTCTGCGGCGGGCTTGCCTGTGACAAAGTGGGTTTTCGTGCAGTGCACACCACTGTCGGTGATCACCTTGTCCACCGCGTCGAGAAGCGCACCGGTTTGCTCACGAAACGCATCCAGGTCGACAATTTCATCCGGCGCCGGCACGCAGGCCACCGCTTCGAGATCCGCCCCCAACCGCTGGCTTATGGCCTCACCGAACGCAAGCACCCGCCGATTGAGCTCGATGTGCAGGGGGTTATCCAGTGCGGGGTCGAGGGCACTGACAATACGGTCGTGCTTCACCCAATGGGTACTGACCGCGAGCCAAAGAGGGGTGGGCAGGTTTTCAATCAGGCGCCAGTCAATAGACCCGAATCCGCCCCGGCCGAATTGCTTTTGAGCCGTCTTGATAACGAGGTCGCAATCGTTATCGGCCAGATAATCCAGGATCCACGAGGGAATATCGTGGTGCCAGACCACTTCTGCGCGAGAGCCTGCCGGTAACGCGTGTTTCTGTTGCATTTCCGCAAGCCATTTATGGCGAGCTTCCTGCATCTCGGCACTGACATTCAGGACCGCTCCCGATAAAAATGAAATGGACGCCAACGGCTCATAAACGAAACTCACCAGATGCAGCCGGGCTCCCGATTTTTCCGCGAGATCCAGCGCTCGCTGCAGCGCAATCTGTTCGTGCTTGGGCTTATCGAGAATAACGAGAATGTTCTGCATTGTGCCTCCGTCCGGGGGTTTCCTGACTCGCATGCATAGCATTCTAAACCACGTTGAAGTCAGCCTCTCGTTTCATTTCCGCGCCCACGGCGCACTGGACCGGGAAATCGGGTGACCTCTCCAGCAGATGACCCTGCACCGCGCAATCGGTCATTCACAATACATTCACTCTATTGCAATAAAAACGTCCTAGTCTCCCCGGCCGGTAAATCAACAAATAACGCTCAGGGCAATATAATTTAAGGACTTCCCCATGCGCCAAAACACACGTAAATTCCCACGATATTCCGGCGAGAAGACACTGCTCGCACTGGTAATCGGCCTCGCCGTCTCAGGCTCCGCCATGGCGCAGCAGAGTGCCGAAAGCATGGAAGAGGTCGAGGTCTACGGTGGCTCCCGCGCGGCACTGGCCAATGCCCTGGAGAAAAAGCGTGCTTCCGACAAGGCATCCAGTGTTGTCGACTCCGACGCCATGGGCAACTTTGCCGATACCAACGTCTCCGAATCCCTGCGCCGCCTGCCCGGTATCATGGTGGAAAACGACCAGGGTGAGGGGCGCTACGTATCGGTGCGCGGTATGAACACCGACCTGAACGCCATGACCATCAACGGTGTGAGTACCGCCTCTCCGGAAAACCGCCGTGGCGTGATGCTGGACGGGGTACCTTCGGACATGCTCGACTCCATGACCGTGTACAAAACCCTGACCCCGAACCTGGACGCGGACACCATCGGCGGTGCCATCGATCTGGAAACCATCAGCGCATTCAAGTACGACGGCTTCCACAGCAAGGTCAAAGCCGAGACCTCCTACAACGAGCTGACCAAAGACGGAAGCAACCCCAAGCTGGCCGTTACCGCCACTAACCGCTTCCGCCTGCAGGACGGCGAACTGGGTGTGGCCATGGTACTCAGCGACCAGACCCGTCACATCGTCGCGCGCAACAATGAAACCGGCGGCTGGGGCGACGAAGCCATCGATTCCGACTTTGAAATGCGCTACTACGACCTGGAGCGCGAGCGCCAGGGTGTGGTACTGAACTTCGATTACCAGGCAGATAGCGGCAACAGCTACTTCGCGCGCTTCTTCCACAACGAGTACACCGACACCGAAGACCGCGCCAAGTGGGAGACCCGCTCACTGGAAGACGATGCCACGGTAGAAGGCGATATCGCCACCTACCCGACCCAGCGCATGGATACCGAATCCCGCCCGCGTGTTGAAGTGCGCAACATCAGCTCCGCCCAGTTCGGCGGTGAATTCCAGCTGAGTGAGCGCAGCACGCTGAAGGCGGAAATTTTCGGTTCGCAAGCGGAGCAGGACGACACCGACAAGTGGAATGCCATCTACCGCAGCATCGAGCTCGATACGCCGATGACCTACGACAACAGCGACCCCAAAAAACCGGTGCTGAACTACGCCGATGAACTCTACGATCCACAAAACTACTTCCTCAAGGCACTGGAAAGCGAAACGGCGCTGAGCACCGACCGGGATTTCGGTCTGCGGGTGGATATGGACCTGGCCCTGAACGACGTTACCGAACTGCAATACGGCATCAAGTACCGCCAGCGGGACAAGGACAATGAGTTCAACTTCTGCGGCTACGAGCCCATTGATGATGTCACTCTGGCGGAACACGACAACCGTGTGATCGGGGATTACTTCGGCAACAATCACGGCCCCTCACCCACCTTTGACGGTGTGCGCGACCTGATCCCGACCCTGGGCAATGGCAGCTTCGCTCTGTCCGACGGCACCAGCTGCCGCGCCCCCGGCGAGCTCTATGAGCTGAGCGGCGACGAAGAAGAAGAATCCATCGCCGCAGACTGGTACGCGGAAGAAAATATTTTCGCCGGCTACCTGATGGCCACCACCACTACCGACTTCGCCACCTACGTCTACGGCCTGCGCTACGAAGACACCCGCGCGACCTACCGCGGCAAGCAGTTCGACGGCGATGCCTACGCAGGGGATGTTGCCTATGACAACGACTACGGCTTCCTCGCGCCCTCACTGAACGTGCAATTGCAACTGGCCGATGACCAGCTGTTGCGCCTCGGCGTATTCCGCTCCCTGGTACGCCCCGGCTTCGGTGAGGCCAGTGCCGGCGCCGAAATCGATCTGGAAGACAACGAGATCGAAGGCGGCAACCCCTACCTGGATCCGACCACCGCGTGGAACCTGGATGTCAGCTACGAGTACTACGTAGGTGAAGGTACTTTTATCGGCGCCGGTCTTTTCTACAAAGACATCAGCGATGCCATCGTCGAAGTCAGCGCAAGCGATGCGGAGTTACGCGGACAGGTATGGGATCGCATGGAAACCTACATCAATGCGGACGACAGCCGTATCTGGGGTGCGGAACTTGCGCTGCAGCACGCCTGGGACAATGGCCTGCTGGCGATGGTCAACTACACCTTTGCCGACGGCGAGACCGATCTGCCTGCGGATTCTGCCTATGGCGATCGCACCACACCCTACGTGAAACAGGCGCGCAATACCGCCAACCTGGCCTTCGGTTACGACAAGGGTGCCTGGGATATTCGCCTGGCCGCCAACTATCGCGACAAGTATCTGGATGAGCTCGGTGACAGCGCGCTGAACGACCGCTACACCAGCGATTTCATGCAGGTGGACCTGACCGCGAAGTACGAAGTCAATGACAACCTCACGGTGTCCGCAGCGGCGATGAACCTCAATGACCGTCCGGAGTTCTACTACTTCGGCAACGAGAGCCGCCTGTCACAGTACGATGAGTACGGCTCCACATACGAGCTGGGCTTCAGCTACACCTATTGATGGGATAGCAAACCAGACGAAAAACGCCGGGCAATGCCCGGCGTTTTTCGTTTCAGATCCTGACGGAAAAAAGTGATTAGCGGTTCGCGCGGTGATCCACCAGCTCTTCCACCACGGATGGATCGGCCAGGGTAGAGGTATCCCCCAGAGAATCCAGCTCATTACTGGCGATCTTACGCAGGATACGGCGCATGATTTTGCCGGAGCGGGTTTTCGGCAGGCCCGGGGCCCACTGGATAATATCCGGCTTGGCGATGGGGCCGATTTCCTGCACGCAGAGATCGATCAATTCCTTACGCAGTGCATCCGACGGCTCGCGGCCATTTTTCAGAGTGACATAGCAGTAAATACCCTGCCCCTTGATATCGTGGGGGTAGCCCACTACCGCGGCTTCCGCGGTGTCTTCGTGCAGTACGATCGCACTCTCGATTTCCGCGGTACCCAGGCGGTGGCCGGAGACGTTGAGCACGTCATCGATACGTCCGGTAATCCAGTAGTAGCCATCTGCATCGCGGCGCGCGCCGTCGCCGGTAAAGTAATAGCCGGGGAAGGTGGAGAAGTAGGTGTCGATCATGCGCTGGTGATCGCCGTACACACTGCGGATCATGCTCGGCCAGCTGGCCTTCATGACCAGTGCGCCCTCGCCTTCACCTTCAATCTCCTGGCCTTTCTCATCCAGCAGCGCCGGCTGCACACCGAAGAACGGATGGCTCGCGGAGCCGGGTTTAAGCGGGGTAGCGCCGGGCAGTGGCGTGATCATGTGCGCGCCGGTCTCCGTCTGCCACCAGGTATCCACGATCGGGCAACGCTTTTCACCCACCACATCGTAGTACCACTCCCAGGCCTCCGGGTTGATCGGTTCGCCCACGGTACCCAGCAGCTTCAGGGAACTGCGGTCGCACTTGGTCACGAAATCGTCGCCGGCGCCCATCAAGGCGCGAATGGCGGTGGGAGCGGTGTAGAAGGTGTTTACCTTGTGCTTTTCCACCACCTGCCAGCAGCGGGAGGCGTCCGGATAGGTGGGCACACCTTCAAACATCAGGGAAATGGCACCCGCGCACAGCGGGCCATACACGATATAGCTGTGGCCGGTGATCCAACCCACATCCGCGGTGCACCAGTAGACGTCGCCTTCCTTGTAATCAAAGGCGTACTTGAAGGTCATGGTAGCGGCGAGCAGATAACCGGCGGTGGTGTGCAGCACGCCCTTGGGTTTACCGGTGGAGCCGGAGGTGTAAAGGATAAACAGCGGGTCTTCCGCATTCATCGGCTCCGGTGCGCAGTCCGCGCTCTGCTCGGCAACGGATTCGGCGTACCAGATGTCGCGCTTGCTGTCCCAGTCGATATTGGCACCGGTGCGCTTAACCACGATGGCGGTGTGCACATCCGGGCAACTGGCGAGGGCTTTGTCCACATTGGCTTTCAGCGGTACCTTTCTGCCGCCGCGCACGCCTTCGTCGGCGGTGATCACCAGGCGGCAGTCGGAGTCGAGAATACGGTCTTTCAGGGAGTCCGGGGAGAAGCCACCGAACACCACGGAATGCACGGCGCCGATTCGGGTGCAGGCGAGCATGGCGTAGGCGGCTTCGGGGATCATGGGCATGTAGATACACACGCGATCGCCCTTGCTGACACCGCGGGCCTTGAGCAGGTTTGCGAGACGGCAGACCTGTTCGTGTAATTCCTGGTAGGTGATGTTTTTGCTGTCGGCGGGATCATCGCCTTCCCAGATCAGCGCGGTCTGTTCGGCGCGGGCCGGCAGGTGGCGGTCGATACAGTTGGCGGAGACGTTCAGTTCGCCGTCGGCAAACCAGGCGGCGTGGCCTTTCTTCAGATCTTCTTCCACCACTTTGGTGAAAGGCTTGCTCCAATGCAGGAAGTCGTTGGCCTGCTGGGACCAGAATGCTTGCGGGTCTTCCACCGACTGGCGGTACATCCGCTGGTAGTCGTCTTTGGTGACGAGGGTATTGGCGGCAAAGGTTTCGGGCACCGGGTAGGTGTGCACTTCAGACATCGTTTTCTCCCTTATTAGTATTATCGGGCTGCTGTGCCGTCCTTTGAGCGAGCTACTAGTGAGCAGTCGCTTCGGCACGTTCATCGCAGTTGTTTACCCGGGTGCGCCCACGTGGGGGCCCTGGGCATTTATCCCGATAAGTTATACCACTGGCGGCCAAGAAATGACAACGCTGTCACCTCTCCTTTCATTTCATCATAGCGTGCAGGGTTTGCGGTTTCCCAGCTTTACGTTGGATTCTGGTGCCTTTTTGTTGGTTCTGGTTTTGGTTTGGGGTGGCCACTTAGAGGTCTAGTGGCGGTAAAGCGCCGGGTACAGGTTTTCAGGACCGCTGTGAACCCATCCCTGGGCGCTGCGGCGCAAACATCCTGTTTGCGCCCTGAAAACCCGTACCCGGCACTCCACCTTCTCATCAGCTTGTGGGTATTTGTTCGGTTAATTACCAATCAGGCCCTTGAGGTGTGCAACCACACTGCGCCCCAGGGCGGACAGGGCATAACCGCCCTCGAGGGCGGAGACGATTCGCCCCTCACAGTACTGGTCCGCATACTGTCGCAGCTGTTCTGTCACCCACAAGTAGTCCTCTTCCTTGAAGCGGAGCTGCGCCATGGCGTCTTCGATATGTCCGTCAAAACCGGCGGATATAAACAGCATCTGCGGATTGAATTTTTTCAGTGCGGGCAGCCATTGCTGTTCGACAACTTCTCGCAGGGCGTCGCCACCGGCGCCGGCCTCCAGAGGGGAGTTGACGATATTGTCCGGTAGCTCGCCGGTGCCGGTGAACGGATAGTAGGGGGACTGGAAGCTGGAGCAGAAAAGGTAGCCATCACGACCGGCGGTGAAGTCTTCGGTGCCGTTGCCGTGGTGGACGTCGAAGTCGAGGATGGCCACGCGTTCCAGGCCGTGGGCTTTGCGGGCGTGGGCGGCGGCGATGGCGATGTTGTTGAAGAAGCAGAAGCCCATGGCTTTGTTGCGCTCGGCGTGGTGGCCCGGGGGGCGGACGGCGCAAAAAGCGGAGTTGATTTCGCCGGCGATGACGCGGTCTACGGCGTCAACGCCGCTGCCGGCGGCGTGCAGTACTGCGGCGAGGGTGTGGGGATTCATGCGAGTGTCTTCGTCGAGGGCTTCGATACCCTCGCTGGGCGCGCGGTCGAATATGGAGGCAACGTATTCGGGGGTGTGGACCCGTTCGAGTTGTTCACGGGTGGCCTGGGGAGCGTCGAAAAAACGCAGTACGTATTCCATGCCACTGCTCAAGAGCTGGTCCTGGATTGCATCCAGACGCGCAGGGCTCTCGGGGTGTTCTTCGTCCATATCGTGACGATTGCAGGCGGGGTCTGAGAAAAATCCTACGGTGGGCATGGTCAGTCCTTTTTATCCTTGTCGCCGCTGTTTTTCTTATCGCTTTCTGCACTGGTGAGGTCCAGTTCCAGATAAAGTTCATCCATGGAATCACCCGGGCGTGTGACAAAGCCGCTGCTTTCGAACACTTTGAGCATTGGCTTGTTGTCGCGACGCACACAGGCAAACATTTTTTCGATACCGCGCTTGCGGGCGATGCGTTCCATTTCTTCAAGAAGGGTGGAGGCGATACCCTTGCCGCGACGGCTTTCTTTAATTACGAAGGCCACTTCGCAACTGTTGTTGGAGTAAAAGTAGTAGCGACCGACCCCCTGAATTACTTCGCTGCCGCCGTCATAATCGGTAAAGCACAGCGCGAGGTCTTTGCGCTGGTCGACGCTGACCAGGCTGCAGGATTTTTCCCGGGACATCTGTGTTACGTGGTGGTTGTAACGCATCATCAGGGTTTCTTTGTTGTGGGTGTAGAAAAACTCCTGCAACCTGCGCTCATCGGAAGGACGCAGCGGGCGCAGGGTGTAGCGGATACCGTCGAAGGTATAACGCTTCTGATCAACCGGCCCCAGCTCCGGTACCGTGGTGGGCGCCTGTTCCTGATATTCCGGCACCCAGTAAAACTCGCGCACTTTCTCCAGCAGCTCCCGGCGGAATTCCGGGTGGGCAATGCGGATCATTTCCAGGGTGCGCTCGCGCACGCTTTTTCCGCGCAGTGAGGCAATGCCGTATTCGGTAACCACGTAATGCACATGCGCCCGCGTGGTTACCACGCCGCCGCCCGGTGTCACGGACGCAACAATACGTGAGATCAATTTTCCGTTCTTGTCCCGCGCGGTAGACGGCAGCGCAATGATCGGCTTACCGCCCTTACTCAGTGCCGCCCCGCGAATAAAATCCACCTGACCACCGATACCGCTGTACAGCAGACTGCCGATGGAGTCAGACACTACCTGCCCGGTGAGATCTACTTCGATGGCACTGTTGATGGCCACCATTTTGTCGTTGCGGGAAATTTTTACCGGTGAGCTGACATGCTCCGCCGGGTACAGTTCCACATGGGGGTTGCCATCGACAAAGTCGTACAGCATTTTTGAACCCATGCAGTAACTGGTGATCGTCTTTCCCCGGTGGTAGGTTTTTTTGCGGTTGTTGATCACACCACTTTTCATCAACTGCGCCACGCCGTCGGAAATCATTTCCGAATGCACACCCAGATCTTTGTGATTACCCAGATACCGCAGCACCGCATCGTGCACCTTGCCCATCCCGATCTGCAGCGTAGAACCATTCTCTACCAGCACCGACACATATTGCCCGATCTGCTCCACCGCCTGATCCATTTCCGGTGGTGGTGATTCGGGGATGGGTGCGTCGGCCGTCATCCAGGCGTGGATCTGATCCCTGTGGATAAAGGTATGGCCGTTGGTACGGGGCATACTGGGATTGATCTGGGCGATGACGGTGGTGGCATTTTTCACCGCGGAAGACACCACATCCACACTCACACCCAGGGAACAGTAGCCCAGCTCATCCGGCGGGCTGACCATGATCAGGGCGGCATCCAGTGGCAGCACATGATCACTGAACAGCTTCGGCACTTCGGAAAGAAACGTCGGCGTATAGTCCGCCCGCCCCTCCGCCACCGCATTGCGCACCGCGGTACCGCCAATATAGAGCGCATTGACGGTAAACAGCTCGGCGTATTTACGCTCGGCCCAGAAGTTATCCGAGAGGGTAAAGACGTGGGTCACCTCAATATCATTGAGGCCACGGCTATTGGCCACCAGGTCGGCCATAAGCTCATTGGGGACAGCGGCGTGAGAGCCGAGAAATATCCGGCAGCCGCTTTTTAACAGCTGGTCCCACGCGAGGGGCTCATTGGTCTTGGGGCTTGTCAGGGACGACATAGAATTTAGCGGGCTCCTAACAATTGGGTGATTCTATGGTAAGTGGTGCAGTGCCCAAAATAATTTCCCAATGGTGATCTCAGGTCGACACGCGGTGATTTTAAATCACTTGACCAAAACCTGTGAATTGACAAGCATCAAATAGCAGCCACAAACACAATGTAACCAGGAATATTTAGAATCGCGGCTGCAACACGCTCGTTAATATAACAATACCTTATAAGCATGGTGAGAATAATGAAACCGAGATCGCTCAAGGGAAGCGGGACATTCTGCCGCGTCCTATTTATATCCATAGTAACCAGCCTGTTTATTTCTACCCAATCCCACGCTGGCAACTGGACCACTGAACATTATCTGGCGGGCATGGACTCGGTGCACATCTATGTGCCGACAACTGCACCTTTGATCAACAATAAACGCGCACTCATGATCAACCTTCACGGTTGTTCAATGAGCAATACGGATATGAAAAACAATGCGGACTGGAAGCCCACCGCCGATCAGTTTGGAATGATTATCGCCCTGCCGGATGTACCCGGACTGGGAGCATCGAACATAAGCTGCTGGGATTACTATGGCGAGAACCACACCCGAAGCAACAAGCACAACAATGAAATTATCAATCTCGCTATTGAGCTGACGAGCCGCACCGCCCTGAACATTGACCCTAACCAGGTTTACATTACCGGTTTCTCTTCTGGCGGAGGCCAAGCCAATGTGATTGCCTGCCTCGCGCCGGACATTTTTGCCGGCGTCGGCAGCTCAGCGGGACCCGGCCTCGGCACCACCACCTACCAGTACGCCAGCGTCCCCTGGAACTATTCCGACGCAAATGCCGCAGCACACTGTGCCGATCTCGCAGGAAGCAACAATTCACATCTGGAGACACAGATTTATTCAACCATTCACGGAAATGCAGATTCGACGGTAGACCCAGGCTTCAATCAGCACGGTGCAAATATCATGAGTCTGGTATACGGTGCTACCTCAGAGGGGCCGGCCACCAGCATTGCAGGCGGCGGAACCAAGGTCATTTTCTCAGACACCACGGGACCTCGTGTATCCAGAATATCCGTGAGTGGTATGGGACACGACTGGTCTACTGGAAATGGCGGAAACTCCGGCTACTTCGTCAACACCAAAGTGGACTACCCCAACTACGTAACCCAATGGTTTTTTGACAACAATCGTCGAATTGGCGGAACCTCGGGTAATGATAGCGATGGGGATGGATTCAGTTCCGGCAGTGACTGCAATGACCAGGATGCCAGCATCAACCCAGCGGCCACGGAAATTTGCGATGATGGGATTGACCAGAATTGCAGCGGCAGTGATTTAGCCTGCAATACCTGGACCTGCAAAGAATACACAACCGCTAACACATACCACTACAACAGCACCCCGCAACGAGCAACTGTCTGGTACTTCAACTGGGTGTATCACTACTACGCCAAGGGCAGCGGTGAAGAGCTTACGTTCCCCGGACCCTATTCATACAATACCATCTCGGAAACCAGTGAAGGGTACTTTGAAGCGGGTAGCTGCCCGTAACTGAACACGTTAGTCCAGTGGTTACAACTTTAACAAATGCCTCCGGAGCCTACGATTGCGGCTCCGGAGAGCTAGACACCCCACATACCAATTTTGATCCCCAGCTCGATTCGAGTAAATCCAGACAAAATATTACGGATCATGCACGCAGTGCAATGCCGGCCGTCGACGCATAAATTCTTCCGCTTCAGCAAGAATCCATTTTCGAAACATCACCGTCGGCTTGTGGGTCGCATAACTGGTGGGGCACACGAAATAGTACGCTTTATCGCAAAGCATCGTGAATTCGTGTGCAACGACCAGTTTCCCGGAATCCAGCAAGGGGTCGACTAACGGCCGGTACATGGGAATGATCCCAAGCCCATCCACAGCGGCCTGCACGGCCACCGCAACATTGTCGAACGCCATTACCCGCTTGCGGGCAAATGCCGAAGCGTCGCCACCGGCCTTGGCCAACCAGTTTGGCCACAGTTCGGGAAGGTGCTTGTACCCCAACCATGGGTGCTGCTCTATTTCAGGCAACGACAACCCGGTCCTCGCTGCTGTCAGCAATTCAGGCGCGCAAACCAGTTGAATATGCACATCCAGAAGCTTATCGCTCTGACACCCGGGCCAACTTCCTGTTCCCAATCGCACCGCTGCATCCATTTCCCCGCTGCTGAAATCGACCGATTCTTCCGTGGTATCCAACGCGTTGGTAACAAAGGCGACGGCCAGCTCTGGATGCAGATCGTGAAGCCGATTCAGGCGCCCGATCAACCAGGTGGAATTAAACGTGGCCGAAAGACCCAGCTTGAATTTTCCATCGCCTTCGCACCCCAGGATGGCGTCGGTGGCCAATTTGATATCGGCGAAACAAAGTGATAGCGCGTTAGAATAGCTAACGCCACTCGGGGTCAGTTCCAATCCTGACTTTGCTCGCTTGAACAGGCTTGTACCGAGGAAATCTTCCAACCCTTTGATCTGCCTGCTAACGGCGGATCTGGTCACGAACAACTCCTCGGCCGTTCGGGTAAAGCTCAGGGTGCGCGCGGCAGTAATAAAAAACAACAGCGCGTTCAGCGGTGGGTAATGCCTGGCCACTTCATAGCCTCAAACGGTATATTGGTGAGTTTGTAGATGTCAGGAAAACTCCGTAAATAGCAAATTCGGCAACAACTAGATACCTCGAATACACACATATTTGATCTCGAGATAGTCGTCGATGCCATACCTGGATCCCTCCCGACCGACACCAGACTCTTTCACACCGCCAAAGGGCGCCACTTCTGTTGAAATCATACTTTCGTTCACACCGACCATGCCGAAATCCAGTGCTTCGGTCGTACGTAGAATCCTGGAAATATTTTGCGTATAGATATAGCTGGCCAACCCGGCGCTGGTATCGTTGGCCAGTGCAATGGCTTCGGCTTCCGAAGAAAACTGGACAACAGGCGCTACCGGACCAAATATCTCCTCCCGAAACACCTTCATGTCTGGGGTAACATCGGCAAGCACCGTGGGCTCATAAAACCCACCACCAAGAATGGATACCTGACCTCCAGCCATCGCCCTGGCGCCACAATCCAATGCATTCCGAACCAGGGAATCAACATTGTCCAGAGCCGCTCCGGTAATCAAGGGGCCGATATCGGTTTCGGGATCGCGGCCATCGCCCAGCTTGAGTTTTTTTACCACGCGGGTCAGCTCCTGAAGGAAGTCCGAATAAATTCCCTCCTGCACCAAAATGCGGTTGGCACTGATACAGGTCTGCCCGGCGTTGCGAAATTTTGATGCCATCACACCGGCAACCGCCGTCGGCAGATCCGCGTCATCAAATACGATAAACGGGGCATTGCCCCCAAGCTCCATCGACGTTTTCTTGACGGTTCCTGCGCACTGGGCCATGAGCAGTTTCCCCACGCGAGTGGATCCGGTAAAGGTCAACTTTCGCACTTGTGGATGACTACTGAGCTCTTCGCCCATGCCGATGGCATCGGTGCCGACAACAATATTCAAAATACCGTCTGGCAATCCCGCCCGGTGCGCCAGCTCCGCCAGAGCCAGTGCCGAAAGCGGCGTCTCAGCGGCAGGCTTGATGACCAGCGCGCATCCCGCAGCCAGCGCAGGCGCTGCCTTGCGGGTAATCATCGCGCTTGGGAAATTCCATGGCGTTATTGCGGCGACCACGCCCACTGGCTGCTTCACCGTCAGCAGGCGCAAATCGGTAGCGTGCGCCGGTATGACATCGCCGTAGGCACGCTTGCCCTCTTCCGCAAACCACTCAACAAAGGACGCCGCGTAGCGAATCTCGGCGCGAGATTCCGCCAGCGGCTTACCCTGCTCCCAAGTCATAAGAAGCGCTAAATCTTCTGTATTCGTGAGAATCAAATCAAACCAATTGCGCAGGATATTTGCTCTGTCTTTCGCTGTGCGTCGCTTCCACTCTGCCATCGCCACTGTGGCCGCCTCGATCGCGACTCGCACGGTTTGTCGCCCGGTATCTGATACGGATGCGATTACCGTCTCGTCGGCTGGATTGAATACGGGAAACTCGCCCCGACCGGGCTCATCCACCCAGCGTCCCGCAACAAATGCTTTGGTGCGCAGTAGCGAAGGGTCATTAAGTTGAAGCATGTTTTATCCAGTCAATGTACTTGTCACGGCCGCGATCACCGTGACCTGTTTGGCTGGATCAATAGTGTTAATTGACCGCCCAGGGGTCAAGCAACCAAATTTCAACAGCTGTTGCCGTAAATGCACCAGGGACCATCAAGTCACTCAATCCTCGGGCTTGCGGTATTGCCAGCAACGACGGACTGGCGCCCCACGGGACACTGTCGCGCTCTGCGCAACAAGCTGTCCAGTTTTAATCGCTTGTACCCTTCGCTTGCTCGGCACCATCATGGGTATACACGGCTGAGCCTAGATACCTTTGCATAGGCGCCTGGGCATAAACGCCAACGTCGGTTCATAGAACAAGTCTTATATCAGTCTTATAACAACGTATATAACAAAAACGGTTTTCGGAGCAGTGTCCCGCATGTTCGATTTGGAAGTTGCCCAAGATAGAGATCTTCACTGGCTACTGAGCCCAGGCGTCAAGCCCATGAAGGAAGGTACAGCTGGTTCGGCCGGTATATCTGGCGCGCCGCTAGCGGCGATCGAAGTTGCCCCTGAGGGACGTGAAATCCTGCAAGTCATCAATAGCCTGCCGGCAATGCCGGAATACAGTCCAGATCAGGTTCGCGCACAACGCGTGGTCCGCGGTAACCCCTGGGATCACGGCAACCCAAGCGGCATCCTTCGGCGGGATATTCGGATCGAGCTTGATGACTGCACATTGCCCACTCGAATTTATCTGCCGGAGGTCAACGACGAGTATCCGCTTGCAGGGCTGGTGTACTTTCACGGGGGCGGCTTCGTTCTGGGCAGTATCGAGAGCTACGACAACTGCCTCGCTCAGCTCGCGGCACTTTCGGGGTGCGCGGTAATATCAGTGGAGTACCGGCTGGCTCCCGAGCATCGCTTCCCGAGTGCGGTTTACGACACCCAAAACGCCTTTAATTGGATTTACGAGCGCGCCGGCACACTGGGCCTGGATGCGAGCCGGCTTGCCATTGGCGGCGACAGTTCCGGGGCAAATCTGGCTGCAGTGGCCTGCCTGTTAAATCGCGACCAAAAGCGCCCGCGCCCCAGCCTTCAACTACTTATTTATCCTTGTACCGAAGGCAATACACCAACACCCAGCAGACAAGAATTCGCCAACGGCCTTCTGCTGACCCAGGCAGGCCTGGAGTGGTTCCACAACCATTACATTTCGAAGGACCACGACAGCGACTGGAGATTTCGCGTATTGCACGCAGAAAATCACAGTGATTTGCCCCCGGCGTTTGTGCTGACCGCAGGGTTTGATCCACTGCGCGACGAGGGTGCCGCCTATGCGGAAAAGCTGCGACGCGCTGGCAACCCGGTGCGCCACTCATGCTACACGGATATGTTTCACGGCTTTATCAACTTTGGCACTTTGCCCCAGTGTCAGGTCGCCCTTTCCGAGTGCGCATCCGTACTGCGCGCTATGCGCATCTCCGCCGGAAGTAGCGAATCAACATATGACCCAGGATAAATCATGGGTCAGTTTGAGAGGTAACGCTTGAGGTCACAATAACGACAACCGTTTTAATAAAAAGAGAGATAGCGATGAACACAAAATTTTCCAGCCGAAAAACACTGAGTGCGGCCATTTCCCTGGCCATAGTCAGCGGATCCTGTGCGGTCGCCGCACAAGAGGATGGTACTTTAGAAGAAGTCATGGTGACCGGTTCCTATATCAAGTCATCACCCGACGATGCGGCCGTTCCGGTTCAGGTGGTGGGTCGCGAATATATTGATTCTATCGGCGCAACGACGGTGGCCGATGTCATGGCCAGGCTACCGCTCATCTCAGGCTCGGAAAATCAGGCCGACTCCTTTACTCAGGGTTCAACCCAGGGAACATCGAACGTCAATCTTCGCGGTTTGGGTCTGAGCTCTACCCTCGTGCTGATCAATGGCCGAAGACAAACAATATCCGGGGCTCTCAGCAATGACGGGAGCGTATTTGTCGATACCAGCACAATTCCTGTGGATGCCATCGAGCGCGTTGAGGTACTGAAAGAGGGCGCCGCGTCCGCGTACGGATCCGATGCCGTTGCCGGTGTGGTCAACTTTATTTTGCGCAGCGATTTTGAAGGTGTTGAGATCAACGGCGGCGTGCGCAGGACCGGTGACGGAGGCCAGCAGGATACGAATTTTGGCATGGTCTGGGGCGGAGGAGATGAAGACACACGTTTCACTCTCTCAGCACACTACCTCGACCGCACTCCTCTTAGCGGCGCTGATCGCCCGGAGCTTGTCGACAACGCGATTAGCTCACTTGGCAACTCGTTTCTCCCCTATGCCGCGGCACCGGTCAATGTCGCCAGCGGTGCATACGCCGGCACATATATGCCCTTCGAATCGGTTCCGGATGCCGGGTGTACCGACAATAAAGAAGGAATGCTGATTCCGCAGCCCAGCGGTGTACGCTGTGGCTTTCACTACGGTGAATACTACAACCTGGTCAACACAGAAAATCGTGCCCAGGTATACGGCAATCTGACCCAGGAGTTTTCTGGCGGAATCGAACTGTTTGCGGAGATCGGCTATTCGAGCAGCGAAGTTACCGACAATCCACAGTCTCCCAGCTATCCGGATTTGACCTTCCCGGTTATTGATGCAAGTCACCCCGGCAACCCATTTGGCGTACCGGTCATTTGGTTGGGGCGCCCACTAGGTGCGGGTTTCGAACCCCCGACCGCGGCGCGTGAGAATGACACACTGCGCACGTCACTGCAGTTGACCGGCGAAACCGCCGGTGGCCTATCGTGGGATAGCGCATTGACTTACAGCGCCAACCAGTACACACAGTTTCAGCAAGACACACTCAAATCCCGATTACTCGCCGGCCTGGCAGGAATGGGCGGACCAAATAACGATGAATGGTTTAATCCGTTCACCCCGACAAGCAATAGCCAGGGCCTGATCGATGATTTCTCCTATGTGACCGAGGCAACCCGCGAAACGGATTTGCTGATATGGGATGCGGTAATCAGCGGAGACCTTATGGAATTGCCCGCAGGAACCCTGAGCTTTGCCGCAGGTGTACAAGCGCGCAGCGAAGGCTTCTCTGTGGATACCGATGACGTATACGAGCTGAAAAAGGATGCCAATGGCAATCCCATTCCTGTCGACCTGATTTTCCTGGGTGGCTTATCGCATGTGGATGAATCCCGTAATGGCACGGCCGTATTTACCGAGGTTAAAGCACCGCTGACGGACACACTTGAGCTCACCGGCGCATTGCGCTATGAAAACCTGGATACCGATAGCAGCTTTGATCCAAAACTCGCCGCGCGCTGGCAAATTTCAGATCAATGGATACTGCGCGCATCGGCCAGTACCGCATTCCGCCAGCCTTCGCTGTCACAGCAATATGCCACGGCAGTCACCCTCAACGGCATTCAGGATTTCAACGCCGATGGTACAACCAAGGGTGGGGTCGCTTTTATTCGTGTAGCCGCGTCGGGTTCCGATGAGCTGAAGCCCGAAGAGTCTGAAAACTACAACATTGGTGTGATATTCCAACCCACCGATGATCTGGATTTCAAACTCGACTATTGGCGCGTTGACTACACCAACCTGATCACCGTAGAAAATGCCCAGGGTAAACTGCTGGCCAATCTGGACGGACCCGATATTCAGCGCGACCAGTTTGGCAACCTTTCCGGCATCAATGTCGAGTACTTCAATTCCTCCAGTGTTGATGTAGCCGGCCTGGATTTTGAATCTATCTGGCAAGTCAATGACCAGTGGTCTACGGCACTGAATATCGCGCACTTCCTGAGTTATGAAATCACCAATGAAGCGGGAAATACCGTGGAAGCGGCGGGCTATTTCAACTATGACAACTTCGCGCGGTCAATGCCGAAAACCAAGGCCAATCTCGCGATCAACTGGATGTCTGACAGACAAACCGCGGGCCTGAACATCAACTACATCTCCAGCTACGATATGCGCCAGGCGGTTCCAGACACCGAGCAGGCGGGCGTGGATTCCGTTGTAACCCTGGATACCCAATATAGCCGCAGTTTCGCGTTCGGAATGACGGAGGATGCGGAAACCACGCTCAGCATTGGCATCCAGAATCTTCTGGATGAGGCACCGCCGCGCGCGTATAACGGCGCGAACTTGAGCTACGACCCGAAGCAGCACAATCCACTCGGACGTGTATTCTACGCCCGCGCTAAATACAGCTTCTGATCACCGACGCGTTTCCGGGAAGCACAAGCTTCCCGGAAACGGGCAAACCCAAATGACTCCCTTTCGCAAGTGACATTCTTGTTGTTAAAGATTGATCGCTTGCTTTTTTAATTCGGTAATTTCGCATGTCGCACTTTAACTTTGACTCGTGCAACTCTATCGTCTGCCAGCCCGGCGCCGTTTCAAGGCTTGGCGAGCTTTGCGTGAACCTGGGAATTGAGCGGGCTTTAATGGTAACGGATCAGGGTCTTGTGGATGCAGGGCTGAACCAGTCAGCGATGACCATTTTGACCGAGGCCGATATCGAATGCCGGCTATTTACCGAGGTGGTTGCGGACCCGCCAGAGTCTGTGGTGGAGAATGCCATTGAATTTGCTCGGGACAATAAAGTCGACGGTGTCATCGGGTTCGGTGGCGGCAGCTCGATGGATGTCGCCAAACTCGTAGCAGCGCTATGCCGGTTACCGATTCAGTTAAAAGAAGCCTACGGTGTAGACAATATTCGCGGCAACCGCTTGCCGCTCATTCAGATTCCAACTACCGCGGGAACCGGCTCGGAAGTTACCCCCATTGCCATCATCACCACCGGGGAAACCACAAAATCCGGCGTGGTCTCGCCAAAACTGTTGCCCGATATTGCGCTGCTAGATGCGGATCTGACTCTCGGCCTGCCGCCGCACGTAACGGCGGCCACCGGTATTGATGCCATGGTCCACGCCATTGAAGCCTACACCAGTGCAATCAAAAAAAACCCTTACTCAGACATGCTCGCCAGAGAAGCTCTGAGATTACTCAGCAGAAACATTGAAACTGCGGTTTACGATGGGCAAAACCGGGAAGCGCGCAGCGCTATGCTGCTGGGATCGCTGCTGGCCGGGCAGGCATTCGCGAATGCGCCGGTTGCCGCGGTACACGCGCTCGCCTATCCACTCGGCGGTCATTTTCATATTCCCCATGGGCTCAGTAATTCGCTGGTATTGCCCCATGTAATGCGCTTTAACCTGCCGGTGGCTGCGCCACTGTATTCAGAGCTCACCCCTATCCTGATCGAAGATTACGACAACCCGGGAGCCGATTCCCTCGAGAGAAGTCACGATCTGATCGATTATCTAGAGCAGCTGATTGCCAAGCTAGAACTCCCAAACCAGCTGCGTGCGGTCAATGTTCCGGAACACAGCCTCAGCGGGCTGGCACACGATGCCATGCTGCAGGAGAGACTACTGGTCAACAATCCGCGGGCACTTACAGAACACGATGCGCTGATGATTTACCGCGCCGCCTACTAATTCGGAGACCGAAAAATGCAGACTGAGAGTTTAAATTCAATTGCGCCCAGCTCTGACTCTGGCGGTGCCGAGGCTGCGAAATCCGGTCGCTATGCCTGGTACGTCATCGGCGTACTGTTGGTTGCCTACACCTTCTCATTTATTGACCGCCAGATTCTCAGCCTGTTGGTGGAACCAATGAAACGCGACCTGGGCATATCCGACACCCAGGTGAGCTTGCTGCAGGGCCTGTCATTCGCGTTGTTCTACACCATCCTGGGCCTGCCGATGGGGCGCCTTGCCGATACCGTAAGCCGGCGCGGGCTTATTGCGACCGGCTTGACCCTGTGGAGCCTCGCCACCGCTGCCTGCGGCCTGGCGGGCCAATACTGGCAATTGTTCGTCGCGCGCATGGGTGTTGGCGTTGGCGAAGCCTCCCTGTCTCCCGCCGCATACTCCCTGATCGCCGACAGCGTGGATCGCAAGAATCTGGCTGCGGCGATTGGGGTTTATTCAATGGGAATTTATATCGGCGGCGGGCTGGCGTTGATTGTCGGTGGCGGCGTCGTGGCCTGGGCCGTGAACATTGATAGTGTTGTGGTTCCGCTCATCGGGGAAGTCCGCTCCTGGCAGCTGGTGTTTCTCGCGGTCGGCCTGCCTGGCCTGCTGCTGGTCCCGTTTGTTCTCGCACTGCGCGAGCCACACCGTACCGGTGGGACGGGTACCGCGATACCTCTGACAGAAGTCTGGCAGTTTCTAAGACAGAACCGCCGCACCCTGACGCTGCTGATTCTCGCCGCTGCGCTGGCATCGCTGGCGGGCTACGGTTCTGTGGCGTGGGTACCCAGCTTTCTCATTCGCAGCCATCAATTGGGCTTTGCCGAGGCTGGCCTTGCCTTTGGCCTGATCGTTTTATTCTTTGGCTCGGCGGGTGTTGTCTGCGGTGGGCGCATTGCAGATTGGATGGGGCAACGGGGGTGGCGAGACGGGAAGCCGCGCACAGCGCTATTCGCAGCACTGCTGGGGCTGGCACCAACGCTTCTCTATCCGCTGATGCCGACGCTCACGGGTGTATTGATACTGCTCTCGGTATCCACATTCTTCACCAATTTCATGATGGGACTGGGGCCCGCGGCCATTCAGGAAGTGGTGCCCGCCAGAATGCGCGGACAGATATCTGCGCTGTACCTGTTTGTGGTAAACATTATTGGGCTGGGACTGGGGCCACTGAGCATTGCGTTGGCGACGGATTTCCTGTTTCAAGACCCGAGCTTGCTGCGCTATTCATTGGTGCTCGCACCGGGGTGCGCACTCACCATTTCCGCGTTACTGCTATGGCGAGCGCTGCCACACTACCGTGCGAGTCTCACAAAAAGTGAGGCAGTATAAACGCACCGATTATTTATTTTTCACGCAATTGAGAAAGAGAATTTGCAAAGACAGCCGTAAAAAATCAGAAGACACTACAGAAGAGTGTCCTCTGACTTTTTCACTTCGTTAAGCAACCAATTCCGGAAAAATTCGATCGCCGTTTTTTTGGCAGAGTTCTTTGAATACAGCAGGTAATAAGACTCCTCTTTCAGCATGGCAAAATTGTGCGCACACGCCACTCTTCCATCCGCAATCAATGGCGCCGTCAGAGGCATATACATGGGAATCAGCCCCAAGCCATCGGCGGCGGCCTGCGAGGCAACGGCGACATTATCCAGGATGATATTGCGCTTTTTGGACTTCAATTGCGGCACACCTGCTGCGGTGAGCCACTGCGACCACAGATCCGGGAGATGCTTGTAATGGAGCCAGTCGAATTCAGCCAGCGATTCCAAATCTTCAAAGGGCGCCGTGCCACCAAGTAACTTCGGCGCGCCCATAATCTGAATGGGAATATCAAATAATTTGTCGAACTGGCAATCCTGCCATTCGCCTTTGCCCAGGCGGATGGCAGCGTCCATAGATCCATCAAGATCCAGTGCCGGGTAGCTGGCATCGACATTGTTTGTAATAAAGGAAATTGAAAAGCCGGGAGATAGTGCTTCGAGGCTGGATAAGCGGCTCATCAGCCACATGGCGTTAAAGGTGGCCGACACATTCAGGCGAAAACTTTGCTCGGCGCGCCCGGTGACCAATCGGTCGGTTGCAGCTTTCAGCTCTGCAAACAGGGGGGCTATTGCTTCGAAGTATTCGGCACCGGCCGCCGTCAGCGCCAGGTTCTTGTTGCTGCGTTCGAATAATCGAAGCCCGAGGAACTCTTCCAGACAGCGGATTTGCCGGCTAATCGCCGATCGGGTAACACACAAATTCTCTGCCGAGCGGCTGAAGTTGAGCGTGCGCGCTGCGCTGACAAAGCACAACATGGCATTGAGCGGGGGGTGTCTATCGAGCATTTCATCGCTTCTTTTTTCGATGATACTACTGACAAACTTTCGACCTGGCAATCCGGAGCCAGAGGTTCAGCTCCGGTAAGAGCAATGTCGGCTCCCCTGCTGTGCTTGCCGGGTTCGACCAGCATAATTTCTGCTTATACTCTGGGAATTTAAACCAATTCTGGCCGCTGCACAGGAATTGTATTCGTACTGCGCTCAACCCGATTCTGCTCATCCAGATAAACCAGCTTGGGCTTAAAGGAATCCGCTTCGGATTCAGACATCTGCGCATAGGCAGCGATGATGATTCGGTCACCAACCTGCACCCGGCGGGCGGCGGCACCATTCATGGAAATAATCCCGGAACCACGCTCCGCGAGAATCACATAAGTGTGGAAGCGTTCCCCATTGGAAACATTGTAAATATCGATTTTCTCAAACTCGCGCAGCCCGGCCAGCTCCACCAGATCTTCATCAATCGCGCAGGAGCCGTCATACCAGAGCTCCGCCTGGGTCACCGCCGCCATATGCAGCTTGCCCTTCAGCATCTCGATTTGCATAACCAGACTCCTATTATTCCAACTACCAAATTTCAACTACCAACTCTTTAAACACTCAACGAAACATTGTCGATCAACCGCGCACCACTGGTGTACATGGCACCCAGGATGGTGATCTCGCAGTCATCGTGGGCCGCGGGCTGCAGATCCTTGCTGTTGCAGATGGAGAAGTAATCCACCTTGAAGCCCGCTTCCTGAATTTTTGCTCGCGCCTCTTCCTCCAGGGCCGGAAAATCCTTGCGACCGTTTTTAATTTCGTTGCTCACCCAGTTCAGCGACTGATTCAGGATCGCCACCTTCGGGCGCTCTTCCTCGGTGAGGTAACCATTGCGCGAACTCATCGCCAGGCCGTCGTCTTCCCGGTGTACCGGCGCCGCGACAATCTCCACCGGAATGCACAGATCCTCCACCATACGGCGAATCACCGCCAGCTGCTGGAAGTCCTTGACACCGAACACCGCCTTGTCCGGCTGCACGATATTGAACAGCTTGGCCACCACGGTGGTCACGCCCTCGAAGTGACCGGGACGGCTCGCGCCGCACAGCACATCGGTCATCGCCGGGCAGATCACCTTGGTCTGCTGATCCATACCATTGGGATAAATTTCTGCTTCTTCCGGATGGAACAGGTAGTCACAATTGGCGGCACGCAACCTGGCCATGTCTTCCTGCATGGTACGAGGGTATTTATCCCAGTCCTCGTTCAGGCCGAACTGCAGGCGGTTGACGAAGATGGAAACCACCACCACGTCACAGTGCTGATGCGCCAGGTTGACCAGTTCAATATGGGCATCGTGGAGGTTGCCCATGGTGGGCACGAAGCCGATGCTCTTGCCATCGCGACGGGCCTCGGCCAGCGCTTGACGCAGGCTGGCCACATGGTGAAAAACTTGCATTAACGGTGTTCCGCCAGAGGTATACACGGGCGGCATATTACCCCCCTGCGCCCATGGGAACAAATGACGTGAACCAGTTGAAACCATTGGTCACATTCGGTTTTTCCCATCACTGGCAAAATTCCTGCGTTGATTCAGGAAGGATTCAGTGTACACAGCGCAAACTGCTCTCCAAGTTATCGAGAAGCCCCTCCAGGGGCACAAGACAGTCGCCCCGGCGGCTGGGGAGAGCGACCATGAAGAGACTGATCACCGTCATTGCTGCCGCGGGCCTGTTACTGACCGCCACACCGACTCTTGCCGATCGAGACGACCGCCATCACCGCGATGAACACCGGGATAAATATGTAAAGCAGCAGCGTGAGAAGCATCACAACAAGATCAGGAAAATCGAGGAGAAACGCCGCGACGTTGTGAATCGTCAACGAAATCAGCAACACGTCCGTGAAGCCCACCGCAAGAATACACACAGCAGGGAGCGCCGAGACGCCCACCAATACTCAGACAACCGCCGTCATGACAAGCGTCACCACGACCGCAAGCACGGTGATCACAAACCGGGCCGGCCGGCGCACAAGCCTGGTAAGCCCTATTATGCCGGCCATCACAAGCCTCACCGCCCCCACTACAGACCACACAAACACCGCTGGCGCCCAAGTCATTACGGCTACGGCTACCGCTGGAAGCGCCTGCCGCGCAGCTACGTCAGTATTCACTTCGGCGGCCTGGGTTACTACTACAGCGACGGCATTTTCTATCGCCCTTACGGTGTAGGGTATGTGGTAGCACAGGCACCGGTCGGCGCGTTTGTACACACCCTGCCGGGGACCGCCGTGAGCGTCACCTTTAACGGTTTCAACTATTACGTGGCCTACGACACCTACTACCGCTGGGACCGCGCCCGTCACGGTTATTTCGTGGTCGCCAACCCCGGCTTTATCTGATCGCGAACAGCACTCACAGGATCCAACCCCAACAACCGAATGAATATTCGGTTATTTACCCAGGCGACTCCCTTGAGTCGCCTTTTTTTGTCCGCGGAACAACGCTTCGCACGCCAAACTCCCGCCCCCGTCAGGCTTATGGATTTTCCTGCTAAAAAACCGAACAAAAATTTAATTTTAAGCTTTAAAAAAGGCCAAATTTCTTTTCTATAGTTATTGCTTTCCACACACTCTGGCCCCAAGATTCGCGCCCCCGAGTGGCCCATGCGAACGGTTACCCGATTTCCTCCATGAACCACCGGCAGCCCCGGAACTCTTCTCGGAGAATGCTTTCGGAACCCCAGAGGTTCCCCCTAACTTAAAAGGCGCCATGAAACAGCAACAAATCGAAAACTGGACCTGCGACGACTCCGCAGATCTCTACGGCATCCGCAACTGGGGTGCCGGGTACTTCAATTTGAACCAGTCCGGCGAAATCACCGTGGAAGTGAAAAACGAAGCCGGTGATTTGCATGCCGTTTCCCTGCTGGATATCGCCCGTGGCGCCACCGAGCGCGGCCTTGGCATGCCCCTGCTGGTACGCTTTGAGAACCTGCTGGACGCGCAGATCGCGCGCATCAACAACTCTTTCCGCAGCGCCATCGAGAGCAGCGGCTACAAGAATGTGTTCCGCGGCGTATTTCCGATCAAGGTGAATCAGCAGTGCCAGGTGATCGAAGAGATCGCCAAGGCCGGTCGTCAGTTCGGCCACGGGCTGGAAGCGGGCAGCAAGGCGGAGCTGATCGCGGCGCTGTCGATCCTCGACAACACCGACGCGCTGATCGTGTGCAACGGCTACAAGGATGAAGAGTTCATCAACCTGGGCCTGCAGGCCCAGCGACTCGGCGTGCAGGTATTCTTCGTGGTGGAAACCCCCTCGGAAGTGGATACCATCATCCACTGTGCCGAGCGCGAGAAGGTCGAGCCCAATATCGGCGTGCGGGTAAAACTGGCGAGCAAGGTGGGCGGCTACTGGAATGCCACCAGCGGCGACCGCAGTATCTTTGGCCTCGGCAGTAACGATCTGATCGCGATGGTCGACAAGCTGCGCGATCACAATATGCTGCACTGCCTGAAGCTGCTGCACTACCACCTGGGTTCACAGGTGCCGAATATCCGCGACATCCGTACCGGCGTGCTGGAAGCCTGCCGCTACTACGCGGATCTGGTGGAAGAGGGCGCAGCCATGGGTTACCTGGACCTGGGGGGCGGCCTGGCGGTGGACTATGACGGCTCCAAAACCAACTATACCCACTCCAAGAACTACTCCCTGGACGAGTACTGTGTGGACGTGGTGGAAGCCATCATGGGCACCCTAGACAGTGAGGGCGTGGAACACCCGGTAATCATTACCGAGTCCGGCCGTGCCACGGTAGCCTATTCGTCGGTATTGCTGTTCAATATTCTGGACACCACCAGCTTCGAGCCTATCGAACTGGAGGAAGACCAGATCGGCGACGACGCGCACCCGATGCTGAAAAATCTGCAGCACGCGCTGCAAAGCGTAACGCCTAGGAATCTCCAGGAGAGTTACAACGACGGCCTCTACTACCGCGACGAGATCCGCGCACTCTACCTGCACGGCCAGGTAAGCCTGCGGGACCGCGCGCTGGCGGAGAACCTGTTCCTGCAGTGTGCGCAGAAGATCCGCAAGCTGCTGGACGAAGTGGAGCAGGTGCCGGTGGATCTGCAGGCACTGCCTGAGGTGCTGTCCGACATTTATTACGCGAACGTGAGTGTGTTCCAGTCCCTGCCGGACATCTGGGCCATCGACCAGTTGTTCCCGCTGGTGCCGGTGCACCGCCTGGATGAAGCGCCGACCCGTTCGGCGATCATCGCGGACATCACCTGTGATTGCGACGGCAAGATCGACCGCTTTATCGATCGCCAGGATGTGCGCAAGACACTGCCACTGCACGCACTGAAGGAAGGTGAAGAGTACATTCTCGGCACCTTCCTGGTGGGCGCCTATCAGGAAACCCTGGGCGACCTGCACAACCTGTTCGGTGATACCAATGTGGTGAGTGTGCGTATTGAAGAAGACGGCAGCGTGGATTACAGCCGTGAAATTCACGGGGACAGCATTGCCGATGTACTGAGCTACGTGGAGTACTCGCCGCAAGACCTGTTCGAGCGCTTCCGCAAGCTGGCGGAGCGCGCGGTAAAAGAGAAACGCATTACCGCGCAGCAGCGCAAGGATATTCTGCACACTTACACGGCAAGCATGAGTGGGTATACCTACTTCGAAAAATAGTAACTGGCACCGGCGGACCTGGTGGTACGTATTTTCGCCAGCCCGGTGGCGGCAGAGCACCGGGCATTGGTTTTCGGAACCGCGGTGAACCCATCCCTGGGCGCTGCGTCGCAAACGTCCTGTTTGCGACGCTTCCGAAAACCAATGCCCGGCACTCTGCCTTAACTTTACATTTCTGTACTCCGTAGCAATATCGAAGTACAAATTTTTGATGCGAAGATCCTGCTGGCGATATGCCTTTGCTGGACCTTCAAAACAGGATGATTTTGCAGAGCCCCATGGATGGGTTCACGGCGTGTCCAGCAAAGGCATATCGCCAGCAGGATTGCCACACAACGACTTCGAGGGTACCCCAAAACCCATAGCCACCCGAAACAGGGAGAAAAAAATGGCCAACGTTCTGATTGTCGGCGCCGGCGGTGTCGGCCAGGTGGTTGCACACAAGTGTGCCCAGGTAGAGGAAGTGTTTGAAAACATCACCCTCGCCAGCCGCACCAAGTCCAAGTGCGACAAGATCGCCGATATGCTGCCGCGTAAAATCAATACTGCGGAAGTGGATGCGGACAACGTCAAGGAAATGGTCGCGCTGATCGAAAAGGTCAAACCGGACATGGTCATCAACGTGGCCCTGCCGTATCAGGACCTGCACATTATGGATGCGTGCCTGGAAACCGGCGTGCACTACCTGGACACCGCCAACTACGAGCCGCCGGAAGAGGCCAAGTTCGAGTACAGCTGGCAGTGGGCCTATCAGGACAAGTTCGAGAAAGCCGGCCTGATGGCGCTGCTGGGCAGTGGTTTTGACCCTGGTGTGACCAGTGTGTTTACCGCTTATGCCAAGAAGCACCACTTCGACCGTATCAAGACCCTGGACATCCTGGACTGTAATGCCGGTGACCACGGCCTGCCGTTTGCCACCAACTTCAACCCGGAAATCAACATCCGCGAAATCACCGCGAATGGTCGCTACTGGGAAGACGGCAAATGGGTAACCACCAAGCCCATGGAAGAAAAGCGGGTATTCGAGTTCCCGGAAGGTATCGGTGAAAAAGACCTGTATCTCCTGTACCACGAGGAGCTGGAATCCCTGTCCAAGCACTTCCCGGAAATCGAGCGCGCGCGTTTCTGGATGACCTTCGGTGCCAGCTACCTGAAGCACCTGGAAGTGCTGCAGAACGTGGGCATGACCAGCATCGAGCCGATCGAATTCCAGGGCCAGGAAATTGTGCCGATTCAGTTCCTGAAGGCACTGCTGCCGGACCCCGCGAGCCTCGGTCCGCTGACCAAGGGCAAGACCTGTATCGGCAACATCATCAAGGGTGTGAAAGACGGCGAAGAGAAGATCTACTACGTCTACAACATCTGCGATCACCAGGAAGCCTATAAAGAAGTGCAGTCCCAGGCCATTTCCTACACCACCGGCGTACCGGCGATGATCGGCGCCAAGATGATGATGGAAGGCAAGTGGATGAAGCCCGGCGTGTGGAATATGGAGCAGCTGGACCCGGATCCCTTTATGAACGACCTGAACAAATACGGCCTGCCCTGGCAGGAAACCTGGCTGGACAAACCGTTCGTTTAACCTTTCCATCTGGACCCCGGCCTTCGCCGGTATGACGATCACCGTCACCCCGGCGAAGGCCGGGGTCCAGTATTCCACTCGATAAACTTTCAGGAACCACACCTCCCATCTATGGACCTCACTCCCCGCAAAGACTACTTCGGCGAATTCGACCCGAACCGCGTTTCCACCCCGTGCTTCGTAGTGGACGAAATCGCCCTGCGCGACAACCTCGAAGTCCTCGCCGACGTGCAAAAGCGCAGCGGCGCCAAGGTACTTGCCGCGCTGAAAGCGTTTTCCATGTTCAGCATCGGGCCCATTGTCGCGGAGTATCTTTCCGGCACCTGCGCCAGCGGCATCAACGAAGCGCGACTGGGCTTCGAAGAATACGGCGGCAAGGATAAGGGCAAGGAGGTACATGTTTTCAGTGCCGGCTACAAAGAGCAGGAACTGAAAGAGATCCTCGAATTCGCACACCATGTGATCTTCAATTCGTTCTCCCAGTGGAAGCGCTACAAATCTCTGTGCCTGGACGCGCAAAAGAAGCGCCCGGAGTTGCAGTTCGGTTTGCGTATCAACCCGGAACACTCGGAAGGTCACACCCCGATCTACGATCCCTGCGCGCCCTGCTCACGCTTGGGCATTGTGCGCTCCCTGTTTGAAGGCGAGGATCTGACCGGTATCAGCGGCCTGCACTTTCACACTTTGTGCGAACAGGACTTCAAACCATTGGAGCGCACCATCAAGGCAGTGGAAGAAAAGTTTGGCGATCTGATTCCACAGATGCAGTGGATCAATTTCGGCGGTGGCCACCATATCACCCGCTGCGATTATCAGGTGGAAGAGCTGATCAGTGCGGTGAAGGCTTTTTCCGCGAAGCACGATGTGCAGGTTTATCTGGAGCCCGGTGAAGCGGTCGCGCTGTTTTGCGGTGTGCTGGTGGGCGAGGTGATCGACCTGACTTGGAACGGCAAGAACCAGGCGATCCTCGACGTCTCCGCCACCTGCCATATGCCGGATGTGATCGAGATGCCTTACCGCCCGGAAATCACTGGCGCATCGCTGCCAGAAGAACTCCCCCACGCTTATCAGTTGGGTGGTCAGAGTTGCCTGGCGGGTGACCGAATCGGCGAATACAGCTTTGCCGAGCCGCTGAAGATCGGCGACCGGATTGTGTTTGAGGAAATGGCCTACTACACCATGGTCAAAACCAACACCTTCAACGGTATTCCGTTGCCTTCCATCGCTTTGTGGAACTCGGATACCGATGAATTGCGGATGATCAAAGAGTTCGGTTACGAGGACTTTAAAAATCGCCTCTCCTAACACCAAGCCACCGCAGGTGCTTTGAAATTACTGCGGTGGCGGAGAAGCACCGGGTACAGGTTTTCGGGACCGCTGTGAACCCATCCCTGGGCGCTGCGGCGCAAACATCCTGTTTGCGACGCTCCCGAAAACCTGTACCCGGCACTTCCCCTTAAATTCCGACTATGTACTTCGTAAGCCAATCAAGCGGCAATTACGAAGTACCAAACTACAAATTGAAGGCCAAGTGCCGGGGATCTGTTTTCAAAAGCGTCGGCGCCATGGACGGCGCCGACGCAGCGTACAGGGACGTATTCACAGCGGTTTTGAAAACAGATACCCGGTGCTTGGCCGCCACCAAAGGTTCTAAAGAACCACGAAACCTAGAACCACCAGGCCAGATCCCATGCACCAAGAAGACCCCAGCATTTTCCTCGGTTCCGAAATCGAGCAGCCGAAGCCCGAAGACGCCCTGTTCCATATCCTGCCGATTCCGTACGAGGAAACCGTCTCCTACGGCGGAGGTACGGGCAAGGGGCCAGCGGCAATTATTGAAGCGTCCCATCAGCTGGAGACCTTCGATAACTTTTCCTCACCCTGCGAACTGGGCATCTACACCCGTGAACCAGTGGATGTGAGTGGCGCCGCAGAGCAGGTGATGGAAAACATCGCCAGCGCCACCACCGACATCCTCAAGCAGGGCAAAATGCCTGTGGGCATCGGCGGTGAACACTCCGTCACCTGGGGCATCATCAAAGGTTACCTGGACGCCGGTATCAGCGACTTCGGTGTAGTGCAGATCGACGCCCACGCCGACCTGCGCGACCGCTACGAGGGCCACAAGCACAGCCATGCCAGTGTCATGCGCCTGGTGTGTGAAGCGGGCATCCCGCTGTATCAGCTGGGCATTCGCGCTTACTGCGAAGAAGAGATGGAAGCGCGCAAGCAGTACAACGTGCGCTACCTGGACGCCCACCAGCTGGTGCCCACCCAGATCCAGTCCATCGAACTGCCGGACGATTTCCCCAGCAAGGTGTTCTTCACCCTGGATATCGACGGTATGGACCCATCGGTCTTCCCGTCCACCGGCACCCCGGTACCCGGCGGTCTCGGCTGGTACCAGACCCTGAACCTGTTCGAATCCGTCGCCAAGCAGCGGGAAATCATCGGTTTTGATCTGCTGGAGTTCGCCCCCATCGATGGCTTCCACGCCTACGAATTCGGTGCGGCCCAACTGCTGTACAAACTGATGGGTATTGTGCAGCGCAATCGCCGCTGACCCCGGCCAGGGTGGCCCACGGGTCACCCTGCGCGGTGCGCTGAGATGACAATTCTTAACGTTCAAATGAGCGCCAACCGTAGCGTGCATCGCCGTATACGTTTATTATTTGTTCAATAGTAAGTGCTCGCTCCGCGGGGGATTCAATGAACAAAACGGCAAAAATCTTGGCGCTCGGCGTGGGCGTCGCAGCCCTGCTGTCGATGGCCTTTGCCGCACCACCAGCTTCCGCACACGGCGGTCATCGCGGCCATTATCACGGCCCGGGCCATCATCATCGCGGATATTGGGGCCCACGCTACCGGGGCCCACGTATTGGCATCGGTGTGACAGTTCCCGTATTGCCCGGTGGATACGTGAACCTGAACGTGGGCGGTCGCCCCTATTTCTACGGTGGCGGCGCCTTCTATCGCCCAGGCCCCAGGGGCTACGTGACCGTGGCAGCACCTCTGGGAGCTGCAGTGCTGACGTTGCCCACAAGTGCGGTTCGGGTTCAGGTGGGTGGCTTCACCTATTATCAGTACGGGGGCGCCTATTATCAGTGGCAACCGCCGGTGAACCGATACGTGGTGGTTCCTGCACCGGCTGCAGTCACCACCACCGTCACTACCACCACAACAACCACATCGGGGCCGGTAGCTCACGGGGCCGCCTACAGCCCTGGCCAGGTGGTGGAGACCCTGCCCACGGGCTATACCGCGGAAGTGATCAATGGCATCCAGTACTACCGCTACGGCGGCCACTATTTTATGCCCACCCAGCGCGATGGCCGCGAGGTGTACGTGGTGGTGCAGGTTTAATCGCGAATAAATTAACAAGGAACTGTTATGCACCTGCGGACACGGAAGTCCCGACTCCTGGCAATCAGCTTGCTGGCAACCACGTGGATCACCACAGCTTTTTCTTCCCCACCATTGGCCGACGCTTTTCCCCAGGGCCGCTGGATTGACCTGTCCCACGATTTCGCCGACGACACGCTCTATTGGCCGACGGCTGATAAGTTTGCCAAGAGCACGGTGTTCGCCGGGGAGACAGACAAGGGTTACTACTACTCCGCCTACAACCTAGCGACCGCTGAACACGGCGGCACTCACGTGGACGCACCGGTGCACTTTGCCCGCGACCATATCAGCGTGGACAAAATACCCCTTGAGCAGTTGATTGGCCCCGGGATCGTGATCCGCGTAGCAGATCAAGTTGGTAAAAAAGATAAGGCTGACCGCAACTACCTGATTTCCGTCGCGGATATTGAACGCTGGGAAAATCAGCACGGCACTATCGCAAAAGATTCCATCGTGCTGTTCGATACCGGCAATGCACAGTACTGGCCGGATGCGGAAAAATATATGGGCACTGCCGAGCGCGGTGACGCGGCAGTGGCAAAGTTGAACTTCCCGGGACTATCGCCGGAAGCGGCGATTTTTCTCGCCGAGAAGCGCGGGGTGAAGGCGGTGGGGCTGGACACCCCGAGCATCGATTACGGTGGATCTAGGCTTTTCAAAACTCACCGGGAATTATTCAAACGGAACATTCCCGCTCTGGAGAATGTGGCGAATCTCCAGTCATTACCGGACAAGGGCTTCACGCTGATTGCACTGCCGATGAAAATTCGCGGTGGCAGTGGTGGACCGACTCGAGTGGTGGCGTTTATTCCCCAGTAGCGGCCGTTAAACGGATGCGGCTACTCCCAATGCAGCCGCATCAGCGTCACTATGGGCCAACTGCAGGTACAACACCTGATAGGTTGCCGGCAGGCCGGCGGGGGTACGCTGCCGTTCATAGGCTTCGGTCAGCGTGCGCAACTTTTTCCGGCTCAACAGTCCCTTGCCCGCTGCGCGGTTGACATTGTGGGCGCCAATACTTTTCAGTTCCTGCATCAGGGTTTTAAGCCGGTCGAAGTGCAATACCCTCTGCTCGGTGGCGATGCTACTGTCCAACTGACTTTTTTCACAGGCACTGCGCCAGGCTTCCACCGGCAGGAAGCGGTTTACATGCACCGCCTCGTCCACCGCCGCCCAGCTCGTTTCCAGTTCTCGCAAGGTGCCCGGCACCAGGGTGGAAATCAGTGTGTTGCCCTCGGGACTTAACACGCGACGGATTTCCGCAAACAGTTTCGGCAAATCGTAGCACCATTGCAGGGCGAAACTGGAAAACACCAGATCGATTGTTCCGCCCGCCAGCGGTAACTGCTCCGCGTCTGCCGCCACATAGCCGTCCGCCACCGGGCGGTGTTGGCGGGCATACCCAAGCATCTGTGGCGCAATATCCAGAGCGATGATCTCCGTATCCGGGAAGCGCTTGCGCAGCAGTTCACTTCCGTAGCCGGTACCGCTGCCGAGATCGAGAATCCGTTTCGGCGACCAGCTCTCTCCGGCGCGGCTCAAAAGCTCCCGGCAAACAGCGCGCTGCAGATGGGCCGCCGCATCGTAGCTGGCGGCGGCGCGGCCAAAGGCGCGTGCCACCGAGGATTTTTCCAGTGGCGCAAGGCTGGTATTCAGTGACCGGGAAAAGCTTCTGATCAGGCCGGCAATTTCCTGCGCGCGCGCAAGGTGCGGGCAGTGGCCCGCCTGGGGAATGACCTTGACCTGCGCACCCACCGCTGCGATCGCCTGGGTCGCGGCCACCGGTACCAGCGCATCTCTCTCGCCGAATATATGCAGCGCGGGGAGCTCCAGCGTCGCCAACAAAGCCCGATTATCGAGCTCGCCGAGGCAGGCCAATGCGTCGCACCAGGCAGCTGGAATGATTGCGGGCTGCCAGCCTTTCAAGGTTTTCAGCAGGCTGCGCATTTCCGAGTCGCCACGGGCCTCGAGACCGCAAAAGCGCACCAGGTTTTTTTCCGGCGCTTTGCGCTGGGCGCGGCAGAACTCTGCAAAGACACGTTCATCCATTCCCGGCCAATCGTCCCGTGCAACAAAGCTGCCGTTGCTGGCGATGGTCACCAGTCCGCGTACCTTATTGCTGCGGACCGCCAGTTGTGTGGCCAGCATTCCGCCCAGGGACCAGCCGATCAGTACACAATCCTCGGGTAACTGCGCTTCCAGTCGAGCAAGCAGTTCGTCGGTATTCGGCCAGGACTCCTGTGCCCATGCACCGAAGCCCGGCAGCTCGATATTGACGGTCTGCACAAACAGCCCTTCCAGCTTTTCGAGCAGCGGCTGCCAGCAGCGCGCGTCGCCGCCCCAACCGTGAATCAACGCCAGGTTCATACCACCACCTCGCGATCTTTGATTAGTGCCAGTGCCTCGACCAGTGCATACAGTAAACCGTCGATCTGCGCTTGCGAGTGCGCCGCCGAAAGGGTGATACGCAGGCGCGCGGTGCCGGCGGGCACGGTGGGCGGGCGAATGGCACCGACCAGGAAACCCGCTTGCTGTAATTGTTCGGCAATGGCCAGCACGGTTTTTTCGCAGCCCAGCACCATCGGCTGAATCGCACTGGTGGAGTTTTCCAGGGGCAGCGCAAGCGCGGCGGCGCGCTCGCGGAAATAAGCAATGCGCTGCTGCAGAGTTTCCCGCAACGGCTCTTGCTGCATCAATTCCAGCGCGCGCAGACAACCCGCCGCCACCGCCGGTGGCATGCCGGTGGTGTAGATATAGGTGCGGGCAAACTGGGTAAGGTAATCGATCAGTGCTTGGGAGCCTGCAATAAAGGCACCGGCGTTGCCGGCGGCCTTGCCCAGCGTACCCATCACGATGGGTGCGGTGTCCTGATCCAACCCCGCCGCAGCAACGCTACCGGCGCAGGAAAATTCTTCGCTGCCCATCACGCCAAAGCCGTGGGCCTCGTCCACCATCAGCCAGGCATCAAAGCGCTGACATAAAGAAGCCATTTCAGCGAGCGGCGCGGTATCACCGTCCATGCTGTAGACGCCGTCTACCGCCAGCAGAATTTTTCCGTCACTTTTTTCACGGGCACGCTTGAGCTGAATTTCCAGCCCTTCCAGATCATTGTGCGCGAAGCGCAGATACTGGGCGCCGGAGATACGCCCACCGTCGATCAGGGAAGCGTGATTGAGTTTGTCCTGCACCACAAAATCACCGCGGCCCACCAATGCGTTGATCGCACCGACGTTGGCCATATAGCCGCTGCCAAACAGCAGCGCGGCCTCGCGACCGGTGACTTCGGCGATCTTGTTTTGCAGCTGCTGGTGACTATCGAAGTGGCCGTTGACCAGATGGGAGGCGGTTGCGCCCGCGCCCAGTAGCGCTCCGCGCTGCTGCGCCTCGATCACCTCAGGATGCGAGGCCAAACCGAGGTAGTCGTTGCTGCTGAAGGCGATCAGCTCGCGGCCATCGACCACCGCCACCGGACCCGGCGCGGCGTTGAGAATTTTGTGCTGGCGATACAACTGCTGCGCCCGGCGCTCGGCCAGGCGCGTGTTCAGAAAATTCTGCAGGCTGGACACAACAACCGAGTCACTTACGCTTTGGCGGCGTCGTAGAAGAACGAATCGTTTTGCTGATCGGCAATCTGGGATTGCAGCTCCGCTTCCACGGCAGCCTCGTCTTCGTGCTGGTGGTATTCCTCCGGCTTGATGCCGAGGCGGTTGAACAGCTGCATGTCCTTATTGGCTTCCGGGTTTCCGGTGGTGAGGAGCTTTTCCCCGTAGAAGATGGAATTGGCACCGGCGAGGAAAGCCAGGGACTGCATCTCGTCGTTCATAGATTCGCGGCCGGCGGACAAGCGCACATGGGACTTCGGCATCATGATGCGGGCCACGGCGATGCAGCGGATAAATTCGAACGGATCGAGGTCGTCGTTGTTTTCCAGCGGGGTGCCAGCCACTTTTACCAGCATATTGATGGGCACGGATTCCGGTTGCTCGGGCAGATTGGCCAGCTGCATCAGTAGCCCCGCGCGATCTTTCTCTTCCTCACCCAGACCGATAATGCCGCCGGCGCAGACCTTCATGCCCGCCGCACGCACATTGGAAAGGGTGTTCAGGCGGTCTTCATAGGTGCGGGTGGTGATGATATCGCCGTAGTATTCCGGGGAGGTATCCAGGTTGTGGTTGTAATAATCGAGGCCCGCTTCCGCCAGATCCTTGGCCTGATCGTCGGAGAGCATACCCAGGGTCATACAGGTCTCGAGCCCCAGGGACTTCACTTCCTTCACCATCTTGGTGACGTAGGGCATGTCTTTTTTCTTCGGCGAGCGCCAGGCCGCCCCCATACAGAAGCGGGTGGCACCACTGGCCTTGGCCGCACGGGCCTCTTCCACCACCGCCTCGACCTTCATCAGCTTCTCGCGCTCAAGGCCGGTATCGTAGCGGGCACTCTGGGGGCAGTAGCTGCAGTCTTCCGGACAGGCGCCGGTCTTGATGGAGCAGAGGGTGCTCACCTGAACCCGGTTGGCGTCGAAGTGCTGACGGTGCACCATCTGCGCGGTAAACAGCAGATCGTTGAACGGCAGCGCGAACAGGTCCAGCACCTGCTGGCGAGTCCAGTCGTTGCGTACCTGGCCGTAAGTGGATGAATCGGAAGACATTTGCGGGTTGGCAGTCACAGGATTACTCTCCTCGGGCGGCAAGACCCAGCAGTCAAAGCCTGGGGCGCTTGCCGTCGACCGGCGCAAGGCGGGGCCTGCGCCAGATTGTTCTTGGCATTATGGATAAAGGCTGTCAGTTTAGCGGGGGCCCCTTCGCTGTCAACCAACAGAACCACTTCTGGTTTACAGGTGCCGTGGCGGGTTCAATCCAGAGTGCGGGCTTGGGAATTGCGATCAGGGAGGATTGCAGTGGCTCTTCTACGACTTTTTGACCAACTTATCAGCCGATCGGTAGATGGGCATCTGGCGCGCTGCCTGCTGTGTGGCAGCAGTGACAAGATACATTTCGGCATTTGCGAGCCCTGCCAGCAGGACCTGCCCAGCCTCGGTCACGCCTGCCAGCGCTGCGCCATCCCATTAGCAGACGCCACCGACCGGCAATGCGCCGGTTGTCTGCAACAACCCCCACCCCAGACCAGCAGCCACGCCACCTGGACCTACGCCTACCCGGTGTCACAGTTGATACAGCGCTTCAAATACCGCCGCGACCTCGCCGCCGGCCGCACCCTTGCAGAACTAAGCGCCGAGCACCTGAAACACCAGCCAATGGGAGAGCAACGCCCGGACGTGCTGGTGCCAGTCCCCATGCACTGGCGCAAGCAACTGTTCGAGCGCGGCTACAACCAGGCCCAGCTGATCGCGGATATCCTCGGCAAGCACTGGCGCATTCCGGTAGACGCCCGCGCCCTGCGCAAGATCACCGCCACCGGCAGCCAACAGAAATTGAAACGCACCCAGCGACTCAAGAATCTAACCCGCAGTTTTAAAGCCCATCCCAGAGTACAGAGGCTGCATATCGGGCTGGTGGATGACGTGATTACTACGGGCGCGACGCAGGAAGCGGCAGCCCGGTCGCTGCTTGACGCAGGTGCGGCGCAAGTCACCAGCTTTGCGCTGGCCAGAACCCCATAATACTCAGCCAGATCCCCACCCTGACCAACCGGTACTCCCGTGCCCGTTTCTAGACCGATGTGACCCTAGGCGCCACAATAGTCGCCCTTTTCAGCGGCTGCGCAAAAATCCACCGGCTGCTAACGTTATAAATAGAGCTCGCCCGATCCGGCCCGGCACTGTAGAGGGCTTCGCGGGTATGACGCACAGGATGATGGGATCAAAACATGAGTACATTCGAAATGCCCCGCGGCATCGTGATCAGTGGTACCGGTCTGTGGACACCGCCGGAATCCATCAGCAATGAAGAGCTGGTGCAGGCACTCAATACCTATGCGGAAAAATATAACCGCGAGAACGCCGATGCCATCGAGTCTGGCGAGCTGCAGGCGAAGCCCTACTCCTCGGCGGAATTTATCGAGAAGGCTTCCGGTATCAAGAGCCGCTATGTGATCAGCAAAGAGGGCATTCTCGATCCACAGCGTATGCGCCCCTATCTGCCAGAGCGCGCGGACGAAGAACTGTGCCTGCAGGCTGAAATGGGCCTGAAAGCGGCGAAGCTGGCGCTGGAGAAAGCCAACAAGAAACCGGAAGACATCGATGCGGTGATTGTGGGGGCCTCCTACCTGCAGCGCGCCTACCCGGCCATTGCCATTGAGATTCAGGCCGAGCTGGGCATCGACGGTTTTGCATTTGATATGGAAGTGGCCTGCTCCTCGGCGACCTTTGCGTTGCAGCGCGCAGTGGACGCGATCAGCTCCGGTTCCGCCAAAGCGGTGCTGGTGATCAACCCGGAGCTGGCCTCGCCCCAGGTGGATTACACCGATCGCGACAGCCATTTTATTTTTGGGGATGTGGCGGTAGCCACGGTGGTGGAACGCAAGGATTCCTGTAACGCGGAAACCGCCTGGGAAATTCTCGGCACCAAGGCAAAGACCGTGTTCTCGAATAATATCCGCTCCAACTTCAGCTATACCTCCCGCGCCGCGGATGTAGATGCATTTGGCGAGGGTAAACTGTTCCGCCAGAACGGCCGCAAGGTATTCAAGGAAGTCTGCCCCATGGCGGCGGCGCACTTGGAAAATCAGGTGCAGGAACTGGGCTACGAGCCCAACGTAATCAGCCGCTGGTGGCTGCACCAGGCGAATATCAATATGAACATGTTGATTGCGAAAAAGCTGATGGGTGACGACGCCTCGCCCGAGCGTGCGCCGATTGTGCTGGATGAATACGCCAACACCGGTTGTGCGGGCTCGGTGATCGCCTTCAACCTGAATAGCGATGATTTGCCGGTGGGCAGCACCGGGGTGATCTGCTCGTTTGGGGCTGGCTACTCCATTGGCAGCCTGGCGCTGGAAAAAGTGGCCCTTTAAAAAATTGCACTGGGGTCATGGGCCCCGGTGCAATATCCGCTCATCAGGGATAGATTCGCGCTTCTTTGCAGCCAATATCCTTTAGGATCCCGACTAGGCGCGTCAAGTCTCTGTCCACAATCGGCGCGTCCTGTTCGTCAGCAAGAATCAGGGACGCTCCATCAGTTGTCCGCACCATGACAAACCACTGCCGAATATCGCTGGGGTTCTTGCGAATCTGAACCTCGTCTAACCGACCGGCTTTAAACTCTTCTTGTGCCTGACCCAACTTCATCTACCACCCCTGTTGCTTCATTCAGTTTCTCCAGCGCTGCTGACAAAGTCGGGAACAAAGTGCACGGATAGATTTCCGGTGCAAAGCCTGCCTTCGCCAGTGTTTTCAAAGGCTGGAACTGGAAATCCGCGAGAAAAACACGGGTTCCCTGTGTCGCGCAGCTTGCCAGAAATCGCTCCAGCGCCAGCAGCCCTCCGGCATCCAGAATTGGGACCGAATCCAGATAAATCACAACCCCTTTGAGCCCTTTGCTGCGGATGGCGAGATCAGAGAACACCTGATCGGCTGCGGCAAAAAATAGGGGCCCGTTTATTTTGAACAGTTTCCATCCGAGAGGCAGCTTCTGACCCACCAGCTTGTGGTTCTCATCAAGCTCCTTCACACGGGTCATTTCTGCGATATTTTTCATAAAAAGCAGAGAGGCGAGCACTACACCTGCGGATATAGCGACCACCATGTCGACAAATACCGTGAGAGCAAAACAGACAGAAAAAACCAGCACGTCACTTATTGGGGCGCTGCGCAGCAAGTGCAACGCTTTGGGCGTTTCACTCATATTCCAGGCAACCACGATCAGGAGAGCCGCCATAGATGCCATCGGCAGGTAGCCCAACACCTGAGACAGTGAAACCAAAGCCACCAGTACCACCAGTGCATGCGTCATCGCTGCGACAGGCGACTGTGCACCGGCCCGAACGTTGGCCGCAGAGCGTGCAATCGCTGCAGTTGCGGTAATACCACCGAAAAAAGGTGTCACCACATTGCCGATACCCTGCCCCATCAGCTCACTGTTAGCACTGTGTTTTTTGCCGGTCATTCCATCAAGTACCACAGCACAGAGTAGGGACTCGATCGCTCCCAGCATGGCAATGGCAAAGGCTGCGGAAAGCAGATCCTGCACCAGCGCCCAACTAAACGTAAGCAGTGCCTCCCCCGCCTGGACACGCTGCCAAGGAAATTGAAAATCCGGCAATAGTGGTGGAATTCCCACCCCCACTGTGCCGTCGGGCAGTGTGAAATCAAAGGTGGAGCTCACCGTCTCTACAGGCATTCCCCAACTGCTGAGGGCAACCGCCAGCAATGTGCCGACCATTACTGCCGGCAGGTGTGCGGGTACTGCGATACCCAGGCGCGGCCAGATCACCATTACCACCAGAGTAGCCGCGCTGACCCACACGCTTGGTAACGACAGACCAGGGGCTGCCAGGGCGAGGGTTTGCACCTTAGCGGCAAACTCGTGAGGCATATCTGCGATCGTCAAGCCAAGAAGATCCTCTACCTGCAGAACCGCAATCACCACAGCAATCCCTGCGGTAAAGCCCAGGGTGACGGATTCGGGAATGTACTGGATGTAGCGCCCCAGCCGCATCCCGGCCATAAGTATCTGCATGACACCAGCCATCACGCTGGCCACCAGTAAGCCGGCGAGCCCGTACTGTTGAACCACCGGCACGAGAATGACCACAAATGCAGCAGTAGGTCCCGACACACTGAAACGTGAACCACCTGCCAGTGGAATCAAAAAGCCGGCAACGAATGCACTGTACAGCCCGTACTGTGGCGCTACACCACAGGCGATTGCCAAGGCCATGGCCAGGGGGATAGCAATGATGCCCACGGTAATACCGGCACCGATGTCGCGAGCGAGCTGTCGGCGCCCGTAGGGAGATTCGCGCAAAGTTTCACGCAGCGCATACCCGAACTGCAAAGAAAAGAGATGTCTTCGATGCGCCATGGAAACACTCCACAGAAAATTTGAGCGAATATTGGATAATAATTATCCTCTCATTTAATACATCTTCAATGTTAATTTGATTAACATATAATGTACTCAGACTACCGCCAGCGCTGCCGAGCACGATTCACATGGAAAACCGCACTGCACGATTGACTCTTTTGATCGACCCCAAAAAGAAAGCCCTCTTTGAAAAGCTGTGTGCCGCGGAGGATGTCACCCCTTCGCAGAAGGTGCGGCAGTTTATTCGCGAGTACATCGAGGAGCAGATGGGGGAAGACTGGAAAAAGCAGGTTTTCGGGGATCGCGACGACTAGCCGCGGCGAGATTCAACCAGAGGCATGACTACCCATTCGGGCTCCTCGTATCCTCCCAGACTGCGAATCTCCACAAAGGGCGCGGCACTCTTGATGATCTTTTCGATTTCGGGGCTGTGATTGTTTTCCATGGCGTCGCGGTGCGCTTTGGATTGCCAGCGGGCGATAGCAATCAGTTTGTCCGGCTCGCCGATTTTGCGGTGTAGTTCGGTACCCATGGCACCGGGAGCCTGCTGAATCAGTTCGGAGGCGCGCACCCAGGCATCCGCATACTCCTCGGCACTGTGGCCCGGCTTCATTTTGACTTCAAAAATGTACTTCACTGCTCACTCCTTTTTGATTTGGCCCGCCACTGGCAACCGCGTTAGCATAGCGCCCCCTGCCAATCCGAGCTTTGCGAGGCTCACTGGAGCACCGCCATGACCGAATCGTCAACATCCTCTCAATCCGCTTCTCACCCTTCCTCTCATCCCTATGACGCACTCACCCCGGACCGGGTGATCGACTGTGTGGAGAGCCTGGGGCTGCTCTCGGATGCGCGTATTTTCCCGCTCAACAGTTACGAGAACCGCGTCTACCAGGTGGGTATCGACGAGGCGCAGCCACTGATCGCGAAATTTTACCGCCCGGGGCGCTGGAGCGATGCGCAGATCAACGAGGAGCACCAGTTTGCGCTGGAGCTGGCGGACGCGGAAATCCCGGTGGTGGCACCACTGGCGTTTAATGGCGAGACTCTGCACGAGGCCCACGGCTTCCGTTTTGCCCTGTTTCCCCGCCGCGGCGGGCACCAGATCGAGCTGGATAATTTCGAGCACCTGGAACAGGTGGGCACCATGCTCGGGCGCATTCACGCCATGGGTGCGGCGCGGCCCTTTGAGCACCGTACCTCCCTGAGCCTGCAACGCTTTGCCATCGACAGCCGCGAATTTATTCTGGGTGGCGATTTCCTGCCGCGAGAAAACGTGGAAGCCTATGCCACCACCACCGCGCATATCATCGAGCAGATAACGCCAATCCTGGAGCAGGACTGGCCGACCATCCGGCTTCATGGCGACTGCCACAGCGGCAACTTTTTATGGCGCGACGAAACTCCCTGGTTTGTGGACCTGGACGACTGCCTGCAGGGCCCGGCGATCCAGGATATCTGGATGCTGATTTCCGGTGACCGCGCCGAGGCCACCGCTTACCTCGATACCGTGGTGGAAGGCTATGAAACCTTCTACCCTTTCGATCCGGCCCAGCTGCAATTGATTGAACCCCTGCGCTGTCTGCGCCAGATGCACCACGCGGCCTGGCTGGCACGGCGCTGGGAGGACCCGGCCTTCCCCATGGCCTTCCCCTGGTTCAATACGCCGCGCTACTGGGCGGAACATATTCTGGCGCTGCGGGAGCAATTGTCCGCCCTGCAGGAGCCGCCGCTGACCCTCGGTGCCGTCTGAATGAAGGAGCAAACCCTGATGGAAACAGCCAAAGCCGAAGTGACCCAGGACCTGATCTGGGAAGGCATCCGCCGGGATGTGTCGGTACAGGTAGAGCGCGAGCCGATTCTGGCAAGCTTTCTGCACGCCACCATTCTCAATCACAACACCCTGGAAGCGGCACTCAGCTTTCACCTGGCCAACAAACTCGACAGCCCGGTGGCGCCGGCACTGTTGATTCGCGAAGTGATCGACGAGGCGCTGGAGTCCGATGCCATCATCGGCGCTGCCGCGCGCGCGGATCTCGCCGCCATCGAGCAGCGCGACAGCGCCTGCCACTCGCTCTACGAGCCCTTCCTGTTCTTCAAGGGCTACCACGCCCTGCAGGCCTGGCGCGTGGCCCACTGGCTGTGGCAACAGAACCGCCGCTCGCTGTCGCTGTTTGTGCAGCACCGTATCTCGGTGGTGTTCGGGGTGGATATCCACCCGGCCGCGCAACTGGGGCAGGGCATTCTGCTGGATCACGCCACCGGAATCGTGATTGGTGAAACCGCAGTGGTGGAAGACAACGTCTCGATCATGCAGTCGGTCACCCTTGGCGGCACCGGCAAGGAATCCGGCGACCGTCACCCAAAGGTGCGCTGTGGCGTGCTGATCGGCGCCGGAAGCAAAATCCTTGGCAATATCGAGATCGGCCGCTGCTCGCAGATTGCCTCTGGCAGCGTGGTACTGAAGCCGGTACCGGAAAAATCCCTGGTGGCCGGTGTGCCCGCCAAAGTCATCGGTACAGCCAGCTGTGAACAGCCCGCCATCTCCATGGACCAGTGCGCCATCTCCAAGGTGGATCAATTGCGCTGATTCTGCTGTCACAGGTTGCGAACAATAGATCGGACCACCGGCAGGGTGCGAACCACAGGACTATTCTGTAACCATGAAATACAGTCTTAGCGCTAAAAACCTCGTCTGCCGCAACCTGGAAAACAAAGCCGGGTACTGCGCCGACCTTTTAAACCCCAAGCAGAGCAAGGAAATCACCGGCCTGCTGCGTACCGACAGCGGCCTGCTGTCCACCCGCTTCAACCAGGTGGTGAGCAACGCGGTGATGCAGCCGCGTATCCTGCAGCGCTTCGTGGTGGACTACTTCGCCGAGCGCCACGCGCCCTTTTCCCTGTGGCATTGCGCCAGCAAATCCCTGGATGAATCGGAGATGGAGGCCCTGAACCTCAAGCGGCAGCCTCCGCAGATCGCCATGGCTGCAGAGGTAAAACAGTTGGCCAGCGACGAGGCGCCCCACAAAGGCCTGGAAATCAAATCGGTGAATACCGCCGAGGACATCATCGTCTACGGCGATCTCATTGCGGAAATGCAGGACTGTCCGCGGGAAACCGCACAGATCAAAAAGTTCTACCACCAGCTGGCAGAACTGCCGGAGCACAAGCACAGCCGCCTGAAACTGCATCTGGGCCTGGTCGATGGCAAACCGGTCGCCACCGGCTGCCTGTTCTCCTCCGCAGACGCCCTCGGCTTTTATGACCTGTGCACACTGCCCGATTACCGCGGCCGCGGACTGGGCACAGCCATGTTCCAGCAACTGGTGAAAGAAGTGACTCATAGCCACCACAAGCACGCGGTGGCATTGGTGGGAGAGCAACAGCAGGACCTGTGGCTAAATGCCGGCTTCTACGCCGTCGGTGAAGTCACCTGCTACGAATTCACCCCCGAGCGAGGCAGCGCGCACACGCCCACAAATCATCACTCGTCCGACGCGCTGGGTGAAAACCGGAAATCCGCATAAACCGCCGGGAATAACCATTGTGCGGGCTCAGGCCCGCGCAATGGGGAACGCAATCACCTCGTCAATCCGCGCTGCCCCGCAGGCCAGCATCAGCAACCGGTCCACCCCCAGTGCCACCCCTGCACAATTCGGCATCCCCGCCTCCAACGCCTGCACCAACCGTTCCTCAAATGGATTCACCGACTTGTCGTTATCTTCCCGATACCGCTGATCCGCCTCAAACCGCCGCAACTGCTCCGGCGCATCCGTCAGCTCCCAGTACCCATTTGCCAGCTCCAAGCCCCCTACATAGGCCTCGAACCGCCGCGCCACCGGCACCCCCAGCTCATCGTCCTCAACCCGCGCCAGCGCCGCCTGGCTCGCCGGGAAGTCGTACACCAGCGTAATACCCTCTCCCATGGCCGGTTCAATATGGTGACTCATCAAAAGATCCAGACACTCATCGCGCCCGGCCGGCTCAAACGAAATCTCCAACACTCGCGCCAACACCGCCTTCAACTCTTCAAACGACGCCCGGTGCGGATCCACATCCAGATGCTGCAGAAACAGCGCCCGATAACTGTACGAGCGCACATGAGAAATCTTCAGCACCCACGAAAGAAACTCCCCCACCTCAATCATCAGGCGGTGGTCATCCCACCCAACCCGGTACCACTCCAACATCGTGAACTCCGGATTGTGCCGCCCCCCGGCCTCCCCATTGCGAAACGCCTTGCCCAGGTAATAACAATCCCCAATCCCCGCCGCCAACAGTCGCTTCAGACCAAACTCCGGGCTCGTCGCCAGAAACGCCGGTGCACCGCTACAGTCGGCAATGATGGAATCGATATGGGGGTCGCTGGTAGCGCGACGAGACAGAATCGGCACCTCCATTTCCAACACCTGCCGCTCGGCAAAAAAGCGGCGGATATCCGCGAGCAGGGTGGCGCGACGGCGGAGGTTTTCCAGAGAGGCAGTAGGCTGCCATGAAGAAGTTTCAGGCATAGAAAATCCCAGAAAAAATGGGCGGAGTTAGTTTAGTTGAGTCGAATGGCAGAGGAGCGAGAAGAGAAGGCGGGACGCCGGGGATGGGTTTTCAGGAGCGTCGGCGACAGGGACATCGCCGCCGCAGCGTACAGGGATGTATTAACAGGGGGGCGCCTAGCTCGGTCCTGAAAACCCATCCCCGGTGACTCGCCGCCACCGCAGTGCCCGAGTAGAAACCACGGTAGCGCAATAACGAGATCAGTCTTCCTTAGCGCGACCCAGGTATTCCCCAGTGCGGGTATCCACCTTGATGGTCTCCCCGATCTCCAGAAACAGCGGCACCTTCACCACCGCACCGGTCGCCAGCGTCGCCGGCTTGGTGCCACCCTGGGCCGTATCACCACGCACACCCGGATCCGTATCGGTAATCTCCAGAATCACATGGTTCGGCGGCGTCACCGCCAGCGGCGCACCGTTGTACAGAGTGACCACGCAGATATCCTGCTCCTTCAACCACTTCGCCGCATCGCCAACCGCCTTCGCATCCGCCTGATGCTGCTCAAACGTCTCCGGCTCCATAAAGTGGAAGAACTCACCATCGTTGTAGAGATATTCCATATCCCGGTCCATCACATCCGCAGACTCCAGGCTCTCACCGGAACGGAAAGTACGCTCCCAAACACGGCCAGTCTTCAGATTGCGCAGCTTCACACGGTTGAACGCCTGGCCCTTACCGGGCTTCACGAACTCATTGTCCACAATGGAACAGGGGTCGCCGTCCAGCATCACCTTCAGGCCGCCTTTGAATTCGTTAGTGGAATATGTACCCATGAGCTCCTCGAAATATCAGCATAACGCCGTCAAATTGATTAAACTTCGCGCGGCCCACCAGGGGCAATTGAGCAGTAACCAGCCACCGCGCCAAAAAACAGCCCGCTATGATACAGCACCGCCAGCCCGCCCGTGAAATCAGCCGCGTCGAAATCGTCAGCGACCGCGACGACAGCGCGCCCGCGCGCCGCTGGCAGGATGAAATGACCGACCTGGTCACCGACCCGCAGGAACTGCTCGACCTCCTGCAATTGGCCCCGCAACAGCTGCCAGCACTGATCGCCGCATCACACACCTTCCAGCTGCGGGTACCACGCCCCTTTCTCAAGCGCATCCGCCCCGGCGATCCGCAAGACCCGCTGCTGCTGCAAGTATTGCCCACGGGCGCGGAACTGCAGCCCAGCCCCGGCTTCAATGACGACCCGCTGGAAGAGGCCAACGCCAATCCGGTGCCGGGAGTGGTGCACAAATACCGCGGCCGCCTGCTGCTGATTGCCGCCGGCCAGTGCGCCGTCAACTGCCGCTACTGCTTCCGCCGCGCCTTCCCCTACAGTGACAACCACCTGAACCGCAGCCAGTGGCAACAGGCCCTGGACTACATCGGCAACCAAAAGGACCTGCGGGAAGTCATCCTGAGCGGCGGCGATCCGCTGGTGATGAGTGACAAACAGCTGGGCTGGCTGGCAGCGGAGCTGGCGCAGATACCGCAGCTGGACAAGCTGCGTATTCACACCCGCCTGCCCATCGTCGCGCCGTCGCGGGTCAATGACGAGTTCCTGCAGTGGTTCAGCAAGGGCCGCCTGAAACCGGTACTGGTGCTGCACTGCAATCACGCCAACGAGATCGATGAAGAGGTCGCCGCCGCGCTGGCAAAACTGCGCACCGCCGGCGTCACCCTGCTGAACCAGTCGGTACTATTGAAGGGTGTGAATGACAGTGAGAACGCCCTCGCGGAGCTGTCCGAGAGGCTGTTCGCCTGCGGCGTGCTGCCCTACTACCTGCATCAACTGGATCGAGTGCAGGGTGCCGCACACTTTGAGGTGGGAGATGATCGCGCCCGCAATCTGGTGGAAGCCGTGCGCCAGCGTCTGCCGGGCTACCTGGTACCGCGATTAGTGCGCGAGATACCCGCAGAAAAATCCAAAACCCCGCTGTAAAACCATCGCTGGGACACAGGCCCGGCTCACAGGTTTGCCACGAAATATTGCCTTTCGAGGTAGCCAGTAGAGCCACCTCGAAAGAGCTATCACCTGTGCTTTTCACGTATTTTCACAAGTTTTTTCGCGAATTAGTCGACACTTTGGACGCACTTTTCAACTAGTGCGTTTGTACTAACTACGCCGCTTCGTATACTGCGCCCATAGCAACTCCGGTTAGTGCCATGCAGGACGCAGCAGAAACTAAACGAGGGCCACAGGCCCGCCCCGGCAGCGAAGCCGGGCCATCGACAAGCCCACCCCCCGGTCCCGCGACACCACGCGAGAGGGGCCCGTACACCCCACTCGTCCCCACGCCGGTTCTGGATCTGGAGCGACTATCCTGTGGCTGCCGCAACCATCGCCAGCTGAAGCGCTGGTTAAATGGCTATCTGCAGGAAAACCCCACCGATCAGCGGGCCCAGCGCAATGCCGGCACCCTGCGCAGCCTGCTGGCGGAAATTGCCCGTTGGCGCGCGCCGATTCGCCTGCGCCTCGGCAGTCTGGAAGTTTTGCGCCCGGTCGTTGTCGCGCATTGCCACAACCTGGCGCTGACACAGCTGGCCACCGGTGAGAGTAAAGTCAGCGCTCAAACCCTCGAGCAGCGGCGGGACCTGCTTACCGCGGTCATCCTCTATCAGCACCTGGCCCAGGCCTACACCAGCGCCGCCGGACAACTCACCGCCGAGCCGCACTCCCTGTTTTTTCGGCGCCGCCTGGTCCGCACCCTGCACCGCGGGATCGACAGCTACCGCCGCCTGATCCAGATCAGCAATTATTTCTACCTGGCGCCCCCCAAAGGCTCCTGGGCCGGTATGCAGCGGCTGGTACATCTGGCGCGACAACACGACCTGCAACAGCGGCGCGCACCGGACCCGCTGGCCGGCAGTGGATTCGAACCGGGGCCTGACATAGCATCGCGCCGCTTGCATCACTGGGAAAAAGTCAGCCATCCGTATCTGCAGGTGTCCCTGTTTGCCAGCGCCAACCCACTGCAATTGGCCATCGAAGAACAACAGCAGCTGTGGCGGTGTTGCGACTTCTGGGCGCGCACCGCACAACTACAAAACACAGCAGATAAAAACGCCCACGCCCTGCTGTGCAACATCAAGCTGGACCAGCCACCCATTCCCGCGGTGCGCCTGACACGCAGCCGGGTAGACCTGAAGCACTTTTCCATGCCGCTGGGTTGGCCTATTGGTTTAGCGGGCCCCCTGCGGCAGCTCCAGCGCCGCATGCGCCGCCCCGGCAGAATCTCCACCAACATGCTCGCCCAGGTGCACGGTCTTTGGGCCGGAGACAAGAGCCGCGCAGGTTTGCGCACCCCGGCGGATATCCGCTGCCAGGTCATACTCGGCCTCAGCGCCATATGCCATCACCTGAAACAGGGTGCCGAGGCGAGCGAAGAACCATCCACATCAACCAACCCCGCTCCCGGCAACAGCCTGGTGATGGAGGTGGACTCCATTGATTTTCGCACCGGTCGGCCACGCAAGGACTACGAAGTGTCCGTGTCCGACCCATTTCCCTATGGCAACGGCAGCGCACTGCCCAGTGCGCCTTCGGTCTCCCGCAACCCCGGGCCGGTCAGGCCACAGCAACGCTATGCCCCGATTCACGCAACACTGCTGAACACCAGCGACACGGGTGCCGGCCTGCGCCTGCCTCCAAGCACCCAAGGCCGCCTGCACAGTGGCAACCTGATCGCAGTGCGAGTCAAAGAGCGCTGGGAGGTGGGCATGGTGCGCTGGCAGTTTGGCCTGCCGGACCAGTGCCGCGCGGGGGTGGAATTACTCGGAGGACACACCAGTGCCGTGCGGGTTCACCGCTACACCAGAGACGGTCGTCGCACTGACCCCATGGCGGGGCTTTTGACCGGTGACGCCGGCAATCCACCGGAATTGCTGCTACCCACCCCCCTGTTCCAGGAGGGAGACACCGTCGACATTGTCACCGCTGGCCAGTCCCGAACCGTGACGCTCAGCCAGCAGACACTGCGCACTGGAAGCTTCGCCATTTTTGAGTTTTCTTAACACCCGCGTACCAGGCCGGTAGGTCAAAATGATGAATTTTCCCCAACACTTTTACAGAAATCAGCGCTTTATCGCTGAAATTTGGAACCATATCCCATAGTGGCCACGGCGCACTTGTTCACCCCAAATAGCGCGTTCTACACTAGCGGGTTCGCGGCACTGGACCACCCCGCACTCTTTCCCGCACACAATGGGCAGCTGCATGGAAGCGGTCACAAAATTGGATAACGCACCGCCGCGACGCAGTACAACAGGAACACAATGAGCAGCGACAACACCATCCGCCTACTACTTATCCACGATGTCCCGGCCGAGGCCCAGCGACTGGTGAGCATGCTGCAGAACGCCGGTCGCCCGAACCGCGCCCAGCACGTCGCCAGCGAAGCCGCGCTCACCAAGCTGTTACAAGAACACACCTGGGACCTACTGATCGCCGCCGAACAGGGCAAGCAGCTGGAAGCCGCCACCGCCATCCGCACCATCAACAAGCTGCAGAAAGATGTTCCGGCAATATTGCTGACCGAACGCGAAGGCTCGCAGCCAGTGGTGGAGGGCCTCAAGGCCGGCGCCCGCGATGTAGTGACCATTGACGAGGACCAGCACCTGCTGCTGGTGATCCAGCGCGAGCTTACCGCTCTGGAAGAACGTCGCCAGGCACGCCAGCACGACCGCCGTTACCACGCCACCCTGAACCGCGCCAAGGAGCTGCTGGACAGCTCCAAAGATGCCATCGCCTACATTTCCGACGGCCTGATCGTTTACGCCAACGACTCCTTTGCCGAGCGCTTCGGCTATACCGATCGCGACGATGTCGAATACCAGCCACTGATCGACATGCTCACCGAAGGCGAACAGCCGGATGCGCGGGATTTCCTGCGCAACTGTGCCATCAGCAACAACGAGGTGGAGGCCCAGGAGTGGCAGTTCACCGCCAAGACCGCCAACGGCACGCCGCTGTCCACCAAGGCGGAAGTACTGTCCACCATTTACGACGATGAGCGCTGCCTGCAGGTGCGCATCGCCGCCAGTAGCGGCAACACCGAAGAGCTCGAAGCACAGCTCAGCGAAGCCAAGAATCGCGACGCAGCCACCGGCCTGTACAACCGCCAGCGCTTCGTCCAGCTGCTGGACAACGCGATTACCGCCGCTGCCGGCTCCCAGCGCACCGGCGGCCTGATCTATATCGAAATCGACCGCTTCGAGGAATCCGTACAACAGGTGGTGGGAGTTGCAGGCGCGGATCAACTGCACAAGAAGTTCGGCGAACTGCTACAAAGCAGTGCCCGCCGCGGTGACATCATCGCCCGCTACGGCGAGGAGAGTTACTGTCTGCTGATGCCGGAAACCACCCCGGACAGCGCCGAATCCCGCTCCAGAGAACTGCTACAGAAAGTTGCCGACACCATTTTTGAAGCCGCCGGCAAAACCCTGCACATCACGGCATCCATCGGCATCTCCCTGATGAGCGAAACCTCCGGCAATGCCGACAAGGTGCTGGAGCAGGCATCCAAGGCCCACGACCAGGCCACCGCCAAGGGAGAGGGCCACTTCGCCCTGTACGAACCCGACAGCGAACAGCAGGGCGACGCCGACACTTACCACCGCGCCCGCGTCACCCAGGCGCTGGAGGCCGGCAATTTCAAACTGCTGTACCAGCCGATCCTCAGCCTGCAGGGCAGCGGTGAAAAACTCTACGAAGTACTGGTGCGCATGGTCGACGGCAAAGAGGAACTCGCGCCTATCGCCTTCCTCGAAGCACTCGGCGATGCCGGCCTTTCCACCAAAATGGATCGCTGGGTCATCCTCAACGCCGTCAAGGCTGCCGCCGCGCAAAATGCCAAGGGTGAACCGGTTTCAGTACTGTTACACCTAACCGCCGCATCGCTGAAGGATAACAGCCTGCCGGCATGGCTCGGCGTTGCTTTCAAGGCCGCCAAGGTTGCCCCCAAAACCGTCACCTTCCAGCTGCGTGCGGAAGATATCAACAGCAATCTGCACGCCGCCCGCGATTTCGCCAAGCAGGTACAGGATCTCGGCTGCCGCGTTTCCGTGTGCCACTTCGGTACCGGCCTCAGCCCGTTCAAGGCGCTGGAACACGTCAAGGTGGACATCGCCAAGATCGACGCCTCCTTCGTGCGCGAAGTCCAGGACGAAGGGGAAGACAGTGAGGCGCTGGTCAAACTCGTCAGCCAGCTGAAAGAAATCGATACCCAGGTCATCGTCCCCCACGTGGAGCAGGCCAGCATGCTGCCCACCCTGTGGCAGTCCGGTACCGACTATATCCAGGGTTACTATGTGCAACCACCAGGGGAAGAAATGAATTTTGATTTCAGCCTGGACTGATTCCCCTGGCTGATTGCACACACCGGCAAGGGGCAGCCATCTGCCCCGCCACAACGCCGGGTTCAGACACCCCGTATCCCCAATTTCGGTCTACCTTAAAGACCACACCCAATATTTCCCCGTCGCGCCCCCAATTGGGTATTCTTTGCCGCGACGAATTTACCCAGTTCGAAATTCACAAGTACAACAATCACGGAGCCCACCATGCTGCCCCAATTGTTTTCTGCCAGCTTCGGCCGTCTGATCGGCGCCGGACTGCTTGCCTGCAGCCTTGCCACACTGAGCGCCTGCGGCCAATCCGAAGACCCTGCGAAACAGAAACAGATCGAAGAGCCCCCGGCGACCAGTCAGACCACCGATGCCACATCAGAAACCTCGAACAAGCCCCAAACCAGAGCGGATAAAGGCGCACCGGAATCCGGTGTGGATTATCACTCCTTCGCCAATACCGACGACTATCGCGTAAAGCACCTGGATCTGGATCTCACCGCCGATTTCGACAGTAAAGTACTCAAGGGTGAAGCCATCCTCGATATCCAGCGCCTGACCCAGAAAAACCCCGCGCTGATTCTCGACACCCGCGATATCGACGTCACCGCCGTGCGCGCCGGTGTGGGCAACAGCCTGCAGGACGTGAAGTTCAGCATGGGAAAAACCGACCCGAACCTTGGTACCCCGCTGAAAATCAACCTGCCCAAGGGCGCCAACAAGGTCTCCATTCAATACCAGACCTCTCCTGGCGCATCCGGCGTGCAGTGGCTGGAGCCGCAGCAGACCGCTGGCAAGCAGCACCCCTTCCTGTTTACCCAGGCCCAGGCCATTCACGCGCGTAGTTTTATCCCCCTGCAGGACACCCCCCAGGTGCGCATGACCTACAAGGCCACCATCCGCACACCTAAAGAACTGCGCGCGGTGATGAGTGCCAACAACGACCCGGAAGCGGAACTCGATGGCGTGTTCGAGTTTGAAATGCCCCAGGCGATTCCGTCTTACCTGATCGCCATCGGCATCGGCAACCTGGACTTCAAGGCCATGGGCGAGCGCACCGGTGTTTACGCCGAGCCGGAGCTGCTGGAAGCCGCGGCAAAAGAGTTCGAAGACACCGAGGACATGCTCGAAGTCACCGAGGAGAACTTCGGCCCCTACCGCTGGGACCGCTACGACCTGCTGATTCTGCCACCGAGCTTTCCTTTCGGTGGAATGGAAAACCCGCGCTTGTCTTTTATCACCCCGACCGTGATCGCCGGTGACAAGAGCCTGGTGGCGCTGATCGCCCACGAGCTGGCCCACTCCTGGTCCGGCAACCTGATCACCAACGCCAGCTGGCGCGACCTGTGGCTGAACGAAGGCTTCACCACCTACCTCACCAACCGCATCATGCAGTTCGTGTACGGTGACGAGCGCTACCAGATGGAAATGGCCCTGGGCTACGACGATCTGCAGGCCGACCTTGCCGATCGCCCGGACCAGGACGAGATCATGGCCATTGATCTGCGCGGCCGCGACCCGGACGAAGTTTTCTCCAATATCCCCTATGAAAAAGGCTCCCTGTTCCTGTACGAACTGGAGCAGAAAGTGGGCCGGGAGAATTTCGACAAGTTCCTGATGGAATACTTCAACCACTTCGCTTTCCAGAGCATCACCACCGAGGACTTCGTAGAATATCTGGATAACACTCTGCTGAAGCAATACCCGGACAAACTGGACCGCGCGCGGATCCAGGAGTGGATCTTCGAGCCGGGCATTCCCGAAGGGGCTCCAAAGCCCACCTCTGACGCCTTCACCAAGCTGGACCCGATCCGCGAGAAGTGGCTGAACGGCGAGATGAAGGCCAGTGACATCGACACCAACGGCTGGACCTTCCACCAGTGGAAATACTTCCTCGACGGCATGCCGGAAAAGCTGAGCGACGATCAGCTGAAAGAACTGGACAGCACCTTTGACCTGACCCAATCGAAAAACAACGAGATCGCCTTCAGCTGGCTGATGATTGCCGTGCGCAATAACTACGAACCGGCCAACGCGCGCCTGGAGGATTTCCTGGTCAGCATCGGCCGCAACAAGTTCCTGCGCCCCCTGTACCGCAACATGGTGGAAAACGGCAAGACCGACGAAGCCAAGCGCATCTTCGAAAAGGCCAAGCCGGGTTACCATCCGCTGACCGTGAAGGTGAACAGCAAGATTATTTACGGCGACTGAGCGCGCCTTTAAGCGAAGCGTCAATCTCGGGCACCGCCCATTTATCCTGAGAAAGGCACAGCTCATCGAAATGCCTCCCACCGATCACTCGGTGGGAGGCATTTTTTTGTAAGATCTTTGCGCGTATTGCGACCGTATAAATCTGGCCTGAAAGTTGCTCCTCTTAGTTGCCAATAGATGCCAAACTTTCTCGCGTTTCACCCCAATAATGCTCGACCATCAGGTATACCCCCTCGTCATGAAATTGATTTCCGCATTCGGAACCGCTTCCAGAGTCTTTGGCGCGACCTGCGCATTGTTTCTCGCCTCCACCGCTTCTTCCCCGATCCACGCCCAGGCCCCCAATGCCGCCCCGGTACCGGTACGCGCGGCCACCGTGGAGCTGGAGCAGATCGCCAACCCGGTAGAGGCACTGGGTACTGCCAGGGCCTGGGAATTTGTCTCCCTGCGTGCCGGGGTTACCGAACACATCAGCAAGATCCACTTTGAAAGCGGCCAGAAGGTGAAGGCCGGCGATGTGCTGGTGGAGCTGAGCCACGGTGAGGAGCTGGCGGAACTGGCGGGGGCGCGCGCTACACTGGAGCGTTTTGAGCGTGACGAGAAACGCCTGCGCGGCCTGGTCAACAAAAACCTCACCACCCGCGAGCAGTGGGAGGCGGTGCAGACCCAGGTGGCGGAGACCCGCGCGCTGATCGATGGCCTGCAGGCGCGCATCGACGACCGCATTATCCGCGCGCCCTTTGATGGCCAGCTGGGACTGCGCAATATCAGCGTCGGCAGCCTGGCCACCCCCACCACCGAGATCACCACCATTCAGGAAATCGACCGCCTGAAACTGGATTTCACCGTACCCGAACGGCAGCTGTCCGCGATTACCGGGGGTATGAAGATCGAGGCCATGAGCCAGGCGCACCCCAAGCGGGTATTCAATGGCGAGGTGATGATTGTGGAGGCTCGCGTCGATCCCCAGACCCGCGCCTTTACCGTGCGCGGCCGCCTCGACAACCCGGACGGCCAGCTGAAGCCCGGCATGCTGTTGCGGGTGAAGATCATCAGTAACCCGCGCCAGGCCCTGACCATTCCGGAAGCCGCATTGGTGCCGTTAGCCGGCGAGCAGTCGGTATTTGTGGTGAAGAAAACCGAGGGCGGGCATATGGTGCAGCGCCGCGAGATTGAGATTGGCCACCGCTACCGGGGCAAGGTGGAAGTGCTGTCCGGTCTCAACCAGGGCGATCGGGTAGTGACCCGCGGCACCCTGCATATCCGCGACGGCCAGGCCGTCACCGTCACCGATGAAGAGGGAGCGGCCAGCCAATGATCATCAGTGATACGGCGGTCAAACGCCCGGTTTTTGCACTGGTTCTTTCCCTACTGCTGGTGGTGTTCGGCCTGATCAGTTTCGACCGGCTGGCGCTGCGGGAATACCCGGATATCGATCCGCCCATCGTGTCCATCGACACCAATTACCCCGGCGCATCGGCGGATATCGTCGAGACTCGCATCACCCGTCTGATCGAGGACCGCATTGCCGGTATCGAGGGGATAAAGACGGTCACCTCGTCCAGCACCGACGGGCGCTCGCGGATTTCCATCGAGTTCAATATCAACCGCGACGTGGACGGCGCGGCCAACGACATCCGCGACCGGGTCTCCGGCGTGCTGAACAATTTGCCGGTGGAAGCGGATCCCCCCGAGATCGAAAAGGTCGACAGCAGCGACGACGTGGTGATCTGGCTGAATCTCACCTCCGACCGCATGACCGTGCCGGAGCTGACCGATTACGCCAACCGCTACCTGGTGGACCGCTTCTCGGTACTGGACGGCGTGGCGCGGGTGCGCGTCGGAGGGGCCAAAGACTTCGCCATGCGTATCTGGCTGGACCGCGGCGCCATGACCGCCCACAACGTCACCAGCGCGGATATCGAACAGGCCTTGCGCGCGGAGAACCGCGAGCTGCCGGCGGGCTATATGGAGTCTACGGATCGCCAGTTCACCCTGCGTCTGCAGCGCCAGTTCCAGAGCGCCGAGGATTTCGCACGCCTGGCCATCGCCACCGGCGACAGCGGCCACGTGGTACGTCTGGGTGATGTGGCCCGGGTGGAATTGGGGTCCGCGGAAGACCGCTCCACCTTCCGCGGCAACGGCGAACCCATGGTGGGTATCGGCATCACCCGCCAGTCCACCGGCAATATCGTGGCGGTGGCGGAAGCGGCCAAGGCGGAAATGGACAAGGTCAACAAGACCCTGCCGGATGGCATGCGCTTGAGCCAGAGCTACGACGCCTCGGTGTTTGTGTCCGAGGCCATCAAAGAAGTGTACGCCACCCTGCTGATTGCGGTGATTCTGGTGACCCTGGTGATCTACCTGTTTCTCGGAAATTGGCGCGCGACCCTGGTGCCGGCAGTGACCGTGCCGGTATCCCTGATCGCCACTTCCATCCTGCTCTACGCATTTGGTTTCAGTATCAACCTGCTCACCCTGCTGGCACTGGTGCTGGCCATCGGCCTGGTGGTGGACGATGCCATCGTGGTGCTGGAAAACATTTTCCGGCGTATGGACGAGTACGGCGAGCCGCCACTGCTCGCCGCCTATCGCGGCGCGCGCGAGGTGGGCTTTGCGGTGGTGGCCACCACCCTGGTACTGGTGGCGGTGTTCGTGCCGATTACTTTTCTGGAGGGGGATATTGGCCGGCTGTTTTCCGAGTTCGCACTCACCATGTCCGCGGCGGTGATCTTTTCCTCCATCACCGCACTGACCCTGTCGCCGATGCTGGCGGCAAAGCTGATTCGCCCCAACGATCAGCACAATGCCGCCACCCGCTTTATGGACAATGCGCTGACCCGTATCCAGCGTGTGTATGGCCGCGGCCTGAAGGTGCTGCTGCGCAGGCACTGGATTGCCGGCCTGGTGTTCGTGGGCGTGATGGCGTTTGCCGCGCTGTCGTTCCGGCTTATCCCCACCGAGTATGCGCCGCGGGAAGACCGCGGCTCCTTCTTCCTGCTGGTGAACGGCCCCGAGGGCGCCAGCTATCAGTACATGCAGGAGTACATGGACATCATAGAGGCGCGGCTGATGCCATTGGTGGAAAAGGGTTATGTAAACCGCCTGCTGGTGCGCTCACCGCGCTCGTTTGGCACCTCTGCCACCTTCAACACCGGCATGGTGATTTTTACCCTGGCCCCCTGGGGCGAGCGGCCATCCGGGTTTGAATTGATGAACCAGGTACGCGAAGCGGTTAAGGACCTCAGCGGGGTGCGTGCCTTCCCGGTGATGCGCCAGAGCTTTGGTGGTGGCCTCGGCAAGCCGGTGCAGTTTGTGCTGGGTGGCAGTAGCTACGAGCAGCTGACCCAGTGGCGGGATCAGCTGAGTGCGGCTATCGAGGAGTCCAACCCGGGCCTGCTGGGTGTAGACTGGGATTACAAGGAAACCCAGCCACAGCTGCGCATCAATGTGGACTACGAGCGGGCCGCGGATCTCGGTGTGCAGGTCAGTGATGTGGGCACCACCCTGCAGACCATGTTCGGATCGCTCCGCGCCACCACCTTTATCAACAACGGTGAAGAGTACGACGTAATCCTCGAGGGCGAGCGGGAAATGCAGCGCACCCCGGACAGCCTGGAGAACCTCTACGTGCGCTCCAAAACTACCGGTGAACTGATTCCCCTGCAGAGTCTGGTGGAAGTAAGCGAGTACGCGGATTCACCGCAACTGCAGCGCTACAACCGAGTGCGCTCCATCACCCTCGACGCCAACCTGGCGGACGGACTGGTACTGGGGGAAGCGCTGGAATACCTGAATAAACTGGCGGAGGAGAATCTCGAAGGCTCGCCGGTCATCGACTACAAGGGTCAATCCAAGAGCTTCCAGGATTCCAGCAATACCATTCTGTTCGCGATCCTGCTCGGCGCGCTGGTGGTATTCCTGGTACTCGCCGCCCAGTTCGAAAGCTTCGTTCACCCGCTGGTGATTATGTTCACCGTGCCCCTGGCCATGGCCGGTGCCTTACTCGGTCTGCTGCTGACAAACCAGTCGCTGAATATCTACAGTCAGGTGGGATTGATCATGCTGGTGGGTCTGGCGGCAAAGAACGGCATTCTGATCGTGGAATTTGCCAACCAGCTTCGGGATCGCGGGGTTGAGTTCGGCCAGGCCCTGCGCCAGGCCGCGGAAACCCGTCTGCGTCCGATCCTGATGACCGGCATTACCACCGCCGCCGGTTCCCTGCCGCTGCTGCTGTCTTCCGGCGCGGGCTCGGAGACCCGCGCGGTGATCGGTACCGTGGTGTTGTTCGGTGTGCTGGCGGCGACCCTGTTCACCGTGTATATCGTGCCGGTGGCCTATGACGTACTGGCTCGACGCACCGGGTCACCGGGACAGGTAGCGCGGGATGTGGATGCTCTGGAAGCCGAGCACCCGATGCAAAAAGGAGATTGATTGGCGCCGATTGTCACTCCGCACTATCGGAGGCAGTACTTTTCTCTTAATCTCTTGCCCACTTTGACGGGCTGGGTGCAACTTTTTCAGGATCCAGCGCGTCTATTGATTGCCAGTGGTATCCCACTGGCAATCACCGGAAAGACATCGCAAACGCTGACAGGGATTCCACATGTTGATGGGTAAGCGCACACTCGCCGCCATTGCACTGATTGTATTCGCGCTCTTTATGGCCGCCTGCAACAAACAGGCCTGCTACAAGGATAACAACAAGCGCAAACCGCCGATTCCGTTCGCCAGTGTGGTCAGCGAATTCGCACCGGTCGCGGGGCTCGCCGGCGCCTATACCACTCTTTACTGAGCGCGCTCATCCAGCAGCGCCGCGATCTGACGATCATTGAGGCCAAACAGGTACAGCGCTGCATCCAGCCCAAAACCATCAATCGCCTGTGGCGCCTCTGCGCGCACCTTGGGCTTGGCGTGAAACGCAATCCCCAGCGCACCCAGTGCCAGCATCGGCAGATCGTTGGCACCATCTCCCACCGCAATCACCTGATCCAGGGACAGATCCAGCTCTTTCGCAATCTCCTGCAGCAGCAGCGCCTTGCGCGCTCCATCCACGATCGGGTCTATCACACCACCAGTCAGTGCACCGCCCTCAAATTCGAGTTGGTTCGCGTGGACAAAATCCACTGCCAGGTGGTTGTCGCGCAGGTAGTGGGCAAAGTAGGTAAACCCCCCGGACAGGATTGCGCTTTTACAACCGAGGGCGCGCAGGGCAAGCAGCAGGCGCTGAGCACCGGGCATAATTGGAATGCGCGGGGCAATTTCCGCGAGACTGGCCTCGGTAAACCCTTTCAACAATCCCATACGCTTGCGAAAACTCTGCTGGAAATCCAGTTCACCGCGCATGGCGGAGAGGGTAATCTCCGCCACCTGGTCGCCAACGCCGGCGATCTTGGCAAGCTCGTCAATAACTTCCGCCTGAATCAGGGTGGAGTCCATATCGAAGCAGGCCAGTTTCGGGGCGCGCTGGGTTTCCCCGGCCTGCAGCACCAGCTCCAGCCCCAGTGACTGTCCGAGATCCAGCAGCGCGAGGCGTGCCGCGGCAAAGGCGATATCACCTTGCAGCTGAATCCGTACCACCTTGCAATCCTCCCGGGCAGCGAGAATATCCAGGGCCACCGGCCGCCACTCGTCCGCATTTACAAACGCCGCCAGCTTTTCCAGCTGCCCCGGATCGATATCTGTCGACAGCACGGTCAGGCACCAGGGTGCGACCACCGCCGCGGGAGTTTCCGGGAGCACTGGCGCAACCGGCAATGCAAACGCCTGCCCACAGTGACGGGCAAGATCGGTATAGAGAGAAGCGGGGGAGTTGGCGTCCATGACTGACTCTTGTTGACGGCAAATTGACCGGTCCGGCAGTAAAACCTGCGCGAAACCCGGCGGAAATGGCCGCGCATTATAGCCCGGCGCGTTTTTTCGCTGAAGAAGTGGGATAAAATCAGCTGCTGTACTGCCAGCAAATGCATAACAAGATGAAAAACCTTCTCGCCCGCCTGTCTGGACTCTCCGCCAGCCTGCCCCAGTGGCTCGCAGGCCTGAGCCGTAATCAACAACGTCATTTGCTTGCCGCCACCATCTGGCTAACACTCGCGGGCTTCTGTGTTGCCACCCTTGGCCATGTCTACAGCCAGCAGTTATCCACAGCGCAGAGTCGCGACCGCGCCAGCGCCGCGGCCGCCGCCCGGCTGCTCGCCAGCCAGAGCCTGCAGCAGATCGTTGCCGGTGACCGGATCAGTCTGCAACTATTGGCACAGCAGACCCTGGAATTGCCCGCGATCTATGGCGTGACCATTCAGGACGTGGACTCCAGCCCCCTGGCACAGACCGGTGTGCGCGACCGCGGTGAGATGATTACCGAACCGGTTGTCCTCCACGACAGCTTCGCTGGCAGTGTGGCACTGAATATCCAGCCCGGTTCCGAGGTCCACTACCCGTGGGCCAGCCTGTTACTGTGCCTGATTTTCGCACTGCCGTTCAGCGCCGCCTGCGCGCTGGCCATTACACAAATGCTTTCTGCTACCCCCCAGCAACGCAAGCCACTACTGGTCCCCAAGGCACAACCCAAACCGCCCCCCGAAGTCACCGCCGGCCTCTACCTGCGCCCGCTGAACTGGGCCCAGCTCGGCAACCAGCTATCCCGCAGCGCGCTGGACAATCTGCAAAATGAACTGGAGCAACGCCTGCAGCTGCTCACCCGCATTTACGACGCCCGCCCGCTGCCCAGTGCCGGCCCATTCGTGGGTCTCGGCTTCGCCGGTGAAGACGCCGCCTTTCGCGCAGTATGCGCAGGCCTGCTCCTGCGTGGCCTGCAACAGTCCAGCCGCGCCACCGGCCTGCAGCTGGCGCTGTCCGTATTGCCGGCAAAACCGGAGCAGTTCGATTTCAACGGCGAGCAACTCCTAAGCCAGTCCCGTGGCCTGACCCTGCATCCGCAATTGCTGGATGACGAGTCCCTGGAAAATCGTATCCAGTGCCACACCACCAGCTGGGGTGCCGAGGTGACCGGGCTGAATCCGAAATTGCAGCAGTTGCTGGATAATCAGTTGCAGCAATTGGTTACTGCCTAAAAAATCTCAGCCCAGCCCTCCGCAAACTTTTCTAATTTTGTGCGTTATGGCTGATGAGAAGGGGCTGCGAGCGGGGACAGCTTAGTGAGACCTTCCGCGAGAGGGACCTCACGGAAGAGCCCCCAGGGATGGGTTCACGGCGTGTCTCACTAAGCTGTCCCCGCTCGCAGCTCCGCCACCCAACTAGAAAAAGCATTCTATCCACACCCCCCGTCATAACTTTTTAGTTGTTGATATTCATCGCAACGGGTCGTGATTGCTCCTGCGTCACCCTTTAATAACTTTCACTTGGGTTTCGAACCAGTTTCGCCGGTTGTCAACAGACGTTTTTGACCGGTGGGTGGTTCGAAGGAAAGTAAGAAAGTTACCCGCCTGCGGGCGCGGAGGTTTTCATGAAGCGTTCACTCGGAGGACTCGCCGGGGCATTGGGGGCAGCGGCACTGCTGACGCTCACCGGTTGCACCAGCATGGAGGACATGACTGACACGACGACGGCGGTTAACCGAACCGGCGAAGGGCCCGGTTACTATTCGGTAAAAGGCCGCTACTACCACTGTCACCAAAATGGGAAGTGCCACAACGTGCGCAATCCCAGTTACTACCAGCGCGGCAGTGGCGACTATCGCCATGACCTGCCACACCACCGTGTCAACCAACCTCGCTGATCGCAACGTCCTCGTTGACCAGCCAATGAACCCGGTGCATCTAACTGCCCGCGTGAACGCGAACAGCCTCGCACCAGAAACCCGCATCGCGGAGGTCTCACATGAATCGTATAGTTAAAAAAGGCCTGCTGGCCTTAACGGTATTCGGCAGCCTGACCCTGGGCGCCTGTGTTTCAGATGGCTACTACAGCTCCAGCAGCACAGGTTATTCCACCTACCCGTACTCTCGCCCCTACGTATATCCATCGGGCAGTGTCTCCTTCTATTACTCTTCACCGCGCTATTACCGCTACGGTGCCTATCCCCGTTACTACCGCGGTGGCTACTATCGCTATCATGGTCGCCACTACTACAACCGTCCGGGCTATCGCCCCGGTAAGCCCGGCTACCGTCCGCCGCACCACGGTCACCGCCCCGGTAAACCCGGACACCGTCCGCCCCACGCGTCTCACCGTCCGGGTCGTCCCGGTGGTCGCCCGCACCATGGTGGCGGTCGCCATCGCCGCTAACAGGGTGTATTGAAACCCTCACGATGAGAGAAGCCGCCTGCGGGCGGCTTCTCGCGTTTCATACCTTGGTCATACAGACCGGTCTCTCCTCCCGCTGCTAGGATCGACCTAAATAAAAATGCATGCGGGAGTTTGCCGTGCAAAAGGATTCATCACACGCCGTCCTGATCACTGGTTCCACCAGTGGTATCGGTCTGGCCATGGCCCACTGTTTCGGGCGTGCCGGCTATCATGTGATGCTGCATGGCCTTGCAGACCGGGACAGCGCACAGGCGCTACTGGCAGAGTTCGCGCACTACAGTGGCAAAAGCGGCTTCAGCAGCGCCGATCTGTCGACCGAAGAAGGTTGCGCGCAGCTGGTGAGTGACACCCGCGAAGCCATCGGTAACCCCTCGGTACTAGTAAACAACGCCGGCATCCAGTTCACCGCCCCCGCCCACGATTTTCCCGCGGAAAAATGGCAACAGATTCTCGCCATCAATCTCAGTGCAGGCTTCTACCTGAGCCGCGATCTACTGCCAGCGATGCGCGCGGCCAACTGGGGCCGCATTATCAATATTGCCTCGGTGCACGGACTGGTGGCGTCCGAGCACAAGGCGGCCTACTGCGCTGCCAAGCATGGGCTGGTAGGCCTGACCAAGGTACTGGCGCTGGAGAATGCGGACTGCAACATCACCGCCAATGCGATCTGTCCGGGTTGGGTGGAAACACCGCTGATTCAGCCGCAGATCGAGGCGATCAGCCGCGAGCAGCAGGTGGACCTTGAGGCGGCACGGGCACAGCTGGTAGGTGCAAAGCAACCGATGGCGAAGGCGAGCAAGCCGGAGGCCATTGGCGAGCTGGCACTGTACCTGTGTGGCGATTTTGCCAGCACCATTACCGGTGCGTCCTTGCCGGTGGACGGTGGATGGACCGCACAGTAGTATCTTTTGCACCCGATCAATTTATCCTGCAGGGTGCTGCCGTGAATTATCAGTTGTTGATTGCCGACGATCATCCGCTTTACCGCGATGCATTGGCGACGACCCTTTCCAGTCATTTCCCCAATTCGGATCTACTACAGAGTGAGGATCTGGATTCGACCCTTGAGCGGCTCTCTCAATCTGAAGTCGATTTACTGTTACTGGATTTGAATATGCCGGGCAGTGAGGGCTTTTCGGGCCTTGCGCGTATTCGCAACTATTTTCCGGCGGTGCCGGTGGTTGTGGTTTCTGGCAGTGACAAACATTCGGTGATCCAGCAGGCGTCCAGCTTAGGGGCCAGCGGCTTTCTTTCCAAAACGGCGCGGCCGGATGAGATTCTGCAGTGTATCGAGACTGTGCTTGCTGGTGACCAGTGGTTTAGCGAAGAGGCATTACAGGCTGAGACGGAATCGGCGCTGGCGGAGAAGCTCGGCCAATTGACGCCACAACAGCTGAAAATTTTTCAGATGATTGCCCAGGGGATGCTGAACAAGCAGATCGCGTATGATCTGGATATTACCGAGCCCACTGTTAAAAGCCACGTTACTGCGATTTTACGTAAATTGGAGTTGCGAGATCGGAAGCAGTTGATTCGCGAGGCTCAGGCACTGATTCAGCTCTGAGTGTGGTTTTGTGCTCCGTAGCCTTTTTGTTCGGAGCTCTGATTTAGTTTCATGGCGGTGAAGCAGCGGGTATCTGTTTTCAAAACCGCTGTGAACCCATCCCTGGGCGCTGCGGCGCAAACATCCTGTTTGCGACGCTTTTGAAAACAGATCCCCGCTACTCCCCCTTAACCCAAACTTATCAACTTCGTAAGCCGACGCGGTAACGGAGTGATTGTGGTCAAAGCGAAGGCAGAGTGCCGGGGGCGGGTTTTCAGGAGCGTCGGCGACAGGGACGTCGCCGACGCAGCGTACATGGACGTATTCACAGCGGTCCTGAAAACCCGCCCCCGGTGCTCTGCCGCCACTACAGGCAAACAGAACTCCGAACCAATGCCACAGGACTAGACCCCCTGAAGATACTCAGCAACATGCCGATAAACCCGATCACAAGCCTCGGGAACCAAATTCTCGATATTCAAAAACGCATGTATCATATCGTCAAAGTGCAGATGCTCGGCATTGGCACCACCGGCTCGCACTTTCTTCACGTATTCCACACCTTCATCTCGAAGCGCACAGAACTCCGCGGTGATCACCATAGTTGCAGGCATGTTTTTGGTAAACTCGCCATGCAACGGAGACACCTGGTAGGGATTTTCACCACCTTGTAGATAATTTTCGAAGTACCAGAGAATTTTTTCTTTCTCCAGTAAATAGCCACGGCCGTTTTCTTCAATAGACGGCGCCTGCATGGTGTAGTCGAGACTGGGGTAAATCAAAACCTGTGCATCGATGGTGTGTCGCTGGTGCTGCAAAATTCGCGTGGCGGTAGCGACCAAGGCACCGCCGCCGGAATCGCCCATCAGAATCCAGCGCCCATTGTGGGCAATGTTTTTGCGATCCAGAGTTTCGCCGAGGTTGCGCACCACACTGATCAGGTCATTGAGTGCTGCCGGGTAGGGATTTTCCGGAGCCAGACGGTACTCCACGGAAACTACAGTGCGCTTGCACGCGTCGGCAACACGGCGGCAGATTGGATCGTAAACCGAGACGCTGCCGGCCATATGGCCACCGCCGTGGCAGTAAATAATGGATGCACCTTCGGTCGCATCCTCCGGCTGATAAATACGAACAGGCACGGAATATTCCCCACCCTTTACCACCGTATCCGCCACTGCCATTTCCGGGCCTGGCTCGACAAAATTGCGAGTCAGGTTGGCGAGGCTTTCACGGGCGTTTACCGGAGTCGCTTCAAAACCCGCGGCCTTCAACTGCGCAACCTGGGCGTTTACCGCAACCAGCCACTCGGCCAGTTTGGGTTCAAGCTGTCGCATTGTCCGCCTCCAGGTTTTCCATTTCGGGTTTCTTGCCACTTTCCGGTAGCAGGAAAGAGAACACAAACAGAGAGGCGGAGCAGGCCACCGCGAAGTAGGCGGCGGTTGCCGGTTCGCCGGTGATATCCGCAAGCAGACCGGCACCGTACATCAGCACGGTTTCCACACCGTAGGAGATGGACCAGAACATGGCGAAGGTAACGGTGATTTTTGCCGGGGTCATTCCCGGTAACTCCTGCGGCAAAGTCACGAGTGCGGTCATTGGCAGGAACATGCAGAAGCCGGCAAGGGCCGCAGCGGTGTAGGCGATGATGGGGTCACGGCTGGTGACCATCAGGGCCGCGAAAATGACCAGGGCGAGACCGCCAAAACGCAGTACCGGCAGGCGCAGCGGGAAACGCTTGGTGACGATAATACCGGCCACGGTGCCCACCATGCCGGCGGCGATCATGACCGCAGACAGGTGGTGGCTCGCCACCGCGAAGCCGTCGATCAGCGGGAAGAGTGCGAATACCGCGATGTAGCAGAAAAGAACACCGCAGTAGGCCAGAGGCAGCCACCAGTTAAAGCCTTCCTTCGCGCCCTGCTTGAAGCCGTATTCTTCCGCGGGCTTGTCGCCACCGCCAGATAGCGAGAAGTTCTCCGCGGTCAGCCACCACAGCACGCCCAGTGCCAGCAGCATCACACCGTACAGCACCACCACGGATTGCCAGCTACCCAGCCAGCTCAGCAGGGTAGTGGTGGTCAGCAGGGCCAGTAGGTTGCCGGTATTGAAAGCGGCAGCGTTGATGCCGTTGATCAGCGGGCGCTCTTCGGCGGCGAAATAGTGCAGAACCACCGGTGCGAAATACACGATGGCCAGGGCGCCGCCGAGACCAAGGGCCAGGCGCGACATCAACCAGCCGCCGTAGCTACCCGCCAGCGCACCGAAACCGCCGGCGGCAATCAGGATGATGGCGATGGCAAAGGCGCGCTTGGCACCGAGGCGCATCAGCAGTGCTGCAGCCGCCAGGTTACCGACGATCTTGGCAATGGTGATGACGTTGCTGCCCCAGGTGGCATTGGCGAACCCTTCCTCACCGAAGGACGACTGGATCGCCGGGGTGAGAATGGCCCCCGAGACCCAGCTTGCGGCGAACAGCGCGTAGGCGCTGAACATGAGTATTTCCAACAGATATTTCTTCATTTGTTCTTCACCGCTTTGTTCGCCTGAAGGGCAGGCGAAAAACTATTTTCGTTATTCAATGACAGAGTGCTTGCCCCTCACCCCCACCGCTATACGACCTTGGTCGCAGGCTCCGCTGGTTCCCGCACGCGGGTTTTCTGCCGTTGCTGCAGTAGCGCACGCAGGGCCGCCGGACGCAGGGGTTTTTGCAGGAACTGCCAGCCGGCGTTCTGCGCGCGGGTCTTCACGGTGTTGGTGTTTTCCGCAGAGATGATCACGCAAGGCACTTTATGAACACCCTCGCCACCCCAGCGCGACAGTAGCTTGGCGGCGAGATCGATGCCGTTGTCACCGTCATCCAGGTGGAAGTCCATCAGCAGCAGGTCCGGCTCCTCCGCGGCAAGCGCCTCGGTGCGATTGCGCGCGCAGTGCACGGTGCAGCCCCAGCCGCCGAGCAGAGCACTCATTGCTTCCAGAATCGACGGCTCGTTATCCACACACAGCACAGTCAGATCCAGTCTGGCGCCGCGGCCCGGTACGGTCGCTGTGACCGGGCGCGCATCCGCGCGGGCGGTGGCGCGTGGCAGGCGCACACGGAACACACTGCCGCGCCCGGGGACCGACGACAGACTGATCGGACTGTTGAGCAGTCGGCACAGACGTTCCACCGTGGCGAGACCGAGCCCGTAGCCGTGCTGGCGCGCGGTGTTGTCCGGGTCCTGGGAAGTCAGCCGGCAGAATTCGCGGAAGATCGCCTGCTGTTGTTCGCGGGCGATACCTTCACCGGTATCCCACACCTCCAGGGAAACATCCGCACCGCGCTTGCGCGCCGCTACAAATACCCCGCCGCGGGCAGTGTATTTAACTGCATTGTCCAGCAGGTTCTGCACTACCCGGCGCAGCATCTTCTCGTCACTGTGCACCCACAGGTGACAGCGGCGATAGCGCAGGCGGATACCGCGGCTGCCGGCGGCAACCCGCGCCTGGGCCACCGCATCGTCGAGAATGCTGTCGAGGGAAACCGGCGCGAAGCTGGGGCGGATGTCCCCCGCGTCCATACGCGCGATCTGCAGCATGTCGGTAATCAGTTGCTCGGCGGAGGCCAGCGCGCGGTCGGCGCGGGTAAGCAGCTGCCGGCTGTTGTCTTCCAGCGGGTGCGCGGCGAGGGCGTCGATAAACAGTCGGCTGGCGTTCAGGGGCTGCACCAGATCGTGACTGGCAGCCGCGAGGAAGCGGGTCTTGCCGGCACTGGCCGCCTGCAACTCCCGGTTCAGCTCCTGCAGTTCGTCGTTGACCGTCTCCAGTTCCGCGGTGCGGTGCACCACCTTCTGTTCGAGGGAATTGCGGATCTCGGTGAGCTCGCCGAGGGCGCGCTGGTAGTCGGAAACGTCGGTATAGGTCGTCACAAAACCGCCGCCGGGCAGCGGGTTACCGCGAATTTCCAGTACCGTGCCGTCGGTGCGGTTGCGCTGCACCCGGTAGGCAGTGCCATTGCGCAGGTGCTCTACCCGCTTCTGCACATGCTCTTCCACATCACCGGGGCCGCACTCACCGCGGCTCGCGTTGTACCGCACCAGCTCCGCCACCGGACGCCCCACGTAAATCATTTCCGCGGGATAGTGGAACAGCTCCAGATAGCGACGATTCCACGCCACCAGATTGAGGTTGGCATCCACCACTGAAATGCCCTGATCGATATTGTCGATGCTGCTCTGCAGCAGGCCGCGGCCGAACTGGTAAATATCCGATGCCTGCTCCAGCTCGTCGGCGGCGCTCTCCGGCTCCCCCAGCTGGCGTACCAGGCGCTGAGCACTGGTACTGCCGACGATCCCGGCAAGGATTTTTTCCACCGCCTCACGGTAGCCGAGAGAAGTGTCCGCAGCGCTTCGGGCAGCAGCTCCACCTTCGCCACTCTGCCCCAGGGATGACAGCGCGCGCGCCGCGGCATCCTCACCCACAAAACGCGCAAGCAACTGACGCAAGCGCGCCTTGTCCACCGGAGCGGTCTGCACCGCAGCGCCACCGGGCAGCCAACGCGCCTGGAGCAGGGAAACCCCGACCAGGGTGAGGCCATTGAGACCCAGCCCGAACACACAGCTGGTGGTTAGCGCATGCCATTCCAGTCCCAGCGCCAGGGCGATCAGATCTGTCTGCCCCAGAGCCGCCGGCAGCGCAGACAGCGCCCACACAAAAGCACCGACCAGCAATCCCACAATCACCCCCGCCGCCCGCAGCTGCGGCCAGCGGGAGGGCCAGGACACCGCAGCAGTCATCGCCGGTGCCAGCTGTGCCGCCAGCGCCAGAGACAGTAATCCGAAGGTTCCGAGGCTCACACCGGAGCCGATCAGCTCGCTCACGCCAAATGCGGCCAACATAAGCAGCCCGATAATGGCACGTCGCACCCGGCGCAGGTCACTGCCCAGGGCCACGCCGGCCGGGCGCTGCTGCAGGCGCTTCAGCCACAGAGGCACCACCATGGTGTTCGCAATCATGGTGGACAGGGCAATGGTGGCGATGATGACCATGCTGGAGCCAGCGGAGAGCCCGCCAATAAACGCCAGTAGTGCGAGCCAGGGTGCACCGCTCTCCAGCGGAATACCCAGCACGAAGCGCTCGGCATTGGTGTAGGTATCCGGCAACCACAGCAAGCCGCCGTAACCCACTACCAGCACCGCGACAGATACCAGCGCCAGATATACCGGGATCAATTTGCGCACCGGCCCGATATCCCGCTCGCCGTCGCTCTCAATCATCAGGATATGGAACTGCCGCGGCAGACAGAAGATGGCCGCCATCCCCAGCACCACCACCGCAAAATACCCCGTATCTGCAGGTCGGGACTCGGCAATGGCCGCGACCCGCTCACTGCCCAATGCGCTGCGCGCCAGGTCGGCAGTACCATCAAACGCGGAGTAGAGGACGAACCACGCCACCGCCACCAGCGCACCGATCTTCACCAGTGCCTCGAATGCCACCGCCAGCAGCATGCCATTGCGGTGCACCGAGCTGTCGATATGGCGGGTGCCGAACAGCAGGGCAAACAGACCCAGGGTGATGCCCACCACCGCGGTGACCACCGAGGCACTGGTTTCGGTTGAGCCCTCGCCCGCCTGCGCCAGCAGCAGAAAACTGTCCGCCACCGCGCGCAACTGCAGGGACAGGTAGGGAACAATGGCCACTACTGCCAGTAGCGCTACCGCAGCCGCCAGCCACTGGGAACCGCCGTACTGGGCGCTGATAAAGTCGGCAATGGAGGTGGAACCCTGCTGTTTGGACAGGCGCACAAAGCGCATCAACAGGGGGGCGCCAAAGACCAGCATCAGGCAGGCACCGACAAAGGTGGGCGGCAGCAGCCAACCCTCGCTGACGGCCTGGGCGGGAACACCAAAGAACATCCAGGCGCTGGTATAGGTACCGGCGAGCGCAAGCAGCAGGGGCTTCACCGGGCGGATACGCCCGACCGGCAGCCGATCCCCCCAGAAGGCGATGGCAAACAGCAGCAACAGGTAACTCAGGCCCACGGCGGCCAGTAGGGTAAGGCTGAACAATTGGCGCCTCATTCATTATTTTGTTTATTATGGACAGAGTAACTGATAGTGCGTTTTTTGTCCTGCTCCACGGGTATAACCATCGTCATACCTTGGTCTAGCAGGCAACCCCAGCCGCAGCCGATACAGTGCAGATCCGAAACTTAGAAAATAACCATAAACCGGTGATCGGAGAGAGCCATGCGCAATCCAATAAAATTCAACCCTCTGGCCGCAGGCATCATGCTCGCCTGCGGTGCATCCCTCGCCCACGCAGACCCCCAGCTGGAAGAAGTGACCGTGACCGCGCAAAAGCGCGAGCAGTCCATGCAGGAAGTACCGGTGGCGGTAACCGCAATCAATTCTGACCAGCTGATGCAGAACGGTGTGAGCGACCTGACCGATATTCAGAAACTATCCCCCAATACCACCCTCCAGGCCAGCCGCGGCACCAACTCCACCCTGACCGCGTTTATTCGCGGCATCGGTCAGCAGGATCCGCTGTGGGGCTTCGAGCCGGGGGTCGGCATCTATATTGACGACGTGTATGTGGCGCGCCCACAGGGTGCCGTGCTGGATATTCTCGATGTTGAGCGGGTGGAAGTGCTGCGCGGGCCTCAGGGTACTCTTTACGGCAAGAACACCATTGGTGGTGCGGTAAAATATGTCACCAAGAAAATGACCGGCGACACCGAGCTGAAAATTGGTGGCGGCCTGGGCTCGTACAACCAGCGTGACCTCAAAGTCGCCGGCTCCACAGCCATCTCCGATACGGTCAATATCGGCGGCGCCATCGCCAGCTTTCAGCGCGACGGTTACGGCGAAAACGTGGTAACCGGAAAGGACCAGTACAACAAGGACATTATTAGTGGCCGTATTGCTGTGGAGTGGAACCCCTCCGAGGCGGTATGGGTACGCTTAGCCGGTGACAAGACCGTAGACGAATCCGCATCCAAACACGGTCATCGTTTCGCTCCGGGTCTCGGAGGCGAACCCGTTCTGGACAGTATCTACGACACCGAATCAAATATGACGTCGGAGAATCTGGTGGAAACCAGCGGTGTTTCCCTGATTGCCGAATGGGAGATGTCCGACAGCGTCACCGTAAAATCGATCACCGCCTATCGCCAGGGGGAAACGGAAACCGCGATTGATTTTGACAGCACTAGTCGTCCCGACTTTGACGTTCCAGCGTACTACGAGGACGATCAAACCACTCAGGAATTCCAGCTGATCTGGCAGGGTGACAATGCCGACCTGGTGAGCGGTCTTTACTATTACACCGGTACTGCTGCGGGTGCTTTTGACGCGGTGCTGGGTTATATCAACCTCACTCAACAAGTTGCCGGCTCTGTTGATACCACCAGTCTGTCTGCCTACGCCCATTACAACTGGCAATTTGCGGAAGCCTGGAACCTGAGTGTCGGCGGGCGCTACACCAAAGACGAGAAAGATGCTGAAGTCTTCAAGGCAAACTTTGCTGGCCTCTACAGCCCACTGTTTGCCGACAAGTACAACCCGGGACAACCGGCAGCGGTATTCCTCGGGGCACTGACGGACTACCAGAACAGTGACAGCTGGGGACAGTTCACCCCACACCTCGGCGTCGACTTCCAGGTAAATGATGACGTTTTGCTGTACGCCAAATACAGCGCGGGCTTCAAGTCCGGCGGCTTTGATATGCGCGGCGATGCCAGCACTCTGCCTTCCACGGTGGACGGGTTTGACCCGGAAACCGTAGACACCTACGAGTTCGGAGTGAAGTCTGATCTGTTCAATAACCGCTTGCGCCTGAACGCAGCCGCATTCCGCGCCGACTATGACGACATGCAGGTCACTATCCAACAGCTCAATCCCGGTGGCGGTTTCTCCAGTGCGGTATTGAATGCCGGCCAGGCGCGTATTCAGGGTCTGGAGCTTGAAGCCACTCTGGCAATGACGGATAACCTGCTGGCGAATTTCTCTCTGGGCCTCGCCGACACCGAATTCGTCGAATTTATCTCCGGCGGTGTCGATGTGTCCGACGAGCGGGATATGCAGAATACCCCGGACACCACCGCCATGTTCCAGTTGAATTATTCGGTACCCATGGGCAATGGTGGGGAGCTGGTATTCCTGCCTACGATTTCCTATCGCGCAGACACCCAGATCTTCGAAACTCCCAGCATTCTCGATCAGGAGGCCTACACGCTGGTTGACATGACTGCCACCTACTACAGTGCTGCTGGCAACTGGAATCTGGGCTTGGCAGGTAAAAACCTGACGGACGAAGAGTACCGGGTTGGTGGCTACGGGTTTGGCGGTGCCTTTGACACTGGCTTCTACGGCGCACCCCGCACTATCGCACTCACAGGTAGCTACAACTTCTAAATAGCGTCGCTGTCCTCTTCATAGATATGTGCATTGCATGATTCATGCTTAGTCATCACACGTTCCACTTGGGGGCCCTCGGGGCCCCCTTTTTTATTGGTCATAGGGCCAACTTTGCGCTCCGACGGTCGCGCATTTTTCCTTGACGGCGCAGGAATTATTAAATTGGCGGCAAAATTCACACTTTGGCGGAAACCTCTTCTAATCTGAAAGTGAGGGCGGTAGTGAAGCCGCTTTTGAACCAGCCATCGAGGTATCCGCGTGCAGAAATTGAGTAGTATTCTGCTGACGGCGGTCATAGCGACAGGAGTTGTTGCCGGTTGTACTACAACCGCGCCCACGGAAAACCATACAAATCGCGCTTTCAGTAGCGCTGTTCCCCCACATATGGACCCAGCCCATTTTTCCGTGCGGTCCTCAGACAGAAGGCCGCGCACCAGCAGCCGCGAGGCACCGCGCTCGCTTAACGTCAACGGCACCCGCTTCCGCTGCTTCGAGCAAGAGCTCGATTCCAAAGTGGTGGTGCGCTGCGTGCGTCAGTCGTGACACCCGTTTGATCTCCCCGCGGGCCCTGGCGCCCGCGTTCTCCTCACACCGTGACCATTTCCGCCACAAGCTGTCGCCAAAATCCACTCGCGTGAGCAACGGGTGACTAAGCTTGGTCTATCTACACGGACGTGGGAAGGAGACGCACGAATGAAAAAACTGCTACCGGTATGGCTCTTTGGGCTCGCCCTGGTGGTTGCGGGGTGTATGAATATGGGCGGCAAAGACTCAGGCCCCACCCAGACCCCCGGCAGCGTCAGCAGCGTCTGTGGCGACAAGTGGGAAATGCGCCTGCTGCGCATCAATGGCCAGGCCGTCCCCGTCGACCAGCCGCAGGAATTCACCTTTCTATGCAACAGTGGTGGCGAGGCCATGGGCAAGAGCGGTATCAATACCTACCGCGGCGCCATGCAGATCACGGCCAATGGCCAGATCCTGTGGGATACCGGCAGCTTTGCCTCCACAAAAATGGCCGGCCCTCCACAGCTGATGGAACAGGAAACCCAGTACCTGAGTGCTCTGGCGAGTACCACTCAGGCATTCGTGAAAAGTGGCGGTGGCCGCCTGATTCTGCGCGATGCCTCCGGCGACCGGTATATCGAGTACATCAAGGCAGGCAATTGAAGACCGGTAATTTGCCCGCCTGAGTCACAGATCTCCCCCGCGCTTTGCGGTTTAATACCGCAAACGGCCACCGGAAAGACCCGATGTACTTCTCGCACCGCTCGCTATCCACGCCCATCCATGGTGCTCCTCGCACACTTGGCGCGCTGCTCGCCGGGCTTATTCTGAGCTCGGCACTCAGTTCCGGCTGCTCATCCACACCTCAACCGCTTTCCGCCAGCCAACCCATGCCACCCGGCGATATTTGTAACTATCAATGGATACTGCATGGGATCAGCGTGGACGGCCGCGAACAGAAATCCCGCCTGTTCTGGCAGAAAATGGTCCGCGACCGCCCCTACCTCACCTGCGACAAGCTGGGCTTCGTGCGCGGCAGCGCCGGTTCCAACCCCTATCTCGGCAAATTTGACCTCGCCGACAATGGCGCCATCGAATGGGTCAAGGCGCCGAAAATTTCCCGCATGGTGGGCCGCAAGGACAGCAGCGAACTGGAAAAGGACTTTCTGAAGGCGCTGCCGCGTATCAACCGCGCCAGCGTTGAGGGCGACATACTGACGTTGCAGGGCGGCGAAGGTACTCGAATAGAATTCAAACAGACCGGTGAATTGCCGGGCCCTTCCCACTGATCATACCCATCCCATACCAGTGAATAGCTGGGAATCCGATGAAAGTAATCCAATGAAAAAAGGCGGCCATAGGGCCGCCTGAAGAACCATTCAAGAAGGGGCTCGGCTCACAACTGCGAGCTCGAGTCCTATCCTCCAAGTGGAGGTACTTCCAAACTCGGAAGCAAAAATCACCAATAAATATTGGTGCGATGCAAAGAGAGAAGAACAACGAAAACAAGTCAGTTGCGCGATGAAACAACCGGACAAGCAAAATTTCGTTGTGGGAGTACTGTAGTTGTCTAACGTGACAAACTGATTACGAAACAGGAAGTTTTCCCATTGCCCGGTAACTTTTTAACAGCGCCACGGAGGCCAGGAGGGAGAGGACATCACGGGCGGGAGCGACGCTGGTGCTGCTCCAGGTTCTGCTGGCGTTTACGCTCGCTTTTCCGCAACAGGATATAGGTTGCTCCCAGGCCGCCGTGCTGCTTCTGCGCACTGTGAAATGCGAGTACTTGGTCCAACTGCGGCAGCCACGCATTTACGCAACTCTTCAGCATTGCCGGGGTCTTGCGCCCCTCGCCTTTACCATGGGTAACCAGGGCACAGCGCACATCGGCTTCCACGCAATCCCGCACAAACTGATACAGCGCGCTGCGCGCCATTTCCACGGTGTGGTTGTGTAAATCGAGGCGGGCATCGACGGTGTACTTGCCCAGGCGCAGATTGCGGTAAACCCCGTTCTGTACGCCATCACGCTTGAATTCGATGGGATCGAAAGGCTCTACCGGCTCCACGTATTCGCCGCCAAGTGGGTTTAATTCGCGGTAGGTTTGCGCAGTGGCGGCCTCGCGGCGGGCACGCTGGTTGATGGGATCTTTGGTCGCTTTCTTGAGCGCCCGTTGGCGCTGCCCGGACGGCAGGGGTTTTACATCCCCCAGAGCACCCATGGCGCCGCGAAAGTCATCCAGTTCAGTCTTATCCACAGCTCCCCCCGGTTACCACAAGTGCCGAGCCCATCAAGGATCGAGAAACAGATCCACCGCCAGGTCACCGGCCTTGGCGGGATTGTGCGCATATTGGGTGAAATCTTCCACCCCCCGTTCATGTAGCAGGGTTTCGTCGACCAGTTGGGCGCCGTTGAGGCCCTGGTTTTCGGTGATGAGCACTTCATAGGCCGCATCGGCCATGACGATGGGTTTGCGGCTCTGCTCAAACATCTCCCGGTTACCCACCGCAAATTCGATCGCGGCGGTGGCCACCAGGGTCCGCGGCCACAGGGTCGCGACACTGATGTTGGTTTTGCGCAGCTCTTCCGCCAGTCCCATGCTGAGGATGGTCATACCGAATTTGGACAGGGCGTAAGGTGCAAAAGGTCCGAGCCAGCGGGGCTCGAGGTTGAGTGGTGGTGACAGACTGAGGATATGCCCGCGTTCCGACTGCTTGAGATAGGGGATGGCGAGGTGAGACGTCAGGTAAACCCCGCGGGCATTCACGTCCATCATCAGGTCGTAGCGCTTGGGTGGCGTGGCCTCGACGTTGGTCAGGTTAATGGCGCCGGCATTGTTGATGACCGCATCGATACCGCCGAAGGTGTCGGCGGTTTTCTTGAGGGCGTCTGCCACCTGGTCTTCTTCACGCACATCTACCTGCATGGGCAGGGCCTTGCCTCCGGCGGCTTCAATCTCTTCGGCCACGGAGTAGATGGTGCCGGGGAGTTTGGGGTGGGGTTCGGCAGATTTTGCGGCGATGGCGATATTGGCGCCGTCGGCGGCACATTTGAGCGCAATGGCACGGCCGATGCCGCGACTGGCGCCAGTGATGAAGATGGTTTTGCCCTTGAGGGCGCCGGTGTTCTTGGTGAGAGTGGTGAGGGTGATCGGGTCGGTCATGGGCGCTCCTCGGTCTCGGATGATTTTCAGCCTATAGATTACGGGGATCTTCGACCACCGCGGTGCAGTAGATATCCTTGAAGGCCTGCGGCATGCGCTTGGGTTTGCCGCTGGAGAGTTCGATACACACCATTTGCCAGGTGGCCCGCAGGATCAGGGCCTGGTCACTGGCGCGGTAGATCTGGAACTTGCGGGTCATGTTGATGCGGCCGTCGACCACGGTGAGCCAGGTGCCGATCAGCAGCTCGTCGCTCTCCTTCGCCGCCAGTATATAGTCGTATTCGGCCTGTCGAATGGCCATTCCCCGATCCATAGACTGGTAGTTGCTGACGTCGAGACCCAGTTCGACACTGTGCGACCAGGCGGCGCGCTCACACCAGCGCACGTATTCGGCGTTGTTGGCGTGGTGCAGGCCATCGACGTGTTCTGCATCGACGCGGACTTTGTAGGTATAGGGTTGGGGCAAGTCCCACTGCATATCTTTTCCAATTCATTGGCGGCGCTGCTGCCGGGTGCAACTGTGCGAGACACGAGCTAGGCGCCCCCCCTCAACCCATCCCTGGGGGCTCTGCAAAAACACCCTGTTTTTGAAGGTCTCACACAGTTGCACCCGGCAGCAGCGCCTTCGCATCAAAGTTCGCGTAACTTAACAAGCTCAGCATCCGTGAAACATTACGTCAGACACAAAAAAGGCTCCCTCAGTCGAAACCAAGGGAGCCTTTTTCAGAGTCACTGATGCTTAAGCGTCAGCCTTCTCACCACCTTGCTCAGCGGCTTGCTGTTGCGCCTGCTGCAGAGCGGCGGCGAACAGGGCGTCGAAGTTGATCGGCGGCAGCATCAGGGCTGGGAAGGAGCCCTTGGTGACGACGTTGTCGACGACTTCCCGTGCATACGGGAACAGGATGTTCGGGCAGGCGGTGTTCAGTGCTTGAGCCAGCTGCTGACCTTCCAGGCCTTTGATACCGAACAGGCCGGCTTGCTGTACTTCCACCAGAAAAGCGGTCTCGCCTTCGACCTTGACGGTGATGGTCAGGGTCAGGGCCACTTCGTACAGATCTTCATCAATCTTGGCAGTTTTGGTGTTCAGTTCCTGAGAGACTTCCGGTTTCCACTGCTTTTTGAAAACTTCGGCGCCCATCGGGGTCTCGAAGGACAGGTCTTTCAGGTAGATGCGCTGCATCGCGAATTGTACTTGTTGTTGATCTTCGCCGTTTACCGCAGCGCCGTTTTGTTCTTCAGCCATGTTACAAGCCTGTTCACTCAATAATGTTTGTAATTGCCTTCCCTGATAGAAGACTCCCTGTATGGGTACTTCTAATGGGGGCCTCGAAATGCCCTTTCAAGGCACATTTGGGAAAATTCTTCGACCGCGCGGGACCTTCTACGCCAGCAGGGTGTCCAGCTCGCCACTGCGCTCGATGGCCATCAGTTCATCACAGCCGCCCACGTGGTGATCGCCAATCCAGATCTGCGGCACGGTGTGGCGGCCGGCTTTGGCGGTCATTTCAGCGCGCAACGCCCGGTCACCGTCCACAGAAATCTCCGTGTAGGGGACATTTTTGTTGTCCAGGAGATACTTCGCACGGATGCAGAAGGGGCAGTAGCGGGTGGTGTAGATAACGACGTCTTTCACGACCGATAACCTCTTTGCGTCACTTGATTCCTGTACTTCCGGCACGGTAGCTGACGAGACAGCAAGCGCCGTTATCCCTTGCCTTTGACCAGTGGCAGTTTCTGGTTGGCCCACTCGGACATACCGCCTTCCAGGCGACGCACAGTGTAGCCGGCTTTCTTCAGCAGGCGACCCGCGGGTCCCGCGTGCTGACCCATTTTGTCCGCGAGGATGATGGTCTTCTCTTTATAAGGTGCCAGCTCACCCATGCGCCCTTCGATCTCGCCATGGGGAATGTGGATGGCGTCCACAATGTGCCCAGCGGTAAAGTCGGATCGGTCGCGCAGGTCGACGACCCGGGCACCGTCACTGTTGATCAGCCGGGTGGCCTCATGGACCGATGCGGGCTTGCCCGCTTTAATACGTTCAGTGATGGCCAATGTGTAGATCAATGCCACCAACAGACTCACCAGCAGCCACTGCTCGCTGATAAAGACGAAAAAATCCACTTCGCCCCCGAAATTTCACAAATTGTTGTTTTGATACGGCCAACCGCTGACTTGACGGTCGCCCCGCTTGCCCCGCCCAGAGTAACGCTCTCATAAGCTATGGCGTGAAGGCCGCGCAGTATACACGATGATGGCCACTTCTTAATCAGCCAATTGCCCAGTGATCTGGCGGCCCAATCAGGGCAATAGCTGGGCAAATACTGACCTCGAGGGTACAAACAGGTTAAAATCCGCCACCTGCGGTAGTGCACCCCCAAAGTTTTCGCGTTCTGGCAATGACGCCGGAGGATATTCCGGTAGGTCTCTCTGCATTCGAGTGGGCCAGTTACCGATTACGCAACCCGACACACCAGCTACTACGAACACCCAACACAGGAATTCCAATCCCATGGCATCCGAGTCTTCGCCCAAGCGCCCCCTGGTACTATTGATTCTGGACGGCTTCGGCCACAGTGAGCACAGCGAACACAACGCCATCGCCGCGGCCAAGAGCCCGGTGTGGGACCAGATCTGGGCCAGCCGCCCGAAAACCCTGATTCACACCTCCGGTATGGCGGTGGGCCTGCCTGAGGGGCAGATGGGCAACTCGGAAGTGGGACACATGACCCTCGGCGCCGGCCGCGTGGTGTACCAGAATTTCACCCGTATCAACAAGGCGATCGAGGACGGCGATTTCTTCAAGAACCCGGCTTACACCGCCGCCGTAGACAAGGCCATCGCCAGCGACGGCGCCGTGCACATTATGGGCCTGGCCTCCGAAGGCGGCGTGCACAGCCACGATGATCATATTGTGGCCATGGCCACTCTGGCCGCCCAGCGCGGCGCCAGGGCAGTGTACATCCACGCCTTCACCGACGGCCGTGACACCCCACCGCGCAGCGCGGAAACCCCGCTGGCACGCCTGACCCAGGTGTGCGATGCCCTGGGCACCGCGCGTATCGCCACCATTGCCGGCCGCTACTTCGCCATGGACCGCGACAACCGCTGGGAGCGCGTGCAGCCGGTCTACGACCTGATCACCCAGGGCAAAGCCGAGCATCGGGCCGACTCCGCCCTGGCCGGCCTGGAAGCGGCCTACGCCCGCGACGAGAACGACGAATTCGTCGCTCCCACCCTGATTGGCGAACCGGCACCACTCAACGATGGCGACGCCCTGATTTTTATGAACTTCCGCCCGGACCGCGCGCGCCAGCTGACCCGCGCCTTTACCGAAGCGGACTTCGACGGCTTCGAGCGCACCGCCACACCGAAACTGGCGGACTTCGTAATGACCACCGAATACGCCAGCACCATCGACGCCGCCTGCGCCTTCCCGCCGGAGGCGATGGCGAATTCCTTCGGTGAGTACCTGCAGAACCAGAACAAAACCCAGCTGCGTATCGCCGAAACGGAAAAATACGCACATGTGACCTTCTTCTTTAGCGGAGGCCGCGAAGAGCCCTACAATGGCGAGGAGCGTATTCTGGTCAAATCCCCGGATGTGGCGACCTACGATCTGCAACCGGAGATGAGCGCACCGGAAGTGACCGATAAGCTGGTCGCGGCCATTGAAAGCGGCAAGTTCGATGCGATCATCTGCAACTACGCCAATGGTGATATGGTGGGTCACACCGGTGTATTCGAAGCTGCGGTTAAAGCGGTAGAAGCGCTGGACGGCTGCGTGGATCGCGTCACCAAGGCGGCACTGGCCGCCGGGGGCGAGGTGCTGATCACCGCCGACCACGGCAATGTGGAAGAAATGTTCGATGCCGGTTCCGGCCAGGTAAGTACGCAGCATTCCACCCTGCCGGTACCTTTTGTGTATGTCGGCGAACGCAATGTCACCATGCGCGATGGCGGCAGCCTGGCGGACGTGGCCCCCACCATGCTGGCACTGATGGGTCTGCCGCAGCCACAGGAAATGAACGGCGAACCGCTGATCAAAATCAACTGATTGCAATGCGCCCGCTTTGCGGGCGCGAGCCTAAAGCGAGATTAAGCTGACACGATGAAGCCCTTGAGCAAAACGTTTTACGGGATGGTCCTCACCGCACTGATGTCGCTGGCACCCGCCTGTCTCGCGCAGACAGGCGATGAGCAGCAACAGGCGCGACTGGCGGAGATCAAGCAGCGTATCGAGACTCTGCAGCAGGAGCTGAATCAGGTCAAAGGCGAGCGCGACCAGCTGCTGAAGGACCTGGAATCCAACGAGAAAGACATCTCCGAGCTGCTGCAGCGGATCGACAAGATCAAATCGGACATGCAGTCCCGTGGCGAAAAGCTGCAGGAGCTCAAACGGGAAGAGCAGCAGTTACAGGAATCCCGGCGAAGTATGCAGCGGCGGGTCGAGCAGGAAGTCGCCGCCGCTTACCGACTCGGACGCCAGGAGCAGATCAAGCTGCTCCTCAACCAGCAAGACCCTCAACACATCGCTCGCCAACTCCGCTACCACGACTACTTCCTCAAACAGCGCAGCCGCGTTATCGAAGACTACGTATCCACCCTTGATCAGCTCGCCACCGTCAGTACAGGTATTGAACGGGAACAGGATACCCTCGCCCGCGAACGCGACCAGCTGGAAGAAAAGCGCCGCGCCCTGGTCAGCGCTCAGAAGAACCGCCAGCGCACCCTAGACAAACTGGCCAGCCAGCTCGCCAGTAAAAGCGGTGAACTGGACCAGCTCAACAGCGACCGCAGTCGCCTGCAACGGCTGGTGGATGAAGTGGGACGCGCCATTGCCAGTCTGATCAACCCCAGTGATGATACGCCTTTTGCCAAACAGCGCGGGCGCATGCAGTGGCCAACCAGTGGCCGCCGTGCCAACGCCTTTGGTCAACGCCGCGCCAACGGCATCACCTGGACTGGCGTCACCCTGCGCGCTAGTGAAGGCGCCCCGGTGAAAGCCATTCACCGCGGGCGTGTGGTTTTTTCCGATTACCTGCGCGGCCAGGGCATGCTGATCATCCTCGATCACGGCGACGGCTATATGAGCCTCTACGGCCACAACCAGTCTCTCACCCGCGCCATCGGCGAATGGGTGGAACGCGGTGACACCATTGCCAAAGTGGGGAATACCGGCGGCATGAGCCAGCCCGGGCTCTATTTTGAAATCCGCCGCAACGGCAAACCGCAGGACCCCACCGCCTGGTGCCGGGGCTAACTTCACCGGTACATTTCCCACCCCCGCGAGAGGCGCCCTCCCTAACATATTTCTGCTTGCGGTTTTACCGTCCGCTCCCCACACCAGTTCTAATCTCCGCCAACTTCAGAGCTCTGCATCTGCGCCGGGTCTACAATTTCTGTTGGAAAGTAACGATAAATGCCAAGGACGTGCAGATTATGTTCACCCCCAAAATGCTCGCTCGCCTGATTGGCGTCGCAGCACTCACCGCTCTGCCGCTGATGGGACTCAGCCAGGCCGGTCAACTGGATACCAGCGATGATCGCGTTTCGCTGGAAGCCGAATCCCGCCTGCCACTGGAGGACCTGCGCAGTTTCGCCAAGGTTTTCGAACAGATCCGTCGGGGCTACGTCGAAGAAGTCGACGACAGCACCCTGCTGGAGTTTGCCATCAAGGGCATGTTGCAAGGGCTGGATCCGCACTCCTCTTACCTGGACAGTCGCTCCTTCACCGACCTGCAGGCGAACACCACTGGTGAATTTGCCGGCCTGGGCATCGAAGTCGGTATCGAAGACGATTACATCACTATCATCACCCCCATGGATGACACCCCCGCCGAACGCGCGGGATTGCGCGCCGGTGATGTCATCCTGCGCATGTCCGGAAAATCCATGCGCGGCGTCAGCCTGGATGATGCGGTGGAAAAAATGCGCGGCCCAGTAGGCTCACCGGTGACGCTGACCATCGGACGCAAGGGACACAAGGAACCGTTCGATGTGACGCTTAAGCGCGACAAGGTGCGGGTCTACAGCGTGCGCGGCGAAATGCTCGAAGACGGTTACGGCTATCTGCGGATCAGCCAGTTCCAGCTGGACACTGGCGGTGACCTGGTACGGGCAATGAACAAGCTCAAGAAACAGGGCGAGCTCAAGGGCCTAGTGATCGACCTGCGCAATAATCCCGGCGGTGTGTTGCAGTCGTCCGTAGAAGTTGTCGATGCCTTCCTGGAGGATGGCCTGGTGGTGTACACCGAAGGCCGCAATGAATCCTCCAATCTGCGCTATTCCGCCAGCCCCGGTGATCTCAGTAAAGGCGCGCCGCTGGTAGTACTGATCAATGACGGCTCCGCATCTGCGGCAGAAATCGTCGCCGGCGCACTGCAGGACCACCGTCGCGCCGTGGTGATGGGTACCGACAGCTTCGGCAAGGGTTCGGTCCAGACCGTTATCCCGATCAACGACGATCGCGCGATCAAGTTGACCACCGCACTGTATTTCACTCCCAAAGGCCGCTCCATTCAGGCCCAGGGCATCAAGCCGGACATTACTGTAGAGCGGGTGCAGGTGACCCGCATGGACGGCCGGGCACGCACTACTGAGGCAGACCTGGCCGGCCACCTGGGCAACGGGAATGGCGGCAAGGAAAGCGGTTCGGAAGATCGCAAGCGTGCAAAAGCCGATCAGGACGATTGGTACAGCCGGGATAATCAGGTTTTTGAAGCACTCAATGTGCTCAAAGGACTCAACCTGTATGTCCGTCGTGTACCCGGCGAAAGCGGCGAAAAACGCACTGCCGAAGCAGAAGAGCGCAAAGACAAGGTCGCCCGTGTGCGCCCGGAAGACCTCTGACCCGCCCTGCGTATTTCAAGGCACCGAAAAATATAACAACCGGCGCCCCTGACCTTCGAGCGAGCTGACCGATAGCTAGACTTGAAACAGGGCCGTCGGTTTTCTTTTATCGGTGTCCGCAAATCTCAGATATGTGAACAGTTCAACGTGGTATAGCAGTAGCGAGGGTGTCCATGCAGCAGTATCGTCGTGGAGAAGAGGGATCGAATATTCCCCCTCGGTCAGATCGTTTTTACAAGCTGGGGGACGATTGGTATTTCAATGCCCGCGGCGGCAAGACCTTCGGTCCTTACTCGTGTAAAGCGGAAGCCAAAAAGGCTGCGACACAGTTTCTGAGCCCTGCTCAGAACTACGCCGGAAATGTACGACCATTCGGCAGCCTGCGTGCACGTCGCTGGCACAGTGCAAACCGGTTCTAAAAAAAATGCCAGGGAGGGAACCTGGCATTTGAGAATTTCGAAGGTACTAAATAGTTACTACTGGAGACAGCCTGATAAGCCCGGATTCAGCAAATCCTTTTGCCGAACAACTCACTCCAACTCCATTGAAGCGCCGGGGCAGGTAGTGCTACCGTCAATGCAAAGAAGCAAATCAAGCTGCTTATTAAGTAAAGCGCACCCCAGCGCACGCCCTGATACTATTCGCTACCCGGGCAGATACTAATCGCATGAATTTCCGGCCACCATTCCCGGCATGCAATCGCGCCGGGAAGTCCCGGGGGCACAGGCCAACACCCACTCAGCGGGCTTCACCACGCAAACTCCGCTGCCCATGCCAGTCCATTGGTATTTCGCCGTTTCTGGAGCCAGCGTCGGCTCGTGGCCCCGAGACCCATCGATTCAATCGAAAAAGGCATTTTTGCGCCAATACTATCTGCGATACCAGCATGTCCTATATGCGACTCTCCTCCACTACCTAAGATACCTGTTCAGTGGCTTTTTCACGGACATCCGAAGGAGAGAGACCAAAGCGCCGCTTGAATGCGCGATTGAACCAGGCCAGATTGCTGAAACCTGCGCGATAGGCGAGAGTGGAAATGTAGTTGCGCGAATCTGCCGGATTGGCGAGATTCTTATAAACCCAATCGAGCCTGATCGCGTTGAGGTAATCGGTAAAGGTGAGGTTGAACTCACTGAAGATCTTGCGCAGGTATTGCGGTGAAATATTGAAATGCTGAGCCACCACATCCGCGTTCAAGTCCGCGTCAAACATACGCAGCTTGATATAGTTGCGCATGGCCTGATATCGGGCCTGCCGAACACCGCGGTTGCCCGCCACCACACTGGTTTCCCGGTCAACGCCCAACACCAGTGCAGCGAGATCCATGATCTGCAGTTCCGCCAGGTTTGCTACCGGGCCGGAGAGAATCTCGCCGGTGCGATTCAAATTTTCTAGATAACCAAGCAACAGGCTATACGCATTGCTGTCGGCGGGTTGGAAACTTTTCCCTATCACCTTTCCAGGGCTGGACAGGCGGGTCTCCAGGAATTTGCGCGGCAGACTGACACTGGTAACCGAGAAGGCGCCATTGTTCTGGCTGATGAACGGATCCTCAAGAGGTAACAGGTGCAGCTGGCCAGGCGCGCACATCCATTCATCGCCGGAAGCGGAATTTATTCCCAGAACACCCTGCCGGGGGATCACCAGCAGCATCGAATCGTCGCCATCAGCGATATGTGCCTGGGTTCTTTTGGCTTTATGGTCAACGAGAAAGGAATCACTTACAACGATGCGGGAAAGCGAGCGTACGCGAATATCAATATCCAGGTCATCCGAGTACACCTCCACATCCATGCCGCACAGTGGTGCATAGGTTTCCGCCAGGGCTGCGCGCCGATCGCCGTGTGAAAACTCCCGCGAACTAAATCGGAGATAGTGCATGTAGAATTCATCTTTCTTATGTTTCTACACTACTTATAGCACTAATTCCTCGAACAACGGATTAACCGCCAGAATAATACCGATTCCGAGGAGTCGGTCACACTCCACGATGCACTGGCCGGGCGGTCATAACCGCATCTCTATGCCAGCGTCCTGCATAAACTGTTTGGCCTCTCCCACGGTGTATTCACCAAAGTGGAAAATACTCGCGGCGAGCACCGCATCGGCACCGCCCTGTAAAACACCGTCGGCCAGGTGCTGCAGGTTGCCCACACCACCAGACGCAATCACCGGTACGGAGACCGCATCGGAAATGGCGCGAGTCAGGGCCAGGTCAAAGCCGTTTTTGGTACCGTCGCGATCCATGCTGGTCAGCAGGATTTCACCAGCGCCATAGCTGTCCATTTTCTTCGCCCACTCCACCGCGTCGATTCCGGTGGGCTTGCGCCCGCCGTGGGTGAAGATTTCCCACTTCGGCTCTTTGTCATTTCCAACCTGCTTGGCATCGATGGCGACAACGATGCACTGGCTGCCAAAGCGGTCGGCGGCTTCGCGCACGAAGCCGGGATTGAATACCGCGGCGGAGTTGATCGCAGTCTTGTCCGCGCCGGCATTCAGCAGGTTGCGGATATCCTGGAGCTCGCGCACACCGCCGCCAACGGTAAGCGGGATAAATACCTGGGAGGCCATTTTCTCCACGGTGTGTAGGGTGGTGTCGCGACCTTCGTGGGTGGCGGTGATATCGAGGAAGGTGACTTCGTCGGCACCGGCTTCGTTGTAGCGCCGGGCGATTTCTACCGGGTCACCGGCATCGCGGATATCGACAAAGTTGACGCCCTTGACCACGCGGCCGGCGTCGACGTCGAGACAGGGAATAATGCGTTTGGCGAGGCCCATGTTGATATCCCGATTACCTAATGTCAGTTACTTGGTCCAGTTATCGCACAGTGTCTGCGCGGCGCGCAGGTCGAGCTTGTCTTCGTAGATGGCGCGCCCGGTGATGGCGCCGAAGATTTCAGTCTTGTCGTCGCCGGCTTCGAGCAGTTTTTCGATATCTTCGATGCAGCTGACACCGCCGGAGGCGATGATGGGGATCTGCACGGCGCGGGCGAGATCCATGGTGGATTCCAGGTTTACGCCCTGCATCATGCCGTCGCGGGCGATGTCGGTGTAGACAATGGCACTGACACCGCAGTCCTGGAATTCTTTGGCGAGTTCGGTGGCCTGCACGTCGGAGACTTCGGCCCAGCCTTCGGTGGCAACGAGGCCGTCTTTGGCGTCCAGGCCGACGATGATGTGGCCTTCGAATTCACGGCAGGCTTCTTTGACCAATTTGGGATTCTTTACCGCAGCGGTACCGATAATGGTCCAGCTGACGCCGGCGGTGAGGTACCACTCGATGGTTTTCAGGTCGCGGATGCCGCCGCCGATCTGGATGGGGAATTGCGGGAACTGGCGGGCGATGGCGTTGACGGCGTCGCCGTTGACGGGGTTGCCGGCGAAGGCGCCGTTGAGGTCGACGATGTGCAGGCGTTTGGCGCCCTGACTGAGCCAGTGTTCGGCGGTGGCGACGGGGTCGTCGGAGAAGACGGTGGCGTCTTCCATTTCACCCTGGCGCAGGCGCACGCACTCGCCGTCTTTCAGATCAATGGCTGGGATTACGATCATTTTGTTTAACTTCCTGTTTCCAGCTGTATTCGTTTCGGAGTTAGTTGCTGCCGTTCCAAGAGACAAAATTCGTTAATAGCTGCATACCTGCATCCGCGCTCTTTTCCGGGTGGAACTGGGTGGCGAAGATATTGTTGCGGGTGACAGCCGCGGCGAATTGCACACCGTAGTCGGTCTCGCCGGCGACGGCGTCATTGCCTTCGGATGGCACATAGTAGCTGTGCACGAAATAGAAGCGACTGCCGTTCTCGATACCTTTCCACATGGGGTGGTCGATTTTCTGCTGTACGCGGTTCCAGCCCATATGTGGGACTTTCAACCTTGCGCCGCGGGCGCCAATCGCTCCTTCATCGTGCAGGTCGGTGCCGAAGAATTTGACCGGTTGCGGGAAGATGCCCAGGCAGTCGACGCCGCCGTTTTCTTCGCTGCTGGCCATCATGATCTGCATGCCCACACAGATACCGAGGATGGGCATACCGGATTCGACACATTGGTTCAGCAGCGGTACGAAGCCGGGGCGAATGAAACCTTCTACGCAGTCGCGGATGGCGCCGACGCCGGGGACGATAAGGCGGTCTGCGCCTTCGGCTTCCTGCGGGGTGGTGGCGAGGACGACTTCGTCACCGGGGGCGACCTTTTTCAGGGCGCTGGCGACGGAGTGGAGGTTGCCCATACCGTAGTCGAGGACGACGATCTTTTGCATGCTCATCCCCGCCTTACAGTACGCCCTTGGTGGAGGGCATGGCGCCTTCCATGCGCGGGTCCGGGGTCAGGGCCATGCGCAGGGCGCGACCGAAGGCCTTGAATACGGTTTCGATCTGGTGATGGGCGTTGAAGCCGCGAATGCAGTCGATGTGCAAGGTCACCAGGGCGTGATTCACGAAGCCCTGGAAGAATTCGTAGAACAGCTCGGTATCGAAGTTGCCGATGCGCTTCTGGGTAAACGGTACATTCATGGTGAGACCGGGGCGCCCGGAGAAGTCGATGACGACTCGACTGAGGGCCTCGTCCAGGGGCACATAGGCGTGACCGTAGCGGGTCATGCCTTTCTTGTCGCCGATGGCCTGGTTAATGGCCTTGCCAAGGGTGATGCCGATGTCTTCCACCGTGTGGTGGTCGTCGATATGCACGTCGCCGTCGCAGGTGATATCCAGATCGATCATGCCATGGCGGGCGATCTGGTCCATCATGTGCTCGAGGAAGGGAACGCCGGTATCGAATTTACCGGTGCCTTTGCCGTCGAGGTTTAGGCTGACCTGGATCTTGGTTTCCAGGGTGTCGCGGTTGACGCTGGCGGTGCGCATGAGGTCTACATCCTTGATTGGAGAGAGGAGCGGGCCCTTTAGCCGGCTCCTGAGACAGAAGGCGCGAATTATACGCTCAAACGCGGTGGATTTTGGATGTTAGTGTCAGATGAAACTTGATTCACTGCGGAGATCAAATATCATACGCCCCATGAATATATGCTCCCGCCACAAGACCCCTGTCTGGGTCAGCTTTGTGCTGCTGCTCGCGCTGATGCTCGCGCAGCCGGCGCTTGCGGAGCATATTCATATCGATGAGCAGGCCCACGCCATGTGCGACCTGTCCAACAATCACACCCCTGCGCCCGTAGGCAGTGAATTTACCTTCGAATCCACCGATCTGGCACCGCTGTATATCGAACAGCAGGCCCCCGTAGCCCTCGATTGCCAGCCGGAACGCCAGTCTGCCCGCGGCCCGCCCGCAAACCTGCCCCTCAGCTAATCGCACTCGCTGCTAGCCCCGGCTCGCCTGCTATGGCCTGCCATTTCCGCTAGTCGCCTAATAACGCTTATGTATTCTGGCGTCGGCCTTTTGGGTGGCCGTTGCCTGTGATTTACAGGAATAACCAACAATGTACCGAGTAAACACTCTGGCGCTGGCTGTTGCCTGCGCGCTGTCTTCTGCTGTTTCCGCCCAGGCTGTCGACACCAAAGAATCTATCGAAGAGGTGAATGTCACCGTATCACCTCTCGCCAAGCCGGCCGATGTGGTCGCCGCGCCCGTGTCGGTGCTATCCGGTGAAGCCTTGCGCCAGGAGGCCGCCGGCACCCTGGGGCAGACCCTGAACAATCAGCTGGGGGTTTCCAATGCCGCTTTCGGCAGCGGTGTAGGTCTGCCAGTCATCCGCGGCCAGAGCGCCAATCGGGTGAAGGTGCTGAACGACAACCTGGACGTGGCCGATGCCTCCAATACCAGCTCCGACCACGCCATCAGCGTTGAACCTCTGCTGGCAGAACGCATTGAAATCCTGCGCGGCCCGGCAGCCCTGCGCTACGGCAGCGGCGCCATCGGCGGTGTGGTGAACGTGCTCGACGGACGCATCCCCAGTGAAGTACCGGAAGAAATGGAAGGCGCCGTGGAAATGCGCCACGACACCGCCAACAGCCAGGATGCCGGTGTATTCCGCCTGACCGGTGGTGCGGGCAACGTGGCCTGGTATCTGGACGGGGTCTACCGCGACAACGACGATACCGAGATCCCGGGCCTCGCGATCCGCGAACATGGCGAGCATGAGGAGCACGACCACGAAGAGCACGAGGGTGAGGAAGAGCACCACGAGGAAGAAGAGTTCAACACAGACGGCTTCGTCGGCAACACCAACGCCCGTGCCAAAAGCGCCAGCGCCGGCCTATCCTGGGTAACCGATACCGGTTTCCTGGGCTTCTCGGTGAACCGCCTGGAAAACAACTACGGTATTCCCCTGGGCACCCACGAGCACAGCCACGAAGATGAGCACGAGGAAGACGAGCACCACGAAGACGAGGATCACGCCCTCGAGGAAGAGCACGAAGAAGAACATGAAGAGCATGGTGAAGAGCGCGTGCGCATCGCCATGACCCAGACCCGCTACGACATCAAGGGCGAGCACCGCTTCAACAGCGAGTACTGGGACAAGTTGAGCGTGCGTCTCGGCTACAACGATTACGAGCACGTAGAGCTGGAGTCTCACGGCGACCACTTCCACGAAGGCACCCGCTTCACCAACGAAGCCTGGGAAAGCCGCGTGGAACTGACCCACGACAACGGCGGCCTGTGGCGTGGTGCTTACGGCATGCAGCTGAGTAACAAGGATTTTGCTGCGGTTGGCGACGAGGCGTTTGTACAGCCCAGCAATACCCAGAGCATCGGCCTGTTCACCATGAAAGAACGCGCCTGGGGCGACTGGCATCTGGATCTGGGGGGCCGTGTCGAGCAGGTCACCGTCGATCCGGAGCAGGGTGAAACCCAGGACTTCAATCTGCTGGGGCTGTCCGGCTCTATCCAGTACTTCCTCGCGGAGCACCAGCACCTGAGCCTTGGCCTGACCCACGCCGAGCGCGCGCCGGTGGCGGAAGAGCTGTTTGCCGACGGCGCCCACCTGGCGGAGGCCCGCTACCTGGAAGGTGAAGAGGATCTCGACAAAGAAAAATCCTTCAACCTGGAGCTGGGTTACCACCACCACAATCAGGAGGCCTCCGGCTGGCACGCGGTACAGGTCGAGACCAACCTGTTCTACAACCGGGTGACCGACTACATCTACGCCGCCAATACCGGCGAAGAGAACCACGATGAAGAACTGGCGATTTACGGTTACACCAATCGCGACGCGGTATTCTACGGTGCCGAAGCCTCCGTGCGCTTCCCCTTCGCCGGCGGTCACTATGTGGAACTGTTCGGTGACAGCGTACGCGCCAGCTTTACCAGTGATCTCGCGCTGCATCACGATGAGCACGAGCACGAAGAAGAAGCGGACCACGACGAGCACGAACATGAGCACGAGGAAGTCGCCGACTACCACCGCGCCGTTCCGCGCATGCCGCCGTTGCGTGTAGGCCTGGCACTTGGCGGTAACTACGACCAGCTGAACTGGGAACTGCGCACCACCAAAGCCGCAGCCCAGGACCGCGCCGGCGCGTTCGAGGAAACCACCGAGGGTTACACCCGCATGGACCTGACCGCGCGCTACAACCTGAACCTGGGTGGCACCGACGCAGTCCTCTTCGCCAGCGCGCGCAACCTGCTGGATGAAGAGATCCGCAACTCCACTTCCCTGTTGCGCGATTTTGCTCCGGAAGCGGGTCGCAGCGTGGAAGCGGGTATCCGGTTCCAATTCTGACCGTCAACTGCTTCAATAGTCGCATCCGCGGCACCCGGAACCTGTGTTCCGGGTGCCGCACCCCTCTCGCCAATGTCAGATTAAGGATGCGCTCTGTATGGCCTGGATCAAACGCGGTCTTATTACCCTCGTTGTTCTCTTCGTTCTTTTTGCCGGCGTCATCGCCTGGTTCCTCTCCGGCCTCGACGCCAATCAGTACAAACCCAAGATCGTAAAGCTCGCCGCCGACCAGGGTATTGCCCTGACCCTCGACGGGGATATCGGCTGGCAGATCTGGCCGAATATCGCGCTCAAGCTCGAAGGGGTAAAGCTCGCCCCTCTGGCACTGCCCAGCGAATCCCTGCTTGAAGCGGACAAGGTGGCGGTCGGTGTAGCGCTGATGCCACTGCTGGACAAGCGTATCGAAGCCAAGGAAATCGTATTGCTCGGCCCGCAGGTGGCGCTCACCGTGGATAAAAACGGCAAGGGCAACTGGGAACTGATCACCGACGCCATGGAAGCCAAAGCCGAACAGGACGCCAAAACCAGGCGCGAAACCCCGCCCACCCTGGATATTCCCAAAGAGGAAGAGTCCGCTTCAGGTGGTGGACTTGAGCTGGCGCTGGAGCAACTGCGCCTGGAAGACGGCGTTCTGCGCTACACCGACAAACAGAGCGGCACCGAGTACGCCATCAGTAAACTGCACATCGCCGCGGATAATCTGGTCCCCGGCGGCAAACCCGGCGACGTGCGCCTGCAGGCGGAACTGGCCGGCAGTGATCTCCCCGAGCCGGTGAATCTTGATATCCACAGCAGCCTCGCTATTGATGAGGGTCTGAACGGCCTGCGCCTGCAGCCAGCCAATATCAAGCTCACCGGTGCCGAGGGTGCCAAGGCCGAGGTCAATCTGCGCGGTAATGTTCGTCGCGTAGAGGCCAGTGCCCCATGGCAAATCCAACTGAACCTCAAGGTCGATGTGGAACCGATTGCCGGCTGGCTCGCCGCGGTGGGTAGTGACTACAAGCCACAGAGCAGCAGTGCCCTGCAAAGCCTGCGCATCGACGCCGATATCAGCGGCACCGACACCCAGATGAACCTGCAGCCATTGGAGCTGGCACTGGACGACAATACGTTCAACGGCAGCGCCAGCTTTCAGGCAGCCACAGACGCCAAAGCCGTTCCCAGCGTTTCCCTGGACCTGAAAGGCGGTGAGCTGAATGTGGACGACTACCTGCCACCGCCTGCCACCACCCCAGAGCAGGACGAGCTGAGCGCAGATGTCGCCGCCGCACAACCGGTGGAACTGCCACTGGAGGCCATGCGCGGATTCAACGCCAAGCTGGACCTGACCCTGGACAAGCTGCACGCGCTGGATTTCGAAATCGACAATCCACAGCTGGCGGTGAACGTGAGCAACGGCCTGTACCAGCTGAACAAACTGGCCGCCGGCCTCTACGGCGGCACCCTGAACAGCACTGGCGTATTCAACGCCCGCGGTAATTCCGCCCGCGGCGAGCTGAGCGGTGGCCTCACCGGGGTGGAAATTTCCAAGGTACAGGAAGCCCTGTTTGCCAGCGATGAACCGGAGGCGACCGACCAGAAAAAGGTCACCCTGTCCGGCAAAACCAACCTCACCTGGGTAGGTCAGACCAGCGGCGCCGACACCCTCGCTCTGCAGAAAAACCTGCGCGCAGCCGTGCAACTCAATTCCGAGGAACTGGCACTGGCGCCATTCAATCTGGAAAAAGGCATGTGCCAGTTGGTGAGCTATGCGGAAAAGACCCCCATGCCCGAAGTGGAATGGCCGGCACAGACCCGCCTGCAGGATCTGCGTGCCAGCGTAAACCTGGACGGCGATGTGGCGAAGGTGGAAGGCATCAATGCGGGTATCGAAAATATCGCACTCACCGGCGATGGCACCGTCAACCTGGAGCAGCAGGATTTTGACTTCGCCCTAGGCCTCGCCCTTGTCGGCGAGCGCACCTCCGGCAACGGCTGTTCCGTACAGAACTCCCGCTGGCGCAACCGCCCGCTGCCCCTGCGCTGCAACGCCAAGTTCAACGAGGCCGGCGCCACCACCTGCAAACCCGACAGCCGCCGCATCGACGACCTGATTCGCGATGAATTGAAATACCAGGCGGAGAAAAAGTACGGGGACAAGGTGGAAGAGAAAACCGATGAGTTAAAGGACAAGCTGAAAGACAAATTCAAAGGCCTGTTCAACCGCGGCGACTGATCTTCATACCACCTACCGTCACCCCGGCCTCTCACCTCGTCACCCCGGCGAAGGCCGGGGTCCAGCTCTACTGAGCTTCCAATACACACTGGATACCGGTATTCGCCGGTATGACGAAAACACATAACGCAGTAGCATGGGCACCCTTCGCGGTGCCCATTTTTGTTTACGCTCATGCCCAAGCCCACCATCAACCCAAAAACACCAAAACGTTTTCAGTCAGCCCTGCTCAAGTGGTTCGATCAGCACGGCCGCCACGACCTCCCCTGGCAGCAGGACATAAATCCCTACCGAGTATGGGTTTCGGAAATCATGCTACAGCAGACTCAGGTTGCGGCGGTTATCCCCTATTACCAGCGCTTTATGGAATCTTTTCCTACGGTGCAGGCCCTCGCCGCCGCCAGCCAGGATCAGGTTCTCGCCCACTGGAGCGGCCTCGGCTACTACGCCCGCGCGCGCAACCTGCACAAATGTGCGCAGACGGTAGTAAATGAACACGGCGGGGAATTCCCGCGGGATGTCGAAGCACTGTCGGCGCTTTCCGGTATCGGCCGCTCCACCGCCGGTGCCATTGCCAGTATCAGCATGGGTCTGAAGGCAGCGATTCTCGATGGCAACGTCAAGCGGGTGTTGGCCCGTATCCACGCCGTCGAAGGTTGGCCGGGGCAGACCGCCGTGGCAAAGCAGATGTGGGAAATCGCCGAGCGCTACACCCCCGCAGAGCGTACCGGCGACTATACCCAGGCGATGATGGATCTCGGCGCCACCCTGTGCACCCGCGCCAAACCCGCCTGCGAGCGCTGCCCATTCGAGAATCACTGCATCGCCCGCGCCCAGGGCAACCCCACGGATTACCCCGGCAAGAAACCGAAAAAGGAAAAGCCCGAGCGCCAGACTACCCTGTTGCTGATCGAGCACGACGGCGACCTGTATCTCGAACAACGCCCCGCCAGTGGCATCTGGGGTGGCCTTTGGATACCGCCACAGCTTGAGGGCGACGACGGCGGCGAGGCCAGCGCCCAGGAATGGCTGGCTGCGCAGGATCTGGACGCCAGCGAGATTCAGGCCCTGCCGCCCATGCGCCACACCTTCAGTCACTTTCATCTGGATATCCACCCGGTGTGGATAAGCCTGCCCCGCAGGCCCTCGCAGGTGGCGGAAGGGGCCAGCGGCTGGTATAAACTGCGCCAGCTCGATCGCCCCAGATCCGGCCAGGATCTGGGCCTGCCCGCACCCATCGCCAAGCTGGTCAAACAGTTACTGGCGCTGCGGGCCCCACTATTGGCACCCTGTTAGGAGAAACCATGTCCCGCACCGTCTTCTGCCGCAAATACCAGGAAGAACTCGAAGGCCTCCCCAACCCGCCGTTCCCGGGCCCCAAAGGGCAGGACATCTATGACAACGTCTCCGCCAAGGCCTGGCAGGAGTGGATGGCCCATCAAACCATGCTGATTAACGAAAAGCGTCTGAACATGATGGAACCCTCCTCTCGCGCCTATTTGGCCGAACAGATGAGCAAATTTTTCAGCGGCGAAGACTATGACGACGCCGAAGGCTTCGTCCCCGAGCAAGACAGCGACAAGTAAGCAACCGCTCACCAACTCCCCCGATCAATCGCAAAAACTATTTATCAATCAAAGGGTTGACTCCCCCCGAGAGAGCAGGTTTAATACGCGCCTCGCTGCCGGGGACAACCCCGAATCAGCAATGCCCAGATAGCTCAGTCGGTAGAGCAGGGGATTGAAAATCCCCGTGTCGGTGGTTCGATTCCGCCTCTGGGCACCACTAATATATTTCCACATGCCCCCGCATGATCGGAAAGCCCAAAAAAACCCGCACCCTCGCGGGTTTTTTTGTGCCTGTATGATTCTACATGCCTCCACACAATCCCTCCCTTTCGGTATATGCTTCGGTATACAGCCCGGTTCGATAACGAGCGTATACCCATGCCGAAGAAAATCGCCCCTCTTACTGACCCGAAATGCGAGGCCGCCCGCCCCGCGGATAAGGATTACAGCCTGTTCGACGGCAACGGCCTGCACCTGCTGGTAAAGCGCACCGGCCTGAAGGTTTGGCGCTACAAGTTCAAGCGCCCCAGCGGAAAACAAGGGCTGATGACATTCGGGCGCTACCCTTCCACCCGCCTGAAAACTGCACGACAGAAACGCGATGACGCTGCGGAGCTGCTGGCTGCCGGCATCGACCCCATCGACCACAAGAAAGCCGAGCAGGCAGCAAAATCCGGCGCTCTGACCTTCGAGGCAGTCACCCGCGATTGGCACCGCAGTCAGGTTGCCCGCGATAAGTGGTCCGGCCCCCACGCCGAGCGGGTCATTAGGGAGATGGAAGCCAACCTATTCCAAATGATCGGCCGAGTCGGCATCGAGGACTTTAAGACCCGCGACCTGCTGGCACCTCTCCGGGCAGTGGAAACCCGCGGCGCCCTGGATATGGCCGCCCGCTTACAGCAGCGGATCTGTTCTGTATTCCGCTACGCCGTACAAAACGGGCTGATCGACTACAACCCGGCGCAAGACCTGACCGGCGCAGTGAAAACCCGTAAAGCCAAGCACCGGCCTGCCCTTCCCTTAGAGCGCCTGGGGGAACTGCAAAACAAGATCCACGAATACACTGGGCGCCCACTTACCCGCCTGGCCATGCTGATGACCTTGCACGTCTTTATCCGCTCCAGCGAATTGCGGTTCGCCCGATGGAGCGAGATCGACTGGAAGCGCAAGCTCTGGATTATTCCACCAGAGCGGGAAGCGATCGAAGGCGTGCCGCACTCCACCCGCGGCAGCAAGATGCGCGATACCCACCTGGTGCCGCTCTCGCCCGCCGCCCTTCAACTGCTGGAAGAGATCCAGACCCTGAGCGGCCGCAGCGCCCTGATCTTCCCCAGCGACTCCAACAACGGCCGCCCCATGAGCGAGAACACGATCAACAAGGCACTGCGCCGCCTTGGATACGACACCCAGCAGGACGTCTGTGGGCACGGCTTCAGAACCATGGCCTGCAGCGCTCTGGTTGAGTCCGGCCTTTGGTCCCGCGATGCCGTAGAACGCCAGATGAGCCACAAAGAGCGCAACGGCGTGCGTGCCGCATACATTCACAAGGCCGAGCACCTGGAGGAGCGGCGCCTGATGCTGGACTGGTGGAGTAAGTACCTGGAGGAGAGCCGCCGGGAATACGTGGCGCCGTTTGAATATTCCCAACCAAAGGGGTTGGACGTTGCGCGACTGCGAAGGGCTTAGTCAATGAAAGTCTGGAAAAAAGTGGATGGCGAAAAGAAGCAGAACATCGGACAAGTAACCCAGATGCGTATATTAGGTGTCGGAGGGTTTAGGGGAACCACCGACGGACAACAATTGGTAGCGCGATTTTGTGAAGCTGTGGAGAGCGGACAAGAAGTCGCGGACGAGGATCTAAAAGCTATAAGCAATGCTCTGTCAGTGCTTATCAGTCCCGGCAGTGACAGCGGCTATTCAGATACTAGAGACAGAATGGCTGAAGTCGGCCGGCGCCTCGGGGTTGATCGTAAGCAAGGAAATGAACTTGCCAGCACCAAGGCGCTATACCCGGCAGTTATGTCCGTTGCAGCGTATCTACTTAGACTAGAAAGGCTGCAGCAAGATGGAGCGCCAGTCGATAAAGCACAGCGTGAAGCTAGACGCACCCTTGCAACAGATTGCGGAATTGGAGAACGTGCAATGTCCAACCGCATCAAGAAACATCAGGCAGAAGCGATCCGCCTACTTCCAATGCTTCGAATGTTTTATGACGAGGCTATTACCCAGGAACCCGCTATAGGTTTACCGCATTTTTGGAAGTGAATTCCGCGGATACTGCTTCCGCCTAAAATCGTGCATAACCTTCGTATCACCAAGCAAAAAGGAGCATGGTGATGCACAAAAAAACAAGTCAATTTCTAACTCTGAATGAGGCCTGTTCGGTGCTGCGCATATCTCGCAGCGGCCTATACAGGCTGATAGACAGCGACAAATCATTTCCCCGGCCGGTTAAGACCGGTACCGCCCGCCAAGCGCGCGCCTACATCCCTGAAGACGAGCTTGCCGCATGGCAGCAAAAGCAAATGGATGCGAGGGGTGCTGCTTAATGACCAACAAAAAAAATGGCGCAACCCCGAAGGACAAGCGCCAAATTGCATATTTCTCGACCACCAATTCTACCCGCCAGCTTGCGGATCTGCCAGCCGGGGTGTACATTTCGCTCGTTGCTGAGAAACCAGTAACAGGGTTCATTGGCCGAACCTTCAGAATCACAAAGGCGCAAGTGCGCCGCATAAGAGTGGGCGCATTTTTTTTGCCCGCTCGTTGTTATGGCGGCTGTGCGTGGGACACCTTAGGGTGTGCCGGTTTCCTTTGTGACCGGTCGGCCAACCCGCGCACAGTCGCCACCCAAACTTGCTTGGCCGCAAGCGGTGGCGACTCCAAACACAAAGGAGTCCCATCAATGAAATACCCCGCCCAAAGTCCGTCTGTACGCCGCCGCGTGCGCGCTCACCGCGCCATGGCCCTGGCAGCGCTTCACAGTGACACCAGCCTTAAAACCCGTATTGCCCGCTTCCGCCACCACGCCGAAGCCGCGCGCCGCCTGGAGCGCAAGGACGGTGTGAAATGATGAGCAATCGTCCCGCCTTTACCGATGAACAGCTGACCTGGCTGGAAAACCTACTTACCGAAAAATCCTCTCACATCGAGCAGTCCGCCCGCTGTGTCGCCACCATTGCCGAGATGCTCGGCGCTGGCGGTAGCGAGCCAGAAGTTACCGGCGCCCACGCTGACGAAATGGTTAACACCCTGCAGTCACTGGGGGTGTTTATCGAGTCAACCAGTTCCGATCTACATGCCTTGATCATGCTCGGCCGGAGGGTTTCTGATGACTACTAAAACCTTTCCCCCGCAAACAGTATTCGACCAAATCGAACAGCTGAAGGCTGAGCTCCGCAAACGTGACCAGCTAATTGAAAACCTACACGAGGAACTGGCATTCAGAGAGCGAGTCGCGGCAAAGCGCCTGGATCAAATCCACCCCCTGCGCCAGCCCCGCCCCGAGATAGCCGCTGCGGCTTCGCTGCTGCGTGATGCCTTATTCGACCTTGGCCCAACAGGCCAATACCGCGATATGGGAGGCATTGACCGCGCCGGCCATCTTCAGACCGCCGCCAATCTGACCCTGGAGTTACTGCAGGAGGCCGGACGATGAAAGCACCTATTGAACGCTTTTACCCCGGTGGCAAGTTCCGCGCGATCGGAAAAGACCGGTACCGGGGCACCTGTTCCGTTTGTGACCGCAACACCCTTCAGGTTACAGAGGCGGAAGACGGCAAGCTCCTGCTGAAGTGCTGGGCCGGTTGCGACAATCACAGCATTCTCGCTGCCCTTGGTCTCTCGTGGGGTGATCTATTCCCTGACAACGGATTAAGGCCAGACCCAACCTACCGGCAGCGGAGACAGGCTCAGGCACGCGCCAATGCCGTCCACTTCGAGTTCCAAATCCTGCGCTTTGCCGCGGCGGATCTGAAACGTGGCCGGCGCATCAGCCCAACGGATGCCGCCCGCGTTGAACTCGCTTGCCAGCGCATCGAGCAGGCAACAGGGAGGCGCCCACTTTGAGCACAATCGAAGCTGCAAAACGTGAAGCACTGGAAGTTGACCAGGTATGGGGGGAGGGGCAGTACACCGGCCCTATGCCCACACCTGCGGATATTGAGCACCTGCGTACTGAGGTGCAGCAAGCGCAACCGCCTGCGGTCAAATTGACCCGAGCTAGTGACGTCCGCTGTCGGCCAATTGACTGGTTGTGGCCTGGATGGCTGGCGGCGGGAAAACTCCACATCTTTGGTGGCCACCCTGGCTGTGGCAAGACCACAGCGGCTCTCAGTATTGCTGCCATAGTCTCTAACGGTGCCGTGTGGCCCGACGGTACGCGAGCGCCCGCTGGTAATGTCTTGATCTGGTCCGGGGAGGACGACGCCGCCGACACATTGGTCCCGCGCCTGATGGCCTCTGGCGCCAATCTGGGGCGGGTATTTATCGTGGGGGATGTAATGTCTTGCGGCGAGCCGCGCCCCTTCAACCCGGCAACTGACATCCTGACCCTCGAAAAGCAGGCCGAAGACATTGGGGGGGTGCGACTGCTGATTGCCGATCCTGTGGTTTCCGCGGTTACCGGTGATTCCCACAAGAACGCAGAGGTAAGGCGGGCTCTACAGCCTGTCGTAAACCTCGCAAGCCGTCTGAATTGTGCCGTACTGGGTATCACGCACTTTTCCAAAGGGACGGCAGGGAGAGATCCCACGGAGCGTATTACTGGGTCTATTGCCTTCGGCGCGCTCGCTCGAGTGGTCATGGTGGCAACCAAGGGGGAAGACGGTGACCGCATTATTGCGCGGGCCAAATCGAACATTGGCCCCGATGGCGGCGGATTCCAGTATGACCTGGAACAGGTAGAGCTGAATGGCCTGTCCGCCTCTCGTGTTGTTTGGGGGGATGTGATCGAGGGAACTGCCCGGGAGATCATCGGTGACACTGAAGTCGGATCCTCTGCACGCGATGACGCCCTGACTTGGCTGGAAGAACTGCTGTGGTCGGGCCCGGTACCAGTGAAAGCCATCAAGCAGGAAGCTACCGCTTCAGGGACCAGCTGGAGAACGGTAGAGCGAGCCAAAAAGGAATTGGGGGTGGAAGCTCACCGGGTTCAGGACGGTGCCGAGCGTGGACGCGGCCACTGGGAATGGATGCTTCCGGGTAAGACCGCCAACAGCAAGACCGCCAGCCCCACCTCTAAATCTGGCGGCCTTAAAGAAAGCCAGTATTCACAAGGGTTTCAGGGTGATTCTGGGTTTAACACCGCCAGTTCCCAGAGTGGCGGTGTTAAGGCGGACTTAAACAAATTCTGTCCGAGCTGTGCCGGTGAGGGCTGCGGTCATTGCGGGGGTGATTCGTGAAAGCGCGCATCCACACTACGCGAAACCCACCGCCGCACCTGCTGAGATTAGACCGGCTTTCACCGATCCGCCGGATATGGGAGGCCCACTTCGGTGGGCTCGAGCCTGAGCCCGAACCGGTGGCCAAGGTATGGCACGCAGAGATCGACGGCGACCGTCTAACCATCATCGACCCCGAACAGTACACAGCCAAACAGATGCGCCATTACCTGGTGCACAAATTTGGGGGTGCGCGAATTGGCCGAATTAATCAATGGGGTGGTGCTGATGGACGATAAGGAAGTCGAGCTGATAACCGCAGCGATATTGCTGATTGTCGCCTGGCCTACCTGGTGGGCGTCCCATGCCTTAGCACTATTGGGAGTGTTGAAATGATTGAAAGCCAGCTGGACGCCCTTCGGTTGCAGTGCAGCGACTATGACGAGAGGGTATTTAAAACCGCGCAATTATTCGCGGATACCGCCAGAGCTGCTGGGATGCAGCTCTCATTTGATTTGCGTATTGGCGAGGCTGATGCAGCAGCCGTGCTTGGTTATAGCCCGGACCACCTTCAGCGAATCCGCCGAGAAAAAACCGGGCCAACTGCCTATCGCCGTGGGATCGGAAATAAAACCCGCGTTTCTTATCGCTTGGTGGACCTCGCGCACTGGATCGAGGGAACACGGGAGAGATAACCCGGCACAACGCTGCATTAACCATCTGTTTGGTCGTGGATGCCGGGTTATACCGGCAAGACAATAACCCTGTACTACTGGATATTTAACCAATCATTCACTGAACAGGAATAACACCATGCCGATGACCGACCGCGACCGCCTTTTGCTGCAGCTCAAGCAAGACAGCAACCCCGATTTACAGCTCAGGCTAGCCAAATTCGTTTTGCTCACACTGGCCAAGGGCAATGTTGGCAACGCGATGAATGAAATCCGCGAGATGGCCGGTGTAGGAGATGTCCTAGACCATTTCTGCAAAGCCGCCACTCCCGCCAACTCCCTGACCCCGGCCTGGCAAGCTGCCCCGGGTCAACTTCTGGCGCAGACCTACCTCGGGTCTATTGCACACCGTGACGCTCTCACCACTACGCTACGCTACTGCCGCGAAATCCCGATGGACCTGCACAACGTATTGGTTGCTTCTGGCACCACTGCCGATGTGGTTGCAGAAGGTGCACCAAAGGCAATCCGACACCTGAATATTGCCGGTGAGGAAGTAGAGGACCGCAAGGTCGCAAGCATCGTCGTTGTGACAGCTGAATTACTGCGCGCCGGTAACACAGCGGGCATGGCACTGTTTGAGCGAGAGCTGACCAACGCAGTTACCGCCGCCGCAAACAAGGCATTTGCCATGGAGTTTGTGGACTCAAACTCGCCCACGGCGACGCCAGGTGCTAACGCATTTGAATCCCTGCAAAACGCATTGGCCCAAGCGGAGCCCTCCCGAGGCTATGTTGTTCTGGCCGATTGGAGCTTAGTGCCAGGCTTGGCAATGCAATCAGACGGCAGAATGTCCGTTTCTGGGGGTGAGTTCGTCCCTGACCTTCACATCATCGGCTACGAGGCCGAAAGCAGTGACCCTCAAATGATTGTTATCCCCGCCGAGCATTGCGCCGTCTGGGCTTCAGATTTCGTAGCCCGCAGTGCCAGCCACGCAAGCGTAATGATGGCCGATGACCCAACCGCAGAAGGCGAGCTTACGTCCCTGTGGCAGACAAACAGCGCGGGGCTTCTGGTCGAGCGCTCCTACCGTATCGTCACTTCCGCATCTGCTGTAATTGTTGAGTGATGGGAGGCGGATATGAATGTGAATATGGAAAAATTTGTAGAGGGCCTGCATAGCTATCTGAGTAAGCAGATACAACCACTCGCGGACAGGGTGAAAAACCTCGAGCAAGGGGGCAGCGGGGGGAAGTCATCAGCCAAAATCCTTTTTGACTCAGTGCGTGAGCTTATTGATAAAAGGCAAAAACCACTTTTAAAGCGCATTGAAGACCTCGAAAGCAAACTGGAATCGATTGAATCCAAAGGCCTGGATTACTGCGGCACCTATCAGCGTGCTCTCCGGTATGAGCGGGGCGATGTCGTAACGCACAAAGGTTCGATGTGGGTGCACGTATATGACTCCAGCTGCAACTATGAGCCGGGCTCATCACCTTATTGGCAACTCGCGGTTAAAGGGGTTCTAAAGTGAGAATCGGTAGCAAACCTCAGGCAAGCCCTGAATACATGGACTTCAAACGAGCTGCTGCTCACGCCGGATTCAAAGTCAAAATCGCCACTAATCAACAAGACCGAGATAGAAACGGTGGCTGGTATCTGATGAGCCACCCTGGATCACCCACGATACTGGCCGCTGCGGATCGTCTCCGCGATATAGGGCTTACGATAAAACGCCTGACAGCTGGAGGGGTAGCGGCATGAACATTCACGAGGCAATGCAGAGTATCGAAGCCCAGGCAGCGGCAGCTGCCGAGGGTTACGAAGGGAACAGTGCCACCTTTGTAGAGGTGGATCCGATGGAGGATGGAGGTGGGGTAACAGTGACCGTATCCACGTCCGCCGGCCACTACCTCTTTGCGGAGGTGGAAGGCGTACACATTCATTCCGAGGAGCAAGCACAAAGGCTCGTGGAGTCGGCGCTGTTCTGGGCTGCGCGTGGGTTTGACCTACAAGGCAAGCGCTCCCACGTCGCTCCTGTGAGCTACCACAGCGCCCCTCAGTGTATCCAGTAGGGGTTGAAGGGTGCCCGGGGGGTACTTCGAAAGTCAGAAGCGCCCCAAGCGGACACCACGCCGCCAATCGTTTTTTTGCATGCCCGCTTCAGAAAACTGGTTTTTTGACCCCAGTGACCTGGCGCCGACTTAGGAGCGACCCATGCCACCACCGAAGCAACCAAAAAGCCTCAAACTGTTGAAAGGCTCCCGCCGTATCGACGAAAACGACAGTCTTGAGCTACCACCCCTTGAAGATATTCCACCGCCGCCAGATTGGCTCCCTAATAGCCATGCGCTACGCGAATGGGAACGCCTTAGCGGGCTTCTGCACGCCAATGGGTTGCTCACAGAGGGGTGCTTAAGCCCGCTCGCCCACTTGTGTGCGTTGCATGGGAAAATTGTCCAGCAGTACGCTGCCGGTGCCGCGCCAACTGGGCACATCATTGCTCAGTATCGAGCACTGGCCGGGGAATTCGGCCTTACCCCGAGCACCGCGACGAAAGTGAGCCCTGGCTCAGCGCACAAGAAGAACAAATTTGCAAATGGAGGCCCAACCCAGGGCAGTAAACAACGATGACCGATCAAACCATCAAGCTCGCGGCAAACCCGCTTGTACTGGCACTGCTACAGGATATGAGTGCCGCCCTCGATCATATTGAGAATGGGAACTACGGAGATGCTCACGCGATCCTTGAGGGGCGCTGCCGCCCAAGCGATCCGCTGAAAAAGCTGACAGCATGTTCAAGTGTCGCCATCCGCCGGACCGAAAAAGAGATCGTGGCCCTAATGCCTCCGGAAATGTTCACCCAGGGCGATGCATACTCAATTTCAATTGCCGCCGGTGCAGCGGCCAGTCAGCTATCAGTGCCCATCTCGCAACTGAACTGTGGTGATTTACTTTCTGTGCAAGAAATCTTGGCAGAGCTTGGTGCCCTGTTGGTAATTGCTCGCGAGGATTAGCGCGCATGGATATATTCGATATAGCCTATTTACAGCGAGTTGGTGAGCAAATGGAGGCCGCCCAGGCTGAATACGAGAGCGGCGTCCGACCGTTAGCTCCCAATGTCGCGTACCAGACTTCGTTGTTTTCCGGGGCCGATTGCCAGCGCTTGATGAGTGAATTGAGGGGTCAACACTGGCACACCGGTCTAGTCGGTGTGGCGGGGATCGGAGCGGTAGATACCGGGCGCTATTCCGCATTAGAAACCTTTTTTGACCCCTCAGAAGACCGGTTTAAGTGGGTTATGGATCAATTGTGGCCGTGCATCTGTGCTGCTGGGGTCAAGCTTGGCCTGAACGGGCTCAGGCTGGCGGAGCAAGCCCGCATTGTTCGGTACAGGGCCGGAGACCACTTCAATTGGCACAAAGACAGCGATGCAACCGCGCCAAGACGGCTAACGGTCTCTGTGCAACTATCCGAACCGGATTCATATGCCGGCGGCGGCCTGATAGTGCTTGGTGATTCCGGAGAATGGCATTTTGCTGCAAATGACTTGGGGGCCGCCTGCCTTTTTCCGGCGGAGAGATTGCACCGCGTCGCGCCGGTGGAATCTGGCGAGCGGCTGGCCCTGGTTTGCTGGTGTTATTGAGGTATCCGGCTTCTTGGGTATACAGGTTGGTATACAGATCAATCACAGGAATAAAAACCCCTTATATTTCAATTACCTATGTAATAAATACCATTCCGCCTCTGGCACCATACAAAAAAGGCCCCATCCTTGCGGATGGGGCCTTTTTTGTATGGTGCCCGGATGCGGTTGACAAAACGCCGGGAGCGTTTTGGTCTGCCGAAGGCACCCGAAGGGCCAAGTGCATGGATGCACTTGGGACACTACCACCGCGGTTCGACTAATCGCGAAGCGATTTGCAACGAGCGCGCCAGCAGCGCGAAGCCCGCACCTATTCACCCACCAAAACCTCACACCGATAGTGAAGACCACCATCCTCACTCAAGCGCTCAGCCAATTCCGGCAACAATACTTCCATCTGCTCCCGCAAAGTCCACGGCGGATTTACCACAATCATTCCTGAGGCCGTCATCCCGTGCCCTTCGCTATCGGAGCGTACGCCGAGTTCGTAGCGATCAATCTTGCGAATCCCCGACGACGCTATCTGTTGTACCAGTAAATCAATCTGGCGGCGCGCAACCACCGGATACCAGAGTGCCACTGTGGCGGTAGCCATCTTGCGGTGGATCAGTGATAACGCGGAAATAACCCGCTGGTAGTCCGCCTTCTGCTCATAGGGAGGGTCAATCAGAATAAGAGCCCGGCGGGACCGGGTTGGCAACAGCGCGGCCAAACCCTGAAAGCCATCTTCTTCCCGCACCCGGCATTGTTTATTGCCGCGAAAATTCTCGCGCAGGTTTTCCACTTCGCCGGGGTGCAGCTCAAACAGCCAGCCCCGGTCCTGAGGCCGCAACAATTGTGCCGCGACCCAGGGCGAACCGGGGTAGCGAGATAGACTGCCTTCGGCGTTCAGTCCGGAAACCACATTCAGATAGGGAGCCAGTGCCGGTATCTCTTCTTTTCCGTAAAGCTTGCCAATGCCATTGAGGTACTCCTGATTCTTCTGCGCCATCGCGGACTGCAGACGATAGAGTCCGGAACCGGCATGGGTGTCGATATAGTCGAAAGGAGCTTCTTTCTTTTTCAGGTAGGAAATAATTTCCACTTGCACATGATGCTTGAGCACATCGGCAAAGTTGCCGGCGTGAAAACCGTGTCGATAACTGAACATGCGCCCACCGGGAATGGCCAAAACAGAGCGGTTTCACTGCCACTGGGAACATGGCAGCGGCGGGGTGAGCACTAGGTAGGGAGGGTTGAAGCCGGCCGGACTTTCGGGCTCACCGGGAAAGCCGGCGAACTTTAGAGGCGTTTAAGAAGGCTGGCAATCTTTTTTTAGGTATAAAAATGCCCGGATTTTCCGGGCATTTAAGTGAGCACTTTCGCTAGCCTGGATTCAGCTTTCCACGCTGCCGGGCCAGATAATCACGCGCCCGTCCGGTTCCCGAAAAACGCGCACCGGCAGCGACTGCTCAAGCATGGCAACCAGTGTGTCGGCCTGATCTGCGGTAAAGGCGGTGGTTACGCGCAGGTTCGCCAGTTCCGGTGTGCCAATCACGATGCGCTGTTTGCGGTAACGATTGGCATCGGCCACTATCTCGGAAAGTGGCGCGTCCCGGTAGCTGAACTTGCCCTGACGCCAACCCGCAACCTGGGCAGCATCGACCTTAGTGATCCGGCTGACCTGATCTTCACGCACATTCACCTGCTGGCCAGCGGTCAGTCGCACCTTGCCAGTCGCTGCCGGGCCCTGCTGCCCCGGCGACCTGGCTGCCACATCAACAATGCCTTGTTCCACGGTTACCTTTACCGCCGGATTCATTTTGTTGCCGGCGTTTACATCAAAGCGGGTGCCGACCACCCGCACCTCGGCGCCTTGCGCATGGACAAAGAACGGGCGCTCAGGGTCTTTACTGACGTCAAAAAACGCTTGGCCGCGCAGTAGTTTCACGTTGCGCGCAGCGCTGCGGAAATCGGTCTCGATCGCGGAGTCACCGCCGAGCGTTACTTTGGTGCCGTCCGGCAAGGTGATCTCGCGGATTTGTGCGAGCTCCGACACGTAGCCCGTTGTGGACTCGCCGTGATTCTGCCAGGACGCCAGATATACAACGCCAACGGCTAGCATCAGTGTGCACGCAAATACGAGACCACTCAGCGGGCTAACACCAAAATAACTTCTCAGGTTTTGAAAAAAGCTGAGTAGTGCGCCGGGTTGGCGCAGTCGTGCGCCCTCTTCAGTTGCCGACAGAACGGCCAGGCCGCGATCTATCTGCTCCAGCTGTTGCAAGGCGTTACGGTTGTGCGGTTGCTGCATCCAAACTTCGAACGCGGCCTGCTCGCCGGCATACAGCGGGCGCTCGGCCTGTAGCATAAACCACTCGCGGGCTTCCGCTTCGGTCTGCCGGATATCGGTTTGCGGATGACTGTTACCAGTCGCCATCATGATTCTCCACCGTACTTAGCACCATTGACCCGCAGAGCTTCCTGACACCCCGCGAGTGCTTTGGCCACGTGTTTCTTCACAACCGTGGCAGAGAGGCCTTCCCGACGCGCGATTTCTGCGTAAGAAAGCCCGTCGACACGGTTCATTAACAGGAGTCGGCGACGTTTGTGGGGCATATTCCACAGGGCGCGACTGATCAGGCTGAGGAACTGACGACTGGCCGCAACCCGTTCGGGGCTACGACTGTCCTGTTCGCGATCGGGGTCATCCTGGACGGATTGTGCATAGCTTTCACGGACCTGGCCCTTGCGCAATGCATCTATGGTTGCATTGTGAACAGACCGGTACAGAAAAGCGCGTACATGCTCGATATCACCGTCCTGCAACTGCGGTGCCATACGGGCAAATGCTTCCTGCACCAGGTCCTCCGCTTCACTGTATGACAGACCGAATTTACTCACCGCATACCGGCACAGCTCCTGCTGATACTCACGGTAGTAGAAATCCAGGTCCCTTGCGATCCCGGGCGCTTTCGGGTCGTCGCTATCGCTCGTCATCGGACTCGCCAACGCTGTCGCCATGGGTTCTCATCACCATTGTTTTTGTTATCGGATACTACTCTCGTCGTTAGAACGGGTGGACAGGGGAGAACGTCCCCCCTGTGTGAAGAATTTTTTCGCTGCTCAATCAAAATGCAGGCCCAGACGCAAGCCGAAGGTGCGGGGTGGACTGTAGTAGTAGGCGGGAGCGGCCACATCGGCCTCGTGGACATCGCTGGCCAGCAAGGTGTTTGTCAGATTGTCGCCAAACACATCCAACCACCAATTACCATCCACCGGCTGTAGCTTCACACCCGCACTCAACAGCGTTGCCGTGTCACGGCGGTCAAAATCACGGGTAGCACCGGCGGGATCCTGCACCCACTGGCCGGTCGCATTTTCCAGTATCCATCCCGAACGGTTGCCGCGGTTGGCCTCATCGAAGTACATGCTGGTGGTGTAGCGCAGGCCGGCACGTGCGGTTGCGCGCAGCCGATCTGAAAGAGCGAAACCGTAGCGGTAATTGACCCCCAGGCTGAGGCCAGGCACCTGCTTCAGGCGGTTACCACTGAAGTCCACCAGGTTGGGAAGCGCCGGGTTGCCAGCACTGGGGTTCCAGGTCTGGCCGTGGTTTGGGTACTCGTTGTCCACGGCGAGGAAATGGTCGTAACGCGCGTCCAGCCAGGACAGGAATCCGCTGACCCGGCCGTTGCGCCCCGGAGCCCAGTTCAATTCGAGTTCGAGGCCGCGAATGGTCGCGCTGGGGGCGTTGGTGCTGCGAATCAGTTCGGTGCCGTCTTCTTCTACGGCAATCCCGGAAACCTGAAGGTCGCGATAGCAGGTATTGAAAAGGGCACCATTCAAAGTCATAGCACCATCCAAAAGGCCCAGCTTGAAGCCCAGCTCCACATTGGCGCTGGTCTCCGGGCCAACATAGGCGGCGCCGTTATTATTGCGGCGAATCAGGGCAGCCAGCGCGGACTGATAATCCGGGTCACTCGCCCCCTCGTATTCACCTTGCAGGGGTGCACCATCCTGCACAATACCGGGTTTAAACCCTTCGGCGTAAAGCAAGTACAGTAGGGCGTCGTCACTGGGCTGGTAACTGAGACGCGTCATGACGGTGGTGCTCCGCCAGGCCCGGTCCACGTCGTTATAGTTGGCCACGTAGCATTGATCTTCGGCTGCGGAGGCTTCGTTTACAGCGATATCGCCGAGTATTCCCCCACGATCGGATCGGATCAGGTCGGGACAGGCGATATTTCTTCCACCGCGATCGTAGCGCTGATCGCGCCCGCTGCGGGCGCCAGCGCTCACCTGCCAGTTTTCATTGATGTCGTAATCCAGCTGCCCATATACCGCACTCATACGGGTACCGCGATCCGGTTGCTGAAAACTGTGAGCGGGCGCGCCACCCCATCCACTTCCATTGGCCAGCTGGTGCTCTAAATCAAAGCGAATGGCATTTTTTTCCGCAAACTGAAAATATGCCAATAGCCAACGCAGTTGCTGTTCGTCACTGTTTTTTAGCTGCAGCTCGTGCTGGCGGGCGCGATAGCGCGACCAGATGGTGCGGTTACTCTGGTGATAGTGTGCGGGGTCGGTTTCACTGCCCACAGGGCCTGTGCGGTCCGCATCCCAGTCCTGACTGCGCCGGGTAATTCCGTAGCCATTGATATAGCTAAGGGTGTGCGCAGCCGGTAACTGCACTTCCAGACGACTGCGCCAGGCGTCCTGGTCGAGCTGTGTACGGCCGGGGGTGTCGATGGTCACCGGGGTGTCGTAATCAACGATGGGGAGACTGCCCGCACCCCGGTCTTCGAAGCGCTCGTAGCTCAACCACCAGTTAAATAACCCCTCGCGCTGCCACGCGGAACTGAGGCGGTAACTGAACAGGTCTGTATTGTCATAGCGATCCGCAGCGCGCGCAAAGACCGAGTCTTCACTGTATTCGATGGGACTGTCTGCGAGATGCCGGACTGCCGCCCAGCGCAGAGCCCAACCCTCCGTGAGCGGGGCATTGAGCACCGCATTCAGCTTCTGCTCCTGGAAACTTCCCATGGATGTACTGAACTCAGCCGACCACTCGCGCTCCGGTCGGGCAGTGTGATAATTGATGACTCCCCCGGTGGAGTTGCGGCCAAACAGCGTTCCCTGGGGGCCGCGTAATACTTCCACCCGATCCAGGTCGTATAGCAATACCGCCGAGCCCTGCACACGGCTGCTAAAGATTCCATCCACATGGGTGGCCACCCCGGAGTCACCAGCCTCCGTGTGATTGTCGGAGCCGACACCGCGCAGATACAGCATGGAGGCGGTGTGATCGCCGTTGCGGGTCACCTGCAGGCTTGGCACTTCTGCAGCCAGAGCTTCGAGACTGTCGATATTGCGCTCCTGCAACAGCCCACTGTGTAGCGCTGTCACCGTCATGGGTGTGCGCTGCAGGTTTGTGCGACGTTTGCTGGCGATTACCTCAATCTCTTCCAGTAAGGGGCGGGCTTCCTCCTGCACAACGGTTTCGATTACCGGCGCAGGGGACTTTTCCGAAGCAGGCAGAATGACAATCCCCTGCCCGTCTACCCGGCGATACCGCAGACCGGAGTCTGCCAGCAATCGACTCATGGCTTCGTCAACACTGAAAACCCCGGTAAGCGCCGGCGCTTCGAGATGGGAATGGCCTTGCGCTCCGACCATAACGGCAAGTCCGGTCTCACGGGAAAATGCCAGCAGTGACTGCTCAAGGAGCTGGGCGGGAAGCTGGAAAGTATAGAGCGCGGGAGCGGTGCGAACCGGATCCTGAGCCTGGGTTTCGGCAATAGCGAGGCCGGCCGGAATGGCCCCAAGCTGCGCCGCCAGAATTCGGGCGAACATTGACCTGTGGTAGGTCTTGAGCATAGGCAGTTCGTCATCGCTGATCCCCGCATTGTGCGGGGCCGGACGCGACGGCAGCTCGCTAGCAGTATCAAACCACTAGTACGACTACTGAGGGTCACGCCCGATCACTTATTGTGTTGGTTGGAAAAAATACAACAATAATCAGCGGGGTGACAAGATAAGACGCGCCGCAGCGGTAGAACCAATCCCCCAATCTGCGGACGCTGTCTGATTTCGAACAATTAAAACCACATGGACCAGAACGCCCGTACTACATGGGCATTGAAGCTATATGCCGGCTCCTCACCGGGCAGGTAGCTACTGTCGCCACCTTGATGTACGCGCACATCGTGGAAGTTCTCGTAATCGAACAGAATGTAGTCCCAATAGAAATTCAGGGTATTCTTGCGATTGAACAGCGCCCAGCGTTCGGGCACCTGATAGGCGACGCCTAAGCCGATCGCGGTGCTGCTGAAATCACTCAGTTCTTTATCCCGCGCGCGGAAATTGGTGGCATTCACGTAGGGGAAAAGGTCACTGTAAAAATCTGCTCCGTCCTGCTTGTAAAAACGCAGCTTGCCTTCAAGGATCAGGTTTTCGCTTTCCAGTGGATGGGTGTAGCGAAACTCCAGGTTATCCGCCTCGATTCCCCAACTGTCGGCATAACGGCGGTACTCGGTCTTAACCGCGGCGCGATAGGGCAACATATATTTTGCGCGCAGAGCCACCGCATCGCTATTGCGAGTGCTTGGGTAAAGTTCAGCTTGGTAGCTGAACCCGGTGCCGGAATTTGGATCGAGATAACGCACGCTACGGTAGGGGTTATTCAGGAAACCTTCATCGGACACTGTCTCGACACTCAGCTCCGCGATCAACTTGGTGGTCAGGATCTGACTCCAGCCCAGGGAATAACGGCGGTGTTCCGCGTGCTCAAGAAAATTCTCGTCGCCATTACGCATCACATCGTCGCTGCCATAGGTGGCACGCATGGACAGGGTACTGAGGTCGCCAAAAAAATCCTGGGAAATACCAAAACCAACCGTTTCCGCCTGGTAGTCATTTTCGCTGGAATTGGTGTAACTCAGGCTCATGGTGGTTTTATCCACCAGATAATCCGCACCCAGAGAGAATTCGTCCCGCTGCTCGGTGTAACGACTGGCCGTGGCCTGCACATCAATGGAGGCGCCAGAAATCATATCCACGTAATAGTTGGCGGACAGAGAAACCGTATTACCGATATTTTTTCGCACCAGTATCGAAGGGCCATCAATGGTAACCCCGCCGCCACTGTAACTGTGATACAGGGTATCCGCGCGCTCTTCGGGCAATACCGCGGCGTTAACCACTGGCGATACCACGAACACTAAACCGAATAAAAATCGCTTGAGAGCGTCGCGAGCGAACGCGATTTGGTGAGCGCCGGAGCACAGCGCCCGCAGCGCACTTAAAGTGCGTGAGGAGACGCCCGGGCTGGCGCTCCAGCACCGCCGACCGCCAAAGCGCGGAGCGCAGTAGCTCTCAAGTGATTTTTTAGTTGCAGCCACAACCGCCTCCTGACCCGCCTTCAGCACCGCGGGCCGCTTCACGCGCTTCGTAAACGTGGTTCATAAAACCGGCCGCCACCGGATCCCTCTCAAAGCTCATGATCGGGTCGGCGAGATAGTGTCGCTCGTAGGGCTTTACCCAGGGCTCGGGCATAATGGATTCGCATCCACCCAATAATAAAAGCGCCGGCAACAATAGAAGCACGCGTTTGATCATGGTTTATTCCCGGATCAGTTCCTTGATGATTTTCTTGTACTCGGCTTCATCGCCGGTGCGATAGCCCTTGTGTACATAACGCACGTTGCCGTCACGATCGATAAATACTGAGCTCGGCATAGCTTCCACACCGAACAGCTTGCTCACGTCACTTTTGGAATCGAACAGCACCGGGAAGTCCACCGGAATTTTGCTCAGCATGGCCTGGGCATCTTGTGGATTTGCATCCACATTGACACCCCAGACCTGAAAACCCACCGGCTCGTATCGAGCATGCAGGTCGTTCAGTAGCGGCATTTCTTCGCGGCACGGACCACACCAGGAGGCCCAGAAGTTCAGCATGATTACTTCACCACGTTGTTCGCTCAGTTTCAGGTTGCCATCTTTCAGGGAAGCCAGGGTGAAGTCGCTGGCGGGGACCTTGGCTATAGCGGGGGCGCCAGCAAGAAGAGCGGCGCTGGTGCAGAGGGCGGCAATCAGTTTACGCATGGAATAGCTCCATTGGTGTTATTTGTTGTGATTAGAAGTAAATGGACACGCCCAGCTGGGCGGACAGGTTATTGGTGTTCAGGGGTTCGCCGAAAATCTCGTGCTCAAAAATATGGTCGCGCACGTCCAGGCGCAGTGCCAGCCAGTCCTGAGCCAGCATGCGCACGCCGACACCGATGTTGTAGGTGAAGTGCTCCTCACCCGCAAAGTTGGTATTGCCGGCGCCGCCAATCAGGTACAGATTGCTGTTGAGTGCAAATTTACTGCCAAGAAAAATTTCTCCCGGAAGAAAATTCCAGGCCAGTGAGAGGTTGTACATGCTGAGGTCGCGCTCATCATCGGTCAGCAGCGGTGCGGAACCACTCAGCCGCTCGTAACTCGACTCACCGAGAGTTGACTGGGCGTAGGCCGCCTCCATAAAAAAATCTTCATTTATGTGGTATGCGAGGCTGCCGCCAATCATACGATCGGAACCAAAATCCTCCACACTGAGGATGCCACCCAGATACAGGGTAAATTCGAAATCCTCGCTGTCGATTTTGGCCTCGCGAATTTCCCGCCGCTCCAGATCTGGGGAAATAATATCGTCTATTTCCTGATCCGATTGCGCGAGTGCAGCGGAAGAAAATGGCGCTAGCGCGGCACCTGCCAGTAGCAGGCCGACAACTCTTACATAAATACGTCGAATCCGAGTTTCCATTCGACTATCTCCTGATTCTCATCCCGCGAGGTAAGCAGGTAATGATTGGCAACTTCCGCGCGCAGGGCAAAGCGACGGGACAAATAAGTAGTCACACCGAGGCCCACCAGCATAGCGGTGTCCTTGCGGTCTTCGGTAGCCACAATGGTGGCGTTTGGAGAGGTGATATTGACTCCGGTGCCCAATACAAAATACGGGGACAACCGCCAGCGTGGAAAAGGCTGGTGCATGAGCGCCACCTGATAGGTCTGGCTGTCAGAGTAAGCGCCAATGGTCTGCGCTGCACGCAACTCAGCGGAGATATTTCCGGTGAAGCGGTAACCCAGGGATATCCCCATCGAGTTGGCTCCGGCAAAATCACCGTAGGTGAACCCCATACGGAAGCTCTGCTGGTAATAGTCGTCGATGCCCGGCGTAGGGACCGCAACCTGTTCACCCTCCGGGGTATAGATCTCATCCAGCTCAGCAATCTTAGCCCAGCCGGTTTTTCCAGTACGGGTCATCACTTTGACCCAATCGGTGCGCCGCTTGATCAGCCACAGTGGCTCGCCATATTCCACCACGTGGTCAATGACATAGCCGCGGCCGGGGCCGGTATAGAGGTTAAGAAATTCCGCCCCGACAATGACCTGTTCGCTATCGAACGATAACGTCTGCGGTTCGCGTTCCCCGAATTGATGGGCGGAGAAGCTGTCAGTGACAAGCTCCTCAGAAGCCGTTTCCGATTGCGCGTAGACGGAAGAGGAGAAGCCCCCCAGCACCCCCAAAATAAGAAGGGCAGTAGTCACTGCCACACTCCTTTGTGCTCTGAAACCGAGCTGCCTGTTCATTTTTAGTTAACCGGCGCTTCAAATGGATTGTTGTAATACTGCGCACCGATATCCAGCCACTCGGAAATCAAACGCAACTCTGCAGGAGACAATTCTCCCTCATGAACACCCCCGGCTTCAAACACATTGAAGAAGCGACTGGCATTGGCACCATTGGTGTTCATGATCCGCTCAATATTGACGGTAACCATAACAGGAATCGGGTTGCCATCGGCATCCAGGATCAGCTCGCCGTCCTCGTCGGTTTCGAACAGCGGGTTGCCATTGTCATCGGTATCCTGCACCAGCACATTCTGTACCGCACCGTCGCGCAGTTCCTGGGTCGGATTGTCGAATATCAGCTCCACATAGGATGTACTGTAGTTGGCGTTCACCCCCGACTGGTCCGCACGGAGATCCAGCTGCCCCGGCGGCACCTGCGCCATACCACCCGCATCGCGATTACTGTGACAGGCGGTACAGGTGCGATCCTCAAGCACGGTTCCCATATCATCGGTGATCAGCCGTGGCAGATCCCAGATGGGCTGGATATGCTCCGGATAATGGATGACGGTGCGGCAATTCGTACTCCAGGCGCTCTGGCAGGCCACACTGGTGGGCGCCGGAGTCGGAAGATCACTCATCAGAATTTCACTGGTCGGATCCTTCTCGCGCAGCGCCGGATCGGTCCAGTGATCCACGAATTTGAGATCGCCTTCCAGTTCCGGATGGCCGGCGATCCGCGCCAGTACCTGCGCCATGGTTTCCCCCATGTCCGCGGTCAGCGCCGGCTCTGTATTGGGGAAAGGTGCCGCGCTGGTGGCAGCGCCGGCCCAGGCCGCGGCCGGTTCCTTGTCCGTGCGCCCGTGGGGCACTTCACTATCGCGGGTGTGACACCCCTGGCATTTGCGCACCTCGCCGGGGCGGAACTGCAGCCAGTTATTGTGCCGCCCAACGATCCGACGACCATTGGCATCCACCACGGAAATGGCCAGTGGCATATCCGCAGGCACTTTGACCCGCACCGATCCATCCGGCTGAATTGGGGTGTAACCGATAATCTCACGCATCAGCTGACTGCGATTTCGCCCAAACGCAGAGCGGTCAAAGTCCAGGGTGTCGCGATCCGGAATACCCACCGCTTTTACCACCCTTAAAAAGCGCGCGGGGCGCTCGGCGGCGGTGGTTTGCAACGGGTCGGCGAGCACATCAATGTCCAGTACAGCACTGCCATCGAAGTCGTAAACACTGCGGATATCCAGTACCGCCATACCCTCGTCATACAGGTCGCGATCGATATCGATACCGGGAATCGGCTGGGGAATAAATTCTGCCACCGGGCGGGTATCGGCGGTCACCGCTTCGCTGATCATCACGCCTTCTTCCGGCTGGATGATCGGGCGCTGGGTGCCCTCGCCGTAATCGTAAATCCACAGACCATACAATGGGTCAGCGGGAACGATATCCGGTGTGGCCAGCCACTCGTCGGTGCAGGGTTGCGGAGTCTCCGTTTCCGGATCTATTACCCGACATTCACTCCAGCTCACTAACAGGCGGCTGGTGCCATCGTGAAATGCCCAGGCATTGGCAAACAGGCCATGGGGTGACAGGCCGCCATCGGTAATGACCTGCTCGACCGATAGAGATTCCTGCCCCTGCAGTACGCCTTCCTGCTCCGGCTCGCTATAGGCTTCTGTGTAATTCTCCCCGTCGATGACCACCATATCACCGCCGTAGGTTATGCCCTCGGGCGCGCGCAGGGTCACGAGAATCCGGCCGTCGGGCATTTGTTGCGGCTTGCTGAAGGTGGCCGGGATCGGATCTTCGCCACTGCCGGTACCGGTCCCCTGGCTGTGATAACCGTAATAGAACTGCAGATCCGTACCGTCAGGTTTTACGGTGTAAAGGCTGAGCCGATCCACTCCGCCCATGTTGTCCCAACGGTTAAACAGGATACGGCCATTCGCCAATACGGTAGGGGACAGATCGTGGCTCTGGTTGTAGGAGATCTGCTGGATATCGCTGCCATCAGCCTCCATTACATGTAACACGAACGCCGCTTCTTCGAGATTTTCCGCCTGCGCGGAGAACTGTGGCTTATTGTCGTCGAGCAACAGAGCCCGGGAACGACGCTGGCGAGTGGAGCTGAACACCAGGCGACCATCGGGCAAAAATGCCGGGGAAATATCATCTCCCTCCTCAGCGATCAGGTCCGACTGAATAACCCGGTTCAGCTCGCCCGACTCGAACTCGTACAGCCAGATATTCCAGCTGGGCTGCTCCTCATCATCCAACCCCTCGATATTCGGCGCACGCATGGCAAATGCCAGTTGGCTGCCATCAGCGGACACCGCCAGATCTTTTACGTCATAGCCCCCTTCGAAAATGATGTCCGCCTCTTCATCGCTGACAAACAGGCCTTCGGTCAGCGAGCGCTCCGGCGCACTGGCGGTGGCGCGATCGCGCAGCAGCAGTTCCGCGCCAGGGTTGAATGCTGAAGGCATATAGATACTGTCGCCTACAAGCGCGTCATCTTCGTCACGATTAAGCGTGCGACGCACATAAACCACCGGGTAATCCACTACCACCGGATCTTCCGCCTGGTCGCCACCACTGAGACTGGAGCCATCGCCCGAGCCGCCACCACACCCCACCAGTGCAACTGCGGAAAAAATCGACAGTAGTGACAATTTCCGGCCAACCGCCGCAACCCGCGTGCAAAAAATGTTCAAGAGTCCACCTCTTTTATCGCCACTCCCATGTGCGGCGTAGTATTTTTCAGCAAAAATTGAGAAATTTTAACGACAACTCATCCACGCCAGGTAGTACTCACTCACCGCTAGAGCCGCATAAAAGCTGGATATTCGCCGGGCATTGACGCCAGAATAATTCCCGATTCTCCCGTGTGGTCTGGGTAATCTCAAGTCATGCACAAGCAATTTGCCAACCAGGACACGCTTTAAATTTTTGCCGCTGGCGTATCCCTCCGCATTCTTTACTATCTGGTTCGGTTACAACGCATACAGTCCCCACGGTCAGATCCGGTTGGCAAAGTCCACAGGGTGATACCCGGGTACAAGAACCAGACGCGAACAAATCCAATCATGAAAATAAATTCGCCCGCCGCGCGCGTATTGCTCGCGGCGACCGCCTGTTTCGGCGCCTCACTGCCTCTTTCCGCCGTTGCCGGTCCGGAAGAACAGGCTGCGCAATTACACAGCCGCCTGACCGGGGTAAAACCCAGCATCGAAGTGCTCACTGCCATGGCCGAAGATATCGCCAGTGGCGATATCAGCGCCGCGGCAGAGCGAGCGATGGAAAACGATGCGTTTTACGATGTCACGCTGAAAAACCTGGTGACCCCCTGGACCAATCGCGACGGCGACAACTTCGCACCATTGAACGATTACACGGCAACGGTCATTGGCATGGTGCGCGACGACGTGGACTTCCGCGAGATTCTGTCCGGCGACATTATCTACACCGGCGCTTCCGGCCTCGGGCTGCCCGCCTACAACAATGCGAACAACGATCACTACGAAGCGCTGGAAGCCGCGGGCTACCCACTGCAAACGGCCCTGGAGCGGAAAACCCAATCTTCCGTTACCGGCCTTCCCAGTGATGCCACTGCGGGCGTGATGACCACCCGCGGCGGGGCAAAGGCCTTCTTCTACGCCGGCACCAACCGCGCAATGTTCCGCTTCACCCTGATGAATCACCTGTGTCGCGACCTGGAGCAGGTGCACGACACGTCGAGACCACCGGACCGCATCCGTCAGGATGTGAGCCGCAGCCCCGGTGGCGACAGCCGGGTATTCCAGAATAACTGTGTGGGTTGCCACAGTGGTATGGACCCCATGGCGCAGGCATTCGCCTATTACAACTTCGAGTACGATGTGGACAACGACCCCACCGGCGAAAACGGCCAGCTCGACTACAATCGCGCCGGCGAAACCGACCCCGCCACCGGCACCCGGGTACAGGCAAAAAACCATATCAACAGCGCTACCTTCCCTTACGGTTTCGTCATTCCGGATGACAAGTGGGATAACTACTGGCGGGAAGGGCCGAATATGTATCTCGGCTGGAGCGAAGCACTGCCCGGTTCCGGCAATGGCGCCAAATCCATGGGCCGGGAGCTCGCCAACAGCGAAGCGTTCGCCCAGTGCCAGGTCACCAAAGTGTTCAAACAGGTGTGCCTGCGCGCACCGGAAGACAGCAGCGATCGCAATCGTATCAACAGTATTACCGACAGTTTTACCAGCAGTGGTTACAGACTGAAGCAGGTGTACGCTGAAACCGCTGCGTATTGTGCGGGGGAATAAAAACCATGAAACACCAGACCGCACTTAATAACGGGTTTGTGAGCAAAAAGCCTGTACAGGCCCTGCTGGATCTCTGTCAGTTCATGACGCCACCACGCGCGCGCCGCGACGCGCTGCTGGCTGCCGTGTTCAGCTCCGCTGTGCTCGTTGCCTGTTCAGGTGGCAGTGGCCAGTCCACGGAAGAATTACCGAATACCAACCCGGAATCCGGCGATACCAGTTACTCGGGACCGGCGCCGGAAAACGAAGACGTACAGAACTATAAGCGCTATATCTGGGACAATCTGGCAGCGGAGAACCGCTGCGGCAGCTGCCATATCGAGGGCAACCAGAGCCCGCGCTTTGTGCGCAGTGACGATATCAATCTGGCCCACGGCGAAGGTCGTGAACTGGTGAATCTGAGTGCGCCGGAAGAATCCCGCCTGGTCACCAAGGTTGCCAGCGGCCACAACTGCTGGCTCGCCAGCGCCGACGCCTGTGCGGAAATCATCACCAATTACATTGAGGACTGGGCGTCTGCCGCGGGCTCCGAAGCCAGCACCATCACCCTGACCCCACCCACCGAGCGGGAAGTGGGCGCGAGCAAAAGCTTTCCCGCCTCCAGCGGCAGTTTTGCCACCACGGTTTACCCTCTACTGGAACAGTATTGCGCGAGCTGTCACAGCGAAGACGCTGAGACCGCTCAACAGCCTTACTTCGCCAGTAGCGATATCGACCAGGCTTACGAGGCCTCGAAAGCGCGGATGGATCTGGATAATCCGGAAAATTCCCGCTTCGTGGTACGCCTGGGCAGTGACTTCCATAACTGCTGGGGCGACTGCTCGGAAAATGCCGACACCATGGCCGCCGCCATTCACAATTTTGCCGACGGCATTTCCCTCACCGAAGTGGACCCCAACTGGGTAATCAGTAAAGCCCTGTATCTCACCGACGGTGTGGTGAGCAGCGGTGGCGGACGCATCGAAAACAATGCGATTGCCCTGTACGAGTTCAAATCCGGCAGTGGCACTACCGCCTACGACACGTCTGGCCTTAACCCCGCCATCGACCTGTCGCTTTCCGGGGATGTGGAATGGCTGGGCTCCTGGGGTATCCAACTGGCCGGCGGCAAGGCGCAGGCGGCCACCGCCACCAGCAAGCGCCTGTTTGACACCCTGAGCGGCACCGGCGAATACACCATCGAAGCCTGGGTCGCCCCCGCCAACGTCGTGCAGGAAGGTCCGGCGCGAATCGTCAGCTACTCCGGCGGCAACGACATTCGCAACTTCACCCTCGGCCAGGCGATGTACAACTACACCTTCCAAAACCGCAACGATGCCAGCACCGACGCCAACGGCATGCCGGCGCTGATCACCGAGGATATGGCAGAGCGGGTACAGGCCACCCTGCAACATGTGGTCGCGACCTTTGATCCGATCAATGGCCGCCGCCTGTATGTGAATGGCGAATTTACCGGCGACGCCGACCCTGCGGAGCCTGGTCTGCTGTCCACCTGGGATGACACCTTCGCTCTGGCACTGGGTAGCGAGGTTTCCAACGAACACCAGTGGCAGGGTTCAATCCGCTTACTGGCGATCCATTCCCGGGCTCTGACCCAGGACGACATACTCACCAACTACGAAGCAGGCGTGGGCCAGAAATATCTGCTGCTGTTCAAGGTGGAAGAGGAGACCGGCGTGCCCCAGGGCTACGTAATGTTTGAAGTACAGCAGTACGACAACCACGGCTACCTGTTCAGCGAACCCAAATTCATCACCCTGGAAGACGGCGTCACCCCGGACGGTATCGAAATTGAAGGGATGCGCATTGGTATCAACGGCCGCGAAGCGGTGGTGGGCCAGGCCTGGGCCAATCTCGATACCACGGTTACAGCCGCCGAGTACGACCCGGCAAGTGGCCAGAAACTGTCACCGCTGGGCACCATCATCACGCTGGAAAAAGGGCCGACTTCAGACGAGTTTTTCCTGACCTTTGAACGCCTGGGCAACGAAGAATTTGTACGCGTGGAAGCCACTCCAGCGGCCCCGGCGATGCCGGCAGACCTGACTCCGCAACCGCGCATCGGTATTCGCCGCTTTGAACAGATCCACGGCGCGCTGTCGGCAGCCACGGGCGTATCACGTGCCCATCCGGCGGTTATGGACACCTGGGAAAAAGTAAAACAGCAGCTGCCCGTTGAATCCGATGTTCGCGGATTCCTCGCCGCACAGCAGATGGGCATCACTCAGCTGGCGGTGAAGTACTGCAGCACACTGGTGGACGATGAAGCCGCGCGGGCCAACTACTTCCCGGGCTTCAACTTCTCCGCCACGGCGAATGATGCTTTCAGCACCGATGCCAAACGTGCCCAGATCATCGACCCGCTGCTGGAAAATCTCCTAGGCCGACCGATTACCTGGCCCGCGGCCATGGGTGGACACACCGTCCAGCTCGCCAGCGCTCCGGACGAAAGCGCGGTACGCGAGGAACTGAACAGCCTGATCGACAAAATGACGGCGTGCGGCGGTAGCTGCGGCGCGGATCGCACGACTACCACAGTGAAAGCCACCTGCGCGGCTGCTATGGGTAGTGCGATGATTTTGATTCACTGATTTCAATACAACGGATTACCTCGATAAACGGGGACCCCGGAAGAGCCATGAGCAAGAAAAAACATTTTGAACTGGACCAACCACTGCGCCACCCGGACCACCATCGGCCGGTGAGCCGACGGGATTTTCTCGGCCAGGGCTTTCGCGCGGGTATGGCGACGGTTCTGGGCGGTTCGATTTTCAGTCTGTTTGCCAATCCGCGCTCTGCCCAGGCCGCACTGTCTTCCGACCTGGAAGCCATGCGCGCGACCTGTGGTGTCAGCGCCAATGGGGCGGGCAAGATTCCGTTTATCTGCTTTGACCTGGCTGGCGGAGCGAACATAGCCGGCTCCAACGTGCTCGTGGGCAAGCAGGGCGGGCAGTTCGATTTTCTCAGTACCGCCGGTTACAGCAAACAGGGCCTGCCCGGAGACATGGTGCCATCGCTCACCGATGGTCTGGGTAACCCGCTGTACAACACCGACCTGGGTCTTGCCTTTCACAGTGACAGTCAGATGTTGCGCGGTATTCTGGAAAAAGTTGGCCCCGGCACCTCCAGTGCCATCAATGGCGCGGTGATACCAGCACGCTCGGAAAATGATACCGGCAACAACCCCCACAACCCCATGTACGGGATCAATCGCGCCGGCGCCAACGGGTCACTGCTGGCACTGATCGGTTCGCAGACCAGCGAATCCGGCGGCAACTCCATGGCCCCGATGGACCTGATCAACGCGGAAGTGCGCCCCACCAAGATCGACCGTCCCTCCGATGTTACCGGTCTTGTGGACGTGGGTGATCTGGTGGGCCTGCTCAGCCAGGAAGATACCGTCGCAGTAATGGAGTCTATGTACCGCATCTCCAATGCCAAACTGGGGAAGGTCAATACCCGGGTAAGTAATGATGCGGTCATCAAAGATCTGGTGAAATGCGGTTACATGAAAAGCGCGGACCTGGCGGACCGTTTCGGCGACCCCAGCGCGCTCGACCCGGCGCTCGACCCGGACATTGTCGGTCCCGGCGGCATTTTTTCGTCGGACGAATTTTTCGGCGATCGCGAATTCCAGAAGGCCGCCTCCACCATGAAACTGGTGGTTAATGGTTATGCCGGAGCCGGCACCATCACCATGGGCGGTTACGACTACCACACCGGCGACCGCGCCACCGGCGAGATCCGCGACCTGCGCGCCGGCCGCTGTATCGGGGCCTGCCTGGAATATGCGGCGCGGGTTGGCCAGCCGCTGATGGTGTACGTCTTCAGCGATGGCTCCGTATTCAGTAACGGCATGATTGACGATTCCGCAGAAGGTCGCGGCAAGGGTGTGTGGACTGGAGACAATCAGCAGACCGCCGCATCTTACTTCCTGGTTTACAATCCTGCGGGTCGCCCGCAGCTGTTGGGCGGAAGCGCCGACGAACAGGCGCGCCACCAGCAACTGGGCTACATGCGCCCCTCCGGCGATGTGGAGACTGCCAGCAGCCCGGCCGCCAACAACGTCAATCAATTGGTGCAGACCGTGGTGCTCAATTACATGGCACTGCACGGTGAACAGGGCAGTTTTGCCAGTCTGTTCCCCAACCACGGCCTTGGCAATGCCAGCCTGATGGACAGCCTGACGGCCTTTGCGCCGATCCGTTGATTGCGTATTTAACGTACTGAAGCAGCACAAACAAAACGATGTACCCAAAACGCTTTTTTCTGATTGTCTGTACCCTGCTGGTGGCCGCTTCCGCACAGGCGGAGTGGCACTACGACAGGCAGGCGATCATGGGGACCGAGATACACCTGCAGTTCTGGTACGAAGACGAAAAAAAAGCGCAGCAGATCAACCGCGCAGTGATGGACGAATTCCGCCGACTGGACGCGACCTTATCCCCCTACAAAGCCGACAGCGAACTTTCCCGGGTAAACCGGGAAGCGGGGCAAGGCCCTGTGCAGATATCCGATGAGCTGGCACGGATCGTGGATAAGTCCCTGTTTTACAGTAAACAGACTCACGGGGCCTTCGACATCACCTTTGCCACACTGGGCAGCCTGTACAATTTCCGCGAAGGTAAAAAGGCCGATACGGCGACCACCGAAAGTCTGCGAGATGCCATCGGCTATCACCACCTGCAACTGAACCGTAACGCAGGCACGCTTCGCTATGGCGACAGCCGTACCAAAATCGATCTTGGTGGCATCGCCAAAGGTTACGCGGTAGACCGCGCAGTGAATATTCTGAAACAATATGGCGTCACCCACGCCAATGTCAGCGCTGGAGGCGATGCGCGGCTGCTGGGTGACAAACGGGGTAAACCCTGGCTGGTAGGTATCCGCCACCCCAGGGATAAAAGCAAAAACGCGGCGGTAATACCGCTGGAAAATACCGCAATCTCCACTTCTGGAGATTACGAGCGGTATTTTATCGATGACGACGAACACCGGGTTCACCATATCTTCGACCCGGCCACCGGCAAGCCCGCGGACACCGACAGAGGTTCGGAAGAGCAGAAAGCGGACAGCGACCCTGCGGAAGAAAAACTGATCAGTGTCAGTGTTATCGGCCCAGAGGGGTTTGATACCGATCCACTCTCCACCAGTGTCTTTGTGTTGGGTAAAAGTAAAGGACTGGCATTGATCGATCGAATGGACGGATACGAAGCGATAGTCATCGACGCTGACCGACGCATGTTTTTTTCCCGCGGTCTGGCGGACCGATAGCCTGACAGGCCGCGAACTGGCTGCCCAAATCTGTCACCACTGCGAAACATCCAGGGTGCCTCAGCACAGATGTGACCCGAATCACGCCCGAATCGTGATGCACGGGCATAATCGCACTTCCGAATGTGCGAATAATTAAACGACAACCGAACACTCTATTTTTCAGGTTTCAGCATGTTTTCCCTGCGCTCCGCTCTCACCGCCCGCAACCATCTCAAAGCCCATGTTTGCGCGATCTTCACAGTTTTGACACTTGCGGTCGCAACTCAGGCAGGTGCACAGAATGCCGACTTCCCCGCGGACGACCTCGAATCGCTGAAACAGGAAGTCCTGAAGCTGAATCGAGACCTGCTGGTGCTGGAAGAGGATCTTCTGTTTCCAGCCCAGAGTCAGGTGGCAGTATACGTGTCCATGGACGTGGGTCACTTTTTTGATCTGGACTCGGTAAAGCTGCACATCAATAACAAGCTGGTGGAAACCCACCTGTACACCGAACACCAGAAAGAAGCGCTGTTTCGCGGCGGTATCCAGCCCCTGTTCAAGGGCAACCTGAAATCCGGGGAACACACCATTACTGCGTTCTTCAATGGTACCGGCCCCGAGCAACGCGAGTTCAAGCGCGCCGCCACCCTGGAGCTCAGCAAAACGGATGAGCCCGCTGTGATCGAACTGCGCATATCCGATACCGGAGGCAAGCAGCAGCCGGAATTTACCGTCGTCCAGTGGCCGGCTCCCTGAGTTCCCCATGGGGTCTGTTGTGTTTAAAAATACTACCGTGGCGCTCGCGCTGACCGGATTGATTGCCGGCGCTGTTCCCTGCGCGGCGGAAGACACGCCCGCGGAGACAATACCGGGTGCCGAGTCACCCGAAGGAAAGCCCCGGGAGAAGTTCCAGCAGGCACAGGACATGCGTTACGGCGCTGCCCTGTATCACTACTTTCAGGGCAACACCTTTGATGCGCTGAGCACCCTCATGGTGTCAGACCTGCGCGGGGGAATTTCTCATCACGCGGATAATGCAGAATTAATCCGCGGCGGTATCAGTCTGGCATTCGGTCTGGAGCGTCAGGCTGCAGACCTGTTCGAGCAGCAGTTACAGAAAGCCGCGGATGAAGAAAATCAGCAGCAGATCGAGCGCTTTCGTGAAATTGCCTGGCTGAAACTGGCGGAACTGAACTACCGACACCAGAACTGGGACACGGCGGCCCTGCAGCTGGAAAAATCCGGCGCAATCCACCAGACCACCCTCACTCTTAATCTCGCCATTCGCAACGGTGACCTCAGCCAGGCCGCGCAACTCCTGCGCCTGGCGGATCTGCCAGTGGCGGAAAGGGTACTCGGCCACAATAACCTGGCCGCCGCCTTTGCCCGCGATGAATACTTCCCTGCAGCAGCAGAAGAGTACCAGCGCGCCGCAGATCTGGTCGATAGCGTCACCCTCGACAAGGATCTGGCGGATGAACTGCGCGAGGAACTGTACATTCTGCGCGACAAGGCCCGCATTGGTGCCGGATACGCCTTTACCCTGCAGGGTGATTACGCGGCCGCAGCGGAAGAATTTCGCCGGGTGAGATTGGACACCCCCTGGTCCCCGGACGCACTGCTCGGCCTGGGTTGGGCCTCCGTAAACGGCGCCGCTCACACACAGGCAGTGGATGCCCTGGGTTATCTGATTCGCCAGAACCCGCTACTACCACAGGTACAGGAAGCCTTGCTGGCCCTACCCTATACCTACGAAGCGCTGGACCGGCCGAAGCTCGCACTGCGAAGTTATCAAAATGCCGAGCAACAGTACCAGCGCGCACTCGATGATCTGCACAAACTGACAGGGGCCGCCGGTCAACTGCAGTTTGCGGAAATCGACGGGGACGAACGCATCGACCTGCAGCGATACGGCTGGCTCGAGGATGCTGAGACACCGGCACTGATTCGTATGAACCAGCATTATCTGTTGCAGATAATGCAAAGTGACCGCCTGCAATTGCAGTTGTCCGAATTGCGCGATCTGCAACAGTTGCGGCGAGTGCTGGATCGCTGGCAGCAACGACTGCCGGAATTCCATACCCTGATTGACGAACGTGAGCAGCGTCGCCTAGCGATCGTACGTGAGCACGACAGTGCCCAGTACGATCAGCAGGTACAGATTGCCGAGCAGCAGCTGGAAAAACTGCAGGCCTCGCTGGCGCGGGTAGAGGCCGATAAAGATGGGCTGGCCATGTTCGCCGCTTCCGATAGCGAACACGCAGAATTTCTGCAAATGTTGCGCGACGCGGAAACCCGATACGAAAAATTGAGTGCGGCCGGCAAGACCAGCAACTATCAGCAACAAACCCTGGCGCGAGCACGGGGCATTCTGCAGTGGCAGGCTTCTGAGGAATACCATCAGAACCTGTGGCAGAAGCGCAAGGCTATCGATGCTCTGCAAGCCCAATTGGTAGACGCGGCGCGCAACCAGCGTAACGTGGCTCGCATTTCTGCCGAAGCCCCGCAACTCAATTTGCTGGCCGGTAGTGTCGAAGACGCGGGCCTGCGCATTGATCAACAGCGCAGCGCTATTGACCGCGCCAGTGCGGTTATCGAAAACCAGATCCGCGCCGATCTGCGCAGCGCCCTGAATAAGACCCGCGGGCGGGTAGAGCAGTACATGGCCCACACCCGGCTGGCCATCGCACGCATTCAGGATGCGGCCATGCAGGGGCACTATGATCGGCCCGAAGATCGCACCGAGGATCTCCCCGGTGACCCTCCCAATCCTGAAGCAACTCCTGGGAGCAGTACCGAAGAGCCTGCAGCCACCGATACGCTCACCCCGGGCGAAACTGAACGCGAACCCGATGCCCGTTCCGGTTCTTCAACGGACGAGTCCCCGAACCCCGAACCCCCCGCTGAACCGGACCAGGAATCAGAACCAACTGCCCAGCCAGGAGAGCCGGAATCGTGAGTGCTACTTTTTCACGGCCACCTCGCAGGCACCTGTTGACCCTCGCAATAAGCGCCAGCATCGCCCTGGGTGGCTGCGCCGGTTACGTGGATAAAAGCAAAACCCTCGCGGACCTGCCGCCAGCGGCACTGCCACCCGAACCACTGGTGGAAATGCCCAAACTGGCACTGCCGGCCCTGATCGACAGCTACGAGCGCGCCCTGGCTGCACAGCAGAATCCGCAGACCCGCCGCCAGATACAGCTGCGCCTGGCGGATCTGGAAATGGAACGACTGGAGCAGCTACAGGCAGACAACCCGGAAATGGCGGTGGCTTACGCGGAAGCGGTGCGCCACTACGAAGCGCTGTTGCAGACCTCAGCAGACGACGATTATCTGGCCTATCGCCTGGCCCGTGCACGCTCGCTGGATGGCAACAATCCCGGCGCCCTGGACGCACTGGAACAGATCGTCCAGCGCAACCCGGATTCACCATTTATCGCCGAGGCGCTGTTTCGGCGCGGCGAAGCGGCCTTTGGTCGCAAGCAGTATCGCGCTGCGGAACGTGATTTCAGCGATGTTCTCGCACAGGGTGATACACCATTTGCACGTAACGCCCGCTATATGCTCGGTTGGAGTCAGTTCAAGGACGCCCGCTACAAAGCCGCCAGTGAGACCTTCCTGACACTGATGGACGACCTGCTTGGAGAAACAAACGGGCAAACACGCTTTCTGGGCGAACTGGAAAAGGGTGAGCGTCGCCTTGCGGACGACACCCTGCGAGTGCTGGCACTGGGGTTCAATTACCTGGGCGGCGCCGAGGTCATCGAGTCCTTTGTCGTCGATGAGCGACCACGCACCTATCATCACTTACTGTATCGCGCCCTTGGCGACTGGTATGCCGAAAGTGAACGCTATCGCGACAGTGCGGAAACCTTTCTCGCCTATGCAGATCAGTACCCACAGAGCTTCAAGGCCCCGGGCATGCACGCGCGGGCGGTGGAAATCCTGCAGCAGGGCAACTTTCCCAGCGAGGTCATTCCGGCCAAGCGCACATTCGTTACCCGCTACGGCAGCCGCAGCGCCTATTGGGAAAATGCCGACGACCAGCAACGGGGCCTGCTTAAAAATCAGTTAAAACCCTGGCTGGAAGAACTGGCCCGCTTTGACCACGCCCGCGCCCAGGCACTGGCCAAAGAGGCATCCGATCCCCGCAATCGCGGAAAGGTGGCAGCCCAGGCACAGCGGCAATCCCGCGAGGCATTTATTGCCGCCGCCGCACTATATGGCGAATTTATTGATACTTTCCCCGGTGATGACAAAACCCCGGAGCTTACTTTCCTGATGGCGGAAAGTCTCAACGAATCCGGGCAGTATGCACAGGCATTCAATGCCTACCGCCGCGTGGCCTGGGGCTTTGCCACCGAAAGCGAACCCGCGCCACAACCGAATCCGCGCCAGGCCACCGAGGCGGGCTACGCCGCGATCCTTATGGCGGGGCGGGTGCACGACGCCGAAAAGAAAGTGCAGAACAATGCGGAACAGGCCAACCTGTGGCTGGACCTGAAAACCGAAACAAGCCTGCGTTTTGCCGACAGCTGGCCACAGGACCCTCGCGCCTTACCGGTGCAGCTGGATGCCGCACGCAATCTGTTTGACCAGTATCGCCACCAGGAAACCATCGACGCCGCCATCAAGGCCGCAGCGTGGCAGCCACCGCCCACCCCGGAACAGCGCCGCAGCATCCTGCTGCTGTTGGGCCACAGCCAATTCGAAACGGAAAATTATCCGGCCGCAGAACTGGCCTACGAGCAGCTGCTCGCCGGTATGGCATCGGACGATCCGGAGTACCTCAACACCCGAGACCGCCTACAGTCGTCTATCTACAAGCAGGCGGAGGTAATTCTCAAGCAGGTACACCTGACCACTGACAACATGGAGTTTGTGGCGCCTACCGAGGAAGCCATTGCGCTATTACTACGAGTACGGGAAAGCGGTCGTTCACCCATCGCCGCCACCGCACAATACGATGCGATCAACCAGTTGATCCGCCTGCAGCGCTGGCCGCAGGCCCAGGCCGAACTGCAGGACTTCCGCACACATTATCCTCAGCACAGACTGACCCCGACCCTCACTGCAAAAGCGGTAGTGATTTATCAGGGTATGGATATGCCGGAAGCCGCGGCCAGCGAATTGATGGCACTTGCGCAGAACGACCCCGACCCGAACGTGCGTCGCGACTCTCTGTACCTCGCAGCAGAACAGTTCGAGCAGTCGGGTAATCGCAGCCGCGCGATCGATGCTTACCGCCAGTACGCGCGTGACTGGCGCCAGCCGGCGCTACAGAATCTGGAAGCGCAATACCAGCTGGTGTCCCTGTATGAAAAATCCGGAAACCAGCGCGAGCGCAATCAGTGGCTGAATAGTCTGGCGAGCAACAAGGTTTCCGAACCCCGCGGCCGTTATCTCGCCGCCTTTGCTCAGAACGATCTGGCCGGCCAGAGCTTCGCCCGCTTTGAACAGCTGGCTCTGACCCTGCCGTTGAAACAAAGCTTGCGCAACAAAAAGCAGGCGATGGAAACCACCGTAACCGCGTACAAGAAAGTACTCGACTTCGGTATTGCCGAATTCACTACCGCGGCGAATTTCCGGCTGGCCGAAATCTATCGTCAGTTGAGTCGCGATCTGATGGACTCCCAGCGACCCAACGGACTCAACCCGCTGGAACTGGAGCAGTACGAAATCCTGCTGGAAGAACAGGCTTACCCCTTCGAGGAAAAAGCCATCGAGCTGCACGAAGCCAATGTGAAGCGTACCGCTGACGGCGTCTACGACGAGTGGATCAAAAGCAGTTTCTCGTCGCTGGAGAATCTGTTGCCCGCCCGTTATCGCAAACCGGAATCAACTGTGGAGTGGAGCGATGCGGCCTATTAACCAGAACCAACTCAGCAGCTATGCACTGGCAACCATTGCCGCGCTACTGCTCAGCGCCTGCGCCGGGAACCCCACGGGGTCAGATACATCGGGCATCGATGCTGAGCCGGTCACCGAGGGGGAAATACCCCAGCGTGTTGCCACCCCCAACCCCTATCTTGCGGAAGCCGCCAGCGTACCAGGGGCTGCGCAGCAGGCTCTGGCAAACGCTCGCGGGTACTTCGAACAACAGCAGTTTGGCGCGGCGGAAACCGAGCTCCAGCAGGTCGTCACCCAGTGGCCGCAGCTTTCTGGGGCCTGGCTAAACCTGGCCAAGGTCCAGTTGAAACTGGAGCAGCCGGAGCAGGCCGAAGCGAGCCTGCGGCAAGCGGTGACCGCCAACCCAAAAAATGTGTTCGCGTGGAACTCCCTCGGCGTCCTGCTGCGCGACCTGGGTCGCTTTGACGAAGCACAGCAAGCCTATGAAAACGCCCTACAGCAATGGCCGGACTTCGCCATGGGCCACCGCAACCTGGGTATTTTATTTGACCTCTATCTGCACCAACCGGAACGGGCCTTGCATCACTATCGCGAAGCCAGGGCACTGGAAGCGGAAGCGGACCGGGTATTGGCGGGGTGGATTATGGATCTGGAGCGGAGACTGTAGCCCATGAGATTGCCGATGATTTCCGCAGCGCTGCTCTCACTGATATTTAACTCTGCCGCTCAGGGGCAGCAGGAAAGCGGAGAAGTGATCACACTGGAGTCCACTATCGTGGGCAGCCAGGAGCAACCCAAAGTGCTGTATATCATTCCGTGGAAGCAGGCCGCCAGCCTGGAAAAAATCGAGAGCACACTGCCCAATGCCATTTCCCACAGCTTCCAACATCAGGAATACTCGGAGCTGCATCGGGAAATAAAGTTACTCAAGGTGGAAAACACCGAAGAGTAAAATATCAACCAGTTTCTGACCTGCGGGGCCTGCCATAACAGCACCGCGGAAGTGAATGAACTCAACACAACCCTTTTTCATTACTAGATAAGAATCTTTACGTCCCGGAGATTTGACCATGGAGTTTTTCAATACACTGCTGCGCTTCTTTCAGAACGGCGGCACTTTCATGTATCCCATCGCACTGGTACTGGTGATCGGTGTGGTGCTGGTGATCGAGCGCTGGGTATTCCTGTCCCGCGCCAAGCTCGCCAACCGTCGCGCCTACGGCCAGATTCTGCCGATGATGCAGCAGCGCAACTTCGCCGCGGCGCTGAAGTTTGCCCAGAACGAGCCGGCACCCATGGGCCAGCTCGTTGCCGCCGGCATCAGCACCGCCCAGCATGCGCGCAAGGACGAGAACATCGCCATGGCCATTGAAGAGAGTATCCTTGAAGCCGTGCCGCGCCTGGAAAAGCGCACCAACTATCTGGCCACCCTGGCCAACATCGCCACCCTGTTGGGCCTGCTGGGTACCATTATCGGTCTGATCGCGGCGTTTACCGCGGTGGCCAATGCGGACCCTTCTGAGAAAGCCAGCATGCTGTCTTCCAGTATTTCCGTGGCGATGAACACCACCGCCTTCGGTCTGATCTCCGCGATCCCGCTGCTGCTGGCCTACTCCATGCTGCAGAACAAGACCAACGAGATCATCGACAGCCTGGAAATGGCCGGCGTGAAGTTTCTTAACCTGATTACCCTGACCCGCAGTCAGAAAGCGGAAGCATCCGCAGCGCGTCCCGCCGCCAAAGCCGGCGCACCGGCCTAACGCCACCGAAGACGCAACAATCGTAAACGTTAAGAACTAGACCAAGAGAGAGCCATGGCTATCCGACGCAGGCTGGAAACCGACCCGGATCTGGACATCACCTCATTTATGAGCCTGATGACCGTTCTGGTCCCGGTATTGCTTCTGAATATGGTGTTTTCCCATATCTCCGTGCTGAACCTCAACCTTCCGGGATTGAGTGATGCCAGTGTGGAAGAGCAGAAAGAAAACCGGCAACTGGAAATGGTGCTGCGCGCCGAGTACATCGACATCAACTATCCGGCGGGGGTTCGCGTAAAGCGCATTCCCAACCGGGACGGCAAGCCGGACTTGAAGCTGGTGTCGGATGTGCTGCAGGAGATCAAGCGCGCGCTGCGGGATAAGGATATCGACAAGAAAGACCTGGTTATTCTCTCGGAACCCGGCACTCCCTACCGCACCCTGGTGAGCGCCATGGATACCGCACGCTCCTTCCGCGCCGTGGTGGCGGCATCGGTAGTGGACGCGGAACTGTTCCCACAGATCTCCCTGGGCGATGCACCCCAGGGAGGCGTGGCCCAGAGCGGCCAGGGGCAAGATGAACAGCTGGCAGGCAACGGACTATGAAAGCGACGATCGGCGGCAAGCTGAAAGGGCGCAAGACGCGCCGGCATAAAGAAACGAAACTCAACCTGGTTTCGCTGATGGATATTTTCACCATTCTGGTATTTTTCCTGCTGGTGAACTCCTCTGATGTGGAAGTATTGCAGGCAGACAAGACCATCACTCTGCCGGAATCCACTTCTACCCAGAAGCCGGAAACCACAACCGTGGTGCGGGTGAATGGTGACCAGCTGATAGTGGGCAACCGCATGATTGCGAAAGTGGCGGATATCCCCAGTAACGGGGATCAGATCGAGCCACTACTGAATGAATTGAAATACCTCGCCAGCCGCGCCGAGCCCCTGCCGGAAGATAAGGTCGCATTGGGTCGCCCGGTGACCATCCTCGGCGACGAGGAAGTTCCCTACGCACTGCTCAAGCAGATCATGAACACCTGCGCGGCGGCGGATTACCGGGACATCGATCTCGCCGTAACCCAGACGTCGCCGCAAGATCCGGCCGGCCCGGCCGCCGGTCAATAAGGGAGGTAATCGATGACCAGCGCCTCTCTCAGCAGCACACAGACAGCCAATCGTCCGGCGCTTATGCCGTGGCATTACTACAACTCCACTCTGCCGTGGGCCTCTACCGAAGAAGAAGACCAGCGCTTTATCAAGTTCCTCAAATCCGGTTTTGCCGCGTTTGTGGTACTCGGTGCGCTGTTCACGTTCATTCCAGCTCCCGAGCTCACCCGCGAGCAGAAAGAGCAGCTACCGCCGCAGCTGGCCCGGGTAATCCTGGAGAAAAAGGAATTGCCCAAGCCGGTGGAAAAACCCAAACCGAAGCCGGTTGAGAAAAAAATCGAAAAACCCAAAGAGGTTAAAAAAGTAGAGCCCAAACCGGTCGAGAAACCAAAACCCAAGCCCGAACCGATCAAAACCGTCAAGCCCAAACCGCTAACGGAAAAGGCCCCGGCAGAAGAGGTCGCGAAGGCGCGGGAAAAAGCAGCCAATAGTGGGCTGATGCAGCTGCAGGACGACCTGATGGACATGCGCGATAGCCTCGACGTATCCCAGGTGGCCAATGCCAACTCCCTGGCCAGCGGTGCGGCCAACGCGCAAAAAATCGACCGCTCGCTGATTACCGATAAATCCAAGGCTGCCAGTGGTGGTATCAATACCGGCCAACTGAGCCGCAATACCGGTGGTTCGGCATTGTCCGGACGCCAGACTACCCAGGTAGAAGTGGCGGAAGCCCAGGTGGCCGCCAAGTCCAGCAGCAAGGAAGCCCGTCGCGAGCGCGGTACCCGCGGTGAGGAATCCATCCGTCAGGTAATGGAAGCCAATAAAGGGGCAATCTTCGCTATCTACAACCGGGCCTTGCGCCGGGACCCGACACTGGCCGGTAAGGTGACGGTAAAACTGGTGATCGAGCCCAATGGTGTTATCTCCGGCGTAAGTCTGGTGAGCAGTGAGCTGGGCGACCCGGATCTTGAACGCAAACTGCTAGCACGTATCCGACTGATCAATTTTGGCTCCGCCAATGTGGAGAAATCCACATTGAACTACTCGATCGACTTCCTGCCTTCCTGAGCAAGGGTACCGCTGTCATTGGCCACCGGGAACAGGTGGTCTCTGCAGCGGACCTCCTTTGCGGTCACTTTCCCCACACCCCCTATTGATGAGCCCCTGTAAAATACACCGGGACACGCGGTACTTTATTTACCCAGCTTGCCCAGCCCATCCGGCCAGACTTTCCTGTCTATCCTTCATGGAGTGCTGATTTTCACAAAATGACCAGCAAATACATTTGCGCCATCAGATAAACTTCTGGTACAAGTGTCTCACGATAAATGTGACACTCATCACAAAGGAAGCGCCCTGGTGGCCAGTGAAACAAAAGTACAGAAGTCGAGTGGCGACATGTTGACCAGCGTATGGGACCAGCGCAACGCACTGTTTGCGAAAAATAAGACCGAGCTGGCGAAGTTGCAGGTGGATGAGATGGTCAGCCGGGTGTTCAGCAACGGCCCGCACTATCACTATATATTCGACCTCTTTGACCTGGAGCTACTCTACGTTAGCCCACAGATCGAGCAGATTCACGACCTGAACATCGCCACCATGACGTTCCAGGATGTGCTTGCACTGATACACCCGGACGACATGGCGTTTGTGGCCAACGCTGAGTCCACCGCCATCCGGGTCATGCAGCAGCGCGTGGGCATGGATAAAATAACCGACTACAAGTTTTCGTACTGCTTTCGCTTTCGAGTCAAAACCGGTGAGTACCGACTGTTCAATCACCAGTCCATCGTCCTCAATACCGACGACGAGGGCGGTATTGGGAAAGCCCTGAATGTCCACACCGATATTTCACACCTAACCACGGAAAACAACTATCGACTGTCGCTGATCGGTATGAATGGGGAGCCCTCCTATCTGAATATCGATGTGGACAATCACCCGCAGAAAGTGGATCGGGATAAACCGGTATTTACCGAGCGTGAGATATCCGTGATTCAACTGGTCTCGAAAGGGTTGACTAGTGCCCAGATCGGAGAAGCGCTCTCACTCTCCGAATATACGATCAAAAATCACCGCAAACGTATATTGAAAAAAGCGGGCTGCCAGAACATGAGCCAGCTACTGGCCAGCTGTGCCATCGAAGGCTTGATTTGAATCGCGCTCGGGGACATTGGTGTTTAAGCTGGATAATCTGCCAACCTGAAACCAAAACTGGCTTGCCAGCCACAAAGTTCCTTCACGACCGCCTAATGAAATCTGTGCCGGGCACTGCGTATTTGCTATAAACGGATCTCGGGAAATAGATCACGAAACTGCAGGCGGCGGTCACGCACGATAATAACAAGGAAGTATTCATGGGCCTCAAGACGCTCGACGCGGGCAACAACCTGATTTATCGGGCATGGCACAACATTCCAGGCTTTTTCGCCAAACGGAATGTCACTCAGCAGCGATACGAGCTCGATCAGTTTATTGCCACCACTTTCAGCAGCGGCGCCTGCTATTACTATGTTCTCGACTTCCTAAACCTCGACAAACCCATGCTGGTGAGTCCTTCTATCCAATCGATACTGGGACTCGACCCGCAGACCGCGACAATTCAATCATTGATCGAGCGCGGACACCCGGATGACATTCCATTCGCCGCAAAAGCAGAGGAAACTGCCCTGTCGATCCTGAAAAACGAAATCGGTATGGATCAGGTGAAGAACTACAAGATTTCCTACAGCGGGCGTATGCGGGTGGCCGATGGCAGTTACCGATTGTTCAATCACCAGGCAATCATACTGGATACCGACGAACATTTCGGTGTGGCACGGACACTCGGTATTCACACCGATATTTCCCACCTTGCCAGCGGCAGTAACTACACACTCTCGCTGCTGAACCTGTTTGGGGGCGAGAGCTACCTCAATATTGATGTGCTTAATAATCCACAACCGTGTATTACCTCATCACCATCGTTGTTTACCCAGCGGGAAATGGAAATTGTGCGCCTGCTGGCGGATGGAAAAACAAGTGCAGATATCGGGCGCCTGCTAAACATATCGCCACACACGGTCAAAAATCACCGGAAAAATATTCTAAAAAAGTCCGACTGCAAGACAACCGGCCAGCTGGTTTCCAAGAGTGTCAGTGAAGGACTGATCTGAAACCCGGCGCGGTATTACGGTCAGAGAAAGTGAAGGGTCAGCAGTATTTAGGCCCCTAGGGGCTATTGCCCAGGCGTCCGCTTGCGCGCATTCTGATTACTGAGCAGGACGGGCGCCTACCGATGCCCGCGCCAGATACGGATATCGCGCTCACCAACAAATTTTCATCCTGTGAGTTGGTTGTGGCCGCAAGGCTGGCTCTGGGCAAGCCGGGAAAGCTTGCTCCAGAGCACTTTTCTTTTTTATCGTAGTGATTCCACCGCGGTTTTATTACCGGTCGACCGCGTATTCACTGTCAGTTCAAATCTGCCGCATATTGTCGCAATACTTCCAACGGTACAATTTCCAGGGCACGCATATGCGTACGCTGCAGATGGACACGGGGCGCTTTTTCTGCTTTTTGCGCCTCCAGCCAGCGAGCGGCACACAGACACCAGCGGTCGCCGGGTGTCAGCCCGGGAAAACCAAACTCTTCCACCGGCGTACTCAGATCATTGCCGCGCTCTGCAGAAAACTTTAAAAATTCGCGGGTCACCTCCACACAGACAGTGTGAGAGCCCAGGTCCTGGTCGTTGGTGTTACAACAACCGTCGCGAAAGAAACCTGTCAGCGGGTCAGTACTGCAAGGAATAAGCGGATCCCCAAACACGTTGAGTGATTCATGCATTTGCAGGGTAACGGCCATACTTATTCTCCCCCGGTAAGATCGTCAATTTTCTGGATATCGACCAGCTGCCAGCGCAGGCCTCTGCGCTGTAGTTGCAGCTGCACCAACTCATTATTATCACCATTGCCACAGATGACCTCCACTGTGCTGAGACCGCTAAAGTACCAGTGTTCCATATGCCAATGGTGATCGTGCTCAGTGCCGTCGCTATCATCTGCAACGCCGCGCCCGGATTGAACCGGAGGTTTTTCAGCACCCTGTGACCTACGCTTCCCTGTACCAAGGCTACCTAGTTCACGCTCGAACTCTCGCCAGTCACGCTGGCCCTGTATCAATTGGGTGATTCCCTCCGGACTGATCACGCGCTCGAGCAATGGCCCAAGAAACAGGTCTGCGCCCGCGTTGAACAGCTCCCCCAGCTGCGGGGGCACATCGTCTCCCAGGGATCGATGCATTTCTTCCTGCAAGCGCTGACGAATATTGCCTCGCAGGACTGGGAAATCCACGTAGCGCTCAATTTTGGCGGCATCATTATGCTGCGCCGCTTCAATTAACTGACGTGCGGAATACCAGGGCAGGGCGGCGTACATCATTGCCAGAAAGAGCAGCACCAGCCCAATACGCAGCAGCCATTTTCCGGTCATCTGCACAGCTCTCACATCTAATCGCGATCCCGGGTAAGCGAGATGCGTTCTTCAAGGTGAGGGTGAGTACTGAGATACTTCAGCCACTCGCCCTCTCGCTCCGCGGCTGGATCCACGTCGTGATCTGCCACGTCCTCATTGTTACAACCACTGTCCATTTCACAGCGTTTATTCTGGTAAAGCTTGGTCAGCATATCCGCCAGCGCTTGCGGGGAGTGGCCGCGTTCCCGCAGCATCTGCACCGCGTAGTCGTCAGACTCCAGCTCAAACTGACGGGAATAGGATAGCTGGGTAAATACCACGGGCGCGGTCAGCAACAGATCTCCCAATGCGGACACTTCACCGGTAATCAAGGCCAATGTCAGGGAGATCGCCGAGCCCTGAATTACGTGCCTAAGCGAGTGGCGGTGCGCCACATGCCCAAGCTCGTGCCCAAACACCGCCAACAACTCTTCATCGGTATCCGCCAGGGCTATGATTTCATCGGTAAATATGATCGTGCCATCGGGCAGAGCAAAGGCATTCGCCCCCTGATCGCCACCGCCATAAAAACGCAGTTTTTCGATCGGATAGTCCGGGGCAAACCCTTGGAAGGTATCGCGAATTTCCTGCTGCCGCTGTGCACTCAGGGTAGTTTCCTCGAGCTGAAATTCCTCGAGAAATTTCAGGGTCTCCTGGGCAGACCGATTCAGCAGATCTGCGGGAAGCCGTTCAGCCAGGACCTTACTGCCAACCGGGACACCCCAGGTGAAATACCCCCAAATGAGTGCTGCCACGACCACCGTAGCCAACACCACCATACCAAGATGGTTTTCCAGCCGATGGATGAATGCGAATCCGCGGCCACCCAGGTCACTGCTCAAGCGATCCAGATGCTCGTGATCTTCACTCTCAAACTGACCTGACTGCCCGGCAAAGTGGAGGTAGCGCGGTGTACGGCCGAGTTTTGCAGACAGCTTCAATTCACTGTGCGGTGCACGTCTTAACTCCTGACCGTCAACAGAGAGGTAAACCCGCCCTTCGAGGCAGCGCAGCTCCGCAGGCAAAACGGCGCTGGTTGCGCCGTCCTGCCACTTTCCTTTGATGATGTATTGCATGATGATCGGTGCAGTTAGATTCCCACTTCCATATCAAACACATCGCCAAACTCTTCACCGAAGGCGGATTCATCCGGCTGGCTGATCGCCGCGAATTTATCCAGATCCTGCGTAACATTGAGTGCGGTATGTTCGGCCGCGTAGTGTGCAACGCGCACCTTGGCCCAGGGGATGAAAAGCCCAAGCGTAATGATGGTCATCAGAAAGTTGGTCACCATCAGCAGACCGTAGGATTTCATCTGGTAACGAGCCTTGAAATCGTTGTCGGCCAGGCTGGTGCTGTTGAAAATAAGGTTCTGCATATTGGTCACGAAGTACAGGATACCCACCGCGTAACCAGCCAGGGCGGCAACACCGGAAAGAATACCCAGCGGCGCATAGATCAGTGCCAGCACCACCCCCACCAGGGATCCCGCAATCAACCCTGCGAGACCAATACCGATGGCGATAAATACCAGTCCGTAAAAATCTCCTACCTTGGCACGGAACGCAAAGCTTTTATTGCCGTAGCGATGATTATCAATCACGTACTGCTTCTGCTTAAAGATCATAAACGGTGACAGCAGACCAAGGCTCAGCGTAGCCAGGATCGGCCAGCCGAGATAATTTACCAGCGCATCGGTGTAGCGGCCCACAAACCGGAAGCGGATATTGCGGTAAGTACTATTGCGCGCGTAGAACGCAAAGGTCCGGTTCAGTACCCACGGGAAGACAAAAATCAGCCCAAGGCTGAGAATCAGCCCCGCCACCGGTGATACGTTGTAAATCGCCATAAATGCGACCAGTAACCCAATGGCGATCAGGCGACCAATAAGCATCTTTTTCGGGTCGGCGGTAAAGGCAAAGCTGGCATTATCCAGACTGGTATTGCCGTAAAAGTACTGAGCGTTGCGGACCTTCGCCCAGGGCGCATAGAGGCCCAGGGTTACAATGGTCAGCAGGATATTCACGATCCAGATCTTGAAGTACTCGTAGCCATTTCCGGAAAACACGAAACCGATATGGCGCTTGCCTTCCGTTTCGCCACCCCCACAGCCACCGGCGGGGGGTACCTGGCTGGCCTCTGGTGTCGGCGTCTCCACAGCCTGGCGGGCAGAAGAGGTCGATGATGCCGCGCTGGTCACCTCGTCGGACGCATCTTCGCCAGCTTCCATCGGCTCCAGTGCCAGCGCCTCTTCGCGCACACTGGCAACCGCACGCCGCGCACCGATACCGAGATCCGCCAGCTTGCGCTCGTAACGCTCGGCGAGGTCCTCGGGAATCTCACGCTTAACCACGGTTGGCGCGTTGGCAAACATCTCCCGGGCGCGCTCTTCGCTGATTCCGGCGTAGCGGGCCAGCGCCGCAACGGCTTCCTGCTGGCTTTTCCCCCCAACCGCTTCACCGGTAATTTCAATATTGTATTTATCGTTCACTGATCAATCCTTGTTCGATTCTTTTGTTTTTTGCATTCGCACAGCCATGATGCCACAAGTGACGATGGTCACCTACGCGCTGCTGCCGATGTCACCAGGGTGGGGCATATCGTCGCAGTCGCTTCCGTCCGGCAATGCCACTGGTAGCCTTTTTTGCCCCAGGGCCGTTTACACGGACCGCGGATGCACACGACCCCCTATAGCAAGGAATCACCAATGAATCGTTTCGGGAAACTTTTCCCCTGTTTGCCCCCTCTCGCGCTTGCCATCGGCAGTATGCCGGCGCTAAGCCATGACAGCACGCTGCCTGTGTATCTGCCCGAGAGTCACGCACCCGCAGGTATCATGGCGGATCATCTGCATCGGCAGGGGGAGTGGATGCTCGGTTACCGTTACATGCGCGAGACCTTCTCTGGGCTGTATTCCGGTTCGCAAAAGACCAGCACCGCGGCGGCGGGGCACGCGGGCTACGCCATGGTGCCCACAGACATGACCATGGAAATGCATATGCTCGACATCATGTACGCGGTCAGCGACAGCCTGACCCTGATGTTCATGCCCCAGACCATGAGTATGGATATGACCATGGCAATGACAGGTACCGGGCACGACCATACCGGAGGTATGGACGCCATGAATGCGATGGGTGGTATGAATCATGATATGACCATGCACGCCAGTCACAGCCATGGCACCAGCGGCACCGGCGATACCGTGTTCGCCGGGCTGTTTCGCCTTGCAGACACCGGCAACTACAAGCTTCACGGCACACTGGGTGTCAGCGCACCCACCGGCGACGTCAATTTGAAAAATGCAGATGGCACTTACGTGCATTACGGCATGCAGTTGGGAAGCGGCACTTGGGACCTGATGCCTTCACTGACCTATACCGGCGGTCACGAGCGGCTCAGTTGGGGAGCCCAGACCAGTGCCCGACTACCCTTGCAGGACGAAAATGATTCCGGTTTCAGCTTCGGGGAGCGCTATGGTGCCACCGCCTGGAGTGCCTACCGACTGGCGGACTGGGTGAGCGTTTCCGCACGCCTGGGCTACACCAAGCAGCACGACATCAATGGCCACTACAATGGCCCTCACAATCACGCCAGCCCGTCGGACCTGCAGGGGAATTACGGCGGAGAGTTTGTCGATGCTGCACTCGGAGCAAACCTGGTGCCGCAGTCGGGGCCTTTTGCCGGCGTGCGACTGGGCGTAGAGTGGACGAGCAGTGTGTCCGCGCACTACAACGGCTATCAGCTGGGGCGCGATGACGGCCTCAATATGAGTCTGTCCTACGCACTCTGAAGATTGGAGAGGGGCCCGATGTACTTGCCACCGGGGCCGCTTTCAGGCGCCTGCGCTCAGAAACGGTAGCTGAAATTGACCGTGAGGGTGCGCAGGTGGCCGAGGTCGAAGCGCACATCGTCGACGCCGTCGTAGTAATAAAACTTGGTGTCAACGTCGTTATAGTTGTACTCGATGGACGTGTTGAAATCCTTGGTCCAGTTGTAGCGGTAGCCGACACCGGCATTCCAGTAATTGTCATCCGCGTTATCGTCGAGATCATAAATCAGCCCGCGACGCTCGATGGAATCCACATCAAACTCGCCGTAGTTCCAGCCGACCATCCAGTAAAGACACTGCACATCACAGCTAACGGTGAAGTCTACCTTGGCACCGATACCCCACTGGTCTACCGACACACTGCCATCGTCAAAACCCGTGTAACGGAGCTCTACCTGCCAGATACCCGCATCGGGGGTAACTCCGATACTGGCATACCCGGCAAAGTCCTGCTCGTCGTTGATCTGCAGCTCACCCACACCGAGGCCAACGGTGCCGACGATGTGGTATTCGCCGTTACAGTATCCATCGATAGGGTTGTTCCACTGCGCCAGCGCGCTGTTGGAGGCCAGAGCCGAGGCGAACAAAGCCAGAAGAAATACCAGTGCTTTCATTATTTGACTTCCCTGTTTAACCGCGCAGAGACCCGCTTGTCTGCGGCATCTGCGCATACTTACTAAAATCCGTATTACGATTGTGTGCGATTCAGGAGCGAGGGCTGAAGGCGTTCTGCTCGATATCGATGATTGCCCAGACACCGCCGGCAAACGCAGGATTTTTCCGCAGTTTTTCCAGGTCGCCGGGCTCCGGCGGCGCATCGCCAGCGTCCTGAATCTCATCGAGCCGGCCGGCGATCGTTTCCGCCATTTTCTGCAGTGCAGCTTCCAGCGAATCTCCGTGGCAGTGGCAATGCGGCAGGTCGGGTGCGATGGCACCGTAACCGGCGAATTCAATATTGTGGACCACAACCGGATAACGCATGGGCTTTCTCTTTTAAGTTAACTTTTATCCCACCAAGCGTAGACCCAATTGTTCAGACTTGAACAAAATTCTCAGCAAAGAAATTAAATGCGCGACGCACGCGGTAAAAATTGCGGAATTCACAACCGGAGAAGAAAAACTTTCCTGGAAAGGACGAAATCAGCGGGGGATACGCCCGAGAAGTGCGCGACGGGAAAAGATCATTTCCCGGTAGGTCTGTTGCAGCGAATGGTCCGGCAGCTGATCCGCAGTCTGCAGATCCTGCAGCTGCCGTGACAGCCAGGTAATCTCCACCTGCAGTCGCTGGCGCAGATGACGGGTTTCGGTTTCGTTGACGTTCACATGGGCAGCGCGGGTACAGGCCATGGCTTTACCTCCCAATCCCTGTATTGGATAGAGCAGGTGGATGGAACCGACTGCCAGCATTTGCTTGTTGCGCTCAACAGACAGGTGTCGTTAAAAACAACGGCGGCAGGCGAGTAATAAGGTTAAGCCTAGACCAGAACCGCACATTTTACCGGGCGTCACGCGGCGGTCTGTGGGGGCAGCCATGCAACTGCCCCGTGGACCGGCAGGTCATAGCATCAACCCAGCAAAAGGGTTTTCCAATCAAAAGACGGGTCACCAATCACATAGAAGAACGGATTGAGCAACTCTTCTTTCTGGTTGTAACGCAACAGCTCGAACTTATCGTCTACCACCACGCCACCGGCCGCTTCCACTACCGCCTGTGCCGCCGCGGTATCCCACTCACAGGTTAACGCCAGACGCGGATACAGGTCCGCCGCACCTTCTGCAACCAGGCACAGCTTCAACGAGCTGCCCATGTTCTTAAGCCCGGTCTCACCCAGCGCACCCTCGATGCGCTCCAGCAGCGCATCCACCGCACCGGCACCGTGACTGCGGCTCGCCACCACCTCGATCGGCTGCTTCGCCTCCAGACGCGGTTGCATCGCCCGCACTGCGATCACCTTCTCACCGGATGCATCCCGCTTGATCGCTCCCAGGGACCTGGCGCCCGCATAGGTAATATCCAGCACCGGCACATGCACCACTCCCAGCACCGGCTCACCATTCTCGATCAGCGCCACGTTTACCGTGAACTCGCCGTTTCGGCGGATAAACTCCTTGGTGCCATCCAGCGGATCGATAATCCAGTAGCGATCCCACTGACCGCGCACATCATAAGACGGCATCTCGCCCTCTTCAGACAGCACCGGCACCCCATCCAGCAGCTTCGCCAGCGCCGGCGCCAGAATCTTGTGTGCCGCCAGATCCGCGGCGGTTACCGGAGAATCATCGGACTTGGTATCCACCTCCAGCTCACCGCTGGCGTTGTACACCTCCAGAATCGCCTCGCCCGCTTCTAATGAAATGGCGATGACCTGATCCAGCAGTTCCCTGCTTACTACGTTTTCCATGATTCCCCCGATAGAAATTTATTCGAATACCACTTGGGTCGACGGGAAGGTGGTGATAGCGGGTATAGCCGTGCGAGACCTTCACCGCCATGGATGGCGGTGCAGAGCCCCCAGGGATGGGTTTACGACGTGTCTCGCAAGGCTGTACCCGGTAGCACCACCGCCACTCAAGTGGCCGGCGCCCCGAAAAAAGAAAGGTGGGATTATACGCAGGCCAGGGCGGGATTTGTGGGTTGATCCCGCGCTGGCCTGGATTGGAATAGCCGTGCAGCTATAGAGAAGGGCGATTACGCCGAGAAGAGGTCTTCGATGGACAGGTAGCGCTCACCAGTGTCATAGCTGAACACCAGCACCCGGCTGCCGGCATCCAGATCCTTCTCCCGCTTCTTCAGCGCCGCCAGCGACGCCCCGGATGAAATCCCGATAAAGATCCCCTCCTTCAACGCACACTGCCGCGCCATTTCAAAGCTGTCCTCCTCACTCACCCCGATGGTGCCATCCAGCGCCTCTTTATCCAGCACCTCCGGCACAAAACCCGCGCCGATGCCCTGCAGGCGGTGCATCCCCTTCTCACCACCGGCAATCACCTGCGACTTCTCCGGCTCCACCGCCAACACCTGCAGATTCGCCATCGACTCCTTCAGCACCTGCGCACAACCGGTAATATGCCCGCCGGTACCCACCCCGGTAATCAGAAAATCCAACCCCTCGGGAAAATCCGCCAGAATCTCTCGCGCCGTCGTATTCTTGTGCGCCGTCACATTCGCCGGATTCTTGAACTGTTGCGGCATCCAGCTGTTTTCATGCTGGGAGAGGATTTCCTCCGCCATCGCAATGGCCCCGGGCATACCGTTTTCCTTCGGGGTGAGTACCAACTCCGCCCCCATCGCCTTCATGATCTTGCGCCGCTCCACCGACATGGACTCCGGCATGGTCAGAATCAGGCGATAACCCTTTACCGCTGCCACCATCGCCAGGCCGATACCGGTATTGCCGGACGTCGGCTCCACGATCACGCCACCCGGCTGCAGCGCCCCGGATTTCTCCGCATCCTCGATCATTCCGAGAGCAATCCGGTCCTTGATACTGCTGCCTGGATTGAAGCGCTCCACTTTCATCCACACCTCGATGTCGTCGCGAAAGAGATGGTTGATGCGTACGTGGGGCGTGTTGCCGATGGTTTCGAGAATATTATTGGCCTTCATCTGTCACTCCTTGAATGGACAAAAGGGATTGGCGTGTTCGAACCTGAAAACAGAAAATGGAATTCGTGGTCGAAAATGTCACCGCGCAGTGGATTGTACGGCGCAGCAGATTCGCGAATACTCGGGCAAGAATACTCCCCAAAGCAGCAAATATAAAAATGATGGAGAAGCCCATGTCGACGATAGCGATGCAATCCCAGTCAGTCAGCGGACTCAAACCGTTCCCCACGCTCGTGTTTAGCACTGGTGCTCTGGTTTATATGACTCTGGATACGCTGGGCACAAGCGCCCTATGGATGGCAGCACTGAAAATCGTACCCATCACCGCGCTCTGCTGGCTGGCCGCGGGCGCGCTCCGCGGCGCCACCCGGACACTTACATTGGCTGCACTCATCTTGTCTGCGATCGGCGATGTTCTGCTGGCCGTCCCTTTCGACAATCACTTTGTATTTGGCCTGGGGGCCTTTCTGCTGGCCCAGCTGACCTACGCCGGTAACTTTCTGCGCAACCCGCGACTGGATAGTCGCAGATTTGCGTTGCGCGGCGCTGCCATTGTGCTGGCCGCACTCCTTCTGGCCCGGCAGGTACTCCCCGGTGCAGGCGAACTCGGACTGCCGGTAGTCCTCTACATTGTGGCCATTGTATTTATGGCGCTGTCAGCAGCAGCGCACCGCAGTGGCTCTTCACTGCTGTTTGCCGGCGCGGTGACTTTTATGGTTTCCGATGCGCTGATTGCTCTGAACCGCTTTGTAGATCCGATTCCTCTGGCTGGCACATGGATCATGCTGACCTATTACGGCGCACAGGCTCTGCTGGTTACCGGGTTGATTCGCGCGGAGTTGGCGCGCCCGGAAGCTTGAGGGCATAATAGCCGACCAATTTTTGATCAGCCGCGGGTGCTCCCCGCGGGTTAGGGTGGATATGCTGGACTGGAGCCGAATCGATACGGTGCTGTTGGATATGGACGGCACCCTGCTGGATCTGCATTACGACAATCACTTCTGGATGGAGCATCTGCCCCTGCGCTATGCAGAGGCGAATGGTATTTCTGTGCTTGAGGCGCAGGCGCTGGTGATCCGCATGACCGATGAGTTGCGGGGCACCCTGGACTGGTACTGCCTGCAGTATTGGTCGGATGTGTTGAAGCTGGATGTGCCGGCGATTTACCGTGAGATTGAGGATCGGATCGCGCTGCGCCCGCACACGGACAATTTCCTGCGCAGCCTGCGCACGATGAAGAAGCGCACTCTGTTGGTGACCAATGCGCACCCTGATGGCCTGAGTCACAAGCTGGAAATTACCGGTATTGATCAGTGGTTGGATGAGATTGTGTCCTCCCACGACCTGGGTCATGCGAAAGAGAGCACTCTGTTCTGGCATTCCCTGCAGGAGCGCCAGCCGTTTGATCCGGCGCGCACGTTGTTTGTAGATGACAACCTGCATGTACTGGGTGCGGCGCAGGAATATGGCATCGAGCACCTGCTTTGTATCCGCCAGCCTGACAGTAAAAGCCCGGTTCGGGAGATTACCGAGTTTCCGGCGATTCATGATTTTGATGAGATTCTTCGGGCTTCTTAGTACTTTCCAGTTTTTTAAAGTTCTTTATTACCTGTGGTGGCGGCCTGGCACTGGGTGGCGCTTTCCAGGACCGAGCTAGGCGCCCCCCTGTTAACCCATCCCTGGGCGCTGCGGCGCAAACATCCTGTTTGCGACGCTCCTGGAAAGCGCCACCCAGCACCCGCCCTTCGCATTTGACAGTTTTACTTCGTAGTAATTTTTGATGGAAAAAGTACGTATTGATAAGTGGCTTTGGGCCGCGCGATTTTTTAAAACCCGCAGCATTGCCAAGCAGGCAATTGAAGGCGGCAAGGTGCATGCGGAAGGGCAGCGGGTGAAAGCCAGTAAGGAAATTGCCACCGGCACACTGCTGACCATTCGCCAAGGTTGGGATGAAAAAGTGGTGGAGGTACTTGTACTTTCAGACCAGCGCCGTGGTGCGGATATCGCACAGACATTGTATCGGGAGACCGAAGACAGTATTGCCAAGCGCGAACAGTTTGCGGCGGATCGCAAGGCGAATAACGCAAATATTTCCCACGAGCGCCCGAACAAGAAACAGCGCCGGCAGATCCACAGGTTCCTGCGGGAGTCGCAAGACTAACGCACTCCCTGCCACCCCCACTGGATGCCGGGTCAAGCCCGGCATGACGATTCGTCCACGCACTGTCATCCCGGACTCGATCCGGGATCCAGACGCTACGAAGTACGGAAGCTAAATGCTAAGGCCGGGCGTCGGGTACAGGTTTTCAGGCGCGTCGCAAACAGGGACGTTTGCGACGCAGCGTACATGGATGTACTCGCAGCGGTCCTGAAAACCTGTACCCGACGCCCGGCCGCCACACAGCCCCAAAAGAACGAACCCCACAACCCGACAACAGAGCACAAACCCGCCAAAGTGCTAAACTGGCCCAGACCCACAAATAATCAAGACTCGACGCCGTAATGAAACACCTGCTGAAACCCTGCCTGTTCAAACTGGGCCTGCTGATTCTCTGCTTCTCCCAACTCGTCCACGCCGACAGCCGTGAGCGGGAGCAGCTCAAGCGCTCGATCATCAAGATCTACACCACCGCCGCCGCCCCCGACTACTTCAACCCCTGGGCCCTGCTCAACGCTCAGCAACTGTCCGGCTCCGGCGCCGTGATCAAAGGTAAGCAAATCCTTACCAATGCCCACGTTATCGCCAACGGTAGCTTTATCCAGGTACAGCGCCACGGCGACGCGCAGAAATTTCGCGCACGGGTCAAATTTGTCTCCCACGACGCCGATCTCGCACTGCTCACCGTCGACGACGAAGCCTTCTTCGAGGACACCCGTGCACTCACCTTTGGCAGCCTTCCCGAGCTGCAGGAAGAGGTCACGGTCTACGGCTACCCCATCGGCGGCAAATCCCTGTCCATCACTCGCGGCGTGCTATCCCGGGTGGAACACCAGTATTACGCCCACGCCGAAAGCTACCTGATGGCCGGCCAGATCGACGCCGCCATCAACCCCGGCAACAGCGGTGGCCCGGTGATCTCCAACGGCAAGATCGTTGGCGTCGCCATGCAGACCAATAACAGTAACGGCGCCGAAAACCTGGGCTACTTCGTGCCGCCGAGCGTGATCAACCATGTACTTGAAGACGCCAAAGACGGTGTGCACCAGGGCTTTCCGGAGCTGGGCGCAGTGACCCAGAGCCTGGAGAGCCCCTCCATGAAAGCCGCCGCCGGCCTGGCACCGGATCAGGAGGGCGCGCTGGTGGTGCGGGTGTTTGAGGATGCGCCGGCCGCCCAGGTACTCAAACCCGGCGACGTCCTGTTACAGGTGGACGGTTTCAATATCGCCGCCGATCGCACCATCGAGTGGCGCGAACACCAGCGCACCAACTATCACTACGCGGTGGATCAGTACCACGTGGGCGATCAGCTGCCGGTGCGCTTTGCCCGCGATGGCAAGATCTACAACAAAAAAATCACCCTCGCCGCCACGCCTCCATCCCGCTCTCTGGTACAGGGCGAAAAGTTCGACCAGCGCCCGCGGTATTACATCTATGGCGGCGTGGTCTTTGTGCCGCTGAATATGAACCTGATCAAACGCTGGGGGGGCAACTGGCACTCCAAGGCACCCATCGAATACCTCTACTCGCGCAACCAGTGGTCGAGCCCCGAACAACGGGAGCTGGTGGTAGCGTTAAAGGTGTTACCGGCGCCGGTAAATCTCGGTTACCACGACTGGAAGAACTGGATTATCGAATCGGTCAACGGCGAGAAAATTCGCGACTTCCAGCAGTTCGCGCAGCTGATGGAAACCAGTGAGAGCGAATACATCGAGCTGAAAGACGGTGCCGGCTACCGCATGGTGCTGGACAGCGCAGCGGCGAAGGAACAGCAACCGCTGATCCTGCAGACTTACCAGATTCCGGAGCGTCACTCCCTCGGCCTGTTCGGCACCCTGGCAGAACACGAGCCGTCAGGGACCGGCGAGACGGAGCTCGGCCAAATCCAGTAAATAAACAGACTCACCGAAATGCGTAGAGATGGAATGGCGGAAATGATGCAACGACGACGATCAGTGCTAACCCGGCTGGTACGCGACGCGACAATATTGGCGGCACTTTGCAGTCAATCGACCCTGGCCGCTGAGCTCTACCGCTGGGTCGACAAGGACGGCAAGGTCCATTTCGGTGATCGCCCACCCGTAGAGGCCAAGGCCGAGCCCCTCAGTGGCCAGCTGAAGCCAGTCAACAGCGCAGCCCCCACCCATCGTCAGGATTTCCCCGACCACCGCCGCGGTAATGAGATAGAACAGGAATACGTGGCGCGCAAGCAAACCGAGCAGGTCAACCAGTTGCGACAGCAACAAATTGCCTGTCAGCGTGCGCGCAAGCAGTTGTCCATCCTACAGGGCCCGGTGTACTTCGTGGATGCGGAGGGCAAGGAATCCACCATCAGTGAGCGACAGCGGGTCATTGAAGCGCGCAAACTGGAGGCGCAGATTCGCCGCCTGTGCGGCTAGCCGCCACTCGCACTAACATGGAAGGCTATCGCAATTCTGGCGGGCTGCCCCTAAAATCGCCTCCCCCCACGATAGATAGCGAGGCACACATATGTCGGATCAGTTGGAACGCTTTATCTTCTCCAAGCACGATATTCGTGGTCAGTTGGTCACGCTTACCGATGCTTACCGGGAAGTGCTGACGCAAAACCAACTTCCACTGCCGGTGCAGAAATTGCTTGGGGAATTCCTCGCCGCCTCCTGTCTGCTCGCGACCACACTCAAGTTTGAAGGCATCCTTATGCTGCAGGCCCGCGGTGAAGGCGACGTGCCACTGCTGGTGGCAGAGTGTACGCACCAGAGCGATGTGCGTGGCCTGGCCCGTGTTGCCGAAGGGGCTGAGATCAAAGAGGACGCCACACTGCGCGAGCTGGTGGGCAACCGGGGGGCTCTGGTGATTACCGTGGACCCGCAGGACGGGGAGCGCTACCAGGGCATTGTGCCACTGGAAAAGGACACCCTGGCGGAATGCCTGGAAGACTACTTTACCCAATCCGAACAATTGCAGACCCGCTTCTGGATCGAATCCAGTGCCGATACAGTGGGCGGCATCATGTTGCAGGTGCTGCCGGGTAACAACGCGGCTTCGGCGGTAGAGAACGAAGATGCCTGGGAGACCGGCGTACAGCTGGCTTCGACGGTCACCCCCGAGGAGCTGCACAGCCTGCCTCATGAAGAGTTGCTGTTCCGCCTGTTCCATCAGATGGAACCCGCGAGTCTCGGTACCGCCAATATCCGCTTCAAATGCAGTTGCTCCGCGGATCGCAGTGCGCGGGCGCTGATTGCCATGGGTCCGGAAGATGTCTACCGGCTGCTGGAGGAACAGGGCGGTGAGATTACCGCGGACTGCCAGTTCTGCAACCAGAGCTATCGTTTCGATCGCGACAAGGTCGAAGAGCTGTTCAACGCTCCGCCACACACTCTGCACTGATTCAGTTTCTGTGGCGGTGGCACTGCCATTCGATCAATCCAAAACGCGCCAGACGGCGCGTTTTTTATGCCTGCGAGTCCAGTCCGACACCCTCCCTCTCGGTAAATCCGACTGTAGTAAAAACTACAGAACACCCAATATTCTCCAAAATTATGAAGTAAAAAAACTACATCATAAATTTGAATAAATTTCCGCGAAAAAATTCCCAGATAAGCCCATTTTTGCTCAAACTTTATACAGATCTTCCTGTGATCGGGATTTGAAGTTTGTAATAATGCGCGCGCCAGCAGCCTGGGGCGCCAATTTTATCGCGGCTCCATCTCGCATCTGTTTAGCAACTCCGGGCGGCACCCCCTACTATTTATTTCAGTGATACAACTTTCATGGGTAATAAGCGAATGGCACAGCAAAACGAGTCGGTGCAGGCGTTCTCCAACCTTTCCCCCGCACAACTGGTCGAACAGGCACTGCAGCGCGGCGAAGGCCACCTTACTCACACCGGTGCACTTCTGGCGGTAACCGGCACGCGCACTGGCCGCTCTCCCGCGGACCGCTTCGTGGTGGAAGAACCCTCCACCGCCGACAGTATCGAATGGGGCAACGTGAACCGCCCCTTTCCCGCCGACAAATTCGATGCCCTGTGGAGCCGTGTAGATGACTTCATCGCCAGCCACGACAGCTTTGTACAGCAACTGCACGTGGGTCAGGATGAAGACCACTATATCCCCGTGAAAGTCACTACCCAGACCGCCTGGCACAATCTGTTCGGCCGCAACATGTTTATCCGCGCAGAGAAGTACAACCCCAAGGGCAAGGGAGAGTGGCGCATCCTGCACGCAGCCAACTTCGAGTGTGACCCGTCCCGCGACGGCACCAATTCCGAGGGCTGCGTGATCATCAATTTTGCCCAGCGTAAAGTGCTGCTGGCTGGCATGCGCTATGCCGGTGAGATGAAGAAAGCCATGTTCTCTGTGCAGAACTTCCTGCTGCCGGAAAAAGACGTGATGCCAATGCACTGCGCCGCCAACGTGGGCAAAGACGGCGATGTATGCCTGTTCTTCGGCCTGTCTGGCACCGGTAAGACCACCCTGTCTGCAGACCCCGAACGCTACCTGATTGGCGATGACGAGCACGGCTGGGCCAAGGGCGGCGTATTCAATATGGAAGGCGGCTGCTACGCCAAGACCATCAATCTGAGCCAGAAGAACGAACCGGTGATCTGGGATGCCATCCGCTTCGGCGCCATCGTGGAAAACGTGGTGACCGATGACGCCGGTGTACCGGACTACGACGACACCAGTCTGACCGAGAATGGCCGCTGCTCCTACCCGCTGGAGCACGTGGAAATGCGCCAGCTGGAAAACCGCGCCGGCGAACCGAAAAATGTGATCTTCCTGACCTGCGATGTGACCGGCGTTTTGCCTCCGGTTTCCATCCTGTCCAAGGAAGCGGCGGCTTACCACTTCCTGTCCGGCTACACCGCCCGCGTGGGCTCCACCGAGCTGGGTGCAGAAGCGGGCATCCACCCGACCTTCTCCACCTGCTTCGGCGCACCGTTTATGCCGCGCGCACCGCGCGAGTACGCGGACCTGCTGATGAAGCGTATCGAGGACTTCGGCTCAAAGGTGTACCTGGTCAATACCGGCTGGACCGGCGGCTCTGGCGACAAGGGCAAACGCTTCCCGATCCCGGTTACCCGCGCGGTAGTTGCGGCGATCCAGAGCGGCGCCCTTGAAGCGGCGGAAACCGAACACCTGGATATCATGAATCTGGACATCCCCACTGAAGTACCCGGTGTGGACAAGTCCTACCTGAACCCGCGCAATGCCTGGACCGACCAGGATGCCTACGATGCCGCTGCGAAAAAGCTGGCGGGACTGTTTGCCGAGAACATCGAAAAGTTCTCCGTGAACGCTGACATCAAAAGCGCGGGGCCCAAGGCATAACCCTTTGTTCCCCCCCGGCGGCCTCGCGACCGCCACCCCAAGGCGATCTTCGGATCGCCTTTTTTGTATCCCCCAACCTCATCCTCCAACCTCTGAGCACCAGCGCCTGCAGCCCGGGTAGAGACGGCTATAGTCTTTAAAGAACCAGTTTTTTCGGGCGAGCAGTTAGCGCACATGCCATCGGGCAATCCATTTTCTAAAGCCAAACGCCGATACGATCACCCGCCACCAGATCAACAGACCAACTGGTGGGTCGTTGCGGGTATTGCGGGCTTACTGCTGTTGCTGCTGTTGGCCCTGTGGGTTTACCTGCAGTACAAGGCGGTAGAAAAGCCCTACTACGACCTCAAGGGCTACCGGGTCGCCACCCACGCCAGTTTCAATCAGTTTCTACGTGAAGGGCGCAATCGCCGCGAATTCCGCCAGCTTGAAAAATTCCTTGCCGAGGCTGGTGTCGCCAACGCCACCGCGCCGGAAAACCTGCTGCGCCAGGGTTCTGACTGGCTGGATATCAACGAGCCTCCGTTCGCCATCCCCCCCAAAGATTACTGGCCCAATATGGTTGCCACTCTGAAGCTGATTCGCGATGAACTGGTGCCCGCCATCGGTCCCGTGGATATCGTCTCCGCGTTCCGCAGCGATGAATACAACCGCAAGGCGGGGGGCTCGAAGAAAAGCAAACACAAGACGTTTTGCGGCGTCGACCTGGTGCCGCAGTCGAATATCAGCCGCAAGGAGCTGATCGAGGAATTGCGCAGCCTGCACGCCCGCCTGGGTCCCGACAGCCACATGGGCCTGGGGATCTACAGCGGTGTGCGCTTTCATGTAGACACCTGCGGCTTTCGTCGCTGGTAGCCGTTTCACACCTGGTTGTTTGGTAGTAAGTCGACCCTATGGATATCAAAGAAAGCGAAGACCACGAGTTTATTGACATCCATATCGAGCGGCGGCGAGTCATCTGGATCGTCGCGCTGGTACTGGTTGCATCGCTGGTACTGGTGGTGCTGACGGTTGAAAAGGTAAAACAGCTGGCCGAGCGCATCGTCTCCCCGGTTACCCATATAGAGCCGGCACCAGAGCCCATCGATCCAGACGTTCCGCTGATCTACCGTATTAAAGGGTATACCGCAGCAACCCCTCTGGCGTTCGAGAAGTTTCTCGACGAAGGGGACAACCGGGCGAAATACGAGAAGCTGGAACGCTTCCTGGAACTGAACCATGTTGCTGAGGTTGTGCCTCCGTTTGAGCTGTTGCGCCAGGGTACCGATTGGCAGCAAATAGACGAGCCCCCCTTTGCCATTCCGCCGGAGGACACCTGGGAGACCATGGTGGACACACTGAAGGTCCTCAAGGAATACATCATACCGGCGATAGGCCCGGTCATCGTTCTGTCGGGCTGGCGCACGGCCAGCTACAACGCCAAGGCTGGCGGTGCACGCACCAGTAAGCACATGCACTTCTGCGGCCTGGACATGATTCCCGAGGACGAATACACCCGCAAACAACTATTGCCCAAGCTGCGCCGCATTCACAAAAAATACGGCCGCAAGTGGAATATGGGCCTGGGTATCTATAGTGGTATTCGCTTCCATGTAGACACTTGCGGTTACCGGCGCTGGTAAAGAACCAGCCTATCTGTTTTCATTGCCCCTGGTATTTCCCCAAACAACTGTCCATAAAAAACAGGGATCTCTCGGTGCAGGAAAGACTGGAAAGACGCTCGTTTATATTCACCCTGGCACTGGTGACAGTCGCCTTCGCGCTGTTACTGAAACCGTTCTTTACCGCCATATTCTGGGCCTGCGCGGTAGCGCTGATATTCCACCCACTGTATCGCTATCTGCTCCACCGTTTCCCCCGCTGGCCCAACCTCACCGCGCTGACCACGCTCGTCCTGTGTATCGTGGTGGTAGTGATCCCGGTGCTGCTGGTGGCCAGCTCATTTATCAGCGAGGTAGCTGCGCTGTATCAGAAGGTGCAGGCAGGGGAGATCAATCTCGGTGCCAAGGTCGAGCAGATTCGACAGGCATTTCCCGGCGTCAATGCGGCACTGGAGCGCTTTGGTCTGGATTTCGACGGCCTGAAGGAGCGCCTGCTCGGCGGGCTGATGGCGGCCGGTAGCCTGATCGCCAAAAATGCGCTAGCACTGGGGCAGAACACCCTGAACTTTTTCGTCAGCCTCGGCCTGATGCTGTACCTCACTTTTTTCCTGATTCGCGACGGCAACGCACTGGTGGCGCTACTGATCCGCGCGCTGCCCCTTGGTGACGAACGCGAAAAACTGCTGCTGGCGAAGTTTGCCGAGGTCACCCGCGCAACCATCAAGGGCAACCTGGTGGTAGCGGTCACCCAGGGCACACTGGGGGGTATTATCTTCTGGGTACTCGGGCTGCCCGCGCCGCTGCTGTGGGGCGTGGTGATGACGGTATTGTCGCTTCTGCCCGCCGTGGGTGCGGCCATCATCTGGTTCCCGGCGGCACTCTATCTTTACGCTACCGGCGATACGGTGAAAGCCACGGTATTGATGCTTTACGGCGTTATGGTTATCAGCCTGGTAGACAATATTCTGCGCCCCATTCTGGTTGGCCGTGACACCAAGTTACCGGACTATATCGTGTTGTTTTCGACGGTGGGGGGCCTGCTGATGTTTGGTATCAGTGGCTTTGCGATCGGGCCTCTATTAGCAGCGTTGTTTATGGCGTTCTGGGAAATTTTTATGCGGGAGTTTATTGCCGAGGATGAGCCCTTGCTGCCTCCGGACGACGAATCTGTACTGGCACTGGATGAGCCGCAAAAACCCAGCAACAAACCAGCCAGCTAAATGTCAGGACACAGCCTTCAATACACGCAGGATATCCCGCATTTCCCCATGGAAGTCTGACCCAGACTCCAACCACCGACCATTGAAGGAATGTGGGTGCCGCCAGCGGCACCCACTGGCATCACGCTTTCTTGACGAATTCAGACTTAAGTTTCATGGGACCGATACCATCGATTTTGCAATCGATATCGTGATCGCCCTCCACCAGGCGAATGTTTTTCACTTTGGTACCCACTTTCACCACCGCGGACGAGCCCTTCACTTTCAGGTCCTTGATCACGGTAACGGTGTCACCGTCTGCCAGCGGATTGCCGTTGGCGTCCTTGATGTTCAGTCCTTCCTCCTCCACCAGATCACCAGCGGTCCACTCGTGGCCACACTCGGGGCATACAAACAAATCGCGGTCTTCATAGGTATACGCGGACTGGCATTGGGGGCAATTGGGCAGTTCACTCATGGTTTTGGACGCTAAGTAGTGAGGATAACAATGGCTGTGACGGTACCCCCAGGTGGGGTGTGCCGCCAGCCGTGATCAATCCCCAAGTATAACCAAAACGGGCACCAGAAGGTGCCCGTTATAACTATTAATTTTTGGATGCTCAGTCATCCGCCCCATTCATACCCAATTCCTTGAGCTTGCGGGTCAGGGTATTGCGCCCCCAGCCCAACAGTTCCGCAGCGTCGCGCTTGCGGCCGGCGGTATGCTTGAGGGCGATTTCGATCAGTGCACGCTCGAACGCGGGAACCGCTTCGCTGAGGATTTCCCGCTGGCCGGTAGCCAGCGCCTGATCCGCCCACAAACGCAGGGCTTTCTGCCAGTCCTGGGGTGCTTCGCTGGTGGCGCCCTGCTGGTGGAGCTCCGGCGGCAGATCGTCGATGTGCACTTCGCGGCCGGAAGCCATGACGGTGATCCAGCGACAGGTGTTTTCCAGCTGGCGGACGTTACCAGGCCAGTCCAGACCGGACAGATATTCTTCGGTTTCTTTGGTAAGGATTTTGGGCTCGACGCCCAGATCTTTTGCGGCGCTGTTAAAGAAGAAGCGCACCAGGCGTGGGATGTCTTCGCGGCGATCTGCCAGGCGAGGGATGTGAATGCGGATGACGTTGAGGCGGTGGAACAGGTCTTCGCGGAATTTGTGTTCTTCTACCAGGCGTTCCAGGTCCTGGTGGGTAGCGGCAATAATGCGGACATCGACTTTAACCGGGGTGTGGCCGCCCACCCGATAAAACTCCCCGTCTGCAAGCACCCTCAGCAGACGGGTCTGCGTCTCCGCGGGCATATCCCCGATTTCATCCAGGAATAATGTACCGCCGTTGGCCTGCTCAAAGCGGCCGGCGCGTTGCGCACTGGCGCCAGTGAATGCACCTTTTTCGTGGCCAAACAGCTCAGACTCCATCAGGTCCTTGGGAATCGCCGCCATGTTCAGGGCAATAAATGGCTGATTTTTGCGTGGACTGTGGTTGTGCAGCGCCGCTGCGACCAGCTCTTTACCGGTGCCGGATTCGCCATTGATCAGCACGGTGATATTGGAGTGTGACAGGCGACCGATTGCCCGGAACACCTCCTGCATGGCCGGCGCCTCGCCGATAATTTCCTTGTTGCCAGTACCATTTTCGATCACTACCGGCTCTTCCGGCTGCTGCTCGTTGGCCAGCGCCAGTGCGCGGCGGGTAACGGCAACCGCCTCGTCCACGTCAAACGGCTTGGGCAAATATTCGAATGCACCGCCCTGATAGGCGGCGACGGCGCTGTCGAGATCCGAGTGCGCGGTCATGATGATGATGGGCAGGGATGGACGTTCGGCCTGGAAGCGCTGCAGCAACTTGAAACCATCAGAGCCAGGCATGCGGATATCGCTGATCACCACATCCGGCGACTCACTGTAAAAATCGTCCAGGGCGCGATCGCCGTTTTCATAACAGGTGGTCTCAATCCCGGCGCGGGAAAGTGCGCGCTCCAGTACCCAGCGGATAGAGCGGTCGTCATCAATAATCCAAACGCGATTGTTCATAGTAATTTTCCGGCCTGCGTTTTTTTGATTCAACGGTTTGTTCTGGTGTTACTTCTGCTCAGTCGAGCATTGCGGCTAGTCCATTGCCAACGGTAAATAAATCTGGAATTCGGTTTGCCCCGGCTGGCTTTCACATTTGATAAGCCCCCGGTGCTGATTGATGATGTGCTGGGAAATAGAAAGTCCCAGTCCGGACCCTTCGGCGCGCCCGGAAATCATCGGATAAAAAATCCGCTCACGGATGTCTTCCGGAATCCCTGGGCCGTTGTCGACGATGTCGATCCGGCAAACCAGTGAGCAGTGACGGCGGCCAATGGTGAACTGCCGCTGCACCCGGGTGCGGATAATCAGACTGCCCTCCGCCAGACCAATATTTTCTGCAATGGCCTGCATGGCGTTGCGCGCAATATTCAGTACCGCCTGAATCAGTTGTTCACTGTCCGCTGGAATATCCGGAATGGAGGGATCGTAGTCGCGCTGAATAATCAGCTCGCCATTGCATTCAGCCTCCACCAGCTGCGCCACGCGCTCAGTGATGGTGTGTACATTGACCGGCTCCAGTTTTACCGGAATGCGCGGCCCAAGCATGCGATCCACCAGATTGCGCAGGCGGTCCGCCTCTTCGATGATGATCTGGGTGTACTCACCAAGTCCGTCATCATCCAGTTCACTGAGCTCTCTTTGCAGTAACTGTGCCGCTCCGCGAATGCCGCCCAGCGGATTTTTCACCTCGTGCGCCATACCCCGCACCAGGTTACGGGTGGTCTCCTGGGCCGAAATCAGTGCGTCTTCACGGGCAATGCGCAACAGACGATCCATGGACTGGACTTCCAGCAACAGCAAGCCGAGTTCGGTGAGCGGGGTTACCGAGTAGTCGACGGTGCACTCTTCCAGGTTGTGCAGAAACCACAGAGCACGGCGCACCGTGTATTTCTCACCACTGGCCAGAGAGGAGCGCAGCGCCTGCAAGGCGGCGGGGTTTTCCCGAACCACCTCTTCCAGAGGCAGGCCGCAGGCGCGGGCACTGGAAGCCGCCACCAGGTCCTCTGCAGCGGAGTTCAGATAGCAGAGGGACAGGTTTTCATCGAGCACCAAAACGGCCGAGGTGAGGTTGTCCAACAGCAGGCGTAACTGGCGGTCATTGAGCATTCGCGGTTCCGAAGTAATTCACATGTCCGGTTCGCCTAATGGCAGTGCAAGAAGCAAACCAAAATGGCGCAAAAAATCCGTCGTATAGGAAGATTTTCAGGTCACCACCGGGGATGGCTGGCAAGATGCGCACCATTATTGTGCATAGAGCGAAAAATAGCCAGTTCGGGCGTGCATCTCGGGGCACGGGCGCCAGGAAGTGAGTCAGAGCGGGGCAGAGCCCGTGCCTGCGGGGAAATACGGAGAATGGAGGCCCCGCCTTATCAGCAAGTGGGACCACAGGTTGCGATAGACAGAATTCAGCGTGGTTGAGGTTTGACCGGTTTGGCCACACCGGGAGCCTGGGGCATCTGCGGCATTTGTGGTGCCTGCTCGGCAGGGAAATCGGGTACCTGACCGCCCGGGCGCTTCACGTGTACCTGGATAGTCTGGGATTGCGCCAGTGGCTGTCCGTCCGCCCCAAGCAGTACCGCCCGTATGGTGTGAGTACCGCGCTCCAGCGCGGATATATCCAGACTGGTGCCAGAGGAACTGCCGGACCAACGCTGACCATCGATTACCGCAAAAAACTGATAACCGTCTCGCGGCACCGGGCTCATGGCCACCTCCAGCACGATAAAGCGCTGCCCCGGGGGAATGGTGGCATCGTTAGCCGGGCTCACGATGGCAAATTTCACCGGGCCCTGCTCGGCGCGCGTCTCTTCGCTGCCAGGCGACAGTTTGCGCGTAGGCAGCGCGCCCTTGGGGGCAAGGGGCTGGACGTTGATCGGCCCGATTTCCACCTTCTCGGCCTTTTCTCCGGCGGGTGGGTTGTCACTGAAGGTCACGCGACCATCGGGGCCGACGATCTTATACACGGTGCCACCGGAGGATTGTCCCTGGGCGGCGGATTTGTCGTCACTGTGTTCCTGGGCCGATGCCGGCATCGCCAGTAACGCAAACCAGAATATGGACAACTGCACGGTGGATCTGATCATGGGCGCTCCCGCAATCTTCTTTGCAACATTCCGTTCTCTAAAGGCTAGTGTACTCGCGAACGGTATAACCGCATAAATACTCCAGCCACAAACCACCGATTTCAACACATAAAAAAAGCCCACACCTTGCGATGTGGGCTTTCTCGTCATCTTTGCACCTTCTCATCGACCCTTCCATAAAGGGCCGGCGGGGGCGCAGAGATGATACCTGCTAATTGGCAGGACTTACATTAGCAAGAGTAGTAAAGGTCGAACTCAACCGGGTGCGTGGTCATGTTCAGGCGCTGTACTTCTTCTTTCTTCAGCTCGATATAAGCGTCAATGGCGTCGTCGGTGAATACGCCACCTTCGGTCAGGAAGGCGCGGTCCTGATCCAGTGCGTCCAGGGCCTGCTCCAGGCTGGAGGCAACGGTCGGGTACTCGGCCAGCTCTTCCGCCGGCAGGTCGTACAGGTCTTTGTCTGCAGCGTCGCCAGGGTGGATCTTGTTCTTCACGCCGTCGAGGCCAGCCATCAGCAGTGCAGCGAAGGCCAGGTACGGGTTGGCGGTGGGATCCGGGAAGCGGGTCTCGATACGCTTGCCTTTCGGGCTCGGCACGAACGGAATGCGGATGGACGCAGAGCGGTTACGCGCGGAGTAGGCCAGGATTACCGGCGCTTCGAAGCCCGGAACCAGACGCTTGTAGGAGTTGGTAGACGCGTTACAGATGGCATTCAGCGCGCGTGCGTGCTTGATGATACCGCCGATGTAGAACAGGGCAGTTTCAGACAGGCCAGCGTAGGCGTCGCCCGCGAACTGGTTGACACCGTCCTTACTGAAGGACTGGTGCACGTGCATACCGGAACCGTTGTCACCTACCAGCGGCTTGGGCATGAAGGTGGCGGTCTTGCCGTAAGCGTGCGCTACGTTGTGTACCGCGTACTTAAGGATCTGAACTTCGTCAGCCTTCTTGGTCAGAGTGTTGGCGCCAACGCCGATCTCACACTGGCCAGCGGTGCCCACTTCGTGGTGGTGCACTTCGATCTCCAGGCCCATGGCTTCCATAGCGGAACACATGGCGGCACGCACGTCGTGCAGGGAGTCGACCGGTGGAACCGGGAAGTAGCCGCCCTTGACGCCCGGACGGTGACCCATGTTGCCGTCGGTGTAGCTGGCACCGGAAGACCAGGCCGCTTCTTCGGAGTTGATCTTGTAGAAGGCGCCACCCATTTCGGCACCCCAGGTGATGTCGTCGAATACGAAGAACTCGGGCTCCGGACCGAACAGTGCGGTGTCACCGAAACCAGTGGACTTCAGGTATTCCTCGGCGCGCAGTGCGATGGAACGCGGGTCGCGCTCGTAGCCCTGACCGGTGATCGGGTCAACAATGTTACAGCGAATGATCACGGTGGATTCGTCGGTGAACGGATCCAGGAAGGAGGTCTCGTCATCCGGCATCAGGATCATGTCCGATTCGTTGATGCCCTTCCAGCCAGCGATGGAAGATCCATCGAACATCTTGCCTTCTTCGAAGAACTCGCCGTCAACTTCCTTAGCAGGAATGGAAACGTGTTGTTCCTTACCTTTGGTATCGGTGAAGCGCAGGTCTACCCATTTGGCTTCGCTCTCTTTGATCAGGTCGAGCGTCTTTGACATTACAGTCCTCCAAGAATGAAAAGTTATGTTCGCGCCGATTCGCTTTATCTTGTGGCAACTGTAAAAGCAAAGAGTGTGCCAAATTGGGGCAAACCGGTAACAAAGTGATTCGGGTCGTAAGAAATGGCTACCTGTGGGAGCAATCGGGTGCAAATCAACCAATCCGCAAGGCCTTTTAAGCGCCAGCACTCCCTGTCAGGTCACAATAGTCCCAACAATGGTGCTCTCAAACCTCTATTTGCACTATTTTGGGGCCGAGAAGTCACGCCGAGCACCAATATGGTGCCGCAAGCAAATTCCCGATAGCGAGTTTATAATTCGCCACCTTTTCCGGGAAGCCAGTAACCGGGCTCCCGGCCTAAAATTCAACCGCGGTTCCGGCACATCTCCTATGCACTTCGTCGTCAAATTTTTTCCAGAGATCACTATCAAGAGCAATCCCGTGCGCAAGCGCATGTCACGTCAGCTCGCCGACAACCTGCGCAAGCTCATGCGCCAGCTGGATGATCGCATCCAGGTGCGCAAGGATTGGGAAAAAATCGATGTGGTCGCACCGGATGCAGTATCCCACCTTTCCGAGCGTATAGAGGAGGTACTGGCGCACACCCCGGGCATTGCCAATTTCGCCCGGGTGCAGCAGTTCCCGCTGGGCGACCTGGATGATATCTACCAGAAAACACTGGCCATCTGGGGCCCACAGCTCGCGGGTAAGACCTTCTGTGTACGGGTAAAGCGTACCGGCAAGCACGACTTTCAATCCCTCGACGTAGAGCAGTACGTGGGCGGCGGCCTCAACCAGAACACCGACGCCGCCGGGGTAAAGCTCAAGAACCCGGATATCACCGTCAAACTGGAAATCCGCCACGACAAACTGAATGTTATCGAGGAACTACACCAGGGCCTCGGCGGCTTCCCGCTCGGCACCCAGGACCCGGTCATCTCCCTGGTGTCCGGCGGCTTCGATTCCACCGTGGCGAGCTATCTCACCATCAAGCGCGGCATCCGCACCCACTTCCTGTTCTTTAACCTGGGCGGACGCCAGCACGAGCTGGGGGTAAAGGAAGTCGCCTTCTACCTGTGGGACAAATACAGCTCCTCCCACCGGGTGCGTTTTGTCACCGTACCATTCGATGAGGTGGTCGCGGAGATTCTGGAAAAGGTGGACGACTCCTATATGGGCGTCGCCCTCAAGCGCATGATGCTGCGTGCCGGTTCCATCATTGCCAAAGAGCTGGAAGTGGACGCACTGGTGACCGGTGAAGCCATCGCCCAGGTTTCCAGCCAGACCCTGAAAAATCTGTCGGTGATCGACAGCGTCACCGATACCCTGGTACTGCGCCCGCTGATCACCTCGGATAAAACCGACATCATCCGTACCGCGCGAGAAATCGGTACCGAGGAATTTGCCGCGAATATGCCGGAGTACTGCGGCGTGATCTCGGTCAAACCCACCACCCGCGCAAAAATGGAAAAGGTGGAACACGAGGAAACCCGCTTCGACTTCACCGTTCTCGATCGCGCCGTGGGAAATCGGGTGATGCAGAACATCGACCAGGTGATGGACGACCTGGGTGAAGACGCACCGCCGGTTGATATTTTCAGCGAACCGGGGGATGCCATCATCATCGATATCCGCCACCCCACGGAGGAAGAGGTGAACCCACTGGAGCTGGACAATGCAGAGGTGGAAACCATCCCCTTCTACCGCCTCAGCACCGCTTTCCAGAAACTGGATAAAGAAAAGCAGTACCTGTTGTATTGCGCGCGCGGGGTGATGAGCCAGTTACATGCATCCCATCTGCTGGATGAAGGGTACCGGAATGTGGGAGTTTATCGGCCCGAGAACAAAAAGGGCTAGCCGGACAACCAGGGGGGCTCGGACTACTCCGAGCCCCCCTGGGTTACTGCGATGGCACACACCGGGTAAAGTCTTCAATAGGGCGAGAAAACCGGCTTCTCTTTCTGCAGACGGCTCAGTGTAGATTTCTCGCTGGATAACTCCCGACGCTTGCTGCTGATATCACTCTCAGCACGACGCAGCCGGCGGGATGCACTGGCCACCGATGACTGGCACTGCTCGTATTCGCGCTCAACTTGACGCTGTTTTGCTGCCGCCTGGTTGCGACAACTACTGACGCAATAATTGTCTGTGCGGGTTTCGTAATAGGTGCCGTTCCACACCTGCTTATTACAACCCATCTCACAGCTTGCGGAGTTGAGGCCATCAGCAAAGGCCGACCAGCCACTACGCGAGCAACTGGCGTTGGCGTCGGAACGGTAATCGTAGATATCACTGGAGAGACCGTTGATCTTTCTTTCCAGGCTGCTGATATTACTGCGGGTGCTGCTGAGCTTACTCTCCCATGCACTGTAAGATTCCTTGAATACCTTGCGATGCTTGTCCACCGCACTATTGAGCTTGGCATACGCGCTGGATGCCTGCCCGAGCTTGTCTGCAGCGTCAGTCCAGCTTCCCGCCTTGCGCATGTTAACACCCTCTGTGTACAGCCTGGATGCTGCTTCCGCACGATTGGCTTTGGCATAATTGTTTTTTACATGGCTTTCCCAGACGGACTTGTTGTTGCTCGCAGAGCCTAGATTTGCGTTGACCTTGCGCGCCGCGGCCATCAGTTTTACGTATTTCTTTTCGAGCTCGGAAAACAGTTTTGCCGCGTCAACAACTTCGCCGTTTTTGAAATCGCTTTCCGCCTTCGCGTATTCGCTAGCGTACTGATCGGTGAGGCTGATCATCATCTTGTTACGCGTGCGGTACGTATCCCAGGCCCCTTTGGCCCGGCTGGCTTTCAGTTTCAGGGCACCGGCATTACGCGCAGCGGATTCCAGCTCGGTGTAGGCGTCGTACAGCGTCTTGTAAGTGGCGCTGGCGGGTACCAGGTCACCTTGATCCCACTGCGCCTCTGCGGTATCAAATGCCGACGCATATTCACCGGTAAAGCGACTCTGCAAACCGCGGTCGGCGGCATAAGCCTCCCAACTCTGTTTTGCTTCGGTCGAGGACGCTTTAAAGTCGCTACCGCTGACGATCGCTTCGGTTGCCTGGACGTAGCCAACCGCGACTCTTTCCAAAATCGGTGCGGCTTGCGCAAACTCGACATTCTGCAGGTGTTCATAGGCAGCGGTCAGCTCTACCTGCAACGCGTCCACAAATGGAATGGTTTCAATACCGTATTCCGGTGCGGTTTTTTCCCAGGTAGATTTCTCACGCTGACTGGCATACTTGTACTCGGCGACGCCTTCGGTTGCCTCCGCTTGGGCCAGCAGGTTTTCATAACCCGCAACAGCCTGTTGATAGGCGCCGATCGATTTTTCATATTTTTTCGCGCGCATCAGCTCTTCACCAAGAGCCATGAGGCCATCCAGTTCCCCGCGCTTGTTACTATCAATAATGTAGTTGGTCAGCAGCTCTTCCTGCGCTTCAAGCAAGCGTTGCTGTAACACACTCTGTTCAAGCTTTTTTTCCAGAGCCTTGCGTTCACTTCTACCAGCGCGATTGATGTCATTTTCCAGCTGACGAATTTCAAATTTGAGGTCGCGCTCCTGATCGCGTACAGATTCACGCGCACCGTCGAGACGGTTCACCAACGCCTTGATTTTTCCCTGTGCACTGGCCTGTTCAGATTTGAATGCGAGTATTTCCTCCTGAGAATAGGGGCGCACCATATCCCAGGCTTTTTTAAGATTTCCGGTTCCCGCAAGGGCACCGATACCGATCACCGCGAGCAGCGCAGCAGCCACGGCAAATTTTCCCGCGCCGGGCACTGCGATCGAAGGCAAAGTGAATTTTGGCTTTTGGGTTAGCGCTGCTTTCACTTCCACCATTGTTGCATAGCGGTCATCAGGGTTGCCTGCCAGCATTTTGTCAACCACCGCCGACAGGTGTTTACCCACCTGCTTGTTGACCTTGTGCAGACTTTCCACGCGACCTGCGGGAATCTGGCCACTGAGCATTTCATAGAGCATCACCCCCAGTGCGTACTGGTCCGCACGGCCATCGATATCCATGCGCCCCTTGAGCTGTTCAGGAGCCATATAATAGGCGGTACCCATGGCCGCGCCGGTCTTGGTCATCTGGCTGGAACTCATTACCCGGGCGATACCGAAGTCCATCAGCTTGACCTTGCCTTCCCCGGTAATCCATATATTTTCCGGCTTGATATCCCGGTGCACCGTATGTTCGTGCGCATGCAGCAGACCTTCACAGATCTCATCGGCAAATTCGATGGCCTCCTGCGGGCTCATCTGCTGCTTGGTAAGTTCGAGGTTCTCCATGTAGTCACGCAGGTTTTGCCCTTCAAGCAATTCCATGGTGATAAAGAACAGGTCACCGTCATTCTGTACGTCGTACACGTTGACGATATTCGGGTGGCTCAGGGTGCTGGATATGCGCGCCTCATCCATAAAGCGCTCTTTGGCCGCCGGACTGTTCAACAGACTCGGCAGCAACACCTTGATGGCAATGTCCTGATCGCGGTTCTTGTCATGGGCGCGGAACACGGCGCCCATGCCACCTTCGCCAATTCGCTCCTCAATGGTGTAGCGATCGGCGAGCAGCAGGCCACGCTCCAGCTGAATACCGGAATTGGCGCCATCATCAAACTGGGTCGCAGAGCGTGGCAAGTCGGCGAACTTGGTCTGCGAGAAGGAGGGTTTCGCAACGGCTGCCGGCTCATCCTGCAATGACGCCAGGGCACGGGTGAGACCATCCAGCTGCTGCTGATACTTGTTGCGTAGAACTTCCGTAGGCGCCGCATCCATAGCCTGGTTCAACGCCTCGGACTTTGCCGATACCGCAGCCTCGATCTCCGCATTACTCGCGGAAGACTCCAGCCCCAGCTTTTCCAGTAGTTCACCCCGGTTCAAAATTCACCCCCATAGACTGTTGTTTTGATTAATTTTCGAAGACCTACACCCTGGACTTGCGCGCCCCGCATAACCCACTCGCCCCCAAAGCACAGGGACCTGTCTGCAGGTGGCATAAGATTTGAGCGGGCAGATTCGTGACTTCCGGGAAGGGAGACGGCTGGCGCCTGGCGGATGAGTAGCGCGAATCGCGGCGGGAGAGTACGGTGCCATTGCTCTGTCAGGTGTAAGCGTTGTTGTCGATTGTTGTATTGAAGCAAGATGGCCAATTCGCGGACTTCAACACCGCACTCACACGAATCAACAGGCAGCTTTGTGACGAGGTTATCACCCGAGACGTGAAAAATGCACGGCATGGCTGTGAAAATTGCTGCTTTTCACAGAATTTCACGTTTTTTGAACGATTTTTGCTCGCCCTCACGCCGGTCCACACTGGGACATTCGCGGATAGGGATTGCAGCTGTACATATTTCCAACAGCTCTATTCCCCTTGCCGCACAATCCGCACACTGCTGCGCAGGCGATGGACACGGGGGTCCCACACCCCGTGGGGGCTGAATAGAAGTAACGGAGAAGGCAAAGGGTAGAAGGAATGAGGGGCGATATGCAGCCCTGCAGCGGAAATTTGACGGGCCGATCTACACCGGCCCGCCACGTTATTTATAGAAACTCGTCAAAGAAACCGCCGATATTCCCTACCGAGTTGAATCCGAAGATCCAGGTGGTTTCCACCGTGTCGGAAAAGTCCATTCCTCCTGCGGCGATGGATGGATTTTTCCACCCTACATGGTTGTCGATGCTGTGATCGGCAACGCGCTTGGCTTCTGTCCAGAGAACGCCAACCTCGCTGTGATTGAGCACACGATTCCAGTGGCTGGTATTCTTGTTATTGAACCCGGGAGTACCATTCCCTGCCGAGTTTCCATCGCTAATTTTCTGGTAATCGGTGTGGCTGCGCACGTAGCTCAGATCATTAGGAGTGGTATGGTCCTGGTTCCAGTTACTGTGCTGGATGATATGGATTCGACCATTGGTATTGACCGAGGGCAACTGCGCCTTCACCCGACGCACCAGATCCGCACTGAAGTCCGACTGCCCCGCTTCCGCGATCCAGATGTCGCCACCGGCGTTGAGCGCGGACTTCACTTTATTGAATACCGTGTCGAGTGCGCCGTTGTAATTTACGTGCGCGTTGGTCCAGCCATTGGCGCCGAATGCGAGATCGAATAAATAATCCGCCTCGATAAAATCGCCACCTTGATCCCCATAGGCACCGGCCACGGCAAAATAATTCACATTGCTGAAACGCGCATCCTTCAATACGGTAGCGACTGCGGCCACTGCGTGGATGTCATCCGGGTCCGGTTTGCTGTCGAAATTCGCCAGAAACAGATCTTTTCCGGTATCGAAACGACCAATCATTTCCCCACTTCCGGTATCGGTCAGCGGACGCAGTTCAAGCCAATTGATATTGAAATTGCCCGCCTGAATCTGCAAGCGCAGGGTGTGCTGCCCCTGGGTCAGCTGCCCCAGATCCAGACTCTGCGTCACCCACTGCTGCCAGCCACCGGTTGCCGGTACCGGCATCGCACTGCCACGGGTCTGTCCGTCAATTTCCACAGTGTATTGACCGCCACCGGGTGCAGATGCAACACGGACGTTCGCGCGATACACACCCGCCTGTTCGACATGGATATCAAATTCCAGCCACTCATTGGTTGCCGTCCAGCCCACGTTGTACTGGCCACCGTTGTCGCTGGAATCCTGTATATCCACTCCATCTTCGCGATAAACGCCACCGAGGTTATCGGCGGTCGAATCCCAGTAGCGGTGGTAGTCTTCCGCCTGGATAAAACCAGGAACCATCAGCAGGTTTTCATCCGGCTGTCCGGGCTCCTCACTGTCCTCACAGGGAACAGAACCACACATACACACACTGAACAATGAGCGACTGTTGGCGCAGTCTGTTGCCTGATTTCCGTACTGGGCTTTGCACTGAGCGGTGTAATCGCACTGGTCCTGCGCGAAAGCAGAAAGTGCGAAGACCGCGGAAGCGATACTGGTCAAGGATCGGAACAATAGCGAACGCATAATGGCGGCTCCGTTGTTTCACATTAATTTTCGCTGGTTAAGCGAGTTAAATCTCCCGCACACGGGCGTGCAAAGAGAGCCGCGACTCTAGCCTCCTCGAATATTGCTAACAGTTAACTATCGCGCGAATTTATGGGGTGCCAGGCGACACTGAGCGTTTTGTGATGAATGGGCATTTCTGCTTTGTACCGATGTACAAAATCGGCTGTTTTCCAGCGCTTTTCATCAATTCCGGTGTTTCCGGACAACACCCAGCCGGCATATGTTGTTGAGCCAATTTATCCGCGGCAGCGCTGCCAAAACCCTATACACTCGCCCCACTATTCAATCGTCCGGAGACATGTTCATGTTTAGCCACGTTATGCTCGGCGCAAAGGATATCCAGGAGTCCAAAGCGTTTTACGATGCGGTTCTCGGCGAGCTGGGTTACAAGCCCGGGGTGATCGACCAAAGGGGACGCTGCTTCTATTTCACCGATACTGGAGTCTTTGCGATCACCAAACCCATCAATGGTGAGCCGGCGTCCTGCGGCAATGGCAGTACCATCGGCTTCGCGGTGCAGAGCCCGGAGCAGGGCGATCGCTGGCACGCGACGGGCCTGGCCAATGGTGGTAGCGAATGTGAAGATCCACCCGGGGTGCGCGAGGGCGGCGGCCTGAAGCTGTACCTGGCCTACCTGCGTGACCCGGCAGGCAACAAAATCTGCGCGATGCACCGTCTGTAAACCGGGTCCGGGCGAAATCTCCGAGATTTTGCCCGGTTTCAACGCCGGGCCCCGGCCCGGCCCCCTCAAAACCGCACAAATTTCCGCCAATCCGACTCCCAATTGCCACACTTCACCTCTATAATGCGCGCGCTTTGGCCGGATAGCCGCTGTTTCAAACCTCAGCCCATTCCCCGCCTGCCCAATTTTCCGGTGTGACCGCTCTCTTCAAGACAGTGTCCCACCCAATCACGCATTACGCCCAGAGGCCCCCAGTGATAGACAATCTTCGCAATATCGCGATCATCGCCCACGTTGACCACGGCAAGACCACCCTGGTGGACAAGCTGCTGCAGCAGTCCGGCACCCTCGACCGCCGCAGCGCCGACTCCGAGCGCGTGATGGACTCCAACGATCAGGAAAAAGAACGCGGTATTACCATCCTCGCCAAGAACACCGCGATCCGCTGGAACGACTACCGCATCAACATCGTGGACACCCCCGGGCACGCCGACTTCGGCGGTGAGGTAGAGCGCGTACTGTCCATGGTGGACTCGGTACTGCTGCTGGTGGACGCGGTAGACGGCCCCATGCCGCAGACCCGCTTCGTCACCTCCAAGGCCTTCGAGCAGGGCCTGAACCCGATCGTGGTCATCAACAAGATCGACCGCCCGGGCGCCCGTCCTGACTGGGTAATGGACCAGGTCTTCGACCTGTTCGACAGCCTCGGCGCTACCGAAGAGCAGCTGGACTTCCCGGTGATCTACGCTTCCGCCCTGAACGGCATCGCCGGTCTGGACGAGACCGATATGGCGGACGACATGACCCCGCTGTTCCAGATGATCGTCGACAAGGTCAAGCCGCCGCAGGTGGACAGCGATGGTCCTTTCCAGATGCAGGTTTCCGCACTGGACTACAACAGCTATGTGGGTGTTATCGGCGTGGGCCGCATTACCCGCGGCACCCTGAAGCCGAACCAGCAGGTGGTGATCCTCGACCGCGACGAAAAGTCACGCAAGGCGAAGGTCCTGCAGGTAATGGGTTACCTCGGCCTGGAACGTGTGGAAGTGGAACAGGCCAGCGCCGGTGACATCGTGTGTATCACCGGTGTGGGCGAGCTGAACATTTCCGATACCCTGTGCCACCCGGAGCACCCGGAAGCACTGCCGGCACTGTCTGTGGACGAGCCCACCGTGAGCATGACCTTCCAGGTGAACGATTCCCCGTTCGCCGGTAAAGAAGGTAAGTACGTGACCTCGCGCAACATCAAGGACCGCCTGGACCAGGAGCTGATCCACAACGTGGCACTGCGTGTGGAGCAGGGCGATTCCCCGGATAAATTCAAGGTATCCGGCCGCGGCGAACTGCACCTGTCGGTACTGATCGAATCCATGCGCCGCGAAGGCTTCGAGCTGGGTGTATCCCGTCCGGAAGTGGTACAGAAAGAAGTCGACGGCGAGATCCAGGAGCCCTACGAGCAGGTGGTGATCGACGTTGAAGAACAGCACCAGGGTCCGATTATGGAAGAGCTGGGTCTGCGCAAGGCCGACCTCACCAATATGGAACCGGACGGCAAGGGCCGTGTGCGCCTGACCTTCATCGTTCCGTCCCGCGGCATGATCGGTTTCCGCAACCAGTTCCTGACCATCACCAGCGGTTCCGGCATCATGACCAGTATCTTCGACCACTACGGTCCGGTGAAGCTGGGTGACGTGGCCAAGCGCATTAACGGTGTACTGGTGTCCATGACCAAGGGCAAAACCCTGGCCTACGGCCTGTTCGCCCTGCAAGACCGCGGCCGCCTGTTTTTGGGTCACGGCGAGGAAGTGTACGAAGGCCAGGTCATCGGCATTCACTCCCGCGGTAACGACCTGGTGGTAAACCCCACCAAGGCCAAGCAGCTCACCAACGTGCGCGCTTCCGGTACCGACGACGCGCTGACCCTGTCACCGCCCATCCGCCACACCCTGGAGCAGGCACTGGAATTCATCGAAGACGATGAGCTGGTGGAAGTGACTCCGGAGAGCATCCGGATTCGCAAAAAAATCCTGCAGGAAAATATGCGCAAGCGCGCGAAGAAGTAATTCGCGCAAAAGATGGAAAACGGGGCCAACTGGCCCCGTTTTTTATTGGCCGCCAATGTGTTTTTATCACCACAATCCCACTGAATTCCCCACGCAGTACCTGAATAGGGAATGGACACTTCGCGACCATCTGATAGTTTCCCGCCGAAAAATATCGCTGGATATATTAATTTGGGGAACGCATGTTCATTCGCAATTGCCTTGTTCTACTCCTGCTGGTTCTGACGCTCACTGCCTGCGATCGCGGGCTGAACCTCGATAGCCGCCGGTACCTGCCGCCACCGACATCCGACTCCTCCCCGGAAACACCCGATGACGGCGAAGAAGATGAAGATGAAGATGAAGATGAACAGAGCGAAGGCGGCGACCAGGAAGAAAACCCAGGAGAAGACCAGAAGGAGGAACCGGTCGAGGAGGATACCCCGCCTTCCCAGCCTGCGAACCTGATCAAGCTCACGGCGAGTGGTGCGCCCTTACAAATCCAGACCGAGAGCTGGAGTGATACCGGCAGTGAGGAAGAAGGCTCCCAATGGGCCTGTATTGAAGACCTCGAAAGCGGGCTGGTGTGGGAGGTAAAACGCCCCGGCTCCGGCCATGCTCATTCCGCCGACAGCAGTTACAGCTGGTTCGATCCGGAAAGTGATACAAACAGTGATGCCAACGGCCAGGGACAGTGCTACCTCGACGGGGCGCTTACCAGTGGTGCCGACTGCAACAGCCGCGCATTCGCAGATCGCGTTCGCGCGGAGGGTCTGTGTGGCCGCAGTAACTGGCGGGTTCCCAGTGCGGATGAACTGCACACGCTGGTGGAGCAGCAGGCTGCAGGGCAATACCGCCACACAGGTAATGGGGTATTCCCCAGTATTGAGGCCAAAGGGGGCACGCCCTATTGGAGCGCCGACGGCGCCGACGCACAGACCGCCTGGGCGCTGGACTTCACCAGTGGCGAGGCCGTGGCGACACCCCCATCCACCGCATTGAACCTGCGGCTGGTCAGTACTGATCAGGCGCCCCAGGAAAATACCTTGCAACAATACTGCGAGGAATTCGAGCACCCTGAGCTTTTGCCCGATGTACTGTGCAATGGGGATACGGCGTGGGAAATCAGTTGCGACGATGCGTCCTGCAGCGCGGTCAATTACTCGGTGTCGGTAGATCTCAAGTTCGAGTGCGCCTATCGAGACTCGCCAGAACTCGGCCCGGTTATGCGCTGCCGCGCCTACCAGGCTTCCTCCGGTGAATTTCTGTATGAGGTATGCCCGGCTCCCTATGACTGCCTGATCCCTCCTGAAGACCCGCAGGACCCCGATCCCGTCGACCCAGAAGAACCCACAGCTCCGGGACCGGCACACCTGGTGAAGCTTGGCGCCGACGGTTTACCACTGGCAGTACAGAACCTCGCCTGGAGTGACTCGGGCAGCGAAACGGTAGGCAATCAGTGGTCCTGCGTTCTCGACATCGAGAGCGGACTCATTTGGGAGGTAAAGCGCCCCACACTGGCAGGTATTCACCACGCGGGCAACCGCTATAGCTGGCACGATCCACTCAGTACCACACTGAACAAGGCCAACGGTCTTGGGCAGTGCCAACTGGCGGAAGGGCCAACCAGCGGCGCCCCATGCAATACACAGGCATTCGTCGAGCGCGTGCGCACCGCCAACCTGTGCGGCCTGAGCAACTGGCGGGTCCCCAGTATCGAAGAGCTCATCACCCTGGTGGCCGAGGAATCTGAGGCCAGCGCTTACCACATTGCCGCGAGCCATTTCCCCGGCCTTAACGGTGGAGCCGGTGTGCCCTACTGGAGCGCCAATGGTGGTGACCGGCGGTACGCGTTGGCGATGGATTTCTCCAGTGGCGAGGCAGTGCTGCGGGAACCCTTCGAGGGGCTGAATCTGCGCCTGGTAAGTGGTAATCAGTCTCCGATTGCGATACCACAGCACTTTGGTGTTGCCCCGGAGCACATGGCACTTGCACCGCTTCTGGGGCGAAAAAAACTGGATATCACGCTCACCGGTGAAGACCCCGACGGCGACAGCCTCACCTTCACACTGGTCTCCGAGCCACAACATGGGGATCTCCAGGGCGACGCACCCGATCTCCAGTACATCCTCGACGAAGACTTTATCGGCGAAGACAGCTTCACGTTTACCGTAAGCGACGGCACCAAAACGTCACAAACCGCCACGGTGCGTATTGGCGTGGCGCCAACGGTAAGCCCCAATCCGGCAGCACCTACGCCGATTTCCCTCAGTCAGCTGAGTCCGGAGGCGCCACTGCCCCTGTTGCTCGAAGACGATACCAGCGACGACGATAAGGTCGAGGGCTACCTGAAAGTCAGCGTGCCCGGCAATACGGATATTCTGCAGGATGTCCGTTACCTCCTCGCCATGCAAAACACGCGCTCGCCCCAATCAAGTCACTACACCTTCGACGTGTTCACCACTGCGGATTTTTCCGGCTCCCCCCTGACACAGGTTACCGCCAGTGACGGCGCCTATTTCGAGGCCGCCAATCACCGGGACGAAACACTGTATGTGCGTATTCGCGCAAATACCGATGAGGCCGCACCGGTGTATTTTGAACTGACGGGCAGTAGTACTTCCGAGCAAAACCGGCTCGCACACTATTGCGAGGATTACCCCCACCCCGAGCTGGTGCCTTACAACCTGTGTAACTGGGAATCCGGCTGGGAGATCGGTTGCGACGACGAGCGCTGTATCGCCGTAAACTCGGCACCTTCGGTGGATTTGAAGTACGAGTGCGACTACCGCGACGGCGACTACTTTGAAAATGTCATGCGCTGCCAGGCGTTCCAGGTATCGACCGGTGAGTTCTCCCATGAAATCTGCCCGTCACCGCATCTGTGCACGCGGATTAAACTTTCTGCCCCCCCCGATATAGATCCGGGGGACACCATCCCAGTGACCGATCCCATCGAGATCGAATTCAACACGCCGGGGATAGTGGTGGAATTACCCACCACCCCGGCCTATGGTGTCGACCTGAGCCGGCAGCTGTTTCGGGATGTTGTGCGCAGCGATGCCAGCCAGCAGATTCTCGGGGATTTTCTCGAGACCCTGCGCACATCGCTGATTGAAGATGCCAGCGAGGATTCCACGGTTGTACCCTGGCGCGACTATGTATTGGCGCTGGTGGATTCCGGCGCACCGGTCAGCGACATCATGGAAACGTTTGTCGAGGATGCTGGCAACGGCAACCAGGAAGCCGGAGCCTCGCTTTTTGCCGCGCTGAATGAACTGCTGCTGTCGCTGACCGCGAAAGAGCAAAGCGAACTGAGCAACGACGAAGTCTGGCTGCTGACTATTGCCATGGCCCACATCAATGATCGCCGCGAACTTCTGGTAACCAACGCAGAGGATCGTGTAGATGCCTATTTCGCCGAAAAAAGTGATTGTTTCGGCCTGCACTGCGTCTACGTATCCAAAGGGTTCCCCCAGGTTCTTTCAGACGCCATCGCCAGTACCGACGCGGACCTGATCGCCGCGGGCGCCCTCGGCGGTGTCGCCGTAGCCGGTGGGGTGGGAACCTATTTCACCCTGACCTCCAGTGTGGTGCTCTCCACCGCCATGGTGCATACCGCGGCTACCGCGGCCAAAGCAGGGGTGACGGTGTCTGCCTTTATCTCGGGCAGTGCCAGTGTCGCCGCGCTCCCAGCGGTGCTGGTCACGGTCGGTATTGTGTGTACCGTGGTCTCGGTATCCAATCTGATTGAGGCGGGAGAAAATGAAGCGGCGTATAACGCATTTATTCAGGACAATAACGCACGCTTTGAGGATCTCAGCGATTTTACCGGTGTAGAGCACAGTGAAGAGGTGCGTGCGGAAATCATCAACGCCGCCTTCCGCATGCTGGACGGCATGTATCACTAAGCCAGTGTCTGTCCCTGTGGTAAATTGGGCGCTTTCAACGGGCCATTACCACAGGGATCGACATTTTGCCCCCGCACGTTTCGCCAGAAAACCACGCACACAGAATCTGGGATCACCTCGCCGGTTTACCCGCAGCGAGACTGGCCAGTGACGGTCTGCAGTTTCTGCTGGAATCGATCAGCCAGACGATCAGTGCCGACCACGGTTACTGGCTCAGCGCTGTGTGCCTCGAACATCTCAATCCCGAGCGGGACTATATGCTCGGCTGGCGGCCCGGGCCGGTGTATTTTTATCGGGAGCTCCCCTCGGATCGCCAGCTGCACAAGCACTACACCAGAGAGGTGACGGCGGGGAAATATGAAGTGGATGAGAGCACCCTCAATCACATTCGCCAGGCGGGTCAGTTTCGCGGCACACTGATGCGTGATCACGTATCTGCAGCCTTCTACGACACCGCGCACTATCACGAATTTTATCGGGACAAGCGAGTGGCCGATACGCTGTTTGTGGTGGCGCCCTCGGGCGAGGATGCGGAATCCTATTACTGTTTCAACCGCATGGATGGCCAGCCACCGTTTACAATGGGGGATCTGCTCCTGGCGATGGAAGTACTGCGCCCCCTCGGCTGGTTCCATCGCAAGCTACTACTGGCCCACGGCCTGCTGGTGGCGGAAAACCCCCTGACCCCCTCTGAGAAGAAAGTGCTGCACTGGCTCCTGACCGACCTGACGGAAAAAGAGATTTCCTCCAGACTCGACCTGAAGCCAGACACCACCCACAAGCACGTAATGAATATTTACCGCAAGTTCAATGTCACAAGCCGCGCAGCACTGATGGCGCTGTGGCTGGGGCATAACAGCTGAATCTCCCTCCTCCTAGGCTGCAGGGGGCGCTGTGTTGGCAAAGGCCACATCCTCACCGGCAATGGCCAGTAGTTGCTGCAGATTCTTGCAGTTTTCTATGGAGAAACGCTGGCGGAACGCACCCCAGGCCACACCCACCGCCACGCGATAATCCGCATCGTTCAGCTTTCCCACCTCAGGCAGTGGCGCCGAATCCAGCTCACTGAGAATTCGCTCTACCCGAGCCTGCTGGCGACGGGTGTAGACATTTTCCTTGATATCCAGACCGCTGCGCTCCAGCAGGAACAGGTTGATGGCAGCATCCAGCAAAGTATTCGCTAGGCAGTAGCGATCCATATCCCGCGCGTCTGGAATAAACCCCTGCGCGGATTTTTCACGCACGTATTTCACAATGGAAGTGGAGTCGGTCAGTTTGATGTCGCCGTCTTCGAGAAACGGAACCCGCATGGTGGGGGTATCCGGGTTCTGGGTGCTATGGATATCCAGCTCCACCATTTCCCAGTCCAGGCCGGATTGCATCAGTGCCAGGCGGCAGTGGCGCACGAAGGGGGAAGTCAGGCTGCCAAATAGTTTCATCTCCGGGTGTTCCTTTTCTTTGATTTCACGGTGTTCGGGTGAGCGTGATTGATTCAGGGATGATCTCGAAAAGCTCCGCAGCCTGCAAATGAATATTTCCGATCGTCGATCAGGAAAGCACATTAAAAATTTTCACTTCCCTCAGGAATAAGTCACCTTCCCAGCCGTTGTCCCTGTGCAAGTCAACAGATTGCACCGAAAACCCAGAGGTTCACCAAGAGGACAACCCGATGCTAAATTTCAAAGCCATTTCCCGCTCGTTTGTTAAAAGCCAGCTGATTACTGCAGCCAGCCTGCTACTGGTGGCCAGCGCCCACGCCCAACCCCAGCACAGCGTATCGGCAGATATGCACAGCAGCGCCAACATCAACACCAACACCAACATCAACTCCAACATCAACACCAATGCCAACGCCGGCGTGCAGGCCCAGGCTGGCATGCAGGCGTCCACCAGCGCCAGTATTCACAGCAGTAAATCCGGGCAGACCGCAGCCGTTACCGAAGCAGGGGACTGGCAGGGTGCGGCGCAAACTGCCGAGCAACATGCCGATTCATCGATCGAGACCGCCAGCAGTAATCTGGAGGCTGCGACTGCGGGTGCCGCGGGTGCCGCAACCAATATTGCTGCCAGTACCGCCAACAGCCTTTCAACCCATGTCGCTGCAAACGCCGCAGAAAAACTGGATGCCGATGCCACTGCCAATGTCACCGGAGCGGTAGCCAGCAGTGTGGATCAGACGATCTCCTCTACCGTGGCTGCGACCACGCAAAGTGCCCTGGATGCAGAAATCGTCGGGCAGGTCGCCGCAGCGGTGAACGGTGAAATCGCCGGGGCAGTCGAGGAATCCGTCGAGGCGAGTGTGGCGCAGGCTATGGACACCTCTGTACTGGGCGACCTTTAAACAGCAGTCATCTTTTCCAGACTTTTCAAATAATGCCAATGCCGGGCCGCACAAGCGGCTCCGGCCTCGCGCAGGGAAATCGCAAGAGATCACATGGAATCCAGACAATGAATACGACAAACAAATTTCAGAAAAACTGCGGGATTTTTTATCCGGGCGTGCTCGCACTTTCCTGCGCCTTGTGTTCCGGCGCATCGGCTGCAGAAGTAAAAACCGATTTTTCTTTTGAAGCGAGTGCAGGCATGCAACACGATAGCAACCTTTCCATCCAGGAGCTGGACCGAGCACAAAATACGGGGGACAGCGCTTTTCTGCTGAACACCGACCTGCAGGGGAAGTTAACCGTTGACGAAGCATTTACCGTTAAGGGCGGCTATCGTCACCAGTGGAAGAACTATCAGACTTTCGAGGAGTTTGATCAGCGCACCGGCACCTGGTCGGTGGATGCCCGCTACGATTTCACCGTATTGACCATCGGTGCCAGCGCGCACCGCGCCGATGCCGCACTGGATAGCGAGCCATTCCTTACGCTTGTCCAGAGCAGTGTGTACGCGGGCAAACTGATTGGCGGCCGGGTATACCTGCGCGGCGCCCTGGGTCAGCGGGACAAAAATTTCTCCAACAATCCGTTGCGCGACGCAAAGGCCGATATTTTTGATGGCGATATGTTTGTGTTTTTTGCCGGAGCGCAAAGTTATTTCTCACTCGGCGCCGGTTGGGAGCGCGAGGACGCGGCCTCCGAAAGTCTCGATTTCAACGGGCGCAGCCTGCGCGCACGCCTCTCCCACAAGTTCGCGCTCGCCGGTACCGAAAACACCCTGCAGCTGGGAGGTCGGTTGAGCGAAAGGGAATACGTATCGGAATTTTCGCTGATGGATACACCGCTGGATTCCCCCAACCTGCCCTGGCAGGAGCCGGCGGTGACGCCCACGGATAAGGAAACGCGCCGGGACCTGCGCCGCACCCTGGATGCCAGCTGGGAACTGGCCTTTAACGAAGCGCTCTCTGTCACCGGCAAGCTCAGCCACGGCAATCATAGCTCACCACTGGCCGGTGCAGATTACGACGAGACGCTTGCCTCGCTGATGCTCAACCTGCGTTTTTAATCGAGAAAGCCGTAACCAAACACCGGGTCGCGGCCCGGCTCCCCCAGATCGCTGGCCCGTGCGGCCAGCTTTTCCATTACTGCACTGCTTGTTTTTGTCGCCACCTCCGGGTCGGTTGCCAGGCCCGGGTTGGTCGCCTGTTCACAGGCGGCAAAGGCGGACACGATCGGTGCGGCAATGGAAGTGCCGCTCTCGCGACCAAAGCGGCTGCCGCTGCGCGCGGTCATTACTCGCACGCCGTGCGCGGCAAAGTCCACATAGTCCCCGCGGTTGGCCCAGCGGTAAACATTCATCTGCTCATCCACCGCCGTGGCGGAAATCACTCCCGGGTAGGCCGCGGGATACAACGGTGGCGCCGCCGGGCCGCCATTGCCCGCGGCGGCCACCACGATTTTCCCCTGCGCCAGTACCCGCTTCAGTGCCGTTTCCAGTACCCGGTTGCCGGGACCGCTCAGGCTCATATTGATGACCTGTACATCCACCGACAGCAACCAGTCGAGCGCGCCGACCAAATGCATCATGGTGGCGCCCTGGGCAAACTGGTCCCGCGGGTAGAATACCGAAGCGTTGTACAGGGTCGCTTTGGGCAGCCGCGACAGGCCCGCCGGTGCGGCGCCGATCAGTACACCGGCCACTGCGGTGCCGTGGGCATCCGGTTGTGGCAATGAGGGATCCACAAACGACTGTTGTTCGATACGGTGGCCGCGAAACGCAGGGTGATCCAGTTGAATCGCGGTATCCACCATTCCGATGGACACGGGCGCGTCGCAGATGCTGGAAACCTCCACCGGTGCGTCACCCCCAACGGAGGACTCACTGGCGTTCTGCGGCCGGAAAATATGGTTGCGGTCGAAGCGCTCCACCAGGGACGCCGGCAGATGCCTGGACAGGGCGGCCCGGGAGTCCATGGCCGCCGGCACGCGAAAGCGCAGCAGGCTGAGACCCAGCCGGGTGTAATCGGTCTGCTCCAGAATCTCGATATCCAGCTTCTGCAGCAGGGCCAGTTCCCCAGTATCCAGCATCGCCAGCCACTGGCGCTCCACCGCCCATTCCCCCGGCGCCACCTCGACCTCCACCAGCGCCACGGCACCTCCGCCATTCAGCACCGGGATCCGGCGCAGGGTATCTGTGGCTGCGCCGGTAACCTGTTGCGCGGTGTCCGATAACTGCCGAGCCTGCTGTTGTGCCCGGCGCTCGGCCTGCCGCGCCGCTTGCGCTGCACGACGCTCCAGGTCCCGGGCCAGCCGCTCGCTTTCGCTGATGCCGTCAGAGATAGCCGGTCCCACGGCGTCCACCACCGGATCCAGATTGACGAGCTGAGCGCTCGCCGCCATCGGCAGGGCAAGCAGCAGCGCCAGCGCAGTCATACCGGTGCGCAGTGGATGTGTGGTGGGTTTCTTCAGTGGCGTTTTCATGGGTGGCATTCTCGCATTAGCCCGCCGCTTGGGAAAATGCGCGGCGCATACCGGTATCACGGCCCAACGGCGGTAAAATTCCCGCCGCCCGAAACTATTTCGATATTCCGGGAATAAACCGGGCACCGGGCCGTTACTGGAGAAACGGGAACGAGATAATGATCATGCAAGACGAGTTGACGTCACAGCTGCCAGAGCTACTCCCCGGGCTCAGGCGCTTTGCGTTTTCCCTCACCGGATCCATGGCGGATGCCGACGACCTGCTGCAGAGCACCGTAGAGCGGTTGCTGGACCGCAGGGTTCCGGAGGATGTGGCGCTGGCGAAATGGGCCTTCCGGGTATGCCGCAACCTGTGGATTGATGAATACCGGGCGCGCAAGGTGCGCCAACAGGCGGCAGAGCAGCCGGAGCTGAGTGAGGGCCAGATTGTGGACGGCGAGCGCGCGGTGGCCGGGGAAATGGAACTGGAGCGGGTCAACCGCGCCATGCACCAACTGCCGGATGAGCAGCGCTCGATTTTGTCTCTGGTGGCGCTGCAGGGGCTGTCCTACAAGGATGTGGCCGCCACCCTGGAGATACCCATCGGCACCGTAATGAGTCGTCTGGCGCGGGCCCGCGCCGCCCTCTGCGACGCCCTGAACACGCCTCCACACAAACAGGCAAGAACCGCCCACTGAGGACCACCCGATGAACGAGCACAGACAGACACAACCACCGGCGGTCACCGATGAACAGCTGAGTGCCTTTCTCGATGGAGAGCTGCCGGAACCGCAGATGGACGAGATCCGCGCGCTTTTGCTCGAGCACGAATCCCTCGCGGATCGCCTGGCGCAACTGGCGGCAGTAGACCAGACCGTGCGCCAGACCTACTCCGCCATCGACCAGCGACCCATGCCCGATGGGATCACCAGCCTGCTGGAAAAAGAGCGAGCCGGCAGCGCGCAGGTCATCGCCTTTCCCCTGTGGCGGCGGGCCCAGCGGCAGGTGCACCAGCAACTGCAACGCCACGCCGGCATGGCCGCCGCCATTGCCCTGGCCATCGGCCTCGGTGCCGGCTGGTTGCTGCCGACTACCGACAACAACGAAGGGCAGTGGCAGTCCGTCGCCGCCGGCCTGGAACAGGCTCCCAGCGGCGCCAGCCTGACACTGCCGGACGGCCGCGCCATCACCCCGCGCCTGACCTTCCGCAATCAGCAGGGGGACTACTGCCGCCAGTTCCAGCTGCGCGAAGCAAACGGAGGCTCGGAGAATATTGCCTGTCGCAACGACGGCGGCCAGTGGCAGCTGGCGGCCTCGGTACAGCTGGATGCGGTGCAGGCCCCCGGCAGTTACCAGACCGCCACCGGCGGCTCGCTGCTGGACAGCGCACTGGATGCGATGGCCGCAGAAACCCTGGCCCCGGCACAGGAACAAAAAATAATTGGAAAAGGCTGGAATAAAACCGGAGCCGAGCCGTCAACCCGGTAAATGACACGCTCACGCTTCGGCAAGGAAAGGGAAAACAACCATGACCAGTATCAGTAAAACATTCGTCACTAGTAAAACCGTCGCCACCGTTGCCGCCATCCTGGTCGCACTGTCACTGAGCACCGGCTGCGCGTCTCCCGGTGAGTCTCCGGACTACCGGGCGGCCAAGGGCGCGGGCTACGGCTACCAGGAGCGCAAGATCGCCGAAGACCGTTACCGGGTGAGTTACAAGGGCCGTGGCAACAAGCGCGGCGATGCCCGGGACTACGCCATGCTGCGCGCCGCCGAACTGACACTGCTCGAGGGTTACGACTGGTTTGTGGTGGTGCGCGAGGATACCCAGGTGGACCGGGGCGATATGGATCCCAATGCCCACGGCGGAATTAGTGCCAGTACCAACTACCGCAGTGGCCCCGACTACGTGACTACCCGCGAATGTGGGTTGCTCACGTGCACCAGCCGCACACGCCCGGCCTCCACAAGCTACGCCGCCAGCCTGCACAGTGGAAGCCATGCGCAGCCCAGCCACCGCACCAGCACCGAGGCCAGCCTGGAAATTCGCATGGGTCGCGGGGTGCGACCGGCGGGCACCAGCGGGAGCGAGGAAGCTATCGAGAGTTACGACGCGCTGGAAGTCCGCGATAATCTGGGCCGCGACTGAATACCAGCCTGACTTCGCCGTGCGGTTAGCTAAAGCGCTCCCGCACCTGCTGCCAGGTAGCGAGCGCGCTTTGGCTGTGCAGGCACACGGTCAGCATCTCGAAATCCCCCCGCGCCTTGTTCAGCACATCCAGCCCCTGGTGAGCAGCGATTTCATGGGGGAAGCGATTGGTGCCCGCCCCCAGGGCCGGAAACAACAGGCGCTGCAGTCCTTGTTCACGGGCGAGTCCCAGCACACTCTCGTAACACCGGCGCAGTTGCACCAGTGCCTCGGCTCCCCACTGGTCACCGCTGCTCCACTGGGGTGTGACCGTGTGAATCAAGTGGTTCACGAATAGATCGGGGGCGGTGGTGATCCGCGCCTCTCCCACCGGGCACTCCGGCAGCTGCGAGCACTCACTCACCAGCGCCTCACCGGCCCGTTCGAAGATCTGCTCCGACAGCCCTCGCCCGCGAATCAGATGCTTGTGCGCCGGACACACCAGTGCATCCGCCTCCAGAGTGAGAACGTCATCACAAATTAGTTGCAGCTGTCCCATGGGCCTCTCCGCGCCTAAGGCTTTCGCCATTACTATAGCCCGCTCGACCCCCGCTGCCGGCGGGACTAAGGGCTGAAGGACCAGGCCATCTAGAAAAACGACAACTCCATGGAAACTACCACACGAAGATCCTCGACCGGATGCTCCGACCCGGTCACTCAAGCACGCGCCCTGGAACTGCGGCGGCGCATCCAGGCTTCCGGCTACATGCTGATTTTCGCCCTCGCCATCACCGGCGCCATGGGCGTGATCGCACTAATGGGCGCCGACCTGTTTCTGTCCGCCAGCCTGTTCGCCGTGGCCGGCGTGATCCTGCTGTCCTATGTGGGCGTCAATGTCGCCGGCCCCAGCAGTAAAACCCCATTGTTGGTGGGGGCTTTACTTTTAGTGCTGTATTTCTACCTGCTGCTGTCCGGTGGAGTGAACAACACCGGCCTGATGTGGGCAGTGATGCTGGTGCCCGGGTTTATCAATCTGTACGGCTACAAATGGGGCACGGTTACCCTCGCCGGTATCGGCGGCGCCACCGCATTGATTCTGTTTTACCCGGATTTCCCCGGCCTGCTGGCGAGCTACGACACCGCCCACCGCGCGCGCTTCATCGCCGTATTCGGTGCCCTGACGGCACTCACCGCGATTCTCGACAGCAGCCGCCACCAGACCCAGCAGATGCTGCACAAGCTCACCGCGGAGCTTGAGAGCCATGCCAGTACCGATGCGCTGACCGGGCTGGCAAACCGCCGCGAGGCTTACCGCGCCATCGACGAACTGGAACGCCGCAACCGCGAGCTGGCAGGGCGCTACACCGTACTCATCGGTGATCTCGACAGCTTCAAGGCGATCAACGATACCTACGGCCACGGTTTTGGCGATCAGGTTCTGCAGGATGTGGCGGATGTGCTGCGCAACAACACCCGCGCCGATGACATAGTCGCGCGCTGGGGAGGGGAGGAGTTTCTGATTCTGCTGCCCAATACCGATGTCCAGGGTGGCGGCATTCTGGCAGAGAAACTGCGCCACAAGGTGGAAGCACTGAGCGCGCGCTACGAGGAAGATGTACACATATCCATCAGCTTTGGGGTTGCCGAAGGTGGCGCCAACTCCAGCCTCCCGCAAAGCCAGAGTCAACTGCTGGCAGAGGCGGACTCGCGGATGTATCGAGCCAAAACTGCTGGGCGCAATCAGGTCATCAGCACCGACTGACCGGAACCCACAGACACCAGACATCCGCCAACAGACGCCCGCTGATTACCGGCTCCGCTTCCGCGCGCTGTGAAATTAACTCGCGACTATATCTGTGGTTGCCGCTATGCGGCACCACTGCCGAATCACGCGACGTGCTGCAGCAGCTTTTCCCTGACCTCCTGGGGAATCGGCGCTTTACCCTGCTGGGCATAGTCGAAGTGCACCATCACACAATCCCCCTTTGCAACAAGCTTGCCTTTTTGCCATACCTCCTGATGGATGGTCATCGAGGTATTGCCCACCGCACTCAGGCTGGTACGAATCTCTACCGGTGAGTAGAGATAAATCTGCGCGACAAAATCCACATCCATTTTTTTGAGGATGAGGTTCCACTGGTTCAGGTTCAGATCCGGATTGAATAGCTGAAAAATCGGCGTGCGCCCCTGCTCGAACCACACGGGTACCACGGTATTGTTGATATGCCCGAGGGCGTCGGTCTCGCTGAAGCGCGGCTCTATCTGGTAAGTGAACATCGATTTTTTTCTCTCGCCTAAACGGATTAAATGCGGCAGCGCAGATTTAATCAGCTGGCGGCCCCATCATCCAGACATCATCGGCCGTAAATCGCCGATACTCCGGACAATTGTTTGCATTTGCAATCGGCTGCGGCATATCTGATCAAGTCTGCGTAAAATCTGCGCCCGAATCCGCTACGCTGTGTTTTCGGTCCACGCCCAGTCTGCAGCATCTAAACGACCAGAATCGATTTATGAGTCAAAAAGATAAACGCCCCCTGTATATTCCGCACGCCGGCCCCTCCCTGCTGGAGATTCCCCTGCTCAACAAGGGCAGCGCCTTCACTCTGCAGGAGCGCATCGAGTTCAATCTGATCGGGTTATTGCCCACCAATGTGGAATCCATCAACGAGCAGGTGCGCCGCGCCTATCACCAATATCAACAGTGCAATACGGATCTGGAACGCCATATTTACCTGCGTGCGATTCAGGACGACAACGAGACGCTGTTCTTTCGCCTGATCGAGCAGCACATTGAAGAGATGCTGCCAATCATCTACACGCCCACCGTAGGCGCCGCCTGTGAGGAATTTTCGAATATCTACCGCAACCACCGCGGCCTGTTTGTGTCCTATCCGGACCGCAAGCATATGGACGACATTCTGCGCAGCGCGACCAAACAGAATGTAAAAGTCATTGTGGTCACCGACGGCGAACGGATCCTCGGTCTCGGCGATCAGGGCATCGGCGGTATGGGAATTCCCATCGGCAAACTGTCCCTGTACACCGCCTGTGGCGGCATCAGCCCGGCCTACACGCTGCCGGTGACGCTGGATGTGGGCACCAACAACCGCACCCTGCTGAATGACCCCATGTACATGGGCTGGCGCAACGAGCGTATCTCCCAGGAGGAGTACGACGAGTTTATCGAAGAGTTTATCGCCGCGGTAAAACGCCGCTGGCCCAAGGTATTGATTCAGTTTGAGGATTTCGCCCAGACCAATGCCATGCCCATCCTGAATCGCTACCGCGACAAGGTGTGTTGCTTCAATGACGACATCCAGGGCACTGCTTCTGTGGCACTGGGCACCATGCTGGCGGCCTGCAAGGCGAAAGACGAGAAGCTCTGCAAACAGAAAGTGCTGGTGGTGGGCGCCGGCTCCGCCGGTTGTGGCATCGCCGAGCAGGTGGTCGCGGCGATGGTGAATGACGGCCTGAGCGACGCCAAGGCCCGCGAGCGTATCTTCATGTTCGACCGCTACGGCCTGGTCACCAGTGACATGAAAGGCCTGCACGACTTCCAGGAAAAGCTCGCTCAGAGCACCGACAAATATCCGCAGGCGCCGGAGTGGGATCTGCAAACCCTGATCGAACAGGTGAAGCCCACGATACTGATCGGCGTATCCGGCCAGGGCGGTCTGTTTACCCAACCGGTAATCGAAGCGCTGCACAAGGGCTGCAAGCGCCCGCTGGTCATGCCCCTGTCCAACCCCACTTCCCGTGCAGAAGCGACGCCCCAGGAAGTGATGGCGTGGACCCAGGGCGAAGCCATGGTGGCCACTGGCAGCCCGTTCGAGCCGGTTGAACTCAACGGCAAGAAGTATCCGATTGCCCAGTGCAACAACGTGTATATCTTCCCCGGTATCGGCCTCGGGGTCATCGCGGCCAACGCCAGCCGGGTAACCGAAAATATGCTGATGGCGGCATCCAACGCGCTGGCAGAAAATGCGCCGGTGGTGCAGAAGGGCAGTGGCGCGCTGCTGCCGTCGCTATCAGATATCCGCGATGTGGGCAAGGCCATCGCCATGGCGGTGGGGCTGCAGGCACAGGAAGACGGCGTGGCTCCGGGTATCACCCGGGAAAAACTGGAAAAGAATATCGAAAAGAATTTCTGGTCGCCCAATTATCGGCGCTACCGTCGCGTGGCTTTTTGAGACACTCGTAAAAAAATAGCGGGCGCCAGGCCCGCTATTTTCACGAGATTGGGGAGATCAGTTTTTTACGCTTTCTACCCAGGCATTCACCCGCTTCTCCAGCAGCGGCAATGGCAGCGCGCCGCCACCAAGAACCGTGTCGTGGAAGGCGCGAATATCGAATTGATCGCCCAATTCTTTTTCTGCGTTGGCGCGCAGCTCTTCAATTTTCAGCATGCCGATTTTGTAGGAAGTCGCCTGTCCGGGATAAGTCAGGTAACGACGCACCTCGGAGCGTACCGCGCCCTCCGGAATCGCAGAATTCTCCAGGAAGTACTCCACCGCCTGCTCCTGGCTCCAGCCTTTGGCGTGCATGCCGGTATCCACTACCAGGCGAATCGCACGCCACATTTCTGCGGTCAGGCGGCCGAAGTCGCGATAGGGGTCTTTAAACTGTCCCATTTCCTTGGAAAGTTTTTCCGAGTAGAGCGCCCAGCCTTCGATATACGGCGTGAAGTGTGCCTGGGTACGGAATTGCGGAATATTTTCCAGCTCCTGGGCGATGGAAATCTGCATATGGTGACCCGGGTTCCCCTCGTGATAGGTCACCGTCTCCATATCCGCCTTGGACAGCGCACTCATGTCAGACATATGCACATAGTAAGTACCGGGGCGGGATCCATCCGGAGTAGCTGATGAATAGTGCTGCGCACCACCGGGTACTTCACGGAAGGGCTCAACGCGTTTCACCACCAGATCCGCCTTGGGCAGGATGCCGAAGTATTCCGGCAGCTTGGCTTCGATGTCGGCGAGGTAGCCTTCGACCTCTTCGAGATATTCCTTGCGACCCTCATCGGTGTTGGGGTAATAGAATTTGTCGTCGGTGCGGATGTAGGTAAAGAATTCCTGCAGGTCGCCGTCAAACTCCACCTGGTCCTTGATCGCTTCCATTTCCTTGCGGATACGTGCCACCTCATCCAGGCCGAGCTGGTGCACCTCATCGGCGGTCATCGGCAGGGTGGTGTAATGGGCCAGGCGGTTGGCGTAGTAGCTGTCTCCGTCCGGCAGGTTGGAAACGCCACGCGGCTCCTCGTCGGCGTTTACCCGGTCTTCTTTCAGCCACGCGATATAGGCATCGTAGGAAGGTTTCATTTTACTGGTCAGGGCTTCCGCGACCTGTTCCTGTAATTCCTTCGCAGTGGCATCGTCGATGGTGCCGGCCTCTTTCAACGCCGCGATCTTTTTCTTCGCGTCGCCCATCAGCGGTGCGTCTTCGCCATCGCTGAACGGTTGACCTGTGGTGACTTTCTGGGCGCGCTCAATCGCCAGGTCATAGGCAAATTGCGGCGGGCGGATACCCTTTTTCGCGGAGCCCTGGGCACGCTCCAGCAGCTGGCCGAGGGCGGTGCTGATACCGCCAATACGGGCGATGTAATCGCGCATATCCTGCTCGGTTTCCACTTTTTGCTGGTTGATCATAAAGGTCGGCAACTGGGCTTCCGGCCCACCCAGCTCGCTGGCGAAGTAGCTGTGGTCCGCGAAAGGCTGGTTTGCCTTTTCCTGCTCGTATTGCTGAATCCACAGATCGTAGGACTCTTTACCCTCGGCGGAGAGCTTGTCGTAATCAAACTGCTTTTTCATTTCCTCGACGGTCGCTTTCTTCCACGCCAGCTCGCGTTCGTCCGCGGCCTTGGTCATATCGTCGATCTTGTCGTACTGCTCCTTGCGGCCCAGGTAGCTGAGCTGAATCGGGCTGAACTGCAGTTTTTCTTCGAACTTTGCATCGAACCATTCGGTAAGACGTTTGGTTTCATCCTGTTGCGACTCCGCGGTCTCCGGGAGCTGGTTTGCCTGTTCACCGGACTTGGCCGCCACGGGCTGCTCAGATTGCTTATTGGGGTCGTCACTCTGCTGACAGCCAGCCACAGCCGCTGCGATCACCAGACTCAGGAGCGCTTTGCGCATAATTTAGCCTCTTGTAAAAGCGTTTTATAAATAGGAAACCGATCCACACTCAATATCAGGGGTAGGATATGGAATGTAACAGTATCGATTCGATGAAAAATATCAGCCGATTTTCGCTACTTTCTTTTCTTCACTGTTAACGATGTGCAGTTCCCGCTGAGGGAAGGGAATGGTGAGCCCCTCGGCTTCCAGCGCCGGCTTGAGCTTCTTCATCAACTCCCAGTACACATCCCAATAATCGTCGGTCTTGGCCCAGGCCCGCAGGTGCAGGTTTACCGAACTGTCCGCAAGTGCACGCACCGCGTAAGCGGGCTCCGGGTCAGTGAGAATCCGCGGCTCCTGCGCCACCAGATTGCGCAGCACGCGCATACCGGTTTCGATGTCATCGCCATAGGCGATACTGGCGATGATTTCGATCCGCCGACTGGAGTTGCGGGTGAAATTAGTCAGGGTCTCGCCCCACACCTTGTCATTGGGAGCGGATATACGCAGCCCGTCGGGCGTGTCCATTTCGGTGGTGAACAGTCCGATCTTGCGTACGGTGCCGATGGTGCTGCCAAACTGAATGGTTTCACCTACGCGAAACGGGCGCAGCCCCAAAAGCACAAATCCGGCTGCAATGCTTTGCAGGGTGTCTTTCAATGCGAGACCCACCGCGAGACCGGCGGCACCCAGCAGAGCGACCAGCGAGGTGGTATTGGCACCGAAAATATCCAGTACCACCAGGCCACCCACCACATAGGTGCCCCACACCGCGAGGGTTTCCAGTACCGGTACCAGAGTCTCATCGATGCCGCGTTCGGTAAGACGGTTCACTGCGCGGGAGACGATTTTTGCCGCAATCCAGGTTACCAGCAGGGCCAACAGGGCCCATAGAATATTCAGGCCCACGTCGATAAGTACCGGCCACAGCTCTTCCATTTGCGCTTTCAGTCCGTCCACAGCGTAATCTCCCGATTCAAAGTTCAGTGCGAAGCATAAGGCAGGGAAGGCCCCGAGGGCTATGGGGCCCCTGAGAAGAAATAGTGCTGTACCAGCTGCAGTACGAGCAGGGTAAGTACCAGAATAAAAATAAGATTTTGGCGATTCATAACCGGTATCTGAAAATAATTGTCAACCTGAAGCGGGCAGAGTCAGCAGGCCTTCGGCTACCAGCCAGTCCCGGGATTCGCGCAGCATATCCGCAAGCGGCATCGCATTGCGATAGCCCAGTTCACGCTCCGCGCGGGTGGAGTCAGCCAGCGCGCGACTGGTCAACATACTCGCCTTCTGTGGCGTTACCGCAGGTTCGCGGCCACTGATACGGGATACCGCATCGGACACTGCAGCGATACCATGAATGAGCAGCGCGGGGGTGTTGCGCCGTGGGGCCGGCACTCCCACCAACTCGGCAATGGTGCGGAAGAACTCGAGAAAGCTCGCATCGATACCGGCGAGAATATAGTTTTCACCGCTGCGACCGCGGTGGAAAGCCTCAATATGCGCCCGCGCCACGGCACCCGCGTGGCAGAACGAACCGGCTCCAGGCGGCACCCCCGGCAACCTGTTCTCCGCCAGCAGGAAAAATGTCTGCGCCCAGCTGGACACATCGTACTTGCCCACAATGGCACAGGGGTTGAGAAGCACCGCGTCGAGACCGCGCGCAATCTCGTCACGCACCGCAAGCTCCGCGTGCAGTTTTGAATAGTGGTAGTGGTAACGGGGATTGGTGGCCAGTTGCGGACTGGCCTCGCTGATGACACCTTGCTGGTGGCCGTAGGCCGAGATGGAACTGGTGACGATCATGCGCCCCGGCTTGCACTGGCGGGCAAAATGCTGCCGCACCGCCTGCGCGAGGTTGGCAGACCCCACCACGTTATCCTGCCACTGTTGCGCATCGCCACCACGCCACATACTGGTATTACCGGCGAGATGAAACACCGCATCCAGCTCCGCCGGCAAGGCATTTTGCAGGGACTCCAGACTGTCGAGAGAGGCCTGCACCGGAGTGGCCCCCAGCATCCGCAGACGCCGGGTACTGGAGTCGGGACGGTGCATGGCGGTGACTTGCCAGCCATCGCCAATCAGCTGTTCGATCAGGTTGGCGCCGAGAAAGCCGGTGCCACCGGTTACAAATGCGCGCATCGTGTCTTCCGATTCCGGGGCGCGGAATGCGCCCCTGGATAACAGAGACTACTTGATCTCCAGCCCCAATTCATGGGCAAGAAACGCATACTGGTTGGTAAAGTCTTCCACCTGCATCCACACCGGCTTGCCGGCACCGTGGCCCGCGCGGGTTTCCACTGCTAGATAGATCGGGTTGTCACAACCCTGGTCCCGCTGCAGTGCCGCGGCGAACTTGTAGCTGTGCCAGGGCACCACACGGTCATCGCGGTCCGCGGTAGTAATCAAAGTGGCCGGATAGCAGGTGCCCTTTTTGGTATTGTGCACCGGGGAATAGGCGTAGAGCGCCTTGAACTCGTCCTTGTTTTCCGACAGGCCATAGTCGCTCGACCACTGGCGCGCATTGGCCGAGGCCGTGTGATAACGCAGCATATCCAGCACGCCGACGATGGGCAGGGCTACCTTGAACAGTTCCAGCCGCTGCACTTCGGTAGCGCCCACCAGCAGGCCACCATTGGAGCGCCCCATAATGCCGAGCTTATCCGGTGAGGTGATCTTTTCTTCGATCAGCCATTCCGCTGCGCCAATGAAATCGTCGAACACATTCTGTTTCTGCAGTTTGGTACCGGCCTTGTGCCAGTCGCCACCGTATTCACTACCACCGCGCAGGCTCACCATGGCGAAGGTGCCGCCCATATCCAGCCAGCCAGCGAAGCGCGTATAAAACTGCGGTAGCTGCGCCGCATTGAATCCGCCGTAGCCGTACAGCAGGGTAGGGTTTTGGCCATCTTTTTTCAGGCCTTTTTTTCCGACCAGAAAGAGGGGAACCCGGGTGCCATCTTTACTGGTGAAGAAATGCTGACTGACGGTGTAATCGGAAAAGTCCGTGGGATACTCCGGCGCTTTGACCTTTTTGCTTTTGCCACTGGCCACATCCAGCTTGTAAATGCTGGGCGGGGTCAGGAAATTGCTAAACGCATAGTAGGTTTCCGAGTCGTCCGGATCACCGTAGAAACCTTCCACGGTGCCCATACCGGGCAATTGCAGTTCGTACTGCTGTTTGCCATTCAGATCGGTCACCAGCACCTTGGATTTCGCATCCTCCAGGTAGTGCAGCACAAAGCGACCACCGATCAGGCTGGCACCCTGCAGGGCGTTTTTCTGCTCTGGCACCAGGGTTTTCCAGTGGGCTTTTTCCGGCTTGTCCAGATCGATGGCAACAATGCGGCCATTGGTTGCGTCGGCATTGGTTTCGAAAAAGAACGTTTTGCCGTCGTTGCCGAGGAAGGTGTAGAGAGCGTCCCAGCCGTCCAGTAGTTTGACGACTTCGGCCTTGGGATCCGTCAGATCCTTGTAGTAAACCCCGTTGCTGTCATAGCCATCGAAAATACCGAGGATCAGGTATTTTCCGTCGTCACTGACTTCTGCGCCCGGGTTGCGGGTGGGATGATCGGTAATCTGGTAAATCAGCTGATCCTTGCTCTGGGGCTCGCCGATTTTATGGAAGTAGACGGAGACCTGCTTGCTGTCGTCGGCACTGCCGTCCTGGTTAAACGGGTAGCGGCTGTAGTAAAAACCAGATTCGTCCTTGGCCCAGCTGGCGCCGCTGAATTTGATCCCGGTCAGGCGATCCGGAATCAGGCGGCGTGTTTTCAGGTCGCGCACATGGTAATCGGTCCAGTCAGTACCGCCGTCGGAGGTACCATAGGCGAGGTAGCGGCCATTAGGGCTGACCGAATAACGTTTGGCCGCAATAGTGCCATCCTCACTGAGTGCGCGGGGATCCAGTACCACGCCGCCATCCTTGTGGATATCGCGGGTGCTGTAAAAAACGCTCTGGTCCCAGGTACCATCGTTGTACTCGTAAAAAACCTGTCCGGCTTTCTTGTAAGGCACTCCGTACCGCTCGTACTGCCACAGCTCGGTAAGACGCTTGTTGATCTTGTCCCAACCAGGCAGTGCCTTGAGTTTGGGCAGCGAGAAGTCGTTCTGGGCGGTCACCCAGTCTTTGACCGGCTTGGATTCCTGGTCTTCGAGCCAGCGGTAGGGATCGCTGACACTGGTGCCAAAGTAATCATCTTTCTGCGCGACGGTTGCGGTTTCGGGGTACTTGAGCGCGGATTTATCACTGTTTGCAGCGATGGCGGTTACCGCGGCGATCACGGGAATAGCCGCCCCGGCGATGAGGGTCAAAGCGGTCTTGTTCATGGAGACTTCCGGTTTTTTATTGGCGATCAGTAGGCTAATCTAGAAAATTCGCCGCCAAGCATCCAGCGGGCAACAGAATTTTAGAAGAGGTTATCGATGAAAGGCCTGATTCAGCGGGTAAAACACGCGAAAGTGGAAGTCGGCAGTGAATCCGTCGGCGCCATTGATCACGGAATCCTGCTGCTGCTCGGTGTCGAGGCCACCGATACGGAAGCCACCGCAGACAAGCTGCTGCACAAGGTTTTGCATTACCGGATTTTCAGCGACGACCAGGGCAAGATGAACCTGAATGTGCAACAGGCCGCTGGCGGACTGCTCGTCGTCAGTCAGTTCACCCTGGTGGCGGACACCGCCAAAGGGTTGCGCCCAAGTTTCAGCCGCGGAGCCAGTCCAGAGCAGGCCAATGATCTGTATGAATACTTCCTCGCGGAGGCGCAGAGCAAAATTGCCGACGGCTGCCCTGTCGCCGGTGGTCAGTTCGCTGCGGACATGCAGGTATCACTGTGCAACGATGGGCCAGTCACCTTTTTACTGGAGGTCTGACCCTCCATTGACGCCCGAGCGCGCTTGCTGAGCGCCGCGAGCTGCGTCTTACGCTGCTCTTTGGACTCGGCGCCCAGTTGCTCTACCGCTCGATAAAATGCTTCCCAGTCGCCGCCGCTATCTTTGTACAACTGCACGAAAGCCGGCACCTGTGACTGATATTCGCTAACCAGAGCGAGGGTGGCATTGTTCGTTTTCTCGATCATCTGGGCGAATTTTTCGTCCTGGGTCCAGCCTTCAGACTCTTTGCGATAGCAGTGGCGCAGCCGCTGCAGGGTATTGGCCTTGCGCTCGCGCTTCTCGTCATCGGTCAAATCCGAACGGTAAATATCCTGCAGTTGCCTGCGCGCACTTACCATCAAACCGTTCACCCGCCGAGCCTGCTCCACGTTCGCCACCCTGGGAGCGGGAATACCATTGCGCTTGCGCCACGCCGGCAGGGCGATACGCGACACAGCCGTGGCAAAACTCTCGTTAAACTGAGTATCTCCAGCAATATAAACCCGGCGGTGCGCCAATTCATGGAATAGCAAACTGGCCAATCGATCCGGCTTCCAGTCAACAAAACTCGAGAGCACCGGATCGTCAAACCAGCCGAGGGTACTGTAGGCCGGCACCGGCCCCAGATACACGTCGTAGCCCTGGGCCCTCAGCTGTCCCGCCTGGGTCTGGGCATCGCGTTTGTCGAAGTAGCCGCGGTAACTGGCGCAGCCGGCAATGGGGTAGCACCAGCGTTTGGGAGACAGGGAGAACTCCGGCGCAGCCACGACGTTATACAGTACGTATTCGTCTTCCAGCTGGGTAAAGTCGCTGTAGGCCGTACCCACAGGCAGGTGCAGCTCGCCGGCTGCATAAGCGCGGATCGACTGCACCCACTCCAACTGCCGCCGCAGCTTTGGGTCCGTCTGCTCCTCCTGCACCAGGCAGTCAATTGACTCGCGACCCGCCAAAATCTTCAGCTGGCCAGTGGCAGCCTGAGAATAGAAATACACGGTCTCACAGCCGCCGGCCAAAATTGCGCCCACCAGTACCAAAAGGCGCAGCAGTGGGCGCCCCTTTTCACAGGCAAAGATGAAGAGCCGCGGTTGAGCGGCTAATTTAACTCTGGAGAGAAAACGTTGAATCAGGGAGTCGTCCATGCCGCCCGTTGCCGCTGTTTCGCTGGTGTTTTTACTGGTACTCAGTGCCGTGCTGTGGATTTATCTGATACGGCTTTCTTTTGGTATTTCTACAGTAATGGGTATCGCTGCGCTGATTTTCCCACCTCTTCCCCTGCTTCTGCTACTCGCAAACTCTGAGCATAGGAGACAACTGGCTCTGTTGTCTGTGGCGATCTTACTGCTTTCCAGCATAGTCGCTCTCCCCGACTAACCCTGATTACCTGCAACACGGTGAGCGAGGCCGGCCATTCGCCGGCAGCATTTTTTGACCAGCGGTCCGGCTGCAACCACAGGAAAATCTGTATTTCGGCAATTCTTTGGGGTATTTTTCGGTGTTGATTTTTGCGCCAAGGATGTGGCTAACCGACTAATAATTGAACAATCCACATCTTTAGGGGGAAATCCGATGTACAGGCCTGATTCGGGCATGCTTGTTAGCACACTCAAACCACTTTTTTATCTGCCTTTTTGTCTTGCCATTGCAGCCTGTGGCGGCGGCGGTGGCGGTGGCGGGAGCGATGCACCATCCGGTCCAGCATCACCAACCAATACCGCTCCGATAGCAAACAATGACAGTGTCTCCGTCTCCGCCCGGGAAACGTCAATCGTGATTGATGTGCTGGCCAATGACTCCGACGCCGACGGTGACGCGTTGAGCCTGACTGCGGTCGAGTCATCGGAATTTGGAACAGACCCCGCTATTGAAGGCGATAAGATTCGCTACACCCTCAAAAATGGCGTCCACGGTACGGACAGGTTTTCCTACACCATAAGCGATGGCGCCGATGAATCGCAGGCTACGGTTATTATCAACATTGACTCGCTGTTGACCCTCTCCGGGACTATCGGAGAGTCAGTTAGCGGTATTGGTACCGTCACAGTTACCGTGGGCACCAGGGAATACCAGGCAAATCTCGATGGCCGCCGGTTCCAGCTGGAGCTCCCTGTGGAAGATGACAGTGCGTTAGTCGCCGTCCAGTCAGAACACCAAAATACCGACATCAATAAAGGGATAAGACTGAAGTCATATTTAGGTACTTTAGGCTTCCTAAAGTCCCAGGCAAATGATGGCATCGTCACTGAGGATACTCTGCCAACTCTGTACCTCTCTGCCGCAGGGACCAGCGCCAGCGCTTATATGGAAATGGTGGCGGGAGGCGAAATTCATTCACTCGATGTCCTGACAAACTCCGCACAAACTTTGCCGCAAAAATTGGTGATGGAAAGTGCCATTGCCCTCAAATCCCTATTAGCAGGGGACCAATGGAGTGAATTCACTCAGCTCAACACTTACGATTTTTTGATAGATCATCCAAAAGCCGTGACCCTCGCTGAGCAGTTGGAAGCGAGCAACCCCGAAAAATACACGACCTATCGTAACCAGATTCTCAGTAACTCTAAGCAAATCAAGGCGCTTGAAACAGCACCGGAGCAGGAGCTCCTGTTTATCGATCTTGGCGACCTTAGCGCTACTCGTGCGACGGGAATCAGTGTTCAGTTGCCGGCCGCGGAGTCGGAATTCGGATATTACGCGACCAACTCGACAAAGAGCCAGCAGGACAATCGGGTTCAAATGCATGTTGCAGGCAATACGATCTCAATTGATGTGGACGGAGTGCTGGATGCTGTTTATTTTTATGATGGCCGAGAAGAGTGTACTACGCCGGAAGTGATCAGCTACACCGCCACACCGATCAAAACTGTATTGAGCAAGGTGTTGGATACCAGTGTATTTTCAACCTATCAACAAACGACTCAATACCGCTGTGACGAAACCAAAGCCATTTTTGCCGCAGCCCCCAACTTTCTCCAGCTAAACAACGTCAAGTTTGGCGATTTTTCCGCTGCCACGCAAAACACTTTTGCTATCGGTACATACCTCGACAAAGACGAGACCATTTATCAGGGCCCTTATCATTGGCAGGCGGTGCTCGTATCACCGAACGCAAACGGTACCATCACCCAGCGGTTTGATTTCAAAAATGACTATACCGATAGCGGGGTCATGTCGCTCGACGAAAATGGGCGGCTTGTGCTTGCCATGAACCGTGGTATCACAGTGGAATATGTTGCACTAGGAACGCAAGGGCACGGGCTCAGGACTTTGGGAGTCGTCAGGCGTGCCGATGGTTCTATCGCCTCTGTGGGCGGCGACTACCTTGTACCCGTCACACAAGGGTTGAGACTACCGGTTCCGGGGTCACTGGTTATTAAAGATCAGCAGTTCGCGGTGCTTGACGAAGCATCCAAGTACAGCGCAAGCGGTTTTGGTTTTGAGTTTTTTGCAGACGGCACCGGCTCGCAGCTGTATCGCTCCAATGGTACTTACCGAAGCGCTATTTCAGGTTATCAGTGGACGGAAGATACGGGATATCTTGACATGCGCTACTTCCATCACCGCAGCGACAATTCCGATCCCTATCCGTCCAATTGTGCTGAGGATGACCCGGATTGCGTAGAATATCGATACCGCGAAATTGAGCCGCTGGCGCAGGTGGGTGGTGACTATTTTGTGCGTATCTACCAGGAGATAGATTACTCCAAGCAATACGGCACGGGTGAGGGAGAAGAGGTGTTTATTTCTAGTTACATCGATCGTTTCACTCCCACCCCCTAAGACACGAGATTGTATTTTGAAGCGCCCTGCAGGGCGCTTTTTTGTTGTCGTACACAGTCCACCCTCTAATCGATATTTTAATCACACGCGTAATTCTGCACTTCTGGGCCACTAAATTTCCCAGACTTCAAAAACGTAACCACTTGAACAATGGCCTGCGCACTACCGGTTAACCCATTGTGCGTCAACGGATACGTCACGCGCGCACAGGTACCCTCTACATAGGTGCTCGGCAGTCCCACGATCCCATCGTCATCACCACTGATAATCGCTGAAAAGAATGGATTGAATGAACGGGTGCCGGCAATGACGCCCAGTGGAAACTTTACCGGGCCCAATCGACTGGGCAGACTCCGTTCATCGATACCCATCTGTTTTCCCGCAGGTCCATTTACATCCTTGATGACCGGAATACAGGAAAGAAAGTTTCCCAGACGGCTTCCCTGATTTGGCGGGCCAAGCATGACCGCCCGAGCGATTTCGTTGGCATCACGATGCTCGTAATATTGCCGCAACAACAGCCCGCCCATTGAGTGGGTGACAAAATGAAGTGGTGCGGCACCCGCTTCCTTACAGGCATTGATGCCGAGTGGAATGGTCATATCAGCAAGGGTTTCGATCGGGAATTCTCTGGAGGGGTAGTCGAGGTTGACCGCGTGAAAGCCGGCCTCACGCAGAGCCGCGGCGATCGCCTCCATGGAGCGCGAGTCCTTGGTGATTCCGTGAATCAATACGACACAGGGCTTTTCGGGCCGGTCGTGACTGTTGGCGTAGGCGCTATGGGCGCTGACAAGTAGTGCCAGTACAACCAGAGCCAGAAGGGAAAAAGAAAACCTCGTATGTTGGGTCGAACCGCACTGCCTGATCACGGAGTAATGTCCCTCGCGCCTGCCAATAAACTGGACAACCATGCCCTATTGCTTACGTCGGTGCGGGGGGGTTCGGATTGCTACTGGGCTTCCATCTCTTCCGCTTTGCCCCGTTTCACCCATCGCCCGAAGAAAATACCCACCTCGAACAGAATCCACATGGGTACGGCCAACAGAGTCTGGGAAATGACATCCGGCGGGGTGAGCAGCATTCCCATGGCGAAACAGGCAACGATCACGTAAGGGCGCTTCTTGGCCAGGTCTTTCGCGGTTACCGCACCGCTCCAGATAAGCAGCAGGGTGGCAATGGGGATTTCGAAGGCAAAACCGAAGGCAAAAAACAGTTTCAGCGCGAGATCCAGATAGCTGCGAATATCCGGCAGAACCTTGATATCTGCATGCGCCGAACTGATAAAAAATTCGAAGATGAGCGGGAACACCACAAAGTACGCAAACGCCATTCCCGCATAAAACAGGAAAATACTGGAAATCATCAGCGGTGCGATAAGGCGCTTCTCATGCTTGTACAGACCTGGGGCAATGAATGCCCAGAACTGGTACAACACAAATGGAATGGCGACAAAAAATGCCAGTACAAATGAGGTTTTGAATGGTGTCAGAAAGGGGGAGGTAACCTCGGTGGCAATCATGCCGGCACCTTCGGTCAACCGCGCCTGCAGTGGTTCTGCAACAAAGTTGTAGATGTCGTTGGCGAAGGGCACCATACAGGCAAAAATCGCCACCACTACCAGCAGGGTTTTCAGCAGGCGATCCCGCATCTCGATCAGGTGCTCGATAAACGGCTGGTCTTTTTCACTCATTGACGTTTGTCTTCCGGATCGGTGGAACGGTCACTTTCGGATGACCTGACAGGTTCGGCGTCATCAGTTTCCGGGCGTTCTTGCTGAGGAGTTTCCGGGTCCAGACGGTCGACCTCGGCCCAGGCCTCATCCTCTTCATGCTTGAAATGGTCCGGATGATGGGGGTTGTGCTCAGGGTCACCGTGATCGTGCAGGTGCTCCGGATATTCCGGGTCCTCCAGATCCTCGTCATCTTCCTCTTCTTCCGGCAGGTAGTCTTCTTCAGGCTTTTCATCGGCGGGTGCGTTGCGATCCTCTTCCGGCAGGTAGTCCGCAGCGCGACGGCGCTGATCCGCCTCGGGGTCTGGCTCTGAAGGTGCCGGGTCGGTGGAGTCGCCGCTATCTTTCAATGCCTGTGCCTGCGCTTCGACCGCTTTCAGGTCCTGCTCGAATCTGCGTTCAGCCTCGCTGAAGGTGCGCTCCATGGCCTGCTGGCTTTCACGTAGCTCCTTGAGTACGCGCTCGTTGTGCAGCTCACGACGAATATCATCGGCGCCCACTTCCCGCTCAAGCTCTTCCTTGGCACTACCGAGGGTCTGCTTAATCTGCGTCCACCAGCGCACCGTGGTACGCACAGCGTCAGGCAGGCGCTCGGGGCCGATGACCACAAGGCCAACGACACCGATCAACAGCAGTTCAAAAAATCCGATATCAAACACGGGCAACTCGCTCAGTTAACCACCGGTTAAATCCGTTGGGCTTGCCGGGGTTTATTTGTCCTGGGACTGCTTTTCTTCGCTGGACGTTTTCTGCTGTGGCTTGCTGGTTTCGTCTTTTTCCAGCAGCTCTGGTTCTTTGTCTTCCTGATCCTCGTCCTTTTTATCTTCTTCTTTCATGGCTTTCTTGAAGCCCTTGATGGCCCCCCCAAGGTCGCCGCCCAGATTGCGCAGACGTTTAGTGCCGAAGATCAGCAGGACGATGACCAGCAGGATCAGTAATTGTTGCCAGCTAATACCCATGAGAATTGCTCCTGATTAAATACGTTAATGCGCGGCCTGACACCTGCATCGCGCCCGCCGCTGCCGCCGCCCCGAGCTCAGTCCTGACTTCGCGACGCTTTTTCATCCAGCCCGGAGAGCCCGAATCGGCGCCCCAGTTCATCCAATACTGCGCGGGAATCCGCACCCAGGTGATTCAGCATCACCAGTGAGTGAAACCAAAGATCTGCGGTTTCCGAGATCATTGCCTGGTGCTCGTCGCTCTCCGCAGGCTTGCCTTCGGCATCCTTGGCGGCGAGCACCAACTCGGTCGCTTCCTCACCCACTTTTTCCAGAATCTTGTTCAGGCCTTTGCGGTGCAGGCTGGCAACGTAAGACGACTCCGCATCCCCCTGTTGCATACGCATCCGCAATACCCGGTCCAGTTGTGTCAGCATATTACTCATGACGCGGTCTATTTCTCCCCTGAATAGATCTCTTTGGGGTCGGTAATTACCGGCTGGCGGACCTGCCACTGGCCATCTTCCAACACCTGATAAAAACAGCTGGTGCGCCCGGTATGACAGGCAATGCCGCCCAGCTGTTCCACCATCAGCACGATGGTGTCACCATCGCAGTCGAGCCGGATTTCCCGCACCTGCTGCACATGCCCGGAGGACTCTCCTTTGCGCCAGAGCTTGCCGCGGGAGCGCGACCAGTAGACCGCACGCCCCTCTTCGACGGTCAGGCGCAGGGACTCGGCGTTCATCCACGCCATCATCAATACCCGGCCTGTCTTGAAGTCCTGGGCGATGGCGGGAACCAGGCCGTCGCTGTTCCAGCTGACAGCCTGGGTGAAATCGGTATCGCTCACTGTTTGCGTCCTTAGTGCATTCGATAGTGTAGGCTCACAGGTCCGGTTCAGGACCCCGTTACCTTATGGCCAGAGCAGTAGGGCCAACGCGGCCGCGCCCATCACCCAACTGACCGCGGGTATTTGTGCCAACAACCCTGGGGAGGCCACCAGTGCGGCCCCCGCCGCCAGTAAACCACCGACGATCATACGCGCATAGCGTGTGCGGCCCCGTTGCCGGCTGCCGGCCAATTGTTCACTGAGCTGCTGCAACCGCGGCCCCAGCTCCTGCCCCTGCTCCAGTGCGGCAAATGCCATTTGTGGCAACTGGGGAAATTTTTCCAGCCATTCTGGCCCGTATCGCCGAATTTCGCCGACGATCGTTTTCGGGTGAACCCGCTCACGCATCCAGCGCTCGAGAAACGGATGGGCAGTCTTCCACAGATCCAGCTGAGGATACAGCTGTCGCCCTAATCCTTCTATATTGAGTAAAGTTTTCTGTAAAAGTACCAGCTGAGGCTGCACTTCCATATCGAATCGCCGGGCGGTCTGGAAGAGGCTGATGAGCACCCGCGCGAAGGAAATTTCCCCCAGGGGCTTCTCGAAAATCGGCTCGCACACCGCGCGAATGGACGACTCAAAGGCATTGATCGGCGTGTCCTTGCGCACCCAGCCACTCTGCACGTGCAGCTCCGCCACCATGCGATAATCCCGCCGGAACATCGCCAGCAAGTTGCGCGCCAGATAATACTGATCCTCACGGGTCAGGCTGCCGACAATGGCGGTATCAATCGCGATGTACTTGGGGCGCTCGGGGTGTTCGCGGGATACAAAGATATTCCCCGGGTGCATGTCGGCGTGGAAGAAGTTGTGTTCAAACACCTGCTTGAAGAAGATCTCCACCCCGCGCTCGGCCAACAGCGCCATATCGGTATTCTGCGCACGCAACTGCGCCAGGTCGGTGACCGGGATACCGTCAATACGCTCCAGCACCAGTACATTCTCGCGGGTGTAATCCCAGAAGACCTCGGGGATATAAAGGAGTGGGGAATTTGCGAAGTTGCGCTTCAATTCCGAGCCGTTGGATGCCTCGCGCACTAGATCCAGCTCACCCTCGATGGTGTGGCGATAGTCTTCCACCACCTCCACCGGGCGCATACGGCGGCCATCGGGAAGATAACGCTGAATCCAACGGGCAATAAAACCCAGCAGCTCCAGGTCCTGCTGGATGATCTTATCGATCCCCGGGCGCAGCACCTTCACCACCACGGATGCACCGGGCTCGCCGTTGTCACCCTTCAGGCGCGCACCGTGCACCTGGGCCACGGAAGCGGACGCCAGCGGCTCCCGCTCGAACTCCGCAAACAGCTCATCCACCGGAGCACCCAGTGCTGCTTCAATACGCGCGATACACTGATCCGCCGGGTAGGGCGGCACATTGTCCTGCAGCTCGTTCAGCTCCTGCACCATATCCGGCGGCAGCAGATCCGGGCGCGTCGACAGCAGCTGGCCGAACTTCACAAAAATAGGTCCGAGATCTTCCAGAGCCCGGCGCAGGCGCTCGCCGCGCCCCATATCTTTTACTGCGCCCGCCGGCAACAGCTTTGCCGGGGCCCACAAAGTGCGCAGCCACAGCGGCTGGTGTTCCGCAGGAACCAGTTCATTCAGGCGGTAGCGCAGAAACACGCGCGCAATGGTCAGGCTTCTTGCAATTGGCACGTCAGTTTTTCCCCCGCGCGTCCAGCTTGCTCTTAAGCAGGGCCAGGCGCGCCTCCAGCCGATCTACACCCTGGGCAAACGCGGCCACATCTTCCGCGAACGCCTCGAACTGCGCCTGCGGCGGTGTCATGCGCCACTCTTCACTCACCGCCTCCGCCGTCGCCCGCGGCGCGGCACCCAGTGCATCCTTCAACCAGCTCGCCGCCAGCCTCACGCCTGTACCCAGCTGGTGTGCCGGTGAATCGCCGATCAGCTTCGCCAACGGCTCCTCCCAGTCGATATCCAGATCTCGCAGGATCGACTGCAGTTCCGCCAACAGGGCACTGGAACCACGCACCGTCACCCCCAGTTTGGCCGGGGTGGCATCGCGGTTTGTCAACAGTTGGATAAACGCCAGCGCGGAACCGGAAAGCTCAGTAGTTACCTCACCACTCCAGCGGCTGTGGACCTCGATATAGCCCCCCTCTTCACCATCCTCGTCGTCGATGACCAGAAACAGTGACAGGGTCGGCGCGGTGAGATTTACCGCCAGCACCTTGCCCGCCAGCCTGGCAAGGCGCGCGCGGCTGCCCGGGTCGTAGCGCAGGGCGGTATTGATGGCGGTTTCCAGAGTGGCGTCGAAGCCGGCGCGGAAGGTGGGGTCGGTCATTATTCTAAAGACTTGTCCGTGCGAATTACGCTGATGCGAAGATGTGGCTGCCGGTGGACATTCGCGGGACCGTCTGCGGCCTGGATGGCCGCAGCCGAGCCCCCATGGATGGGTTCACGGCGTGTCCCGCGAATGTCCACCGGCAGCCACACCGCCACGAGATCAACTTAAGAACTAGGGCTTGATGCCTTTGTGCAGGGCCACAATGCCACCGGTCATATTGTGAAACTCACAGTCCACGAAACCGGCCTCGCTCATCATGCCTTTCAGGGTTTCCTGATCCGGGTGCATACGGATGCTCTCGGCGAGATAGCGGTAACTGTCCGCATCGTCCGCCACCAGCTTGCCCATAAACGGCAACAGGCGGAAAGAATACTGATCGTACACCTTCTCCAGCAGTTTCGACTCCGGCTTGGAAAACTCCAGCACCAGCAGCCGGCCACCGGGCTTCAGCACCCGCAACATCGAACGCAGCGCCAGATCCTTATCCGTCACATTGCGCAGGCCGAAGGCAATGGTAATGCAGTCAAAGGTATTGTCCGGGAAAGGCAGGTACTGGGCATCCGCCTGCACCGTCTCCACATTGCCCGCAATGCCCCGGTCCAGCAGGCGATCACGGCCCACCTTCAGCATCGACGCATTGATATCCGCCAACACCACCTTGCCCGCCGGCCCCACGATGCGGGAAAAGCGCGCCGTCAGGTCCCCGGTACCACCGGCAATATCCAGAATCGTCTGCCCGGGCCGCGCCGCGGACAGCTCGATGGTAAAACGCTTCCACAGGCGATGAATGCCCCCAGACATCAGGTCGTTCATCACATCGTAGCGCGCCGCCACCGAGTGAAAAACATCCGCCACCCGTCCGGCTTTCTCTTCCACCGGCACCTGCTGGTAGCCGAAATGGGTTGTTTTGCGTTCCGTCATTGTGAGCCTGCTGTACCTAATTCAGGACCGTATTGTACATGGGAACCGGCAAACGGTACGAGTGACGCCAAAGGGTTGCCTGAGCTTGAGGATTGAAGATGCAGAGGGAGAGAAAGCAGCAAGCGCCACTCAAGTCCGAGTGATTTGAGTGACGCTGCCGAGATAGACCGAGGAGCGGCTCTTCAATTAGAGGCCGTCAGGCCCACAATCAGAAGCAAGATACGAGATCATGGACTCATAAAGAGTCTTCTGGTGATCATAAAACAGGGTGTTGCTGAAGTGATCAGCGCCATCCAGCTCTACGTATTTGTAGACCTTGCCGTTTTCATCAAGTGCCTTTCTGTATCGCTCAGCGTGCTCTGGAGGGACACGCTGATCTACACTTCCGTGAATCAATAGGATAGGCACATTGACTTTGGCTGCCTGCTCAATCGGCGAGATACTGTCATCCCACATACCGAGCTGCTCGATTTTACCGGCACCACGCAGACGATCACGATAGTAATTCACTTGCATCTGGTTATCTGACACAGCTGCACCAGCGATCACGCATTGGTAAATCTGGTCTTCACGGGCGGCAGCCACAAGGGCGGCGTAGCCACCGTATGACCAGCCGAACATGGCTAGCCGATCCTTTTCTGCCAAACCCTGCTCCACCAGGTAGAGCATCCCGTCGTCCTTGTCGTCCTGCATCTTATAGCCACCTTGACCGCCTTCTTTAAAGGCGGACGTGTAGTGCTCAATGCCCAGGCCTTTGGAGCCACGATACTGCGGCTGCAGTACCAAGTAACCATTGTTCGCCAGGAACTGTGCCCACTCATCGTAGATCACCAGCTCTGAAACAAACGGACCACCGTGCGGCAGGACAATCGCCGGGAAGGGCGGCTCACCATTGGGTACCGTCAGATAGGCCGGAATAGTGCGGCCGTCGCGGGATTTATATTTGATGTAGCGTACATCGGCGAGCTTTTCCGGTTCCAGCAGGGGCTGGCGGCTACCGACTTTTGTCAGCTTGCCCTTGTGCAACAGGTAATAGCTGCCGGGATCCCGCGGACCGACATTGTAGATGGTCATGGTTGCACCGTCGCGGGAGCGGCTATTGATTCGCAGATAGTGCGCATTTGGAATCACTTGCTCTAACTGACGCTGCGTCGCCATTTCAACTTCGTCAAAATATTCTACTTCGACATTTTTTTCCGCGTATACAACGCCTACGATCTGATCGCGATATCTCCAGCTGTTGCTATGCTTTCGCACTCCGCTCACATCTACATCGGTTCGGAGATAGACTAACTCGCCAAATTTTTTGGCTTTGACGTCAAACTCCCATAGACCGACCTTGTCATTACCATTATTGGCAGTAACAAAGAAAATGTTCGGATTTTGGGTGTCGAAGCCCTTTACGGAAAATGTTTCAAAACTGTCTTCGCTCATGCGGTGGAATTCGGTCCATCGCTTTTTATCGGTGATGCGTTCGTACCAGACATACTCACCTTTGGCGACATCGAATCCACGTGCCAGCCATGGGTTACCGGTTTCGTCGAACTCGACCTGCCCCATCGCCAGTTTGCCGCGCAGCAGCAGCTTCTTGGCACCGCTTTTTAGATCCAGTTCGTAATAAGTACGCGGACGGAATGCAGCAGCAATTCGGCTTTTCTCACCACCAGGTAGATATGAGAAAATAATCCGACGATCATTGTTGGGCAGGGGGTGATCCAGTTCGGCACCGGCCTGATCATACTTTTTCAGTTTCTTGCGTTTGATATCCACTGACGCAAGTAGATATTCGTAAACACCTTCGTTGAAACCCTCGATTTTGTCGCGCACTTTCTGGCGTAATTGCATGCCGATCACATCATTACTCAACCAGAAAAACTGCTGGATTTCCATCGGGTCGGAATTTATGCGGTAGGGCTCTGCTTCGAGATCCCCGGCGGGGTAGACTTCGATTATTGGGTCGCCATCTTTAGTAGGGATTTTCAACAAAGCCAGATGCTTGCCATCTGGAGAGATAGAGACATTACTGATCACATCGCGAAGTGCCCAAAAATCCAGAGGATAGGGCTTAGCTTCTTTGGCGATCACCTGTGTTGCGACGATCATCGTCAGCACCACGGCCAGACCTTTGATTATTTTCATTTCAGATTCCGCTATTTTTTCTGCTATTACCTAATTTCCCTGGAAAAAAAAGCCCGCAGTAACTGCGGGCTTTTTCCGACCTGTGAGCGATCAGAAGTTCTTCTGAAGGTTCATGAAGACCGTGCGGCCTTGCAGATCGTAGCCGTAACCGATCGGGGTGTTGTTGATAGCGGTTACTTCGTTGCCATCTACCTGCGGAGGCGCTTCGTTGAAGACGTTCCGCACACCAAGACCAGCAGTCCAAGTATCTGCGTAATAGTACAGGGACGCGTGGTGGATCATATAGTCGTCAGCAAAACCAACGTCGCGACAATCAACGCCACCGTTCGCAGCACCGACACAGGTATCGGAGAATTCGCCCGTCCCATTGGTGTCATAGATATCACTGAACTCGTCGATGTACTCGTCCGCCTGCTCCACAGCACCCAGGTACTGGGTAGTCCAGGTAAAGCGGTAGTTATCGTATTCCGCGCGGAATTCACCACGACCGTTCCACTCGGGGAAGCCGAAGGTGCCCTGATACCGCTCGACATCTGGGGTACCGTCGTCGGCTACATAGGTCAGGGTGCGTTCCATCACGCGGTTGAAGGTCAGGTTTGCAGACAGGTCTACCGGCGCACCGAATACGGTAACCGGCTGCTCGTAACGAATGTTGTAGTCGAAACCACGAGCCACTTCGTTATCGCGGTTAACAAAGGCCGCATCGATAACATCCAGGAAGCCTTCATCATCACGAGAGAACATGGAACAAAATGCGCTGTTGCCATTCGGGTTATTGAAACAGTCATTTACAAGAAATTGGGCGGACGGCTCGATGATCGAATTCTCGATATCGATTTCGTAGTAGGTCATACCCAGAGTCAGACCAAAACTCTCAAAGAACGGCTGCTCGAAAGAGAAACCAAAAGTGAAAGATTCAGAGGTCTCTTCCTCCAAGTCCAGGTTACCGCCGCGAGCCACTTCAACACTGTAGGTGTTAAAACCATCGTTCTCGAGAGTGGTGGGATCTACACCATTGGCGAGACAGTTGGACAGAACTTCGGGGCTACGGGTATCCAAGTCCGCGTTATATCCACCACTGATCGGATCCAGGGCTGCATCCGGAATCATGCACGGGTCAAAAATATTATTGAAACCGGTCTGATTCATCAGGAAGTTTTCACGCAAGTTGGGCGCACGGTAGGAGGTACCGTAAGTTGATCGCAGCAGCAGTGACTCTACCGGACGATAGGCAATCTTCGCGGCATTGGTCCAAGCGCCACCGTAGAACTCATCCTTGGTATACCGAGCAGACACGTTAGTGGTCAACTCTTCTGCCATGAATTTACCTGCGAGCAGTGGGATTTCAATCTCAGCAAATGCCTCTTTGGTGTCCTTACTACCGGTCGCGCCACCATCAGAGAAGTAACCGAAGAACAGGCCATCGCGGGCGATATCGTCCGGCAGAGACTTGATACGGTCATTGCGCAGCTCAGCACCGAAACCAACAATTACGTCACCTGCAGGCAAGGTTGCCACGGTACCGGTGGTATATGCGGAGAAGATCGTCTGGTAGTAAGAGGTGTCAAAGTCGCGGCTGTCGAACAGGTAATCGCGTTCCGCTTGGGTGGCGAAGTCACCAATGACGCCTTCATACAGAGAAGCCGCGAACATATCGATCGGCACACAGGTAGACTCGCCCGGAAGCGGTTCACAGGTGTAGGTACCCGGATTATTCGGATCCTCAACAGTGGTCGCCAGAGACTGGGTCAGGCGGTCACCGCGAATCCCGTAGCGGCTGGATTTACCTTCAGATTTGGTAATGGATCCGGACAGTTCAAAGCTCCAGTCAGACATAGAACCGATATTCAGCATCGGCAGGTCGCCGCGCATACCGGTGACGAAGCGCATCTGCGCTACTTCTACATCTGCGGTAGTACGATCACCTCGCACCGAAACAATCGGCTGGGTACTTTGGGGGCCAATAGCTCCGTAGTAAAGATCGTAGTCTGCTGGCAGAGCCCCATAGGTATTATAAAACTGCTCTTGAAACTCTGGGTCATCCAGCAGGGCATCGTAGGCCAAGCCACAATCGACGCCACGAACTCCATCTGGGTTACAAATGTTGAATGGGTTGGAACCTGGCACAGACGGGAACAGCTGGAATGCGCCACTATCGATATAGTTTTCACGTTTGGCGTAACTGGCTTCAAAGAACGGAGTTAGGTTCATGTCGCCTTCAAAAGTGTACTCACCAAAGGTCATGATGCTCGTGCGTTCTTGCTCTGGGTACAAATGTGCAAACAGATCACGGCCATTGATATCGTGATTGCGGAAGTTCACATCGGTTACACCGTCACCATCCGCATCAACTCCGAAGCCAAAAAGGTTGGACTCAGAAAAGTCACTCCAACCGCCGTGACCATTCCCCGGTGTGTAGTAGATGCTACCGGATACTGGGGTGGATACTCGGCCAGCCAGTGAGCCGATGGCACAACCATCAGAGGTATCCATACCCAGCACATTGCTGTAGTAGGCATCCTGGGTGTAGATCTTGCCGTCGGTGCCGATTTCGCGGTTGCGCGCACAGCTGTCAGTCCACTCGCGATCGGCCAGAGTCACTGCCTGTGCCTGATAGTATTCCGCACCCACACCAATAAAGCCGCGGTCAAAATTCTGACCCCAACTCAGGCTCATAGTGGTTTCTTCACCATTGCCCTGTGTAGGGCCAGTACCAAAGACTTCGAAATCGAAACCGTCAAAGTCTTTCTTCAGGATGATGTTGGTTACACCGGCTACGGCGTCGGAGCCGTAAATGGAGGATGCTCCGTCCAGCAGCAGGTCATACTGCTGTACCAGCGAGGAGGGGATAAGGTTCAGGTCTGCAGCGACTGGCGCACCTTCAACACCTGCTGGTGAAAGGCGACGCCCGTTCAACAGTACCAGGGTACGACCAGCACCCAGACCACGCAGGTCTACGGTTGAAGCACCAGGGCCATTATCCAAAACGTAACCAGAAAAGGTCAGATCAATCTGCTGGCCAGAAGCCGCACCACTGCTCTGCAGAATGGTGGAGGTATCGATGGCACCAGCCTCTCGTGCCCCCTCGGCGTTAATTATCTGTAGAGGTGCAATGCTTGAAAATGTGTCTCGTTTCAGACGAGAGCCGGTAACGACGACCTCTTCTACCCCCGAATCGTCTTCCACTCCCTGAGGAACGGGAACAGCAGGCTGCTGTTCGGCGACTACGTTAGTTTCAGTAACAGAGGCGTCATCTTCTTGTGCGAAAGTAATAGGAGAAAGTACTGCTGCCAGCACAGCAGTGGACACGCTTACCTTGAGCGGAGTCCCTGCGCTCTCGAACATTTTTTTTAATTTATTCAATTGGTTAGCCCCCCAATTAGGCTCTTGTCAGTATTTTGTAGCGAAAGATTTCGCTACAAAAGTTTGACGACTAACCTCCCTAACCCCTCATATATATTTTTTGACGACCGAATAATAAATAACGAAAGTGCTCTACTCATTTTGAAGTCGAGCTATTCATACTTAAAAAGCCCACCCAAAAGAGAACATATAACATCAAAAGTATAATAGTTGGGACGGACATCCTTATCTGGAGATTTGGCCTGTCGAGCAATTATTAACCAACCCCAATGGCAAACTAAAAAACCATAGTTTTGCAAAATATCAAGATAAAAAACTTAAATAGCGAAAAAGTAGGCACAAAAAACCACTCAAACCCATGACCCATCGTTTCAGCAAAACATCACGGCATCGGCTGCAACCGTTTTTGAAACACGCCGAAACTGGCTTCGCTGCCCGACCGGGATACTCCAATAGACACGTAAAAGAATAAGGCAGAAGATCAAGCTAATATGAGGGGCACGGGAAAATGTGCTGGACCACATCGACTCGAAGTCAACTCCTACCTTTCAAACGCTGCCAACTATTCCAGCAACCCACCCGCATGCGTCATCACATGAAAAATCAGGCTCTGCTCATTGGTACCAGATAACAGATGCGCCCCGGGGCCGCGGGCCCATACTCCTACATCTTCTCCTGCGTGGGTTTCACTTCCCAGGGGCACCAGTGCTTCCTGGTGGTAACCGGAAGATTCGGTATCGCTGGCAGAAATGTCGTGGCGTCCGGCGCTGACGGGGTCTTCGTAGCGATCATCTGCGTCGGCGCTGTCTCCGTAGTGTGCATGGCCGAGACCGTTGGCGTAGGTAATAGTGGTATAGGGCTTGCCGTCAGCGGCGAGCGCCACCACCGGTTCCGGAGCACCCTCACTATTGTTGGTGACCACCTTGCCGAGTATCGGATTGCCGCGGGTGGGGTAGCCGGCGATGGTCATCACGTGGCTGTGATCCGCGGTCACGATAATCAGGGTATCTTCGGCGCTGGTACTGTCCATGGCGACCTGTACCGCTTTGGCCATTTCGACAGCATCGGTCAACGCATTAAACGCGCTGCCGGCGTGATGCCCATGGTCGATGCGGCCGGACTCGACCAGCAGGAAGTAGCCTTTATCTGATTTGTTCAGTAGTTCTATGGCTTTGCCGGTCATCGCCGACAGAGAAGGCTCGCCGGCTTTATCGTTTTTACGATCCGCCTCATAGCGCATATGGGAACTGGCAAATAAGCCCAATAGTTTGTCGGTGCCGGTAACATCAATCGCATCAAAGCCCGCCTGGTCCTCGATATACACCGCGCTGCCTGACTCGCCGCCGTAGCGCTCCCGCCAGGCGTCAATCAGGTTGATGCCGTCTTCGCGTTTGCCGTTTTTCCCCTCGATATCGGTGACGTCCTTTGGCAGAAAACTGCGACGGCCACCACCCATGATGACGTCCACACCGTCACCCGCGGCGAACTCCACCATCTGGGTAGCGATATCCTTGCATTCTGCGGGTGCAGCATGCTCCCAGCCACGCTCTGGTACTTTGGCATAGGCGGCGGCCGGGGTGGCGTGAGTGATGCGCGCGGTGCTCACGATACCGGTGCGCTTACCCAGTTCTTCCGCAAGCTCCACCGCGGTGGTCAGCGGTCGCTCGAGACTGCCCGCACAGTCGCCGCGCGCTACCGTTTCATCGACATTGAGGACACCCGCTTTGGTTTTCACCCCCGAGAGCATGGCGGTAGCAGTACCAGCGGAGTCCGGGGTCTGCTGATTGGTATTGTAAGTCTTGATCAGGCCCGCAAAGGGCATTTTCTCAAAGCTGAGCTGGTACTCCTCACCAGGCTTCCCTTGCAGCTGCCCCGCCAGAATCCGTGCGGCGGTCACCGTGGAAATACCCATCCCATCACCCACGAACAGAATGACATTTTTTGCCGCACCGGGCTGGTTGTTGATAGTAACTGCGCTCGCTTTGGCGATCGCGTCGCGAGCACCGTCGAACCAGCTACTGTTGCGCTGGTTATCAGGTAGCCTGGGTGAGGCGGGTTTGGCTGAAGAGCTTTCCGCGGCGACTGTTTCAGATTTGCCGCTGTGGCAAGCGGCCAGTGTGACGCCAAAGGCCAGTGCGAAAGCCAGTGTGAAGCGGTTCAATTGCACGAGTGATCCCCCCAGTAGCAATTTAATGAGTGATACCTCTCCGGCGTGGCCGGGTGATTGGGGTGGGAGGATACCGGAAATATGCGTCAGATTTGCTTCGGATTCAGCCAATCAGTTTGACTGGGCTTTCGTCAGGGTCACGGCCCTGACCGGCGTTTGCCAGGCGCTCAAGATAAGCCTGCCACTTTTCCTGCCGGGTTTCACACAGCTCCTGCAGATAGTCCCAGGTGTAGATACCGCTATCGTGACCGTCATCGAAAAAGATCTGCAGGGCATAACGACCGGCGGCAGCTACTCGCTCAATGCCCACATGCAGTTTTCCGGTCACCAGTTTGCCTTCGTCGGCACCGTGACCGCGCACTTCAGCACTGGGAGAGTAAACGCGGAGGTACTCGGCAGGAAGATCGTATTCTGCGTCCGGGTAATGGAGGGTGAGTTTTTTGTCGGCTTTCTGTAGCCGAATTTTCTGGGGTGGGGGCATTGGGGTATTCCGGGGAATCGCGTTTGATAGGAGCCTGCCCTGCAGGCTCCTACTGAGTGGAATGCATCAGAGAATAAAGCGCGAGAGGTCTTCGTCTTTGCTGAGCTCGCCCAATTGCTTGTCCACATAGGCTGCATCAATGGTGATCGCGGTATCGCCATCACCACCGGCAAAGGAAACTTCTTCCAGCAGCCGTTCCAGTACGGTGTGCAGACGGCGGGCGCCGATATTCTCGGTGGACTCATTCACCTCAAACGCCACTTCGGCGATACGCTGGATGCCGTCGTCGGCAAATTCCAGATTGACACCTTCGGTGCCCAACAGTGCTTTCTGCTGCTCGGTAAGCGATCCGCTGGGTTCGGTCAGGATACGCTGGAAGTCTTTGGAGGTGAGTGAGCTCAGCTCCACACGAATTGGTAAACGACCCTGCAGCTCTGGTATCAGGTCGGAGGGTTTGGACAAATGGAAGGCCCCTGAGGCGATAAACAGGATGTGGTCTGTTTTGAGCATGCCGTATTTGGTGGTGACGGTGCAGCCTTCAATCAGTGGCAGCAGATCGCGCTGTACGCCTTCACGGGATACGTCGGCACCGCCGCTTTCCTGGCGTTTGGCCACTTTGTCTATTTCATCGATAAATACGATACCGTTCTGCTCGGCAGACTGGATCGCTTTGGTTTTGATTTCTTCGTCGTTGATCAGCTTGGCGGCTTCATCGTCGGTCAGCTGTTTGAGCGCCTGCTTGACGGTGAGTTTACGCTTTTGTGTTTTGCCCTTGGACATATTGGAGAACATGCCCTGCAGCTGATTGGTCATTTCCTCCATGCCGGGGGGCGCCATGATTTCCACACCCATTGGACCGGCGGAGACTTCGATTTCGATTTCTTTGTCGTTCAGCTCGCCTTCGCGCAGTTTTTTGCGGAAGACCTGGCGGGTACTGGAATCTTTCTCACTGGGGTCGGTGTTGCGTGCCGGCGGCAGCAGGGCGTCGAGGACACGGTCTTCGGCGGCGTCCATGGCGCGCTGTTTGACGCCTTCGGTGGCGCGCTCGCGTTCGAGCTTGATGGCCATTTCGACGAGGTCGCGGACGATGGATTCCACATCGCGGCCGACGTAACCGACTTCGGTGAATTTGGTGGCTTCGACTTTGATAAACGGCGCGCCGGCAAGCTTGGCGAGGCGGCGGGCGATTTCGGTTTTACCGACGCCGGTAGGACCGATCATCAGGATATTTTTCGGGGTGATTTCCGCGCGCAGCTCTTCGTTGACCTGCATGCGGCGCCAGCGATTGCGCAGGGCGATGGCAACGGCGCGCTTGGCGTCGTTCTGGCCGACAATATGGCGGTCGAGTTCGTGGACGATTTCTCTAGGGGTCATGGACATGGTCTTTACTCGGATTCTTTTCGCTTCGTTCCAGCCTCGAAAGTTCTATCGCTGGCGCGGTGGCGGCGGGGCACCGGGTACTGTTTTTTGAAACCGCTGTGAACCCATCCCTGGGCGCTGCGGCAGCGACCTCCTGTCGCTGACGCTTTCAAAAAACAGTACCCGGTACCCCGCCTTCAGTTCGTGGTGAATTAGTTCGTTGCTGGTTTGCGATCAGTAACTCAACTCTTCAATGGTGTTGTTGTGGTTGGTGTACACACAGATATCACCGGCAATCTTCAACCCCTGCTCCACAATGGTTCTCGCATCCAGTTCGGTATTATCGAGCAGCGCGCGCGCCGCGGACTGGGCGAAGGGTCCACCGGAGCCGATGGCGATCAGATCATCTTCCGGCTGGATCACGTCGCCGTTACCGGTGACGATCAGGCTGGCGGTTTCGTCGGCGACGGCGAGGAGCGCCTCTAGCCGGCGCAGGGCGCGGTCGGTGCGCCAGTCTTTGGCGAGTTCGACGGCAGCGCGGGTGAGCTGGCCGTTGTGGGCCTGGAGTTTGGCCTCGAAGCGCTCGAACAGGGTGAAGGCGTCGGCGGTACCGCCGGCGAATCCGGCGATGACTTTGTCGTTGTACAGGCGGCGGACCTTGCGGGCGTTGCCTTTCATGATGGTGTTGCCCATGGAGACTTGCCCGTCACCGCCGATGACGACTTTGCCGTTTCGGCGACAGGAGAGAATGGTAGTGCCGCGATATTGTTCCACGTGTGCCTCGGTGTTTTTCAATTCGAGTGCACTAAGTGTGGTCGATGAGGGCGGATTTCAACGTTCGCTATTGGACACTAACCCTGGGCGGGGCGTTTGAGGACCAGTGGCATCAGCCGGTGTTCGGCGAGTACGCCTCGCGCGGCGGCCATTTTGGAACGATTGGTATAGGGGCCGACGAGAACCCGATGCCAGGTACCTCTGTTGTCCGTGGCGGATTCGACCTTGACGTCAAGGTTGGCCAGCATCAGCTGAGCGCGCAGGCGTTCGGCTTCTTCTTTGTCGCGAAAGCTGGCAGCCTGCAGGATATACACGAGATCGGACCTGGGCTCGCTGCGTACCGGGGCGTCGTCGCTGTCGCCGTCACGCACCCGCACCTGCTGGTTCTTGGGTTGCGGCACTTTAACTTCGTTCTCTTCCAGCAGCTTATAGAAATCGAAACGCGGTTTGGATTCGCCGGGTGCCGGCTTTTCCGCGGCAGGTTTCTCCGCGCGCTTGGCGACTTGGGACTGACCGGTCTTGAGGTCGTTCAGCAGAAACACGAAGACCGCGAAGCCACCCACGAAGTTGCCTAGCACAAACCATACCCAGGCGGGTTTACCGGTGGATTGTTGGCGGCGGGTATTGCGGCGGGCCATGGGCGTTCTCTCGGTCTTGTAAATCGTTATTCCTACAGGTGGGAAATTGTACCGCCTGCACGCGGTGCTGTGGGCGGATTTTAAGATAACTCCTGCGCATCCATATCCACTGCCCAGCGCAGCCTGCGGTTCCGATTACCTTCCGCCCAATGGCTGAATTGCGCCAATAGCTTCTGCAGCAGACCGCGCTTTTCCGCGGTGACCTGGAGATAGAAGCGGAAACGGCCGGACTTGCGCTCCAGCAACGCGGGCACCGGGCCGAGGTACTGGAGCTCCGGTGAAGGTGGTGCCATCGCCTGCAGATATTCCCGGGCACTGACCAGGAACTCCTCCGCCCAACGCGGCTCCTCACACTCGGCACGCACCAGCGCCATGGCCCGCAGTGGCGGCAGCTGGGCGATCTTGCGCTCTTCCATCAGCTGGCGGGCGAAAGCCCCGTAGCCCTTGTTGAGCAATAGCTGAAGCAGAGGGTGTTCCGGGTAGCGGCTCTGTACCAGCACATGACCACGCAGGTCGCCACGGCCGGCGCGGCCGGCGACCTGCTCTAACAACTGCCCCATGCGCTCGGGCGCGCGAAAATCGGCACTGAACAGGCCGCCGTCGGCGTCCTGGATCACTACCAGGGTCACTTTGGGTAAATGGTGCCCCTTGGCCAGCATCTGGGTACCCAGCAGCAGGCAGGGCTCGCCATTGCGCGCCGGCTCCAGCAATTTGTCCAGGGCCTGTTTGCTGGCGGTGGTGTCGCGATCTACGCGGATCACCGGAAAATTCCCGAAGCTGTGGGTAAGGAAGTCCTCACTGCGCTCGGTACCCGCACCCAGTGCATTGAGATTGCGGCTGTAACATTGCGGACAGCTGTGCACCTCCGGCATACGATAGTCGCAGTGGTGACAGCGCAGATGGCGCTGGCGCCGGTGCAGGGTAAGTTTGGCGGAGCAGTGGGGACAATCCGCGAGCCAGCCGCAGTCGTCACAGGTGAGCGCCGGCGAGTAGCCACGTCGATTGATGAAGACCAGCGCCTGCTCACCCCGATTCAATGTCTCGTGGATATGCCGCAACACCTGCGGGGCAAACCCCTCCTGAAGCTGCTGGTGCAATATGGGCACCAGGCTGATTTCCGGCGGGCGCGCGTTGCCGGCGCGGTGGCGCAGGCGCAGATGCTGATAGCGACCAGAAAGCGCGTTGTGCAGGCTCTCCAGAGACGGTGTTGCCGAGCCGAGCAGCACCGGTACACCGGCATTTTTTGCCAGTACCACCGACAGGTCGCGGGCGGAATAGCGCACACCGTCCTGTTGCTTGAACGAGCCGTCGTGCTCCTCGTCGATCAGGATCACACCGAGGCGCGGCAGCGGGGTAAAAATCGCCGAACGGGTACCGATCACGATATCGGCCACACCGCTAGCGGCGGATAGCCAGGCGCGGGCGCGCTCGCCATCGGCGAGGCCCGAGTGCAGAGCGGCGATGCGAAAATCCGGAAAGCGCGCGGCGATACGGCGCAGGGTCTGTGGGGTAAGACCGATCTCCGGCACCAGCAACAGCGCCTGATGGCCGTCGCGCAGGGCGCGCGCCATCAGCCGCAGATAGACTTCGGTCTTGCCACTGCCGGTGGTGCCCTCCAATAGTGAGGCGCTGAAGCCAGTGGCCGGGACCGCGTCAATAACCTGCCGCTGCTCGTCGTTCAGCGTTGGCGCGGGACGCGGCTCTACCGCTTCCATGGGTGGCGGTGCCGTAGGGCCGGACACCCAGTGGGCCAGCCCGCGCTCGATCAACGCCTTGCACACACTGCTGTTGAGCCCGCGTGCATTCAGCGCGGTACGGCTCTGGCGCCCGCTACTCAACAGCAGCTGCAGCAACTCCTGCTGTTTCTTCGCCCTCGCCAGTGCGGTTTCCGGCAGCCCCTTGCCTTCGGTGGTCAGCTCCAGCCACTGCTCCGCCCAGTGATCCGCCGGTTTACCTTTGCGCAGAGCCACCGGCAGGGCCGCTGCGTAAAGTTCTCCGATGGGTGCCTGGTAATAGTCTGCAGCCCACTGCAGAAAGTGACGGCTGCGGGCGTCAAAAATAGGCTGGTGATCAATGCACTGACTGGCGGGCTTCAGCTCCGCCAATGGTGATTCCGCCACCACGTCCACCAATACCGCCACCAGGTCCCGCTTCCCAAAAGGCACGTGAAAACGCTGACCAGGGCGAAGGTCCTGCTCGCGCATACCCGCCGGCGGCAGGTAATCAAACAGGCGGCGCAGAGGTACCGGCACTGCCAGGCGCAAAATGGCACGCGGGCGCTCGCTAGCCATACCCGAGCGATGGTGTTCCGGGTGTTGTTCCGGTTGTACCTGCAAACGGCCCCCAATGACGGTTTCTATTGTGCGAATTTTTCAGAGCGCGCTAGTTTAACGGCTGCCGACCCTTGTTACAGCCGGCACCGTCCCCCTTCTGCGTTCAATGACTGGCTTCTTGTTCAACCATTACAGTCCTAGCCACTTGCATACTTTAAATATTAGAGTACTCTACACAGCAACTCTAATTTATAGAGTAACAACGGGGCTACTGGTAATCACCCCCCTCATCACCAAGGATCTGTGAGCATGACCGACGTAAACAAACTGCAAAGTGACCTGGACTATATTCGCGGCGCCATCGACGGGGACGCCACCAGCGGCGGTATCCCGGCCCTGTATTTTCTATGGGCCGCGCTGATTGCGGTGGGCTTCAGCCTGCCGGATCTGGCCCCCCGATTCGCCGGTATCTACTGGCTGTTTGCCGGTGTGGGCGGGGGCCTGTTCAGCTGGTGGCTGGGCGCCCGCGAGAGCCGACGTCACGGCTACAACAATACACAACTGGGACGGCGCTACGGCCTGCACTGGTGCCTCGTGGGTGCCGCATTTCTACTGTGCTTTCTGCCGCTGATGCTTGGGCGTGTCACCCCCGAGATGGGAGGCGCCAACTTCCTGCTGGTGACCGGTATTGCCTACAGCCTCGCCGGAGTTCACCTGGAGCGGCCGCTGTTGTGGTGCGGCATCCTGATGCTGATCGCCTACGGAGTCCTGGTGGTGCTCATGCCTCCATTTATCTGGACAATCACCGGGATCAGCGTGGGTATCGCTCTGTGCTGGGCGGGCTTCAGCCGCCGGGCGGCGCTGAACGCGGGCGATTCCCAATGAAGGCGCTGACCTCCCTGGACCCGCTGCTGGAGCACCGTATCCGCCTGGGCGCCTGCGTGTTGCTGGCCAAGCACGGCGAACTCAGTTTCGCCCGCCTCAAGAGCCAGTTGCAGGCTACCGACGGCAATCTGGGTGCACAATTGCGCAAACTGGAAGAGCGGGGTTACCTGCTAAGTCGCAAGGATTTCGTCGAGCGCAAACCGACGACCTGGTACCACCTGAGTGACAGGGGGCGCGCCGCGTTGCAGTCCCATACGGCGGCGCTGCGATCACTGATCGACGCGGCGGGCGCCACCGGCGGGGAGCCGTGACCCTATAGCCGCATTTGCGCTTGAATCGGCGGGCTAATCTGATAGTATGCGCCGACTTTTTAAACAGCCCGGGGAAGTTTCCCCTACACCAATGACGATCCCGTGCTCAGCAAACGACTGGGTGGCGGTATCGATTAGAGGCCATCATGAAGAACGACATCCACCCGAATTACGCCGAAATTACCGCAACCTGCTCCTGTGGCAACTCCTTCAAAATGGGTTCCACTCTGGGCAAGGACATCCAGCTGGACGTATGCTCAAACTGCCACCCCTTCTACACCGGCAAGCAGCGCGAAGCCAGCACCGGCGGCCGTGTAGACCGCTTCAAGAAGCGTTTCGGCAGCCGCATCTCCAAGTAAGAGATCGCGCAATCGAGACCCGCTCCGGTATGCCCTGCGCTTCACCGGTAGCAATAAAAAAGACGCCCCGGACATACCGTGGCGTCTTTTTTTGTGCCTGCCTGCTGCTGACCTGCATCCTCAACCCCACCGCGGCACTCGCCGACTGTGTGCTGGGGGAGGCAGATGAGGTCGTCGCCCTGCAGAAGGTGGTGGACGGTGACACCCTGCGCCTTAAAGACGGCCGTCGGGTTCGCCTTATCGGGGTAAACACACCGGAGCTGGCCCGCGGCAAACGCCCGGCACAGCCGTTCGCAGAGGAGTCGCGGGAGTTTGTTCAGCGCTTTCTCGCCGGGGGTGACCTGGAGCTGGTGTACGATAGAGACCGCTACGACAATCACGGGCGGGTACTCGCCCATGTGTACAACCACCGCGGGGACAGCCTGGAATCCGCATTACTGGCCGCCGGACTGGCCTTTCATATCGCAGTAGCCCCCAACCTGTCGCTGGCGGAGTGCCTGTCGAGCCGCGAAGATGAAGCCCGCCTGCGCCAGCGGGGGGTATGGCGACCGGGAGCCTGGCCGACACTGCGGGCAGAGGATGTACGCGAAGGAGATGGCGGCTTCACACTGCTCACCGGCCAGGTGCGGAAAGTTCACAAAAACCGCTTTATCTGGCTGGATCTGGACGGCCCAGTGGCGCTGCGGCTGGATCCGAAGGGAGCACCGCTTTTGGCGAAACGCAACGGCTGGAAAGGGCGCAAATTGATGGTGCGCGGCTGGCTTGTGGACCGCGGTGCGAATTATGCGCGCAAGAACCCGGGCCACAAACGCTGGTTCATCGCGGTGGATTCGGCGCAAACCGTTGATCTGTTGCGCAACTGAGTAGCAAAAAACCCGCGACGCACAGCGCCGCGGGCTCCAGGATACAGCGTACCCGTAGCGGGAAACGACTTATTCGCCTGCGGGGTTGTACACCCACAGCGCGTTGTTGACGTGGTAACCGGTGTCTTCACCAATCAGCACACGACCGTCGTCCAATACCTCGATGTTATCCGGGCTGGCAATGGCATCCACCGGGCAGCGGTTTTCGGCACCGCCGTCATAGGCGCCACCCACGACCACCGGCTCCATACGCAACACGTCGTAATCTGCCTGCAGACCCAGGCGATAAACCACACCACACTTGTTGGCATCGACCTGGATATCCCCTTCGTCGTCAGCCATGGCGTAGTCCACGGAAGACATGGCCACATACATGTAGGGCACGCTGTTATCTGCTGCGCCATTGAAGTTGATGTTGATGCCTTCCATTTTATTGAATTCCACGGTCGCGCCCTTGGCTTCCGCCGCGCGCAGGGTTTCCAGGAAAGCCACGCGACTGTCCGCTGCGGTACCCGCGGCGTATTCCTCGATTTCCGCGTCACTGATGTAGCTGGTTTCACCCTCTACGTAGTCACTGCGATCGATCTCATCGTACTCGGCGATCCAGCTTTCCAGCTCGGCATTTGAGGCATGGCCCAACTCGATCCAGCGGATGTCAAAGCCGGCTTTGGCGGGGTCGCGAGTGGCATCCTGCTGCACTTTGGCTGCGTATAGCGTGCCCGCACCCAGATCGCCGGCGGTGTCCGCCACAAACTTGAAGAAGCCTTTATTGCCACCGTCGTCGGTCAGGTATACGGTTTTGCGATCCGGCATAACCACCGGGTTTTCGTGCGCCATACGACCCAGGGTGAACAGCTTGACCGGGACGGGCGCCTCGCTGGTGGGCTCGGTAATTTCCACGATGTAGCCGTAGCGGTACGGGTTGGGGTAGGTGCCACCCAGATAGTCGGTGAGCAGATCGATATCCGCATTGTTGGGATAACCGGTGGAGTAATCGGGGTCATTCCAGTGCGCCGTGTTTTCCGCTTCGTAATTCTCTTCCGACGTCAGCGGAGTACCCCAGGGAGAAACGCTGCCAAAGCAGTTGATCAGCGTGCCCTGCACCCCTGAGAAGTCCACGTCGGCGGCACCGGTCACCTGCCAGCTGCCATCCTGCTGGCGCTGCAGATTTACCCGATTCATGGCACCCGGGCGGTCTTCCCAGGCCACGTACAGCATACCTTCACTGCCATCGGCGTTGGTGGGGATAAAGGCGTTGAAGTCCGGGTTCTGGGATTGCTTCAGAGCCATACTGGCGTCACCTTTGACGATGGCACCAAAACCGAACGGCAAAGCGCCGGCGAAGGTGTCGCCACTGCGGCCCAGCACCTGATAATCACCGGTGGCTACCTGTACCACCTGCGCCTGAGGAGAGTCGGATGCGGGCACCGGCACCGATTCCAGGCGCGGGTCCAGATTGTCGATGTCCACACCGGTCCAGGCGCCTACAGCGGCGTCATTCCAGCCGTCGGGAAGGGTGTCGGAAGGGTGCTGAACATTGAAGAAGACTTCGCCGTTGTCGGTCTTGAATACACCGGTGACTTCTGCGCCCAAAGGCAGGGTGGCCACTCTCACCAGAGCCGGTGCTGCGGTGAGGTCTTCGCCATCGGCCCCATCGGCACCGTCGCTGCCATCGACGCCATCAATTCCATCAACGCCATTGGCGCCGTCTACGCCGGCCGATCCGTTCGACCCATCGTCCGCACAACCACCCAGCAGCAACGCGCTGAGCACGGCGATGGCGAGCGTATTTTTGGTAAACAGAGAATCCTTATTGTGCATGGTCTTGCCCCCGTGGAATGCAAAAATAGAAAGCGCCAACCAGAACGGCGGCGCTTAGACCAAGGATCCACATCTGCCATGAAGAATTGGCGATCATTCAGTGACGATTTTTGGGGAATTTTATTGCTAACGTTTTACCCTCAATAAAAATAATTACCAGTACTACTATTCCGCCTGCGCCCAGCGCAAGCGCATATCCCAGCCGAAGAAGCGGTGCTCCGCCTGCAGGGGTGGTGTGGCGTCGTCAATCTGCTGCAGAACATTCTGCGCGGGCAACCAGCTGGCATCGCGCCCCTGCACGTAGCTCTGGTGGCGAACAATATGGGTATAGGCCTTGTTCATGGCCAGTGCGCGCTCCCGCGATGGTGTAATCAGTGTGTAGACGTCTGCGGCCTTTACTTCCGCTTCTTTCACCGAGCCATCTTCGTTGTACCAGCGGTCGAGCATTTCAGGGTTTTCCCGGAACTCGCTGCCGCCGCCGGCGCGCTTCAGATACTGGAGGATTTCACCTTCCTGTTGATTGACGTTGGGTACGTCCGGCATGCCCCGCAGGTTAATGTAGCCCCAGCCCTGTGGGCCGGTGACCTTGCGCGAGAACGAGAAGGTCTGATCGATGGTTGTGCCGATCGCCGCATGACACCCCATACAGAACAGCATCTCTTCGCGGTTTTGCGGGCGCAGATGACCATCGTAGTCTTCGATAAAGCCAGTGAGCAGCCAGCCCATACCGTTTTCCCGGCCCTTATCGCCATGATCCACATAGTAGGGCAACTCACCGAGCACCTTTTCCTTGCGCTCGGTGCGGTAACGGTTATCCAGGTCGGTGACCGTGAGCTCGCGAATCTTCTTCATATAGCGCAGTTCTTTCATGCGCGCGGGCACGCCAATATTGCCCGCCTCATCCACCCCCACGTAGCGCACGGAGTGGATGAATTCGGTCCCTTTGGGGAATTGCTGATCCACCACCGCGACCGCGGCAGCATCGCCAAAGTAGTGGGATTGCGGAGCCAGCCAGCGCGTATCCCCCCGCAGCGCTCCGTCTCCGTCCAGGTCCCGATCCACCAGACGCTCATCCATCGCCGCAATGGGCATGCGTGGCAGCTGTTTGATATTGAGTTCTGCCAGCGCCAGGTTCAGCAGGTAGATTTCCCGTGAGTTCTCTCCCTCAATCCGCTGAAACTCTCGTGGCAGCCGGATGGCCACATCGTCGGTATTGCCATTGGTCGGCCAGAAGGTGCTCGGCAATGGCTTGTAATTGAAGGCTACCCAACCGCTGCCATCACGGGCAAAACCCTGCGCATCGAATGCCGCCGCAGCCTGATCGAAATCCGCAAGATCCGGAATGAAACCCTTCCAGCCTTGCGCTCTCAATCGCTGCGGCAAGGCACTGTAGTTGTCCTGATTGATGTAGTCGACGATGGCATCGTCACTCACCTGTTGCAGCCAGTCGCTGCGATCTACAAACAGGTTTGCCCAGTGATTTTTCAGGCCTTCATCAGAAAAGAGGTAATTCCCCTGAATCCCCCCGTCATCCAGCATATTCATGCGCGGTTGCTGAGGATCCCGCTCGTACAGCTGGTGACACACATAACAGGGGTTATGTCGCCCCTCTGTCTTGGTGTAACACATGGGCGGCACTGGCGCCTCCGGGTTGGCTTCGTGGGTACCGGTTTCCGGCAGGCGCGCAGCCAGAGGGACGGCCGGCAACAGAGCCGCCGTATCCAAATCGTGAGCGAGTTCCGCAGCGTCCTGCCCGCAGCCGGCCAGAAGCAGACCAGCGAGGCTCCAGCAAGCCCGGCGGAAAATGTAAGAGAACGACATTTTTGATTAGCCATGGTGAAGGAATTGAGCGTCCATGACCCTAACGTCAGCGGATGACAGAAGAATGAAGGCCGGCGTCGCGCAGAGAAGGGGAAAATCAGCACTGCAGCTAGGGGCAGGGCACTGGATTCTGGCCACAACAAAAGGCCTATTGGCAATCCGCGCAAAAGAACAGACCGGCAAACGGCAACCCGGAGAGCCGCAAGTCCATCCTAATTATGTAATTAAACTACATAAATAAATGCACCATTAAGAAGATTTTACAGCATATTTAGTACAGATATTTCGTACCGCTGTTTTTTTGAGCTTGTGGATTTTCCGCGGTCTCGGTTATCCTTCCTGCCACGGCGTCGCTCTCGCTTGAGAGGCGAGCCTGCAGACCCACAATAAAATCAATACGTCCGCTGTAACCTGCCGCCAACCGCAGAATGTTGGCCGCTTTCCAAACCAAGAGATGACATCCTGATGACCGACTCACTGCGCCAGGCCGCGCTCGATTACCACGCCTTGCCGACACCGGGCAAACTTTCGGTGGAACTCACGACCCCTGCCCACACCCAGGAGGATCTGTCCCTGGCCTATAGCCCGGGCGTGGCCGAACCGGTGCGCGAAATCGCCAAGGACCCGGAGGCCGCCTACCTGTATACCGGCAAGGGCAATCTGGTCGCGGTCATCTCCAACGGCAGTGCCATCCTCGGCCTCGGCAACCTGGGCCCATTGGCCTCCAAGCCGGTGATGGAAGGCAAGTCCCTGCTGTTCAAGCGCTTTGCGGATATCAACTCCGTGGATATCGAGGTGGAATGCCCCAGCCCCGAGCGGTTTATTGAGACCGTCGCGGCGATTGCCAATACCTTCGGCGGTATCAATCTCGAAGACATCAAGGCCCCGGAGTGTTTCCACATCGAAGAGGCGCTGATCCAGCGCTGCTCGGTACCGGTGTTCCACGACGACCAGCACGGCACGGCGATCGTGACCGTGGCGGGAATGCTGAATGCGCTGGAAATCCAGGGTAAGCAGATCGAAGACGTGCGTATCGTGTGCCTGGGTGCCGGTGCCGCCGCAACTGCCTGCTGCAAACTGCTGCTGGCCGCCGGCGCCAAGAAAGACCAGATCACCATGCTGGACAGCCGCGGGGTCATTCACTCCGGGCGCAGTGATATCAACGCTTACAAGGGTGAGTGGGCGCGGGATACCGAGATGCGCACTCTGGATGATGCCATCGAGGGCGCCGATGTATTCCTCGGCGTGTCTGGCCCGGACCTGTTATCAGTGGAGCAACTGGCACATATGGCGGACAAGCCGGTGGTATTCGCCTGCTCCAACCCCAACCCGGAAATCTCCCCGGAGCTGGCGCACCAGACCCGCAAAGACCTGATCATGGCCACCGGCCGTTCGGACTACCCGAACCAGGTGAACAACGTGCTGTGCTTTCCGTTTATTTTCCGCGGTGCCCTGGATGTACGCGCCACGCGCATCAACGAAGACATGAAGCTCGCCGCCATCGAGGCGATCCGCAAGCTAGCCCGCGAGGAGGTGCCGGAGGCGGTGCGCGCGGGTTACGGCGGTGTGGAAATGAGCTTTGGGGCCGAGTACATCCTGCCCAAGCCCACAGATCCGCGCCTGCTGCCGGAAGTGGCGGCGGCAGTGGCCCACGCGGCGGTGGACAGCGGCGCAGCGCGCTTGCCGTATCCGGCGCACTATCCGTTGAAGCCGGTGTAACTACTTTCCCCCACCGACCAGATCAAGGCTGTCGCTTCGGGCGAAGGCGGTGCTACCGGGTGCAACCTTGTCAGACCTTCAAAAACAGGATGTTTTTGCAGAGCCCCCAGGGATGGGTTCACGGCGTGTCTGGCAAGGTTGCACCCGGTAGCACCGCCGCCTCTAGTCCTTAACAGAACCACATATCCCGCCAGCCTTGAGCCTCCCTCCCACCGCCGCTAAACTGCGTTCCATGTCTGAGCAAAGTTGTCCCCCCGCATGAGCCACGTCTATGTGCTGACCAATCAGCACCAGCAGTTTTTAAGCAAAAGCAACGAATGGATCGACGGCCGCGAGAACACCAAGCTGTTCCGCACCGAACACAAGGACGTCGCCATCAATCAGATGTTCGAGGCCAATACTCGCAACGTCGCCCTGCGCATTGAGCTGCTGGAGTGCGAGCTGGACACCAAGCGCCAGCCCATCGTCCCGGAAGAAGCCCTGAGCGAGACACCGCTTGAGTCAGCGGTGCCAGAAGAAGCAGTGGATGAGCCCGAAATTGTCGCGGAAGCGAATGACGTCGCCGAGCCCGAAAAGCTGCCGCAAACCGAGGCAGCAGAGAGCCAGCCCGACCAACCGCTCCCGAGCCCCTGACAGACCTGCCTTGAGCCTACTCTTGAGCTTGTTTACTGAGCCCACTTACTTGAGATAGCAGCAGGCGCCCCCATTTAGGCCGGATCGCCATTTTGGTGATTGACGTTTTTTGTGAGTAAGAAGTACCGCGTCCCGGTGGCGCACCCGGCCCATCAGCCAACCGGCTGCCACAGGAGATTCCCTTGTCCAAACTCGATCTGGCCGATCTGGCCCAGCCGCAAGGTTTAGCGCTGTTAAAGGGCATCCGCCGCGGCATTGAGAAAGAGGGCCTGCGGGTCTCCGCGGAAGGTGAGCTGGCGCAGACCGATCACCCGATCGGCCTCGGCTCCGCGCTCACCCACGAGTACATCACCACCGACTTCTCCGAAGCCCTGCTGGAATTCATTACGCCGCCGGTGGCAACACCGGAGCAGGCGCTGGAAACACTGGACCAGATCCACCGCTACACCTACAGTCAGATCGGCGACGAGCGCCTGTGGGTAAACAGCATGCCCGGCAAACTCGGCCGCGATGAAGACATTCCCGTGGCCCGCTATGGTAGCTCCAACAGCGGCACCATGAAGACCATCTACCGGCTCGGACTGGGCCTGCGCTACGGCCGCGCCATGCAGACCATCGCAGGTATCCACTACAACTTTTCCCTGCCGGACGCCTTCTGGAGCTGGCTGCAGGAAAAAGAGCGCGGTAGCGATACAGGCGGCCAGGAAGAGTCCCTGAAAGACTTCAAAACCCGCCGCTATTTCGACCTGATCCGCAACTTCCGCCGCCACTACTGGCTGCTGATCTACCTGTTTGGTGCCGCCCCCGCCGTGTGCGGCACCTTCGTGCAGAATCGCGAACACCAGCTGCAGTCCTTCGATGGCGATGGCCGCACCCTGTATGCCCCCCAGGCCACCTCCCTGCGCATGGGCGGCCTCGGCTATACCAGCGACGCACAGAAGTCCCTGATCGTGTGTTACAACGATCTGCAGACTTACCTGTCTACCCTCTGCGCAGCCATCAGCAAGCCTTACCCGGAGTACCACCAGCAGGGTGTGAAAGACGCGAATGGCGAATACCAGCAGCTCTCCACTGGCCTGCTGCAGATCGAAAACGAGTTCTACTCCCCGATCCGCCCGAAAAACCCGGCCGGCATGGGCGAAACCGCACTCTCCGCCCTCGACGCCCGCGGTGTCGAATATATCGAAGTGCGCTGCCTCGACCTGAACCCCTTCGTCCCGCTCGGCATCGAAGCCCCGCAAATGCGCTTCCTCGACGCCTTCCTGCTGCACTGCCTGCTGAGCGAAAGCCCGGTAACCGACGAAGCCGACTACCGCGCGGTACAGGAAAACCAGACCCGCATCGTCGACCGCGGCCGCGAGCCCGATCTGCAACTTATCCACAACGGCAGCGAGCGCAAACTTACCGACTGGGCCGGTGAACTCCTCGATCAGATCACCCCCATGGCCGAACTGCTTGACCAGGCGTGGGACAGCCACGACTACCAGCGCGCCGTCTCCGCACAGCGTGACAAGGTCGACGGCAAGGTACTGACCCCGGCTGCACAAATGCTCGCGGAGATGCATGAGCACAAACAGACCTTCTTCCAGTGGGCCAAGGCCAAAGCGGAACAGCACCGCCAGTATTTCCTGGACCGCCCGCTGAACGAGGAAGAGCAGGCCGATTTCGAGCGCCTCGCAAAAGAGTCACTCGACAAGCAAAAACAGGTAGAAGACGCCGATACCGGCAGCTTCGAAGACTTTCTCGGCAAGTATTACGCGCAATATGTGTTCTGCCAGAAGGGGCTCTGAGGTCGAAGCGCAGGTGCTGATGCCGGGTACGGCCTTGCGAGACCTTCTGCGAGAGGGACCTCGCGGAAGAGCCCCCATGGATGGGTTCACGGCGTGTCTCGCAAGGCCGTACCCGGTAGCAGCGCCGCCACTCAATCCAATTAAGAACGCAAGCCAGGGGACCTGAAATGAACTACCTGGCCCACCTGCTACTATCAGGCCCGGACCCGGACTGGCAGCTCGGTGGCCTATTGGGTGACTTCGTCAAAGGCCCCATGAAAGGGGAGCGCCCCAAAGCCATCGAAGACGGCATCCGCCTGCACCGCCGCATCGACCTGCTGAGCGACCAGCACCCCGCCTACCTGAGCGCCCTCAAACGCCTCGGCCCCCAGTGGCGCCGCCTCGGCGGCATCGCCCTCGATATCTGGTTCGACCACCTGCTCGCCAACGACTGGCAACACTGGCACCCACAACCGCTGGAAACCTTTACCCAGAACTGCTGGTCCAACTTCCACCAGCGCAACCAGTGGATCCCCGAAAATGCACAAACGTTTATTCAAAGAGCCGAGCAATTTAAACTCCTGCCTGGCTACCGCGAGGTAGACGTCATCCAGCGCACCCTCGAACGGGTCGGCCTGCGCCTGCGACGCCCGCAGCCACTCGCCGACATGCTGCCACTACTGCAGCGAGACCAGGCCGCACTGGAACAGGAATTCCGGCAACTGATTGCCGACCTCAGCCAGCAGGCCGAACAGTTCCGTCAGACTATTTATTAGAAAATCGCCTGCTAAAGCATTGCTCAACGCATCCGGAAAATAATCACATGACCCTGCCAAGCCCACGCACCACCTTCCTGATCATGTTCCTTGCGGTCATCGCCGTACTCAGTGTCGCCTTTTACATGGAATATGCGATGGGCCTCGAACCCTGCCCGCTGTGTATCACCCAGCGGGTCATGTTCCTAGGTGTCGGCCTTACATCCCTGATCGCGTTTCTGCACAACCCAACCGGCGCCACCAATATCGGTCGCCGCATCTACGGCCTGCTGGTTTCCCTGTGGGCCATCGGCGGACTCTACTTCTCCGGTCGCCAGCTGTGGCTGCAGAGCCTGCCGGAAGACCAGGTGCCCGCCTGCGGCCCCGGCATCAGCTATATGGTGGATGTATTCCCCATGGCGGAAGTGATCAAAACCCTGCTCACCGGTGACGGCAACTGCGCGGAAGTGCAGTGGACCATGCTGGGACTCTCCATTGCCGGCTGGGCCGCGGTGGGCTTTGTGGGCCTGATTCTGTTCGGTCTGTGGCAAGCGTTCCGCAAGCACTGATCGATTTATCCCGTGTCGTTCCTGCGCGCACTCCCGCACTGGCTGCTGGGGGCCGGCCTGCTGCTGGCCTTTGATCTCGCTGGTCGCGTCCTCGTTGCCACTCTGTCGCTGCCAATACCCGGTCCGGTGCTGGGCATGCTGCTGTTGCTGATCGCGATGATGCTCTACGGTCGCGTACCCCGCGGGCTGGGGCTGGTGGGCGAACAGATACTGCGCTTACTGGTGCTGATTTTCCTTCCCGCGACCGTGGGCATCTACTTCCTGCGCGACCTGTCCGGCGGAGACTGGATTGCCCTGATCGTCGCCATGGTCGTGGGTACCCTGATCAGCATCGCGCTGACCGCGCTGCTGCTGAATCATCTGATCCGGCGCAGCGGACGAGACGGAGAGGGTGGCAACGATGGCGAGTAACGCATTCACACCGCTGCGCGAGTGGCTGGCACAGGTGCAGCAGGTTGCCATCAACTTTGCGGAGCCACTTTCCTTCGCACACCCGCTGGTAATCCTGCCGCTCAATATTCTCGGCTTCTGGCTGGCGCTGAAGATTTACCGTCGCGCCGGTACACCGATACTGCACCCGGTGGTTGGCGGCAGCCTGCTGGTGTTTGCCGGGCTGCTGCTAATGAACGTGGACTTCGCCGGTTACCAGCGCGGCAGCGGCCTGCTGTATCTGTTGCTGGGGCCCGCGGTCGTCGCACTGGCCATTCCACTGAAACAGAACCTGACAATGGTGCGGAGAGTCGGCTGGCCGCTGATACTGGGCCTCGCGGTGGGCGCGATACTGGCGCCGCTGGTGGCGGTATTGATTGCTATGTTACTAAACGGCAGCGCTGCGGTACTGATCGCGCTGACCACCAAATCCGTCACCACCCCGGTGGCCCTGGCACTGACCGAGCAGATGAACGGTATCCAGAGTCTCGCAGCGGGCGTGGTGGCATTTACCGGTGTTGTGGGCGCAGTGTGCGGTCCCGCGCTGCTGAAGCTGCTGGGTATTACCGACGAACGGGTCACCGGCTTTGCTCTGGGAGTGAATGCCCACGCTATCGGCACCGTCCGCGCACTGGAAATCAGCGCCCTGTGCGGAGCCTTTTCCGCACTGGCCATGGGACTTTGCGGAGCACTGACCGCATTGCTACTTCCGGTATTGATCTCTGCGTAAAGCAAACCTGACCTGTTTCCCGATACTGGTTATTTTCCATCGCTAACCTTGCCCGCGGCGGCAGAAGCTTCTACATTCCTAAAAGCACTTGTAGAAGTAGAGCAGTTGTAAAAGTCACAAAAGGAAACTTGGAGATGTTGGAGAACTGTAAGAACGCGCAAGAGCGTTGGGGCGGCGTCAGCCAGATCATCGACCGCTGGCTGCAATCCCGTCAGGCGCTGTTGGTGAGCTTTTGTCAGCTGTCAGAGCACAAGGAGTTTGCCGACGGCGATAAAGAGGCTGAAGCCAGTGTGCGCACCCTATGTCAGCAACTGGTGGATTACGTTTCCGCGGGTCACTTTGAGGTCTACGACCAACTGATTCAGGAAGGGCAGGCATTTGGTGATACCGAGGGCCTGCAACAGGCCAGGGCACTGTACCGTGAAATCGACGGTACCACCGATGTCGCCGTGGACTTCAATGACAAGTACCTTGAAACCGATGACCTCACCACACTGGTAAAAGATCTGTCTGTGCTGGGTGTCGCCCTGGAAACCCGGTTCGCCGCAGAGGATCGCATGATTGATACCCTGCATACCGCGCACAAAAATCAGCTGGCCTGATACGGCTGACGCTCTGAACAGTTCATTAAAAAAGGGGCTCAAAGCCACTGCTGTCCCACAGTTTGGGATAACTGAAAAAGCCTGAACCAATCTGGTTACAATGATTCTGCGAAGAAAAC
>NZ_CP155838.1:533504-802073 GCF_045348205.1 Microbulbifer sp. ARAS458-1 | reverse complement strand
CGCGCCCGCCACCCAATCAAAAAGACCAGCCTCAAATGAGGCTGGTCTCATGACTGTCAAACTGTGGGACAGCAGTGGGCTCAAAGCCCCTTTTTTAATGACTGCGGAAATCCGCAGTCATGCGCTAGGTCGTCAATTACCGATTATTCGGTCGCCTGATCTTCCGCGCCGTCTTCTTTAACCGCCTCTTCTTCGGCTGCGCCTTCGTCGCCACCGACATTGGCTTTATGCAGCTCCACCTCAAACACCAGGGTAGAGTTCGGGCCAATCATGCCGCCCGCACCACCCGGACCGTAAGCCAGGTCAGAGGGAATGTAGAGTTCCCACTTGGCACCCTCTTTCATCAGCTGCAGCGCTTCGGTCCAACCTTTGATCACACCTTTAACCGGAAACTGGACCGGTTTGCCGTTTTTGTACGAGCTGTCAAACTCGGTTCCGTCGATCAGGGTGCCCTTATAATCCACTTCCACAACACTGGATTCACTCGGGCTCGGGCCAGTACCTTCAGTAATAATCTTGTACTGCAGGCCAGAGTCGGTGGTCTGCACACCGTCTTTCTTGGCGTTCTCTTCGAGGAACTTCTTACCTTCTTCCAGGTTCTTTTCCGCAGATGCCTTGAACTCTTCTTCCTGCTTGGCCATCAGCTCTTTCTGCTTGGCCTGCATATTCTCCTGGAATACCTGGATAACCTGCTGCTTCTCTTCATCGTTGAGGCGGGACTCACGACCACTGGCGACATCTTCCAGCGCCATGGCAACGATTTTAGGGTCCAGAGCAACTTCCTGGCTCTTCAGGCGGTTGGCCATATCTTCGGCAATGATATAGCTGACTTTCTGCTCCTGGGATTCCAGCTTGATATCTGCGGAGCCCGCAGACTCCTCCTTGTTACAGCCGACCAGTGCAATACCCAGAGCAATCGCAGCAGCCAAAGAAGTTTTATTCATGAGAATTGTCTCTTAATTTCCGTGAAGCATTTATTTGTATGAGAGGGTTCCACCCTTCTCTGCTGTTTTACACCCTGACTCTGTCACACATTGTGCGGCAGATCACAGTACCGCAAGCGGGTCCAGCGACAGCCAAGTCTAACCCATGCAGGGAGAGGCTGCACACCACCGGTCCAGGTAATGCAGGGATTCCAACTGAGACCGCAACGGCTCGCTGTTGTTTCATTTTCCTGACAGCGGCCATCCTCGACTTACGCGAGAGAAACACCTGAAAAACGCCGTGAGCCTATCCTGATAACACAGGGATGCACTTCCGAAATAACAACGCTATTATCAGCGTTCAACCCCGTTTTTTCACAGGAAGTTCGCTGGCAGAGAGGTGGTTCTGCTATCAATAAACTAGAAGTGTCGGGGTTTCTTTCAAGAGCATTCCCACAACCCGTTTCAACCGCAGGATTTTGAACCATGGCCGCCAAACGCAAAGTCGCCAGTTCCGTTGAGGATCTGGAAAAACAGATCGCCAAGATTACCACCCAACTCGAAAAAGCACGGGCCAAGGAAGCGGCCGATGCCGACAAAGCCCTGGCCAAAGCCACCAAGGAATCCGACAAGGCACAGGCTCAAGTTAAAAAAGCCAAGGCGAAGCTCGCCACTGCACGTGCTAGCGCGAGCAAGGCAAAAACTCCGGCGGCCAAAACCTCCGCCAAGAAAAAAGTTGATGCCGCAAAGGCCGCCGTTGCCAAGGTTGAAAAGGTTGCCAAAGAGGCCGCCCAATCCCTGGCCGATTCCCGTTCAGTCGCAGCGGCTACCAAGCTGGCCGAGAAGACCGCCAAAACAGTGAAAAAAGCCGGCGAAGCCGCCGCGAAAAAGGTAATGGCAGCAAGCAAGCCGAAGAAGAAAAAGGCCGCTAGCGCCAAGAAGTCTGCAGCAGCCAAACCCGCTGCAGAGAAGAAAGCCACAGTAAAGAAACCAGCTACCAAGAAGGCCACCGCCAAAAAAGCGGCCACCAAGAAAGCCGCACCCAAAAAAGCGGCAGCCAAAAAGGCACCCGCAAAAAAATCTCCGGTGCAGAAAGCAGCCACAGATAAAGCCGCGCCCAAGAAGGCCGCACCTAAAACAAAGGCCGCTGAGAAAACTGATGTGAAGAAGACATCAAGCAAGAAGGCAGCGCCGAAAAAAGCCGCCAAACCGACCTCTGAGGCGAAGCCTGCACAGAAGTCTAATGGTGCCGCGACGGCCAAACCCGCTACTCAGCCGGTCACTCCCACCGCGAAACCCGCTAGCACCCCAGCGCCAGAAAGCCCCGCACCGGTAATGGGCAAAACCTCAGAGCCAAAGCCTCTGGTGCCCGAGTCCAGCCCTGCTGCCGCCAATCCGGTCACTCCCAGCATTACCCCGACCACGCCGCCTAACAGCCTGTTTGCCACAGAAGAGAATCCGCACTACGGCCCGGAAGAGCACAAACACAAGCACTAACTAAACCCTCAGAGGGTAACGCCGGGAATACTGCCTCCGCGCGGATCCCGGCCCGCATCGCTCTCGCGGACACTACCGGCAGCACTATAGGCATCGATCAGGCCCGCCCAGCGGGCCTGATCTTTTTGCATCAAGCCATATTGCTCGCCCGCAAGTGCCAAGGGCGAGCGGGTCTCCGGCCAGGCTTCACCATTCAGCTTCCACAGTGCCGCCAACTGCCGTTGCTCCATACGAATCTCACAGCGCTTGCACCATTCGTATACCCGGCTGTGCCTGTTGAGCCGCCCCAGCAGACGGCGCAGGTTGCGCACGCTGTTGATCATGCGCCGACGTGGCGCCAGACCGCGATCTGCTACACGCCAGCTCTCATCGCTCAACTGACGGCCACAGGCGCTGGTATAACTGGCCCAAAGCATCAGGCACACATCTGCGCCCTTGCTGTCCTGGCAGTCAAGCAGGAACTCGGCCACCGACGGCTGTCGATAAAACTCCAGACTGAACTGCCACAGGGGGTTCTGCAAAGGGCAGGGTGGCGGTGATGGCTGTGCGGTTTCTGTCACGATAGAATCCCGGCGGTTTGTTATAGCCGATAGCCTAGTCAAATTTAGGCGAATTCAAAGAGGTTTCCATTGATTAATCTGCAAGGCGTATCGCTGCAGGTGGGCGGGCGCGACCTGCTCAACGACGCCAGCTGCCGTATTTTCCCGGGACACAAGGTGGGCGTCATCGGCGCCAACGGTTGCGGCAAGTCGACCCTGTTCAAAATGCTGCTGAAACAGCAGGATAGTGATGCGGGCAGTGTAGAGGTGCCTTCCGGCTGGGAGATTGCACATATGGCGCAGGAGATCTCCGCCACCGACCAGAGCGCCCTCGACTATGCGCTGGACGGTGATCACCGCCTGCGCGCGCTGCAGCGGGAGCTGGATGCCGCCGAGGCGGATGGCAGTGACGGCAAGCACATCGGCGAACTGCACGAGCGCATGGCGGCCATCGACGGCTACAGTGGTCCGGCCCGCGCCGCGCAGTTGCTAGACGGGCTTGGTTTCTCCCACGAGGATCAGCAGCGGCCGGTCAAGAGCTTCTCCGGCGGCTGGCGCATTCGTCTGAACCTGGCGCGGGCACTGATGTGCCCGGCGGATCTGCTGCTGTTGGACGAACCCACCAACCACCTGGATCTGGATGCGACCCTGTGGCTGGAACAGTGGCTGCAACGGTTCCCGGGCACCCTGTTGATCATCTCCCACGACCGGGATTTTCTCGATGCGGTAGTGGACGGCATCATCAGCTTCGAGCACCAAGATCTGGTGCTCTACAGCGGCAACTACACCGCGTTTGAACGGGCCCGTGCCGAGCGCCTGGCCCAGCAGCAGGTACAGTACGAGAAACAACAGGCGCAGCGCGCGCACATGGAAGACTTTGTGCGGCGCTTTCGGGCAAAGGCTACCAAGGCCAAGCAGGCCCAGAGCCGTCTGAAGGCGCTGGACCGCATGGCGGAAATCGCCCCCGCCCACGTGGATTCCCCATTCCGTTTTCGCCTGCCATCCTCCGACAAGGTGTCGAACCCGCTAATCGATCTGCGCCAGGCGGAGATCGGCTACCCCGGCAAGACCATTCTGCCACGGGTGGAAATGGGTATTCAGCCCGGCCGCAGAATCGGCCTGCTCGGGCCGAACGGCGCGGGCAAGTCGTCTCTGATCAAGACCCTGGCCGGGGAGATCCCCCTGATCAATGGCGAACGCCAATGCGGCGAGCATCTGAAAATCGGCTACTTCGCCCAGCACCAGCTGGAAGCGCTGGACTCCAAAGCTTCGCCGCTGCTGCATGTGCAGCGCCTGTCACCCACCGCCAGTGAGCAGGAGCTGCGGGATTTCCTCGGCGGCTACGGGTTTATTGGCGATCGCGTGTTCGAGCCGGTGGGCGGCTTCTCCGGCGGTGAAAAGGCACGGGTGGCACTGGCACTGCTGGCGTGGCAAAAACCCAATCTGTTACTGCTCGATGAGCCCACCAACCACCTGGACCTGGAGATGCGCCACGCCCTGACCCTGGCGCTGGCGGAGTTCCCTGGTGCGGTGATCCTCGTATCCCACGATCGCCACCTGCTGGCGAATACCACTGACGAATTTATCCTGGTGGCCGAGGGCCGCGCGGAGCCGTATGACGGGGACCTGGACGACTACAAGCAGTGGCTGCTGGCTTTCAAGCGCGAGGAGAAGCGCCAGAGCGGCAGTGAAGCGGGCTCTACCGACACGGCTACCAAACCGGTGGAAGACAAAAAGGCCCAGCGCCGCGCCGCGGCGGCACTGCGTGAACAGCTGAAACCGCTCACCAACAGACTCAAGAGTATTGAGCAGAAGATGGCGAAGGCGGAGAAAGAGGTGCAAAACCTGGAAGAAAAGCTGGCGGATGAAAGCCTCTACAGTGGCGGTCAACAGGAAGAAATAACCCGCCTGACCAGGGCTCAGGGAGAGGCAAAAGAGTCTCTGGAGGAATTGGAGATGGAGTGGCTGGAAGTTTCCGAGGCGCTGGAGGCTGCCCGCGCGGGAGAATAACTCATCGCCCGGCGGACATTCGAGATTTCATTTGGAGAAGTCGTTGGGATCGTAGGCTTCCCGCTGGCAGCCGTCAAAATTGACCGCCACCCCCATCGGCGTGCCCGGGCACTGATCCAGATAGTCCGGCACACCGTCGCCATCGCTGTCGATGGGGCAGCCACGGGCATCCACATCTATCCCCGGTGGGGTCTGCGGGCATTCATCCAGATTGCTGTAAATGCCGTCGCCATCCCAGTCCCGCGGCGCTATTTCATCCTGCCATTGGTAACCGATGGCAAAACTCACGAAGCTATCCAGCCCGCCTTCTTCAACGCCCTGAAATCCACGCACATCGCCCCGCATCTGCCAACGGGGCAGAAACTGGTATTTCACACCGGCGCCAAAGTTGACCATCGTCTGACGCTGGTGCCAGTCGTCCGGGTACCCGTAGGTGTCCTCATCGATGCGTAGCTCACCGGCACCCATTACCACATAGGGCTGCCAATCGAAGTTTCCACAGAACTGGCCCGCGAACTGGTACATCAGGTCGAGGTGATAGTTCTGCACGCCAACGTCTTCGCGGGTGTCACGGACATTGACGCTGAAATAATCGTACACGCCTTCGATGGCCCAGCGGTCGGTAATGTTGTAGCCGAAGCCGATACCGCCTCCGGAGCTGTCGTCCAGCTCAAATCCGAAGTAGGGCGTGCCATCGAGACGCTGGTCGTCAAACCAGTACTGTCCGGCGTTAAGATACAGATTGAGTGTGCCTTCCTGATCGGCCAGGGTCGGTCCGCTCAGCAGGAGCAGTGCACCGCCCAGTAGTAAGGCGCGCATTTGATTTGAGACGAGGGTGGGGCTTGTTGTCATTGTTGCTCCGGAGCATCCATTTACCGGTAGACAGAAGATAGCACAGCGGGCCGGGAGTTATTTCCTATCTGACCCGCGGTGTTTGTCGGCTTATTTCCTTTTGTAGAGCAGGTCCCACACACCGTGGCCCAGCCGTTCGCCGCGACGCTCGAATTTGGTTTGCGGCCTGAAGTCGGGGCGCGGGGCGTAGTTGCCTTTGCCTGCGGTATTTTCCAGTAACTCCTCCGCTTCGAGCACTTCGAGCATCTGCTCGGCGTAGTTTTCCCAATCGGTGGCCATGTGCATGAGGCCGCCGGGTTTCAGTTTGCTACACAGGAGTTTTACAAACTCCGGTTGCACGATGCGCCGCTTGTTGTGCTTCTTTTTGTGCCAGGGATCGGGGAAGTACAGTTGGAAGCGGTCGAGGCTGGCGTCGGGAATACAGTCGTTGAGCACGTCGATGGCGTCGGCCATATACACCCGCAGGTTTTTGATTTCGTCTTTGCCAGCGTTGTTGATCAGGCGACCGACCCCGGGCGGGTGGACTTCGATGCCGATAAAGTCTTTGTCGGTTTCGGCTTGGGTCATTTCCAGCAGGGAGTCGCCCATGCCGAATCCGATTTCCAGCACCACCGGCGCCTCGCGGCCGAAGATTTCTTTCGGGTCGATGGCGCCGTCGTACAGGGACAAACCGAACGGGCCCCAGTAATTATCAAATGCCTTGCGCTGCCCCTCGGTCATACGCCCGCCGCGAATCACGTAGCTGCGGATGGATTTCTTTTTGAATTCGGTGCGGTAGGGGAAGTCTTCTTCCTCGTTACCTTGTTCGTTGTTGGGTTCTTCTTGCATTCTTTACCTCTGAGCTTCGTAGCTTTTGGGTGCTCCGTAGCAGATGATGGGGCGGCCCAGCACCGGGTATGGGGTTTCAGAACCGCTGTGAACCCATCCTTGGGCGCTGCGGCGGCGACGTCCTGTCGCCGACGCTTCTGAAACCCCATCCCCGGCACTCGGCCTTCAATTCAAATTTCTGTGCTCTTACCGCCTTCGGTTGGCAGTTATTTTCCGTAATTCAGCGCGGCGATAAACAGTGCTATCCAGCCGCCGATCAGCAGGGTGCCGCCCAGCGGGGTGATGGGACCCAAGATTCTGGGGCCACCGAAGGTCAGGCCATAAAGGCTGCCGGAGAAAAACAGGATCCCGATAGCAAACAGGGCGCCACTTACAATCAGCGAGGTTTTTGCGCCGATCTGATGAATCAATACCGCCACGGCAATCAGGGCCAGGGCGTGAGTCATCTGATAGTGCACACCGGTTTTATAGGCTTCCAGAAGGTTCTCTGCGACTTTGTCGCGCAAGCCATGGGCGCCAAAAGCACCGAGAACAACTCCGGTGCCGCCAAAAAATGCGGCGAGCAGTAAATACAATTTAGCCATCGTTATTCCTTTCTAACTGGCTTACGAAGATCAGCAGTCAAAATCTAAGGTGAGGTACCGGGTATTTGTTTTCGGAAGCGTCGGCGACAGGGACGTCGCCGACGCAGCGTACAGGGATGTATTCACAGCGGTTCCGAAAACAAATACCCGGTGCCTCACCGCCACCAAACCGGCTTCAAAGCAAATACCACGGAACCAAGAGCCAGATACGAAAAAACCGCGCCAGTAGCGCGGTTCTTGAATCCGGTCAGTGAGAAGGCTATCAGGCCTCCATCGCCACCCGGACCTTTTTCATGGCGTTTTTTTCAAGCTGGCGGATTCGCTCAGCAGAAACACCGTATTTGTCGGCCAGCTCGTGCAACGTCGCCTTGGACTCGCTCAACCAGCGCGCCTCGATAATATCGCGGCTGCGATCGTCCAGCTGCTCCATCGCGGCAGTCAGGTTGTTTACACTGGTTTCCTGCCAGTTATCGTTTTCCAGCATGGTCGCCGGATCGTAACGGCGGTCTTCCAGGTAATGGGCCGGCGCCTGCCACGCGGAATCTTCGTCGTCGTCCACGCCGGCATCGAAGGCCGCATCGTGGGCCGCCAGGCGACCTTCCATATCGTGTACATGCTGCACATCCACATTCAGCTCAGCGGCAACGCGCTTGGCTTCATCGTTAGTCAGCCACGCCAGCTTCTTCTTCTGGCCACGCAGATTGAAGAACAGCTTGCGCTGCGCCTTGGTGGTCGCGATCTTGACGATGCGCCAGTTGCGCAGGATGAACTCGTGAATCTCCGCCTTGATCCAGTGCACCGCAAAGGACACCAGACGCACACCCTTTTCCGGGTTGAAGCGCTTCACCGCCTTCATCAGACCCACGTTACCTTCCTGAATCAGGTCACCCTGATTCAGGCCGTAGCCGGAGTAGGATTTGGCGATATGCACCACAAAGCGCAGGTGAGACATCACCAGTTGGCGGGCCGCCTCGAGATTCTGGTGATAATAGAGATCTTCCGCGAGTTTCTTTTCTTCCTCGGCGGAGAGTACCTCGAAGCCGCTGACCGTCTGAATGTAGGCGTTCAGGTTCGCGCCCGGTGACAGTGTATGAATCGGCTGTAAGCTGGTTCCCATTCAGGATTCTCCTCGTAGCTCTTGTTGCCCCGCTTGGCACTTGCTGCTTGGACTCTTTCCTACCAAGACCAGTAGTTTGCGGCGGCTTGCCTGTTCCGGCCCTGAACCGACTGCACCTTCTTGTGGATTGCGGTCAGTTTTTAAGCGGCACCGGGAGAGCAAAGTTGGCCACAGTGTAGCACCCGCAACGGGAAATGGAACCCCGTATGCAGAAGGCCGGTAAACCGCGCCAGCCCTTGATTTCCGGGTGATTAGAGCGGTTATCCACAGGGGAAGTTCCACGCTTTACGATCCTTGACTGACCGTGTGGTCAGAACAACTTCTGGCAGGCTTTCCGCATCCACCGACTCAACCGAGCGGGCCGGGCGGTCTTGTAGGGTGGATAAGCGCAGCGCATCCACCAATTGGACTCAACGGGGCTGAATCGCCGAAATATGCCGCGCCACCGCCAGCCAGGCGCCGGTCAGACCTAACAGAGCCGCGCCACCGGCCAGGCCCGCCAGGTAGGTGAAACCGGGTCCACCGAGGCGGAATCCACTGCCGTAGAGGTTCGCCAGCCCCCTCACCGGCCCCGCCAGCAACCAGACCCCGAGGCTCACCAGCAGCCAGGCAATCAGCCCACCGACAAGACCGTACACCAGCCCCGTGTACAGGAAGGGCCGGCGCACGAAGGCATCCGTCGCCCCCACCAGCTTCACCACCAGAATCTCGTCCCGGCGGTTCTCGATATGCAGACGGATACTGTTCACCACCACCAGCAGAACTCCCAGCGCCAGCAGAAATGCCAGCCCCAGACTCATGCGGCGACCCAATTCGGTCAGATTCGCCAGCCGCTGTACCCAGGCCATATCCAGCACCACCGAGTCGGTCAGCGCACTCGCGCGCAATCGCTCCGCCAGGAATTCGAGGGACGCGCTATCAGAACCCCGCGGCCGCACCAGCAACACCGCCGGCAGCGGATTGCTGTCCATGCCAATCAACGCATCACCGAGACCAGACGACTGTTGAAACTCCGCCAGCGCCTGCTCAGGGGAAATATACGTCACCTCGGCTACCAGCGGATCACCGCGCAGATTGTCGGCAAAAGACGTTACTGCACTCTCCTTGGCGCGCTTGTGCAGAAAAACCGAGATCTGCGGCTGTCCATCCCAGCCGGCCACCGCCTTCTGGAAGTTGGTAAGTCCCAACTGCAGTGCCGCCGGTAGCGCCAGCGCAATGGCAATCACCAGCGCCGTCATACCGCTGGACATGGGCGAGGCAAAAAAACGCACCCAGGACTCCCGCCACATCTCCCGGTGATGACCCAGCCAGCTGCCGAATCTGTCACCCATACCGGTGCGCGCGGTTACCGCGCCGGTAGAGCGGGCGCGTTCGGGGGCTTGCGGTTGGGTTCTTGCGGGTGAAGGTTTAATACGCTGGTTCACGGCTCGGGTATCCGTCGTAGATCAATTGGCCCTGCTGCAGGGTCAGCACCCGCTGGCGCATGCGCGCAATCAGCTCCAGATCGTGGCTCGCAATCAGCACCGTCGTGCCCACCGCATTGAACTGTCGGAACAGCCCCATGATCTCCTCCGACAGCTGCGGGTCCAGGTTACCGGTCGGCTCATCCGCCACCAGCAGCGCCGGCTTGTTCACCACCGCCCGCGCAATCCCCACGCGCTGCTGCTCACCGCCGGAGAGCACAATCGGATTCTGCTTCTCCTTGTGCAGCAGCCCCACCTTGTCCAACGCCGCCCGCACCCGCCGGCCCACCTCGCGCTTGCTACAACCAGACACGGAAAGGGGCAGCGCCACGTTGTCAAACACACTGCGATCAAACAGCAATTGGTGGTTCTGGAATACGATGCCGAGATTGCGGCGATAGTAGGGAATCTGACCGTTGCGCAGCCGGTTCAGGTTCTGGCCGCCAACAATGATGCTGCCGCGGGTAGGGCGCTCGATGGCGGTGAGAAGTTTCAGCAGGGTACTTTTGCCGGCACCTGAATGACCGGTGAGAAACACCATCTCCGCGCGATCGATCTCCAGGCTGACACGCCCCAGGGCATCCTGGCCGGATTCGTAGCGTTTATTGACGTTATCAAACTGGATCATGAGCGCATTTTTGTTGTTTTTTGATTAAGCAGTCGCACATAGCCACAGAATTCACAGAGCTATGCGCGCAGGCGCTGATATCGGGTAAAGCTTTCTGAGACCTTCAAAAACAGGATGTTTTTGCAGAGCCCCCATGGATGGGTTCACGGCGTGTCTCAGAAAGCTTTACCCGGTAGCAGCGCCGCCACCAAACTCTCCGAGAAAGAGCCACGAACCCTAAAAAATCACCCCTGAGCGCGATTAAACAGCGCCGCTACAAAGTCCTTGGCCACAAACGGCTGCAAGTCCTCTGCCTGCTCCCCGACGCCAATAAAGCGTACCGGAATCCCCAGCTTCTGCGCCAGCGCGAAAATCACCCCGCCCTTGGCCGTACCATCAAGCTTAGTCAGCACCAGACCGGAAACCCCCGCAGAATCCTTGAAGGTCTCCGCCTGGGACAGCGCGTTCTGCCCGGTCCCCGCATCCAGCACCAGCAACACCTCGTGGGGCGCCGAACCGTCCAGCTTGCCCATCACCCGGCGCACCTTCGACAACTCCTCCATCAGATTGGACTTGTTGTGCAGGCGACCCGCAGTATCCGCAATCACCACATCCACACCCCGGGACTGCGCAGACTGTATCGCATCAAAGATGACAGAGGCGCTATCGGCACCCGTATGCTGGGCCACCACCGGCACATTGTGGCGCTGACCCCATACCTGCAGCTGCTCCACCGCAGCTGCGCGGAAAGTATCACCGGCCGCCAGCATCACCGACTTGCCCTCATTCAGGAAGCGGTGCGCCAGCTTGCCGATCGTCGTCGTCTTGCCCACACCGTTCACACCCACCACCAGGATCACAAACGGCTTCTTTGCCTGATCGATGGCCAGCGGCGCCTCCACCTTGTCCAAGAGCCCCGCCAGTTCTTCCTGCAGCGCCTTGTACAGCGCCTCGCCATTGGACAGCTCACGGCGGGAAACTCGCTCGGTCAGGCGATCAATGATCTCGGTGGTGGCATCTACACCCACATCCGCCATCAGCAGCTGGGTCTCCAGTTCCTCCATCAGATCTTCATCGATCTCCTTGGCGCCCAGGAACAGATTGCCCATGCCCTCGGCAAACTGGCTGCTGGTGCGGGACAGGCCGCGGCGGATGCGGGCGAAAAAGCCCTCTTTTTTGGGTTTTTCCTGCTCTTTCGCGGGAACTGGAGCCACTGCGGCTGGCGCTTCCGGCGTGGCAGCAACCGGTGCCTCCGGCGCAGGAGTAACTTCCACCTCCGCCAGCGGATCAAATCCGGATTCCGGTGCTTCTTCTGCCGAGAGCGTCTCTGCTACCGCGTCATCACCCGTCTCCTGCCCCACTTCCTCGCGCGCCTCTTCAGCTCTCGCTTGTTCCGCGGGCTCGGCCTTCAGGTTCTCCGGAATCTCAAACTCATCCGCTTCATCGAACAGCGGGTTCTGAACCTCTGTCGAGGAGGCAGCCTCCTCAGCGGGCTGGTCCTCGGGCTTCTTCTTGCGCAGAAAATCAAAAATCATCGGGTGTGGATTCTTCGAAGGAAAAGGGTGACTGGCAAATACCGGCTGGCAGCCGGCCCTGGAAAGGCGCTAATCTTAGCACCGCTGACTGTTTCGCACACAGTAGCCCGTCCCTATTTGCCGCTGTAACGATTTTTCCGGACCGCCAATGCCCAGAAACCGCCGCCCCCGACCTAACGACAGTGCTCGCCCGTCGGCAGCATCGCAGTTGCGTATCATCGGCGGCCGCTGGCGCGGGCGCAAAGTGACCTTTGCCCCCATTGAAGGACTGCGCCCCACCGGCGACCGCCTGCGCGAGACACTGTTCAACTGGCTGCAGTTTCACCTGCCAGGGGCCCGCTGCCTGGACCTGTTTGCGGGCTCCGGCGCGCTGGGCCTGGAGGCCCTGAGCCGCGGCGCCGCACGGCTCGATTTTGTGGAGCTGGACAGGGGGGCCGCGCAGATACTGCGACAGCAGCTCGATCTGCTGGAAGCGGAAGGTGCACAGGTGCACAACTGCCCCGCCCAAGTGTATCTGAGTCAGTCCAACACAGCATTTGACGTGGTCTTTGTCGACCCTCCCTTTGCCAACGACCTGTGGACATCCACTTTTTCAGGCCTGGTGGAGGCCGGCTGTATCGGCGAAGGCACACTGATCTACGTAGAGTCCCCCCGGGATACCCATGTTTCCGCACCGGCAAGCTGGCAACTGGAAAAGGAAAAGCAGGCAGGGCAGGTTTGTATGCGGCTATTTCGGGTGTGAATCCCGAACATTCACCCGGGTTTGGCAGATTTTCCCCGGACTTTTTGAGGGTGGGGGCTAAATTGTTTAAGATGCGCGTCCCTTCTGGCCGGCAAGGCGAATTGGCTTATGAAAAAAGTGGTTTACCCAGGTACTTTTGACCCCATCACCAACGGTCATATGGACCTTGTGGAGCGGGCCTGCCGCCTGTTCGATCACGTGGTGGTCGCCGTTGCCGCCAGCACCCGCAAGAACCCTCTGTTTACCATGGAAGAACGGGTAGAGCTGGCCCAGCAGGAGCTGGCCCACCTGGATAATATCGAGGTGATCGGCTTCGATATCCTGCTCGCGGATCTGGTGCGCCAGCTGGACGCCCACGGCGTCGTGCGCGGCCTGCGCGCGGTATCCGACTTTGAGTACGAATTCCAGCTCGCCAATATGAACCGCCAGCTGGCACCACAGATGGAAAGCCTGTTCCTGACACCGGCGGAGCACCTTTCCTATATTTCTTCCTCTCTGGTGCGCGAAATCGCGTCCCTCGGCGGCGATGTCACCAAGTTCGTCCCCCCCGGCGTGCAGAAAGCCCTGCAGGAAAAATACAGCCGCTAAGGCCCGGCGCCACCATTCTGATACACTCGGGCGATTCCAGTCACTTTGGATCGCCCAGTGAAACGCTTCGTCTCTCTCGCCTGTTCCACCACCCTGTCCGGATTGCTGATCACCTCGGCCTGCCTGGCTGCGCCCGCAATGCAGGCGTCCACGGAAGTCCAGCCGGAAATCGCCACTGGACGCATGGAAATCAAATCCGCCACGGCGGACACCTATATGGCGGTCACCGCCAACCCCCATGCCTCCGACGCCGCGGCGCAGATACTCGCCAACGGCGGCACCGCGGTGGATGCCGCCATTGCCGCGCAACTGGTACTCGGGCTGGTGGAACCCCAGTCCTCCGGGATCGGCGGCGGCGCCTTTATGCTGAGTTACCGCGCCGATGACAAGAAGCTGTTCTCCTACGACGGCCGAGAAACCGCACCCATGGCGGTGGATGAAAACTACTTTATCCGCGACGGCAAACCCCGCGGTTTTCTCGACGCCGTCATCGGCGGTTATTCGGTAGGGGTACCGGGCGTCATGCGCATGTTGGAGCTGGCCCATAAACGAGACGGTAAGCTACCGTGGAAACAGCTGTTCCAGCCGGCAATCGCGCTCGCGGAAAACGGCTTTGCTATCTCCCCACGCCTCTATCAACTGGCGGACCGGCTACCCCGGGTGGCTGCGCGTCCAGCGATCCGCCAATACCTGTTCGGCGAGGGCGGCAAGCCGCTTCCGGTAGGCCATATCCTGAAAAACCCCGAGTACGCCGCCACCCTGAAATTGCTGGCCGCCAAGGGTTCCAAACCTTTTTACGAGGGAGAGCTTGCCGAAGCCATTGTCGATGCGGTGCGTAATGACCCCATCAACCCCGGAGTGATGACCCTGCAGGACATGGCCGACTATAAGGCCAGGGTGCGCAAGCCGGTGTGCAGCGAATTTTTCGAATATGCAGTGTGCGGCGCCGCGGCGCCGTCGTCCGGCGGCACCACCGTGGGAGCAATCCTCGGCATGATGCAGCATATTCCCATGGAGAAGCTGGACGTCGGCAGTGCGGAACTGACCCACCTGTTTGTGGAAGCCTCTGAGCTGGCCTTTGCCGATCGCAATACCTACTCTGCAGACAGCGACTTTGTGAAAGTGCCCACCGATGAACTGGTTGCACCACACTACCTGGCGCAACGGGCGAAGCTGATCAATCTGGAAAAAGCCATGCCCGCTAGTTCCGGCGCGCCAGGTGCGTTGGCCGGCAAACGCATTGAAGCCAAATCCCCGGAAATGCCCAACACCAGTCACCTGTCCATCGTTGACCGTTACGGCAATGCGGTGAGCATGACCACCAGTATTGAAACCGGATTCGGTTCGCGCCTACTGGTGAAAGGGTTTCTGCTGAATAATCAGCTCACCGACTTCTCCTTTGTTCCGCGCACTGCGGAAAAAGAACTGGTGGCGAATCGCGTACAGCCGGGTAAGCGCCCGCGCTCCTCCATGTCGCCCACCATCGTATTCAACAAAGACGGCAGCCTGCGCCTGATCGCCGGTTCCCCCGGCGGTTCGCGTATTATTGATTACACTGCCCGCACCATTCTCTATCACCTGGCGAAAGGTATGCCAATTGCTGAGGCCATCGACGCGGGCAATATTGGCGCGATCGGTTACCGGGTTGAAGTAGAGCCGGAAACCCTATCGGACACCGAGCTGACAAAGCTCGAGGCCATGGGGCACAAGGTTGTACGCAAGGAATTGAACAGCGGTATTCACGCTATCGCGCTGAAAGATGGAAAACTGCATGGCGGTGCAGACACACGCCGCGAAGGCAGCGCGGTCGGGCGCTAATCAATTGCGAAAAAGTTTGCAACACAACCGGTTTTAACAGAGGTAAATTCACATGGCCAATCCCTGGTTACTGTTACTGATCGCCGGAGTACTGGAAGTGGGCTGGGCCATCGGCCTCAAGTACACCCAGGGCTTCAGCAAACCGTTGCCCAGTGTGCTCACAATTATCGCCATGATCGCGAGTTTCTATTTCCTCGCACAGGCATTAAAGACGATTCCCGTTGGCACCGGCTACGCCGTATGGACCGGCATTGGTGCGGTAGGTACTGCGATTCTCGGCATTGCCCTGTTTGCGGAATCCACAGCCTTGCCGCGGCTACTGTGTATCGGCCTGATTGTAGCCGGTATTGCCGGCCTCAAATTCACTTCGTCGGTTTAATCGCACATCTAAGACCTGCCCGGCAACCACAGATAGTCCGTGGGATCATCCGGGCAGGGACCAAAGCCACACTCCAGCAGAGTGGAGAGGAAGGTCACCAGCAAAATGGCGAAAAAGCTGTATACGGCCAGCTTCCCCAGCCATCCCGGCGTGCGCGGTACATCCGCCGCTTCCTTCAACTTCATCTGATCAAGCAATAACAGCCCAGCGAGAAACAGCCCCAGAGCAAAAAAAGCCAGCAGCGCCCAGGTGTAGAAATGCAGCCCGAGAAATGGTGAACCAAAACCCGGATCACCCGGCGCGATGTGCAGCAGTACCTGGCGCGCGGACGACACCATGCCAGCCAGTGCCGACAAAATCGCAATGCCGTAGTGCGCCGGACGACTGCCAAAACAGACGTTCAGCATCAGACCGAGCCCGGCCATGGCAAAGGCAACCCGCTGCAGCAGGCACAGTGGGCAGGGCAGTTCGTGCAGCACAATCTGCCAGGCAAAGGCGAACCAGAGCACCCCGCTAATTCCGAGCAGGGCGAGAGCGTTCAGACAGTCGGTCCAGCGGCGCAGACCAAGCAATTGGTGAATCACGGCGCAGGTCTCCGGTGGCGTTACAGGGAAATGTTCAGGCTCGACGTCATATGGTAGAAGCACCAGGCCATATAGATGACCGCGGTAATCCCCCACCAGACCATGGCGGTACAACGGTGCCCACGCCAGGCGAACCAGGCGGAGATGAGTGCCGTGAGTAAGGGCAACATCATAATCATGGAAATGCGTCCGATGAGAATATAGGACTCAAATTTAGGGTGGGTGCAAATGGATTCCCAATCAGCGCTGGCAGCGGGGGCAGAAGAAGGTGTTTCGTTGCCCGATGATCTGCTCACGAATGGTACCGGGGCAGCGAGGGCAGGGCTGGCCGGCACGGCCGTAGGCATTGAGTTGCTGGGCGAAGTAGCCGGGCTTGCCGTCGCCACCGACGAAGTCTTTTAGGGTGGTGCCACCCTGCTCGATGGCAGCAGCGAGGACAGTTTTGATGGCCTCCACTAACCGCGCGTAGCGGGGGCGAGTGATTTTGCCAGCGGGGGTCTGCGGGCGGATGCCGGCCATAAACAGGGCTTCCGACGCGTAGATGTTGCCGACACCGACGACGATACGACCATCCATGATGAAGGTCTTCACCGGGGCTTTGCGGTTGCGGGAGGCGCTAAACAGGTAATCTCTGTGAAACTCATCGCTGAGCGGCTCGGGGCCCAGATGGGCGATGAGCTCGTGGTCGGCGATATCTTCGGTTGTCCACAGCAGGGCGCCGAAGCGACGGGGGTCATGGAAGCGCAGGCGCTGACCGCTGTCGAGCAACCAGTCGATATGGTCGTGTTTTTCCGGCGACAGTTTGCCGTCGACGATTCGCAGGCTGCCAGACATACCCAGGTGCCAGATGGCGAGGCCTTTATCGGTTTCCACCAACAGATATTTTGCGCGGCGGTCCAGCCGCTTGATCCGGGCACCCTGAATCTTCTCGGCAAAGTCCGCATCCACCGGCCAGCGCAGGCTGTGCTGGCGGATCTCACACAGTTTTACCGTTCGACCCTCAAGATGAGGGGCCAGGCCGCGTTTGGTGGTTTCTACTTCTGGTAACTCAGGCATTGTTTGGGTTCCGGGTAGCCACGTATTTGACTTGGTGGCGGCTCCGCTACCGGTAGCCCTTTGCCAGACACGGGCTAGGCGCCCCCCCTCAACCCATCCATGGGGGCTCTGCAAAAACATCCTGTTTTTGAAGGTCTGGCAAAGGGCTACCGGCATCGAAGCCTTCGCGTCTGGCTTTCGTCTGATCGACAGACACAAAAAAGCCCGGAAAACCGGGCTTTTTCGCGAACTAGCAAGGCAATCAATTACTTGATTTTGCCTTCCTTGTACATAACGTGCTTGCGAGCAACGGGATCGTATTTTTTGATCTCCATTTTCTCAGGCATGTTGCGCTTGTTCTTGTCAGTGGTGTAGAAGTGGCCGGTGCCGGCGCTGGAATTCAGGCGAATCTTGTCACGCATTGTTCTGTCTCCAATCTGCGGTTAAGCAGTAATTAAACTTTCTCGCCGCGCTTGCGCAGCTCTGCCAGTACGGTATCGATACCTTTCTTATCGATAATGCGCATACCTTTAGTAGAAACACGCAGTTTAACGAAGCGCTTCTCTGCTTCCACCCAGAAACGGTGGGACTGCAGGTTCGGCACGAAGCGACGCTTGGTGCGGTTTTTGGCGTGAGAAACGTTGTTTCCGGTTACCGGGCGCTTACCGGTTACCTGACATACCTTGGACATCTGATTAGCCTCTTAAAAACTCTCGTGCCCTCAGCTCGGCGGCGGGGCAAATGCAAAATTCGTTATCCAGCGGACCGCGGGATCTGTACAGAATCTGGCCCGGCCGCAAAGAGCGGCGTTTTATACCAGAACACCCTAGGTGGGGCAAGTTTTGACCAGCTTTTTTGCTGCCTGAGCAGCCACTTTGGGTCGGAGGCGTCAATCCCGCCACAATTCAGGGAATCGCACCCCGGCTACGTAGCGCCATCGCCCTGGAGGGAAGGCGGAGTGACAGGGGTGGGTTCACAGCGATTTCGAAAACCCACACCTGGCGCTTCGCCGCCACGGCGGTGACTACGAAGTCCCTTATATAGAGGGAGCTAAATCAGCCCCCGCTCCGCAAAAGAACACCCTCCACCCTCTCCGACAATCAGGTGATCCAGCACCCGAATATCCACAAGCGCCAGCGCATCCTTCAGCCGCCCGGTGATATGAATGTCCGCCTGACTGGGCTCACTCACCCCGGAAGGGTGGTTGTGGGCGAGGATCACTGCGGCAGCTCCCTTACTCAGGGCCGCCTGTACCACCTCGCGAGGATACACACTCGCGGCATTCAAGGTGCCCTCAAACAGCTCTTCATAGGCAATTACCCGGTGCTGACTATCCAGAAACAGACAGCAGAACACCTCCCGGGTCCGATGCCGCAATTGTGCGGATAAATAGTCACGCACCGCCTGTGGGCTGGTCAGCACATCCGAGCGCTTCAGATCCTCCGCCAGATGCCGCCGGCCCATCTCCAATACCGCCTGCAACTGCACAAACTTCGCATCCCCCAGCCCCTTACCCGCACAGAACGCCTTGCGCTCCGCCTCCAGTAAAGGCCGAAGCCCCCCGAAATCCGCGAGCAACTGCCGCGCCAGATCCACTGCCGAAATCCCCGGCAGCCCTGTGCGCAGAAAGATCGCCAGCAGCTCCGCATCCGACAGTGCCGCCGCGCCTTTGGCCAGCAACTTCTCCCGCGGCCGCTCCTCCGCTGGCCAATCCGTAATCGCCATATCCCCTCCCTGGGCAAAACCAATCGGTCACAGTAATCGCTCACATCCCCTGCGAGCCCGCAATGACTGCCGGTGGCCCATATTGCCCCCGGCGCTAAGATGGTAATCTTACGCGTTCCCAGCATTTCGGAAATACAGAATATGCCCACACTGGCCGACAAACGGATCCTGCTTGGCGTCTCTGGCGGCATTGCCGCCTACAAAAGCGCCGACCTGGTACGCAGGCTCCAGGATCAGGGCGCCGATGTGCATGTCGTCATGACAGCCGGTGCCCGGGAGTTCGTACGTCCGCTGACTTTCCAGGCTCTCTCCGGAAACCCGGTGCACACCGATCTGCTGGACCCGAGTGCTGAAGCGGCCATGGGGCATATCGAACTGGCAAAGTGGGCGGACGTAATTCTCATCGCCCCCGCCAGCGCCAGCGTGATGGCCAGGCTCGCCGGCGGCATGGCCGACGATCTGCTCACCACCCTGTGCCTGGCCACCGAAGCGCCGGTGCTACTGGCGCCGGCGATGAATCAGGCCATGTGGCGCAACAAGGCCACTCAGGCCAATGCACAGACACTGCGTAGCCGGGACATAACCCTGTTGGGACCGGACGCGGGCAGCCAGGCCTGTGGCGATGTAGGCCCTGGACGCATGCTGGAGCCACTGGCGATTGTCGATGGGCTGATTGATTTCCTAAGGCCAGCGCAAATACTCGCCGGCAAAAAGGTCGCCATCACCGCCGGCCCCACCCGCGAAGCCCTGGACCCGGTACGTTATTTGAGCAACCACAGTTCCGGCAAGATGGGTTTTGCCATCGCCGCTGCGGCGGCGCGTGCGGGTGCTGAGGTGACACTGATCGCCGGCCCGGTACGCCTGGAGACGCCGGCCGATGTAACACGGGTGGACGTGGTGAGCACCAGCGATATGCTCGCTGCCGCCGAACAGGCCGCGGATGATTGCGACCTGTTTATTGCCGCCGCTGCAGTGGTGGACTTCCGCCCCGCGGTCGTCGCGGACCAGAAAATCAAGAAAGAAGACGGTAACGACAGTGACGTGCTTAGCCTGGTGAAAAATCCGGACATTGTTGCCACCATTGCGGGCCGCAGAGACAGGCGCCCATTTGTGGTGGGGTTTGCTGCGGAAACCGAAAACGTCATTGAGCATGCGAAACTCAAACTCGCACGCAAAAATCTCGACATGATCGTAGCCAACGATGTCAGTGCCCCCGAAGGCGGCTTTAACAGCGACCACAACCAGGTCACCGTCATTGATCACAGCGGCGAACAGACATTACCGGCCGCATTGAAAACCGAACTGGCCGCTGAGCTGATCGCTCGCATCGCCAACAAGGCGTTTTCCGGCAATTAGGTTGCTGCAAACAAAAAATTCAAAACTCACAACAGCACATAAGATTCAGAGCCCACATTAACTGAACAAAGGTCTGGGGAGACTGTTAAGTCGTGGCCGTACAAACACAAACTCGAAACAAGCCGCTGTGGCACAGCGGCCTGACTCTGCCCGCACTGCTGGCGGCCGCATTTTGGCTGGGTGGGGCGCATCTGCTGATGTCAAATGTGATCAGTCAGCACAATAGTGAAAGTGTGCAGGAAGCGGCACAGCAAAAGGCCAATGAGTATGCCCGGCAACTGCAGGCATTCTTCGATCAACGGCAGCAGCAACTGGGCAGCCTCAAACCACAGCAGGTGTCGGCCATCCGCGTCGGTACCAGCGCCGTCACTCAGGCGTCGGTGCAATACTTTACCGCGGAAGAACTGCGCGTAGGCGCGGGCAAGCCCCCACTCAATTTCGCCCTGGTGGACCTGCTTAAACGGAGTCTCGAGGAAGGTCATCAAAAGCCGGAGTTTCTGCGCAACGACGACAACCAGTGGCAACTATACAGCGCACGACCCGAAGCCGGTGGAGCGCTACTGGTGACACAACCTTTTGGGGTATTCGAGCGCGAGCTGACAAAGCTGGACGCAGCAGCCGGAAACATTCAGATTGCGCAGCAGTTTCCCGATGGGCCAGCTCGCCCGCTGTGGAACACTGCCAGCCACTCGATGGGCGGTGAAACCGCATCCGCATCGGTTTCCGGCAGTTACCTGAAGATTTCTTTTACTCCCGCACCGACCTTCGCCGCCAACCACAGTATTCCCGCGTTATGGGTTTATTGCGCCGCAGCCATTGGTCTGCTCGCCAGTCTGTTCGTCCTGTGGAAACTGCTACCGGCCGATGGAGGTGCCGCACCCTGGGAAAAAGGTGGCCGCCGCAGTGGCAGCGGGGCGAAAAAAGGATTGCGTAAAGAAGATCTGGATAATCCACCGCAACCGCAAGAATCCACCAGTACCCTAGTAGCCGCGGCGCCGTCTCCCGCCCCCGCCGCTCCGCAGGTTGAAAAGCCTTCACCCGGCGACCTGATGCGCACCCCAAGTACTGAAATCCCGGCACACGTTTTCCGCGCCTATGACATCCGTGGTATTGCCGGTGAAGAAATCAACGAGCCTTTCGCTTACCAGCTTGGCCGGGCGCTCGGCACCATCGCACTGCAGGCAGGACAAAAACTACTACTGGTAGGGCGTGACGGACGCAATAGCAGCGAGTTGCTGCGGGATTGCCTGGTTGAAGGAATCCTGGAGAGCGGCTGCAATGCGGTCGATCTGGGCCTGGTACCCTCGCCGGTACTCTACTTCGCCTGCGCCAAAGGCAAGAATGCCAACAGCGGTGTGATGGTTACCGCGAGCCACAACCCGGCCGAATACAACGGCTTCAAAATCGTGATGGACGGCCGTCCACTGGCAGACGACAAACTGCGCGACCTGCACAGCATGATGCAAAGCATCCAGGTTTCCAGTGGCAAGGGCAGCCACAGCGCTCAGGACATCAGCACAGCGTATATCGACGAGATCTTCAACGATGTGGCGCTGGCAGGCCAGCCCAATATCGTGATCGATGCGGGTAATGGTGCCGCCTCCAGATTGGCACCGGAGCTGTTTGAACAACTTGGCTGTGCGGTAGAGCCCCTTTACTGCGAAGTCGACGGCAATTTCCCCAATCATGCCCCAGACCCATCGCGGCCGGAAAACCTGCGCGATCTGACTGCCGCAGTGAAAGATGGGAGTGCCGACCTGGGTATAGCTCTGGATGGAGATGGCGACCGCGTAACGCTGGTGACCAGCAGTGGCCGCATCGTTTGGGCAGACCAGCTGGTGATGCTGCTCGCGCGGGATATTCTCGCGCGCAACCCGGGCTCCGATATCGTGTTCGACGTGAAAAGTTCACGGGCGCTCGCGGATCTTGTTACCCAGTATGGTGGCCGCCCGATCATGTGGAAAACCGGACACGCGCCAATGAAAACCAAGATGCTCGAAACCGGCGCATTGCTGGGTGGCGAACTGTCCGGCCATATATTTATCAAGGATCGTTGGTATGGCTTCGACGACGGCATCTATGCCGCCGCGCGAATTCTGGAAATCATGGCCCTGCGAGAACAAAGCCTCGACGAGTTGCTCGATTCATTACCCCAGATGGTGAACACACCGGAAATCCTCCTGCCGGTTTCCGAGCGTGACAAGTTCGCGTTGATCGAGCGCCTGCGTAGCGAAGGCAAGTTCGACGGCGCAGACCTCAATACCATCGACGGCCTGCGCATTGAATTCGCCGATGGCTGGGGCCTGGTGCGCGCGTCCAACACCACAGCCGCACTCACCCTCCGCTTTGAGGCCGACAACGAGGCGGCCCTCGCACGGATTCGCGAGCAGGTTGCCAGCCAACTTCAGAAAATCGACTCAGCCCTGGTGCTACCAGCCGGCTGACCTATTGAAGCAGTAAGGAAAACGCTATGTCCCTGGATCAGAAATCCGCCCTGCGCGTTGCACAGGTTCTCAACGAAGCGCTGCCATATATCCAGCGGTTTATTGGCAAGACCGTGGTGGTCAAATTTGGCGGTAACGCCATGGTGGACGAGGAACTACAGAACAGCTTCGCCCGCGATGTGATCCTGATGAAACTGGTGGGTATGAACCCGGTAGTGGTCCACGGCGGTGGCCCGCAGATCGGCGACCTGCTAGACAAGCTGAGCATTGAATCCCGTTTTGTCGATGGTATGCGTGTTACCGACAGCGAAACCATGGATGTGGTGGAAATGGTGCTGGGCGGTACCGTGAACAAGCAGATCGTCAACCTGATCAATAAAAACGGCGGCCGCGCTGTCGGTGTAACCGGCAAGGATGGCTTGCTGATTCGCGCGAAAAAGCTTCGCCGCCAGGAAGAGACCGCAGGACTCCACGCATCGGAAATCATCGACATCGGTCATGTGGGTGAAGTGGAAAGTGTCGATACCGGCGTTATCGACATGCTCATCAACAGCGACTTTATCCCGGTAATCGCCCCCATTGGCGTGGGCAAAGGCGGAGAGTCCTACAACATCAACGCGGACCTGGTGGCGGGCAAGATTGCCGAATACCTCAAGGCAGAAAAGCTGATGCTGCTCACCAATGTAGCGGGGCTTCAGAACAAGCAAGGAGAGGTGCTCACCGGTCTTTCCACCCTGGAAGTCGACGGCCTGATCGCCGACGGCACAATTTACGGAGGCATGCTGCCCAAAATCTCCTGCGCACTGGACGCGGTGAAAGCCGGGGTGACTTCCGCGCATATTATCGACGGTCGTGTACCCCATGCTGTACTACTGGAAATTTTCACTGATACCGGTGTCGGCACCCTGATCACCAACGCGAGTTTGCACGAGGATTAACCAACAGGGTACGTGACAGCGGTCACATAACCGGTGTTAACGATCACTAACAATTGATGCGGTGGCGCCGAATCGTTACGATTCTGGCGCAGGTTCACCGGCTTTTGGCGCGTTAAGCTATTTATTAAAACCGCGGGCTTCTGACACCCCGACGCCGCCAGGCCAGGTAATGAGAACAGGACCGGCACAACAACAAAATCAGATCCCGGCTGAATACTCCGGGCAAAGGCAGTTCATGAGCAGCGAAAAAATCAATCGGCGCCAGCAGATTCTGCAGGCCCTGGCCCACATGCTGGAAGCCAGCCCCGGCGCCCGCATCACCACCGCGGCACTGGCCAAAGAGGTGGGGTTCTCTGAGGCGGCACTGTACCGCCACTTTCCCAGTAAATCCAAAATGTTCGAAGGCCTCATCGAGTTTATCGAAGAGACCATCTTCAGCCGTATCAAACTGATCATGCAGGACGAGCCCAGCGCGCTGGCCCGCTGCCAGAAAATCCTGCACCTGCTGCTGGCCTTCTGTGAGCGCAATCCGGGTATTACCCGCCTGCTTACCGGTGACGCCCTGACCGGTGAAACCGAGCGCCTGCACGGCCGCATCCTGCAATTGTTTGACCGTCTCGAAACCCAACTCAAACAAATCCTGCGTGAAGCGGAACTGCGCGAACAGCTGCGTCCCGCCATCCCCCTGACCGCAGCCGCCAATCTATTGCTGGCCAGTGCAGAAGGGCGCATTGTCCAATACGTTCGCAGCGGTTTTAAACGCAAACCCACCGAACACTGGACAGAGCAGTGGCCGGTTCTGGTTGCCGGGTTTTTCCGGGAAAGTGCGCTGACAGCGCAGGGATAAGCCGAGTAGATGTACGGATCGGAAGCGGTGGCGCTGGCAGCTGCCAACGAGGTTAGTTGCCGGCGATTTCCTGATAACGGCTGGCCGCCGCATCAAATTCTCTATTGATGGCCACCGCTTCCTTCTCACGCAGTGACAGGCGCTGCGCCACCACTGCCACCTCCTTGTTCAGATTCTCAATACGCGCCAGCAGCTCGGCGGATACCGTGCCGCCGTTGCGCTGGGTGCGAGCGGCCGCAGACTCTTCGCTTTCGATCTGACGGTTAAGAGAGGCCATATTGGAGCGCAGGATTGCCATATCCTGCTGAACGATCGCCAGCTTGCGCTTGCGCGCGGATTCGATGTCGGCAACGCTGTTGTAGCGTTTGAGCAGCTGCAGGTCCGCTTCCATCTGGGCTTCGCGGCGCTGCTTTTCTTCCAGTTCCTCGCCAGTTAGCTCCGGCGCCACCACCTCCAGAACACGCCCCGAAATCGTCAGCACCTCGTAACCGCCGGCCACATAACGTGGAGGCACAACGTCGTCCAGCACCTGGACGCCGTGTTCGTTGGTATAGCGGTATAGCTTCTTGCCATCCCACCCCGAGTCTGCAGCTCCGACATCCAGTGTCAGAAGGGCACCGGTCAATGCCAGCGCGAGTGCGGTTTTCACACCTGCCTCATTGTATATTGTCTATTAAGCGCCAATTGTCGGTCCGCGGCACCGCCCTGTGCTTCCCGCCAACGCCGGCCAATGGTCGTTATCCGGGTCAATCTCTCCTGAACACCTATATCAACGTGATTTCAACAGAGTACCCCAGGCCAGACACCGTGTAGTTAGCCCGATTGGGTCAATTGCGTGCTTCTGCCCGCCTAACCCTCAGCGGAAACGCCATATTGCTGGCGATAACCGATAATTCGCTGCAACAGCGCGTCACTGGCAGCTTCCGACTTAAGATAAGAAATAATATCGTCCAGTTCCACAATCCCGATCACAGGAATACTGTATTCCTGTTCAACCAGCTGGATCGCGGACAGGTCCGTATCGTCGTTGGCCTTCTCCTGGCGGTTCAGGCCAATGACCACACCAGCGGGCTGTGCGCCTTCAGCCTGTATGATCTGCATCACTTCGCGCACGGCCGTACCCGCGGTAATCACATCATCGATGATCAAAACCTTGCCTTTAAGCGGCGCACCCACTAAGGTTCCGCCCTCGCCGTGGTCCTTGGCCTCTTTCCTGTTGTAACAGAAGGGTTTATCAACCCCTTTCTGCGCCAATGCCACCGCGGTCACCGCTCCCAGCGGGATGCCTTTATAGGCCGGCCCGAATATGACATCAAATTCCACTCCAGAGGCAAGAATCGCCTCCGCGTAGGCATTGCCCAGTGCGGCGAGCGCCGCACCGCTGTGGAAACGGCCGGCATTAAAGAAATAGGGGCTCTGGCGCCCGGATTTCAGCGTAAAATCCCCGAAACAGAGCACATCGTGCTCCAGGGCCAGTTGTATAAAGTCGCGCTGGTACTGCTGCATGGCAATTTGATAACTATTGGCTAAGGTGAAGGAAGGTCCCCACGGAAAGGGGAGCGGCAATCGAAAAATGTTCAGACGAATAACGACTGCAATTTTACACAGTCCGCTGGTAAGGGGCTAATAATGCGAATAGTGAGTTTGTCCGTTGATGGTGTGCACCAGGCTGCACAGCGCGGACTCTATGACTGGCTGGCAGAACAGGACGCAGACATCATCTGTCTCCAGGATCTGCGCTCACTGGAACCGGAACTGGATCACCCTATCTTCCATCCGGACGGTTACTACAGCTATTTCTTTGATTCCGGCACTCCCCATGAAAACGGCGTAGCCATCTATACCCGTGCCCAGCCGAAAGCGCTGATTTACGGTATGGGGTTCGCCAACGGCGTAGACATGTACGGCCGCTACCTGCAGGCCGATTTTGAGCGCCTGAGCGTTGGCTCACTGCTGGCGCCGGTCGCCAAAGATGAAGCGTCGCTGGAAGTCAAAGTCCAGTTCTTCGACGATATGCAGGCCCATCTGGCCAAAATCAGCCGCAAGCGTCGGGATTTTATTTTCTGTGGAAACTGGGGCATGGCACACCGTCGCGCGGATGTGCAGAACTGGCAGGACCATCAGGACACACCAGGGTTCATGCGCCACGAGCAGCGCTGGCTTGACCAGCTGTTCAATGACATCGGTTATATCGATGCTTTCCGCCGGGTGGTGAAAGACGCGGACGAATTTACCTGGTGGCCCAGTGGCGAGCCCGGGAAAGGGGATGGCTGGCGTACCGATATGCAGATTGTCTCGCAGACCCTGAAGAACAAGATCGAGTACGGCGCGATCAATAAAAACGTCAACTTCTCCAGCCATCTGCCACTGATCATGGATTACGACCTGGAAGTGTAGTTTTCCGCTACGTGATACCAAGATGCAAAAAGGGCCCGCTGGAAATCCATCGGGCCCTTTTTATGGCGATCGCAAGTACAGGCCGCGCGCCTATTCCGCCAGGGCCTTCTTCTGCAGTTCCACCAGCTCTTTAATGCCCGCCTTGCCCAAAGCCAACATTTCCGCGAACTGATGCTCGGTGAAAGGTGCGCCTTCCGCGGTGCCCTGCACCTCTATCATGCCGCCGTCCTCTGCCATCACCAGGTTCATATCCGTATCGGCATTGGAATCTTCCGGGTAATCCAGGTCGAGAACCGCTGCCCCGTCATAAATACCCACCGAAATTGCCGCGACCATATTTTTCAGCGGATCGGTGGCGATCATTTTTTCCCGCTGCATATAGCGGATGGCATCTACGAGCGCCACGCACGCACCGGTAATCGAGGCGGTGCGGGTGCCGCCGTCGGCCTGTAGCACATCGCAATCCAGGGTAATCTGGTGCTCACCCAGGGCTTTCAGATCTACTGCCGCACGCAGAGAACGGCCGATCAGGCGCTGAATCTCCACCGTGCGGCCACCCTGTTTGCCACGCGCCGCCTCACGCCCCATGCGGGAACCTGTTGAGCGGGGCAGCATGCCATATTCCGCGGTAATCCAGCCGCTTCCCTGGCCGCGCAGGAAGCGCGGCACCTCCGCCGCCACCGAAGCATTGCACAGCACCTTGGTGTCACCGAACTCCACCAGCACCGAGCCCTCCGCGTGACGGGTATAGTTGCGGGTAATGCGCACATCGCGCAGTTGTTCCGGTTTGCGGCCGCTGGGTCGCTGCATATTGCACCTCTGATTTTTGCGAAATTTAACGAAAGGTCGTGGTTAACTTTTGAAGCCCGGCATTATAGCCATCTAAGCACACAATCACCCTGTGCTATGCTTTGCCGCTGTTTTTCACCTCTGATCTCAATGTATTTCCGGAGTACGGCAATATTATGGCCAACAACAAAGTGCGCAGCATGACCGCCTTCGGGCGCGCGGAAGTCAACTATTCCACCGGTACCGCCGTGTGGGAGATGCGCTCCGTCAATCATCGCTACCTGGAGCCCCACTTCCGCCTGCCGGAAGCCGCCCGCGCACTGGAGCCAAAACTGCGCGAGCTGCTGCGCAAAACCCTCAACCGCGGCAAAGTGGAAATGAACCTGAACCTTAAAGCCAATAGCGGCGAGATTACGGGGATCAAGGTAAACCAGGCACTGGTAGAAGAACTGGTCAAAGCCGCCGCTCAGGTCGCACCGGACAATCAGCCACTGAACCCCCTCGAAGTACTCAAGTGGCCGGGCGTGATCGCAGAGCCGGAAACCGACGCGGAAGAGCAGGCCGGCGCCATTCTCGAGGGCTTCAAGCAGGCCCTGAAGCAGATCGTGGATAACCGCGAACGCGAAGGCGCGGAACTCGCCGGCTTTATCGAAGCCCGTCTCGCCGGCATCAATGATCAGGTCACCACCGTGCGTGCGCTGTTACCGCAGATACTGCAGAGTCAGCGCGAGAAACTGAAAAGCCGCCTGGAAGAATTGCTGGAAGAAATCGACAAGGACCGCATCGAACAGGAAATTACCCTGCTGGCACAGAAGGCCGACGTGGACGAAGAGCTCGACCGCCTCGACGCCCACATCACCGAGACCCGCCGCGTGCTGAAAAATGGGGGGCCAATTGGACGCCGCCTGGATTTCCTGATGCAGGAATTCAACCGCGAGGCGAATACCCTTTCTTCCAAGGCGGTGGTTACCGATACCACACAGGCCGCGGTGGAATTGAAAGTGTTGATCGAACAGATGCGGGAGCAGGTGCAAAACATCGAGTAATCCACCGATGTCTCCCAGCACAGGTAGAAGGATCGCTCTACTGATCGCCAAGCAGTGGCCCGAACCCGCCTCTACGGCGGCCGGCAGGCGCACACTCGATATTCTCGATCTGCTGCATGAGGCGGGCTACGAAATTGCCATTGGAAGCCCTGCCCAACCCACTCCGTTTCAGGCGCGCACCGGCTACGGCGAACACCAGATTGCAGTGAACGAATCCAGTTTTGATACCTGGGTACGCGCGCTGAGTCCATCGCTGGTGATTTACGACCGTTTTATGATGGAGGAGCAGTTCGGCTGGCGGGTGCGCGAGCAATGCCCGCAAGCGGTTACGGTTCTGGACACCAGCGATTTTCACAGCCTGCGCGAGGCGCGCCATCAGGCTCTCAAAAATGGTCAACCGATAAATCTGTTTAACCCCTGCGCCGAGCGCGAGATCGCGGCCATGGCACGCTGCGATCTCACCATCATGATTTCCCAGGTTGAAGTGGATCTGCTCAAACAGCATTTCTGCCTGCCGGATTGGCAATTGCACTATTTGCCATTTCTTGTACGGGAACTTCCGGATTTCTCGACCACTCCCGATTTTGCCGAGCGACAGCACCTGGCGATGATCGGCGGCTTCAAGCACGCCCCCAATCGCGATGCGGTTGCCTGGCTCGCGGAATCTATCTGGCCAAGGCTGCGCGCGCTATTACCCGATGTTGAATGCCATGTGTACGGCGCTTACGCGGATCATGCCATGCAGCGTTTCCACGACCCAAAATCGGGATTGCGAATTATGGGCCGCGCCGACGATGCACTGGCGACTCTGTCGGGCTACCGGCTGAATCTTGCACCACTGCGCTTCGGCGCTGGGCAGAAAGGGAAAATTCTCGATGGTTGGCTATCCGGCACACCGACGATCACCACACCCGTCGGCGCGGAATCCATGGCTCCACCGGATGCCTGGGGCTACACACTGACGGCGGATCCCGCTCAACTGGCCGATATCACTGCCCGTGTTTATCGGAACCAATCCGAGTGGCTGGCCGTGCGCGATGCCGGCCTCCACGCGCTGTCTGCAGGTTTCTCTTACACACCATACGCAAAGGCATTGATAGAGCGCTTGCAATCAATCGCCGGGAATCTGGATGCCCACCGCAACCGCAACATCTGGGGCAGAATTTTGCGACGCACAGAATACCGGGCTGAGGAATACATGAGCCGCTGGATTGAAGCCAAAAATAAACTGCCCGACGCCACATAACACGCAGAGCCGGCTCTCAATCCCTTATGCGACTTTCAAACCCAGTAATCGTCATCGCCCTGGCTCAGCTACTGGGTACTTCTCTCTGGTTCAGCGCCAACAGCGCCGCCGACGATCTCGCGCTTAACTGGCAGATTTCAGTGACTGACATTGGCTGGCTGACCAACGCGGTGCAGGGCGGTTTTATTCTGGGCACGCTGGCCCTTGCCCTTGGTGGCATCGCGGACCGTTTCCGGGCCAGTCAGATTTTTATTGTGAGCACATTGGCGGGCGCGGTGTTTAATGCCGGCTTCGCATGGCTGGCGGATGGGCTCTCCAGCGCTGTCATCTTCCGGTTTTTAGTGGGTGTGTGCCTGGCAGGCATTTACCCCATGGGGATGAAATTGATTGTGAGCTGGGCGCCGGAGCGTGCCGGTGCTGCACTGGCACAACTGGTGGCAATGCTCACCCTTGGCACAGCGCTGCCGCACGGGCTGCGGGAAGCTGGTGCCGATTTGCCCTGGCAGTGGATTATCTCGGCTTCGTCGGCCCTTGCACTGGTCGCCGCTATTTTAATTCACTACCTCGGCGACGGGCCCCACCTGCCGCCGCCACTTAGGCAGTCTGCCGTGTTACCTGGTGACCGGAGCAGTGGTCCGCCGGCGGTATTTCAGGCCTTTCGAATTCCCCGGTTTCGCGCAGCCGCCTGGGGATATTTCGGACATATGTGGGAACTCTACGCTTTCTGGGCGATGGTGCCATTACTGGTTTCAGGCACCGCTTTGTTCGAACAGTTTCCCGCGCTGGGTATTCCCGGTCTCTCGTTCTGCATTATCGCGGCGGGTGCACTGGGCTGCGTCATTGGCGGAAGATACTCACGAAAATATGGCAGCGGGCCGGTGGCCGTGGCCGCACTGGCAACATCCGGAAGTTGTGCATTGGTATTTGCTCTGCTGTGGAGCACACTGCCAGCACCCGCGCTCGCACTTCTACTGTTGATCTGGGGAGCAACCGTCATCGCAGACTCTCCACAGTTTTCCGCACTCTCTGCCACCGCCTGCCCTCGCCATCTGGTGGGTGCGGCCCTAGCCATTCAGAATTCCATCGGCTTTGCAATCACGGTTATTTCAATCACCGGAGCCAGTGTACTGTTCGAGCGGATAGGCCCGTCGGCGGTCTGGCTTTTGTTACCCGGACCAATAGTCGGTCTGCTGGGTTTTAGTCTCACCATGCGGCGAGCCGCGGGCTGATCACCAGAAACATTGAGCGGTTGGCCAAAAATCATTTCGCTGCCAGGCGCCGAGACCCCCGTCACATCGGGCCCTAAAAGGGTTACGATCGTACCAACTAAAACCTAAATTTGGCGCGAATTCCAAAGAGTTGTCCCGATTTTCACTTGTGGGCGAAATGAATCTCCTCGTTACATAAGAACCTTGTTAAATAAATCCGTAACAAAATTGCGGGGATATTTGCGGGTCGCCGCGCAGGAGTTCCGCGGTGTCGTTACGGCGGCTCTACCCAGCTCCGCCGATAAAAATAATTATGGAGAAATTCGCAACAATGAAATTATCAGCGTTATTGAAACCTTCCCCCGGTGCTATTTTCGGCGCCGCAACGCTTCTGCTGAGCGCCAGTTTCGGTGCAAGTTTTTCAGCCCACGCGGTCGAACCTGAGCTCTCTGCCATGTCGGTGGCAGCAGACGAGGTGATTACCGATCGCATTATTGTTAAGTACAAAAGCACCATGGCAGGAGCCAATGCGACGGCGATGTCACAGACAGCCATCGATCGAGTTGCGCAAACCGCCGGTCATCGCTTTAAACATATGCGTCGCCTGGCCACCGGTGCGCAGTTGATGAAATTGGAAAAGCGCGCAAGCAAAGCGGAACTTGACGCAATCATTGCGCGCCTGCAGCAGGACCCGCAGGTGGAGTACGCGGAGCCCGATCGCTTGATGCAACCTATGGCCACCCCCAACGACAGCTATTACAACCAGCAGTGGCATTACTTTGAAGCTACCGGTGGCCTGAATCTGCCAGCGGCATGGGACGTGACACAGGGCGAGGGTGTTGTAGTGGGGGTCATCGATACCGGCTATCGCCCACACGCGGACCTCAATGCCAACCTTCTTCCCGGCTATGACATGATCTCTGATACCACCGTGGCTCAGGATGGTAACGGCCGTGACAGCGACGCCAGCGATCCCGGCGACTGGTCACCGGCGGGTGCCTGTGGCGCAGGGCAGCCGGCGCGCAATAGCAGCTGGCACGGCACCCACGTTGCGGGCACCATTGCTGCGGTGACCAACAACGGCAGCGGTGTGGCGGGCGTTGCCTACAAATCCAAAATTGTCCCTATCCGTGTACTCGGCCGTTGTGGTGGTTACACCTCGGATATCGCCGACGGCATTATCTGGGGTGCCGGTGGCAACGTCAGCGGCGTTCCTGCCAACGCCAATCCGGCCCAGGTGCTGAACCTGAGCCTTGGCGGAGGCGGTGGCTGTGACACCACCACGCAAAATGCCATCAACACTGCGCGCAGTCTCGGCACCACCGTGGTGGTGGCCGCGGGTAACTCCAACGCCAATGCCGGCAATTACAGCCCGGCCAGCTGTAATGGCGTCATTACCGTAGCCTCCACCAATCGTGCCGGCAGTCGCGCCTATTATTCCAACTACGGCAGCGTGGTGGATGTGGCGGCGCCCGGGGGCGAAACCTCGGTGAGTTCAAACGGCGTGCTTTCCACCCTGAACAGCGGCACCCAGGGCCCGGGCAGCGATAACTACGCCTTCTATCAGGGCACCAGCATGGCCGCTCCCCACGTGGCCGGCGCTGCGGCGCTGCTGTACGCGGTGGACGGAGGTATCACCCCGGACGAGGTAGAGTCCATACTCAAAAGCACCGCGCGTAGCTTCCCCGGCTCCTGCAGTCAGTGCGGTACCGGTATTGTCGACGCAGCCGCCGCGGTGGCCGCGGCCAACGGTGGTGGCGGTGGTAACCCGCAGCCTGGTGATGGCGAGCTGACCAATGGTGTTGCCGAAACCGGTCTCTCCGCGAGCTCGGGTCAGGAACTACGGTTCACTCTGGAAGTCCCGGCTGGAGCCAGCAATCTGAGCTTCCAGATTTCCGGCGGCAGCGGTGATGCCGACCTGTACGTCCAGTACGGCAGCCAGCCCACTACCGGCAGCTACGATTGCCGCCCCTACCAAAATGGCAACAACGAAACCTGCTCAATTAGCAATGTGCAGGCCGGTACCTATCACGTGATGGTGCGCGCCTATAGCAGCTTCTCCGGTGTCAGCCTGGTGGGAAGTTTTGATGAGGGCGGTAGTGGCGGTGGCGCCACCGGCTGGACCGAGACCAATGTCGCCGGTTCGGCGAATGCCTGGCAGCACTTTACCCTCGATGTGAACAGTGGCATGAGCTCTCTGGAAGTGCTGATGAGTGGCGGAAGCGGCGATGGTGACCTGTACGTGCGTTATGGCAGCCAGCCCACCACCAGCAGCTACGATTGCCGCCCCTATCGCTGGGGCAACGACGAGAGCTGCAGTCTCAGTAACCCGCAAGCGGGTACCTGGTACATCAGTATCCGCGGGTACAGCGCCTACTCCGGGGTGACCCTGCAGGCTGAAGCCGCTCCCTGATAGCGGTCAGTAGAAATACCCCCTCCTTGATTGGCCGGCATTTGCCGGCCTTTTTTACTCGGGGTCGTATCTGTGGGACGGGAACAGATTACTTCACAAATGACTGAAACTGTTTGTCCACCGGTGTATCAGCAAAGTGATTGATGTAATTGCTCATCACCTTCTGCGCGACGCCGACAATGATTTCCAGCAATTGCTGGTGGCCGTAACCCGCATCGTAAAAGCGCTGCAACACTTCATCAGAAACCACGCCGCGGTCGCGCACGATTGCCAGCGTAGTGTCCCGCAGTACCTCCAGCTTTTCCGTGGGCAGAGGCGTTTTATTGCGCAGCGCCTCATTGATTTCGTCGTCTACCTTCATAGATTTGGCAATGGCACTGTGGGCAGGCACGCAATAATGGCAACCGTGCTCCACATTGATGGCCTGCCATACCACGGTCTTTTCTTCCGCAGAAAATGACGTGTTGAGAAACTGTTCGTGCAACACCTGATAGGACTTCAGCGATGTAGGCGCTTCTGCCATCACCCCATGCAGGTTGGGAATGGAACCAAAGGCGTCGATAGAGTTCTGCAACAGGGACTTGCTGTCTTCAGGCGCGCTTTCGATATCGTGAATCTTGAAATCGGACATATCGTACCTCCGGGTGTCTGGGTCATCTGGTAAGTGATAGCGATCTGCTCGACCAACCACAGCAACGAATCAGTATTTTTGAGCAGTCGATCAATAATTCACACCTTACCCAATTTTGAGCAGTCGTTCAACACCTTTTCGCAGATTTGCCGAATGCCGCGCCCGGGCATAAAATTGAGCGCCTGTTCAACCCACTCACCAGGTGAGGCACCATGGCCAATACGGCAAAATTCGATCGCCGGGAAGTGCTGGAGAGCGCTACACGCCTGTTTTGGCAAAAGGGTTATCACGGCACTTCCACACGGGATATACAGCAGGCCACCAACCTCAAACCCGGCAGCATTTACGCAGCATTTGGCAGCAAATCCGGGCTTTTCAACGAGGTTTTGCATTTTTACGCCGAAAGTATGGCGGATCAGCTTGCGCAGATTCTGAGCGAACACCACCGGGTCACCGATGGTCTGCGCGCATTTTTACGCCACGTGATTCTGGAGGGGGGAGACGACGCCCCAAGTGAGCTGTGCCTGCTGGCGAAATCACTGTCGGAGCTCGAAGAGGGTGAAGCGGAGCTGCTGAGCGAGACCCGGAAACTGCTGGCGGCAACGGAACAGCGGTTTCAGCAGGCACTGTCACAAGCGGTCGCCAATGCCGAGCTTCCCGCGAACACCGATACTGCACTTGCCGCGCGACAGCTACAAATCCAGCTGATCGGGCTGCGGAGTTATTTGCGTGCCACCGGAAACCGGGGCGCTGTCGAAGAGTTGATCGCCCGACAGTTCTTCAGCTGACCGGCACCAGCACTACACCACACCGAGGGCGGACCCCACCCACGCCGTCGGGTTTGCTTTCCCGGCTCAAAGCCATTCCGCTAACGCACCTCACCGCCCGGGCGCTCTACTTTTTCACCCAAGCATGTAATTCGATGCAGACCGGTGGTGATACATCAGGTTAAAGCACACGGATTTCGAAATCCGGTCTCTGCGGACATTGTTCACGTCGCGGCCTGTGGCAACATTACCCGCGAGGCCAGAAAAACCATAACGATATAGACAATTTCCGAGGTTCCTGTGGGTTTAGTCACCGCTGCCATTCCCTTTTTCCTGCTTGCCGTACTGATCGAGCTGGCACTCGACCGCTGGCGCGGCTGGGGGCTGTATCGCCTGAATGACGCCATTGGCAGCCTGGGTGCCGGCATATTGAGCCGCATTCTGGGGCTGGTGAAAGTGGGCATCCTGATGCTGCTGTATATCCCGCTGTACCAGTGGCTGGAACCCACTTACCAGAGCCTTGGCATCCACTGGTCCCTGGATAATCCCTGGCACCTGGTGCTGGCGGTGATCGCCTATGATTTCTGCTACTACTGGAAGCACCGTATCTGCCACGAGATCAATATCTTCTGGGCGGAACATCTGGTGCACCACCAGAGTGAGGACTACAACCTCACCACCGCCCTGCGCCAGTCCAGCGACCTGGTGCCTCTGGGCTGGATCTTCTATCTGCCGTTGCTGCTGATCGGCATGCCCCCTGAAGTGCTGATTACCGCCGGCGCCATCGACCTGATCTACCAGTTCTGGGTCCACACCCAGAAATTCCCCAAAGTCCGCTGGATGGAGTGGATCCTGGTCACCCCCTCCAACCACCGGGTGCACCACGCCCAGAACAAGGTGTATGTAGACCGCAACTACGGCGGCGTGTTGATCATCTGGGATCGCCTGTTCGGCACCTACCAGGAAGAGCTGGATGAGGAACCCTGTATCTACGGCGTGCGCAAACCCCTGAATACCTTCGACCCCCTGGCCGCCAACCTGCAGCACTTCAAGCGCATGTGGCTGGACGCGATGTACACCAAAAGCTGGAAGGAGAAGTTCACCCTCTGGTTCCGCGCCACTGGCTACCGGCCGGCAGATGCGGAAGCGGCGATGCCCGTCCCCAGTGGCGACCTTGACAATTTCCACCGCTTCGACCCCCAGATCACCCGCGGCCTGCGCTGGTACGCCCTGGTCCAGCACCTGACCTATTCCGTGGCAACCCTGGCGTTACTGCAATTCAGCAAGGAGCTCGGCTACGGGCTCACTGCGCTAATGGTGCTGATGCTGGTGATCGGCCTGGTCATCAACGGTCGAATCCTCGACGGCGAGCCCCGCGCTCGCCGGTGGGAAATCCGACGCCTGGCACTACTTGGCGCCACCATTCCCCTGTTGCCTCAGGCCATCTGGGGCGCGATAGCCGGATATGGCCTGGTAAGCGTGGCTGTCTGGTGGGTGTTGGTTTTTACCAGTAAAGACGATACAGTCACCTCCGTTAGTCATTAACGCTAGGAATCCGCAGTAGCCCGGGACTTCCCCAAAGCCCCGCAGGCTGAGATTCCGCAGGCACCCCCGACCGGGTTCGGAAAACCTGCCTCCCCGTGGCAGGCGGACCGGAAAAGCCCAACACTTTGCCCCCAGCACCGGTCGAGGGTCGCCTGTATTGCGTTCGCACCCTGCCACCTGCATTCGTTATACTCCCCGCCCGACATACCCCTCTCCATCCACTTATTTGCAGCAAGGTTCGCCGTGTCCACAGGTACTCTCTATACGGTCTCCGCGCCCTCCGGCGCCGGCAAAACCAGCCTGGTAAAGGCGCTCGTCGAGGCCGATACCCAGGTCACTGTATCCGTATCCCACACCACCCGGCCCATGCGCCCCGGTGAAATCGACGGCATCAACTATCATTTTGTGGATCGCGACGGCTTCATCGCCATGCTCGGCGAGAACGCTTTTCTGGAACACGCTCAGGTTTTCGAGAATTTCTACGGCACCTCCAAGGCGTGGGTCGAAGAAACCCTCGCCAGCGGCCGCGATGTGATTCTGGAAATCGACTGGCAGGGCGCAGAACAGGTGCGCAAGCTGATGCCGGAGACAGTGGGCATTTTCATTCTACCCCCGTCCCAGCAGGCACTGCTGGAGCGCCTGACCGGGCGCGGCCAGGACGACCAGGCAGTGATCGACAAGCGCATGGCCCAGGCAATCGATGAAATGTCCCACTATGTGGCCACCGATTACCTGATCATCAATGACGATTTCACCACGGCCCTGAATGAGCTGCGATCTATTATGGTGGCTGAGCGTCAGCGGCTAGTAAGGCAGCAGGAGCGGCACTCCGGTCTTCTGCAATCATTGCTGCGCAGTCAGTAGAATTTCGTGGCGGTGACGCTGCCGGGTATAGGGTTGTGAGACACGCCGTGAACCCATCCATGGGGGCTCTTCCGCGAGGTCCCTCTCGCAGACAAAGCGTTCGCTTTGGACGCCAAAGGCGCCCGCAGGGTGAGCGAAGCGAATCAACGTCTCACAACCCTATACCCGGCATCGCCACCTTCGCATCGACCCGTGTTGCGCCTTTAAGCATTGTTCGATTTGCGTACACCGCGCGGTCCGGTAGAATAGTCAACCCCGTCTGTGCAGGCGCTGACCGCACCGACAACAGAATTCGTCAATTTTGCCCAGCCGGGCGAACTTACACACTGGAACAGAAGATTTATGGCACGTATTACCGTTGAAGATTGCCTCGACCACGTAGACAACCGTTTTGAGCTGGTGATTGTGGGCAGCAAGCGCGCTCGCCAGATCGCCACCGGCGGCCGCGACCCGTTTGTGCCGGAAGAAAACGACAAGCCCACTGTTATCGCCCTGCGCGAAATCGAAGAAGGCTTTGTTGACGCCAGCATCCTGGATGAGCCGGAAGAAGAGCCGGTACAGCACGCGGCACCGGCGCCGGTATTCCTGTCCGAGCAGGATCTGTAATCCTATTTACGACGTATTAATGCAGGATTTGCAGGTAATTTAAGAGGCGATCGCGGCTTTGCACACTATCGACAGTCTGGCCCATCGCCTCTCGTCCTATCTCCCCCCCGACCAGATCCAGTTCGTCCGCCGCGCCTACTTTTACGCGGAGCAGGCCCACGAGGGCCAGAAACGACGTTCCGGAGAGCCCTATATTACCCACCCCCTCGCGGTAGCCACCATTCTGGCCGGCATGCATATGGACGCCCAGAGCCTGGCGGCGGCCATGCTGCACGATGTCATCGAGGATACCGGTATCCCCAAGGCGGCGCTGGCGGAGCAGTTCGGGGAGGAAATTGCGGATCTGGTGGACGGCGTCTCCAAACTGACCCAGTTCGAGACCGACAGCCCGGCGGAAAAGCAGGCGGAGAACTTCCAGAAAATGGCCCTGGCCATGGCGCGGGATATCCGCGTGATCCTGGTGAAGCTCGCCGACCGCCTGCACAACATGCGTACCCTCGGCTCACTGAAGCCGGAGAAGCGCGCGCGCATTGCCCGCGAGACCCTCGAGATCTACGCCCCCATCGCCAACCGCCTGGGCATGAACGATGTGCGGATCGAGTTCGAAGACCGCTCCTTCTTTGCCATCTATCCGCTGCGCGCCAGTCGCCTGCGCGCAGCGCTGGTGGCGGCCCGCGGCAACCGCAAGGAGCTGTTGGAGAAGATCCAGAATGCCATCGAGCTGCGTCTTGACCGGGAGAATATCGACGCGCTGGTGATCGGCCGCGAAAAGCACCTGTACAGCATTTACCAGAAGATGCGCTCGAAGAAGAAGTCGTTCAAGGAAATCATGGACGTCTACGCCTTCCGCATCATCGTCGACAGTGTCGATACCTGTTACCGGACATTCGGGGTTATCCACAACCTTTACAAGCCGGTGATCAGCGAATTCAAAGACTATATCGCCATCCCCAAATCCAACGGTTACCAGTCGCTGCACACGGTGCTACTCGGTATGCACGGGGTGCCCATCGAGGTGCAGATCCGCACCAAGGAAATGGACGAGATGGCCAACAGCGGTATTGCCGCCCACTGGCTGTACAAGTCCTCCGGGGATGAGGTACTCAATACCGGCGGCACCAGCCAGGTGCGCGCGCGCCGCTGGGTGCAGGGCCTGCTGGAGATGCAGCAACGCGCCGGCGACTCGCTGGAATTTATCGAGAACGTAAAAATCGATCTGTTCCCGGACGAAGTTTACGTGTTTACCCCGAAGGGCAAGATTATCGATCTGCCCGCAGGTGCCACCGCAGTGGACTTCGCCTATTCAGTGCATACGGATATCGGCAATTCCTGTGTGGCGGTACGCATCAATCAGCGCCTGGCGCCACTGTCGCAACCGCTGGAAAGTGGGCAAAAAGTCGAAATCCTTACCAGCAAAAATGTGCAGCCAAACCCCAACTGGCTCAACTTTGTGGTGACGGCGAAGGCACGCAGTGCGATTCGCCACTACCTCAAGCATCAGCGCCATCACGACTCCATCGAGCTGGGGCGGCGCCTGCTGGAAAAAGCGCTGACCAAGTTCCATCTGAAAATTTCCGACTTGGAAGAAGAGCAGATCAAGCGCGGGGTAAAAGAGGCCAAGTGCGAGACGTTCGACAATCTTCTCGAGGAGATCGGGCTGGGGAATCGCGCGGCGTTTTCTGCAGCAAAACTGCTGGTGCCGCCGGGCACCATGGAGACAGAGGCGAGCAATATTTCATCGCCGCTGACCATCGATGCCCAGGAGGGCATGCTGATCAGCTTTGCCCGCTGCTGTCGCCCGATTCCGGGAGATACCATCATGGGGCACATCAGTTCCGGCAAGGGAGTGGTGGTGCACCGGGATACCTGCCGCAATGCGGCGGAGCTGCGCGAGCACCCGGAAAATATTATGGCGGTAGCCTGGTCGCCGGATGTGAAGGGTGAGTTTCTCGGCGATGTGCGGGTCGAAGTGGAATCCGAGCGGGGGATTATTGCCCGTCTGGCCACGCGTATTACCGAGGAGGGCGCCAGTATCGAGCAGATCCATGTCGACGAGAAAGACGCTCAGCACAGCGTGATAGCGCTCACGCTGGAGGTCGCTAACCGGGTGCATCTGGCGCAGGTTATGAAACGGCTTCGCAACCTGCCCGCGGTTATCAAGATCGCTCGTCCCTGATTCCCGGTAGTCCCCCCGCCCAAACAACCTCCTGGACACCCGTTTATCGGACGGGTACCGGAAGCGGACCTTCCCCGTTACGCCAGCCGCTTGAATTTTGGCGGACGCTTATTGCGACTAACTTGTGAATCTTGGTGGGCTTTTGCGGTAATTTTCCCGGATTGTGGACAGGTTCCGCATCTGGGGATTTCGACCTTTCCTCTGCTCCCCAAGCCTTTCAAACCGCGCTATATTCTCCCGCTTTCTTTTTCAGCTAAGTGGCCCCGTTCGGGCCGGGAGAGGTCATCCATGCCTAATCGTGCAGTGATAAAAACGGATAAAGCACCGGCGGCTATCGGCAGTTATTCACAGGCAGTGAAAGTCGATAACACTATCTATCTGTCCGGTCAGATCCCGCTGGTTCCGGAGACGATGGAGCTGGTTTCCGACGACTTCCGCGAGCAGGCAGTGCAGGTATTCAAGAATCTGCAGGCGGTGTGCGAGGCGGCCAATGGTTCGCTGGATGATCTGGTAAAACTGAATCTCTATCTCACCGACCTGAGCAATTTCGCCACGGTGAATGAGGTGATGGAAGAGATGTTCACCAAGCCGTTTCCGGCGCGCGCTGCGGTGGGTGTCAGCCAGCTGCCGAAAGGCGCGCAGTTCGAAGCGGAAGGGGTTCTGGTAATCTGAGACCATTTCCGGGGTTAACCCGGGGCATGCTTGCGCCGCTCGCGATTGGTCGACCAAGAGCGGCGCCGTTCGCTATAGACCCGTCTTTTTGAGCTGTTTTCCGGCTCAGTCGTTTTCCAGCAGGGTGCGGTAGCCAGCGCGGTAGTCGGGATACAGCATCTTGTACCCGCTATCCAGCATACGTTTGTTACTCATTTTCTTGGAGCGCCGCTCACTGGTGGCGACTTCTTCGCGCAGGTGCGCACTGGTGTAACCCATGGATTTGGCCAACCAGCTCTGCAGCTCGTACATGGGCACCGGCGTGCAGTCAGCGCCGATATACAGCTTCTCCAGTGGCATGCCCTTTTTCTGACCGTCGATGAGGTGCGCAAGGAAGCCGACCGCATCGTCTACGTGAATACGATTGCTGAACTGGGGCGGGGAGGGTGGTGCGCAGCGGCCGGCACGAACCTGAGACAAGAGCCGATCGCGACCCGGGCCATAGATTCCAGCAAAGCGCACCACACAGGTGTCGACCACGCTCTGCTGGGCGATTTTTTCTGCAGCGAGCAAGGCTTCACCCTGGAAGCTGCCGGGCAGGGGCTGTGAGCGCTCATCCAGCCACTGGTCTCCGCTTTGACCGTACACGCGAGTGGAGGAGATCCACAGCAACAGACGCGGAGGCCTTTCCATATCCGCGAGCGCCTGGCGCAGACAGGTGGCAGTTTCTACATAGGCGCGCTGGTATGCCTGAGGTGTACTGGCGCCGGGCGTAAAGGTGGCAATGACGACGTCGGCACCGTTTGCCAGGTGCCGATGAATATCTTCTGCCTTGGTGGCGTCACCACGACGCCAGTTGACCACATCGGCTCGACGCTTGCGGGCCAGCGCTTGCAGCGGATTGCGTCGCACACCAAAAACATCGTAGGCCTTGCGATCCAGCTTCAATGCCAGACGGGTCCCCAGATCCCCACAGCCGAAGATCCAGACTTTTTCCTTTGCCATAACCGCTCGATTAAACCCCCGGGTATCGAATTCCGATCCCAACAATTGCCGCGCCGCAATCTATCGGGCGCCACTTAGAATAGTTACTTGAGTGTAATCTGTGAATTACTGTGAGTATGCAGTCTATTGACCCTTTATAGCCAATTCAGACCATCAAGTCTGTGAACCGGGCCCACAGTACACTGCGAGCCCGGCATCCTTTTTGCTAACCGCTTGGCGGTCAGCCTCGGGATTTCACCAACCGATAGATGAACAGCAGAATCACTGCACCGACTACCGCGGTGATAATGCTGCCCAACGACAGCCCGCCGGTAGTTCCGAGGCCGACAAAGCTGCCAACCCAGCCGCCGATAAAGGCGCCGACAATACCGATGATCATGGTCACGATCCAACCACCCGGATCCGGGCCGGGCATGATCCACTTGGCCAGTGCGCCAGCAATTAAACCGAGAATAATCCAAGACAAGATTCCCATAGCGATTCTCCGCTTTGTGTATTTCGAACACTTGCCTTCCATGTATAGCAAAAAAAGCGCCAGATCACCGGTTCGGATCGGTAGTTAATAGCAAAAATTACTAACTATAAACATTTCTAATAGCATTTTTTTCTAGTTTGAGACATTTACACAGGCGACCAGCGGAGTGCCGGCAGTTTTACTGGCCGTAGGGGGGTGTTTATGAATAAACTCTATCGCCAAGATTCATCTGATTGCGTTTGCCATGACACTGAACGAACTTCGTTACATCGTCACCCTGGCTCAGGAACAGCATTTCGGCCGCGCTGCGGAGCGCTGTTTTGTGAGCCAGCCGACCCTGTCTATCGCGGTGAAAAAGCTGGAGAAGGAGCTGGGCGTCGCCCTGTTTGAACGCTCCAAGACCCGCGTCCAGGCCACGCCTCTGGGAGAGCGTATTGTCGCCCAGGCCCAACTGGTACTGGAGCAGTCCGCAGCCATCAAAGACATCGCCAGTGCTGGCAAAGATCAGCTGAGCAGCCCACTGTCCGTAGGGGCCATCTTTACCATCGGCCCCTACCTGTTCCCACACTTTATTCCCCAGCTTCAGCAACTGGCCCCACAGATGCCGCTGTACGTGGAAGAGGGCTACACCTCAACGCTGCGTCAGCGCCTGCGCAAGGGCGAGCTGGATGCGGTCATCATCGCATTGCCGTTCACCGAACCGGATGTGGTTACCCAACCTCTGTACGACGAGCCTTTCGTGGTACTGATGCCGTCGGATCACCCTCTGGCAGAGTTTGAGGCACTGAGCCCGGAACAGCTGTGTGAAGACAATGTCCTACTGCTGGGCGAAGGCCACTGTTTCCGGGATCAGGTGTTGGAAGCCTGCCCACAATTGCAGCAGTCCATCGAAAAAGAAGCCGGCAGCGGCCATATCCGCACTGCCGCCGACGGCAGCTCCCTGGAAACCCTGCGCCATATGGTGGCCTCGCGCCTTGGTATTACCGTGCTGCCGCTGTCCGCCGCCGCGGCCTCACAGTACGCCACCGGGGTACTGGTGACCCGCCCGTTTGTGACGCCAGCGCCGCAGCGCACCGTGGCCCTGGCCTGGCGTGCCAGCTTCCCGCGGCACCGCGCCATCGATATGCTGCGCGATGCCATCAACCAGTGCCAATTGCAGAGTCCGTGACTCCCAAGCAGCCAGACCCGCCCGCTCGAATGGCCCAGAAACTACTCGCCGAGATTCCCGTGACAGCCCTCAAGGGCGTGGGCGCCAAACTGGCGGAAACCCTCGCCAGGCTGCATATCAGATCTCTACAGGACCTGATGTTCCATCTACCCGCCCGCTATCAGGACCGCACCCGCGTGGTTCCACTGGCGGGCCTGCTCCCGGGAATGGATGCGGTAGTTGAAGGCGAGGTACGCGCCGCCGACGTCACCTTCGGTCGCCGCCGCAGCCTGGCGGTGCGCCTGCAGGACACCACCGGTAGCATTACCCTGCGCTTTTTCCATTTCACCGCCGCGCAGAAAAATCGCCTGTCCCCCGGCACCCGGGTCCGCTGTTACGGGGAAGCCCGCCGGGGCAGCGCGGGAATAGAACTTTATCACCCAGAAACCGAAATTCTTGGGGAAAATATTTCGCCAACCGCGCAAACTCTCACCCCCATTTATCCCCTGACGGAAGGTCTGGGGCAGGGGCGCCTGCGCGCCCTGATCGGTCAGGGACTTGGCTGGCTCGCCGACGGCAATGTCACCGAACTGCTGCCCGCAGACCTGCTTCCGCGCGCACTGCAGATGCCACTGGCCGGTGCGCTGATGTACCTGCACCAGCCGCCGGCGGACGCCGATCTGTCGCAACTGGCCGAAGGGCAGCACCCGGCACAACAGCGCCTAGCCCTGGAAGAACTGCTGGCCCACCACCTGAGCCTGCTGGAACTGCGCCGCAGCGCGTCGAAGGTAAACGCACCACCGCTGTCCGCGAATGCGGCACTGGATCGAGACTTTCTCGCGCGGCTACCGTTTGCGCCCACCAACGCGCAGCGGCGGGTGGGCGGCGAGATCGCCGAAGACCTGGCCAAAAGTACGCCGATGATGCGGCTGTTACAGGGCGATGTGGGCGCGGGCAAAACCCTGGTCGCGGCGCGCGCCGCGCTGCAGGCCATCGGCGCCGGCCACCAATGCGCGGTGATGGCGCCGACGGAAATTCTCGCCGAGCAGCACCGCATCAACTTCAGCGGCTGGCTGGAGCCTCTCGGTATTACCGTGGCCTGGCTTACCGGCAGTATGAAAGTATCGGAAAGACGCGCGCAGCTGGCCGCAATCAGAAGTGGCGAAGCCCAGTTGGTAGTAGGTACTCACGCACTGTTTCAGGAAGGTGTGGCGTTCCACCGCCTGGCCCTGGTGATCATCGATGAACAGCACCGCTTCGGCGTGGCCCAGCGACTGCAGTTGCGCGAAAAAGGTTCGGTTGAAGGTGCTACCGGTGAACAACAGCGCACACAACCCCACCAGCTGATCATGACCGCCACCCCGATCCCGCGCACCCTCGCCATGTCTGCATTCGCCGACCTGGACTGCTCGGTGATCGATGAACTGCCGCCTGGGCGCCAGCCCATCAACACCGTGGCCATCTCCAACGAGCGCCGCTACGACGTGATGGCGCGGGTGCACAGCGCAGTGCAGGAAGGGCGCCAGGCGTATTGGGTATGTACCCTCATCGAGGAATCGGAAACCCTGCAGGCCCAGGCCGCCGAATCCACCGCCGAGGAACTGGCAGACACTCTGAACGGAGTGCGCGTGGCACTGGTACACGGACGCATGAAGCCGGCAGAGAAAGACCAGGTGATGAAGGCCTTCAAGGCCGGTGAGGTGGATCTGCTGGTGGCCACCACGGTAATCGAGGTAGGCGTGGATGTACCCAATGCCAGTTTGATGATTATCGAGAACCCGGAGCGCCTGGGCCTCGCTCAACTGCATCAGTTAAGAGGTCGGGTTGGGCGGGGCAGTATCGCCAGCCACTGCGTACTGATGTACTCCACCCCGCTGTCTGCAAATGGCCGCGCCCGTCTGGAAGCACTGCGCAATCACGCGGATGGTTTTGCCATCGCCGAGGAAGACCTGCGCCTACGCGGTCCCGGAGAGATTCTCGGTACTCGTCAGACCGGCGAGATCCAGCATCGTATCGCCGACCTGCAGCGCGATGCCCACCTGCTACCTCAGGTACAGAAAATCGCCGCGGCACCACAACTAACCGCAGAGTCCCGCGCGGCCCTGGTACGCCGCTGGTTACACAACAAGCCCCGCTTCGCCGAAGCCTGAACCCGGCCGCCCCCGGCTCTCGCACAGGTCGCACTTCCCCCGGTTTTTGAGAACCGCCGCGCGCAAAACGCGGTGCCCCCATATGACTGAGACCATCTGGTCACATCGGGTCACTAATATTTTTGCGCTCCGGCCCCGGCAATGGCAGCCTGCGCCTACTAATAGGTTGCAACAACAGCTAACAGGCGGCCGACCGCCCCCACAGCAATCAGGAAACTCCCGGTGACCAGTTTTCTCCGCCCACGCCACTTAAATCTCCGCCGCAGCCTCAGCGCCATTGCAGTCCTGCTGGGTGCCGCATTGATGCACACATCGACACACGCGCAGGGTTTTTTCGGCGGTAGCGACGAACCTATCCCCCACCTCACCCTCGCCCGCACCGAAGTAGCCGCAGAGGTACCCACCCCACTGGTTGGCAATGATTTTGAAAGCATGCTCGCGCAGGCGACCAACAGTGGCACCCTGAGCGCGGCCAAAGAAACCGCGAACCGGGAGTTCGCCGACTACCTACGCGCCCGCCTGGATGGCGCCCTGCGCGAATTCTTCGCCGATGAAGACATCCCTCTGTACAGCGACAACAACTCGCTCATTCTGTACAACTTCATCGATATTTCCGTGGTGAAGCGATTAAGCGGCCTGAAAAACAGTGGCGATTACGAAATCGAAAGGGGCAGCCTGAGCGCCAGTGGTGACTACCACCTGCGCCTGCAGGCACCCGGGGAGCGGTTGCTGGTGGAGAGACGTGTCGACATTGCCGATCTGCGCCTGAAGGGTAAGTACCAGATCAAAACCTCACTACGCGGCGATGCCGGGGAAGACAACACCACCGAAGAATTGCGTCAGATGGCAGACCAGCTGGTTAAGCGCGTCATCGACCACATCGAAGACGACCTGGAAGCCGACGCTCTGCGCGAACTGCAGCACCGCAGCTGACGACTTTCTCGCGTCACCGCACCGGTGGCGCCTCCAGCACTGCCCATACAGCTCACTGCTAATTCACTCCCCCGTTGCCCGCCGCGACCCACCTCACACAACTGACTACTACTGACGCACAAGTCACCGAAATTTTTTGCTCTCTGCACCGATAAGTGGCAGCCTGTGACAGACGTCTAAAAATGATAGAGCGGATTCATCCGCCACAGAGCGCCCCATCAAACAGCGCCGATAAAAATTATCCCGGTATAAAAATCAAAACAGGGAGCGATGCATGAGAACCCAAGGACTCCGTCGGCTATTCGCCGCCGGTATGGTTAGCCTTGCGCTATCCACCAGTACCAGTGCCCAAGACAGCTTCTGGGGTGGCGATGACCACACCCCCAGCCTGGCCATAGCAGCCACTGAAATTCAACTCGATGTACCCATGCCGGTATCCAGTGGCGATATGCAGCTGATGCTTGCACTGGCTGGCAATGGCGGCGGTCTTGCGGACCTGAAAAAAGAAGCCATCCGCAATTACACCCAGCATATCCACAGCGAGCTGGCGCGTGTTCTGTACGGATATCTGGAGGATGAAGAGGTACCGCTGGTTGCGGAAAATGGCCTGCTCCAGCTGCAGAACAAACTCAACCTCAAGGTGATCAAACACCTGAGTGCCATGAAACCGAAAGGCGATCACGATCTTGAGCAGGGCAATGTGACCCTGAAGGGTGAATTCCGCTACATCCTGAGCAATCGCAGTGGAACCGCACTGCGCGAACAGCGCGTCAGTATCGACGACATGAAAATCACCGAGAAGTACCGGGTGCGCACCTATCACGACAATCGCGCCGGCGAAGACACCACCGAAGCGGCCATCAAGGAAGCCCTCACCGAAATGGTTGAAGAGCTGGTGGAGGCGATGGAGGACAATCTCGAGGCGGATGAATTGCGGGATATGGCCGCACTCTAGACCCCCTCCGACCGAACTGAAAAGGGCGAGCCGCACCAGCGGCTCGCCCTCTATTTATCTCGACTGACTTAAAGAAATCAGGCCGAAGAAGAGCTTCCTTCCCCGTTTGTCACGACGCTGTTGTAATTGTCGTCATTGAACGTATTTACATCCAGTGCACCCTCGCTGTTGGCCACAATGGTGCTCACCACCGAGTCACCGGTAATGTTCACCGCCGTGCGCACCATATCCAGCAGGCGATCCACGCCCATCACAATGGCAATGCCTTCCACCGGCAGGCCCACCTGACTCAGTACCATCGCCAGCATGATCAGGCCAACACCCGGCACACCGGCAGTACCCACAGATGCGAGCGTCGCAGTCAGGATTACCGTCAAGTAACCCATCAGGCCAATCTCGATACCGTACAGCTGAGAGATAAACACCGTCGCCACACCCTGCATGATCGCTGTGCCATCCATATTGATGGTCGCCCCCAGCGGAACAGTGAATGACGCAATCTTGTTATCCACACCCAGACGCTTTTCCACCGTCTGCAGGGTAACCGGAATCGTCGCCGCAGAAGACGCGGTACTGAATGCAAATGCCATCGCCGGGCGCATTTTCTTCAGTAACTTGACTGGATTCAAACCAGACAGCAACTTCAACAAAAGCGGGTATACCCCAAAAGCGTGAATCAGCAGCGCCAGCAGCACCACGCCAAAATACTTCGCCAGTGTCGGAATGGCATCTAGACCCAGCAGCGCAATCTTGTTCACCAACAGCGCAAACACCCCGTAAGGCGCAAACACCATCAGCACACCCACCATCCTCAGGATGACCTCGTTCAGATCATTAAAGAACGCCGCCACCCGCTGTCCCGGCTTGCCGCTGCGGGAAATCGCGTAACCCAACAGCAGGGCAAACACGATGATCTGCAGCATGTTGCCTTCTGCCATCGCCATTACCGGATTGGTCGGGAAAATATTTACCAGTACATCAGACAGGGGAGGGGATTCTTTCGCTTCGAACTGCGCATCCCCCGCCAGGTACTCCATACCCACACCGGGCTGAATCACCAGCGCCAATAGCAGCGCCAGGGAAATGGCCACGGCCGTCGTGCACAAGTAAAGCAGCAGTGTTTTCCCCGCCAACACCCCAACCCGGCTACCCTCAGACAGCGCACAGGCACCACAAATCAGCGATACCAGCACCAGCGGTACTACCATCAACTTCAGCGACGCAATGAAAATCCGCCCGATGATGTCGAACAGACCATTGGTGAGGTAGTTGTTGATAAATTCGGTAACCGTCGCACCCAACACCTGACTGGAGTTGAGTACATTGAACAACAGGCCAAGCAAGATCCCCGTGATCATGGCCAGTACGATTTTTTTGGTAAGCCCCATGGTCCGTCCTGTTTTTGCATCTACCTTTCAAATGGCAGATTTTCTGATCGTTTTCAGCGCTAATTATATTCGGGCGAAGGTGGTGATACCGGGTACAGTCTTGTGAGACCTTCAAAAACAGGATGTTTTTGCAGAGCCCCCATGGATGGATTCACGGGGGGCCGCCTAGGTCGTGTCTCACAAGACTGTGCCCGGTAGCGCCACCGCCACCGGGTTTGTTCAGAGCCTCTTATCTGGGTAAAGGCAGTGCGCCACTATATCCACCCCACCCCCAAGGGGCAAAGCGAGTTCCCCTGAAACCCTCGTCAGGTACAATGCGGTTAATTCAAACCAGCATAACCCCGCGCGGAGTCTGCGTTGTACCACTCCCCCTTTGAGGCCATCGGCGACTGGCACCCACAACCCCTCGAAAGCTTGCACGGCCACACCCCGCCGGACCACCTCCTGCCCTGGCTGCAACACAAAGGGTCCCTCACCGCCGCCCTCAAACACCTGAGCCACGGCGAGTTTAGCGTACAAATACTCAACCAGGGTTGGCACATCCCCAACCTCGAAGAGCGCCGCGCCCTCAACCTCAAGGAACGCACCCGCGCCCTGATCCGCGAAGTCCTGCTCTACGGCAGCGACACCCAGCCCTGGGTCTACGCCCGCAGCGTCCTCCCCGAGCGTACCCTCGCCGGGAAATCCCGCTACCTGCGCAGCCTCGACAACCGCCCCCTGGGCGAGCTCCTGTTCAGCCAGCCGGACATCCGCCGCGGCCCCATCGTCCTCAACCGGCTCAAACGCAACTCCCAGTGCCAGCTGGCAGAGCTGGACCAGAGCGAAGCCCATGCCTGGGGCCGCCGCTCCACCTTCTGGCTGCACGACAAACCTCTGCTGGTTGCAGAGACCTTCCTCAGCGGGTTCAATCCCCACAAACCGCCAATGACCTAGTGCCCTGAAGAAACGGGAAAGAATACGGGAACTGCCATGCAAGCCATTCGCCAACAAGTCCAGCAGCGCTTCGCGCAGCACTGGCCCAGCGTACAGCCCTACTGGCAACTGGCGCGACTGGACAGGCCCATCGGCTCACTGCTGTTGCTGTGGCCAACCTGGGCCGCACTGTGGATTGCCGCCAAAGGCTGGCCGGGGCTGCACCTGTTTGTGGTGTTTACCCTGGGTGTAATTCTTACCCGCGCCGCCGGCTGTGCCATCAATGACTTCGCCGACCGCGAGATCGACGGCCACGTAAAGCGCACCAGCCAGCGTCCCCTGGCCACTGGCGCCGCCACCCCAAAAGGCGCACTGATGCTGTTCGCCGGCCTGATGCTGCTGGCATTTCTGCTGGTGCTCACCACCAACAAACTGACCATTTTGCTGTCACTGCCGGCGCTGGTGCTGGCCTTCTGCTATCCCTTCGCCAAACGCTACACCCATTTGCCACAGGTGGTACTGGGTGCGGCGTTCAGTATGGGAATCCCTATGGCATTTGCCGCGGTCACCAACGCGGTGCCGGCGGTAGCCTGGGTGCTGTTTACCGCAAACCTGCTTTGGACCGTGGCCTACGATACCTTTTATGCCATGGTTGACCGGGACGACGATCTGAAGATCGGGGTGAAATCCACAGCCATCCTGTTCGGCGATATGGACCGGGCGATGACCGGCTGCCTGCAGGGCATGGTGATTCTGGCCTTACTGATGCTGGGAGGGCGCGCGGAGCTCGGTACGCTGTATTACTGCGGGGTTGCGGCGGCGGGCGGGCTATTTTGCTATCAGCAGTGGCTGATTCGCGATCGGCAACGGGAACCCTGCTTCAAGGCATTTCTCAATAACAACTGGGTCGGAATGGCAATTTTCCTGGGTATTTTTTCTCATTATCTGTGGAATTAGGCGCAAGCGGCCACCCGCAAACCGGGCTTCCCGTACGGCTGTCATATTTTTGTCACTAAAGTGACGTTAAATGGCCACTCTAGAATAGTCAGTTAAATGACAATCACTTCAGTTAGGGTATGGCAGGCAGATGCACAGCAAGACGATCCTCATAGTCGACGACGAAGCCCCGGTGCGGGATATGTTACGGGTAGCTCTGGAAATGGCGGATTACCGTTGTCTTGAGGCGGAAAATGCCCAGGCGGCCCACGCGCTGGTAATCGATGAAAAGCCGGATCTGATTCTGTTGGACTGGATGCTGCCGGATGTTTCCGGTGTTGAGCTGGCCCGCCGCCTGAAGCGGGATGAACTGACTTCTTCGCTGCCGATCATCATGCTTACCGCTAAGGGTGAGGAAGACCACAAGATCAAGGGTCTGGAGACCGGTGCGGACGATTACATTACCAAGCCGTTTTCACCCCGCGAGCTGGTAGCGCGCCTGAAGGCGGTGTTGCGCCGCGCGGGCCCGAGCACGCCGGAGGAGCCGCTGACCGCGGGTGGCCTGGTGCTGGATCCGATCAGCCACCGGGTGACGATCAATGGCAATCCGGTGGATATGGGCCCGACCGAGTTCCGCCTGCTGACGTTTTTCCTGAGTCATCAGGAGCGCGCTTACACCCGTACCCAGTTGCTGGACCATGTTTGGGGGGGCAACGTGTATGTTGAGGAGCGCACCGTGGATGTTCACATCCGTCGCCTGCGCAAAGCCCTGACCGTCGATGGCCACGAGCGCTACATCCAGACCGTGCGCGGCACCGGCTACCGCTTTTCTGTACAGACCGCGGAAAGGGTGTAACCTACACCCAAGAATTGTAGAGGGCTCCGTAGCGGGTCCTGTGGCGGTCGAGCCCCGGGTATAAGTTTTTGAAAAAATTGTCGGGAGCAATTTTCAGCAGCTTTAGCTGCCCGTAGGGCTGAGCACAGGGATGTGCTCAGCTAAACCGCTGTGAATACTTCCCTGTACGCTGCGTCGGCGACATCCCTGTCGCCGACGCTTTCAAAAACGCTTACCCGGCACTCGACCTTCGCTTAGAACCTCGGTAGTTTTTCCAGTTACCGGGTTTACCTACCTGAAACAAGATGGCCAAACCATCATGCTCGATCGCAGTATTGGCGAGTTTTCCCGCTTTATCATTATCGCCCTCGGCACCACCATTCTCGGTTTTGCCAGCGGCCACTGGTGGCTGGCGCTGTGCGCTGGTCTTGCCGCCTATGTTTTCTGGTTGCTGTGGCAACAAAATCAATTTGATCGCTGGCTCGCCAACGGCCGCCGCGGCCCGGCGCCGACGAATTTTGGCGTGTGGGGGGATATCACCGACGATTTCTACCGCATGCAGCGCCGTCACCGCAAAGAGAAGCAGAAGCTGCACGCGATGCTGCGGCGGGTTCAGGACAGCACCAGTGCATTGCGCGAGGGTATTGTGGCGCTGGAGGACGATGGCAATCTGGCGTGGTGGAATCCGGCCGCCGGGCAAATGTTGCGTTTACAGACGGACGATGCAGGCCAGCCACTGGTCAATTTTGTGCGCGACCCGCGTTTTGTCGAGCATATGTACGAGCGTATGGGTGGCGGCAAGCGGGCGAATCAGCAGCCGATCACGCTGCCGGCACCGGGGGATGATTCACGGATTCTACAAGTGGAGGTGACGCGCTTCGGCCAGGATGAGGCGCTGGTGATTGTGCGGGATATTACCCGGCTGCATAACCTGGAGCAGATGCGGCGGGATTTCGTGGCGAATGTTTCCCATGAGCTGCGCACGCCGCTGACGGTGATCGCCGGTTACCTGGAGACGCTGCAGATGAGTGGCCAGGCGCCGCGCAATTGGGACAGACCCCTGGGGCAGATGAGTGAGCAGACGGTGCGTATGACCAGTCTGGTCAACGATCTGCTGCTGCTGGCGCGGCTGGAGACATCCGAACGCGACAGTGGGCGCGACCAGGTTTCGGTGCGCGAGCTGATGGAGCGGGTGGCTGGCGAGGCCCGCTCACTGAGTGGCGAGCGCCACGTGATTTCCGTAGCCTGCGATGAGGATTGCACGATTACCGGCGACGCCGGCGAGCTGCACAGTGCTTTCGCCAACCTGGCGTTCAACGCGGTGAAGTACAGCCCGGATGGCGGGCCGATTGAGCTGCGCTGGCGCACTGATGCCAGCGGCGGGCATTTTTCGGTGAAGGACTCCGGTATCGGTATAGACCCGATGCATATTCCGCGCCTGACGGAACGCTTCTACCGGGTGGACGCCGGTCGCTCCCGCGAGAGTGGCGGCACCGGTCTGGGTCTGGCAATCGTGAAGCACGTGTTGCTGCGCCACAGCGCAAATATGAGTGTCACCAGTGTACCCGGCCGCGGCAGTACTTTTACTCTGAACTTCCCCACCCAGAAGCTGACCCAGGTCAGTTCTGAGGCGAGTTAATAAAGTAATCAAACAGAAAGGGGCCAGCAGGCCCCTTTTTTATTTTTGCCTGTTTATCAGCAGCGGAGTCTTACAGCTCCATACCAAACTGCAGCGCCGCACCCAGGGTGTCCCCTGAGGATTTGATCGCCGACAGATGGAAGTGCAACACATCGAATGGGCTGAATCCGATACCTGCGGTCAGTGCGCCATCGTAAGTGTCCTTGAGGTCGTGGCGGTAACCCACCCGCAGCTGCACCCAGTCGAACAGGTCCGCTTCCGCGCCCAGGCGCAGTACTTGCACTTCACCGGCACCATCAAACAGCTCTACGGCATTCAGATCAGCATCCGCCAGCAAAGTGAACACCTCACCGGTGTAGCCAACACCCGCAGTCAGCTGCGGATCCAGTTGGATCTCCACACCACCCTGCACGGTGTCGTATTCCTGAGCAATGGCATTTCGCAGGGAGACACCGCCCTGCAGCTGGCCGAAATTGATCGTAGCGCCCAGATCCAGGTTGAAATTGGTGTGTTCCAGGGTGTAGTCATCGACCTCGAAATCGTCGCTGTCGAAGTTGGCGATGGTTTCGATGTATTCGATGGACTCCACGCGCTGGTACTTGGGCGTTACGCCGAGGGACACCTGATAGTCCTTGAAGGTAAAGTTGCGTGCGGCGGCGAAACCGATCTCCTGCATCGAGTAACCGAAGGCTCCGGCCGCGGTTTCCAGATCATCCTCGTCGAATAGTTGTTCGCCAAAGTTTTCCAGCAGTGCAATATCCGCATCCGCCAGCTGCACATCGGTGGCAATAAACGCGGACTGGCGAACAAACAGCAGGCCAGAGGCAACACTGTTGGGAATGGCAACGGTCAGTTGCGCGCCAGCATCGGCGGTGAGACGGCCTTCGTCGAGCAACTGCAGCTGCTCGAGGATGTAGTCGGCGTCGTCCTGGTTGGCGGTGAAGCCATCCAGCTCATCGATAAAATCGGTAAGATCTTCGCTGGTATCGATAAAGTCATTCTGATCATTGGCGATCAGTCCGAAGTCAAAGGTCAGTGCAAAATCATCACTTTCGCCGAAATTCGTCGCGGTTGCGGGATTGATCAGCGCACTGTAGGTGTAGTCGCCCCCGGCAACTCCGGCACCGGCCATGGCGCTCCCGCGCCCGGAAAAAATTTCCGCAGCAACCGGCGTTGCACTCAGCATCGCCGTGGCGGTGAGTGCACCGGCCAATCGGTTTTTTGTCCACTGTTTCATCTAAGCCCCCAATAATAATCGTTTAATAGTCATCGCACCTTTCGGCGCACAGTCAGAAGTTTGCTTTTATGCCCGTTATGCGTGTTGTTATCGGCGGCGCAAAAATAAACGTGAGAGGGGAAAGGCACAATGGCCCTTTCGGGGTGTTTTGCGAACTACTTCTCAGGGATATTGTGACGCGAATTCGCTGAATGGCGGGTGGCAGAGGGAATTGACAGGCCCCAGGCGGGGCCTCCTGACGAAAAAATGTACTCTCGGTCCGACGCCCGGTGGGTTATTCCAGTTCCTGCAGGGGGCGCGCTTCGCCACCGGCAACATATTCCGGTGAACGGTCGTCTGCGAGCGCTTCCGCTTTGCGTTTCCCGATGGTGATATGCACCACTTTGCGCGCGCTGTCGCGGATCAGGATATGTTCGCGACCTTCATCGTCCACCGGCAGGTTGCGCTCGCCAATCAGGCCATCGCGCAGGGCGCGCAACTGCGGCACATCGCGGTAGCGGTCCAGGTCTTTGGACAGCTTGTGCTTCATGCGCTCGGATTCGTGCAATGCCGCCGACGTTTCACGGTATTTCGCAAAGAAAAACACCGCCGCGATGGCGGCGAAAATGGCGAGGGTGGTTTCAAACCATGGGGGCATAGTGTGGTTTCCTTAACTGTATTGGCTCGTTGTTCCGGTATCTCGAAGGCGCCTGCCCAGCTGGCTCCTACAAGGTGCGGTTCCTCGTCATCTGCCACACCAATAACTGGTTGTTGGCGGGCAGGTAATTGTTTTCGGTTCTTTGCAACCCCTGGGCCTCGGCGAGCTGGTCCAGCCACTCCAGATCGCGAATCCCGCGCAGCGGGTCCCGCTCTTTCAGCCACACATCAAAGTCCGCGTTGCCGGGGCCGATATACTCACCGTCAATTTTCACCGGGCCATAGACGATCAGTTGGCCGCCAGGCTGCAGCACCTGCGGCAACTTCTGAAAGAACATCTCCACCGCAGTAGCCGGCATAATGTGCAGTGTATTGGCGGTAAACACAGTGTCCACCCGCAGAGGTGGCCAGTCACTGCTGACATCCAGTGCAATCGGTGCGGGCAGGTTGGCCGCGGGGCTGTGGTGGAGCCAAGCCTGTACCTGGTGCAGGTTTTGCGGCCGCTCGCTGGTCTGCCAGTTAAGATGGGGCAGGTGCGGGGCGAAGTACACCGCGTGCTGGCCGGTGCCACTGCCGACTTCCAGTACCCGGCGACTGTCCGCCAGCAGGCGCTTTAGATGAGCCAGGATGGGTTCGCGATTGCGCGCGGTGGAGGGGGCGTCAGGAAGCTTGCTGTCGCTCATATTCAGGCGGGCTGTTCATCGCGCAGAAACACCCAGTCATTGCCCTTGGAGTGTTCTTCACTGAAATAGTAACCGGCGACATCGAAATCTTTCAGTTGTTCAGCCTTCTTCACCCGGTTGTCGATGGCCCAGCGGCTCATCATACCGCGGGCTTTTTTGGCGAAGAAACTGATCATCTTGTATTGGCCGTTTTTCCAGTCCTTGAAATGCGGGGTGAAGATCTCCCCCTGCAGCGCTTTTTTCTGCACCGATTTGAAGTACTCGTTGGAGGCCAGGTTCACCAGCTCTTTGCTCTTGAGCACCTGTAACTGTTCATTCAGCGCCGCAGTGATCTTGCCATCCCAGAATTCATACAGATTCTTGCCGCCGCTATTGGCAAACTTTGTGCCCATCTCCAGCCGATAGGGCTGCATCAGGTCCAGCGGGCGCAGCAGGCCGTAGAGGCCCGAGAGCATACGCAGGTGTTTTTGTGCAAAGGCAAAATCCCGCTTGCCCATGGTCTCCGCTTCCAGCCCGGTATACACATCGCCTTTGAAGGCGAGGAGGGCAGGGCGGGCGTTTTTATCCGTGAACGGACGCTTCCAGCTGTGGAAACGATCGTAGTTCAGTACCCCCAGCTTGTCAGAGATCTTCATCAGACTAGAGATATCCTGCGGACTCAGAGCCTTCAGTTCCTTGATCAACGCCGCGGACTCCTTGAGAAAATCCGGCTGGGTGGTGTCCAACGCGGGAATTTCACTGTCAAAATCGAGGGTTTTTGCGGGGGAGATAACGATTAGCATAGGGAATCACTACTGATGATTTTCGTCATTCCGGTCCAGAGCCTGTGCCGGACTTGATCCGGTATCGGGATCCAGAATCCGGAGTGCTGGATTCCGGCCTGCGCCGGAATGACGGTATTTAGAGGGCGTTGGATTATTCTGGCTTCAAAATGTGCTGCCACCAGTTGAGTGGCGTCTGCCCATCCACCGGATCGTACACATTACCGTAGTACCAGACACTGTTGGCACCGTCACAGACACTGTTGAGGATCTGCTCAATCTCGGCAAAGCCACAGCTTACATGGATGCTGTACACCAGCAGGCGCGGGCTTTCCAGATCCAGCTCGCCGCCAAGTTTTTCCAGCTGCGGGGTCAGTTGATCGGAGAGCCTGGTGCTGTCTTCGCGACAGAAGATACGCACCGCCAGGTTCCCGGAACGCTTGACCAGATCAAAACTGGGTTTTTCCGGGTCGTCGCGATTGACCTTGATGGTGTCACCGCTGGCGATGCCCTTGATAAAGGCCGGGGAGCGCACCAGCTGTACGCTGTCGTCCTCATTGACCCGCACCTGCATGCGCTCTACCACCGGCTCTCCATCGGGATTCATACCGGCAAACAATTCGATAATCTGCAGTGCGGTCGTCATAACCTCTCTCTCCGGACTGTGTACAATATTGTGCGAACCGCATTATACAGGGAGAGGATCATGTTTCCGCGTTCATTCACCAAGCGCCTCCTGGCCACCGCCACCGCCGCCTCTTTGACCGCCTCCATCTTTGGCTGTTCGGTCAATCCGGTTACCGGCAAGAAGGAGCTGTCGCTGATGTCCCAGAGCCAGGAAGTAGCCCTCGGTGAACAGCAATACCCCAAAGCCCAGCAGACCCAGGGTGGTGAATATCTGGTCGATCCCGCACTACAAAGCTACGTAAGCCGTGTGGGCCAAAAGCTGGCCAGAGTGTCCGACCAGCCCAATTTGCCTTACGAGTTCGTGGTTCTGAACAACTCGGTGCCCAACGCCTGGGCGCTGCCCGGTGGCAAGATCGCCATCAATCGCGGCCTGCTGGTGTTGCTGGAAGACGAGGCGGAGCTCGCAGCAGTTCTCGGCCACGAAATCGTGCACGCCGCCGCCCGTCACTCCGCCACCGCAATGTCTCAACAGCAGATTCTCGGCGCGGGCATTGCAATCCTGGGTGCCACCACTGAAAACACCGCCTACGGCGATCTGATTTCTCTGGGTAGCCAGTTCGGGGGCTCCGCCTATATTGCCAAGTACGGCCGCGATAACGAGCTGGAGTCCGATGAGTACGGCATGAAATACATGGCCGCCGCCGGCTACGACCCGCAGGGTGCGGTGCGTCTGCAGCAAAAATTCGTCGCGTTGTCTGAGGGCAAACAGGCGAGTGGCCTGGATGCGCTTTTCGCCAGCCATCCGCCATCACAATCCCGTGTCGATGCGAATATCCAGCACGCAAAAAACCTCGGCGGCGGTGTGACCAACCGCAATGAATACCAGCGTGCGATCGCGCAGCTCAAGAAAGATGCCGATGCTTACAAGAGCTATGACGCGGCAGTGGCTGCGGCACAGAAAAAGGATTATGACCGCGCTCTGATGCTGGCGCGCCAAGCGCAGAAGCAGCAACCAAAAGAAGCCGCATTCTTCGCATTGGAAGGGGATCTGCTGGCGCAGAAAAAGCAGTACCAGTCAGCACTGCAATCCTATGAAACCGCGGTGCAGAAAAATCCGACGCTATTTTCCAATTGGCTGATGCGCGGCATGCTGAACGCGCAGCTGAATAATTACACCGCCGCCGAGAGGGACCTGCAGCGCTCCACCAGCTATCTGGATACCCCCCATGCGCACTACTACCTGGGGCAGGTTTACGAAAAACAGGGCAACACCAAGAATGCCCTGAGCCAGTACCAGATTGCCGCACAGGACAGCGGAGATATTGGCACCAAGGCGCAGGCGCGGATGCAGGCGCTGGGTAGCCAGGGGTAAGCATCTCTATTTCTAAAATAAAAAAAGCGGGCGAATTTCTTCGCCCGCTTTTTTGTGCTTGATTTTCCGGAAGGAAATTACAGCTGAACGGTTACGCCCAGGCTGAAGATATCCAGATCGTCATCGTCGCGATTTGAAGTATAAGAGACTTTACCAGCCACATTGCGGTTAAAGAAGTGAGTTGCATTGAATTGGTAAGTTTCATTTTCCGCGTAAGCAGCACCCACTGAGGTGTCTTTATTGAAGTAAAACTCAACATTACCCCCCCAGTAGACGTCAGCGTCATCGCTGTCAGTCAAAGACAACCCTGCCGTCAGATACTGACCACCGGCCAGTGCGGTGAAGTATTTGGAAGAAACGCTGCGGTAGTCAAACTCATCATCCACTTCAGCGGTAAAGCCGATGTAGTCGGTTCCGCTCAGTTGGTGATTGTACTTGCCGCGGAAAAACAGCACGGTGTCAGAGTCTTCGACTTTCTGAGCTTCTACCTCGGCAAGCAGATTTGGAGTGAACAGAAAGCCAGCTCCGGCACTGTATACGTTAGTGGAGTTTAGATCTTCAAGCTCACCAAACACTTTCCACTGTCCGGTGTAGTATTCGCCACCAAGCTGCAGGCTATCGCTATCGCCGCCATCATAATCTGTGTAACGAAAGCCGCCATAGATATTGGAAACCGGCAGGATGTAGTTGAATTCCTTGCGTGGACCCAGAGTTTCCAGGGCGCCGAAATAGTACTGAGATCCGAAGCTCAGTGTATCAGTTTCAAAATTTCCGTAGTCAGCGGAAGTGTAATCAACATCGGTAAAAGAATTATATTGATCCGCGGAGGCAACCGCAGAGGCCAGCATCAGAGGCAGTGCTGCAAACTTGAACTTCATAGAAGCGTTCCCTGTTTAATTTACATCTGTACTTTCGTACCCATCCAACTCATCCGTTCGACCCTCTTCTGGGTCCCGGACAAATTCGGCGCGGATTCTAAGTGCAGGAAAATTTAAGTGCAACGAAAGAATTAATTGCGACGTGCGTCTCAAATACAGTTTGATTCCGGTAGTTTAGCTACAGTCGCAGGCGTATTTTGCTTGGGGACAACTGAACCAAAGCTGAATAGTATTTAAAGAGAGAAATTTACAGAATATGCGCCGTGAGGGGAGCTTCGGCCTGCCAAAGAGTTTTCTCGCTGTATATTGGCATTACCAAAACAGTATATTTTTATCGGTAACTAATTCTCAATTAAAACTGGTACGAAACACTGAAATGGAAAAAGGGCTGCAACTGCAGCCCTTTGTAAAAATAAAAACCATGGAAACTCAACTTATCCGAACTCTGCCGATGAATAAATCGGGGGGACTCTAGTGGCCCATGCGGGAAGTTGTGTAACGGTTCGCACGGGCCACTAGCGCATATTCTTTTCATTACCGTGGCGAATATCGGCACCTTTAACCAGGTACACCACCTGTTCGCAGATATTCTTCGCGTGATCGCCAATGCGTTCCAGTGAACGCAGGGTCCACAGCACATTCATCACCCGGGAAATACTGCGCGGGTCTTCCATCATATAGGTGACCATTTCGCGGATCGCGCTGCGGTAGTCCATGTCCACCTGCTCATCTTTGGCCAGGGTTTCCATGGCGGACTTGACGTCGAAGCGGGTGTAGGCGTCCAACGCGTCGTTCAGCATCTTGCGCACGGCGTTGGCGATATGGCGGATCTCGGTGTAGCCGCGGGGCGCCGTGCCTTCGTCGGTGAGGGCGATGGCCATCTTTGCGATCTTGCTGGCCTCGTCGCCGACGCGCTCCAGATCCCGGGCGATGCGGATAACCGACATCACCATGCGCAGGTCGGAGGCGGCCGGCTGGCGTTTGGCGATGATCAGGGTCGCGTGCTCGTCTACTTCCATTTCGCAGCGGTCGATTTCCTCTTCCACCTGCAAAACCTTTTCCGCCAGTTCGCTGTCGGCGTTGGCGAGGGCTTCTACGGCATCGGCTACCTGGCGGGTGACCAGGCCACCCATTTCCAGCATTTCCGTCTTGAGGCTTTCAAGGTCTTCGTTGAACTGGCGGGAGATGTGTTGATCGAAATGCATTTCCATAACTTTGTGTGGGCTCCCCCCAACCTTAGCCGAAACGGCCGGTAATGTAGGCTTCGGTGAGATCGTGTTCGGGATTGGTGAACACGGTCTCGGTGTCATTCACTTCCACCAGTTTTCCCAGGTGGAAGTAGGCGGTGCGCTGGCTGACCCGCGCGGCCTGCTGCATGGAGTGGGTAACGATGGCGATGGTGTAGTTCTCTCGCAGTTCGTCGATCAGCTCCTCGATGCGGGCGGTGGCAATCGGGTCCAGCGCGGAACAGGGCTCGTCCATCAGGATGACTTCCGGGCTCACGGCGATGGCGCGGGCGATACACAGGCGCTGCTGCTGACCACCGGAAAGGCCGGTGCCGGGCTTGTCCAGGCGATCCTTCACTTCGTTCCACAGGCCGGCGCGACGCAGGCTGTTTTCCACGATTTCATCCAGTTCCGCGCGGCGGCTGGCGATGCCGTGAATCTTGGGGCCGTAGGCGACGTTGTCGTAAATGGATTTGGGGAAGGGATTCGGCTTCTGGAACACCATACCGACACGGGCGCGCAGGGGAACCACGTCCACCTTGGGGCCGTAGATGGCTTCGCCGTCCAGGCTCAGTTCGCCTTCCACGCGACAGCCCTCGATGGTGTCGTTCATGCGGTTGAGACAGCGCAGGAAGGTGGATTTACCGCAGCCGGAAGGACCGATCATGGCCACCACCTGGTTGCGGCCGATATCCAGGCTCACATCGTGAATCGCCTGGGTCTCGCCGTAAAACACGTTCACATTGCGCATGCGCAGCTTGGCGTCGTCGCAAAACGGCGATCCGACGGTACCGTCCACTTGGCTATTTGGATTAGCCGCTCTGCTTTTCACTTCTGTCTGCTCCGCTACCGGTTGGGTGGCTTCTTTCTGCGCCGGTACAGCTTCGCCGGCGTTCAGGGTCATGGTACTCATGGCTCTTTCTCGATTCGCTATCTTAGCATTCACAGGTAACGGGGCGAGTTACCAGCGGCGCTCAAGTTTTTTACGCAGCCACACTGCGCAGGTGTTCATGGTGATCAGGACTGCCAGCAGTACCATGATCGCGGCGGAGGTGCGCTCCACGAAGGCGCGCTCGGGGCTGTCGGCCCACAGGAAAATCTGTACCGGCAATACGGTGGACGGGTCGGTGATGCCGTGGGGCACATCGACAATAAACGCCACCATACCGATCATCAGCAGCGGTGCGGTCTCACCCAGGGCCTGAGCCATACCGATAATCGCACCGGTGAGCATGCCGGGCATGGCCAGCGGCAATACATGGTGCAGCACCACCTGCATGCGCGACGCACCCATGCCCATGGCTGCTTCACGAATGGACGGCGGCACGGACTTGAGCGAGGCGCGGCTGGAAATAATGATCGTCGGCAACGTCATCAACGTCAGCACCAAGCCGCCCACCAGCGGCGCCGAGCGCGGCAGTTCGAAGAAGTTGATAAAGATCGCCAGGCCCAGCAAACCGAACACGATGGACGGTACCGCGGCGAGGTTGTTGATATTCACCTCGATCAGATCGGTCCAGCGGTTCTTCGGCGCGAATTCCTCCAGGTAGATGGCCGCGGCCACACCGATGGGGAATGACAATGTCAGGGTCACCAGCAGGGTGAACAGTGAGCCGACCAAAGCCGCGCGGATACCCGCCTGTTCCGGCTCGCGGGAGTCACCGTTGGTAAAGAAGGTGGTGTTGAAGCGCTTTTCCAGCTCACCGCTTTCGCGTAGTGCCAGAATCCATTGCGCTTTCTGCTCGGAGGTACGGCCGAGGAAACCCTCTTTGGTTTTGGACAGGCTTTTTACATAGGTGTCCACATCGTCATCGGCGTTAAACCACAGGGTTTCAGTTTTGCCCAGCAGCTGCGGGTTTTCCTGCAAACGCTCGCGCAGTTCAAAGCCGGCACCGTTGGACACCAGCGAGTAGAGCTCGCGCTTGTCGCGACGGCCGGTCACTTCCGGGAAGCGCTCGCGCAGGGCGTTGCGAATCACCGCATCAAAGTTGGCCCAGGCCAGGCTTTCCTCGTCCACGGTTTCGATGCCGAGGGCGGCCGGGTCGTAGGTCACCTGCAGCTGGATATCCGTCTGTACAAAGGCACTGCTGCCCTTGCTGATGATATCGGTGAACAGCACCAGTACCGCCAGCACGCCAAAGGCGATGCTCGCGATACCAAACCCGCGGAAGATTTTTTCCTTGCGGTGACGGCTGGCGAGCCGCGCTTCGATGCGCTCGCGGACCTGCTTCTGGGTCAAGTTGGATTGAGTCAGATCAGTCATACTGTTCCCGGTATTTTTTCACTACGTGCAGGGCGATAAAGTTCAGAATCAGGGTGCTGATAAACAGCATCAGGCCGAGGGCAAACGCGGCGAGGGTCTTGGGACTGTCAAATTCCTGGTCGCCCACCAGCAGGGTCACGATCTGCACCGTTACTGTGGTCACCGACTCCAGCGGGTTGGCGGTGAGGTTGGCAGCCAGACCCGCGGCCATCACCACAATCATGGTCTCGCCGATCGCGCGGGATACCGCCAGCAGCACGCCGCCGACAATGCCGGGCAGTGCAGCCGGAATCACCACCTTGCGCACGGTTTCCGATTTGGTGGAGCCGAGTCCCAGGGCGCCGTCACGCAGGGACTGAGGTACCGCGTTGATCACGTCGTCAGAGAGCGACGACACGAACGGAATAATCATCACCCCCATCACCAGGCCGGCGGCCAGGGCACTTTCACTGGAGGCTTCCATTCCCATGGACTGGGCCACTTCGCGCACGAAGGGTGCCACTGTGAGGGCGGCGAAGAAGCCGTATACCACGGTGGGTACGCCGGCGAGAATCTCGATCAGGGGCTTGGCAAATGCGCGCACCTTGTTGCCGGCGTATTCGGCGAGATAGATGGCGGACATCAGTCCCACCGGCACCGCCACAAACATGGCGATGGCAGATACCATCAGGGTACCGGTAAACAGGGGCACCGCACCGAAGGCGCCGCTGGAGCCGACCTGGTCCGAGCGCAGTGCCATCTGCGGGCTCCAGTGCAGGCCGAACAGGAATTCGGTCACCGGTACCGACTGGAAGAAACGCAGGGATTCAAATAGCACCGACATCAGAATGCCGACGGTGGTAAAGATCGCGGCGCAGGCGCAGGCCAGCAGGATTATCCGCAGAACTTTTTCCACTTTCTCACGGGCGCGCAGCTCCGGAGAAATACGCAGTAGGGTGTAGACACCCAGGCCGGCCGCCAGGATCAGGGTGATTGTGGTCTGCATCCAGCGGCCACTTTGCCGCAGGCTGACCAGATGATCTGCCGCTGCCTGAATCTGTGGCGTAGTTGCGCCAATAAGGTTACCCGCGGCCAGGTTCTGGATCTGCGCGTACAGCAGGTTCTGGCCGGAGATGGTTTCCGGCTTGTCGGCAATACCACCCAGCACCAGGGTGCGAATAATCGCGTCGTCGAACAGCATCCATAAGCCCAGAATGACCAGGGCCGGCAGGCCGCACCAGAGGGCGGTGTGCACCCCGTAATAATTGGGCAGGGAGGCGAGACTGCGTACACCACCGCGGCTGCGAGCGGTGGCGATGGCGCGGCTGAAGCCGGTACCGTAGGCCACCAATACCAGCAACAACAGCAGGGCGAAGAGAGTGGGGGTCTGCATCGATTCGCTCGGTTATCTGTGATGAAGTAAAACGCCGGCCATTATCCGTAGTTGTGGCCGTAATTCCATGAGATTCAGCAATGGCGCATATACGTAAACGGCCAAGCCCCCATTTGGTAAAGGGACTCGGCCGGTAATTCCGTCTACCTGTCTGGCTTAGCTTTATTTTGCTGCCAGGTTGGTCAGCGCGTTCAGCTTGCGCACATTGGTGGCCACTTGCTGACGCTGTGCATCGGGCAGAGAGATCATACCCTTGTCGGCAAGGTAACCTTCTTCACCCCAGGCGCGCTCGTTGGTGAGCTCGGCCAGGAATTGTTTGATCCCGGGGACCACGTCCACGTGTGCTTTCTTTACATACACGAACAGCGGGCGGGAAACCGGGTAGCTGTTGTCGGCGATGGACTCGAACGTCGGTTCCTGACCTTCGATCACGGATCCCCGCACCTTGTCCGCGTTCTGGTCGAGGAAACTGAAACCGAAAATACCGAGTGCATCAGGGCTGGCAACCAGCTTGTTCACGATCAGGTTGTCGTTCTCACCGGCTTCCACGTAGGCGCCGTCTTCACGCACGTTGTGGCAGATGGCCTTGTAGGCATTTTTGTCGGAAGACTTCTTGGCCGCGATCCAGTCGAACTTCTTGCAGCCACCTTCCATTGCCAGTTCGGCAAAGGCGTCGCGGGTACCGGAAGTCGGGGGCGGGCCCAGTACTTCAATTTTGGTCGCCGGCAGGGTCGGGTTTACGTCTTTCCAGGTCTTGTAGGGGTTGGCAACCAGAGTCTCGGAACCGTCCGGGTTCGGCACGTCTTTGGCCAGGGCCAGGAAGATGTCCTTGCGGGTCAGCTCGAATGGCGCGGACGTCTTGGCATTGGCCAGCACGATGCCGTCGAAACCGATCTGTACTTCCACCACGTCCACGCCATTGTCGTTGCACATGTCCAGTTCGGACTGTTTGATGCGACGGGAAGCGCCGGTGATATCCGCGGTGCTCTCGCCCACACCCTGACAGAACAGCTTCATGCCGCCGCCGGTACCGGTGGATTCAACAACTGGGGTCTTGAACTGGGTGGCGCGGCTGAAGCGCTCGGCAACCACAGTGGTGAACGGATATACGGTGGATGAACCCACGATGCTGATATGATCGCGCGCCGCCAGAGCAGCATTGGACGCCGCGATGGTCAGGGCCGCGAGGGCGGAAGCCAGTACTTTTTTGCTCGCAGAACGGTTGTTCATGATTTCTCCAGAAATGGTCGCGAATTGGTCGAGAATTAGTCTGTAGTCTCTGCACGCCGCGCATGCTATTTCGAACTGGTGACGATTCTATGAATGAAAAGTTACAAACAGATTACAGTCATCGGCGCAATTTATGACCGCCCCTTGAAATCCGGTCGCCTCAACAGCCGCAGCCGGAACTGGCGCAATTTCTGACCGAAAGGTACGCTCTCACTTATTAATAACAAACAAAAAAGATGGTTTGAGAGACCTTCCATGAAGTTTCTACTAAGCAGCGCCGATACTCTGGACCGCTTTGCCCACCGCTGCGGTGGGGTTTTGGGCTGGTTTACCCTGGCCATGGTGGCGGTCCAGAGCCTTGTGGTCGCTCTGCGCTACGGGTTCGATGGCGGTTCTCTGGCCCTGCAGGATGCCGTGACCTACCTCCACGGCGCCGCCTTTATGCTGGGCCTCGCCTACGCAATGCAGGCCAATGCCCACGTGCGCGTGGATGTGATCTACCGCATCTTGTCCGCCCGTGGCAGGGCCTGGGTAGACGCTGTGGGCTGCCTGATATTCCTGCTGCCCCTATGTGCCTTTATCGGGTACGGCAGCTGGCAGTTTGCCGCCAGCAGCTGGGCGGTGAACGAATCCAGCAACAGTGCCGACGGCCTCGGGGGAGTCTATCTGCTGAAAAGTCTGATTCCCCTGGCCGCCGCCACCCTCGCTGTGCAGGGATTGAGTCAGTTTGCGCGGGCACTGAATACCCTGATGCAGGTGGAGGCCGGCAGCGACGAGAGCAGATTTTCACAGTCCTCCACCCAGGCATCTGCTCGTCCACAGGCCGAGACACAGCTCCACCCGCTGGTGCGGGAAGCCGCCCCCGGTTCGGCTTCGGAGGTGGGCGCATGATCGAGCTGATCCCCCTGTTGATGTTCCTCGCGGTATGCGCAACGCTGATGCTCGGCTATCCGGTGGCCTTTACCCTGGGCGGCACTGCCCTGCTGGCCGCGGGCCTCGGCATTGTTGGCGGCATCTTCGATGGGGAGTTGCTCCGGGCCTTCCCGGACCGGCTCTACGGCATTATGCAGAACGGCACCCTGATGGCGGTGCCGCTGTTTGTGTTGATGGGTGTGATGCTGGAAAGAGCGCGTATCGCAGAGGAGCTGCTGACCAATCTCGCCCGGGTCTTCTCGGGGATTCCCGCGGGCATGGCGGTCTCCGTGGTGGTGGTTGGGGCGCTGCTCGCCGCCAGTACCGGTATTGTCGGCGCCACCGTGGTAACCATGGGGCTGATGTCCCTGCCCACCATGCTGAACCGCGGCTACTCCCCAAAGCTGGCCACCGGTACTATCTGTGCGACGGGCACCCTGGGCCAGATTATTCCCCCGTCCATTGCGCTGGTACTGCTGGGGGATACCCTGTCCAACGCCTACCAGCAGGCGCAGTTGAGCCAGGGGATTTTCAATCCCAAACCGGTGAGTGTCGGCGACCTGTTTATGGGGGCGATCATTCCCGGGCTCTTGCTGGTGGCCGCCTATATTCTCTTCCTGCTGTTTATCGCCCGCCGCGAGCCAGCGACCCGCCGCACGGCGGCGGAAGAGGTGGATCTGCTACAGACCCTGAAAAGCCTGTTTCCACCCATTGCGCTGATGTTACTGGTACTCGGCTCGATCATCACCGGTGCCGCCACGCCCACGGAAGCCGCCGCGGTCGGCGCCCTCGGTGCGGGCATTCTGGCCTGGGGTCGCGGCGCGCTGAACTGGGAGCGAGCCGGGGAAGTGGGGCAGAGCACTTTGCAGGTCACGGCGATGGTGTTCGCCATCCTGATCGGCGCTTCGCTGTTCTCCCTGGTATTCCGGGGTTTTGGCGGTGAGGAAGTGGTTACCCACTTTTTTGAAAGCCTGCCCGGGGGCGTGGTCGGTGCCACTTTGCTGGTGATGCTGGTGATCTTTTTACTCGGCTTCATCCTCGACTTTATCGAGATCACCTTTGTGGTGGTGCCCATTGTCGGACCGGTACTACTGGCCATGGGGCTGGACCCAGTGTGGCTGGGTGTCATGATCGCCCTGAATCTGCAGACCTCGTTCCTCACCCCGCCGTTCGGTTTTGCGCTGTTCTACCTGCGCGGCGTGGCGCCAGCGGAGGTGGCCACCGGCGCCATCTATCGCGGTGTGGTGCCATTTATCGCGATCCAGTTACTGGTCATGTGCCTGCTGGCACTGTGGCCTGCCCTGGCGACCTGGCTGCCGGCGTATGTCACATCGTGATGAATGGAATGACCGGGCGATCGAACCAGCCGAAAAATGCCGCGGGGGGCGGCAAATTCACCCACTCAGGACTGGCTAATTAGTGCCCAGATTGTGCTAGAATGCGCCACCCGGCCAAGGTGACTCCGTATGCACTGCCGGGCCAATAAATCTAAGAATTTGTGAGCACCTGCGATGTCCGCCATTGATGAAGAACCGCAACCCAGCGGTACCCTGACCCTCCAGACCCAGTCCATGCCTCGGGACACCAACCCGCAGGGCGACGTGTTTGCCGGCTGGCTGATGTCACAGATGGACGTGGCCGGTGCCATCCTCGCCCAGAGCATCGCACGCGGCCGCGTCACTACTGTCGCCGTTGGCAGCATGGTGTTCCTGCGCCCAGTACCCGTGGGATCCACCGTCAGCTGTTACGCGGAAGCGGTTGAAGTAGGACGATCGTCCATTAAAACCATGGTGGAAGTCTGGCTGACCCGGGTAGATACCGGCGAGCAGGTGAAAGTCACTGAGGGTGAGTTTGTATTCGTCGCCATTGACGACCGCGGACGGACCCGGCCGCTGCCCTGAAGCGATCAGCAGATATCAGCTCAGATTGGGGCCGTCAGCGGCCTCAGTGCATTCCCCCCGATTCCGGCAACACCACGCCCAGGCTACGCAGTTGGGCGGCCAGCTGTGGATCATTGGTTTGTCGCCAGCGCTGGAACAGTTGCAGGATATCCGTTGCATCCATCGCCTGGTGGCGACCACACACCGTCGCCACCAACTCCAGCAGGCGGGCAAAGCGCTCCGCCAGCTCACTGAAAACACGCCGATTGTGCCGGGCATTTTCACCCAGATAGTCGTAAGCGCCTCCGCCCATCCCGATGAAATAATCCCGACTGATCCCCCGACGCGCGTAGTTTTCCGGAAAGAGCGCACCCATAAACAGAGCCAGGTCACCCAGTTGCCGCAGGATCAGACAGCGATGGTAATGACTGTCGACCTCCACCGCATCGCGATATAGCAGCGCCAGCGGACGTACAGAGATCTCACCCTGGTCATAACTGAACACCTGATCACTATCCCCAAACCGTGCCAGTAGGCTACCCAGATACCACAGAGTTTCCTCCTGTGGACGAGGGTCCAGATCGTCGGCACCGGCCTGCAGGCGCTCGCGAAAAAACTCGGCCAGTGTCTGCTCAAAGGTGGTTGGTGATACGGATGGCATCAGTTCCTCCTTCTTCTATCTGTCTCTGTAAATATAAATCTGCCTTTATCCCGCTTCTATTTTTTGACCCCGGTTTTTTATAAAAATTTTTTCTAAAAAATCCGTTTTTGGTCCCCTTGAAAAATGTTGAAGCGTTCCTATTTTCGCGATTGTCGGAAGGGCAAGCCCTTCCCGGCGACCAACCTTTAACATTGAAACATCCAAATGCTTATTGGGAGGAAATCCGATGAGTATCAGACCGCTCTACGACCGGGTGGTTGTGAAACGCCTTGCCGCGGAAACCACCACCAAGGGTGGCATCGTTATTCCGGACAAGGCCGCTGAAAAACCCACCCAGGGAGAAGTGATTGCCACCGGCAGTGGCGCTCAGCTGGATAACGGCGAGCTGCGCCCGCTGGCAGTCAAGGTGGGAGACCGGGTGCTGTTTGGGCAGTACGCCGGCACCGAACTCAAACACGACGGCGAGACTTATCTGATCGTAAAAGAATCCGACATCCTCGCCGTGCTCGAAGAGGTCACTGAAAGCGAACAGGAGAAAGCCGCATGAGTGCCAAGGTAGTCAAATTTTCTGACGACGCCCGCGAACGCATGCTTGCGGGTGTAAACATTCTCGCCGATGCCGTCAAAGCCACTCTTGGGCCCAAGGGCCGCAATGTGGTGCTGAGCAAAAGCTTCGGCGCGCCGCGTGTGACCAAAGATGGTGTATCTGTAGCCAAAGAAATCGAGCTCAAGGACAAGTTCCAGAACATGGGCGCGCAAATGGTGAAGGAGGTCGCCTCAAAAACTGCCGACGTGGCCGGTGACGGCACCACTACAGCCACCGTACTGGCCCAGGCCCTGGTGCGCGAGGGACACAAGTCCATTGCCGCCGGCATGAACCCCATGGACCTGAAGCGCGGTATCGATACTGCGGTAAAAGCCGCGGTAGAAGAGTTGGCGAAATTGTCCAAGCCCTGTGACGACACCAAGTCCATCGGCCAGGTCGGCACCGTATCTGCCAACTGGAACGAGGATATCGGCAAGATCATCGCAGAAGCCATGGAGAAGGTCGGCCGCGACGGTGTCATCACCGTGGAGGAAGGCAAGTCCCTGCAGAACGAACTGGAAGTCGTCGAAGGCATGCAGTTCGATCGCGGTTATCTGTCGCCGTACTTCGTCACCAACCAGGAGAAGATGCAGGCGGAGCTGGATAACCCCTACATCCTGCTGTTCGACAAGAAGATCAGCAATATCCGCGACCTGGTGCCGCTGCTGGAATCCGTCGCCAAGGCCGGCCGTCCGCTGGTGCTGATTGCCGAGGATATTGAAGGTGAAGCTCTCGCCACCCTGGTGGTCAACAGCCTGCGCGGCACCATCAAGGTCGCAGCGGTGAAAGCGCCGGGCTTTGGCGATCGCCGCAAGGCCATGCTGGAAGACATTGCCATTCTCACCGGCGGTACCGTCATCTCCGAAGAAGTCGGCCTCACCCTGGAGAAGGTCGAGCTGGAGCAGCTGGGCAGCGCCAAGCGCGTCGTGATCAGCAAGGACAACACCGTGGTCGTGGATGGCGCCGGCGACAAAACCGCCATCGATGGCCGCGTGAAACAGATCCGCGCGGAAATCGAGAACTCCACGTCCGACTACGACAAGGAGAAACTGCAGGAGCGTGTGGCCAAGCTGGCCGGCGGTGTTGCGGTGATCAAGGTCGGTGCCGCCACCGAAGTGGAAATGAAGGAGAAGAAAGACCTGGTGGACGACGCCTTCCACGCGACCCGCGCAGCGGTGGAAGAGGGCATTGTGGCCGGCGGTGGTCTGACGCTGGTGCGGGTTGCCGACAGCCTGCGCAAGAACGGCCTCAAAGGTGCCAACGACGATCAACAGGTGGGTATCAATATCGCCCTGCGTGCGATGGAAGAGCCTTTCCGCCAGATCATCGCCAACGCCGGTGTCGAGGGTAGCGTGGTGCTGAACAAGGTCCGCTCTAACGAGAGCGCCAATTTCGGCTACAACGCCCAGACCGGAGACTACGGCGATATGCTGGAGTTCGGCATCATCGATCCCGCCAAAGTCACCCGCTCTGCGCTGCAGAACGCGGGCTCCATCGCGGGCCTGATGCTGACCACCGAAGTGATGGTGGCTGACAAACCGGAAGACAAAAAATCAGAACCTGCGGCAGACGCCTACGACTACTGATTTTCTTCCGTAGACCCATCCCCAGTGCTTTTCTTTTTGGGGCCGCAAGGCCCCTTTTTTCTTTGGGGAAACAGACCCCGTCAATTAAATACCCCGACCTTCAGCCAGAGTCGCACTCAGGGCCTGCTTACTGATCTCGTTAACCCGGGATGAAAGTTTCAGCAGCAGATTGCGTAGAAAGTCGTGGGTGATACTGGCCGATTCTGCGATCGGCTTGAGGCCGAGAAACTGCATAATTTTCTTCACCAGCAACGCCACCAGACTTACCGAGCCAACCAGCAGCTTGACGCCGCTGTTCAACACTATGGCCAACTGATCCATCAGGGTGAAATAGGTGGTGGCGGTAAAATTGATTACACGACCGGCGAACTCCATGCACTTTTTCACCACGTAGATGATGGCATCGTTCAGCCATTCGATGGCCGACATTGTCTGCCCGATGACCGCCTTGGAGCGCAACCAGGCTTCAACGCCGCTATCGGTGCGGGCAGCCGGGCGCATAGCTCGAATGGCTTCCCAGCTCTTGTCTTCTACCGAGTCCTGGTAAAGAGCCATATCGTGGTAGGTTTTCCACGGCACCAAGCCCGGGGAAGGCAAAAAGAAATCGCGATCGGTGCTGGGTGTGTGCACAAAGGGCCAGATGGGGATACAGGGCACAATATCGGTGCGATGGTAGGCTCGAAAGATATTGTCATCACTCAACAGGCGGGTGCACTGCTCAGAAAAGCCGATCAAGCCCACCCGAGGACTTCCGAAAGAGTAAAGTTTTGGAAAATGCGCCGTGTGTTTGCGTACCCACTCCGCAGCAATCGTGGCCAGCGCGCCACCGAGACTGTGCCCCAGACAATGGACACGGGTACCGGCCGGCAACCCGTTCACGAAAACGGAAATCTGCGGCAACATTGACTGGAACGCTTTGTTGAACCCGTCGTGAACCGGCTGGCCACTCGCAGAGGCAGACAGGGTGAGGTTGAGGTTTGTCAGCCAATCCGCCAGATATTGTGTACCCCGAAACAGAATGAAAGCGTGGCCCTTCAGGTTGTTCTGGCCCAGAAGCAGGAACCCGAATGCCGTCCTAACCTTGATAAACCCCGGCCCCCCGGTCTTGCCTTTCAGCATATTCTCTTCATAAAACGACAGGTTACCGCCGTATTTATGATTCAGGTGGGTAATGGCATCTTGCAGAACCGGGAATTTGGTCAGGGCATATACTTCACTGGACAGACTGGCCGCCTGTTCCGGAGTCAACTCTATCATTAGAAAATATCCTTTTTAGCGTCAGGCTCTACATCCCACGTACACTTGGTAATGAATGGCTGCCGATCCACATTGATCACCTCATCGTCCTGAGTGAGCTCGCAGGTCACCACAAGTGGTTTCCCGCGCGATTCCGCATTCTCTTCACGCTTTCGCTTCACTCCAGACCAGATTTTGTATTCCTGATCGTTGTAGATCACGTTAATCAGCTGACCGACTACAAATTCCTGAGGAAGAAGATTCACCACATGCCGGGCATAGACACCGGGCATTTCAAAATGGCCGGTTTTATCCGTGACTACTTCATCCTGATTTTTACTCTGATAATCGGTAACCCTTATCACTCTGGCACCGATAGCAGGCTTTCCCTCGAAAAGAATCACACCGGATATAGGCGAAAACGTGCAAACCTTCCCCGCATCAAAAATAGACATAGGCGATGCTGTCCCTGAAATACAAACCAACAAAACGCACAGAAATAAATTGCGTAACATTATCGTAATAACCTGTAACTCGGATCGGCTTTAACCAATCCGTGTGCGCCGACTATTGCTGCATACTAATAGCCCACTGACCAATGTCAAAAATATAAAATGGTGTCAGAGTCAATTTCCAAAACATGAACCATAGTACCACCTGATGGATTAATAGGTGGGCTTAACACGGTGAGAACGAGGGGATAACGTGCCGACTGAAGATTATGGCGATGTAGATTTTAGTCGGCACGCTTGGGGGAAAAGCGATGGAAAGGCGGAGTATTATTCCGGCACTCTGTTCCGGGTATTGTAATAGGCTTCTTCACTGATTCGGTGGTACGGAATCACTTGTGATTCAAACTCCCGGAAGGCTTTGTATATGCGGCTGAACTGCGGATCTTTCGCGGCAGTTTCCTGCATGATGTCCAGATTGATTTTCTTCAGATGGGCAATGACATCATCCGGCAGTTTTCGCAATTCCACCCCATGTTCTTCCATCAGCTCTTTCAGGGCCCGATTATTGCGTGCGGTGTATTCGTCGAGCATATCCTGATTGGCGTCGCGGGCGGCGGTGCGCACGATGGCCTGCAGGTCTGCGGGCAATTTCTCGAAAGCGGTTTTGTTGATGATGATCTCGAGGATTGAGCCGGGCTCGTGCCAGCCGGGGTAGTAGTAGTATTGGGCGATCTGGTGGAAACCGAACGCGAGATCATTGTACGGTCCGACCCATTCGGTGGCGTCGATCACGCCGGTCTGCAGCGCGGTATAGAGTTCACCACCGGGGATGGTGACGGCGGTGCCGCCAGCACGGTTCAACACCTCGCCACCGAGTCCGGGGATGCGCATCTTGAGACCTTTGAGGTCGTCGACGGAATTAATTTCCTTATTGAACCAGCCCGCCATCTGCACACCGGTGGAGCCGCCGGCCATGGGAATCAGGTCAAACGGTGCGTAGAGCTCTTCCCACAATTCCAGCCCGCCGCCATAGTGCAGCCAACCATTCATTTCCTGGGCGTTCAGCCCAAAAGGTACCGCAGTAAAAAACTGGGCTGCGGGGATCTTTCCTTTCCAGTAATAGGCGGCACCGTGACCGACCTGGGCGGCGCCACTGGACACCGCACCGAATACCCCCATGGCCGGGACCAATTCGCCGGCGCCGAAGACTTTTATTTTCAGGCGGCCGTTGGACATCGTTTCGACATTGTTCGCGAAGCGCTCCGGGGCACTGCCGAGACCGGGGAAATTTTTGGGCCAGGTGGTGACGAGTTTCCACTCGAAGGTTTGCTGGCCCGAATTTTTCAGGTGAGAGTCTTCGATAGAGGTGACGGTCTGAACCTGATCGGAGCGGGAGATCACCAGGGTACCGAAGGTGAGCACCAGCAGGGCGAGCAGGCCGAGGATAACGGGTGGATACCAGTTTATTTTTTTCATGTCCGTTTGATTTTTATTTTTCGTTTTATTGCGTCACCCCGAACCTGGCCCGGGATCCAGCGGGAATGGCAGGGTATTTGAGGTTGCTGCCGGTTCTGTGGTTTCTGGATCCCGGATCAAGTCCGGGATGACGTTGTTGCGTAAATATACCGTTGTCGATCGTAATTACAGGGGCTGTAGTTTGGCCATGGATACTACCAGCCATTTGGCCCCGGCGTCGTCGAAGTTGACCTGCACTCTTGCGCGGGGGCCGCTGCCCTCGAACTGCACCACGGTACCTTCACCGAATTTTGCGTGGTCGACGCGGCCGCCGAGGGCGAGCGGGGGCAGGTCGTCGTCGAACTCCGGGGCCGGGTCGGAGAACTGGCCGACACCACCGCCGAACTTGCCATAGTTGGGCTGAAACAGGGGTTTGGAGACTTCGGTTTTCAGCCGCACCTCGTGAATATATTCCACCGGAATTTCGCTCACAAACCGGGACGGCTTGTTGTAGGTCTCGCTGCCGAACAGGCGGCGGCTTTCCGCGTAGGTGATATACAGTTTCTTCATGGCACGGGTAATGCCCACGTAACAGAGGCGGCGCTCCTCTTCCATGCGCCCGGGCTCCTGCGCAGACATCTTGTGCGGAAACAGGTTTTCCTCCACACCGGCCATAAACACCAGCGGGAACTCTAAACCTTTGGCCGAATGGAGGGTCATCAGCTGCACCGCGTCTTCAAACTCGTCCGCCTGACCTTCGCCGGCATCCAGCGCGGCGCTGTCGAGGAACTGGTTGATCAGTGGAATCTCTTCCTCGTCTACCGCCTCGCCATCGGCGTCCACGGTGGGTATGCCGTCGAAGCCGCGACAGGCACTGACCAGTTCCTGCAAGTTCTCCACGCGGGTCTGGCCTTTCTCGCCCTTTTCCTTGCCGTGGAATTCGATCAGGCCGGTCTGCTCGATGGCCAGCTCGGCGATATGATCGAGGGTTTTATCGGTGCTCTCTTCGTCCAGTGCATCGATCAGGCTCAAGAAGTTGGCCAGGGCGTTGCCGGCGCGTGCGGCGAGGACTTTCTGTTGCAGCATCTTTGCCGCGGCGTCCCACATGGAGCAGCCGTGTTCGCGGGCGAACTGGCGCACCATATCCACAGTGCGCGCGCCGATGCCTCGAGTGGGGGTATTCACCACCCGCTCGAAAGCGGTGTCGTCGTGGCGGTTGGTGATCAGACGCATATAGGAAAGCGCGTTCTTGATTTCCATGCGCTCGTAGAAGCGCTGGCCGCCGTAGATGCGGTAGGGCACCTGCTCGCGCAGCAGGCCTTCTTCCAGCACCCGCGACTGGGCGTTGGAGCGGTACAGAATGGCGATGCTGTCGCGACGGTTGCCATCGCGCACCCAGTCCTGGATACGCTCGACGATAAAGCGTGCCTCATCCTGTTCGTTGTAGGCGGAGTAGAGCGCAATCGGCTCGCCCTTGTCGCCCTCGGTCCACAGCTCCTTGCCGAGGCGGCCGGTATTGTGGGCGATCACCGCGTTGGCGGCGTTCAGGATGGTGCTGGTGGAGCGGTAGTTCTGCTCCAGGCGCACCGTCTGCACGTCTTTCAGGTCGGCTTCGAAGTGCTGGATATTCTCGATCTTGGCACCGCGCCAGCCGTAAATGGATTGGTCGTCGTCACCCACCGCGGTGATCGTGCACTGGTCGCCGGCCAGCAGGCGCAGCCAGGCGTATTGAATGGTGTTGGTATCCTGGAACTCGTCGACGAGGATATGGGGGAAACGGCGGCGGTAATGGGCGAGTATGCCGTCGTTATCCCGCAGCAGTTCGTGGGCGCGCAACAGCAGCTCGCCGAAATCCACCACGCCGGCACGCTGACAGGCCTCTTCATAGGCGCTGTATATCCGCACCATGGTCTGCAGCCAGGGGTCTCCGGTGAGCTGGATATACTGCGGGCGAATGCCTTCATCCTTCTGTGCACCGATCCACCACTGGGTCTCACGCGGCGACCACTTCTTCTCATCCAGCCCCAGCTCGTTCTGCACCCGCTTGATCAGGCGCAGCTGGTCATCAGAATCGAGAATCTGGAAGTTTTGCGGCAGCTTCGCTTCGGCCCAGTGGGCGCGCAGCAGGCGGTGGGCAAGACCGTGGAAGGTTCCTACCCACATGCCGAAGGTGTTCACCCCCAGCAGTTCCTCGATACGCCCGCGCATCTCCCGCGCGGCCTTGTTGGTAAAGGTCACTGCCATAATGGAGTAGGGCGACGCCCCCTCCACCTGCATCAGCCAGGCGATACGGTGCACCAGCACACGGGTCTTACCCGAGCCGGCGCCGGCCAGAACCAGTTGATTGCCCGGCGGCGCCGCGACGGCTTCGCGCTGGGGGTCGTTGAGGGGGTCTAAGAGTTCAGATACGTCCATGGGGCGGATTGTATCAGGGGTAGGCGGAGAACTGGGTATATAAACAGGGTTTTGTGGTCTGCTAGGTTCTACCACAGTGGCGGGCCTGCTACCGGGTATAGCTTTGCGAGACACGCCGTAAACCCATCCCTGGGGGCTCGGCTGCGGCCGTCCTGGCCGCAGACGGTCTCGCAAAGCTATACCCGGTATCAGCCCCTTAGCATCAGGCGACGTGGCACCAACACTCGCCAGCACCGAGCCATGCCGCTAAACTGCACAGCTTGAACCAGAGAAGGTGTTGTCGTGAAGCCAGCGGAAGTCACGCAGAAGATCAGCGAACAGCTGAGTTCCATGCGCAAATCTGAGCGCAAGGTTGCGGAATATATCCTCGCCAATCCCGGCGAAATCATTCATATGCGGATCGTCGATCTCGCCACCGAAGCCCAGGTGAGCGAGCCCACCGTGGTGCGCTTCTGCCGCGCCGTCGGCTGTTCCGGCTTCCAGGAATTCAAGCTCAACCTGGCCCAGCAGCTCGCTTCCAGCCCCAGCTTCGGCCAGATTGCCGTTACCGAAACCGACACCATCGCCGAATACAAACGCAAGGTGTTCGACTCCACCGTCGACACCCTGCTCAACGTGCGTGACAAGATTGACGGTCGCGCCCTGGAGGCCGCCGTTTCCGCCATCGCCGCCGCCAAGCGGGTGGAATTCTTCGGTTTTGGCGCCTCAGGTGCTGTCGCGGCCGACGCCCAGCACAAATTCTTCCGCCTGCAGATGGCCACCGCCGCCCACTCCGATCACCATATGCAGAGTATGTCGGCCATGAGCATGCAGCCCGGCGATGTGGTGGTCGCCATCTCCCAGAGCGGGCGCACCTCCTCGTTGCTGCGCTCCATGGAAATGGCCAAGGCACAGGGCGCTATCGTGATCGGCCTCGGACCCAGCGGTTCACCGATGACACGCCAGTCCAGTATCCCACTGGAAGTGGACGTGGAAGAAGATATCGAGCTGTACACACCACTCTCCTCCCGTATCGCTCACCTGGTGGTGATCGATGTACTCGCCATCGGCGTCGCCCAACGCAAGGGACCACAGCTCCAGGAGCACCTGCTGAAGCTGAAAAAAGGTCTGTACAACCTGCGTGAGGAAAAGCACTAAACAGGACGGGAAATGCACGGAAGCAGCGACCAACCTACGGAAACCTTCGACGAACAACAGGGTCTCGGTCTCCCGGAAAAGCGCCTGATTGTGGTCGCGGCCCTGTGCCAGGGGTTCGCGCTCTATGCGCTCAAATTTTTCGATGCCGTAAACCACTGGTCGCCGGTGTGGCAGTTCCTCTGTTACACCGTCGCTATTGCCATGCCACCGCTGGTGATTGTCACCGTCACACCACGCCTGGCGCGGGGTTACTGGTGGGTAATTGCGGGCTATAGCGCCGTGCTCGCCCTGCTGGCCAGCTACCGGGGGTACCAATGCACTCCTGCAGATACGATCCAGTGCGGCTGGCCCCACGATTTTTGCATCGCTGTCGGGATTGCGACCTTTATCGTCGCTTTTCTGTTACGTGCCAGTGGCACAGAGCGGCTGCGCCGCCCCAGTTATCCGGCACTGTTCCATTACTCCTGGGATATTGCCCTGACTACCGGTCTCACTCTGGTGTTTACCGGTATCTTCTGGCTGATCCTGATCCTGTGGCAGGCCCTGTTCAAACTGGTGGGCGTGGCGTTCTTCGAGCAGCTGTTTGAACAAGACTGGTTCTTTTATCCGGTCACCTGGCTGGTCGCCGGTTGCGGCGCCATTCTGTTCCGCGCTCAGCAGAGCTTTGTTCTCACGCTCAAGCGCCTGCTGCGTACCATGCTGGTGGCGCTGTTGCCGTTACTGGCGGTTCTCACCATCGTATTTCTCGCCACCCTGCCTTTTACCGGCCTGCAGCCTATCTGGGATACCGGCCGCGGCAGTGCACTGCTGCTGTGGCTGGTGGCACTGCTGCTGTTCTTTACCAACGGTGTGATCCAGGACGAGTTCCCGTTCGCCCGCTACCCCGGGTGGATCAATCGGGTACTTTTACTGGCGCTGGTGCTGGCGCCGTTTTACACCGTTTTTGCGCTCTATGGTGTAACCCTGCGGGTCCAGCAGTACGGCTGGACGCCGGAGCGGCTGTGGGGCGGAGTGGTCACACTCACCCTGGCGCTGCTGGCACTGAGTTACAGCCTCTCCATCCTGCGCTGGCGCGGTCACTGGGCGGAGCGGTTGCGGCGGATCAATACCGGGCTGGCACTGTGGGTGCTGGCGATTTGCCTGGTAACCCAGTCACCGCTGGCCAACTTCTGGCGCATCAGCGCCGACAGCCAGGTGGCGCGACTGGCGGATGGACGGGTGGCGCTGGCGGATTTCGATTTCTACTTTCTACGTAACAAACTGGGGCGACCGGGACTGGAGTCGCTTCAGGCGCTGCAGTCGCTATCGGTCGTCAAGCAGGATAAGAAAGTCGCAGCGTACATCGAACAGCTGCTGGAGAAAAAAGATCCCGTCTGGGCGCTGCGTGAAAACCCGCTACAGGTAGAAGCCAGGGAACGGGAAATGCGCGAGATTCCGATACTGCCCGAGGGGGCGCCGCCTCCCCCGGATGCTGCCCAGTTACAGCGGGATAGCCGGCTCTGCCAGGCAGAACAGCAAAACTGCCTGTGGCTGGTTCAGGATCTGGATGGGGACGGGAAACCCGAGTACCTGTTGTTTATCCACGGGTCGCGCAGCGATGGCAACCACTGGTTGCACATTAAAGCGCACACGTCCGGGCAACAAGGATGGCGACCGGTTTCCAGCAGCAGGCGCAATACAGAGCTTTCGTTCGCGGAGCTGCAACAAAAGCTTTCGGGCGGTCAGTTCAATCTGCGCCCCCCGCGCTGGCAGAGCCTGTATCTCGGCGATGAACTGATGTTCGACCCGACCCAGTAAACCACTGACCGCCTGTATCCACAAAATAAACGCCACTGTCATGGAAACCACAGGCCGAGGCGGCTACCATGCCCCCGCCCGCCGCTGCCTGTGCTAAGGCCAGCGCCAACCCAGTGATGTACCCGGGTGACTTTTCACCCGCTTTATACCCAAGGTTTTATGCCCCCGAATTTTTTCGACGCCGAAGGCAAGCCGCCGCGCTGGCTCGCTCCCTGTCTCGCCGCATTGGTGGCGCTGACGCCATTTGCCATCGATACCTACCTCCCGGCAATTCCCGCCATGGCCATGGCGCTGGGGGTAGAGGTGGCGCAGGTACAGCACTCGGTATCCAGTTATCTGCTGGGGTTCGCCGTGGGCCAGTTGATTGGTGGGCCACTGTCGGACCGTTGGGGGCGCATCGTTACAGGCACTATCGGGCTCGCCATCTTTATCGTCAGCTCGGCGCTGATCCTGTTTGCCAACACCGTGGAGCTGCTGGTGGCGCTGCGCTTTTGCCAGGCACTGGGCGGCGGTTTTGCCACGGTGATCTGCGGCGCCATCGTGCGCGACCTGTACCACGGCCGCGACGCGGCGCGGATCATGTCGATGATCGCCACCATGATGCTGATTGCCCCCATGGCGGCGCCGGCAATCGGCGCGACCCTGCTCACTTTTGGTGACTGGCATGCGATCTTTATCTTCCTGCTGGTGTACGGCCTGCTAATGATGATCCTGGTGCGCGGGGTGCTGCCGGAGACGGTATCCAAGTTCCGCCGCGCGCGCCGCCAGCGGGAATCCCGCCGCAGCATGCTCAAAGGCTATGCGCAGATCTTCCGCACCCCCCGTGCACTGGGATTTCTGTTCGGGCAGGCGCTGATCAGTGGCAGTATGTTTATCTACATCACCACCGCACCCTTCGTGTTTATGGAGCACTTCGGGGTATCTTCCGCCACCTTCCCCATGCTGTTTGGCAGCTGTGTGCTGGGGCTGGTGTTGATGGTGCAGCTGAATATCCGCCTGCTGAAGGTATTCGAGCCCCGCCAGATTCTGCTGGCGGGTATGGCGCTGCAGCTGGTTTCCTGCGCACTGCTGCTGGCAAGCACTTTATATTTTGGTCAGGAGCAGGTGTTGCTGGCGTGGATGGTTCCGCTGGTGATGGCGATGGGTGCCATCGGCATCATCACCCCCAATTCGGCGGCCTGCTATCTGGAGTTTTTCCCCAGGATCAGCGGTACCGCCAACGCGCTCTACGGCGCTTCGCTGTTTATCTTCGGTGGGGTGCTGGGGGGTGCGGTGAACGCGGTGCATACCGGCACACTGGTGCCGATCGCTCTGGGAATGCTGTGCTGTTCCGCAGCGGCCCTGTGTATGGCGCTGTTTGTGGCGCGGGCGCGCCAGCCGATCGAGATCGAGGAGCGGGCGCTGCGGGTGTAAGCCGCGGCCGCCCGCTTGCGGCCTTCAGTTAATACCTTCCGCTTTCAGTGCCTTCTGCACCCCTTCGCGTTGGCGCATGTGCTCGGCAAAGGCCTTGAGCCTGGGCCAGCTGTCGGTATCCACATCCGCCTTGCTGCACCAGTTGTACACGGTAAACAGGTAGGCGTCGGCGATACAGAAATCGCTGCCCATCAGATAATCCCCGGCCACATTGTCTTCCACATACTGGAAGCGCTTGGCCAGTTTCTCCTTGGCGGCAGATTTCTCCTCGTCACTACCGCCCCAGAACAGGGGTCCAAAGGTCTTGTGAATTTCGCTGGAAATGTAGTTCAGCCACTCCAGCACCCGATAGTGATCCAGGGAGCCGTATTCCGGGGCGAGTTTTTGTTCCGGCTTCTGCTCCGCCAGAAACTGCACGATGGCCGGCCCCTCGGTCAACAGCTCGCCACCTTCCAGCTGCAGCGCCGGCACGTAGCCCTTGGGGTTCACCTCGGTGTAATCGCCGCCGCTTTCCAGCTCCTTGGTTTTCAGGTTGACCTTGCACAGTTGCAGATCGATACCCGCCTCGCAGGCGACGATATGCGGGGACAGAGAACAGGCGCCGGGGGCGTAAAACAGCTTCATGGTTTCCTCCTGATCGTGCTGATCGTGACAGTCATCCGCGACCGTGGGGCGCGGCGTAATCCAGCTCCGGACCCACGGGCACGATGCCGGTGGGATTGATATTGCGGTGGCTGGCGTAGTAGTGGGTCTTGATATGGTGGAAGTCCACCGTGTCGGCGACCCCGGGCCACTGGTAAAGCTCGCGTACATAGCCCCACAGGCTGGAATAATCCGCCAGTCGCTGCTTGTTGCACTTGAAGTGGCCGTGGTACACGGCATCGAACCGGATCAGTGTAGTAAACAGTCGCCAGTCCGCTTCCGTCACGCGATCACCGGTCAGGTAGCGGTTACTCTGCAAGCGCTGCTCCAGCTGTTCCAGCACTTCAAACAGCCGGTGGTAAGCGGCCTCGTAGGCCTCGGCGCTAGTGGCGAAACCGGCACGGTACACACCGTTATTGACGTTTTCGTAAACCAGCGCGTTGGTGGCATCGATGTCCCCGCGCAGATCCTGTGGATAAAAGTCCTGCTCGTCGCCGGTCAGTTTATTGAACGCGCTGTTGAGCATGCGGATGATCTCCGCGGACTCGTTACTGACGATCTGTTCGCGCTTTTTGTCCCACAACACCGGCACCGTCACCCGCCCGGAATAGTCCGCGCGGTTGCGGGTATAGATCTGGTGCAGATAGTCACTGCTGTATAGATGATCGCCACTGCTGCCTTCGTCCTTATCGAAGGTCCAGCCGTTTTCCATCATGTAGGGGCTGACCACGGAAACGTCGATGTAGTCTTCGAGGCCCTTGAGCTTGCGGAATATCAGGGTGCGATGGGCCCAGGGACAGGCGAGGGAAACGTAGAGGTGGTAGCGGCCTTTCTCCGCCTCGAAGCCGCCCTCGCCGCTGGGGCCGGCGCTACCATCGGCGGTGATCCAGTTGCGCAGCTGCGCCGCCTCGCGCTCGAACTCACCGCCACTTTTGTCCGTGTCGTACCACTTGTCTTTCCACTCGCCGTTTACCAGCAGTCCCATCGCAGCGTCTCCTTATTTGCTCTTCACTTTGGCCATGGCGTGGTCGAAGCTGAATCGGCCCGCGCCAGCGCAAGCCAGAATCAAAAAGCCGCCGGCAATGGTGATATTTTTCATAAACATGATCTGCTGCATCTGATCACCGGGCACATTGTGGAACATCCATGCACTGATCAGACAGAAGGCGGCGATCGCCAGTGCCACCCAGCGGGTAAAGAAGCCGAACAGAATGGCGAGACCGCCACCCAGCTCCAGCAGGATTACTAATGGCAGAAAAAATCCGGGCACACCGGCGGAGGCCATATATTCCTGGGTTCCGGCATAGGCGCCGATCTTGCTGTAGCCGGCAACGATAAACATTACGGACATCAGAATACGTCCCACCAGCTTAGTGAAATCGCAAAGTACAGGGCTGTTCATAACGAAGTCCTCGTGAAGGTCCCTCAAACAGGGTATCAAAGGAGCAAGTGTATGGAGTGATAACGCTATTTAGTGTAATTCGAGATTTCGCAATGAAAACCGCAGTTTTTCGACGGAAAGGATCGACTTTTTAGAAGGGATTTTTTAGCAGGGAATTTGAATAAATACGGGAAAGCGGGGTTTAGCCAAACCCCGCCAGAATCTGGTCCATGACCCGGGAGGCCTTGCCGCCCTCAGAGCCGGCGACCGGGTGCCGGCCCGCGCCGTTCAGGTGCTTCACCATATTTTCAATATGGAAAAACTGAATATTCTCAGGGTGGGCAATATCGGCGGTTTCGCGGTCATCGCCCGCTTCGAGCTGCAGTGGATTCTCCGCAAACACGGAAAAGCGGATTGTGCCTTTGGCGCCGTAGATCACCACCTCGTCACAGTAGTCACTGGCGCCGAAATTCCAGAAGCCGGCACCGGTGGCGCCATTTTCAAATACCCAGCAGGCGGAAACCGCATCTTCAGCGTCATACAGATTCTGCTGATTGACCGCGATACCGCGGGCGTCGGCGATGTCACCGGCCAGGTGAATAAACAGATCGAGGCCGTGGCAGGCCAGATCGACAAAGTGCCCACCACCGGATACCGCCGGGTCGGTGCGCCAGTCGTACTCCGGTGACAGATCCGCGGCGGAAGGCGTGCGCGCATAGCTCCAGTTGATATGCCGGATGGCGCCAATTCGACCGCCATCAATCCACTGTTTCACCTGTGCGAAGCGGGGCAGGGAGCGGCGGTAATAAGCCACAAACAGCTGTGCATCCAGCCCGTCGAACGCCGCGGCGATTTCCTCACACTCGACATAGTTGAGCGCCATGGGCTTTTCCAGACAACAGTGTTTGTTGGCACTTGCTATCTTCAGGGCATACTCGCGATGGCTCCCCGGCGGGGTCGCCACATAGATGGCATCAATCTCCGGATCGTTGATCAGATCGTCGGCGCTGGCATGGGTTTTCGGCACACCGTGGCGAGCGGCGTAATCGCGCAGCTTTTCCTTGTCCCTGCGCATTACCACAAGCAGTTTTGAGCCGGCCACCTTGTTGAACGCAGGGCCACTTTTCAGCTCAGTGACATCGCCGCAGCCAATAATGCCCCAGCGGATTTCAGCGCTTTCACTTGCCATCTATTCCATCCCTTCTAACCATTGGTAACCCAGCGACAATCAGCCGGTGCCATCACTCGACCAGCGGCAGGCCTTCGCGCAGCGCGCGCAGCAACAGGCAGGCTGCGGGGCCGGCACGGTCGCGGTCAGCGTACACCAGATAGACGGTGGCTTCCCGCTCCCAAGGCTCTTCGGTGCGCAGAGGTAACAGGCGGTCGGCAGAGAGGGAATCGCGAATGCGGGTCTGCGGCAGCCAGGCAAAGCCCAGTCCGCGTTCGATCAATTCAATGGAGGTATGCACGTTGGTGACGGTGATACGCTGATCCGATCCGAGCCAGCCAGCGTCCTGGCGGTTCTTCAACGCGGAATCCCGCATCACGATCTGCCGCGCCGCTTTCAGGTCCTCGCGGTTAACCGGCCGCCCCAAGTGATGCAGCGGGTGGTCAGGGTGGGCCACCGGCACAAACTTTACTCGCGAGACGGGCATCCCCACAAATCCCTGGGGCACCCGCGCGGTAAGAATGAAATCCACTTCCTGTTGCAGCAGCAGCTCCTCCCCACCGGAGAGCACCGTTTCGCGAATTTCCAGTCGGGTATGGGGGTACTCACTAGCAAAGCGCTCCACCGCGTTGAACAGCGCCTCGTAATCAAACAGCACATCCACCGCCAGACGCAACTGCGCCTCGGTCCCCTCCGCTAGACTGGCGGCAACGGACTCCAGTGCCTCCGCCTCATCCAGCAATCCACCGGCGCGGTTCAGCAACACGCGCCCGGCATCGGTCAGTTCCGCCTTGCGCCCGCGTACCTCCAGCAGCGCTACGCCTAGACTCTCCTGCAACTTGTGCACCGCGTGATTGATCGACGACTGGCTTTTGTGCACCGCATCTGCGGCCTGGGAAAAGCCCCCGTATTCCACCACTGCCTGAAACATACGCCACTGTTCCAGCGTTACCTTGGCCATTGACTGTCCTTTGTCCGGGTTGTGAGGATGATTCCGCGGAGCAATACGGAAATCCAGTTAATCTATCGAGCCTGTCGAATATTAGCTGCGATTATTTGCCATTTTCTGGCGATTTTATCGGCCTATACTGCCCGAAATGAAGGAGCAGAACCATGCCTAATATCACACACAAGGTCACTGAGAACAGCACGGGCGACGCCCGTATTCGTCCCGCAACCCGGGTTGTGGCGGGCCATCCATCTGCCGACGGCGCCGGTGTGAAGATTCATCGGGTGGCGGGCTTCCAGTCCCCGGACTTCAGCCCGTTTCTGATGATCGACGAGATCCGCTCGGAAAATCCCGACGACTATATCGCCGGATTCCCGCCACACCCGCACCGCGGTATCGAAACCCTCACTTATATGTTGAGCGGCGAGTTCGAGCACCAGGATCACCTGGGCAATCGGGGCGCCATTCACCAAGGCGGCGCCCAGTGGATGCGCGCTGGCCGCGGCATTATCCACTCGGAAATGCCATCCCAGGGGGAGGGTGGAATGCACGGCTTCCAGCTGTGGATCAACATGGCGGCGAAGGACAAGATGAGCAAACCCGCCTGGCGGGATATTCATCCGGAACAGGTGCGGGAAGTCGCACTGGATGAGGACGGCTCGCTGATCCGGCTGATCGCCGGCCAGTGGCAGATTGGCGGTGAGCCAGAATGTGGCCCGCTACTGGAGGCGGCGGCGGAGGCTTCGGTTGCGGATCTGCGCCTGAATGCTGGCACGGAAGTCATCCTGCCAGTCCCGCGATCCCATTCGGTGCTGGCCTATATTTACCGCGGCGCGCTGGACACTGGGCGCGGTGTGGTCGATCGAGGCAATCTGGTGTTGTTTGGTGACGGTGATTCCATACAATTGCGCGCGCCAGACAAGGGCACGGGTTTGCTGTTGCTGCACGGTGCTCCTCTGGGCGAGCCCGTCGCTCACTACGGGCCCTTTGTCATGAACTCTCGCGAAGAGATCGAGCAGGCGGTGCGCGACTACAATAGCGGCACACTGACCGATTGAAGTGACGCGGGGTTCTACACACTCTGTTTGATGAGCGCCTGATTTGCCAGGCGCCTACCCGGCACGCGAGTCAGCCTGCGCTGTTTGCCTGCCGGGCGGGCTCTTACAGTTTCTGGCAACCCATCGTTTTTTATTGGTAAGCCCCGGTATTGGAGTTCCCGCGCACACATGGACGTCTATTACATTTTCTGTTTTCTCGCCGCGGTGTCCGTGTTTCTGGGATTTATCAACCAGTATGTGTTGCGAACCCAGACCACCATCGCCATCACCGCTGGCTCGCTGGCGCTTTCCCTGATCGTCACCGGCCTCGGCAAACTGGAAGTGGTCGAACTGCGCGACTGGGTGGCGCAGCTGCTGCCGCTGATGAATCTACCGGATCTGCTGCTGAAGGGGATGCTGGGCTTCCTGCTGTTTGCTGGCTCCCTACATATCGACCTGCTAATGCTGCGCAATCAGAAAGTGGAAATCACCCTGCTGGCCATTGTCGGCACTTTGATTTCGACCTTCGCAGTCGGCTACATGCTGTATTTCTTTTTCGGCCTGATCGGTATGCCGGTCGAACTGGTGTACTGCCTGTTGTTTGGCGCACTGATCTCTCCCACCGACCCCATCGCGGTGCTCGCGATCATCAAAAGCATGAAGGCACCGGAGCAGGTTTCGATTCAGGTGGAAGGAGAGTCCCTGTTCAACGACGGCTTTGGCATGGTGGTGTTCGCGGTGATTTACGCGCTGGCGTTCCAGGGCACCGAGCCTACCGTGGCGGCGATCAGCCACCTGTTTATGGTGGAAGCCCTCGGCGGTATTGCACTGGGCCTCGCCATTGGTGGCCTGTTTCACTGGCTGATCTGCTCCACCAACGACCACAGCCTGGAACTGTTGCTGACCCTGGTGATACCCACTGCCGGTTTTGCCGCGGCCAATATGCTCGGGGTGTCCGGTGCTCTGGCGATGGTGGTGGCCGGAATCATCATCGGTAACTTCACCCGGGAAAAAGGCTTCTCACGCATGAGCCAGCACGAGCTGGATAACTTCTGGTCCATTACCGAGGAATTCCTTAACGGGATTTTGTTCCTGATGGTGGGTCTGTTCCTGATCACCATCGACTTCAAGCCCATCGACTACCTACTGATCGTCGCCGCTATCGTGATCGTGTTGCTGGGGCGGGTGGTGGCGGTCGGTTTGCCGTTCCTGTTCCTGAAGCGCCACCGCCGCTACCACCCCTACACAGAACGCATCCTGATCTGGGGTGGCCTGCGCGGTGGCCTGGCATTGGCACTGGCGATGTCAATTCCCGCCGGCTATGTGGTGGATGGCGTTCGCGAAGATGTCACCCACGATCTGCGCCACCTGTGGGTGGTGATGACCTATGGCGTGGTACTCTTCTCCATCGTGGTTCAGGGTTCCACCATCGCTCCACTTATCCGCCGCAGTCGCGAGGCCAGCTTTTCCGAAGGTACGCCACCGACACCACAATCCGATTAAAATTGCCGCACCGCGGCCCCGTTACAGCCTATAAGATTCGCCATGCCGCACGACAATTTCCTGATACAGACCGTTATCTTTCTCGCCGCTGCGGTGGTTTCGGTACCACTGGCCAAGCGGCTGGGCTTTGGCTCGGTGCTCGGTTATCTGGTCGCCGGGGTTCTGATCGGCCCCCACACCTTTGGCCTGGTGGGGGATACCAGTGAAGAACTGCATTTTGCAGAATTCGGCGTGGCGCTGATGCTGTTTCTCATCGGTCTGGAACTGCAACCGCGGAAACTCTGGGCGCTGCGTGGCGCCATCTTCGGTACCGGCGGGGCCCAGGTACTGCTGACCGCGCTTGCGATCTGCGGTCTGGCGATGGCGCTGTTCGACTTTGGCTGGCGCACCGCGACCGCTGTGGGTCTGGTGCTCGCACTTTCCTCCACCGCTATCGTATTGCAGTCGCTGTCGGAAAAAGACCTGCTTAAAACGGAGGGCGGACGCAACGCGTTCAGCGTATTGTTGTTTCAGGATATTGCCGTCATTCCGATTCTGGCTTTGCTGCCGCTGCTGGCTACCGTAGAGATTGCCAGCAACCCGGACGGCCTGCAGGGCTGGACCTATGCACTCGCGGTGCTGGGTGCGGTGGCCGGTCTGATTCTGGCCGGGCGCTTTCTGCTCACGCCGCTGCTGCGCATTGTGGTCGGCACTCGCACCCGGGAACTGTTTACCGCCTGTGCATTGCTGATCGTGCTGAGTGCCGCGGCGATCATGTCGGCGCTGAACCTGTCCCCGGCCCTCGGTACTTTCATCGCGGGTGTGGTGCTGGCAGATAGCGAGTTCCGCCACGAGCTGGAAGCGGATATCGAACCCTTCAAGGGTCTGCTGCTGGGGCTGTTTTTCCTTGCCGTTGGCGCCAATCTCGATCTGGCACTGGTCATGCAGCAGCCGCTGCTACTGCTTGGCTTGCTGGCACTGCTGGTACTGGTGAAATTCGCCATTCTGTTTGCCCTGGCGCGCCTGCGCGGTATGGCGCGGGGGGAAGACTGGCTATTTGCGCTATCGCTGGCACAGGCGGGGGAGTTCGGTTTCGTATTGCTGGCCTATGCCAGTCAGAACCATGTGCTGCCGACGGATGTAAGCAGCGTGCTGATTGCACTGATCGCTCTGTCGATGGCATTTACACCGCTGTTACTGTTGGCCTACGAGCAACTGATCCAGCCGCGTTTTTTCAGTGGCCCACGCCAGCCGGACGTCGCGGACAGCGCACCCCACGATGATGGGTCGCCGGTCATCATTATCGGATATGGCCGCTACGGCCAGATTGCCGGGCGCCTGCTGAACGCTTGTGGTTTCGATACCACCCTGCTGGAACACAACGCAGAACAACTCGAACTGGTGCGCCGCTACGGTATCAAGGCCTATTACGGCGACGCATCGCGGGAGGACCTGCTGCACGCCGCGGGAGCGGACAACGCGAAGATCGTTATCCTTACCCTCAGCGATCAGGCCGCATCGCTGGAAATCATCAGCCGCATTCAGAAGCACTTTCCGCATCTCACCATTCTCGCGCGGGCGCGCAATCGTATGCACCAGTACGCGCTTATGGAAGCCGGGGTGAAATACATCTACCGGGAAACGGTGGACAGCGCCCTGGAAATTGGCGCCGGTGCGCTGCAGCTGCTGGGCCTCTCCAGGCACCAGGCCCAGCGCTCCGCGCGCAAATTCAAACAGCATGACCAGCGTATGCTGGAGTCACTGTTCCCCTACTGGCGCGATGAATCCCAGCACGTGGCAAAAACCAAGATTTATCGCGAGCAGTTACTGCAGGCCCTGCAGGAGGATCGCCGCGATCCCGACCTGCACCTGGATCACTACTGGGGCGACCGGGATACGCGTGCGGAGAAGGGGAAAAACGACAAGGCCAGAAAGATGCAGCCAGGTCTGTAGCCGGCGCTACCCACCGCTCGGTCACTGTTGTTTTTGCGGGGCGGCAAATTGCTTGCGCAGGTAGAACATCAGCCGTTTGAGCTGCTCTTCGTTCAGCTCATCGGCAAACCCCGGCATCATGATTTCCTCACCATTCACTGTACGGCGTATGCCCTTCAGTATGGCCTGACGTAGATTGTGGTCGTCTTCGGCACCCACAGTGGAGTTGTGTACCAGTGACGGGTAGTACCCGTCTTTGCTGCCGGTGCCATCCACCCCGTGGCAGGCGGCACACAGCCCCAGATACAGACGCGAGCCGTCTGCGCTCAGCTTCGGATTCAGCTCGTGCACCAGAGGATTGCCGCGCATGATGATGACGTCTGTGGCGGGAGATCCGCGCTGCTGACGGGGGACCCGCGCTTTGCCTTTGACCGGCGGAATGGTGCGCAGGTAGGTGACCATGGCGTTGATATCTCCATCATTCATCCGGGAAAGGCTGAACTGGATGGCCTCCCCCATGGGGCCACCGGCCTGCGCCAGGCGATTAACGTGGCCGGTTTTTAGGTATTGGGTCAGCTGCTCTGCACTCCAGTCCCCAATGCCGCTATCGCGATCCGGGGTGATGTTGTAGGCCTCCCAACCATCCAGCACCGGTCCTCCCCCGAGAAAACCTTTTTCGGTTTCATCGTACGCCTTTTGTTGAAATGCCAGCCCGCGGGGAGTGTGGCATTCGCCACAGTGTGTCAGAGCCTGAACCAGGTAGGCGCCGCGGTTCCAGGACTCACTCTGTTGCGGATCGGGTTCGAAGGGCCCGGTGGGTGTGAACAGATAGTTCCAGATTTTCAGTGGCCAGCGTGCGCTCAGTGCCCGTGGGATTTTGTTCGGCGGCGGCGTATCGTGGACCGGTGCCACACCAAACAGAAAATAGGCATACAGTGCCTGAATATCGGCATCGGTAATTTTGGTGTAAGACTCATAGGGCATGGCGGGGTAGAGGTTGCGCCCACCCTTTCCGACTCCCTGGCGCAGCGCGCGGTCAAACTCCTCCAGTGTCCAGGTGCCGATACCAGTGTTGATATCCGGGGTGATATTGCTGCTGTAAAGCGTGCCGAGCATTGGAATGGACATGGGGCGGCCGCCCGCAAACGGAGTACCACCGGTGCGGGTATGACAGGCCTGACAATCCCCGGCGATCGCCAGGTAACGCCCCTTCGCAATCAGTTCAGGCCGGTTCAGTTCCGTATTCACTTCCGACACTGCCGCCTTGTCCCATACCTCCTGCGCGTACAGTAGCGCCACCGGCAGCAGGCAACTGACAGCCACCAGCCACATCCCACGCACCCCCATCATCACACCTCCTTGAGCAGGGTATCCGCCAGACGCAGGGCGAGGGCAGCGATGGTGAGGGTGACATTGACGGTGCCCACCGTGGGCATTACGGAGCTGCCGGCAATAAATAGATTGGGGTGGTCGAAGGTGCGGCAGTCCTTGTCCACCACCGAGTCCGCCGCATCGGCCCCCATAATGGTGGTGCCGGTAATATGGTTGTTGGGCGCGAATTCATCACTGAAGGTGACATCGGTGCCGCCCATCACTCTAGCGATTTCCCCGTAGGTTTTCCGGGTGTGCGCAGCACTCTTCGCCACGTAATCGTCAATGCTGTAAGTGATTTCCGGGCGCGGTATACCGCTGGCATCCTTCTCTGAGGTACTGGGACGAATCCGGTTGTTGGGCTGCGGCAGTATTTCGTGGAAGCTGTTGAACTCCACGTAACGGGCCGCGCGTTCGCGGATACGTGTGTTGAGCTCGGGAATATTGATCGTATCCTGCTGGCGCAGTACACCGCGGGCGGTTTTTTCCACAGCAGACATATTCGACAGGTGCAACTTCTTACCGGCATACTCCGCGCGAAACTCGCCGTCCCGGAAACCAACCACCGAGGTCATTTCCTGGGGTCCACGGCCCGGCCATAGAGGCTCGTCAGCGTAAAAATGTACGCCGGTGCCCGGGTGATCCATCAGGTTGCGGCCCACCATATCGGAGCGATTACCGACACCGGTGGGGTGCTTGCGGCCGTAGGAAATCAGCATCAGTTTTGGCGTTTCGATACCGTTGGCGGCGAGGATGAAGTGCCTGCCGGAAACCCGATGATCCATGCCCATGGGGTCCTTGTACTCCGCGGCAATAATGCGATCGCCCTCACTCACCAACCGGTTTACCACCGCACTGTGAATCAATTCGGCGCCGTGCGCCTCCGCCTTATCCACGTGCACAATACCGTTGTACATGGCGCCGATGGGGCAGATGGGCATGCAGTTGTTATTCCCGCAACAGGTGGGGCGGCCATCGTACGGGCGGCTATTACGTGCCACCGGCTCGGTGACCACTTTCCAGGCGGGATTGTGGCTGTTCATACGCCTTTTTACGCGGGCTTCATTAAATGACAGCGGTAACGGCTGCATTGGGTAGCCGGTACTGCGGGGTGAACCCAGGTCTTCCTCTTTTGGGCCCCAGACCCCCAGCTCCTGCTCTGCACGGTGGTACCAGGGTTCCAGATCGCTGTACTCGATAGGCCAGTCACGGCCCACACCGTAAAGGCTTTTTAATTTGAAATCGCTGGGGAGAAAGCGCCAGCAGGAAGCCGCCCAGTGCCAGGTGGTACCACCTACCGCGCGAATATACTGAGAATTGAACGGGTGGCTGCCCTTGAGGATCAGGTAGTCATTGGCAAACTCGCCATATTCGGGATGCGGTGCCCAGGACGGTGAGCGGTAGGCCGCCATAAAGTCAGACTTGTCTGGCTGATTGCGAAAACGTTCCACAGTCTGCCAGCGGGGTATGCGGGGCCCAGCCTCGAGAATAATCACCGATTTACCCGCTTTAGCGAGCGTATTCGCCACCAGGGCGCCCGCCACCCCGGACCCGACCACGACGAATTCGGCTTCCTTGCCTGCCAAAATCTAGACCCTCCCGAGTTTCAGGTTGGGTGCACTGGACCAGTCGCCCGGTTTACCGGTGCAGTAACTGGGTACCGGGAGCGCATCAGCGGTGAGCCGATATATCAAGGCGCGCTCGAAGGTTACCAGCGTCTTACCCACCGTACCCAGATACCAGGCGGCGACAATCAACCGCGCCACCGGCGAGCGGCGATCCGCGGAGCTCGGGTCTTCAGGCAGGAGATCCAGCTGTTGGGCAAAGGATGGATACTCGCTGTTCAGGGCAGCCAACAGGCGTGTGGCGACACGGCGATCAATATGAGTATTCACCGGCAGTGGATGCAGAAGTTTCTGCGACACAGAGAAAAATTTACTGAGCCGGTGCCCGGCTTCTTTGGCGCTGTCTGGTAGCTTGTCCGCCTGTACCGCAGGTAGGGAGCTGGCGCCTGTCAGTAGTCCACAACCGAGGTAGAGCTGCGTGCGAATGAATCGGCGCCGATCGGCTGCCGGAAAATCATCGGCGCGCTCACCGCCATTGGATCTCACCCCGGAATTTGAAATACCTGCGCCCACGCCGCCTCCCGCCCGCAAAATGCTCCGCTACAGGGAGTATAGGAAAGGCTGCTGCGACCGCATTCTGAAAACACCAGGCTCCCGGTACCGGGAACGGTAGTACCTCATTTGTTTCACTAGTGCGGTGGCGCCGGATTACTTCTGGGGTTTCTGAGCCACTAGAATCAGTGCCTCCGTGTCAAAACCCAGCTCTCTCGCCCGGCGCACGTACCGCTGCAACACTGCGTCCGGTACCGTGGGCGTGCGCGACAGCAACCAAAGATAGGAACGGTCCGGCCCGGACACCATGGAGTAGCGATAGTCCTCATCCAGCTCAAACACGATATAGGAGCCATAAAAAGGCCCGAAGAATGAGACCTTCAGGTGCCCCACATTCGGAGCATCGACGAAGTAGGCTTTGCCTTCCGCCTCCTGCCATTTGGCGTTCTCGGCATCAAATCCACGATTCACTACCTTCACACCGCCGTCTTCACGCAGGCTGTATTGAGCGGTTACCTGGCTGAGGCCCCGCTCGAAGGAATGATCCAGACGCGCGATTTCATACCAGGTACCCAGGTAGCGGTTGATCTCGAAATCCTCCACCGGTTCCACACCATCGGGAACACCGGTACAGGCGGACATCAACATAGTCGCGGCAATCAACAAACACCGTATCAGGTAGGGCACATCAGCATCCTTTCGCCGGTTAGGTTTTCCAGGGGTTACTGTCGGTAAAAGTCGCGATATACAGCGCCTCTACCTTTTCCCTGGCCCATGGGGTTTTACGCAGAAACTTCAGACTGGATTTCACCGAGGGGTCATTGCAGAAGCAATTTACCGGCACACGATCCGCAAGCCCTTGCCAGCCGTAGTGCTGCTCGAGCTGCAACACGATGGTTTCCAGCGTTACACCGTGCAGGGGATTATTGGGTTGTGGATGATGCATCTTAAGAAGCGTCACTCTGTGAGGTTGCGGGCGGAGTCTACGCAGATATGAGTGAAAAGAAACGGGGGTGTCGGCCGGGGCCAGCTTCAGGGCGCCAGCCACCATTTCAGAATGAGTGACACACCGCCCAGCGCCGACACACTCATCAACCAGATTGCCAGCATCCAGCCCAGCCGCTTCCAGGTGGCACCTTCCTGCTTCATCAGTGATAACCCTCGGTGCCGACTTTGCCACGAAACACCCAGTAGGCCCACCCGGTATACCCCAGGATCACCGGAATGATAAACACCGCGCCCACCAGTAAAAACAATTGGCTATCGCGCGGCGCGGCGGCCTCCCAGAGCGTAATCGACGGCGGAATCATGTTGGGAAAAATACTGATACACAACCCGATAAAGCCCAGTAGGAACAGCGCCAGCGCCATCAGGAACGGCAGCAGTTCATGACCCTTTTTCAGGCTCCAGAAAAATACACCGGTGCAGATAATCACCAGTAAAGGAACCTGCGCGGTTAACAGGACCTGGGGCATTTCAAACCAGCGGCGCCAGTATTCATTACTCAGAAACGGAGTTGCCAGGCTTACCGCAACCAGTGCCCCTACGGTGGCTATCCCCAACCCGTAGGCGAGACGGTGTGCATGCCGCTGGCATCCACCCTCGGTTTTCCGAATCAACCAGGTGGCACCCAGCAGCGCATAACCGATTACCACAGCAATACCGGTAAGCACGCTGAACGGGCTCAGCCAGTCGAGCCAACCGCCAGCATAGGCGTTGTTCTCCACCTCAATACCCTGCAGGATGGCACCAATGGTAATGCCCTGTGCCAGCGCTGCCACGGTGGAGCCCACGGTAATTACCAGATCCCACAGCGGCTGGTGGGCGGGATCCCGCCAACGGAATTCAAATGCCGCTCCGCGAAATACCAGCCCCAGCAGCATGGCGATCATCAGTGGATAGGTCGCCGGCAGGATGATGGAATACGCAAGGGGGAAAACCGCCAGAAGTCCGCCACCACCCATGACCAGCCAGGTTTCATTCCCATCCCAGAACGGGGCAATGGAATTGATCGCCTGGTCGCGCTCCTGCCCCGGTGCCAGTACGGGAGAGAGAATACCAACACCCAGATCAAAGCCATCCAGCACCACATAAGCAAAGACGGAAAAGCAGATTAACCCCGCCCAGATCAGTGGTAGATCAAGACTTTCCATGGGTACCTCCCTCGTGATCTGACGTGGCTGGCGCCAGGCTCGATGCCGGCGTGATACCCGCAGCGTAAGTCGGTACCTTGTCCGGCCCTGATTCACCGCGACTCGGCGGGTGCGCCATTAGGCGCAGCAGGTAAAAAATCCCCATACCAAAAATTGCCGAGTACACCACGATAAAGGCGATCAGCGACGCCGCCACCGCCGGCGCATCCAGCGGCGAGGCGGAATCCACCGTTCGCATCAAGCCGTATACGGTATATGGCTGACGACCGACCTCGGTAGTGATCCAGCCGGCGATTACCGCCACGAACCCGGCAGGGCCCATGCACACAGCAGCCCGATGCAAACTCCGCGACACGTACAGGCGCTTTCGCCTCCGTGCGATCAGGCTCCAGATTCCCAGCGCCAGCATGGCGAAGCCGATCGCCACCATCACCCGGAAAGACCAGAATACCACCGCGACCGGCGGCCACTCCTCGCGCGGAAAATCTGTCAGACCCGGCAATGGCGCATTCGGGTCGTGTTTAAGAATCAACGAACCCAGCTTGGGTATGGCAACCTTGTAGTGCACTTTGGCCGCCTCTTCGTCCGGAAATCCGAACAGGATCAACGGAGCGCCATCGGGACTGGGGTCGAAATCCCCCTCCATCGCAAGCACTTTTACCGGCTGATGTTCCAGTGTGTTCAACCCGTGCATATCCCCCGCCAGGATCTGCACCGGGGTGACAATTACCGCCATCCACATGGCCATCGAAAACATTTTGCGGGCGCCGGCATTACTGCGATCCCTGAGCAAATGCCAGGCACCGACACCACCCACTGCAAATGCGGTGGTAAGGTACGCCGCAGTGACCGTATGTACCAATCGGTATGGGAAGCTCGCGGTGAAAATTACGTCCCACCAGGAGTCGCCAACAATAAACTGGCCCTGATCATTGATTTCAAAGCCCGCGGGTGTCTGCATCCAGGAATTCACCGACAGAATCCAGAACGCGGAAACGAAAGTACCCAGCGCCACCATACAGGTCGCGAAAAAGTGCAGGCGCTTACCCACCTTGTTGATACCAAACAGCATCACGCCGAGAAACCCCGCCTCAAGGAAGAAGGCTGTGATCACTTCATACCCCATCAGCGGGCCGATCACCGGACCGGCCTTGTGGGAAAACTCGGACCAGTTGGTGCCGAACTGGTAGGACAGCACGATGCCCGACACCACACCCATGCCAAATCCCACCGCAAAGATTTTCAGCCAGTAGCGATACAGGTTTGCATAGACGCCGCGGCCGGTTTTTAGCCACAGTCCCTCCAGCACCATCAGATAGCTGGCCAGACCGATGGAAAAAGCCGGAAAAATAAAGTGGAAAGACACGGTAAATGCAAACTGCACCCGCGCGAGAAAAACGGCGTCTAGATGCTCGAACACAACCTGGGTACCCTGGTGAATGACTTTATCTGCCCTGATAAAAAGTAGTCGCCCGCGAGGCACTGTCTAGCCGCTCGCATGCAAATAGCTAGTACTCACAGCGCACCAGGCACAAACTGGTCAACCAATTTCCGTAGAAATTCCTGAAATTTACAGTTTTCACCCGGCGATGATGCAAAAATCGGTGCCTCAGATTTTCTATCCAGGCGCTCATATAAACCGGGCGCTCAGTCTGAATACCTGTAATCTGATATCGGTCGATGTAATGCTAAAAACTCAATACTATTTTTCCTCCGTCACTTCTTCACTCAAGTTCACCACCATTGCCGCCAGCTGTATGTTGTTGTCCGCCTGCCAGAGCGAGCCGCAGCATCCCGACACGGCCCGCGACGATGCCGTACACAGTGCCCAAGTTGTTCCAGGTTCACTGATCGACCTGAGCCACTGGAAAATCACCCTGCCCATGGACAGCAACGGTGATGGCAAAATTGACGAAGTAGGCCCGCCACAGATTTTGCGCCTGTATGAGCCGCGTTTCTTTTACGGAAACGACAGGGGTGAGGTCGTATTTACCGCCCCCAACAAGGCCATCACCACAGCCAACTCCACCAATACCCGCAGTGAACTGCGGCAGATGATTAACCCGCAAGGCGCCAAGACCAAAGCGCCGGGAAACAACTTTGCACTGGCCGCGCACCCTCAGGCAGCGAATTTTGGTGCGGTGGGTGGACATCTTTCCGCGACTCTCGCGGTCAATCACGTCGCGGTGAATGCCGCGCATCCCGACAAGCCCCCTGCGTATTCTGTCGTGGTCGGCCAGATACACGCGGGCAAGGATGAAAGCCTGCTCAGCCAAGGCTTTGGCTACGGCAACGAGCCACTGAAGATCTACTACAAAAAATTCCCCAACCACGCGTACGGCTCGGTTTTCTGGACCTATGAGCGCAACCTGGCAAAAGACGATCCCAACCGCACCGATATCGCCTATCCGGTGTGGGGCAACACCTGGGAATCCGCGGAAAACCCGGGTCAGAAGGGCATCAAGCTCAACGAGTCGTTCAGCTATACGGTCAACGTGGTCGGCAATATCATGCAGCTGGTATTTGAGGCACCCAACAAACCGCGGGTGGAGTACGCCATTGACCTGTCGAGCAATATGGATGCATTCGGCAAGGTCGATAGTCTGGACAACCCTGCAGGCTACAGCGGCGACTGGTTTTACTTCAAGGCGGGCGCCTACAACCAGTGCAGCAGCAAAGATCAACAGGGCATGTGGTATGCCGGCTGCGCCGGTTCAGGGATATGGGAAGAAGATTTCCGAGAGGGCAATTACGCCCGGGTGAGTTTTTCCTCCATCGTACTGAAGTAGACGATTATCGCCTCCTTCCAGAAACGAAAAAGCCGGTGGGGTTACCACCGGCTTTTTCGCGTATCGCATTTGCTTTAGTAGGCCGCTCTCCGGCGCCACAGACCGCCCAGGGCCAGCAGAGAAAGTAACCAGAAGGCGACACTACCGCCACTGGAACCACCACCACTGCTTCCACCGTTATTTACCGGAGTCTGGCCGCCGGTGCTGATGCCGTCAGAAGAATCGTCGTCACCGCCGTTGTCGGTATCGCCGTCACCCTGGTCGCCACTATCCGAACCACCGTCATCAGCTCCTCCATCGTCGGGAGCTGCGGCTTCCTGCAAGGTAAAGGTGAAGATCTCTTCTTCGGAAGACAGCATCGGATTGCCGTCATCGGTTACCACAACGCGTGCGCTGTACTCACCGAGAGCCATCGATACCGGATCAAAGGAGAAGGAAGCCTGATCGCCGGGTGTTACCGGCAGCTCCTCGGTATACCACTGATAGCTGTGGCTATCGCCACCATTTACATCTTCAACAACGGCGGTCAGCGTGATCTCTCCGGCGTCGTTAATAAATACCGTGCCGTTCTCTCCTGCCTGGGATCCCGTTACCTGCACTGTGGGTGCCACATTATTGTCCGTGACCGTCATGCGGTGGTTGCTGCGCGAGTCGTCAATTGGCATGGCAAAAGCATCGGCGCTACCTGCGATTGCCGAAACCAGCGCGATTGAGAGTACCTCGTCCGCTTCTTGCAGACCGTCGCCTACCACTGGAATTCGCACAGCAGCGTTTTCCAGTGCGTCCGCAGAATCGATGGTGACGAGCAGCTCACTCAGGTTTACACCGTTTTCGCCTTCGGTCACGACATCTGCAGCTGTCGCGGTGCTGTCTGCTTCCACCCAATGGACCAGTATCGAAACCGGATAGGCCGGGGAGGGGCCCGACAGCTCCACAGCCACCGATGCCTCGCGATCTTCACCGGTCGTGGACTCATCCAGAGTAAAGCGCACCTGCGGGTATACATTGACCGTTTGTGACAGGGGCTCAGAGCGATTCCCCGCGTCGTCGACCGCAAACCAATCCAGACTCAGGGCACCACTTGGCACAGACACCTGCTGATCGTCATTGATCGCAAGCAATTCGCCATTCAGCTCTACCTGGTAGTCGAGCTCGTTGTCGAAATTATCGATGGCCTGAACTTCATTCACATTCAGGGTGACCAGAGTGCTTTCGCCAGTGGCCGCTACGCTGATTGCCGCCGGTGCCTTTAGTATTTCCGGAGCGTCTTCGTCTTCGGCGCGCGCGGGGTCCGTTGGGTACGCATCGTCAGCGTTGGCTACACCATCATTGTCGTTGTCATCATCCAAGATGAGCCCGGAGGTAGACTGACAGGCGCTGTCACAATTATCGTTCCAGCTATCTGGCTGGCCGTCGCCATCGGTATCAACCGACGCTGCCGGGTTAGCTGGCAATTCGTCGATATCGTTGGTGACACCATCGTTGTCCGTGTCGTTCAGGGACATATCCAGTGTGAGACTGGAAGCAGACTGACAGACGCTATCGCAGGCGGCCAACCAAGCGTCTGGCATGCCATCGTTATCCGCATCCTCAGCTGCGGCGGCATCGAGCGGGAAGGCGTCTTGTGTATTGGCCACACCATCGTTGTCGTTGTCGTCGTCCAGAGTGAGGCCGGAGGCGGACTGACAGGCCCTGTCGCAATCGTCGTTCCAGATATCTGGCATGCCATCGAGATCGGTATCGATAATGGCCGCGCCACTATCCGGGAATCGATCGAGTACCAGACCACTGGCTGTGCGGCAGTCGACTTCGCAGCCGGCTTTCCAGAAGTCCGGAGCACCGTCACCATCGCTGTCTACGCTAGCAGCGAACTGCTGAGGGAATGCGTCATCGTCGCCCAGTGCGCCGTCACCATCGCCATCTCGATAAACCGCGCCGTTCAACACCAAAGCGGGTAATTCTGTATTGGAGCCAAAGTCCCAATAGCTATTACCGTTATCACTGATTGCATTTGACCACTCAGAATAAAGAGTAACTTCTGAGCAGGTCGAGCTGTCAGCACTGGTTGGGCACTGCAATTCGGCGAGAGTAGCCGAAGTGCCTCCTTGGGAACTGTAGTTTATACCCGAGGTATCTGTTGCCCAATAACTGTTGTTTATCTGATTTTTAATTCCGGAACCTATTAACCCACCTCTAGATGAACGTGCGGACACTTGCGCTGTGCTCAAGATGCCGCCAAGTTGACTGTATATAGCTCGGCCGACCAGACCACCTACATCGTCATCCCCAGCTAGGGATCCCGTCACATAACTATTACGGATCTCGGAGTAGTAGCTATAGCCGACCACACCACCAATATAATCGTCGGTGCCTGCAACAGAACCGGCGATATACACCGCTTTGAACTGACTGTAACTCCCATAACCTGCAAAGCCACCGACGAAATCGTCACCGTGAATAGACATCAGCGGTCCGGTTAATCCAAGCTCCTTAATATTCGCTTTGATTGCATAGCCAAATAGCCCCTGATAGTCCGAGGTTGGGCGAGCGATCATCAGGTTGCGGATTACATGACCGTTACCCTGAAGCAATCCGCTGAATGCGTTACTAGAACTGCTGCCAATCGGTTGCCAACCCTGGCCCTCATTCCAATGAGTATCGTTGCTGTCGAGGGCGCCGTCGCCGTTTGTATCAAAATCCAGATCGGCAATAAGTTCATACCCTTGGCAGTGCTCTTCGAACAGGCCATTTACCAGAATTTTAGGGCAGCCCGATGTATCCAACTCACCTTCAGCCGTGAGCTTCTGGCCTATGCCGTCGAGGCTATAGCGAATGGCATCCAGTTCTGCCCAGTTAGCTACATCAATCAAGCCATTGGAATTCGAATCCGCATCGACAATACCATCGTTGTTGTCGTCATCGTCGATATGATTTTCGATACCATCGTTGTCGGTATCGCTGGGGAAGCTATCCAGTGTCAAACCGGAATCGGATTGGCAGGTGCTGTCGCAACCTTCGGTCCATTGATCGGGTAAACCATCCCAGTCGGCGTCGACTATGGCTGCTGTAGAGTCTGGGAACTGGTCCAGCACCAGGCCGCTGGCGGTACGACATTCGGCATCACATCCAGCCGTCCAGCGGTCAATGGCGCCGTCGCCATCGCTATCGACGCTGGCCGCAAAGAGATTGGGAAATTCGTCATCAGTGTCCAGAGCCCCATCACCATCGCCATCGCGATAAACGGCTCCGTTTAAATACAAACCGGGAAGCTCTTTCACAGTACCAAAATCCCAAAGGCTGTTCACGTCGGTATCCCGATAACCGGACCAGCCTTCATAGAGTGTCTCAGTAGCACAGCCGGTGTCGTCAGCAGTGGTGGGACACTGAAGCTCCACCAGGGTAACCCCTGTGCCACCGTCGCTAGTAGTTATTCCCGATACGTCTTTCGCCCAATAGCTGGTAGTGACAGGAGTTTGATATGCGTCCCCAATCAGACCACCAGCATGGTCACGTGCGGTCACAAATGCGGTGGAAAGACTGCCTGCGACGTGACTATTAGTGCTTACACCGACTAAACCACCAACCTTTCCATTGCCAAAAGCGGAGCCCGTTGTGTAACTGGCGGTAATCCTCGTGTAATCACTATCACCAATCAAACCGCCAACACGTTGATCACCAGCAACGGAGCTAGTAGTGTAGCTTCCCGTGATTTCAGTGTAGAAACTACCACCAACCAATCCACCGACCAAATCACCAGTGCCTGTAACAGAACCATTGGCATAGGTCGCAAAGATCTGACTATATTGGGCGAAGCCCGCCAAACCACCCACAACGCCCCCCCCTTCAATGGCCATTAACGACCCGCTTAGGCCCAGCTCGTTGACGGTAGCATTTTCGAGAACGCCAAATAGGCCCTGATCATCCTGGTTGGGGCGCGCGATCATCAGATTCTGGATCCGGTGACCGTTGCCTTGAAACAAACTCTTGAATGGATAGTCCCAATCGCCAATAGGCTGCCAGCCCTCACCAGAATTCCAGTAGGTATCATTGCTATCGAGTACACCATCGCCATTGGTATCGAAATCCAGGTCGGCAATAAGCTCATATCCCTGACAGCGCTCTTGTAACAGACCGTCCACTATAATTTGCGGACAGCCCGTTTTATCCAGTGCGCTTTCAGCTGTAAGTTTCTGTCCGACTCCGTCCAGACTATGTCGAATGGCATCCAGTTCGACCCAAGAAGCTACATCGATCAAGCCGTTGGAATTCGCATCCGCATCCACAATACCGTCATTATTGTCATCATCGTCGATGTCATTGGTGATGCCATCGTTATCAGTATCATTGGGGAAACTATCCAGCGTGAGGCCGGATGCAGATTGGCAGGTACTATCGCAGTCGTCATTCCATCGATCGGGTAAACCATCCCAATCCGCATCAACAATGGCTGCTGCACTTTCGGGAAATTGATCCAATACCAGACCGCTGGACGTACGGCAGTCGGTATCACATCCCGATGTCCAATGATCGATAGCGCCATCACCATCGCTATCACGACTCGCGGCAAATAGCGTGGGAAACACATCGTCCACCTCATGTGCTCCGTCGCCGTCACCATCTCGAAAAACTCTGCCCTTCAATCGCAGGCCTGGAAACTCGGAATCGCTGCCGAAATCCCAATATGCGCTGCCTTCGGAATCCGTATAACTAGACCAGCCTGTATACAATGTGGTGCTGGCGCAGTCATTGTTATCAGCACTTGTAGGACAGCGAAGCTCAGCGAGCGTAACCCCCGAACCACCACCACGACTTCGGTCTGCACCGGAGGCGTCGGTAGCCCAATAACTGGCACTGGTGGAGCCCCAAATGCCTACCAATCCACCGACGAAGGAGTCTCCTGACACATAGGCCGTGGAAACGTTAGCTACAACCTCGTTACGAGAATCGCTATTCCCCAGTAGACCGCCAACATATTTTGTTCCGCTTACCGACCCGGTGACGTAACTGGCGGTAATCTGAGTGCCATTAGCTGAACCAACCAATCCGCCAACGCTAGATTCAGTGCTATTAACCGAGCCGCTAACATAGGTAGCAGTGATCTGACTGTAGAGAGCATGTCCCGCAATACCACCTACAGAATACCGTCCTTCGATAGCCGTTAACGGTCCGGATAATCCCATCTCCTTGATAGTGGCATTATTGAGATAACCAAATAGCCCCTGATAATCAGTATCAGGGCGAGCAATCATCAAATTGCGGATGACATGGCCATTGCCGCGGAAGACCCCGCTGAATGCATTGCTGGAATTAATACCAATCGGTAACCAGCCTTCTCCCGCATTCCAGTAGGTGTCATTCCCATCGAGTAGACCATCGCCATTGGTATCAAAATCCAGGTCGGCAACAAGCTCGTATCCCTGACAGCGATCATTTAATAGACCGTCCACTATTATTTGCGGACAGCCCGATTTATCCAGTCCACTCTCAGCTGTAAGTTTCTGGCCGACTCCATCCAGACTATAGCGAATAGCATCCAGTTCATCCCAGGAAGCTACATCGATCAAGCCGTTGGAATTCGCATCCGCATCCACAATACCGTCATTATTGTCATCATCGTCGATGTCATTGGTGATGCCATCGTTATCAGTATCATTGGGGAAACTATCCAGCGTGAGGCCGGATGTAGATTGGCAGGTACTATCGCAGCCGTCATTCCATTGATCGGGTAAACCATCCCAATCCGCATCAAAAATGGCTGCTGCACTTTCGGGAAATTGATCCAATACCAGACCGCTGGACGTACGGCAGTCAATATCGCAACCTGGCGTCCAGCGATCAATGGCGCCATCGCCATCGCTGTCGACACTCGCCGCAAATAACACGGGAAATTCGTCAGCAGCATCCAGGGCACCATCACCATCACTATCGCGGTAAACGGTGCCGTTTAAATACAAACCGGGAAGCTCTACCCCGGTGCCAAAATCCCATAAGGTGTTGGCGGTGCTATCCTGATGGCTGGACCAGCCTTCATACAGGGTCTCAGTGGCACAAGAGGTATTGTCGGCGTTGGTGGGACACTGAAGCTCCAACAGGGTAACCCCTGTGCCACCATCGCTAGCAGGTATTCCCGATGCGTCTTTTGCCCAATAGCTCGTAGTGACAGAGGTGCGAGATGCCTTCCCTATCAACCCACCTGCACTTGTGCCTGCGGACACATATACCGTGGAAAAACTGGCTGCGACCTGACCACCGAGAGCATCACCAATCAAACCACCGACATTAACATCACCGAAAACGGAGCCTGTTGCAAAACTGCTACTGATCTCAGAGTCTTTACTGTGACCGACTAAACCACCAACATTATAACGACCCAATACGGTACCCGTGGTGTAACTGGCTGTGATCTCCATACTGAATCCGATACCAACCAATCCGCCCACATTAGCATCAGTACTTGTTACAGAACCACGAACGTAGATCGCAACGAGCAGGCTCTCGTGTACCTGACCTGCCAGGCCACCCACTCTTTGACGCCCTTCAATGGCCATTAATGGCCCGTCGAGGCCCAGATTCTTAACGATAGCTGTATTGAGAGTGCCAAATAAACCCTGCTGGTTGTCATTAGGGCGTGCAATCATCAAGTTCAGAACACGATAGCCGTTGCCGTGAAATATACTGGTAAACGCGTTTTCGTAGCTACTTCCAATTGGCTGCCAGCCCTCACCCTCATTCCAAAAAGTATCACTGCTATCAAGCACCCCATCCCCATTGGTATCAAAATCCAGTTCCGTGGTTAGCTCGAAACCAATGCACCCTTCTGCAGGGCAGCCTTCGCTGCTGCCGTAAAGTGATGTGCCATCGAGGTTGTTGCGGATTTCATCCAGGTCGGACCAGTCGTCGATCTCGATCAGGCCGTCGTCATCGAGGTCGTAGTCTGCGCGGCCATCGGCGGACCAGGCTTGCTGGGCTGAAAGCAGCAGGGAAACGCTTAGGGAAAAGAATAAGAAAATAGCGCGTGGCATTGCACTCTCCGTGTAGGCAGCTATTGGGCTTCCAGCCCGACCAGATGTGATTTCTATTACCGCATGGGTGAGGGCGGTACAAAACAGCTGGCGACCTTAACAGAAATGGCTGTGACGCAGAAAGTTGCACCAGTGGATTTACTGAAAATTGCTTAAATTACTGGCGCGTATTTATTCCTTGATATTTTCACCCTTATTTTTAAGGTGAAAATTACACGAAATTACGCCTAGTTAGCACCAGAGTACTTATTATTTTTTGATTAATTATCGAGAATAATCAGAAGGCAGAAGCATCTATTTTTGAGCGAATATAGGCTGAAATAAAATAAATGGAACGATGGTTTCATTCTTTTATTTTGTAAATTGTAAAACGAATATGGGCCGCAATAGCGACCCATATTTCACGAAATAAATTTTTGAATTATTCCACCGTAACCGATTTAGCCAGATTTCGCGGCTGATCCACGTCGGTACCTTTCAGCAGGGCCACGTGGTAACTCAATAATTGCAGTGGAACCGTATATAAAATAGGAGACAGGCTTTCCGGCGCTTCCGGGACTTCCACTACGGTTACGCCTGCCTCACTGTTGAAGCCCGATTGTGGGCTGGCAAATACAAACAGTTCGCCACCCCGAGCACGTACTTCCTGCAGGTTGGATTTCAGTTTTTCCAGCAGTTCATCGTTTGGTGCAACGACGATGACCGGCATGTCTGCATCTACCAGGGCCAGCGGGCCGTGTTTAAGTTCGCCGGCGGGGTAGGCTTCGGCGTGGATGTAGGAAATCTCCTTTAGCTTTAGGGCGCCTTCGAGGGCGATTGGGTATTCGACGCCGCGACCTAAAAAGAGTGCGTGATTTTTTTCCGCGAAGGCTTCACTGGTGGCTTTTACCAGAGCGTCGAGGCCGGTGAATTTTTCCATCAGTTTCGGAAGCTGGTGCAGGGCATCAATGAGTTCCGCTTCGCGCTCGCTGCTCATGCCGTTGGCTTTGGCCAGTGCAATACAGAATATCTGCAGGGCGACCAACTGGGTGGTGAAGGCTTTGGTAGAGGCGACGCCGATTTCCGGGCCGGCTTCGGTCATCAGGTGCAGTTCGGATTCGCGCACCAACGAGCTGTTGGGTACGTTGCAGATGGTCATGGAGGCGAGGTAGCCGAGCTCTTTGGCCTGCCGCAGTGCGGCGAGGGTATCGGCGGTTTCGCCGGACTGGGAAATGGTGACAAACAGAGTGCCCGGGCGCACGGCAGTTTTGCGGTAGCGGATTTCGCTGGCGACTTCGACCGAGCAGGGGACGCCGGCCCAGTCTTCGATCCAGTAACGGGCAACGAGGCCGGCGTGGTAGCTGGTACCACAGGCGACGATCTGTACCTGTTTTACCTGCGGCAGAATTTCGTTGGCGGCGGTACCGAGGGCCTGGGACAGTACCGAATGTTCGCCGATGCGGCCGGCCATGGTGGCTTCGACCACTTTAGGCTGCTCGAAAATTTCCTTCTGCATATAGTGGCGGTAGCGGCCCTTGTCGGCGGCGTCGTGGCCGCCCTGCAGTTTGTTCACCGGGCGGCTGACCTCTTCGCCAGTCTTGTCCCAGATGGCGATGCCGTCGCGGGTGACTTCGGCAATGTCACCCTCTTCCAGAAAAATAAAGCGGTCGGTGACCTGTTGCAGGGCCATGGGGTCGGAGGCGATAAAATTTTCGTCATAGCCGACGCCGATCACCAGGGGACTGCCGAGGCGGGCGCAAACCAGGCGCTCGGGTTCGGTGGAACAGACCACCCCGAGGGCGTAGGCGCCGTGGAGTTTTTCGGTGGCGGCGGAGACGGCCTGCAGCAGGTCGCGGTTGTCTTTGGCGAGCTCGTGGATCAGATGGACGACGACTTCGGTGTCGGTCTCCGACTGGAATTCATAGCCTTTGCTGATGAGTTCGTCACGCAGTTCCTGATAGTTTTCGATGATGCCGTTGTGCACCAGGGCGAAGTTGCCGGAGGCGTGCGGGTGGGAGTTTTTATCCGAGGGGACGCCGTGGGTGGCCCAGCGGGTGTGGGCGATACCGAGCTGACCGGCGGTGGGGCTGTCGTCGAGGGCGGATTCCAGGTCGGCGACCTTGCCCTGGGTTTTGCGCAGTTGCAGTTTGCCGTCGCCGTTGACGAGACACACACCGGCGGAGTCATAGCCGCGGTATTCCAGTCGGCGCAGTCCTTCCAACAGGATTCCGGTTACGTTTCTTTGGCCCAGGGCACCTACGATTCCACACATAATCTTTAACCTCTTTTGTTTGTGCCTCCGGGTTTTAGTCCGGTGGCGGCGGCGCTGCCGGGTAAGGGTGGGCGAGACACGCCGTGAACCCGTCCATGGGGGCTCTTCTAAAACATCCCTGTTTTAGAAGGTCTCGCCCACCCTTACCCGGCATCGCCGCCTTCTCGTCAAATTTCAGAGTATTTAATAATCTCTGTTTTCTTTAATTCACTTCCGCGCAGATGACTCGCAGTCCTCTGCTTTCGAGTTGCGCACAAACTTTTTCGTCGATGCCGCTATCGGTCACTAATGTGCCGAACATTTCCCAGCTCAATTCCAGATTCGGAATCCGTCGCCCCACCTTGCTGGACTCCGCCATCACCACCACTTCGCGGGCGACATCGGCCATGACGCGGGACAGGCCGATCTGCTCGTTGAAGGTGCAGGTGCCGCGCTCTAGGTCGATACCGTCGGCGCCGATAAAGGCCTGGTCGAAGTCGTAGCCGCGCAGGACCTGTTCGGCGACCTGGCCCTGGAAGGCTTCGAAGTGGGGATCCCAGGTGCCGCCGGTCATCAGCAGGGTGGGTTCGTTTTCCAGTTCCCGCAGCTGGTTGGCGACGTGCAGGGAGTTGGTCATGACGACAAGGCCGCGCTTGTGGTTGAGCTCGGGAATCAGGCCGGTGGTGGTGCGGCCGTAGTCGATGACGATGCGGTTGTGGTCGCGGATCAGCTCGGCGGCGGCGCGGCCAATGGCGCGTTTGGTCTGGGACAGGGGATCTTCGGCCACCAGTTCCCGGGGCAGGGGGATGGCGCCGCCGTGGCGGCGCAGCAGCAGGCCGTTGTCTTCCATGGCCGCCAGATCCTTTCGTATCGTAACTTCTGAGGTTTCGAACTGGCGCGCCAGTTCTTCGACACTGGCTTCACCGGCTTCGTTGATCTGGCTGAGTATCTGATGGCGGCGCTGTTGGGTATTACGCTTGGACATGAGCGTTTGGACATGCTCGCTTAAGTTTCGTTTCGTAATTTAAGCATAGCAAACCGAAACTGAAGTTCACACCTGACTTTTGCTGAGGTGGGCTTTTACGGCTTTCAGGAATCTGGCCAGTTCACCGCCGGTAACCGCGCGATGGTCGGCGGTTATCGACAGGGGCAACAGTTTGCGCCCCCGGGCCTTCCCTTTGTGGGGCAGTACCGCCTTGTGAGCGCGGCCGGCGCCGACGATACACACCAGTGGCGGCACCACCACCGGGGTGGCGAAGCGGCCCGCCAGACTGCCAAAATTGGAGAGGTGGATGGTGGCGCCCTGTAGATCCTGCTGCGGGATGGCACCTTCATTGGCCTGCTGTTTGAAGCGGGCGATGGTTTCCAGCAATTTCTCTTCACCTAGGGCGCCGACGTCTTTGATCACCGGCACGAACAGGCCCTTGGGGGCGTCCACCGCCAGACCTACGTTGACCGGAGATTTCGGCTCCAACACATCGTTTTCAAAGTGGGCATTGAGGTTTGGCTCGTCCGCAGCGGCGAGCGCGATTGCCTTAAGCAGGCGCAAGGTGGCACTGGTTCCCTTGGGCCAGTCGGATATATCCACTTCGTCGAACAGGGTCATGGGGCAGACCTGGTCGCGGGCGCGATTCATGGCCAGCAGCATAGCGCGGCGAGCGGGGGCCATTTCACTGGATTCGGTTGGGGATTTTTTGCGCTCTTTAACGACGGTTTCGTCGCTTTTATCCGCTTTTTCGCTCCAGCGCGGCAGGTTTTCACCGCGCGCCGCGGCGCGTACTTCCGCTTCACTGAAGCGGGCGCCGGACGGATGCAGATCGGCCAGATCAACCTTGAGCCGGCGGGCGAGGGCGCGGATCGCCGGGGTGGCGCAGCGGGGGCGGTTGGCGATGGGGCGCTGTTCTACAGCCAGAGCCTCGCTGCCCTGTTCAATCTTGCCCACCACGGTGCCGCTGTCGCTGTTGAGTTCACTTGCAGGTTTGCTTTCCGGCTCTGGCGCTGAACCCGGCTCCGCACCGGCAAATCCGATCAGCGGCTGGCCGGTTTCCAGTGTCTCGCCTTCCGCGGCAAACAGGATTTCCACTGTGCCGGAATAGGGGGAGGGAACCTCTACCAGTGCTTTGGCGGTTTCCACGGTCACCAGGGTCTGATCCGCTTTGACGCTGTCACCCTCGTCCACATGCCATTCGCGAATCACCGCATCCGGCAGGCCTTCACCCAGGTCGGGGAGCTTGAAGATCTTCATCGGCCTCCCTCCGCTCCGGTTGCGCGAACACCGTCACGAACCCCATCACGGACATAGCCGAGCGCAGAGCGGGCGCCCGCCAGGATGCGCTCGACGCCGGGCAGATAGGCATTTTCCAGCTGGTAGTACGGCATCACCGTGTCGTATCCGGTAACCCGCTGCACCGGTGCATCAAGCAGGTCGAAGGCGTATTCCTGAATTTGTGCAGCGATCTCCGCCCCCAGACCACCAAAGCGCGCGGCTTCGTGGACCACCACGCAGCGGCGGGTTTTCTCCAGGGAGTCGATGATGGTGTGGATATCCAGCGGTTTCAGCGTGGAGGGGTCGATGACTTCCGCCTCTATGCCGTCGCGAGCCAACTGTTCAGCGGCAGCGAGAGTCTCGCGGACGCTTGCGCCCCAGGCCACCAGGGTGAGATCACTGCCCTCGCGCAGGACAAAAGCGCGATCCAAGGGCAGGGCCTCGCCGTCGTCCGGTACCGGCTGTCTGGCCGCGCGGTAGATGCGCTTGGGTTCGAGAAAGATCACCGGGTCCGGATCGCGGATGGCCGCCAGCAACAGGCCATAGGCCCGCGCGGGAGACGAGGGCACCACCACCCGCAGACCGGGAATATGCGCAAAAATCGCCTCGGTACTTTCACTGTGATGTTCCGGCGCGTGAATGCCGCCGCCGTAGGGCGCGCGGTAGACGATGGGACAGCTAAGGCGGCCGCGAGTGCGATTGCGCATGCGCGCGGCGTGGCTGAGGATGTGATCGAGGCCGGGGTAGATAAAGCCCATAAACTGGAACTCGGCCACTGGGCGAAGTCCCTGGGTGGCCATGCCCACGGCAATGCCGGCGATCATGGTTTCGGCCAGTGGGGTGTCCAGCACCCGGTCTGCACCGAAGGTTTTCTGCAGTCCGTCCGTTGCCCGGAATACGCCGCCGTTCGCACCAATATCCTGCCCGAATACCACCACTTCCGGGTTATTTTTGAGCTCGTAGGCCAGCGCTTGGGTGACCGCTTCCACCAGGGTGATCGCACTGTTTTGTTCCGCCATCTAACCCTTTCCCCCAATCACCGTGCCCTGCTGTTCGTCACGCAACTGGTCGTACTGCTCGTACAGCCCTTCCGGCAATTGCGCGTAGAGATGATCGAAGATGGCGGTCACCGGTTCCGGCGCGCGGGATTCCCAGTTATTCAGCGCCGCTTCCATAATCTGTGCCAGCTCGCGGTCCAGGTCCTGCTGCTTGGCATCGCTCCACAGGCCCTGATCCCGTAAATAGGTATCCAGCCGCTTGACCGGCTCCCACTGCCAGGCCTGCTCCAGCTCTTCGGCACCGCGGTAGCGGCTGGCGTCATCAGCGGTGGTGTGGTCGCAGAGTCTGTAACTAATAGCCTCAATCAGCGCCGGACCTTCCCCTTGCCGCGCCCGCTGCATTGCGTCCCGCACCGCCCAGGCAACGGCCACCACGTCGTTGCCATCCACTTGCAGCGCCGGAATACCGGCGGCGATGGCTTTCTGGGCGATGGTCTGGGTACCGGTTTGCGCGGCGCGCGGCACTGATATGGCCCATTGGTTGTTGTTCACCACAAACACCATGGGCAGCTTCCACGCCCCGGCGAGGTTCATGGCCTCGTAGAAGTCCCCCTTGGAAGTGGCGCCTTCGCCGGAGCTGGCAACCGCTACCTGTAGAGGAATGCCCTGCTGCTGGTGGCGATATTTCAGGGCAAAGGCCACACCGGCCCCGTGCAGCATCTGGGTGGCGATCGGTACGCAGATGGGCAGATCCTTCGGCGCGTGCTGGAAATTCTGCCCACGCTCGTCGCCGCCCCAGTTGGCGAGGATTTCTTCGATTGCCACGCCGCGCTCGAGCAGGGCGCCGGTTTCCCGGTAGTAGGGGCAGTAGACGTCTTCGGCCATCAGCGCATTGCCGGTGGCGATGCCGATGGCTTCCTGGCCGAGGGTGGAGGGATAAGTGCCGAGGCAGCCGGTGCGCTGCAGTTTTACCGCGCGATCATCCACCAGCCGGGCCAGCTGCATTTGCCGGTGGCAGTGGGTGAGCCAGTCGGGGGTGGCGAACTCGGGCAGGGGCTGTGTCTCCCGGCCCTGTTTGTCCAGGTACTGGAGATAGGCGATATCGAAGGAAGCCTGGAGCTGCAGGCGAGGTTTATGCATCGGCGGGGTTCCTTGGATTCCGATGCTTTTAGTGTAGTTGGGGGTTTTCGGGGTCTTTGGGTTGTGGGGTTCGTTTTATTCTTCGGCCGTGGCGGCAAATCACCGGGTATTCGTTTTCGAAACCGCTGTGAACCCATCCCTGGGCGCTGCGGCGGCGACGTCCTGTCGCCGACGCTTTCGAAAACGAATACCCGGCACTTTGCCTTCTCATGACCCATGGACTTCGTTAGTGGACCAGGAAAGTTCTTACGAAGTGAATTGGGTTCGAAAGAAGGTGGAGTGCTGGGTGCGGCTTTTCAGGAGCGTCGCAAACAGGATGTTTGCGCCGCAGCGCCCAGGGATGGGTTCACAGCGGTCCTGAAAAGCCGCACCCAGTGATCCACCGCCACCGGGCCAGCTTCAGAGCACCATTCTGCGGGCTTAACTTTTTTTCGTAGGCCGTTGCCAACCACTGATATTGCGCTGCTTCCCACGGGCTACAGCCAGTTCGTCAGCACTCACTTCGTGGGTGATGGTTGAGCCAGCACCAATGGTCGCGCCGGCGCCGATTTCTACCGGGGCAACCAGCGCAGAGTTGGAGCCAATAAAGGCGCCGTCGCCGATTACGGTTTTGGACTTGTTCACGCCATCGTAGTTACAGGTGATTGTGCCGGCGCCAATGTTCACGCCTTCGCCCACTTCCGCATCTCCGATATAGGAGAGGTGGTTTACCTTGCTGCCAAGGCCGATCCTGGCCTTTTTGGTTTCGACGAAGTTGCCCACCTTTGCACCATTAGCCAGCTCAGTGCCCGGGCGCAGGCGTGCAAAGGGGCCGATGGTGCAGGTTTCGCCGACGATGGCGTCTTCGATAATGGAGTTGGCTTCTACCACTGTGCCCGCGGCCAGCTGGCAGTTTTTCAGCAGACAATTCGGGCCGATCTGCACGTTGTCGCCGAGGGATACTTCGCCGTCGAAAATACAGTTGATATCGATGGAGACGTCAGCGCCGCAGGTGAGATTGCCACGCACATCAATACGAGCGGGATCCAGCAGGGTGACGCCGGCAGTCATCAGCGCATTGGCAGTGTCCGCCTGCAGCGCGCGCTCCAGTTCCGCCTGTTGGGCGCGGCTGTTGACGCCGGCCACCTCAAAGGGATCGTCGGCGATCACGCCGGTAATGGCGATGTTCTCGCTGACCGAGCGCGCGATCACATCGGTAAGGTAGTACTCACCCTGGGCATTGTCGTTCGAGAGCTCCGGCAGCCACTGGGCCAGCAAATTGCCCGGTGCGGCGAGGATGCCGGTATTGATCTCGCGGATGGTGCGGATGGCGTTGTCGGCGTCCTTTTCTTCCACAATCGCCTGAACCGCGTTGAGCGAGTCGCGCACGATGCGGCCGTAGCCCTTGGGATCATCCATCACTACCGACAGCAGGGCGGGGCCATTTTCCGATGCCTGTAGCAGATCCTGCAGGGTTGCGGTTTTTACCAGAGGGACGTCGCCGTAAAGCACCAGCACCGTGGCGCCTTCGCGGAAATTCGGTATGGCCTGGGCCACCGCGTGGCCGGTGCCCAGCTGTTCAGTCTGCTCCACAAACTGCACGCCGCTGTCGGCAAATCGCTCACGCACCAGCTCGGCACCGTGGCCGATCACCACGGTAATCGATACATCCCCCAAACCTTTCGCGGCGTTAATCACCCGCCCCAGCATGGGCACTCCACCGATGGGATGCAGTACTTTGGGTAGATCGGAGCGCATGCGGGTGCCTTTGCCGGCGGCGAGAATAACGACATCGATGGTCATGAGATTACCTGAAGGAGTGACAGTTCTTTTGATCGGGCCCGGATTGTCCCGAGTTGCACAGCTTATCGCAACCCGGCACAGGCACTCGGCCGGTCGCCAATCGGCTCAATGGCTATTGTGAATGGAGCTGTACTTGACCCGTCCAACAAATACCGAACCGCCGATGATATTGCCGGCGGTTGCGATGGCGAGAAACTGGAGTACATCAAGCATTCCAATAACCACCAGCATGAAACCCACGGGATAGCTCATTGCTGCCAACAGATACATCAGCTGATGAGATATACCGGCGTGAAGGTGGCTGTAGAACGCCGCGATGAGAAACACACTGAAGCCAATCTCCATGCCCGCTCCGATTGAAGAGAGCAACAGTGACCGGTTATTGCGGTTATATTCCTGCAGGCTCTCGTCCATTTGCTCCGAGAGAATCTGGCGATCACTCTTGGGACGGTCGCGGTGCTTGTAATGACTCATTGGGGGTTCCGAATTGTCTGTGTGCGCCGTTGCAGCACCCATATAACCCAGTTTAGTCAGCGCAATTCCAGGTCAGGACCCGCGCAATCCCCTGTATTACTGCGAATATCACCTGGAGGTTTACAGGTGATAATCCTGCGACTGCTGGATATCCCGAGTTTTCTCCCATTCGACGCAGTTTTATTGCCACGCGGCAATATTTCGGTAATTTGGCAGGTAGTTTTTTATTCGGCGCCGCTCTACCCGGGCGCGACCGACCTCAATGCCCGCAACTCCAATTACCCAGGGAGCCCAAATGATAAAAATGAAAATGCGCAAGCTCGCGCGCCTGATCGGCGGCGCCAGCCTCGCCATGTCCCTGCCGCTGGTAGCGGTGGCGGAAGAAGCCAAAAAAGAAGTAGACAAATGGGATGTGAACAAGCCGCCGTTCGAGTTCAAGGCCATCTCCCTGGATACCCGCGAGACCACCTGGAGCAACCTGGATATCAGCCCCGACGGCGAGACCATCGTCTTCGATATGCTGGGCGACATCTATGAAATTTCGGTAAATGGCGGCGAAGCCACTGCGATCACCAGCGAAATCGCATGGAACATCCAGCCGCGCTTCAGCCCCGACGGCAAGTCCATCGTGTTTGTCAGCGACCGCGACGGTGCTGACAATATCTGGATCATGGACCGCAACGGCGAGAATCTGCGCCAACTGACCACCGAGAAAGAAAACCTGGTACACGCCCCCAACTTCAGCCCGGATGGCCAGCACTTGGTGGCGCGCAAGGGCTTTATGAGTGGCCGCAGTATCCCCGCCGGGGAAATCTGGATGTACCACTACGGCGGCGGTGAAGGTCGGCAGATCAAGGCGCGCATCGGCGGCGATATCGCGCAGAAGAATATCTCCGACGCGGTTTTCTCCCCGGATGGCCGCTACATCTATTACGCCATCGACACCACCCCGGGCACGGTCTGGGAGTACAACAAGAACTCCACCCAGCAAATCTTCGCCATCAACCGCTATGACCTGCAGGACGGCAAGGAAGAAACCTTTGTCTCCGGCCCCGGCGGTTCCATCGCCCCGGTACCGTCACCGGATGGTGAAAAGCTGGCGTTTATCCGCCGCCAGGACGACCAGACCTCCATGTTTGTGAAAGACCTGAACAGCGGCCTGGAAAAACCCATCTATACCGGCCTCGAACGGGATCTGCAGGAGACGTTTGGCTCCCACGGCAACTACGTGCACTACGACTGGATGCCGGACGGCAAATCCCTGATCGTGTGGAGTGGCGGCAGGTTCCTGCGCATCAACGCCGATGGCAGCAGCCTCGAGCGGGGCGCACGCGAGATAGTCGCGCATATCAAGACCGAGAAGAAGGTGGCCAATGCGGTGCGCTTCCCGGTGGATGTAGCCCCGGAACAGTTCGACGTGAAGATGATCCGCTGGGCGCAGAAGTCTCCGGACGGCAAGCAGATCGCCTTCCAGGCCCTGGGTAAAATCTACGTTCAGGACATGAACAGCGGTGAACGTCGCCGACTGACCCGCCAGGATGAGCACTTCGAGTTCTACCCGAGCTGGTCACGCGACGGCAAGCAGATCACCTACGTGACCTGGGACGATGAGAAACTCGGGCAGGTGCGCGTGGTATCCGCACGCAGTGGTCGCGGCAAGACCATCACCGATGAACCCGGCCTGTATGTGGAGCCGAGTTTCTCCCCGGATGGCGAAACCGTGGCCTTCCGCCGCTTTACCGGCGGCTACCTGCTGAGCCCGGAATACTCCCTTGAGCCCGGCATATACCTGGCGGACGCCGACGGCGACTGGCAGCGCCGCATCAGTAAATCCGGCTACGAGCCGCACTTCGGCGCCGATGGCGACCGTATCTACTTCTCCGAGTATGTCTACGGCGATGGCGGCAAGCGCGTGTTCAAGAGCGTCGATGTCAACGGCAAGGACGAGCGCGAGCACTTGCACGGCGCCGAGATCACCTCCTTCCGCCTGTCCCCGGACGGCCGCTGGGTCGCCTTCACTCAGGACTTCAAGGCCTTTGCCGCACCGTTTATGCACACCGGCAAATCCGAGTCCATCGGTCCCAACGCCACCGCCGTAAAAGTCACCCAGGTGTCCAAGCGCGCCGGTGAAAACCTGCACTGGTCCGGCGACAGCGAGACCCTGGGCTGGGCCCACGGACCGAAGCTCTATGAGCGCGAACTGAAAGACGCGTTTGATTTTGTCGCCGGCGCCCCGGAGCAATTGCCGGAGCCGGTGAGCGAAGGTATCGATCTCAGCTTCAAGCAGCCGTTCTTCAACAGCGACAAACTGGTGGCGCTGACCGGCGGTACCGTGGTGACCATGCGCGATGCGGAGTCCGCCCAGGAAGTGATCGAAAACGGTGTGGTGCTGTTCCGCGGTAATCGCATCGTGGCAGTGGGTGCGCAGAGTGAGGTGGAAATCCCCACCGGTACCCAGCGTATCGATGTCACCGGCAAGACCGTTCTGCCAGGGCTGGTGGATGCCCACGCCCACGGTGCCCAAGGCCGCGAGGAGATCATTCCGCAGCAGAACTGGAACCTGTATTCCAGCCTGGCGTTCGGTGTGACCACCATTCACGACCCGTCCAACGACAGCAGCGAGATCTTCTCTGCTGCGGAAATGCAGAAGGCCGGCATCATCAATGGCCCGCGTATTTTCTCCACCGGCACCATTCTGTACGGCGCCAAGGGCCCCGGCTACAAGGCCAAGATCAACAGCCTGGAGGACGCCGAGTTCCACGTGAGCCGCCTGAAGGAAATGGGTGCGATTTCCGTGAAGAGCTACAACCAGCCGAGAAGGGAGCAGCGCCAGCAGGTACTGGAAGCGGGCCGCAAGCACGGCATCATGGTGGTGCCGGAAGGCGGCGGTAAGTACCAGCACAACATGAACATGATTGTGGATGGCCACACCGGTGTGGAGCACTCCCTGCCCATCGCCAATATCTATTCCGACGTGGAACAGATGTGGAGCCAGACCAGCGTGGGTTATACCCCTACGTTTGTGGTGGCTTACGGCGGCCTCTCCGGTGAGTACTACTGGTACGACCGCACCGAAGTGTGGAAGAACGAGCGCCTGACCAGCTTTACTCCGGACTTTATCGTCAACCCGCGCTCCATCCGCCGCCCCACCGCGCCGGATCACCACTACAACCACGTGGACGTAGCCAATCACGCAAAACAGCTGCGTGACAAAGGCGTCACCGTGCACATTGGCGCCCACGGCCAGCGCGAAGGTCTCGGTGCGCACTGGGAAATGTGGATGATGGCACAGGGCGGTTTCACCCCGTGGGAAGCCTTCCGCGCCGGCACCATCGATGGCGCCCGCTACCTGGGTATGGATAAGGACATCGGCAGCCTGGAGCCGGGCAAACTGGCGGACATCATTGTGGTGGACGGCAATCCGCTGGAGGACCTGCGCCTGTCCGAGAAGGTGAAATACACCGTGATCAACGGCAAGGTGTTCGACGCGGCCACCATGAACGAGGTGGAAGGCGACGAGCGACTGGCGTTCTTCCACGAGCGTTTGCCGGTGAGCGCCATGCCCACACCGACCGCGGAAGCGATTCAGGAGAAGCAGGAACGGCACCACTGGGTGCACTGATTGTTCGGATCGGTTTATCCAACAAAAAGCCCGCCGTGAAAACGGCGGGCTTTTTTATTTTCGTCGCTCGAGCAGCGCTTCTGCACGTGCGCGAAGATCTTCAGAGTGACTCCAGGCCACAACCCGCTCCAGGTATTCCCGGGCCAAAGCGTCCTTTTCAAGATGCGCAAGGTAAAACCCCAGTGTGGCGTTCAGGTTCAGGTGACTGGGTTCCTGGTGATAGGCGCTCAGCATGATCTGCAGGGCGTCTTCGCTTTCACCTTTGAGTTGGTATGCGGTCCACAGGGTGCGATAGCCGGGCAAATAATTGGGACCCATCTGCACGGCGATTTTTCCGTACTTCACCGCCGACTCATAAAAGTCCTCATCCCATTCGCGGGTCCGCGTCAATGCCTGCAAGCGCAGCAAATAGAATTGCGCGAGATTGGCGGCGGTGAGGTGGCTGATCTGGCCGTGCTCGCCAATTTCCTCCACCACTTTTTCACCGAGTTTGTAGTTCTTTTTTTCCGCTTCAATCACCGCCATGGCGGTCAGGTTTTCCGACCAGCCCAGGCCCTGTTGCTCGCTGCGCTTCAGATACTCCAAGGCGAGCTGTGGTTTGTCGAAATCCATGGCCTCGGCGGCAAGCAGAAACAGCTGCTCGTTTTCGGTCAGTTCGCGGCGCGGGATGGAGTAGGTGTACTCGGGGATCTCCAGTTGGTAGCGCTGAATATCATCACGCATATAGGCGAGCATTTCCCGTCCAATCACTTCGATAGATTTCCCGAAATGTTCTTCGAAGATTGCAAAAGGATTTTCACCTGCGGCCACCGCCTTGAGGTAGCTCGTAGTAGCGGCCCGGTAGTCCGGGTGGCCAGCGGTGTGGCCTAACTGTAAATAGTGAGTAAGCAGCCAGGCGCTGGCGTAGTAGTTGTTCCTGTAGCGGCTGTTGTCTTCGCCATTTTGCGCAGCAAGCGGAGGAGGGGCCAGGAGCTGCTCGATGGTCAGGGGATCATTTTCTGCCCAGGCGCTCAATCGCCACTCCGGCAGCCCCCCGACCAGTACGGTTTTTTTATGCAGTTCCGCACTGGCCAGCAGCTCGGCGAATCCTTCGGAGTACCAGCGCGGGTAGGTCATGCCACTGCGCTCGCGCATCAGATGGTGGACGTATTCGTGGAAGATCAATCCGGAGCGGGAAATGCCATGGCCGCCGTCGCGGGAAAAGATAATCGGTCCCTCCCAGGTTTCCCGGTAGAGACCGGCGATCTTGCGATCCCCGGTAAACCGCTCGAACTCGCCGGAGTCGCGGAAGTGGAACACCCGTAATTTCTGGTTTTCCGGTGTTTCTTCCTGGCCGGTAAATGACAGGGCGGTACGGCGAAAACGCTCCAGATCTCGCATCAGTTCATAGACGCGACGCTCGGGCACATCGGAATACACGGTAAAATTTTCAGACTGGTATTCGTACCAAGCCCCTGCACTGGCGCCCACACTGACAAGCAGGGTCAGGGCGCCAAACAGTCGAAGCAGAGTGCGCAATCGCCAGTGTTCGAACATTTCGTTATCCCTGATCCACCATATCTTCGATCCAGGTGCGCAGACGACGGGCTTCTATTTCACCGGCCTCAATGGCCTCGGTCGCGCGGGAAAATTCCATGCCCCCCACTTCACCCACCTTGGGCATTACCAGTACGTCCGGAGGTGAACCCATCATACGGGTGCGCTTATGGCGTCGCTCGAGAATCGCCATGGCCTGGTGCATGGTGTCGAACATACCTGGCGGTGCGATTTTCGGGCGCTTGCGCAGCTCTCGAAACTGGGTCAGCTGCTCTTTACCCTGTTCCAGTAGTCTCGCCAGTCCGTTGGATGGGTTGCTCTGCTCAGCCTCCGCGAGTGCCTTATCCTCATCATCACCAGCCTCCGGATGAGACATTTCTGCGCGCTCCTGCTGCAGAGAGGGCATGTCTTCCACCGTGGATTTCTCACTCACGATGCTCGCCACCTCCCGGTGCTCCCGATTCAGCAGCGGGGCGCCATCTTCCATCACATCTATGGCGATTACGCGAGTGGCGCCCATGGCGCGGCAAACGTCGACTGGCACCGGGTTGACCACCGCACCGTCCACCAGCCAGCGGCCAGACAGTGCCTTTGGTGATAGCAGCCCTGGTATGGAACAGGAGGCACTGACCGCGTCCTGAAGGTTACCCTGCTGTAACCAGATTTCCTGACCACTGTGTAAATCGGTGGCGACAGCGGTGAAGGGAACCGGCAAATCTTCGATGTTGTCGAAATCGAATCCCTCGAAGAAGGTGCGGAATGGTTTGATACCACCAATCACACCGCCGCTCAGGGTCCAGTTGATATCCAGCAGGGAGAACACCTTCCAGTTATCCAATTGGCGTACCCACTCTTCCAGCTTGTCGAGTTTGCCGGCGGCAAAGGCGGCCCCAACAAAAGCGCCCATAGAGGTACCGGCAATCACATCAGGGCGAATGCCCATTTCGCCCAGCACCTTGAGTACGCCAATATGTGCAAAACCTTTGGCCGCTCCGCTGCCGAGCGCCAATCCGATGACGGGTTGTGGGGCATTCACGAATTCGATTTCCTGTTTCTGATGGGTCGAGATGTCCTAAGCAAAACACACGGGCACAAAAAAAGCAGCCGAAGCTGCTTTTTTTGATTGCCTGTAATATACAGGCTCCTACAGAAAGTAGGTTACTTGCCAGCGGCGCGGCGAATCGCCTGCATGGTGCGCAGACGAGCTTCGGCTTCGGCAAGTTGCGCGGAGATACGGGCATAGTCGATATCCGCCGGGGCGCTGCGCAGGGCGTGTTCCGCCTCTTCGCGGGCCTTTTTGGCTGCATCTTCGTCGATTTCGCGCTCGGCGAGATCGGCGAGGATGGTCACCATGTTCGGCTGGATTTCGGCATAGCCGCCGCTCAGGAACAGCACCTCTTCATCACCATTGTCTTTGATGATGCGAACCGGGCCGGGCTTGAGGGCGGTGAGCAGCTGTGCGTGACCGTAGGAGATACCGAGTTCCCCTTCGACGCCGCTGACAATCACCATCTTCACCAGACCCGAGAAGAGGGATTCCTCTGCGCTAACGATGTCGCAATGTACTGTCATAGCCATAAGGCTACCTCAATCTCATTTGTTTGCCTTGTGGCATCGCACAAAATCTACTGTACGCCTGCCTGACGGCGTCCGGCGGTGCTCGGCTGCTCATGTATTTATATACACTCCGCTGCCTGCGCTCCGGCGGCCACCGCCAGCCAGCCGCTCGCTACGATTTTGAGCGAGCCATGATCCCCAGACACCTGGGGATCTACGTGCGTGCCTTACTTCTTGTTGGCTTTCTCGACGGCTTCGTCGATGGTGCCGACCATGTAGAAGGCCTGCTCCGGCAGGTGGTCGTAATCGCCGTTCAGGATGCCCTGGAAGCCACGGATGGTTTCTTTCAGGGAAACGTATTTGCCCGGCGCACCGGTAAATACTTCCGCAACGTGGAAGGGCTGAGACAGGTAACGCTCGATCTTACGCGCGCGGGCTACGATCTGCTTGTCTTCTTCAGACAGCTCGTCCATACCCAGAATCGCGATGATGTCCTTCAGCTCTTTGTAGCGCTGCAGTACAGACTGTACGCCACGGGCGACAGAGTAGTGCTCCTCACCAATCACCTGCGGATCCAGCTGACGGGAAGTGGAGTCGAGCGGGTCAACGGCCGGGTAGATACCCTTGGCGGCGATGTCACGGCTCAGTACTACGGTGGAGTCCAAGTGGGCGAAGGTGGTCGCCGGAGACGGGTCGGTCAAGTCATCCGCCGGTACGTATACCGCCTGGATGGAGGTGATGGAGCCGGTCTTGGTGGAGGTAATACGCTCCTGCAGAACACCCATCTCTTCCGCTAGGGTCGGCTGGTAACCTACCGCAGACGGCATACGGCCGAGCAGTGCGGATACTTCGGTACCGGCCAGGGTGTAACGGTAGATGTTGTCCACGAACAACAGTACGTCACGACCTTCGTCACGGAATTTCTCGGCCATGGTCAGGCCGGTCAGGGCTACACGCAGACGGTTACCGGGCGGCTCATTCATCTGGCCGTAAACCATCGCTACCTTGGACTTGGAAAACTCTTCGACGTTAACAACGCCGGCTTCCTGCATCTCGTGGTAGAAGTCGTTACCTTCACGAGTACGCTCACCAACACCCGCGAACACAGACAGTCCGCTGTGCTCGGTGGCGATGTTGTTGATGAGTTCCATCATGTTTACGGTTTTACCTACACCGGCACCGCCGAACAGGCCAACCTTACCACCCTTGGCGAACGGACATACCAGGTCGATTACCTTGATGCCGGTCTCCAGCAGTTCCGTGGAGCTGGACTGCTCTTCGTAGGTGGGTGCCGCGCGGTGGATAGAAGAGCGCTCTTTCTCACCGATCGGACCACATTCGTCAATTGGGTTGCCCAGTACGTCCATGATGCGGCCCAGGGTCTCGGTACCTACCGGTACGGAAACTGGAGCGCCGGTGTTCTTTACCGGCAGACCGCGGGAGATACCCTCGGAAGAACCCATGGCGATAGCACGTACAATGCCGTCGCCCAGCTGCTGCTGCACTTCCATGGTGAGGTCTTTACCCTCAACCACGAGTGCATCGTATACATTCGGTACGGCGTCGCGCGGGAATTCCACGTCGATGACCGCGCCGATAACTTGCACAATTTGCCCGTTACTCATTTCCCGATCCTCAAAGTTCAAATCTTTCTGCGGTGCTCTGATTACTCGAATCAGACCGCCGCGGCGCCGCCAACAATCTCAGACAGCTCTTGGGTAATCGCTGCCTGGCGCGCCTTGTTGTAAACCAGCTGCAGTGCGTCGATCAGCTCACCGGCGTTATCGGTGGCGCTCTTCATCGCAATCATACGTGCCGCTTGTTCACAGGCCTTGTTTTCAACCACCGCCTGATACACCTGGGATTCGATGTAACGGGTCAGCAGACCGTCGAGAAGCTCGACCGGCTCTGGCTCGTACAGATAGTCCCATTCGTGCTGCAGTTGCTCGTCTTCGTCTTTTTTCAACGGAAGCAGCTGCTCAACCTGCGGCTTCTGGGTCATGGTGTTCACGAATTCGTTGGACACCAGGAAAAGACGGTCGATTTCGCCATCGGCGAACTTGTCGAGCATCACCTTGACGGAGCCGATCAGCTGCTTGGCCTGAGGCTGGTCGCCCAGGTCGCGCACTGCGGCTACGACGTTGCCGCCGATGTTGTTGAAAAAGCTGGCCGCCTTGTTGCCGACTGCACAGATATCCACGCCTACACCCTGCTTATCCCAGGAGTGCATGTCGCGGATCGCTGCCTTGAACACGTTGATGTTCAAGCCACCGCAGAGACCGCGATCGGTAGATACCAGGATGTAGCCCACACGCTTCACTTCGCGTTCCTGCATGTAGGTGTGCTGGTATTCCGCGTTGGCGTTGGCTACGTGGCCAATCACCGCGCGAATGCGGCTTGCGTAAGGGCGCCCCAGTGCCATGCGATCCTGAGCCTTACGCATCTTGCTCGCCGCAACCATTTCCATGGCCGAGGTGATTTTCTGCGTGCTCTTGATGCTGGCAATTTTTGTGCGTACTTCTTTTCCGCCTGCCATAGTCAGTTACCTTTTTGCCGGAAGTTAACCTGCAGGAACAAATCGTCAGACCTGCTCCTGCACATGGGTACTTACCAGCTACCGGTAGCGACGAACTTCTCGATCGCGGCCTTGAAGGCGTTGTCGATTTCGTCGTTGTAGTTACCGGTGCTGTTTACCTGTTGCATCAGCTCTGCGTGTTCGCTGTTCATGTAAGCGAGCAGGGCGGATTCGAAGTCCAGCACTTTGTTAACTTCTACGTCGTTCAGGTAACCCTTGTCCGCGGCGTAAACGGAAACAGCCATGTCCGCGATAGACAGCGGGGAGTACTGCTTCTGCTTCATCAGCTCGGTTACGCGCTCACCGTGGTCCAGCTGGGCTTTGGTGGCTTCGTCCAGGTCAGAGGCGAACTGGGAGAAGGCCGCGAGCTCGCGGTACTGGGCCAGGGCGGTACGGATACCACCGGACAGCTTCTTGATGATCTTGGTCTGGGCGGAACCACCAACGCGGGATACGGAGATACCCGGGTTGATCGCTGGACGTACACCGGAGTTGAACAGGTCGGTTTCCAGGAAGATCTGACCATCGGTAATGGAGATTACGTTGGTCGGTACGAATGCGGAAACGTCACCCGCCTGGGTCTCAATGATCGGCAGTGCGGTCAGGGAGCCGGTTTTGCCTTTCACTTCACCGTTGGTGAACTTCTCTACGTACTCGGCGTTTACACGCGCGGCGCGCTCCAACAGACGGGAGTGCAGGTAGAAAACGTCACCCGGGTAGGCTTCACGGCCCGGAGGACGCTTCAGCAGCAGGGAGATCTGACGGTAGGCCCAAGCCTGCTTGGTCAGGTCATCGTAAATGATCAGGGCGTCTTCACCACGGTCGCGGAAGTACTCGCCCATGGTGCAGCCTACGTACGGCGCCAGGAACTGCATCGCTGCCGGGTCGGCAGCACCGGCGGCAACCACGATGGTGTGGTCCATTGCGCCGTGCTCTTCCAGTTTGCGTACCACGTTGGCAATAGAGGATTGCTTCTGGCCTACGGCAACGTAGATACACTTAATGCCGGTACCTTTCTGGTTGATGATCGCATCGATCGCAACCGCAGTCTTACCGATCTGGCGGTCGCCGATGATCAGCTCACGCTGGCCACGACCGATCGGAATCATGGTGTCGACCGCTTTCAGACCGGTCTGTACCGGCTGGTCAACGGACTGACGGGCAATTACGCCGGGGGCTACTTTCTCAACTGCGTCGGTCAGCTTGTTGTTCAGCGGACCTTTACCGTCGATTGGGTTACCCAGTGCGTCTACCACGCGACCCAGCAGCTCCGGTCCAACCGGGGCTTCCAGGATGCGGCCGGTACAACGGCACTTCTGGCCTTCGGCCAGGGATTTGTAGTCACCGAGAACGATGGCACCAACGGAGTCGCGCTCCAGGTTCAGTGCCATACCGGTAACGCCGCCTTCGAACTCGATCATCTCACCGTACATCACGTCGGCGAGGCCGTGGATGCGGATGATACCGTCGGATACGGAAACAATGGTGCCCTCATTCTGGGCTTCGGTGCTCACATCGAGATTGTCGATGCGGCTCTTGATAATTTCACTGATCTCAGAGGGATTCAGTTGCTGCATGCTCTGTTCCTCGAATTCCCCTCAACCGCGTGCGGAAGAGGGGACGATAATTTAGGAGTTCATCGCCTCGGCGAGTTTGGCCAGTCGACCGCGCACGGTGCCATCAATAACCGTGTCGCCAGCGCGAATGATCGCGCCGCCCAGCAGGGTTTCGTCCACCGCGCTGTGCAGGTGCACCTCGCGGGAGAACTTCTTGCTGAGAGCCTGGGTGAGGCGTTGGGACTGTTCGTCGCTGAGCGGGCGGGCAGAAATGACTTCCACTTCGAGGGTGGCTTCTGCCTGGGCCTTCAGGTCTTCGAACAGTTCGGAAATTTCCGGCAACAGCGGCAAGCGGTGGTTTTCCGCCAGCAATCTGATGAAATTCTGTTGCGGCCCATCAAAATCGCCACAAACAGTCAGAAATTTATCCGCACGCACCTCACTGGTCAGCTGCGGGTTATCCAGCAGCTCGCCAATTTTTTCGTTCTGGCTGACCACCGCTGCGGTTGCCAACGCCTGACTCCAACCGGAAAGGTCGGAGGCCTGCTGGGCGTGGGCAAAAGCCGCTTTTGCGTAGGGCCGGGCCAGTGTGCTGAGTTCCGCCATGGGTTCCTCGCTTACAGCTCGGCTGCCAGTTTCTCGATCATGTCATCGTGCGCTTTGGCATCGATATTGACCGAGAGAATTTTCTCGGCGCCGGCAACAGACAGGGCAGCAATACGCGAGCGAAGCTGTTCTTTCGCACGGTTTACTTCCTGTTCGATTTCCGCCTGGGCGGCAGCTTTCAGGCGATCGCCTTCACTGCGCGCGGCCTCTTTGGCTTCGTCAACGATCTGATTGGCGCGCTTGTTGGCGCCATCGATGATTTCCGCAGCCTGGGCTTTGGCTTCTTTCAGTTGCTCGACAGCTTTGCGTTGAGCCAGCTCAAGATCTTTCTCCGCACGCTCGGCTTCTTGCAGACCGGTCGCAATTTTTTGCTCGCGCTCTTGCATAACACCCAGCAGGGCCGGCCAGACAAACTTCCAGCAGAACCATACGAAGGCGAGAAAGGTGATCGACTGGCCGATCAGAGTCAGGTTGATATTCACACCGACACCTCTTGCTCTTTCAAAAATGGGTTAAAGGGCAATTGGAACGGGGAATTAACCAGCCAGACCAGGAGCTACCGCGAAAATCAGGTACATAGCGATACCAACACCGATCATCGGAACGGCGTCGAGCAGACCAGCCATCAGGAACATTTTGCCCTGCAGAGCCGGAGCCTGTTCAGGCTGACGTGCAGAACCTTCCAGCAGTTTTCCACCCAGGGTGCCGAAACCGATAGCAGTACCCAGTGCGCCCAGACCGATCAGCAGTGCAGCAGCTACGTAAACCAGACCTAATGCTTCCATTGTTTTCTCCAAAAGTAAGTTAAGAGTTGTTGAAGTTGAAAGTGAGTGAAGAAAGTCAGTAAACCGACAGAAATCGTTGCCCCCGGCCAGGCCGGGGGCGGCGCGACCTTAGTGGTCGTGCGCGTGTTCATCTTCCCGGTCGTGCGCCATGGCCATGTACACGGTGGTCAACACCATGAATACGAAGGCTTGCAGGGTAATTACCAGGATATGGAAAATGGCCCAGCCCATCTGCAGCAGACCGGCGCCGATAAAGCCCAGAACACCAACGCCAAAGACGATGGCGATCAGGATAAAGATCATCTCACCTGCGTAGAGGTTACCGAACAGACGCAGGCCGAGAGACACGGGCTTGGCGATCAGGGAAACCGCTTCCAGCAGGAAGTTGAACGGGATCAGGAAAATATCGATGTACCACTTGCCGGAATGGAAGGGGTGCAGGGTCAGTTCTTTGACGAAGCCCACCAGGCCCTTTTCTTTCACGCTGAAGAAAATCATCAGCGCGAACACCGCCAGCGCCATACCGAGGGTGGCATTCAGGTCGGTGGTGGGAACGACTTTGAAGTACACGTGATGAGGATCAGCACCGGTCAGCGCGGACACCCCCTGGGCGTACGCCATCGGCAGCCAGTCCACCGGAACCAGGTCCATCAGGTTCATCAGGAACACCCACACGAAGATGGTCAGCGCCATCGGGGCGACCATGCTGTTGCGGTGGGGGAAGGTGTCTTTAACGGTCTTGTCGATGAAGTCGACAATCACTTCCACAAAGCTCTGGAAACCGGTGGGAACGCCGGCAGTGGCTTTCTTCGCGGCGCGCGCGAACAGGAAGCAGAAGATCATTCCGAGACCAATGGACCAACCGAGGGTGTCCAGGTGCACGGCCCAAAAGCCCATATCGGCGGCTTCCTGACTGCTGTGCGCAATGGTCCAAGTGGATTCGGAGAGTACGGTTCCATCGGCACGGGTGTAACCCCCGGGAAGTTTACCGTAAGCCAGATTTTGCAGGTGGTGCTGGATATAACCCGTCGCGGTTTGTTCGGCAGCCATAGTTCCTCAACACGTTTTAAGATAAAAAATCTGTTTCGCGGAACCTCTCGTCTGCGCGGCCGTCTATTTTCCGGCTCACTCAATCAGCGCAGATCCAATCGGAGGCTCCCCGGCCCCTGCTACTTCGTTGCATGCAGTCGGGCCACGAGAATCCAGTGCAAAATCACGCACAAGCCGTAGCTGATAAACAGCGCCGCGGGGTTCAGCGTTTTGACGCTGGCAAATACCACCGCAAACCCCACTAGGGTCATTACGAACTTGCCGGTTTCGGCGCGGTAGAAACTTCCTACCGCGCGCTGGCTCGCGCGGGCACCGCGAACCTTGCCGCGATTCGGCCCCAAAAGCTCAAAGGCGCGCAGGCCAAAATACAGATTGGGCAGCGCACACAGGACGCCGCCGAGCAGGGCGGAGAGGGCAACCACGCGCCCGATCGCAAATTCGAGACTCAGCGCAGCGAGCAAAATCACTGCCAGCTGGATCAGCGAAATCTTTACTACCGGGGGATTACGCATAGGCGGGAGCAGTCCGGCCAGAATTAATTCTCCGCCCAAATTTTGGGCGTGCGAATTATGTCTGAACCCGCCTGCCGGTTCAACTGGCAAATCTAGTCAGTTGGTATGGCGTTCGCGTTCTTTCGCCACAGGATAGGGCGATAGTGAGCACTCACTTTTACCTCGCAATTACCCCTGCCAGATATAAAAAATGCGCCAAAACGTCGCACTGTTTTGGCGCATTTTTTACAGAAACGTTGCAATAGTAACGTTTCCAGCGGGGTGTGTTATTTCGGAGGTCAGTCTTCACTGTACCCCATATGCGCGAGAATACCGTCCAGCTCATCGAGACTGGAGTATTTCAGCACCAACTTTCCGGCGCCCTTTTCTCCGTGATCGATAGCGACCGGCACGCCAATTTTTTCCGCGAGACGCTCTGTGAGACGACGAATATTCGGGTCGACTTCCGGTTTTTTCGGCTTCGGCTTGCCCGCCTGTTCCTGGATACTGCGCACCAACGCTTCCGTCTGGCGCACGGTGAGGCCGCGATCCACCACCTGGCGGGCGGCGGATTTCTGGCTTTCGCCGGCAAGGCCGAGCAGGGCCTTGGCGTGGCCGGTCTCGATATCACCGCGCTCTAGGAAGGTACGCACTTCCTCGGTCAGGCTCAGCAGGCGCAGCAGGTTGGTGACTGCGGTGCGGGACTTGCCCACCGCTTCCGCCACCTGCTGCTGGGTGAGTTCGAACTCATCCTGCAGGCGCTTAAGGGCAATGGCTTCTTCCACCGGGTTCAGGTCTTCCCGCTGGATATTCTCGATCAGCGCCATGGCGATGGCGGCTTCGTCGGACACCTCGCGGATCAGCGCGGGGACCTTGTCGAGCTCCGCAATCTGTGCCGCACGCCAACGGCGCTCACCGGCGATGATCTCGTACTTGCGCTCGCCGATAGGACGCACCACGATGGGCTGCATAATGCCCTGGGCGCGGATGGAGTCGGCGAGTTCTTGCAGCGATTCCTGCGGGAAGTCGCGGCGCGGCTGGTAGCGGCCGCGCTGCAGGTATTCGATAGGCAGCTCCTTGAGCTCGCCGTCGACGCGCTCGACAATATCGCCGTTGCGCTCACCGGTGGCCACGGCAATGGCTTCACTGGCGTTATTGCTGATCAGGTGGGAAAGTCCTTTCCCGAGGCCCTTGCGTTTGCCGGCCATAAGTCTATTACCTCAGTCTTAAACCGCTTCCGCTACCGGGCGAGGTCCGCTGCTTTGATTGCTGTTGTTCTGTTTGGCCGCACTGTCGCGACGGGTGATCTCGCCGGCGAGTGCGAGATAGGCAATGGCGCCCTTGGAGCTGCGATCGTAATCCAGTGCAGGCTTGCCGAAGCTGGGAGCCTCCGCCAGGCGCACGTTGCGCGGGATACAGGTGCGATACAGACGCTCGCCAAAGTACTCGTTCAACTGCTCCGACACATCGCCGGTGAGGCTGTTGCGCGGGTCGTACATGGTGCGCAGTATGCCTTCGATTTTTAAGCTTGGGTTGGCCGCCTGCTGCACCTGGGTAATGGTGTCGATCAGGGAGGACAGTCCCTCCAGCGCGTAGTACTCGCACTGCATAGGAATCAGCACGCCGCCGGCAGCACACAGGGCGTTCACCGTAAGCATGTTCAGAGACGGCGGGCAGTCGATAATGATGTAGTCGTAATCGTCGGCGATCTGTTCCAGGGCCTGGCGCAGGCGCGACTCGCGCCCGTCCATTTCCAGCAGCTCGACTTCTGCGGCAGACAGATCGATGTTGGCCGGCATCAGGTCGTAACCGCTGTCGGTGGGCACTATCGCCTTGCGCGGCGGCAGCAGGCTGGCGAGCACGTCGTAACTGGAGAGTTGCAGCTCGCTCTTGTCCACGCCGCTGCCCATGGTGGCGTTGCCCTGGGGATCCAGGTCGATCAGCAGCACCCGTCGCTTGTTGGCGACGAGGGACGCAGACAGGTTGACGCAGGTGGTGGTTTTACCGACTCCGCCTTTCTGGTTGGCTACCGCAAAAATCTTGCTCAAGGTTCTGATCCTGTTGTTCCCGGTGGCGCAGTTCCTCTGGCGGTCCGGGCTCGCCGCTAGGCCGGTGTCACCGGAAGATGCGGCAGCAAAAGCACACCCGCGAACATCGGCCCGGTGTGCTGTTATCGAATTCGTATATTGTCGTCGATCCCGGTGAGGGGAAGGATGGCCTGAGGCTCAATCCTCACGCTGGAGGACGATCAGATGGCGCTCGGCGTCGCACCCGGGTACACGCAATGGGTGAAGCTGTTCGACCTTAATGCCTTTTGGCAATGCACTCAACTCATCTTCCGGGATCTTGCCCTTCATCGCATAGAATCGGCCGCCGGGTGCGAGTAAGTGCTCACTGCCAGACACCATATCCTGCAGCGACGCAAACGCCCTCGAAACTACACCGGCGTACAGGTTCTGCGGCTCATAGGCCTCCACCCGCTGGTTCACCACGTTGATATTGGCGAGCTTGAGCTGACTGGCCACCTGGAACTGAAAGCGGGATTTCTTGCCGTTACTGTCCAGCAGGCTGATGGGGCGCTCGGGGTGGATGATCGCCAGGGGAATCCCCGGCAGGCCGCCGCCGGAGCCCACATCGATCAGCGGGGACTGATCCTCGGCACTGGTGCCGCACAGGTTCACCACGCTCAGGCTGTCGACGATGTGACGCTCGAGCATTTCTGCCGGATCGCGCACTGCGGACAGGTTGTACGCGGCGTTCCAGCGGGCGAACAGATCGAGATAGGCGAGCAGCTTGTCCTGCTGCGCATCGGTCAGATCCAGATCGAGCTGCGCGGCCGCCTGCTGCAGCCGGGTGCGAAACTGTTCCATGGCCTCAAACCGCCTTTTTGCGGTTCAGAAGACCACGTTTTTTCAGCTGGATCAGCAGCAGGGATACCGCCGCAGGTGTGACACCGGGCACGCGGCCGGCGCGGGCCAGGGTGTCCGGGCGCGCATCACTCAGTTTCTGGATCACCTCGTTGGAGAGGCCGGAAACGCCGGCGTAATCGAAATCCACCGGCAGCGGGGTGTCCTCGTAGGCCTGCAGGCGCTCGATTTCATCGCGCTGGCGGTCGATGTAGCCGGCGTACTTGACTGAGATCTCGACCTGTTCGGCCACCTGATCGTTGGTGACTGGCTCGCCTTTGAGACTGGCCACATCCGCGTATTCGAGTTCGGGGCGCTTGAGTAGATCCAGCAGGCTGTATTCCCGCGCCAGTGGCTGCGGCAGCTTCTGTTCCACGTTCTTGGCGGCGTCGGATCCCGGCTGGATCCAAGTATCTCTGAGACGCTGCTGCTCCAGGGCGATAGCCTCGCGCTTTTCACAAAAAGCCTGCCAGCGCACATCGTCCACCAATCCCAGCTCGCGGCCCTTCTCGGTCAGACGCAGGTCGGCATTGTCTTCCCGCAGCAGCAGGCGGTATTCCGCACGGCTGGTGAACATGCGGTACGGCTCTTTGGTGCCGCTGGTGATCAGGTCGTCCACCAATACGCCAAGGTAAGCTTCGTCACGGCGCGGGCTCCAGGCGTCTTTGTCCTGGGCCTGCAGGGCCGCATTGGCGCCCGCCAGCAGTCCCTGGGCAGCGGCTTCTTCGTACCCGGTAGTGCCATTGATCTGGCCGGCAAAATACAGTCCACCGATAAATTTGGTTTCCAGCGACGGCAGCAGATCCCGCGGATCGAAAAAGTCGTATTCGATGGCGTAGCCCGGGCGGGTGATATGCGCGTTCTCGAAGCCCTTGATGGAGCGAACCAGGTTCATCTGCACGTCGAACGGCAGGCTGGTGGAGATGCCGTTGGGGTAGAGCTCGTTGGTGGTCAGGCCCTCGGGCTCGATAAAGATCTGGTGGCTGTTCTTGTCCGCAAAGCGGTGCACCTTGTCCTCGATGGACGGACAGTAGCGCGGGCCAATGCCCTCGATCACCCCGGAATACATGGGCGAGCGATCCAGGCCGCCGTGAATGATCTCGTGGGTGCGTTCGTTGGTATGGGTAATCCAGCAGCACACCTGATGCGGGTGCTGTTCGCGAGTGCCGAGGTAGGACATCACCGGAAGCGGCTCGTCGCCCCACTGCTCCTCCAGCCCGGAGAAGTCTACGGAGCGGGCATCGATGCGCGGCGGGGTACCGGTCTTCAGGCGCTCTACCCGGAATGGCAGCGAGCGCAGGCGCTCGGCTAGGGCGATGGAGGGCGGATCCCCGGCGCGGCCACCGGAATGGTTGTCGAGGCCGATATGAATGCGCCCGCCGAGGAAGGTACCCGCGGTGATCACCACGGTTTTGCCGAGGAAGCGCAGCCCCGCGTTGGTGACTACCCCGCAAACGCGGTCATTTTCGACAATCAAATCGTCCGCGGCCTGCTGGAAGATATCCAGATTGGGCTGGTTCTCGAGAATATTGCGAATCGCCGCCTTGTACAGGGCGCGGTCGGCCTGGGCGCGTGTGGCGCGCACCGCCGGGCCCTTGCGTGCGTTCAGCACACGAAACTGGATACCGCCGAGATCCGTTGCGGTGGCCATGGCACCGCCGAGGGCGTCAACCTCTTTCACCAGGTGACTTTTACCGATACCGCCAATGGCTGGGTTGCAGCTCATCTGCCCCAGGGTCTCGATGTTGTGCGTCAACAGCAGTGTGCGGCTCCCCATGCGCGCCGCCGCCAGGCACGCCTCGGTGCCAGCATGTCCGCCGCCAATCACGATCACATCATATTGGGTGGGGTAGTCCATAGGGTCCAGCTCTGAGGCCAGCGCGTGCTATTGGCGCCACTGGCTTGGTTGGACCGGCAAACGCTCGGTTTGGCCGGTAAACGATGAGTCACTAAAAATTTGGCCGCACATTATAGGCCTGTTGAGCTGTGCAAAAAAGCGGCATTTGGAAATTTCGTTTTCCGTGTTCTTTTTTATACATAATTAAAGTTATACATATCTCATGTATATGTACGTGATTATGTTTAATGTAATTATAGGGGGCTTCAGTTTTATGTATTTCTCCAAAAAAATCTTTAAAAACAACAGGTTAGGTCTAGGATAAGCAGGGGGGAAAACCTTGCTTGCGAGGGGGGACAAGCATGGTAGGCGGATGTGGATGAACGGGATAACTTCCGCCCTTACGCGGCCATTCGCAGTTTGTCCCCGGATTCGTACCGGCTTAGGCACCCACTCCCCCATCTACTTGTCCACAGATCGATTTTTAGTACGCTCATATATTGAGTTTGTGCATAAGTCTGTGGTTTTTCGGGATAAATAGCTGTGTGGGAAGCTTGGATAGGTGGTCGATCTGGATAACCTTGTGGATTTTTGTGGGCAACTCTTGTGGTTTGAATGGGGGAGACCTGTGTTGGAGAATGCGCTCCCCTCTATTCGGCCATTGTTCTCGGGCCAAAATTAAGTGGTGCAGGAAATCCGAACCTCTTTTCGTAAAGCTCACCCATTCCTGTTTATTGCGGGGCTGGTGCTCATGGCGGCCTGTCTTCGCGCGCCGGTAACCGGGGTCGGGCCCCTTGTCGGTACGCTTCAGTCCGATCTCGGTCTGGAAGCTTCCACCGCAGGCCTACTGACTACCCTGCCGTTGCTGATGTTCAGCGCGGGTTCATTGTTCGCAGCCTCCCTCGCGCGACGCTGGGGACTTACGGTGACCATTTTTATTGCACTAGTCGGCATTTTTGCCGGCATATTGTTGCGTTCAATGGGTTCCACATCGACGCTGTTTGCCGGAACCGCGGTGATTGGGGCGGGGATTGCCCTGGGTAACGTATTGTTGCCGAGCCTGGTAAAAGCGGATTTTCCCGAGAGTGTGGCGCAGGCCACCAGTGTCAGCGGCGTGTCCATGGGGACCGCAGGGGCGCTGGTGTCGGTATGTGTGGTCCCGCTGGCTTTATGGCTGGGCTGGCAGGGTGGCCTGGTTGCCGTAGCGTTGCTGCCGCTATTGGCGATTGTGGTCTGGGCCGTGCGTGTGCGGCGAGTGGGGTGGGGCTCTGGAGCGGCCGCCGCGGCACAGAGTTCTCCAATGATCGGGCGTGCCTCGAAACCCTTGTGGCGATCCTCCATTGCCTGGCAGATCACACTGTTTCTCGGGTTCAACTCGGTGATGTTTTATTCCATGGCGAGCTGGCTGCCGGCGATTCTGACCGATGCCGGTTTCTCAGCGGTGGTTGCCGGCTCGCTGCACGGCGAGATGCAGTTGGCATCAGCGCTCCCCGGCCTGTTTCTCGGGCCGGTGATCGCCCGTTTCGGTGACCAGCGGCTGATGGCTGTGGGGATGGCATTGCTGATGACGGTTGCGCTTTTCGGCCTGCTCTATCAGCCTGGAGTGGCGGTGCTGTGGGTGGCGCTGTTTGGGTTCGGTTCCAGCGGCTGTTTCCTGCTGGCGATTATGTTCATGGCGTTTCGCACCCATAGTGCCGGGCAGGCGGCAAGCCTATCGGGTATGGCGCAGTTTCTCGGTTATCTGGTGGCGGCCTGCGGCCCGACTCTGAGTGGAGCCATGAAAGAACAGTGGCAAAGCTGGCAGGCGCCGCTGGTGGTGGGGGTCTGCCTGACGCTGGTGATGGCGATCTGTGGTGCGCTGGCCGGGCGCAACCGAAAAATCCAGTAGGAAGGCCTCTCACCTGGCCGTTATTTACCGATACAGAAACTGCCGAAGATCTTGCCCAGAAGCTCGTCGGCGGTCATGGCTCCGGTTATCTCGCCTAATGCCTGTTGCGCCTGGCGCAAATCTTCGGCCAGGAGTTCACCGGCTCCCGTGGCACTCAGCTGTGCCTGTCCCTCTACTATGTACGCGCGCGCTCTTGCCAGGGCATCCAGGTGACGGCGTCTGGCACTGAAGGTACCTTCATTACCCGCTTGATAGCCCATGCATTGCTTCAGGTGTTGCTGCAGTTCCTCGATACCCGCACCAGTGCGAGCGCTGATGGCGATGACAGGCACGCCATCGCTGTGTGCCTGTAGACCCGCGGTGTAGTCGGTAAGGTCGATTTTATTCAGTACCAGAGTGAGCTTTTCCGGGTCCGGTAGTTGCCCGGTGAATGCCGGCCAGACTTTTTCCGGGTCCAGCTGGTGTACTTCCGCTGCATCCACCACCAGCAGTACACGGTCCGCGCGGCGGATTTCGTCCCAGGCGCGCTGCATACCGATCTGTTCCACCTGATCCGGGGACTCGCGCAAGCCGGCGGTGTCGGCGATGTGCAGGGGCATGCCGTCAATATGAATATGCTCCCGCAGCACATCCCGGGTAGTTCCGGCGATGTCCGTTACGATTGCCGTGTCTTTTCCCGCCAGCGCATTGAGTAGACTGGACTTGCCGGCGTTCGGTTTTCCGGCAATTGCCACCTGCATGCCCTCCCGCATGATGGTGCCCTGGCGCGCCTGGGCCTCCACCCGGTCGAGCTGTGCGAGCAGTGCCTCCACATCCGCCGCAACCTTGCCGTCGGCGAGAAAATCGATTTCTTCTTCTGGAAAATCGATCGATGCTTCTACATAGATACGCAAATTGGTTAGTTTAGTGGCTAATTCTTCGATTTTTTCGGAGAAAACGCCCTGCAGTGAACGCAGGGCATTTTGTGCGGCCTGGGCGCTGCCGGCGTCAATCAGGTCTGCTATGGCCTCGGCTTGCGCCAAATCCATCTTGTCATTCAGGAAAGCGCGCTCGGAAAACTCTCCGGGGCGCGCCTGCCGCGCGCCGAGCTCCAGCAGTGCAGACATCAGCGTATCCAGAATCACCGGCCCGCCGTGTCCCTGCAGTTCCACCACATCTTCGCCGGTAAACGAGTTGGGGCCGGGGAAGTACAGCGCCAACCCTTGATCCAGCAGCAGCTCCCGGTGGGTGAAATCACAGTAGTGGGCGAAGCGCGGTTTGAAGGGGCGGTTGCTCAGCTGTTCACCGATCTCTTTTGCCCTGGGGCCGGAAAGGCGAATCACGCCGATACCACCGCGGCCCGGTGGGGTGGCGACAGCGGCAATGGTGTCTTTGCTGAGGCTTTGCTGGGACATACTTTTGAGTCTATCCGGGTTTCAATTGTTCTGGTGCAAATGTACGAAGGGCCGCTCAGTGCGGCCCAACGTGAAGCATCGGATTCGAAGTAGTTTACGCGGATGTGAAGGAAACCCGGTGTTTTCCCGCCACCGGGGTATTTCGAACCTATTCGCTTACTGTTACTTGCCGGCGCCTGCCGCTTCTACCTGTTTATTGATAAACCAGGTCTGGGCGATGGAGATCAGGTTGTTCGCAATCCAGTACAGAACCAGGCCAGCCGGGAACCACAGGAAGAAGAAGGTCATCATGATCGGCATCAGCTGCATGATCTTCGCCTGGGTGGGGTCGGTGGGCTGGGGCTGCAGTTTCTGCATCAGCCACATGGTGGCACCCATGATTACCGGCAGAATAAAGTAGGGGTCTTTCACTGACAGATCGTGAATCCACAGAATCCATGGTGCGTGGCGCAGCTCCACGGTTTCCATCAGCATCCAGTAGAGACCGATAAACACCGGCATCTGCAGCAGAATGGGCAGGCAGCCACCGACCGGGTTAATCTTCTCTCGGCGGTACAGCTTCATCGTCTCTTCCGCCAGTTTCTGGCGATTATCCTTATATTGCTCCTGCAGCTTCTTCATCTGCGGCGCAAATTTGCGCATGCGCGCCATGGACTTGAGACCCGCTGCGGACAGTGGGTACAGCAGTGCCTTGATGAATACGGTGAGCAGAATGATGGCCCAGCCCCAGTTAGCCACCAGGTGTTCGTGAATCCAGTGCAGAACACGGAACATGGGTTTGGCGAGCCACCACAGCCAACCGTAGTCCACGGTCAGGTCGAGGTAGGGCGATATCTCTTCGAGGCGGTAGACATCTTTCGGGCCCACGTAGAATGAAGCTTCGACGGTGCCCTGTTGGCCAGGTTCAACACGCAGCTGCGGGCTGGAAAAGCCCATGCTGTACAAGCCATTGCCGATCGGCTCCAGTTTAAAGGTGTTGCGTTCCTGCTGGTTGGGTACCCAGGCGCTCAGGAAATAGTGCTGCACCATGGCCACCCAGCCACCTTCGATGGTTTCGGCGGTCGGTTTTTTGGCAATGTCCTCGAAATCCTGTTTGTAATAGTTCTCCTCGCTGGTGTGTAACGCGGCACCAAGGAAGGGGGACATACCGATGCCCATATCCACTGGCGGTTCCAGGCTGTCACGTACAATTTCGCCACACATGCCGGCGAGCAGCGGTTTGTCGCGGCCGTTGTCCACCATATAGGAAACTTTGATCAGGTAGTCGCCGCGAGTAAAGGTGTAGCGCTTGGTAAAGCCGATACCGTTCTGGGATTGCTTCAGGTCCACGGTCAGGGTGTCTTTTCCTTCCTGTAGAGCGTATTCGCTGGCGTCACTGGTAAATACCGGGCGGCCGGCGGAACAGTTGCCCTTGCCGCCCACCAGGCCGCTTTTTGCCACATAGGTGTGACTGCGGGTCTGGTTGAGGAGAATGAGGGGTCGGTCCGGAGTGTCAATTTCCTCGTAAAACTCGCGCAACGCGACTTTGACGATATCGCCACCGTGGGGGTCGATCAGCAGGCTCAGGGTATCGGTGTTGACCGTAATCAGTTTTGGTTGGGCGCTGTGGCCCACTTCCGGCATCGCGCCTTCCGGCAGGTCGTTACCTGCACTGTTTGCGCTGGACTGGGCCTGGCTGCTGGGAAGGGTTTCCGTATCGGCGCTCTGGTGATGCACCACGGTTTTCTGGTCAATGGCGGGGGTGTGTTGCTCTTTGTAAGCATTCCACTGATAAATCAATGCCAGAAGGACCGCGGCGATGCCGCCGACCAGCGTATAGCGTTGCCAATCCATTATGTCGTTAGCCTTGTTGCTTGGGCGGCGCCTCGACGGTCGCCGGTGATTCGGGTGCGTGGTTTGCGGGGGGAACATGGTCTAGCCCCCCCGGGTGCCAGGGGTGGCATTTTATAAGGCGTCGCAGGGTTAAATAACCCCCTTTGCAGAATCCGTGCGTCTTTAATGCTTCTTCAGCATAACAGGAGCAAGTGGGGTAGAAGCGACACTGGTTGCCAACCCAGGGACTGGCGATCAGTCGATAGAGATGGATGAGCTTGATGGCCAGCCAGGTCACTGGTCGCTGCCCGTGGGTTTTGATGGTGTTTGTGGCGAGGTTTGGCTGGAGGACGGGTCTGGTCCGGGCCCTTTACCGGCAGATTTTCCTCGTTGGGACTTGCCGCGACCGCGATTTCGCCCACTAACCTGCTGTGGCTGTGGATCCCGCGCGCGTTGGTCAAGCTTGCGCCACAGTTTGTTGAAGATTTTGCCTAGAGCGGCATTGTCTAAATCACCGGCTCCGCCACGGGCCAGGACAACGGCATCCAGTGGAAACAGTTCGTGCTGACGCAGGCGAAAGGTTTCCCGGGCAATACGCTTGATACGGTTGCGGTCGGTAGCGTTGCGAACGTGTTTTTTGGCAATAACGAGGCCGAGCCTGGGATGTTCCAGCTCGTTAGGACGGGCGAGGATCAGGAATTGAGGTTGCGCGGCGCGGACCGGCGCAGAATCAAAAACGGCGCGATACTGCGCCGCATTGAGCAGCCGCAGCGGCTTGGCGAAAGCGAAGTCGCTGCGTGAGCACTGCATAGTGATTCAGTGGCAAGTATAAGGTTGCTCGCTGGGCGGCAATCTTACGCGCACAGAACCTTGCGGCCTTTGGCGCGACGACGAGCCAGAATCTTACGGCCGTTTTTGGTGGCCATACGGGCACGGAAGCCGTGGGTGCGAGCGCGCTTCAAGTTGCTGGGCTGAAATGTACGTTTCATCGTTTTACTACCTGGATAGTTGTCCTGGAGCCATGTCCGGGAAGTTTGGGTAATTCTTTACCGCGTTTGGCTATAGCCCGTATGCGGTGCGTCCATTCGCAATCAGCGGACAGACTTCGGAGCGGGCTATGCGCTGCGAAGGCGGCGGATTGTATAGAAAGAAGCCAATCAAAGCAACGCTTGCGGCGATTATTCGCTGCGCCACCGCCGTTGTATCACCGTTGTCTTGGGTGAGGGAATTCGTCAGTGGGGCATACCCTGCGTTTGTGTGTTTGATCTGTGCGGTATTGCTCCCTGTTTCTTTATCTGGAGGCAGATTGTCTCGCGCAGTTTAGGCGACCGTTCTGTTGTTTTTGGTGTCATTTTCGTAAGTGGTTGTATTTCAGGCGTTATTTGCGGGAGTGCACCGGTTTGCCCCAAGATATTCACAAGCATTTGTGGATAACTGTATTGTCGTGCTAGTCAGTTGGCGATTACTAAGTAGACAAGTGATTGATATTTCAAGGCTTTCCTCAGCAAAACTTGTCCCCAAAACCTGCTGAATTGTGGATAACCCCTGGCCTAACGGATATACTGTCGCCCTTCTTTTGAGGTGATGCCCGGCGTATTTGGGGTGGCCCACATAGAATGTGGCGCCGGTTTTATTCGGGCGCAGTTTCACCTCGTTCCGTCGTTTTTAGGGGGTTCCTTGTCTGATTCCGTCTGGAAGCAGTGTGCTGCCTGTTTACAGGATGAGCTGCCACCACAGCAATTCAGCACCTGGATTCGGCCGCTTCGCGTCAGTGATGACAGCTCTGAAGGTGAGTTGCGCCTCGTGGCGCCTAACCGTTTTATCCTCAACTGGGTGAGCGACAAATTTCTTGATCGTATCCGTGAGCTGGTTCAGCAGTTTTCCGGTCGCTCCGTACCGGTAGAGGTTGTGTCTCTGGACAGGCGCACCTCACGCTTTCGTCGCAGTCTGAACGGGGATGGGGCCTACACCGGGCAGTCTCAAGCGCATAGTCAGGCCGCCGGTTTTGGCGGATACGTGCGCTCCGGTGCCGCTGGGCGCAGCGGTACCGATAACTCGCCCTCAGTGTATGGCGGTGCGGCCCCGGTTGGCTCCGGTAGCACATCGGTGCGCCAGCAGACCGCGCCCGCTGGCGAGCGTATGCCTGTCGCACAGCCCGCAACACAATCTATCCCTGTTAACCGCAGCCTGCCCGGTATGGAAGCTCATAGCAATCTCGCGGCGGAAGAGGCCGGTGCCGATGCGCTAACGCCCGCGGAGCAGTTGCCGGCAGATTTGCACGGCGGCGAAGCGGCGGTACCGGTGGTGCCCGCGGCCGGCGCGCAACGCAAAGTCGAGGTGGAGGGCGCGATTAAACACGGCAGTGCGTTGAATCGCGGTTTTACCTTCGCTTCTTTTGTTGAGGGTAAATCCAACCAACTCGGCCTGGCGGCAGCGCAGCAGATTGCCGACAACCCGGGGGGGGCCTATAACCCGCTGTTTATTTATGGCGGGGTGGGCTTGGGTAAAACCCACTTGATGCATGCGGTAGGTAATGCGCTGGTCGAGCGAAACCCGAACGCGAAGGTGGTTTACCTGCACTCCGAGCGATTTGTGGCGGATATGGTGAAGGCGCTTCAGCTGAATGCGATCAGTGATTTTAAGCGTTACTACCGCTCGGTGGATGCACTGCTGATTGACGACATTCAGTTTTTTGCCGGCAAAGAGCGCTCCCAGGAAGAGTTTTTTCACACCTTTAATGCCCTGCTCGAGGGTGGGCAGCAAATAATTCTTACCTGTGATCGCTACCCGAAGGAAATCGACGGGCTCGAGGAGCGCCTCAAGTCGCGCTTTGGTTGGGGGCTTACCGTCGCGGTTGAGCCGCCGGAACTGGAAACCCGGGTTGCTATTTTGATGAAAAAGGCGGAGCAGGTGGGTGTTGATCTGCCCCATGACTCTGCTTTCTTTATTGCACAGCGGATCCGGTCCAACGTGCGTGAACTGGAGGGCGCGTTGCGCCGCGTGATTGCGAACGCCCAGTTCACCGGGCGCGCAATTGACGATATTCTCGTGCGAGAGGCGCTCAAAGACCTGCTGGCCCTGCAGGATCGGTTGGTCAGCATTGATAATATCCAGCGTGTGGTCGCGGAGTACTACAAGATCAAGGTGGCCGACCTGTTGTCCAAACGCCGCAGTCGTTCGGTAGCCCGTCCGCGTCAGGTGGCCATGTCGTTGGCGAAAGAGCTGACCAACCACAGTCTGCCGGAAATTGGCGACGCGTTTGGTGGCCGCGACCACACGACGGTGCTGCATGCGTGCCGCAAGATCAAGGAGCTGCAGGAGTCCGACGGAGATATTCGTGAAGACGTGCGGCTGCTGACCCGGTCGTTGACGACCTGATACTCTAACGTATTGATATTTAACGAATTTTCGCGGGTGTCCGACGTAGCAACCGCGTCACAACAAGAATGACCTAACGTAGATCAAGGCGATATATATGAAATTCAGCGTAAGCCGTGATGCCCTGGTAAAACCCTTACAGCTGGTTGCCGGCGTGGTTGAAAAGCGCCAGACATTGCCCGTGCTGGCTAATGTTCTGATGCAGCTGCAGGGACAGGAATTGTCGCTGACCGGTACCGATCTGGAGGTGGAAATTGTCGGACGCCTGCAGCTTGAGCAACCCGCCGAACTGGAAGGCGAGGTTACGGTGCCGGCGCGCAAGCTGCTGGATATCTGTCGTTCCCTGCCCGATGGTTCCGAGTTGAAGTTTGAGCGCGATGGGGAGCGGCTCGTGTTGCGCAGTGGGCGCAGTCGTTATCAGCTGTCGACGCTGCCGGCCAGTGATTTCCCCAATCAGGAAGAGACCACCGCCCAGAGCCGTTTCTCCATTTCGCAGCGAGAGATTCGCCGTTTGATTGATGCCACCGGTTTTGCCATGGCACAGCAGGATGTGCGTTATTACCTGAACGGTTTACTGCTCGAATGCCGCCCTCAGCAGCTGCGTGCGGTAGCCACCGATGGCCATCGTCTGGCGCTTTGTGATCGCGATGCGCCCGGTCTGAATGTGGATGCTCCGGTACAGGCCATCGTGCCGCGCAAGGGTGTTCTGGAATTGGCGCGTCTCCTTGAGGATACGGATGCCAGTGCCGACGTTGTGCTTGGCAACAACCATATTCGTGTTGTTTGCGGCCAGTTCACGTTCACTTCCAAACTCGTGGACGGTAAGTTTCCCGATTACGAGCGCGTGTTGCCGCGTGGTACCGGTAATGAAGTATTTGCCGATCGCCTTGCGCTGCGCCAGGCTTTCCAGCGCGCCGCGATTCTCTCCAATGAGAAGTACCGCGGTGTGCGTCTGCAATTGTCCGAGGGGTTGTTACAGATTGTCGCGAACAACCCTGAGCAGGAAGAGGCGGAAGAGCAGTTGATGGTGGATTACCACGGTGATCCGCTCGAGATCGGCTTTAACGTGGGTTATCTTCTGGATGTGACCGGTGCCATCCACAGTGATCAGATTCGTATCGGCCTGGGGGATGCGAACAGTAGCGCACTGTTGCAGCAGCCTGAGCAGGGTGATGCGGTGTACGTGATTATGCCAATGCGGCTTTGAGGCGCCGGTGGGAGCGCCAGATAGCGTGTGCAAGGCTTGAGCCATTTTAGAGTGTTTCAGATAAAGACCGCCCTCCATTTTGGAGGGCGGTCTTTTCGTATTTGCGTGTCTTTGGCGTTTTTCTGTTTCTGTGGTTTGCCCTTGAGGAGGGCAGTTGTCGCTTGCTCAGTGGGGGTAACCCCTTGTCTGTGAGTCGACTCGTTTTGAGCAACTTCCGCAATATCGCGCACGCCGAGCTCAATCTTGCGGGTCAGGTAAGTCTTTTTTGTGGGGCGAATGGCAGTGGTAAGACGTCGTTGCTTGAAGCCGTACATATGCTCGCCAGTGGGCGATCTTTTCGCTCCCGTCAGCACCAGGCAGTAATTCGCTATGAGCAGGCCGCGCTCGCGGTTTTTGGGCGTCTCAATAGTGGTGTGACCCTCGGCGTCGAGAAGCGTCGAGACGGGCAGGGCAGGATTCGGATCAATCAGATGGCGGCTGAATCCAGCTCTCAGCTTGCCGCATGCCTGCCATTGCAGGTGATCAACAGCGAGAGCTTCGCTGCTCTGGATGGGGGCCCTGGGGTGCGTAGACAGTTGCTGGATTGGTCGGTGTTCCACGTGGAACACTCGTTTTCTTTGCACTGGAAGGTCTATCAAAGCGCGCTAAAGCAACGCAATGCACTGCTTCGTCGTGGTAAAATTGCCTCCAATTTGCTCGCACCTTGGGAACAACAGTTGTTACTTAGTGGCGAGGCGGTGGATACCCTGCGCCGCAGGGTTTTCGAGGATCTGAAGCGTGAGTTCGATTCACGTCTTTCCGATTTGCCGGCTGATGTATTCGGCGATCTCAAAGTTAGTTACCGCAGCGGGTGGAAGAGTGATCTCGCTCTTGCGGATGCGATTGATTTGGCCCGTGATGGAGATGCTGAACAGGGGTTTACCCGTGTGGGCCCCCATAGGGCCGATCTGCGATTCACTATTCACGGGCAGCCGGCACACGCCATTTTGTCTCGTGGGCAGCAAAAAATGGCAGTATGTGCTTTGCGCACGGCGATGGCATCGGTGGTTGCTGGCGCTGATAAACCCGTGTTCCTGGTCGACGATTTGCCGTCAGAGCTCGACCAGGATAATCAGACGCTGTTTGCCCGCTGGTTGAGCCGGTGCGCCAGCCAGGTTCTCGTAACGGGTATCGAGCCTCAGATAACCGCGGCGCCCTGGCTTCAGTTTGAGGGCCCCTGGGGTAAGCCGAGAATGTTCCACGTGGAACATGGTGAGGTGACCAGTATCGCGCAGGCAGGAGACTGACAAAGGCCTCGGAATATATCGAATACCAGGCAACAACGGATTGGTGGTTGGAAAGCAAGCCCGTAGTAGAACGCGGCGAGCAAAAAATTACCGGAATGACTGATCAAAGCAGGCCCGGCCTATGGCCGGCGCGAATGGAGCAACAGAATGTCGCAAGAGAATAACTACGATTCCAGTAGCATCAAGGTACTCAAGGGCCTGGATGCGGTGCGCAAGCGCCCGGGAATGTATATTGGCGATACCGATGATGGCACAGGCCTGCACCACATGGTGTTTGAGGTGGTGGATAACTCCATCGATGAGGCGCTGGCAGGGCACTGCGACGAAATTCGGGTGACTATTCACCCGGACGAGTCCGTGAGTGTTTCCGATAACGGTCGCGGTATTCCCACCGAAATGCACCCGGAGGAGGGGGTTTCCGCCGCTGAAGTGATCATGACCGTGCTCCACGCTGGTGGTAAGTTTGATGACAATACCTACAAGGTATCCGGTGGTCTGCACGGTGTCGGTGTGTCCGTGGTAAATGCACTGTCAGAAGAACTGAAGCTGACCATCCGCCGCGGTGGTAAGATCCATGAGCAGGTATATCGCCACGGCGTGCCGGATGCACCCTTGACCATCGTTGGGGATAGTGAAACTACCGGTACCGCGGTGCATTTCAAGCCTTCCGCAGACACCTTCTCCAATATCGAATTCCACTTTGAACAGCTGGCCAAACGCCTGCGGGAACTGTCGTTCCTGAACTCTGGTGTACGTATCGTGCTGCGTGACGAGCGCTCCGGTAAAGAAGAAGTCTACGAATATGAAGGTGGCCTGCGGGCGTTTGTGGAGTTCCTGAACCAGAACAAGACCCCGATCAACAAGGTCCTGCATTTCCAGAATCAGCGCGAAGACGGCATCGCGGTGGAAGTGGCCCTGCAGTGGAATGATTCCTTCCAGGAAAACATCTACTGTTACACCAATAATATTCCCCAGCGGGATGGCGGCACCCACCTTGCAGGTTTCCGAGCGGCGTTGACCCGCGGTCTGAATAACTACATCGAAAAAGAAGGTGTGGGCAAGAAAGACAAGGTCAGCACCACCGGTGATGACGCTCGCGAGGGTCTTACGGCGATCATTTCCGTGAAAGTGCCGGACCCGAAATTCTCATCTCAGACCAAAGACAAGCTGGTTTCCTCCGAGGTGAAACCGGCGGTAGAGCAGGAAATGGGGCAGTCGTTCAACGATTACCTTCTGGAAAACCCACAGGAAGCCAAGGCTGTGGTGGGTAAAATGATAGACGCCGCCCGGGCGCGGGAAGCCGCGCGCAAGGCCCGGGAAATGACCCGGCGCAAAGGGGCGCTGGATATCGCCGGACTGCCCGGCAAACTGGCAGACTGTCAGCAGAAAGATCCGGCATTATCCGAACTCTACCTGGTGGAGGGTGACTCCGCCGGTGGCTCTGCCAAACAGGGACGCGACCGCCGCACCCAGGCAATCCTGCCCTTGAAAGGTAAGATCCTGAACGTGGAAAAGGCGCGCTTCGACAAAATGCTGTCCAGTGCCGAAGTGGGTACCCTGATTACCGCACTGGGCTGCGGCATCGGTAAGAGCGAATTCAACCCGGACAAACTGCGGTATCACTCCATTATCATCATGACGGATGCCGACGTGGATGGTGCGCACATTCGGACCCTGCTGTTGACCTTCTTCTTCCGTCAGATGCCAGAGCTGATCGAGCGCGGCCATATATTTATCGCGCAGCCTCCACTCTACAAGATCGGCAAGGGCAAGCAGGAACAGTACCTGAAGGACGAGGCGGCGCTGACCCAGTTCCTCACCAACGCGGCACTGGAGAGCGCCACCCTGTTTGTGAATCCGGAAGCCCCTGGCCTCTCCGGAACCGCGCTCGAATCTCTGGTGAAGGAATACCGCGCGGTGATGGCAACCATCGACCGCCTGTCGCGCCTGTATCCGCAGGAAGTACTGCAGAGCATGGTTTACCTGCCGAGCGTGAAACCGGAAGACCTGCAATCCAGTGAAGCCATGGCGCAGTGGGCGGAAAAACTGCAGGCGCGCCTGGAGCAGGAAGGTGAGGGCGGTGGCCGTCGTCACACCGTCTCCGTGACCGAAGACAGTGAGCGCAACCTGTATCTCCCCACGGTTGATATAGTGGCACATGGTGTCAGCAGTCGTTACACCGTTAACCACGAATTTTTTGACTCGGCGGAGTATCGTGCTATCTGTCAGTTGGGTGAGAAAATGCAGGACCTTCTCGAAGAGGGCGCCTATATCCAGCGAGGCGAGAAGCAGCAGCCGGTATACAGCTTCCCGGAAGCGCTGACCTGGCTGATGAATGAGAGCCGTCGTGGCTACAGCATCCAGCGTTATAAAGGGTTGGGTGAGATGAACCCGGAGCAATTGTGGGAAACCACCATGAACCCGGAAACGCGCCGTATGCTTCAGGTAACCGTGGAAGATGCGATCGCTGCAGACCAGATCTTCACCACCTTGATGGGGGATCAAGTCGAGCCCCGTCGCGAGTTTATCGAGAGCAATGCCCTGGCGGTGGAAAACCTCGACGTATAAGTCCGCCCTCACTAATCGTAAGCCCGCCCGATACACCCCAAAGGTAATATCGCGCGGGCTCTTTCGTATCTAGATGTGTATCAAGAAATACCAAAGCCACTCAGGCCACCCGGCAGTGCATGGTGATTTCATCCTGATTGGCGGCGGTATTGAACATGCGTTCCGCCTCGCTGAAGCCATGCTGCTGTAAAAAATAGCGGCCGCGCAGATTTTCCTCCAACACCCGGGTTTCCAGCTGAATACGGCCGAACTTGGCCTGCGCCATCAGTTCGCTGCCGACTCCGTGCCCCTGCTCCCCTGGAGATACGAAAATCGTATCCACCTGGCGGTTCTGTGTGATTGTGACCAGGCCCTCGGGTGTTTCGCTCCCGGGGCGGGTATAGACCCAGTGGCTGCTCGTCCCAAGATCTGAGGGCGCGCCGAACCGGCATTGTTCTTTGAGTTTCCGCCGCATGGCGCGGCCCGTGTCAGCCCAGTAGCTTACCGGCAGGCTCGGGTGACTACTGCAGGCCAAGTGGAGCCAGAGTTGCAGCAGACGCTCGATATCCGATTCCTGTATCGGTCTCAGCATAAGCTCTCCCATGTCGAACAGGGGTGTAACGGCCCATAGTAGTCTGATTGCTCGGTGCCCCAAAATGTCGCCAGCTTTTCTTGAACACATGTATAAGTAAAAGTCCAGGTCCTTGATGACAAAGTTGTGTTAAAGAAATATAATCGTTCTCATTAATAATATTGATGAGAGATCTGGACTAAGGAGAGCCAATGGCCCGTTTTTACCTCACCCCACTGACCCTTGCGCTGTGTGCGACCTTGAGCAACCAGGGATTCGCCGCTGACGACTACCAGCCGCTGGAAACAATTTCCGTACTGGGCAACGGTGAACAACTGAACCGATTGCCGGGGTCTGCTCACCTGGTAAGCGCCGAAGACCTGGAAAAGTTCGAGTTTGTGGACATCAACCGCATGATGCGCAATGTACCGGGGGTATACCTGCGGGAAGAAGACGGCTACGGACTGCGCCCGAATATCGGTATCCGGGGTGCCTTTGGTGAGCGTTCCGGAAAGATCTCCCTACTGGAGGATGGTGTACTGGTTGCCCCTGCACCTTACTCCGCCCCCGAAGCCTACTATTTTCCCACTGCCGGTCGCCTGCAGGCGATCGAGGTGCTCAAAGGTCCAGGCACTCTGAAGTACGGCCCTTTCACCGTAGGTGGCGCTGTCAACATGCTGAGTACCCAGATCCCCGAAGGGAGTGCGGGTAAGGTGCAGCTGGAAGCTGGCCAGTATGGCGAAAACCGTCTGCATACTTATTATGGCGCCGGCAGCGAAACCAGCGGGTGGCTGATTGAAACCCACCAACAGCAGGCCGATGGCTTCCGCGATATAGACCGTGCTGGTAGCGCCGACATCGCCAAAGAAGATTATCTGATCAAGGGGCGGCTGAATTCCGCGGAGGGTGCCAGCTTCGCCCAGCAATTGGATATCAAGCTGCAGTACTCCGAAGAAGAGTCCGGCATGAGTTATCTGGGCCTCACTGACTCGGATCTCGCAGAAGACCCCAATCGTCGTTACGGCATCAGCGCTCTAGACGAAATGGAAAACCGCCACAGCACCGTGCAGCTGAATCACACAATTGCGCTAGGTGACGACTTCAGCCTGAGCACTCAGGCCTACTACAACAAGTTCAAGCGCGACTGGTTCAAGGTGAGCCTTGGAAGCCTGATCGATGCGGCAAATGCTGGCGATGGGGATGCTCAGGCTGTTCTGGATGGCACCCTCGACTACGCAGATGTCGGTATCAAACACAACGATCGCACCTATGTCTCTCGCGGTGTGCAGGTGAGCGCTAACTTACGCTTGGATACCGGCAGTATCGAGCATGACCTGGAATTCGGGGTTCGTGACCACTACGACGATGTGGACCGCTTCCAGCCGGTGGAAAACTATAGCCAGATCGATGGTGCGCTGGTGTTTCAGGGCATTGCGGATCCCAGTGCCAGCAATAACCGCGTCGGCAAAGCCGAAGCCACGTCACTGTTCGTGTACGATCAGATACAGTTGACCAGTGCGCTGGCGGTGACTGCCGCGCTGCGCTATGAAGACATGGAAACCCGCCAACAGCGTTTCGAGAACAATGAGCGCACGGAAGAGGGCAGCAGCCGCGCCAACTCCCTGAGCGAGTGGCTGCCGGGACTGGGTGTGACCTACTCGATAAACGAAACGGTGACACTGCTGGCGGGTGTTCACCGTGGCTTTGCACCTCCGGGCAGCGGTTCCTCCGAGGGTGAAGCGGGTGACCTGTCCACAAACTATGAGGGCGGCTTCCGTGTCCACAGCGGCGACCTGCAACTGGAAATGATCGCCTTCTACAGCGATTATGAGAGCACAGTGCAGAACTGTTCCGTCGCCCAGCCCTGCGCCAACGGCCAGGACAGCGGAAACTATGCGCTCGGTGAATCGGAAATCCGCGGGTTGGAAGCCAGCGTCAGTAGCGAGTGGCAAATGACAAACGGTTGGCTGATTCCACTGCAGGCGAGCTACACCTTCACCGACGCCGAAATCAGTAAAGATAGCCTGGAGTACATCAGCTCCAATGGCGAAGACGGCTTGGCGGCAGGGGACAACTTTGCCTATCTCCCGGAAAATGTGTTTGCCCTGACTACCGGTGTCGACAGTGGCGCCGCGTGGCGGATCAACCTGACAGCCGCATATCAGGATGATATGTGCGTCAGTAACTACTGCAACCGCGGTGATACGGACCGGTTCGATGTCACCGAATCTTTGTGGGTGCTGGACGCCGCCGCGCACTACGACTTCAGCAGCGATCTTGCAGGCTACCTCAAGGTGGACAACCTGCTGGACAAGCAGGCCATTATCAACCGCGCACCGGATGGCGCGCGCGTCAACCGCCCTCGCACCGCGTCCCTGGGAGTGAGTTATCGCTTCTGATCGATCATCGGATAGTGCGTAAAAACCCGGCACTTGCCCAATGATGTCCACTTAATGTAGCTGAAGGCGAAGGTGACGATACCGGGCGCGGTCTTGTGAGACCTTCACCGCCAGGGATGGCGGTGCAGAGCCCCAGGGATGGGTTTACGGCGTGTCTCACATGACCGCACCCGGTAGCGGCGCCGCCACAGAATTACTTAAGTGATCAGTATTAGGCAGTTGCCGGGGTTTTTACTGGGTGGTACCAGTCAGGTGCACGAAATGCGCCTTCAGATAGCGGGTTTCAGGAATGGCGGGGTGGACGGGGTGATCCGCACCTTGTCCGCCACTGCCGATAATACTGATGTTCTTGTCCAGGTGGCGTCCCGCGCCACGCAAAATTTCCAGTAGCGTATCGGACTCAAGGTGCATTGAGCAGGATGCGCTCACCAGCAGGCCGTTCTTTTCCAGCAAGCGCAACGCCAGCTCATTAATATGGCGATAGGCCGCCTCACCGGACTTTTGATCCTTGCGGCGCTTGATAAAGGCCGGCGGATCCAGAACGATGGCGTCGTAACGCTCGCCGCTGGCGATCAGCTCTTTCATCGCATCGATGGCCTTGCCCTGAATGGTGATCAGGTCGCCCTTGCGATTGTTCAGTGCTGCGTTCTCCTCACACCAATCCAGCGCTTGGTCCGAAGCATCCACGCAGGTGACCTCACTGGCGCCGTGAGCAAGCGCTTGCACACCCCAGCCTCCAGCGTAGGAGAATAGATCTAACACCCGCTGCCCCTTGACCCACTGATTCAGTCGCGCGCGGTTGTCCCGATGATCGTAGAACCAACCGGTTTTCTGCCCCTGGTAAACCGGTGCCAGCAGTGACACGCCGTTTTCCTCGAACGGCACCATCTGTGGTACTTCACCGAAGGCCACTTCACAGAGATCCGGCAATTCTTCCACCTTGCGCCCCTGGTGGTCATTGCGCAGCAAAATACCGGCAGGCTTCACCAGCGTGGTCAGCGCTTCGACAATATCCTGAATCAGAGTTTCCATTCCCCAGCTACTGACCTGGACCACCAGGTATTCACCAAAACGGTCGACCACCAGACCGGGCAGGCCGTCGGAATCTCCGTAGACCAACCGGTAGCTGGGGTGAGAGTAGTAGCGCTCGCGCAGTGCGAGGGCATTCTCGAGGCGACGCTTCAACTGCTTGGGAGTAAATGGTCCCTTGCGGGATACCAGCCTTGCGCAAATGAGCTGATTCGGGTTTACCAGCGCAAACCCCAGGCTTTTACCGTTGCTTTCTAGAATTTCACACTGACTACCCGGCTGGATTCCTTTGAGCGGACTGCGCTTGGTGTCCACTTCATTGCTGTAGATCCACAGGTGGCCCAATTTTAATCGGCGCTCGGCGCGGGGGTTGAGAATGAGTTGTTGCACGGGATAACTCCGCTTCGTCTGGGGGGCGCCATTGTTTGATTGTGATGGGCAGATTACAAGCATAAATAATCTGCCGTGATACACCCACTAACCATAGCGAAACGGCGGAAACCCCTGGGCAAAAAAAAAGCCCGGCAACCGTTACATTCTCCGGCGCCGGGCGGGTGCTTTTTTCCAGGTGGTGTTCAGACAGCCCCTTAGCGCGTACTGATGGATACCTCTGTGGTCGCTATGACACCACTGCCATCCTGGTGAGCTATAAGACCGAGTGCGCGGGTGTCGCTGCCGAGTCCCATCCATTCGAGGTGCAAGGTGCCCGTACCGCCAACGGTGGCGGTGGCAGGGGCTTCGAGTAGTGTATTGCCACTGTCACCCTGCAGGTTGAAATTAAACAGGGTGTAGGGCGTCGGACCTGGCGCTGATGCGTAATCCACAACGAACACGGCGTAGAGACCGGGTTCCGGATTCTGCATATCCACCTGTTCCGCGGAAGTTGGCGTACCGCTGGAGCCCACCAGCGGCCACCCGGCCGACGCGGGACCGAGTACCTGTAGATCCAGATCGTCGGAACCATCGCCCGCGCCAACGTCTTCATCAAACAGTGCGAAGCGGCTGAAACTGGTGCCAGCCGGGACCTCGAAGAAGATCAGGTCATCGAGACCGTCATCCACCGCACCATCCGCAGGGATACCTTCGACCAGTCCATTCATTGCGGCGCTATAGGTGCCGGAGTAGCCAAACGCGAGCGGTAGCGACAGGATACCTTCACTACCCGTACCCCGTACCGCAGCGGCTGTGGAAATGGGCACCGGACGAATGGCGATAGGGCTACGTACCTTGCGGAAGCCCTGTGACCAGCTGACGGCGCCAAACGCCCATTCGCCAAGCGCAGCTTCCTCAGTCGCGGTAAACGTTACCTGATAGGTAGCAGTCTCGCCTTCCCGCAAGCGCAGAATACGCGGTGTGATTTCCACGTCGATACCTACTGGCGCATCGACTTCCGCCCAATACCAGCGCACACCTTTTTCCACGCTGGTTACCCGGCGAGTCACCGTCTGGCTGCCCACCAGTTCGGCGATTCCTATCGAAGGCAGGTTAAGGTCCGAAGAATCCGTGGAAAAGCCACTTGCCTCGAGATAATCGCAGTCGCCTGCGGGCACGATGGGGGTCTGCAATTCAGCTCCGCAGAGAAATGCCAGGTAATCGTAAAAACCAGCGTCATATACCAGGCCCGGGAAAAACGCGTTGGCCGGCTGCACCATGCCCGCTCCCAAGTCGAAGGGATCGGCACCGTCGTCGCCAAAGGACTTTCGCAAATTCTGACGTGCGCTGGTCATCATGGCAGAGCGCGCCATTGCCGGGGTCCACTCCGGATGCGCCTGCTTGAGCAGCGCCATGACACCGGCTATATGCGGACTTGCCATAGAGGTACCACTGAGGGCGCCATAAATATCTCCGGAGCCCACCGGCGAAATACCCGCGATGATTCCCACTCCCGGTGCCGCAATGTCTGGTTTGATGATATCGGGCGCGCCCGCGTTGGCACCGCGGGAGGAGAAGCCGGCGATGCGATTGTTCCGGGGAACCTGAATTTCAGGGCTTAGAGTTCCGCTGGGTGAAGACGCGGCAGCAAGCACTGCGCCATCGGGGTAGCGAATCATGATGCCAGGAATCGTAGTGTCCGGGGCCGACATGGTGATGGGATCGATACGGTCCGACGCAGTGCCGTCGTTATACACGATAATGGCACGTGCACCGGCAGCGGCGACCTGGTTGTACTTGTCACTGAACGCGCAGCCGCCGCGTACCACCAGAGCGATATTTCCCGCCATGGACTCTGCGTTAGTGAGGGGGGCACAGGCTTCCAGCGGCTCTGCGTTGATGATCGAGGAGGAAATGGTACCGCTATCGCTGAGCTGTACCGGCCCCGACCCCTGCAACCCTTCAAAGATACCGGCGAGTGCTGTGGGAGAGTCTATTTCGACACCAGTACCGAAGCTTTCGTTGTCTTCACTGGCCGCCACGGAGGTGATCCAGGGGACGCCGGAGGGCGTGCCAATAGTTTCACTTCCGGGGCCCGCATTACCGGCGGAAGTTGCCACGAAAACACCGGCATCGGCAGCGAACAGAAAGGCGATATCATCGGGGCCGGTAAACTGGGTGCTGGCACCACCGACGGAATAATTGATGACATCTACTCCATCGGCAACCGCCTGATCGATGGCGGCCATGGAATCGGAAGAAAAACAGCCACTGTCATCCGGGTCGGGCGCGTCCCAGCAGACTTTGTACACCGCAACCCGCGCACGAGGGGCAACCCCGCTCAGAGTACCGGTACTTTTACCATTTAGTGTTCCCTCAACACCGTAATTACCTGCGGCGGTAGTTGCGGTATGAGTACCGTGCCCATCCGCATCCCGTGCGGAAAGAAATTCATAGTCCGCCAGAACATTTGCCGAAAGAAAACCTTCAGAAAAGGCCTGTGCCTTCACCAGCTTATTGTTGCAGTCGAAGGGTAGATCATTCGGATTGAAATCCAGGTTTCCGAACTCGCAACCTTCCCCGGTGAAGGATTCCGGAATCGCATCATAGAGTATCGGTCGTCCCATATGCCCGCGCTTGGGTGTACGCGTATCTTCAAGGCTGGGGTGCTCCGGGTGAATCCCTGAATCAATTACACCGATCACCACATCCTCTCCTGTAGCACCGAGTAACCAGGGCCCGGGAAAGTGGTTGAGGCGTAGATATTGATAGGTTGAATTGGTCTGGGGTTTCATAAGCTGATCTTCCCAGACACCGAGTACATCCTTACGGTTGCGCAACTGATCGGCCTGCTTTGCTGACATCTGCGCAGCAAATCCATTAAACGCGACTTCGTAGTTGTGCAGTGTGGGTGCGCCACCAATGGCGGAAAGCGCTTCACTTTTTCGCTGACGTAAATAGTTTTTGTACTGCTTTGCTGCGGCACTGGAAAAATCAATTTTCCGATTGTTCTGTGGCTTGGTGGCAGCGAGCCCCTGGATTGTTCCCTCGTAGGCGATCAGTGGTTTATCGGTAAATTGTACGATGTAGGTTTTTTTTGACACTTCCTGGCGAACCGGCGATTGGGTGTCATCAGTTGCTTGAGCGTGAAGTGAAAACAGCAAGCCTGCTATCAAGGCGCCCAGAAAACCGGCGCTCTTGGCTGCGGAATACCGGCCTTGAGATTGACCAAAAGAAATCATAGAAATTGTGCCCCGTAAAATACAAAGCCCGACCTTGCTCACTTGTGGCGAGCTGGTACGGGCGTTTCCGTGAGATAAGAGGAAAAGGTAGAGAGTGGAGCGTGTCGCGCCTGGTTATTTTCTTCCTTGAACGCTGCGGCACCAGGTCCCTCTCGTTGGTTTCTACGGAAACCAATCTAAGCGAGCAATAGGGTGGCGCCACATTCCTGTTAAGGGCAGCGCAGTATGCGAGCGGTCACAAAAGTGTCACCGGGATCATTCGAATACGGGGAATACAATTGGTACAGGAGATCCAGTCAGGTTTGCATCCGACACGGGAATAACGTCGGATATCTGAGGGTACTGTACGTGGCCATACTTTTCGTATTCACGACGAAAGAATATAAGGGGGAATAACGCGACGAAAAAATTAGCGCAAAATAAATTCTGAAAACTCGGCGAGATCTCGCATGACCCGAGTTTCTATCAGATGCGGGTCGGGATGTGCGATCAGTGTTGCCAGCGTCTGCTCACCAAAACCCGTTCTTACCAGTACCGGTTTGCAACCTTTCGTAACCGCACACTGTAAATCTCTGACCTGATCGCCAACGAAATAGCAGTCGTGCAGGCTGGTATCAAATTCGGCTTCGATCGCATCCAGCAGGCCCGTCTTTGGCTTGCGGCAGCGACAATTATCGTCGTCACTGTGGGGGCAATAAAAAATGCCGGCCACTTCACCACCGGCGTCTTCTACTAGTGCGCGCAGCTTAGCGTGCATGGCCTCCAGGTCGTCAAGATCGAACATGCCCCGGGCAAGGCCTTCCTGATTCGTCGCCACCACCAGTTGATATCCGGCCTGGCTGAGTTCTGCCATGGCCTCGATACTCCCGGGTATGGGGGTCCACTCGTCGACACTGGTCACGTGATCATCACTCTGGTGATTGATGACACCGTCGCGGTCGAGAACGATTATGGCCATGGGAATTTACGCTGGTAGTAGAGAAATCTACCCGTAAGGGCCTGCTTGCAGGCCCTTACGGGGTGGACGGCGATTTACTTGGCGGGTGCCAGCTGGGAAATATCGGCAACCTCAAGGAACAGCGCGCGCAGTTGCGCCAGTAGTGCCAGGCGGTTGTTGCGCAGCTCGTCGTCGTCGGCCATTACCATCACGCCATCGAAGAAGTTGTCCACGGTCTCACGCAGTCCAGACAGGCCTGCGAGGCCTTCGTCGAAGCGCGCTTCCGCGTACAGCGGTGCAACCGCTTCTTCCGCATCGCGAATCGCCAGGTACAGAGCCTTTTCTGCATCTTCCTGCAATAGCGCCTGATCCACTTCGCTCGGTGCCGGGCCGTCGAGTTTCGCAAGAATATTGGAAACCCGCTTGTTGGCTGCGGCCAGCGCTTCCGCTTCCGGTAGCTGGCTGAAGTTGTGCACCGCGTTGACGCGGTTATCAATATCCAGCGGACGGGAGAGTTTGCGCGCGGATACGGCGAGGAAAACTTCAGCCTTGATACCGGCGTCTTCGTAACGGGCGCGGAAGCGCTCGATCATATACGCCAGTGTCTGCTCGACGACGTTGTCGTGCTCCGCCAGCGCGGTGCGCGGGTAACCATCGCGCGCCAGAGTGAGCAGTTCACGCAGGTCCAGATCGATATTCTTTTCCACCAACAGGCGCAGTACACCCAGGCTGGCGCGACGCAGTGCGAAGGGGTCGCGGGAACCGCTGGGCGGTTGGCCGATACCGAAAATACCGACGAGGGTGTCGATACGATCGGCCAGGGCGACAATGGTGCCGGTTTCCGTTTGCGGTAATTCATCACCGGCAAACTTGGGCATGTACTGCTCGTACATGGCCTTGGCCACATCTAACGGTTCGCCATCGTTTTCCGCATAGTAGTAACCGGCGATACCCTGCATATCCGCGAACTCGAATACCATTTCGGTAACGAGGTCCGATTTACACAGTTGCGCGGCGCGCTGAGCCAGTGCCGAGTCGCCACCGATTTTTTCCGCAATGGCGGCGGCCAGTTTCGCCAGGCGTTCGGTCTTGTCGTACACGGTGCCCAGCTTGTGCTGGAACACGATGGACTTGAGTTTTTCCCGACGCGCCTCGAGGCTGGTTTTTTTATCGGTCTCAAAGAAGAAAGCGGCATCTGATAAGCGCGGACGGATCACTCGCTCGTTGCCTTCGATCACCTGCTTGGCATCGGTACTTTCAATATTGGAAACGGTAATAAAAAACGGCAGTAGCTTGCCTTCTTCGTCGATCACGTGGAAATATTTCTGATGCTCTTTCATGGAAGAGATCAGTGCTTCTGCGGGTACATCCAGGAAACGCTTTTCAAAGCGTCCGGTCAGCGCCACCGGCCATTCCACTAGTGCGGTGACTTCGTTGAGCAGGTCGTCATCGATAACCGCTTCACCGTTTACATTGTTGGCTTCCGCCTGCACCTGCTCGCGAATCATTTCCCGGCGCTCGGCAAAATCCACCACCACAAAGCCCGGATCGCGCAGCAGCTGCACATAGTCTTTCGCCGATGCAACAGAGAGTTCGCGGTTGCAGTGGAAGCGGTGGCCGCGGGTGCTGTTGCCGGCTTTCAGGCCAAGCACTTCCGCGTCCAAGGTTTCGTTACCGAACAGCATGACCAGCCAGTGCACCGGACGCACGAATTCTTCTTTGCGCGCACCCCAGCGCATGCGCTTGGGGATCGGCAATTGAGCGAGCGATTTGCTAACGATACCGCCCAGCAGTTTCTGGGTGGCTTCACCTTTCTGTTCGCTGATAAACGCCAGACGCTCGCCCTTGTCGGTCTGCACCCGCGCCAATTCGTCGACACTGACACCGGCGCCGCGGGCAAAGCCCTGCGCCGCCTTGGTGGGGTTACCGTCTTTATCAAACGCCGCAGCCACGGCGGGGCCGTGTTTTTCAATCTGCTTGTCTTGCTGCTGCTCGGCGAGATCGCTCACGGCAACCGCAAGGCGGCGCGGGCTGGCATAGGCGTTGACGGCACCGTATTCCAGCTCGGCGTCTTTCAAACCCTGCTCGATACCTTCGGCAAAAGCTTGCATCAATTTGTTCAGCGCTTTCGGGGGCAGCTCTTCGGTGCCCAGCTCAACCAGAAAATCCTGAGCCATTACTTCTTCTCCTTCTGCGCATCGAGTTGAGCGATTACATCGTTGCGGGCCTGCTCGGTGGCCAGTGGGAAACCGAGGGCGTGGCGCGCATCAAAATAGGCCTGCGCCACGGCGCGAGCGAGGGTGCGCACGCGCAAGATAAAGCGCTGGCGCTCGGTAACGGAAATCGCGTGGCGGGCATCCAGCAGGTTGAATGCGTGGGACGCTTTCATCACCTGCTCGTAGGCGGGCAGCGGCAGACCCAGCTCGATCAGGCGCTGGCTCTCGCGCTCACAGTGATCGAAGGTGTTAAACAGGAATTCCACATCCGCGTGTTCAAAGTTGTAGTGGGACATTTCCACTTCGTTCTGGTGGAACACATCGCCATAGGTCACCGGGGTGCCGTCGGCGTTGCGGGTCCACACCAGGTCGTAGATGGATTCCACATCCTGCAGGTACATGGCGATACGCTCGATACCGTAGGTGATCTCGCCGGTAACCGGGTAGCACTCAAGACCGCCCACCTGCTGGAAGTAAGTGAACTGGGTCACTTCCATGCCGTTTAGCCACACCTCCCAACCGAGACCCCAGGCACCCAGGGTGGGGGATTCCCAGTTGTCTTCCACGAAGCGGATATCGTGTACTGCCGGATCAATGCCCAGGGCACGCAGGCTGTCCAGGTACAGATCCTGGATATTTGCCGGGGAGGGCTTCATTACCACCTGATACTGATAGTAGTGCTGCAGGCGGTTGGGATTTTCACCGTAGCGGCCATCGGTAGGGCGGCGGCACGGCTGTACGTAAGCCGCATTCCAGGTTTCCGGGCCGATGGCGCGCAGGAAGGTGGCGGGGTGGAAGGTGCCAGCGCCCACTTCCATATCCAGAGGCTGTAGAATGACGCACCCTTGGCGCGCCCAGTATTCCTGCAGGGTAAAAATCAGTCCCTGGAAGGTGCTCAGGTCCTGCGCCGGGGCAGAACTGCTGGTTTGTTGCTCGGACACCACAATCTCCGGTTTCAGCTGGGAGGGATAGACAAGGGGCGCAATTATAGCGGCAGGTGGTTGCGCACTAAACAGCGCGCAGGGGATTTGATGGCCACAATGGGGCTATTCCCCATAAAAAGATGAAACACGGCGGAGTGTCGCTGCAGTGAGAGGTATGTAACCGTTGGATATCAAAGGGCAAATGGCCGCAGGTGCATTGAAGTTGATCGGGCTACTCCCTCTGCGCTGGTCGCGCCGCCTGGGTAGTGTGGTGGGTTATTGCGCCGCGGTGACCAGGGGCAACAGCCTGCGGATCAGCCGCATTAACCTGCAACACTGTTACCCGGAAATGCCGCAGGAGACGCGAGACCAGCTTGCCCGGCAGAGTGTCATTGGCACGGCGCAAACCGGGTTTGAGGTGGCGAGCCTGTGGCGCAAGCCCTGGAGTCAGGCCGAGGACAATATCGAGCGGGTGCGCAACCAGCAGCTGCTGACCGAGGGAGTCGATGAGGGCCGCGGTGTTCTGGTATTGGCCCCGCACATCGGCAACTGGGAAATCTTCGGCCAATTCCTTGCCACGGTGGGTCCCACCACCAGCCTGTATGCCCCTCCAAAAATTCAGGCACTGGATCCGCTGATTCGCGCAGGTCGTGAGAAAACTGGTGCTAACCTGGTTCCCACCAATGTACGCGGCGTGCGCGCCCTGTTAAAGGCGCTCAAGGCGGGCGGAATAGTTGGCGTACTTCCCGATCAGGAGCCGGAGCTGTCTGGCGGTGAATTTGCGCCCTTTTTCGGGCATCCCACACTGACCATGACTCTCGCCTACAACCTGATTCAGCGCACCGGCTGCAAAGTGGTATTTGGCTTCGCCAAGCGTCTGGAGCGGGGGTTCGAGTTGGTATTTTTACCCGTAGAAAAAGCGATTTACAGCGAAGAAACCAAGGTCTCCCTCGCCGCCCTTAATCGCGGGGTGGAAGCCTGTATCGCGGAAGCGCCTGAACAGTACCAATGGGAGTACAAGCGATTTCGCAAGGGACCGGAAGGCCGAACGGGATTATATAAGAAGAAATAGGCCACTCCGCCGCCCGCTCTGTTGCAAAATCCCCCCCGATAATTTCACCCGGATGTAAATCATTTCTAGCCTCCAGGTCCCAGCGGCACTGGAGGGCCCTCCCTGTCAGATCTCCCAGCGCACTCACATCCCACTGATGGCCGATCCGGTCAGGGAGGATCAGGTATAAGCGATAATTTTACCCCGGTAAAATTGACTGAAATTAAATTCAGGGTAATAATATTTTACCTGGGTAATAATAAAGTTGAATATCATGACAAATGAGTATGTGGCGATTTATGAGCAGTCGCTGATAGCGCAAGGCCCGCTGGAGACCATTGTTCGCGAAACCATGGCTCGTGGTGATGGGATAGAGCCGATCGTGCTGGAGATAGAATCCTGCAAGCGCATTGAGATCGAATGGCATGGCGATCCCGATACGGTGCTCGCGCGCCTGCACGGGCACTCAGACTCTGCCCGGGGAAAGCGCGGGCGACCCAAGCTCGGGGTGAAATCAAAAGAGGTCACACTGCTGCCACGCCACTGGGAATGGCTGGCAACGCAGCGCGGTGGTGCTTCGGTAACACTGCGCCGCCTTGTGGATGCCGCAATGAAAAACGCCACCGCAGAAGAACGTATCAGCATGAAACAGAATCAGTTGTACAGCCTGCTGTCTGTTTTCGCCGATGCACCGGGATTTGAAGAGGCCGCGCGCGCCATGTACCGCAATAGCCGCATCGGATATGAAAAGGCTATTTCCCCTTGGCCGGAGGATATAAAAGTTTTGCTTCTGCAGAAATTTGATGACATTGCTGCCATTCATCAGGGGAAGGATAGCGAAGCAAGCTAGTTCTCCACGCGAAATAACCGTATGGCGGGTAGTTTCGCATTCCCGCATACCCGGGAATTTTCTATTAAGCTCATAAGTGCGCCTGCTCTTAAGCCCCGGGTGCACATTGCGAGCCAGTATGCGACGAACCAAGCACACACACATCCCGGACTCTGAATTCAGAGTGAAGAGCCCATTGCGCTACCTGCCCAATGCCCTGTCACTACTGCGTATTGCACTTATTCCGGTAATTTTCTGGCTATCGCTTACTCATCAGCATTTAGCCGCACTGGTGGTTTTCTGCGTGGGCGCGTTAAGTGATTTGCTGGACGGGTGGGTGGCACAGAAATTTGGGCTTCAATCCCGGTTCGGATCCTATCTCGACCCCGTAGCGGACCGCCTGTATATCCTGTGTTTGATACCGCTGTTGTGGCATTTGGGTGCCATCAGCAGTACTTACACTGTGCTCGTCATCACGCGTTTTACGATTCAGCTAAGTGCATTTCCCGTACTGTTGTGGTGGCTGAAAAAAAACTTTTATGCGAAACCAGGGTGGCTGTCGCGCAGCGCTATGCTGATTGCGTTTTTAATACTGGGAATGGGTTTCGCCGATCAGGTTGCGATAGAGCGGTTTGATGAGTCATCCGCAGCGGAAAATATTTTTGATAGCACCATGGAAGCGCTGACGGTGATCGGCTGTATTCTGGAAATCTGGGTGTTGATGAAATTTACTCCGCGTTACTGGGATATTGTTCGCGGGCGCGCCGATACCTTTGAATAAAAATACCGAAAAATACTGTGGTGGTATCAATGCCGCCAGAATGCGGGTGTGAGTAAAACCAGCAGCGTGAAAATTTCCAGTCGCCCCATCAGCATTGCCAGAATCAATAAGCACTTGGCCACACCATTGACTTCACCATAGTGAGACGCCGCATCCCCCAGTGCCGGGCCGATATTACTCAGGCAGGACGCAACTGTAGAAAATGAGGTGACAAAATTTTCGCCGGTTGCCATGACCAATATGGTCAGGATAAAAAACGACAGAATATAAATCGCAAAAAATCCCCACACCGCATCCGTTACCCGCGGCGGCACAATTTTCCGGTTCACCTTGATCGGCACTACGGCATTGGGGTGGACCAGACGATTGAGTTCGCGCATACCCGATTTTACGATCAGCATTACCCGCACCGCCTTGATGCCCCCGGAAGTGGAACCGGCACAGGCGCCCATAATGCCGAGTAATAGCAAAATATAGGGCAAAAACGCGGGCCAGATCGCGAAGGTCTCGGAACCGAACCCCGCGGTAGTACTGATGGAAACCACCTGGAATACACCGTGCAGGAAGCTGCCACGCATATCAAATGTGCCGGACATGTAGAGGTAGCTTACGATGATTGCACAGGCCCCGGCGGTAACGAGAATGTAGAAGCGAAACTCGGAATCCTTCCAGTAGTGCTTCACCGTACGATTGCCAAGTGCGTAGAAGTGCAATCCGAAGTTGATCGCGGCGGTGAGCATAAAAATGATGGCGATCGCCATGATGGCGTTATTGTGGGCGTAAAACCCCATGCTCGCGTCGTGGGTAGAGAAGCCGCCGTTGGCGACGGTGGAAAACGCGTGGCCAATGGCGTCGAATACGGTCATTCCCGCCCACCAGTAGCCAATACCGCACAGCACCGTGAGCGCGATATAAATCACAAACAGCGCCCGCGCGGTTTCCGCAATGCGCGGGGTCAGCTTGGTGTCCTTCACGGGCCCAGGCATTTCTGCCTTGTACAGCTGCATGCCCCCGATACCGAGCATCGGCAGAATGGCCAAGGCAATTACAATCACGCCGATACCACCGAACCACTGCAGCTGCTGCCGGTAATAGAGAATGGCTGGTGGCAGGGTGTCGAGGCCGACAATGGTGGTGGCCCCGGTAGTGGTAAGCCCGGAGATGGATTCAAAAATGGAATCCACCACGTTGAGATCCGGCTCCGGGCTGATAATCAGGGGCAGGGCACCAAAACTGCCCAGGATAAGCCAGAACAGCGAGGTCACTACGAACCCGTCGCGGGTGCGGAGGTCCTGCTTTAGGTCGTGTACCGGCAACCACATCAGCAGGCCAGTCAGCAGGGTAATGGCAAAGGCGATGGTGAAGGCGATATGGGTGCCGTCCTCATACCACAGAGATACGCCGATGGGCGGCAGCAGCGTCAGGCTGAATACCGTCAGCAGAATACCGAAGACCCGCGCTATGACCGCTAATCGCATTAACTCGATTCCTGCCGTCAGAAGAAACTGAAGCCGACCTGGAACAGTTGCTCCACGTGGCGGGTATGGCGACGGTCGACAAGGAACACGATCACGTGATCGTCCGACTCTACGACAATATTGTCGTGCGCGATCAGTACCTGGCTCTCGCCATCCCGTTCGCGCACGATGGCACCAATACTGGCGCCTTCCGGCAGGTCGATATCCTCTATTTTTCTTCCCACCACTTTGGAGGTGCGATTGTCCCCGTGGGCGATGACTTCAATGGCTTCGGCGGCGCCGCGGCGCAGGGAGTGCACATTCACCATGTCGCCACGACGCACGTGGGTGAGCAGGCTGCCAAGGGTGTTCTGTTGGGGTGAAATGGCAATATCAATCTCGCCGCCCTGTACCAGATCGACGTAGGCGCGATTGTTGATCAATGCCATCACTTTGCGGGTGCCAAGGCGTTTGGCCAGCAATGACGACATGATGTTGGCTTCGTCATCGTTGGTCAGCGCGAGGAACACGTCGGTGTCTTCAATGTTCTCTTCCAGCAGCAGGTCCTGGTCGGAGGCACTGCCGTGGAGGACGATGCTGTTGCTGAGCTCTTCCGAAAGAAAGATACAGCGGTCGTGATCCTGCTCGATGACTTTTACCGAGTAGCGATTTTCCAGTTTGGTAGCGAGACGCAACCCGATATTGCCGCCGCCGGCGATGGTGATGCGCTTGTAGCCCTGTTCCAGCCGGCGCAGTTCGCTCATGACCGCGCGGATGTCCTGCTTGGCGGCGATAAAGAAGACTTCGTCGCCGGCTTCGATGACGGTGGAGCCCTGGGGAATGATGGGGCTGTTGCGGCGATAGATGGCAGCGACGCGGGTGTCTACCTTGGGCATATGTTCGCGCAGGTAGCGCAGCTGATGGCCTACCAGTGGTCCGCCCTGGACGGCGCGCACGGCGACGAGCTGGACCCGACCGTCGGCGAAGTCGAGAACCTGCAGGGCACCGGGATGTTCGATCAGTCGGGAGATGTATTCGGACACGATCTGCTCGGGGCTGATAAGCACGTCGATGGGGATCGATTCGGTGGAGAAGAGTTCCGGATACTGCAGATACGCGGAGGCGCGTACGCGGGCAATTTTGGTGGTGACCCGGAACAGGGAGTGGGCGATCTGACAGGCGGCCATGTTGGTTTCGTCGTTGTTGGTGACGGCTACCAAGATGTCGGCGTCTTCGATGCCGGCTTCCTGCAGGATGTCCGGGTGGGAGGCGTGCCCCTGGACGACGCCGATGTCGATTTTGTCGCGGAGCTCGCGCAGGGTTTTCTCGTCGCTGTCTACCAGAACAATGTCGTTGCGTTCCGAGGCGAGGCTTTCTGCCAGTGATCCACCGACCTGGCCGGCGCCGAGAATGATGATTTTCATAAAATGCGATTGGGCCCGTGGTTTCTGGCCTTTGTGCCACGCTCGGCAAAATGTTCTTTTGCGAGCGCGGTGGCGGCCGGGCACCGGGTACGGGTTTTCAGGACCGCTGTGAACCCATCCCTGGGCGCTTCGGCGCAAACATCCTGTTTGCGACGATCCTGAAAACCCGCACCCGGCACCCGTCCTTCAATTTTTACTATTGTGCTTCGTTAGTGCGGACGAACCATTCTGTAGGGTGGATAAGCGAAAGCGCATCCGCCAAAGAATTACGCATCCTGTGCCTTTTCGAGCTTCGCGTAATAAAACCCATCACCCGCATGGATTCCCGGCAGCAACTGCATACCCGCATCCTGCGGCAGCCCCCAAGGCTGCTCATTCAGCAATTGCGGCGTATTGTCCCTCGCATCCGGTGTCTCCGCAATGAAGCGCGCCACTTGAGCGCTGTTTTCCTCGGGGAGTATGGAACAGGTGGCGTAGAGGAGGGTGCCGCCGGGTTTTAACAGGCGCCACATTGCACGCAGGATTTTGCCCTGAAGCGCGGCCAGCTCGGGGATGTCTTCGGCGCGGCGCAGGAGCTTGATATCGGGGTTACGGCGAATGACGCCGGTGGCGGAGCAGGGGGCGTCGAGGAGGATGCGGTCGAATTGTTCGCCGTCCCACCAGTGTTCGGGTTCGGCGGCGTCTGCACAGATGATCTGGGCGCCAACACCGAGGCGTTCGAGGTTTTCGATGACGCGGTCGAGGCGGTCTTCTTCGATGTCCAGCGCGCTCAGGTCGAGCTCCGGTTGAATCTCGAGCAGGTGGCAGGTTTTGCCGCCGGGGGCGGCGCAGGCGTCGAGGATTTTTTCGTTGGGCTGCGGGTCGAGCAGGGTGCCGGCCAGTTGCGCAGACTGGTCCTGGACGCTGACCAGGCCGTCTTCAAAGCCGGGCAGGCGGCTGACGGCGACGGGGTTTTCCAGCACAAGTCCGGCGGCGGAGTATTCGCATGGCTGGGCGGGGATGCCGGCGTCTTTTAGCTGCGCCAGGTATTCGTCGCGGGTGTTTTTGGAGAGATTCACCCGCAGGGTCATGGGCGGGTTTTCGTTGTTGGCGGTGAATACGGTGCGCGCCTCACTGCCCCAGGCGGCTTTGATGGCCTGCTGCAGCCACTCGGGGTGGGCGGAGCTGAACTGGGGGTTGCCGGAGAGTTTGCGCGTCAGTGTTTCCTTATTGCGCAGGGCATTGCGCAACACGCCGTTGACGACCCCACAGGCGTGGCCGAGTTTGAGGGCCCGTGCGGCCTCGACGGTGGCGCCGATGGCGGCGTGGTCGGGGATGCGCGTGTATTCCAACTGGTACAGACCTACCAGCATCAGTGCGGCCAGTTCTTCATCTTTAATAGGTTTTTTCGACAGTTTGCCGAGGATCAGCTCCAGTCGCGGCGCGAAGCGCGCGGTGCCGTAGCAGAGTTCGCGCAGCAGCGAGCGGTTCTTGCCGTTGCCTTCCGGGTCGTCCACTTGCTTTTCCGCCCACGGCAGCAGCCGCTGCAGTGAGCCGCGGTCCTGATAAAGTCGTGCGATTACCCGCGCCGCCAGTGCTCTCGGATCATTCATTAAAGGTACCCTTGTTTTCGGGACTCAGTGTGATGCCCGCGGCGAACAGCTCGCGGTAGCCTTTCAGAATCTCCGCCACCGGCAGCGCCTTCTTGCCCGGCAATTGTAGTTGCGTCAGACGCAACGCCTCGCGCCCGCAGGCCACAAGAATACCTTCATCGTCCGCACTCAGAATCGTGCCCGGTACATCGGTATGACAGCCCTGTTCCAGCTCTGCGGAATAAACCCGCAAGCGCTGGGGCTTACCCTTGCCATCGAGATATTCCGTCCAGCACACCGGAAATGGATTGAACGCTCGAATCAGCCGCTCCAGTTCCGCTGCTGGCCGCGCCCAGTCCAGACGCGCCTCTTCTTTGGATATCTTGCCCGCATAATTTGCCAGTGCATCGTCCTGAACCTGCGGCTGCGCCGTGCCGCTCTCCAGCAACTGCAAAGCCTCCAGCAGTGCCGGCCCACCGAGGCCTGCCAGCTTGTCGTGCAGGCTGCCACCGGTCTCACTTGCCGTTATGGCTGTACGGGCTTCTACCAACACCGGCCCGGTATCCAGCCCCGCCTCCATCTGCATAATCGCCACGCCACTTTCGGCATCCCCGGCTTCCACCGCCCGTTGAATCGGCGCCGCCCCGCGCCAGCGCGGCAACAGCGAGGCGTGAACATTCACACACCCCAGACGCGGCGTATCCAGTACCACCTGTGGCAGGATCAGCCCGTAGGCCACCACCACCATCAGATCCGCATTCAGCGCCGCCAGCTCCTTCTGCGCCTCTTCATCCCGCAGGGACAGCGGCTGATACACCGGAATATCGTGCTCCAGCGCCAGCTGTTTCACCGGGCTCGCCAGCAGCTTCTTGCCGCGCCCCGCGGGACGGTCGGGCTGGCTGTAGACCGCGATCACATTGTGTTCACTGTCGAGCAGGGTTTGCAGGTGTACGGCAGCAAAGTCGGGGGTGCCGGCAAAAATGATATTCAGGCTCATGGAAAATGCTTTCAGAAAAGAAGGTGTGGGCTCGACGACGAAGCTTAAAACTAGGATGCGAAGGCTGGGTGCCGGGGAGTTGCTTTCAGAAGCGTCGGCGACAGGGACGTCGCCGCCGCAGCGTACAAGGATGTATACACAGCGGTTCTGAAAGCAACTTCCCAGTGCCCTGCCGCCCAAAGACCGGCTTCAAGGCGCCGGCCTAGGGGATCAAGCTCTCTGGCGATGTGCCTTCTCAAGCTTGGAACGAATACGGTTGCGCTTGAGCGGCGAGATGTAATCCACAAACAGTTTGCCATCGAGATGGTCGATCTCGTGCTGGATGCACACTGCCAGCAGCCCCTCAGCCTCCAGCGCATAGGTTTCGCCATTGCGATCCAGCGCCTTCAGGCGGATCTTGCGCGGACGCTGCACCGTCTCGTAGAAACCAGGTACCGACAGGCAACCCTCATCGTACTTGTGAATCTCTGGGTCCAGCACCTCAACCTCCGGGTTGATCAGTACCAGCGGCTCACTCTGATCCTCCGACACATCAATCACCACAATGCGCTCATGCACATTGACCTGTGTCGCCGCCAGGCCCACGCCTGGCGCCTCATACATCGTCTCGAACATATCGTCGATCAACGTACGGTGCTCATCCGTCACCTCAGCAACGGGTTCCGCCACCTTGCGCAGACGGGGATCGGGGAATTCTAGGATTTCCAGTTTGGCCATAACACCTGTGACAAACTTCTAGTCTTAGTGGAACTTGCGCTGATAACATAATGATCGCGCTTGAAATTTGCTGAATTGGGGGGCTGTATCCGCACACTGGCCGACAAGCCAGCTGGCGTTCTATTGCTTCCCGCCCCGGCGACATCAGCCGCCACCGGTTCAGCGCTGTGAGATTATAGCGATATAAACCCGCAGTGATAGCCGTATAAAGATTCAGCAGATTCTTTAGCAGACAGTAAGGCCCCAGCGCTCGCGACAAAAAAAGCATAGGAATGCTTCCATGAAAAAAATAATCCTGGCCGCCGCCGCAACCCTGTTGGCGACCTTTGGCCTGCAGGCGCAAGACGCGCGCCTCAAGCCTGACCACCCGGACACCTATGTCGTACAGAAGGGTGACACCCTCTGGGACATCTCCGGTACCTTTCTCTCCCAGCCCTGGTACTGGCCAGAGATCTGGCAGGTGAACCCCCAGGTAGAGAACCCCCACCTTATTTATCCCGGTGACCGCCTGAACCTCGTATATGTCGACGGCCAGCCGCGCCTGCAGCTGGATCGCGCGCCTACTGCCTACAAGCTGAGCCCGGCGAGCAACAACCGCCTCGGTCCGTCCGTACGCCGCGAGCCTATCGGTACCGCCATCCCGGCGATTCCCCTGGATGCGATCAACGCCTTCCTGTCTCGTACCCGCATTGTGGGTCCGGGTGCTTTCCAGGGCGTACCTTACGTAATTTCCGGCCAGGATCAGCGCATCCTGATGGGTGCCGGTGAGAAGATTTACGCCCGCGGCGATTTCCGCGAGCCCCTCGCCTCCTATGGTATCTACCGTCCCGGTCCGGTCTACGCCGATCCCTTTACCGGGGAAGAGCTCGGCCAGCAGGCCCTGGACGTGGGCTCTGTGGACCTGCGTCAGCTGGATGCGGACAATGCCAACAGCGAATTTGCCGTCGCCACCCTGGATGTGACCCGCACCAGCCGCGACATCCGCCTGCAGGACCGCCTGTTGCCGGTTGAGGAGCGCGCTATTGCCGCGCTGTTCCAGCCGGGTGCGCCGTCTGTTCCGGTGGATGGCGTCATCCTCGGTGTGGAAGAGGGGGTCACCCAGGTTGCCAAATACGACGTGGTGGCCATCAACCGCGGCCTGCGGGAAGGCCTGCAGCCGGGTCATGTGCTGGCGATCTACAAACGCGGCGCCACCGTGCGCGACCAGATCGCCCGTCAGAACGTCAAGCTGCCGGACGAGCGCGCCGGCGTACTGATGGTATTCCGCAGCTTTGAGAAAATGAGTCTGGGCCTGGTACTGGAAGCGGACAAACCGCTGGCGGTGATGGACCTGGTGCGCAACCCGTAGGAATCACTGAAGAGCTACCGCGCGGGCGGCCACCACCAGCCACCCGCTGCGCTTTTCGGCGATCCCCACCTGGCGCCGAACACGATTAAATAAGGAATACGCATGGATGCGTTGACCGCGACTCTCGCACTCCTTCGTCTTGAGGGTATAGGCCCCGGCCTCTACTGGCAGCTGGTGGAGCGATTTGGCTCTGCCGAAGCCGCACTCCAGCAATCCCCGCAACAACTCCCCCGCAAATTGTCGCCACGTGCTCAGGCACAACTGGCAGAACTCCAGCGCCTTGCGCTGGATAGCGAACTCGGCCAGTGGGCCCTTGCCGAGCGAGAGCGCTGTGCGGAAGCCCGTATCTTTCAGCTGCATTGCGAAGACGACGGCTACCCATCGCTGCTGCGTGAAATCCATCGGCCGCCACCGTTACTGTATGTGGCTGGCGACCCCGCGGCACTGTCGCTGCCTCAGATCGCGGTGGTGGGCGCACGCCGCGCCAGCCGCGCCGGGCTCGACAACGCGGAAGCCTTTTCCGCCGACCTCGCTGCGGCGGGCTTTGCCATCACTTCCGGGCTGGCGCTGGGTGTTGATGCCTCGGCCCACAAGGGGGCCCTGCGCGGCGAGGGTAAAACCGTCGCGGTGCTTGGCACCGGTGTGGACCGCATCTACCCGGTGCGCAATGCGGTACTGGCCGAGCAGATTGTGGCCAGTGGCGGGGCTATAGTGAGTGAAATGCCCCTGGCGACGGCCCCGGAGGCCGCTAACTTCCCCCGGCGCAACCGCATCATTGCCGGGCTGAGTCTCGGTACCCTGCTGGTGGAGGCGGCGGTGCGCTCCGGCTCACTGATTACCGCGCGCCTGGCACTGGAGCAAAATCGCGAGGTGTTCGCGATTCCCGGCTCCATTCACAACCCCATGGCCCGGGGCTGCCATCATATGATCAAGCACGGCGCACACCTGGTGGAAACCAGCGCAGATATCGTTGCGCAACTGGGGGGACTGCTGTCGGGTATGGTGGAACAGCAATCGCTGTTCGATGGGTTGGCATCTCCGGCAGACCAGTTGTCACCGCAGCAGCGCGACATTATTGCTGCACTGGGGGGCGACCCCCGCAGTATCGAGCAGCTGGCTCGTGACACCGGAGGTGATACCGGTGATTTGATGGCGACCCTGTTGCACCTGGAACTGGAGGGCTTGGTGGAACAGCTACCCGGCGGTTATCAGCTTACCGGTAGCGGCGCCAAAACCCTGGCCGGACTGGTGGAATAACAAAAAAGCCGTTACGGTCACTCCTGAAATTTGATCGAAAATCCCATGGAGTGACCCCCGATGGATCTGTTCCGATTCCTCTCCCGCTTCTCCCCCCTGCAAAGCACCCTCGCGCCAATGGCGGCGGTTCTGGCAATGGGTGGTTCCCCTGGCGCGCTGGCCGCAGAAGTGCCGCTGGAAAAACTCAGTCTTCCCGAAGGCTTCAAGATCGAGGTTTATGCGGAGGATGTACCCAACGCGCGGCATATGGCCCGCGGAGAAAAAGGCACGCTGTTTGTGGGCTCCCGTCGCGCCGGTAAAGTCTACGCGATCGTAGACAACGACGGGGATCACAAAGCGGATGAGGTGAAAGTCATCGCCGAAGGGCTCAAGTTGCCCACCGGCGTGGCCTTCAAGGATGGCGACCTCTACGTGAGCGCGGTCACCAGCATCCTGCGCCTTGACGATATCGAGTCCCGTCTCGACAACCCGCCCAAGCCGGTCACCATCACCAATCAGTTTCCCGACAAACATCACGGTTGGAAGTACATCGCATTCGGCCCTGACGGCTGGTTGTATGTGCCTATCGGTGCGCCCTGCAATATCTGCGAAGAAAAGGATTATGCGAATATCCAGCGCCTCAAGATCGAGGGTGACAAGGTAGTGAAAACCGAAACCTGGGCCGAGGGCGTGCGCAACACCGTGGGCTTTACCTGGCACCCCGAGACCAAGCACCTGTGGTTTACCGACAACGGCCGCGACATGCTGGGAGACGACACCCCACCCTGTGAGCTGAATACCGCACCGGTTGCGGGCAAACACTTCGGCTATCCCTACTGCCACGGCAAAGACGTGCTCGACCCGGAGTTTGGCGAGGGCAAACAGTGCAGTGCCTACGTTCCACCGGTACAGGAACTGGGCCCGCACGTGGCACCTTTGGGTGTGAAGTTTTACACCGGTGACCAGTTTCCAGCGGAGTATAAAAACCAGGTGCTGATCGCCGAGCACGGCTCCTGGAACCGCAGCAAGAAAATTGGCTATCGGGTGACCATGGTGACCCTGGATGAAAACGGTAATGCCACTTCCTATAAGCCGTTCATCGATGGCTGGCTGCAGGGTGAAGAAGCCTGGGGGCGCCCGGTGGATGTCTTGGTGATGCCCGATGGGGCCCTGCTGGTGTCCGACGACAAGGCCGGCGTTATCTACCGTGTAACCTATCAGGGCTGAGATAAGCTGGCTGACTGGCGCGGGCGGTTGCCGTTGACCGGCCGCGCTCCAGTGCGTTAGTTGTCTAGGCTGGTACTATCCGATAAATTGCCACGCAATTCCGCAGCACGACCCGAAAGAGTCCCAGTCTTGTCAGAAAAAGCCAAACCCGTCGCCCTGGGTGAAGAGAACCCATACAGTCCCCACCTGCCTCACGCCGGCTTTTCCCTGGCCAGTGCCGCGCGCATCCTTGCCGCCGGCGGTGTGATCGCACACCCCACCGAGTCGGTGTGGGGGCTCGCCTGTGACCCGAACAATCCGGAAGCGGTGGCGCGCCTTGTTGGCCTGAAAAACCGGCCATTGGAAAAGGGGTTGATTCTGGTGTCCGGTGATGTGGACCATTTTTCCGGCCTGTTGCACAACCTGTCCGGGGATCAGCGCGCGCGTATCGATGCCACCTGGCCGGGCCCGGTCACCTGGCTGGTCCCACACTTTGACCAGGTACCACCCTGGGTCACCGGGATTCATCACAGTGTCGCCCTGCGCCACACCAGCCACCGTTTTACCGCGGCGTTGTCCCGCGCCTTTGGCGGTCCCATTGTGTCGACCTCCGCCAACCCTGCCGGGTGCCAGCCGGCGCGCCACAAATTCCAGGTGCTGCGCTACTTTGGCAACGACCTGGACTTTGTCGGCGGCGGTAGCACCGGCGGTCGTGCCTCACCCAGCGAAATACGGGACGCCGCCAGTGGCCGTATCGTGCGCGCCGGCTAGCCCGGGGCGAGCTGTCAGTCCGCGAACCCATTGTGTGAGAAGTTTATGAGTACTATCGATATCCAGGCCGTCAAAGAGTATCTGCTGGGATTGCAGGATCGCATCTGCGCGGAACTGGTGGCCATGGACGGCCGTGAGTTCTTGGAGGATGCCTGGGAAAGAGACGGCGGCGGCGGTGGCCGCACCCGGGTGCTGGAAAATGGCAATGTGATCGAAAAGGGCGGAGTGAATTTCTCTCACGTGTTCGGCGATAAACTGCCCCCCTCGGCAACCGCCGCGCGCCCGGAGCTGGCAGGCCGCTCTTTCCAGGCCATGGGTGTCAGCCTGGTGATTCATCCGAAAAATCCCTACGCACCCACAAGCCACGCCAACGTGCGCTTTTTTGTTGCCGAAAAAGAGGGTGCGGAGCCGGTGTGGTGGTTCGGCGGCGGTTACGATCTGACCCCCTATTACGGCTTTGAGGAAGATGTGGTGCACTGGCACCAGACCGCCAAAGACGCCTGCGCACCGTTTGGCGAAGATATTTATCCGCGCTTTAAAAAATGGTGCGATGAATACTTTTATCTGAAACACCGCGACGAGTCGCGCGGTGTGGGCGGACTCTTTTTTGACGATTTTAGCGAAGGTGGTTTTGATAATGCCTTCGCGTTTATGCAGGCGGTTGGCGATTCCTATGTGGATGCCTATCTGCCGATTCTGATAAAGCGCAAGGACACCGAATACGGTGAGCGCGAGAGGGACTTCCAACTGTACCGCCGCGGTCGCTATGTGGAATTCAATCTGGTGTTCGACCGCGGCACCCTGTTCGGCCTGCAAAGCGGCGGCCGCACAGAATCCATTCTGATGTCCCTGCCATCGGAAGTGCGCTGGCGCTACAACTGGCACCCGCAAGCGGGCAGCCCGGAAGAAAAGCTCTATACGGATTTCTTGCCACACCGGGAGTGGGTGTAAATTAGCTCCGTGGCGGTGCCGCTACCGGGTGTCCCTTTGCGAGACACGCCGTGAACCCATCCCTGGGGGCTCTTCTAAAACATCCCTGTTTTAGAAGGTCTCGCAAAGGGACACCCGGCATCGGCACCTTCTCATCAAGCTCGGTAGCAATTAACGGAATATTTGGTTCTTGGAAGGAAATAGCCATGCACAAGGCCCGTCTCGAAGATATCAACAAACTGTTCCTCGAATACCGTCGCCTGTTCGAAGCCCGCAACGCGGAGCAGATCGCCGATTTTTATCGGTTTCCAATCCACTACTATTTTTCCGACGGTAAAAAATCCCAGCTCAGCCGCGAGTACTTTATTGGCCGGGTAAAAAAGCTTTTAAACCTGTACCAGAAACTGGGCGTTACCCAGATCGTCGGTGCGGTTACCGATGTCATCGAGCTGAACGAAAATACCAGTCTTGCTACTCTCAACTGGGTGCTGCTGGATGCGAGCGGTGAAAAGCCGAAGCAGATCTACAGCGCGATTACGCGCTATATGGTGTGTGATTTTGACGGCGAACTGAAAATTGATGGTTTGATCGGGGTGAATGAAACCAGCCAGATCAAGCAGGCGCTAAAAACGTAAAACAACTGAAAAACGGAAGCTGAGAGAAGTAAAACAACATGGACAAGTACGCCGTCATTGGTAACCCGATCAAGCAGTCGATGTCGCCAGTAATTCACACAGCCTTTGCCAAAGAAACCAATCAGGATCTGGAATACGGCAAGCTGTTCGCAGAAGTGGATGGCTTCAAGGCGGTGGTGGATGAATTTTTTATCAGTGGCGCGAGAGGGCTGAATGTCACCGCGCCGTTCAAGCTGGATGCGTTTGAATACGCCGATGAACTGACCGAGCGCGCGCGCACTGCGGGTGCGGTGAACACTCTGGCGCGACAACCGGACGGAACTTTCCTTGGCGACAATACCGATGGGCCGGGGCTGGTCTCGGATATCCGCGATCATCTGGGCTGGGCTATTGCCGGCAAAAAAGTGCTGGTACTGGGTGCCGGTGGTGCTACCCGCGGTACTTTGCTGCCGCTGCTGAACGAGAGGCCCGCACAATTGCATATCGCCAATCGCACCGCGTCCAAGGCGCAACAACTGGCAGAGGACTTTGCCAGTTATGGCCGCATTACCGCTGGTGGCCTGAACGAGGTGCCGGAGGGGTTCGACCTGATCATCAACGCCAGCGCAGCGAGCCTGTCTGGTGAACTGCCGCCGCTGTCACCGCGGGCACTGGGTGAAGGCTGTCGCGTCTACGACATGGTATACGGCGCTCAACCGACACCGTTTATGCACTGGGCCGTGGGCCACGGTGCTGAGGTGTCGGACGGCCTGGGAATGCTGGTTGGTCAGGCGGCGGAGGCGTTTGCCCTGTGGCGGGGAGTGCGTCCATCGGTAGAGCCGGTACTGGCCATGTTGCGGGAGCAGCTAAAGGCCAAGCCCTGACCCAGAATCCCTTTTCTTCGGTTTGCCCTGTCCGGGGGCGCACTCCAGGTGTCGTGACCATGCCGCCACACTATCGTTGGGGTGGCAAAAGCGGCGCGAATCCCACTCAGCAGCATGCAGATCCTGCGGACAGGGCCGCCGGCCTCCACTAAATGCCCACGAAAACCGGCGGAAAGCCCCGTACTGCGTGCTTTCTCGCTGAGTTTTGGTATCCTCACGCCCCTTAATTTGGGGCGGTCGGTCGCTTTTTGGGCGGCTCGGGACCGAAACCAGTGTGTTGACGAGCCACTGCCGGGTATTCCTTCCCTCAGCTCGCTCAACCCTGGCCCGTATAACCCTGGAGTGTGCAGCAAGTGAATCAGCTTCCGTTTGAAAAAGTCACCATCGTAATGGGCTCCCAGTCCGACTGGCCGACCATGGAAATGGCGACCAAGCCCCTGACCGATCTGGGCGTGCCCTTTGCCACTGCCGTGGTCTCTGCCCACCGCACCCCACAGCGCATGGTGGAGTTCGCCACCACCGCTCACGAGCGCGGCACCCAGGTGATCATCGCCGGCGCCGGCGGCTCCGCGCATTTGCCGGGCATGATTGCCGCGATGACCCCGCTGCCGGTGATCGGCGTGCCGGTGGCGAGCAAATTCATGACCGGCATGGACAGCCTGCTTTCCATCGTACAGATGCCCAAGGGCGTGGCGGTAGCCACCCAGGCCGTGGGTGCCTCCGGTGCTTTCAATGCGGGCCTGATGGCTGCGCAGATGCTGTCTCTGACCGATCCGGAACTGCAGAAGCGTCTTATTCAGTGGCGCGAACAGCAGAGCGCTGGCGTTCCTTTTGAAGTCGAATAAGCGACGTTGATTCAACCTGTTAGCGATTACTGAACGAGTACGAGGTGTAGCGGAAATGACAGCCAGACGTGTAGGTATTGTCGGTTGTGGCCAGCTGGCGCAGATGATGGCCCAGGAGGCCCGCCCGCTGGGTATCGAGTTCAGTTTTCTCGCCGAAGGTGGTGAGAACACTACCTGTGTGGAAGGGCTCGGCACCATTGTTAATCCTGGGGCGGTGAATGCGGAGAACAGCGCGGATATCGAAGTGCTGTACAAAGCCATGGGCAGCCCGGAAGTCATCACCGCCGAACGTGAGGGCGTCGATGCCGGCCTGCTGCGCGCGCTGGAAAAATTCTGCCCGGTGTACCCGCGCCCGGATGCGTTTGAAAAAACCCAGCACCGCGTGCGCGAGAAAACCGCGATTACCGACGCCGGCCTGCCGGTGGCACCTTTCCGCCCCGCCAACAATTACGATGATATTTGTGCGGCGGTAAAAGAGCTGGGTTATCCGTCGTTTATCAAAAGCTGTGAGAACGGCTACGACGGCAAAAACCAGTGGCGTGTGAACAGCGACGAAGATCTGGCGGCCATCGCCGACCAGGTGCCGGAACAGGAATACGTGGTAGAGAAGGGCATCAACTTCTCCCGCGAAGTGTCTTTAATTGGCGCCCGCACCGCGGACGGCAAGGTAGTGACCTATCCGCTGGCGGAGAACGATCACTACAACGGCACCCTGCTGGTTTCCACCGCACCGGCGCCCCATGTTGATGAAAAGCTGCAGACCACCGCGGAAGAATATCTCTCCACGCTGATGAATGCATGGGATTACGTGGGCGTGCTGGCGATGGAGTGCTTTGTCACCGATGACGGTCTGCTGATCAACGAGCTGGCGCCGCGGGTACACAACAGCGGCCACTGGACTTTGGCCGGTGCCAAAACCAGCCAGTTTGCCAACCATGTGCGCGCGATTCTCGGTATGGAACTGGGTGACACCACGGCGGAACGCCCGGCGGTCATGATCAATATGCTGGGTGTGGATAAAACGCCCGGACTGCAGAATGAAGGTGTCTGGTCCTATGGCAAGGAACTGCGCCCGGGCCGCAAGATGGGCCACGTAATTCTGCTGGACGAAAGCCAGGACGCGCTGGTCACCCGTATCGACAGCATGCTGGAAGAACTCTACGGCTCCAGCAAGCGCCCCGCCTGATACTCAAATCCGTTAGCGGTCTTTTCTGTAAGTTCTGGCATACTTTCCCCATTCCCCCGTCAGGAAATTTCCTGACGGGGCGCGAAAAATCGGGGGATGTTTATGCGCGAATTTATAAAAAATCTTTCCATCTGTTTTGCCGCCGGCGGCATCGCCGGGCTGGGCTATGCGCTCGGCCTGTGGGCGCTTGGCCATTACGGTATTACCCGCGCGCTGTCGGTCGATATCGCGCCGCACCTTTCTAATGCCTACATTTATCAGCGGGTGGTATGGGGCGGTATCTGCGGTCTGATTTTCCTGCTGCCCTGGCGCAAGAGCTGGATTACCCGCGGCTTTCTGCTTTCGCTGATTCCCGCGGGGATTCTGCTGCTGGTGTTGTTGCCGATGCGCGGCCTGGGGATCGGTGCGCTGGCCCTGGGTACGATGACGCCGCTGGTGATTATTCTGGCCTGTGCGGCAGGTGGTATCGCCGGGTCGGGATGGCTCAGAGCGCAGGGCAAATAACGGAGGAGGGAAATCAAAATTTCGATTCCAAAGGTGGGTGCATGGCGGCTTACGGCTTTAATACCAGCCCCGCGGCAATGGTCAGCATCATGATCGCAATCCCCAGGTCGATAAACCGCCATACGGTCGGGCGGGCGAGCCAGGGTGAGAGCCAGGCGGCACCAATCGCCAGGCCAAAAAACCAGGTGATGGAGGCGCTGACTGCGCCGAGGACATAGGCACCGGGTTCGGTTTGCTGTGCGCCGAGTGAACCGATCAAAAGCACCGTATCCAGATAGACATGGGGGTTGAGCAGGGTCACCGCCAGCGTCATCATCATTACGCTGGCCAGTGACCGGGCTCTTTCTTCCTTGCCGTTTTCCAGCCCCGCCGGGCGCAGCGCGCGGCGCAGTGCCCGGACGCCGTACCAGCCGAGAAAGGCGGCACCACCCCAGCGGGCAACACTGAGCAACAGAGGGCTTTCCGCCAGCAGTACCGCCAGCCCAAATACCCCGGCACAGACCAGTACCGCATCGCAGAGCGCACAGACTGCCGCGACCTGAAAGTGGTACTCACGCCGCACTCCCTGCGCGAGCAGAAATGCATTCTGCGCGCCAATGGCAATGATCAGGCCCGCGCCGAGCATCAGGCCGTTCAAATAGCTGTGGAACATCGTGTTTCTCTACCCGCTAAGTCAATTCGGTGGCCAGTTTGGCTCGACCTCTGGTATAAGAAAAACAACACTTCCTAATCCTACATTAGTAAAACTGATATGTTCGATTACAAGTTGCTGGCCGCACTCGCGGCGGTGGTAGAGCAGGCGGGCTTTGAGCGGGCGGCGCTGGCCCTGGGGCTGTCGCAGTCTGCGGTTTCCCAGCGGATCAAATTGCTGGAGGCGCGCGTCGGCCAGCCGGTACTGCTGCGCGGGTCACCGCCGAAACCCACGGAAGTGGGACGCCGCCTGCTGAACCATGTGCAACAGGTGCGCCTGCTGGAGCGGGATATTCAGGGGCAGATTCCCGCGTTGATGGAGGCGGGGTCGGGCCCGGAAAGACTGAGAATTGCCATCAATGCCGACAGTCTGGCGACCTGGTGGGGGCCGGCGATTGCGGATTTTTGTAGCGCGCGCAATCTGGTGCTGGATCTGGTGGTGGAGGACCAGGAGGTGGGGCTCAAGCGCATGCGCACCGGCGATGTGGCTGCGTGCGTGTGCGGTGCGGAGAAGGCGGTGTCAGGGGCGCGCAGTATTGCCCTTGGCGCCATGCGCTATCGCGCGCTGGCGAGCCCGGCATACCTGGGTCGATATTTTCCAGATGGGGTCGATACCTTCACGCTGTCAAAATCCCCGGCGGTGGTATTCGGGCCGGATGATTCCCTGCAGCACCGTTTCCTGGAATCCCTGGGTTTTAGCGGGAGTTTTCCCTATCACCTGTGCCCGTCTTCCGAGGGGTTTGTGCAGCTGGTGGCCAATGGTCTCGGCTGGGGGCTGGTGCCGGAGTTGCAGGCGCAGGACGCGCTGGCGCGGGGTGAGCTGGTAGAACTGTTACCCTATCGGCCCATTGATGTGCCGCTCTACTGGCATCATTGGCGTACAGGCGGGGAGTTGTTGGAGGCACTCACCGGCGAGCTGTTGCGCACCGCCGGTAAGCTGCTGATAGCCGGGGACGGCTAGCCGATCTTCGGCCTTAACCCGGTTTGCGCGCGAGCGGCTGGCACATGCAGTGCACGCCGCCACCACCGGCGGTGATCATGGAGATATCCGGGTCGATCACCTCTAAACCGTGGGCGCGGCACTTTTCTTTCAGTTCGATGTTGTCGGATGGCAGCATCACACGGTCGTTGCCCAGCGCCACCACGTTGACGCCGAGCTCCATCACCTGTGGGTAGGAGATGTCGATAATTTCGAAGTTGCGGGATTTGAACCACTGCACCAGTTCCGGCTCCACCGCATCCACGCACACCGCCACGAGTTTTTCCGCGAGCGCCGCTACCAGCACATCGATATGCAGGAAGTAGGGGTCGAATTCGTAGCCTTTTACTTCCCAGCCTTCCTTTTCGATCCAGCTTTTCATCTGGTTGAAGCCCTGCGGTGAGGTGCGCTCGCCGCTATAGCCGCACAGGATGACGCCGGGTTCGAGCACCATAAAGTCGCCGCCTTCCAGGCTGCCGGCGGTGATGATGTCGTAAATCGGAATATCCAGCTTCTGGTAGGTTTTGACTACGTCGACCCATTCGCCGCGGCGCCAGGGGGAGTACATCTGGGTGACGATGGGCCCCCAGGGTGTCATGACGCTGCTGTCGCGGGCGTAGAGCTGGTAGGGGAGGTTGCTGTCGGCGGGCAGCAGGTGGGTGGTGACGCCGGCCTGTTTGTAGGCGTCGAGCATTTCCCGATGCTGTTGTTTGGCAACGGCGGCGTCGAACTGGCGGCCGAGGCGCACGGAGCGGCGGCTGGCGGCGTTGCCCATTTGCCAGGTGTAGTTGTCGATGGGGCCGACGAGGAGGTCGGTGAGCACGCCGTATTCGGAGTCGATACCCCAGTTTTTCAGCGGCGCAGTGTTGCCGTTTTCATTGCGGTGTTTGTAAGTAAATTCGGTCATCTTCTTTCTCGAATCTTTTTCAGAGGAGCCCTGTTTGGGGTCCGGTGGCGCGTCTGCTGCCGGTAACCCTTCACGAGACACGGACTAGGCGTCCCCCCTCAACCCATCCATGGGGGCTCTTCCGCGAGGTCCCTCTCGCGGAAGGTCTCGTGAAGGGTTACCGGCATCAGCCGCTTCGCATTTGAATTGGTCGCGTCGTCAGCCGCTTTTGTTTGCCATCTTTAGCATCGCGTGCAGCAGCACATTCGCGCCGGCTTCCAGATCTTTCGGTTCCGCATTTTCCGCTTCGTTATGACTCAAGCCTTTTTCACAGGGCACGAAGATCATGCTTGTGGGCACTACGCGGGAGATGTACACGGAGTCGTGGCCGGCGCCGGAGACCATTTCCTTGTTGCTGTAGCCGAGATCGGCGACGGCGCTGCGTACGGCTTCGACGCATTTTGTATCGAAGGCGACGGCGGGGGAGCGCCATTCTTCGCGGATTTCGTGTTCGAGGCCGGTTTCCCCGGCGACGCTGGCGGCGATTTCGCGGAAGCGCTGGTCAATGGCGTCGAGGGTTTTCTGGTCCGGGTGGCGCAGGTCTACGGCGAGGACAAGTTTTTCCGGGACGGTGTTACGGCTGCCGGGTTCGACGCGGATGTCACCGAAGGTGGCTCTTGCCCAGGGGGCGTGTTCTTCGGCGAGTTTGTAGAGCTGGTCGAGGATGCGGTGCAGGCCCATAAACGGGTCGCGGCGGCCTTCCATGGGGCTGGGGCCGGCGTGGCAGGGTTGGCCGATGAGGGTGAGGTCGTACCAGTTCATGCCCTGAACGCCGCTCAATACGCCGATGGTTTTTTCTTCGGCCTCGAGAATGGGGCCCTGTTCGATGTGGACTTCAAACGCGGCGGCGAGCGGGCGCGGTTTGGCGGGGGCCTGGCCTTTGTAGCCGATGCGTTCCAGTTCTGCGCCGAAGGTTTTGCCTTCCTTGTCCTGGCGGGCGTAGGCATAGTCGAGGTCGAATTCGCCGGCCCAGACGCCGGAGCCGATCATGGCGGGGGAAAAGCGCGCGCCTTCTTCGTTGGTCCACACGGCGACTTCCATCGGGGCTTCGGTTTCCACGCCAGCGTCGTTGAGAGCGCGGATGACTTCGAGGCCGGACAGTACGCCGTAAACACCATCGAACTTGCCGCCGGTGGGTTGGGTGTCGAGGTGGGAGCCGGTGAGGACCGGTGGCAGATCCGGCCCGTTTTTACAACCAGTACCGGGACGCTGGGCGAAGATATTGCCCATTTCATCGACGGTGACACTGCAGCCGGCATCTTCGCACCACTTCACAAACAGGTCACGGCCCTGCTTGTCGAGGTCGGTAAGGGCCTGGCGGTTGCAGCCGCCTTTCTGTGTGGCGCCGATCTCCGCCATCTCCATCAGGGAGTCCCACAGGCGCTGGCCGTTGATACGCAGTTGGCGGTAGTCGTTCATCGAGTCTTCCAGGTGAAATGCCGCTGTAGAGTGCCCCCGTAGGGTTACACCAGTTTTAGTACAAATACACAGCGATATTCTGCCCGGCGAGCAGAGGCATGATTATTGAAGTCCACATGCTGGCAGCGAGATCCTGCGGAATTCAGTGGGGGAAAGTGCAGTAACTGCAGGTCCTTTATCCGGGCCCGGGCACTGGTGCGTTGGAATTACATGAGGTGTGATGGTGTGGCCTCGGGTCGGGTAGCCAACCGCTGTACGTCATACATATGGCACGACAGAAAATTTTGTATGACGGTGGGGGGCACAGTAATGCAGCGGGTTTTCATTGGGGTGGTGTTGTTTTTAGCCGGGGCTTTATCGCCGGTGTATGCCAGTTTCGATAAGGCGATGGAGGACTATACCGCTGGTCACTACAAAGAGGCGTATCGTAATTTCCACGCGCTCGCGGCCATCGGCAATTACAGCTCCATATTCAATATTGGGGTGATGTACTTTCGCGGGGAATACGTAGAGAAGAATCCGGCGGAGGCCTGGGCATGGATGCAACTAGCGGCCTCGCACACGGAATCGGATAGTATGTCTGCTACGGCAGAAAAAGTTTTTGCGGCACTTCCTGAAGAATCCCGAACGATAGCACAGGCGCGTCTCCAGGCACTGACCGAGGAGTATGCTGTAGAGAAGATTCAGGCGGATTTAAGCCCGGTGTTGCTCCCAGATGCGGAGTGCGATGTAGATCGCACTCCGGTGTTCAAGAAAAAACCTCGCTACCCTCGTTGGGAGTTGAATCGAGGTCGTTTTGGGCGGGTGGTACTGGAGTATTCGGTCATGCCGGCAGGTCATGTACGCGATATCGAAGTCGTGCAGTCGACAGGCGCCGAATTTTCCCGGGCTGCCGCCATTTCCGGCCTGTCGTACCGCTATGAACCACTGGCGGTGACCGAGCCGACGCAGGGTGTGAGCACCGCGGTTTCTTTCTCGATCCACGCGCGCCCCGGCGATGTTAACTCCGGCGAACTGGCTGCGGAGTTGAATGATTGGAAAGCGAAGGCGGAGACTGGAGATCCTATTGCCCAGTACGTCTACGCGCAACGGATTGGTGTGCTGCGTTCATTTCAGAAATATATGCGGGATGTAGATCTCGAATACCAGACCGCCAACCGCTGGTACCTGGAGGCTGCACGCCAGGGCGTCCCTCAGGCCCAGTTCCAGATAGGACGCAATATGGTTGTGGGACGGGGGTGTGAGGCGGATAGAAAGAATGGCCTGAGGTGGATCAGTGCCGCAGCGGTTGCGGGTATCCCGGAAGCGCAAAAATTTCTTGCCAGCCACGCAGGAGAAATGCCTGAGGCTGAACGCCGGGCCCATGCGCTCCGATGGTTGAAGAACGCCGCGGCGAATGGGCACTATTTTTCCGGCGTACTACTAGCCTGGGAGCTGGTGACCGGTGCGGTGGATGCCGGCCCTGGGGAGTTGCAGCTGGCGCAAGATATGATGGATGCCGAGCCGGAGAACTATTTCGATGAGGTCCGTATCCTCGAAACCAAAGCGGCGGTAGCCGCCGCGAACGGGGAATTTAAAAAGGCGCTGCAGTTGCAGCAACAGGCGCTGGATAGCGCAAAAGACCTGGAGTGGGATCTGCGTGACCTGAGGCATCGCCTTGAGGCGTATACCGGTGGTGATCGGTGGCGCGGTCCCTACTACTACGATATTGCGCTGGAATAACGATAAGCACAGGTGAATGCACTGAAAATCCCGGCGCATGCCGGATTCAGTGTTCCTTCGCCAGGTATTCATCCTTGAGTTTTACGTAGTTACCGGCGGTATAGGTAAAGAAAGACTTTTCTTTCTTGGTCAGCGGCCGTGCCTGTTTCGCCGGTGACCCTACATAGAGGTAACCGCTTTCCAATCGTTTCCCCGGCGGCACCAGCGCGCCGGCGGCAAGTACCACTTCGTCCTCGATCACCGCGCCGTCCAGTACGATGGCGCCAATGCCGATCAGCACGCGGCTACCCACGGTACAGCCATGCAGGCAGGCTTTGTGGCCGATGGTGACGTCTTCGCCGATGGTCAGCGGCCAGCCGCCCTCGTTGAAGTCGCTGGCGTGGGTGATATGCAGTACCGAGCCGTCCTGCACGCTGGTGCGGGCGCCGATGCGCACCCGGTGCATATCACCGCGGATCACGGTCATCGGCCACACGGAGCAGTCGTCGCCCAGCTCAACATCGCCGATCACCGTGCACTGGGGGTCGATAAATACCCGCTCCCCAAGCCTGGGGCTGTGGCCGCGGTGTTCGCGCAGGGTGTACTCGGTTGAATCGGACTTGGACAAGGCTGACCTCCACTGGCGCAATCCACTAGAATAATCCGCATATATTAACCCGTCTCCGTGCGCCCCGCGCTGTTGCGCAGCGCCCATCGACAAGGAATCCCGATGTCTGACATTTCCTCCGCCAATCCGCTGTTGACCGATCCGGTGCTGCCTCCCTTCGATCGCATCAAGCCGGAACATGCCGAGCCCGCCATTGCTGAGTTGATTGCCAAATGCCGCGAACAGCTGCAATCCTGTCTGAATAACGCCGGTGGCGAACCGAGCTGGGATGAAACCATGGCACCCCTGGAGGAAGCACAGGACTCCCTCAGCAAGGCATTCTCGCCGGTGTCACACCTGAACAGCGTATTGAGCGGCGACTGGCGCGCGCCCTACGAGGCGTGCCTGGCTCGGGTGACGGAATACTGGACGGAGCTGGGCCAGAACCCGGAGCTGTATGCGGTGTACCGCGCTCTGGCCAAATCTGCAGACTTTGCCAGTTGGCCCCAGGCGCGTAAGCAGGCAGTGCGCCATGGCCTGCGGGATATGCATCTGGGTGGTGTGGCACTGGAAGGCGAGAAGCGCGAGCGCTATGCCACCACCAGCAAACGCCTGGCGGAGTTGAAGAGCAAGTTCGCCAACAATGTGCTGGATGCCACCAACGCCTGGAGCCTGATGGTGACCGACGAGGCCGAGCTGGCGGGGATTCCCGAATCCGCTCTGGCCGCGGCGAAAGCGGCGGCGGAATCCAAGGGGGAGCAGGGCTGGCGGCTGACTCTGGATGGCCCCTGCTTCCTTGCGGTGATGACCCACGGGGAGAATCGCCAGCTGCGCCACAACATGCACTACGCGTTTATTACCCGCGCCTCGGATGTGGGCCCCAATGCGGGGGAGTTCGACAACGCCAATGTGATGGCTGAAATCCTCTCCCTGCGCGCGGAGCAGGCCCACTTGCTGGGGATGAAAAACTATGCGGAGCGCTCTCTGGCGAGCAAGATGGCGGGTTCTCCAGAGGAAGTGGAAACTTTCCTGTGGGATCTGGCCAAGCGCGCCAAGCCTGCGGCGGTCAAAGAGTTTGCCGAGCTGCAGGCCTTTGCGGCGGATCAGCTGGGTCTCGACAAGCTGCAGCCCTGGGATGTGGCCTTTGCGGCGGAGAAACTCAAGCAGTCCCGCTACGCGGTGAGCCAGGAGGATCTGCGCCCCTATTTCCCCTATCCCAAGGTGCTGTCCGGCCTGTTTGCGGTGGCGGAAAAGCTGTTCGGCGTGGTCGCGGAGCGTGATGATAGCGTGCCGAGCTACCACGAAGATGTGCATTTTTACTGGCTGAAGCGCGGTGGAGAACCCATTGCCGGCTTCTACCTCGACCCCTATGCCCGCGAGAAAAAGCGCGGCGGCGCCTGGATGGACGACGCGCGGGTGCGCCGCCAGACCTTGGCGGGTCTGCAGCTGCCGATAGCCTATCTGGTATGCAACTTTTCATCTCCGACCGCCGCAGGCGCTTCATCACCTGACAAAGACAAGCCGGCCCTGCTGACCCACTACGAGGTCACCACCCTGTTCCACGAATTTGGTCACGGTCTGCACCATATGCTCACCCAGGTGGATGTGGCGGCGGTATCCGGGATCAACGGGGTGGCCTGGGATGCGGTAGAGTTGCCCAGCCAGTTCCTGGAAAACTGGTGCTGGGAGCCGGAAGCGCTGGCGATGATTTCCGGGCATTATGAGACAGGGGAACCCCTGCCGCAGGCATTATTGGATAAAATGCTCGCCGCGAAGAACTTCCAGTCCGCCATGTTCACCGTACGGCAGCTGGAATTTGCCCTGTTCGACTTCCTGCTGCACTCGCGGCCTGAGGGCGCCAATGCCGATGAGATTCAGCGTCTGATCAATGATGTGCGCGCTCGGGTGTCGGTGGTGCCGGTGTCGCCGGACAACCGTTTCCAGAACAGCTTCAGCCATATATTTGCCGGCGGTTACGCGGCGGGCTACTACAGCTACAAATGGGCGGAAGTGCTGAGTGCGGATGCGTTTTCACTGTTTGAGGAAACCGGTATTTTCGATCCGGCCACTGGCAATCGATTCCTCACTACGGTGCTGGAACAGGGTGGCAGCCGCGATGCGCAGGATCTGTTCGCAGAGTTTCGCGGCCGCGCCCCCAAAATAGACGCGCTGTTGCGCCACTCGGGCATCGAGTGACGCTTGTTAAGCGACGTGGTTTGAACGAGGTAATTTTTTGAGCGACGAATTTGAAAAGCCGGTAAAGCGTCGGTTTATTGCCGGCGCGGTATGCCCACGCTGTAGTGAGATGGATAAAATCGTCAACTACAAGCTGGGCGATAAGAATTATCGTGAGTGTGTGGCCTGTGGGTTCAAAGATGAAATCCGCCTGCATGCATCACCGCGGGAACTGGATACCCGCGTAAACCAGACTGCCGACAGGGAAGTGGAAGAAACCGCAGTAAAAATTTTGCTGCCGCCGAACGATAAAAAATAATCCACCGAACCATTTCTCAGAAGCCAGGCTCTTGAAAAAAATATACCCACTGATCGCCCTGGTGATCGTTCTCGCCATCGCCGGTCTCTACGGTCTCGATCACTATCGCAAGGTGCGCGAACAACAGCAGGCAACGACGGCACATCTGATTACCCGCTGTGTCAATCAGGGTCTGCTTTCGCTGTTCGTGTTGCAGGCCAATGACTGGAATAAAGAGCCCAAGCTACTCGTGACCGAAACCCAACGCCTGCGCGAGCGGGTGGCGGCATTGCCAGATGCGGTGTACGAAGGAAAACCCTATGCGGACTGGCAGGGCGCGTTGGAGGTATGTGACCGCCTGACGGTAAACAGTAATCGCCAGCACAAAACCATATTTCGTGCGCTGGCGGAAATGGCCAAGAAAGAAATCTGGGACCTCGACACCGCGAAAAGTGAGCCTTTTCAGGAGCGGCGCAAAAAAGCGATCTACCGCTCCAAGGTGGCCGCAGAAGCGGCAGACCGCTATCTCGATGATCTGCAGTCCGATATAAAACGCCTGTTGGACGTCAGTCGGGTTTCCCCGGAAGCGCGCGCGTTGACCGATCAGCAGCTACAGGAACATATTTTCCAGAAGTATCGCAAGGGCCGTTTCAGCAAGCGTCGTGTGCTTCAGTATCTGGAGCGTCAGGAAGCCTTCTATCAATTGCTTACGGACAACCCCAAAGGATTTACTCTGCGCGGGGGCAGCCTGTATTTCTACAACACAAAGCTGCACCGTAAGGCGGACGACCTGAACCGTTCCCTCCTCCACGGAGAGGCGGACTTTTTTGCAAACTGGCGGCAGATCGTAGAACAGTAGTGCTCAGTGGTTGTGAGTGCAAACAGGCCGCGTAGCCCGGAATAATATCAGTGGGAGAGGTCAATTTGCCGGTTGAGGGTGGGCGCCCGTAATTCAATTTGCATATGGTTGGCAAAGTCTGGCCACTCGCCGGGCACGTCTTCAAAGCGCTGTTTGTACAGAATCATCGAAACCAGTCGCGCGGGGTCCAGCTCCGCTGGCTCAAAGCGCTGCAGCAGCACTTCGGCAAGATCGTCCAGCTGGCAGGCAAGGGCTTCACCCAGTAGCTCACGCACCACCAGGTTGGCCACCATCGGATCCATTGGCAGCAATGGCGTGCCGCATACCGGCTGCAGAGTGTCGTTAATCTCTTCCATGATGCGGTGGGTCAGGTAGGCCTCGTCGAGTATCGAGCCGAGGCCGTGCTCCTGTGGCTGTCGTTCGGGTATTTCCCCGAAGCTATGCAGTATCAGATCGCGTACCGGACGGAAATCCAGGCCGCCGGCGTCACATAGTTGCTCCAGGCGCGCCAGCCAGGAAGGAATAACCTGGATATAGCGGATGACAAAACAGGTGATGTGCAGCGGGGCGTCCCGCTGTGGCAGGTGGATACTGCGATGCAGGTTCGGCAAGGTATCGTGCAGAGAACGCCGGAAGCGACTGCGGGCCTGTTCTGCGGCCACGGCGCGCTCGATACACAGTTGGATCAGGTGGTAATGGTCGGACATACGTCAAAACGAAAACGGCGAAACCGCGTCCTCGTTTCTTTGTTCGCCATCCCCCGGTTTGTGCCCGTCGGCGGGCTCAAAAAAGTGTGCGGACAAGACTGCTTAACGATGGATGAGGAATCGGTACCGTAGCTCCAGTTACAGCCAAACTTTGTTTTTAGTGTAGTTGTAAAAATAGACCATCAATCCGGAAGATCGTGCGCCAAACCACAAAAATAAGCTGAACCAGATGCCAGTGTTGCCCAAGTGTCGAGTAATCCACCATGTTGGTATGAACACCATCACAGAAGCAATAAACATGGTATTGCGCATCTGCCGACTTTTTCCGGCGCCGATGAATACGCCGTCCAGTTGATAGCTCCACACAGCCACCAGTGGCAGCGCACAAAGCCAGGGATAGTATTTCGCGGTTGTCGCCAGTACGGCGGGGATGTCGGTAAACAACGGCAATATCCACGACTTTCCGGCCACAAGGGTGGTGGTAATTGCAACTGCGGTCGCTACGGCGCAGACCGCCGCGGCGCGATTGATACGCTGGAACTGCCCCATGGAGCCGCGACTTACCGCGCGCCCGATCAGTGATTCAGTGGCGTGGGCAAACCCGTCCAGCGCGTATGAGGTCATCATCAGTAGTTGCAGCAGAATGGCGTTGGCTGCCAGTACCGTGTCACCCTGGGCTGCACCCTGGGCGGTGAAAAAGGTGAGAGTGAACAGAAGCAGACAGGTGCGCACAAACAGGTCGCTGTTGATACGTAGCAACTCCAGCCAGGGGCTCACTTTCTGCCACGGCCAGAAGCCGGGGCGACGCAGCGTGTTCGCCATTTCGTCGCGCGCCTGCCGGTGGCGCAACCCCAGAAGCCACCAACCCATGACAAAGCTGCACAGATCTGCGCATACCGATGCCCAGGCAGCGCCGCGGGCGCCCAGTCCGAGCCCCCAGATCAATAACAGATCCAGGGCGATATTCAGCAGGTTCGCCGTCACCAGAATCGCCAGCGGCGCGCGGCTGTCCTGACGCCCGATAAAAAATCCCAGCAGGGCAAAGTTCGCCAGTGCCAGCGGCGCGCTCAACAGGCGGATTTGCAAATAGTCCCGGGCGTGCGGGCTCGCCTCCGTACTGGCATTCATCCATTGGGTTATCAGCGGCAGCAGTGGTGACGCCAGCAACAGCAGCAGCGCGCCCAGCGCAACAGCCAACGCGAGGGCGCGCAGCAACCAGGATGCGCCGCTGTCACTGGCGCGTGCCACCAGTCCCGTGGTGCCCATACGCAAAAAGCCAAACGCCCAAAGAAGCATGGAGATCACGCTGGCGCCAATGGCGACACCGGAAAGATATTCCGGACTGGAGAGGTGCCCGAGCACGGCGGTATCTACCGCGCCCAATAGTGGCACAGTGATGTTGCTCAGAATCATCGGCCAGGCGAGGTGCCAGACCCTCTGATAGGGGGCCATCGTACGGCGCGAAAAGGTACTGGAATGTACCGATGAATTTTTCATGTAAGTTGGCGGTTTAATTGACTTTCTTCTGGTGATGTGTTTCTTTTGAAAGTGCTAGATGCGACAAAAAGACACAGGTTGTTGGTTGTACCTTCCGGGCGACGACATCTGAAGTAAAAATAACAAGTTGCACTGACAGCAGTATCGCGCAGTCGAGGTCTTCGCCCGGTGTGCGAACAGTGTATGTAGTCTTGGTTTACTACAGCTTGTCCACATATCCATGTGGGCGTGTTACCGATTTTGCGATCGGGGCAGTCTCCAGTCCTCGGAACAGCCAGCCGCTGTTTACGGGTTTTGCTATTTTGTGGTTTGCGATGCCGCGACCGCGCACGGTTATATTTCCGTGTTGCATGGCCGTAGCGATCAAGCCGCAGGAAGCGGGCTCGCGAGAATAACAAACATGGAGATCTGCAGGCGATGTTGATGGGCTTCAAACGGCTGTTCGCCTTATTGACCATCTCGGCATGTGCACCCGCTGCGTTCGCGCAGGAGGCTTCGCAAGAAGCCGCGGAGGAAGTGCAACGCTGGGGGGTCAATATGACCCAGGGGGTAACCGAGGTTTCCCGTACCACTTACGACCTACACATGTTGATCTTCTGGATCTGCGTGGCGATCGGCGTTGTGGTGTTCGGGGTGATGTTCTACAGCATGTGGCGTCACCGCAAGAGCAAGGGTTACAAGGCCGCGCAGTTTCACGAGAGTCTCGGCGTGGAACTGGCCTGGACCATCGTGCCCACCCTGATTCTTATCGGCATGGCGATTCCCGCCACCAAAACCCTCTACGATATCTACGACACCAAGGAAGCCGATCTCGACATCATGATCACCGGTTACCAGTGGAAGTGGAAATACGACTACCTGGGTTCCGATGTCTCCTTCTTCTCCAATCTCTCCACCCCACAGTCGCAGATTCAAAACCAGCAACCAAAGACGGTGAACTACCTGTTAGAGGTAGACGAGCCGCTGGTGGTGCCGGTGAATAAAAAAATCCGTTTCCTGATTACCGCCAACGACGTGATCCACGCCTGGTGGGTACCGGATCTGGCGGTGAAGAAAGATGCGATCCCGGGATTCGTGAATGAATCCTGGACCCGCATCGATGAGCCCGGTATTTACCGCGGCCAGTGCGCGGAACTGTGCGGCAAGGACCACGGTTTTATGCCAATTGTGGTCAAGGCGGTGCCGGAAGATGAATACCACTCCTGGCTCAGTGATCGCGCTGCCGCAGCTGCGCGCATCAAAGAGCTGACCAACAAAACCTTCACTTTCGACGAGCTCTATGCCCGTGGTGAAAAAATTTACAACAGCGCCTGTGTTGCCTGTCACCAGGCCAATGGTCAGGGCATCCCCGGGACCTTCCCGGCCATTGCCGGTTCCAAGGTTGCCACCGGGCCCATGGACGGTCACATGAGCATGGTGGTCAATGGTTCTCCAACCAACCCGGCGATGCAGGCCTTCGGCGCGCAATTGAGTGAAGTGGACCTGGCTGCGGTCATCACCTATCAGCGCAGTGCCTTCGGCAACAATATGGGCGACACCGTGCAGCCCATCGACATTCTCAATTTCAAGAATAAGTAAGCAGGAGCCGAAAGGAGTTTAGTTATGGCACACGGTCCGAAACCCGGTTTTACCCGCTGGCTCTACACCACTAACCACAAAGACATCGGCTCGATGTATCTGTGGTTCAGTTTTGCGATGTTCCTGCTAGGCGGATGTATGGCGCTGGTTATCCGCGCCGAACTGTTCCAGCCCGGCCTGCAGATTGTGCAGCCGGATTTCTTTAACCAGATGACCACCATGCACGGGCTGATCATGGTGTTCGGTGCGGTTATGCCCGCGTTTGTGGGGCTTGCCAACTGGATGGTGCCGATGATGATCGGCGCTCCGGATATGGCGCTGCCGCGGATGAACAACTGGAGCTTCTGGATTCTGCCCTTCGCCTTCGCGATGCTGGCATCCACGCTGTTTATGGAAGGCGGTGCGCCCAACTTTGGTTGGACCTTCTACGCTCCGCTTTCCACCGAATACGCACCGCCCAGTGTGACCTTCTTTATCTTCGCCATTCACATCATGGGTGCGTCTTCGATCATGGGTGCGATCAATATCGTCGCCACCATTCTGAACATGCGCGCACCGGGCATGACCCTGATGAAAATGCCGCTGTTCGTGTGGACCTGGCTGATTACCGCTTACCTGCTGATCGCGGTCATGCCGGTGCTCGCCGGTGTAGTGACCATGATGCTGATGGATATCCACTTCGGCACCAGCTTCTTTAGCGCCGCCGGTGGTGGTGACCCGGTACTGTTCCAGCACGTGTTCTGGTTCTTCGGTCATCCAGAGGTGTACATCATGATCCTGCCGGCGTTCGGTATCGTGTCGGCGATCATTCCTACCTTCGCGCGCAAGCCGCTGTTTGGTTACAGCTCCATGGTGTACGCCACCGCGTCCATCGCCTTCCTGAGTTTTATTGTGTGGGCGCACCACATGTTTACCGTGGGTATGCCGATTGCCGGTGAGCTGTTCTTTATGTACGCCACCATGCTGATCGCAGTGCCCACCGGGGTGAAGGTGTTCAACTGGGTGACCACCATGTTCCGGGGCTCGATGACGTTTGAGACCCCGATGCTGTTCTCCATCGCCTTCGTGATCCTGTTTACCCTGGGTGGCTTCTCTGGCCTGATGCTCGCCATAGCGCCGGCGGACTTCCAGTATCACGACACCTACTTTGTGGTGGCGCATTTCCACTACGTGCTGGTACCCGGCGCCATCTTCTCGATTACGGCCGGCGTCTATTACTGGCTGCCCAAGTGGACCGGGAATATGTACAACGAAACCATGGGTAAGGTGCATTTCTGGATGGCGTTTGTCGGCCTGAACGTGACCTTCTTCCCGATGCACTTTGTTGGCCTCGCCGGTATGCCTCGCCGTATCCCGGATTACGCGTTGCAGTTTGCCGACTTCAACCAGATCGCCAGTGTCGGTGCTTTCCTGTTCGGCGCCGCGCAGATCGTGTTCCTTTTCAATGTGATTCGCACCGTAAAAGGTGGCAAGAAAGCGACCGATGAGGTCTGGGAAAATCCGGAAGGGCTGGAATGGAGTGTGCCGTCACCGGCGCCGTACCACACCTTCAGCACGCCACCGGTTGTGCGTTAATTTCCTGAAAGAGTTGACGTTATGTCGCTGAGCGCAAACGCAAAAACCACAGCCAAGCTGCTAACCCTGGCGGTCGGCATGCTCGGCTTTGCGTTGTTCATCATGCCGCCGCTGTACGACGCCTTCTGTGAGATTACCGGCCTGAACGGCAAAACCGGTGGTCGCTACGAAGCGGTGCCGGCAGCGGTGGATACAGAGCGCACGGTGAAAGTCCAGTTTGTTGCCAGCCATAACGAAAACATGCCGTGGGAATTCAAACCCGATACGGTGGAAATCCGTGTGCACCCAGGGGAGGCGGTCGATACCGTCTTCCACGCGCGCAACCCCACCGACCGCGACATGATCGGTCAGGCGATTCCCAGTCTGGTGCCGTTCAAGGCCGCCAGCTATTTTCATAAAACCGAATGCTTCTGCTTTAACCAGCAGGCGCTCGCCGCCGGCGAATCCGCCGAACTGGGTCTGCGTTTTATCGTCGATCCGGATCTGCCCGCCGGGGTAAACACTATTACGCTTTCCTACACGCTGTTTGATGTCACGGAAAGAATTGCCAAACAAGCGAACAACAAAAATACCGACTCCGAGCGAGAGGGATAAAAGACTATGGCCACAGAAAGCAGCTACTATGTTCCCGAGCAGTCCCGGCTGCCTATCTTCGCCACCATCGGCATCTTCCTGACGGCCTTCGGCGCCGCCACCTGGATCAATGGCGGCAGCTCGTATATTTTCTTTGCCGGTGCTCTGTCCATGGCCACCGTGCTGTGGTTCTGGTTCGCTGCAGTGATCAAGGAAAACATGCAGGGCCTGAACAGCGATCAGCTCAAGCGATCCTATGTGTGGGGAATGGGCTGGTTTATTTTTTCCGAGGTGATGTTCTTTGCCGCCTTCTTCGGTGCGCTCTATTACATTCGCACCTTTTCACTGCCGTGGCTCGGTGGTGAAGGGGATCGCGGTTCCTCGAATATGCTGTGGGAGGGGTTTCAGAATACCTGGCCGCTGATGGTCACCCCGGAGCAGGCAGTCAGTGGCGAGGCGGCCAAGGTGGTCGGCCCTAAAGGCATCATCGATCCCTGGCATTTACCGCTGCTCAATACGGTATTACTGCTGGCTTCCAGTGTCACTGTACACATTGCGCACGTGTATCTGAAAAAGGATAAGCGGCAGGCCTTCAATCTCTGGCTGGGTGCCACCGTGGCACTGGGTATCGCTTTCCTGTTCTTCCAGGTGGAAGAATACCTGGAAGCCTACCAGCAGCTGGGTCTGACGTTGGAATCCGGTATCTACGGCACCACCTTTTTTATGCTTACCGGTTTCCACGGTGCCCATGTGACCCTGGGCACCATCATGTTGTTGATCATGCTGCTGCGCTCGGTCATCGCCCATCACTTCAAGCCGGACGATCATTTTGGATTTGAAGCGGCCAGCTGGTACTGGCACTTTGTGGATGTGGTCTGGGTAGGATTGTTTATCTTTGTCTACGTTCTGGGTGCGTAACTGGCGTGGGGTGGAGTGGTGGATAAGCGCAGCGCATCCACCAACTCCAACCCGATTTAATATTTGTTGGCCCAGGGCGCGGTGTTGGAAAGGATCCCGCTATCAAATCCATACCAGATAGCGATCAGTAACAATGCCGCCAGAGAGATGCGAATACCCAGCGCATAAAGGGTTCGCTTGGATTGCGGCGCGCCCATATCGCGCAGTAGAAAAATCAGAGCGCTGGTCAGGCTGGCCAGCACGGCAAGAAACAACAACACGATTATTGCTTTTAGCCACATAATAAAACGCCACTTATTGAAGTATTTATTGGCATGACAGCTCCCCAAAAATCGCAGCAACACCGCGATCACGCAGTAGAAGCCGGGAACGCCGAACGCTGTACGGACCACGCGATGGATGGCAACAGTTTATCGCGTGACGCCAGTGTAGCATTTATCCGAAACTGGCCCGTCACCCTTCTCAGTCTGTGTTTTTTTCCGTTGCTTTTGAGCCTCGGCAACTGGCAACTCAATAGAGCGGCGGAAAAACAGCAGATCCAGGACCAGATCAACGGACGACTCTCCACCCAGCCGATTAACCTGACCGGGCGGGTCCCGGAGCCCGGGACGCTGAGTGCCTACACGCCAGTGCGCCTACTGGGCTTTTACAGCGATGAGTACTTCCTTCTCGACAATCGCACCCGCAATGGAAGGGTCGGCTACGAGGTATTGCAGGTCTTTGAAACCGGCAGCGGCGATGCAGCGAAAGTACGCTGGTTGATCAATCGTGGCTGGTTACCCGCCAGTAGTCACCGAAGTGAGCTGCCGCAGGTGAGCTACCCGCTCGCGGCAAAAGTAATCACCGGCTTTCTGTATCCGGGCAGTCTCGAGGGGCAGGGCCTCACCAACCCGCACAGCCGTATTCAGTCCCCGAGGCAATTGAGCCCGGAGCAGCTGAATGTTGCGCAACCGGCATGGCAGGTACGCTTAAGCGCGGACTCGGACACGGCGTTCACAACCGACTGGCAATTGATTACTTCAAGCCCCCAGAAACACACGGGATACGCAGTGCAATGGTTCACCATGGCAGCAGCGCTGTTTGTGCTGTGGCTGCTGACAGCAAGCAACCTCCGTCAAATATTGCGCGAAAAGTGGTTTAAAAAAACAACAGAACAGACATAATCATCCCATAACAATAACGAGCGCATGTGCGGACATCTGGCCGTGAATGGCGCCCAATAGCGAGGTACATAAAGTGACTGAGCAAGTTCAGGCCGAACAGGCGACAGGTCTACAGGCGTCTTCCCGGGACAAACCATCGGGCTTGGGCCGCTGGACGGGTATCGGTGTGGTTGCCTCGGTAGTGCTCCCTATTGTCGCGGCATATGTCATTTTCTACACCGGTCTGGGTATGCCCTCGGACACGGTCAATCAGGGGGAATTGCTGATCCCGGCTCAGAGCGTGGCGGAAATAGATCTGCGGCAGGACGACGGTGCACCGCTGTCGCTGGTGGATGCGGAGCCCAGGTGGCGCTATCTGATCCTCGGTGACGCACAGTGCAGCGATGAATGTGAACAGCTTCTGTATACCACTCGCCAGGTGCATATCCGTCTTGGTGACAAGGCGCGGCGGGTGGAGCGGGTCCTCGCCACGGGAGCGCCGTTGAGCAAGGAGCGTCTCCGGGATCTTGCCAACCAGCATCCCAAACTGCGCTTTTCCAGCGTAGAGCCTCAGCAACTGGATCAGTGGTTAGCGGACAGCGATCACGCTGGGCTGACGCGCCCGAGCGTATTACTGGTAGACCAGCAGGGCTACGCCATGATGGTGTACAACAATTCGCACAGTGGCAACCAGCTGTTGAAAGACATTAAACGAATGCTGAAGTACTCCTACGAGAAGTAGTGGTCAGAGGAGAGCGCGAAATGGATGTGGAATCCGACATCACTGAATTGCGAAAAAACTACAAGAAGGACTGGCGCTTTCGCCTGGCTTTGGCGGGCACCGGCCTTGCCCTGGTGGTGGTAGTGCTCGGTGCTTTCACCCGTTTGTCGGACGCCGGCCTCGGTTGTCCGGACTGGCCCGGCTGTTACGGGCACCTGTTATGGCCGGATGAGCACCATGAAATTGCCGCGGCCAACGCCGCCTTCCCGGATACCCCGGTAGAAACCCATAAAACCTGGCCCGAGATGGTCCACCGGTATTTTGCCGGTCTATTACTGCTGCTGGTGGCCGGATTAACCTATCTCTTCTGGCGCCGCCGCGGTCACCGCGGATTTATCCAGAGTCATATCCTGCTGGGTCTGATTATCCTGCAGGCCGCCTTTGGTATGTGGACTGTCACCCTCAAATTGTGGCCGCAAGTGGTCACCCTGCATTTACTGGGCGGTATGGCTACCCTGTCGGTGTTGTGGATGTTGTCGGAGCGGCTGCGATACCGCAGGCGGTTGATACCGGCTCACGAGTACACCGCGCTTCAGAAACTGCGCCCGTTGGCGGTTGCTGCGGTGATTGTTGTAAGCCTGCAGATCGCTCTGGGCGGCTGGACCAGCTCCAACTACGCGGCGCTGGCGTGCCCAGACTTTCCCACCTGCCACAACCAGTGGTGGCCCGATGCGGATTTCAGGCAGGGATTTAATATTGCGCAGCATATCGGACCGAACTATCTGGGTGGTGCGCTGGAGAGCGATGCGCGCACGGCGATCCACCTGACCCACCGCATCGGTGCAATCATTGTGACATTGATTGTGAGTCTGCTTGCCATACTCGCCTGGCGTGCCGGATCGCCCCGCTGGGGTCAGGGCCTACTCGCGGTGCTGGGCTTGCAAGTGGCCCTCGGAATTGCGAACGTGGTGATGTTCCTGCCGCTGCCAATCGCCGTGGCACACAATGCGGGCGCCGCACTGCTGCTTTTGAGCCTGCTGACATTCTGCTACCGCATCAACACGGTGCAGCCGGCAATTGGAAATTTCCCGAAATGATGTAGTGCGTATGTGGTAGAGGGTTTTGTAGTACCTCAAATAATAATGACAATGAGGTGGTAACCATGAGTACCCAGGCTGTAAGTCTCCGTCGTGCCGGGTGGCGCGATTACTATGAGCTCACCAAACCGCGGGTGGTGATGCTGATGATCCTTACCTCGGTGATTGGCATGTTACTGGCCACACCGGGCATGGTGCCGCTGGATATATTAATTCTGGGGAATGTTGGAATCGCCCTATGTGCCGGTGGCGCGGCTGCGGTAAATCACCTCGTCGATCGGCATATCGATATCAAGATGGCTCGTACTACCAACCGTCCGGTGGCGCGGGGTCGGGTCGAGCCGCAGAAAGCACTGCTGTTTGCTCTGGTTCTGGGCTGCTCCGGCATGGCGATACTACTCGCCTACGTCAATGCGCTCACTGCCTGGCTGACGCTGGCCTCCCTGCTGGGCTATGCGGTGGTGTACACCATGTTTCTCAAGCGCGCCACGCCACAGAATATCGTGATCGGTGGCCTTGCTGGCGCCGCTCCGCCGCTGCTTGGCTGGGTTGCGGTAACCGGCGAGATGCACGGCCATGGGCTTTTGCTCGCGCTGATCATTTTCGCCTGGACTCCGCCGCATTTCTGGGCACTGGCTGTGCACCGTCGCGATGACTACGCCAAGGCAGAAATCCCCATGCTGCCCATCACCCACGGGGTGCAGTACACCAAAATCCATATCCTGCTGTACACCATTATTCTGCTCGCCGTCAGTCTTCTGCCATTTGCCACCGCCATGTTAGGTTGGCTGTATCTGCTCGGTGCGGTAGTGCTTGGGCTTGGCTTTCTGTACTGGGCTATCGAAATGCTGCGGGGCCGCAACCCCAACGCGGGAATGGAGACCTTCAAATACTCGATTATTTATTTGATGGCGCTCTTCTGCATCATGTTGCTGGACCACTATCTGGTGGCGTTGCCAACAAGCGGAGTCTGACATGGGTGAAAACCTGCATCACACACCGGCACAGAAGCGGGGCATCTTGCTTACCGTTGCAGTGCTGGTTCTGTTTATGATCGCCGTCCTGGCGGGTTTTTTAAATAAAATGAATCAGCCGCGAGTAATTACCGATGCGGAGTTGCGGGCCAATGGCGCAATCAAACTGGAGCGGCCGCGCATTCTGGACGAATTTGAATTGATTGCGGACAGTGGTGACGTGTTCAAAACCACACAACTGGCCGGGCGCTGGACATTGGTATTTTTTGGCTTTACCCACTGTCCGGATGTGTGCCCCACCACTTTATCCACTCTGAATAATTTTTATCAGACACTGGATGACGATACCCGGGAGAACACGGATATTCTGTTGGTATCGGTCGACCCGCTGCGAGATAAGCCACAGCAACTCCAGGAGTATGTGCGCTACTTTAACCCGGACTTTTATGGGGTGACCGGCGAATTCATCAACCTAAAACGTTTTGCCAACCAGCTGAACGTGCCGTTCAATAAGGTGCCTCTCGACGATGGGCAATACACTGTCGATCACGGGTCCCAGGTAGTATTGATCAACCCGCGCGGGCACTATCACGGCTTTTTCAAAGCGCCCCTGGATCCGGCGAAAATGAAACTGACGTACCGTTCAATGCGTGCCACTTATAACGGCTGAGCGACAGTGATCACGGTAGGGGAGTGTAGCAGGCGCTATGATGGCGCCTGTTCTTGTTTACCCACTCTGGTGAGCAGAACCGAACAATTCGCCAACGTGCTGAAAATGGATTTTCTATGTTTTCACTCAATGTACAGCGGGGGACGCCGGTGATTGCCGCGGACGCCCCGATTGATGGTAAGTCACTCTGGATGCCTGCGGCATTTCTCTGTCTGCTGGCAATTCCCTTCGGCTGGATCGGTATATTTGCCCCTGCCATCTGGCTCGGCCTGGTGGCGATGGACAGCGCCCAAGGCTGGAAAAAGGCGGTAAGCTATGTGATTACGGGGTTGCTGATGCTGGTGGTGACCAGTGGCGCCATCCCGGGTAACGATCACATCCTGTTGATGGAGCCCTACCTGCAGAACGGCAGTGAGATATATCCCAGCTTTCGCCCGGCCAAAGCGGTTATTGCGGTGACCCTGGTGCTGTTTATGCTGGTGCGGCCGCAACCGCTGAAACGCAAAGACCTGCCATTGATGGCCACCGCCATCTCCGCCCCGATTGTCGCGGGTGCTGTCTTTCTCGACTTCCAGCCTAAGCTCACTACTAGCATCGCCCTTGCCGCACTGCTCAACCTGGTGATTGTGTGTATCGCCGAAGAGGGTTTCTTCCGTTGGGTACTGCAGCGTGGGCTGGGCCAATGGCTACACCGCTGGCCGTGGATTCCGACCATTCTGGTAACCCTGCTGTTCACCTATCTGCACACGGGCTGGGCTGTTTCCACCACCATGTTGTCGCTGGTTGGGCTCGCGGGCCTGGGTTACGCGCTGATCTGGCAATTGCGTGGCAGCTTCTGGGCCTGCGTGTTAACTCACTGGGGGGTAAATCTGTTGCATATGACCTTGCTGCAATATCCGGGTTGAGCCGTTGACATGATATGAATCAGGCAGTTGTTTCCCGGTGAAACAACTGCCCAATCAAAAACAGGCAGCCCGCCGCCAGCACGATCGACGGCCCTGCCGGGCTATCCCACAGCACCGACGCCGCAAGGCCGACGGTCACCGAAATACAGCCGATCAGTGCGGCGAAGCCGGCCATCTGCTCCGGGGTGGTCGAAATACGGCGTGCGGTGGCGGCGGGGATAATTAGCAGGGCGGTGATCAGCAGTACCCCCACCACTTTCATGGCGATGGCAATCAGCAGTGCCAGCATTAGCATCAGCGCCAGGCGCACTCTTTCAACCCTGACGCCCTCGACTGCCGCCAGTTCCTCGTGCAGGGTGAAGGCGAGCAATTTCGGCCATAAAAAGACCAGCAGTAAAGCGATCACCAGGGTGGCGATGGCCATCAATACGAGATCCTGAGTGGTTACCGCCAACAGATCACCCAGCAGCAGCGATAAAAGATCCACATTGATATCCAGCAGGCTGACGGTGACGATCCCCAAGGCCAGCATGGAGTGGGACAGAATGCCCAGCAGGGTATCCACAGACAGATTCTGGCGGCGCTGAAAATAAACCAGTAGCACTGCCAGCAGACAGCTGCTTGCCACTACCGCCAGTGTGGGCTGGATATGCAATACGAAACCGAGGGTCACGCCAAGTAGGGCGGAGTGAGCGAGGGTGTCGCCGAAATAGGCCATGCGCCGCCATACCGCAAAACAGCCCAGGGGGCCACTCACCAGCGCCACCAGCAGACCGGCGGAGAGGGCGTACCAGAGGAAAGTCGATTGGAGAACGTGGGACCATTCCATCAGTCGATCTCTCCGGAGTCTGTCGAAGATGTCCGCGATGGAGGGGGGGTTATCGCGTGGTCGTGGTCGTGATCGCAGCCCTCGTCCACGATTTCACCACCGATGTCGTGGTGGTGATTGTGATGGTGGGTGTAGGGTGCCAGTTTATCGCCGAACATCTCCAGATAAGCCGGGTCCTTGCTGACCTGCTCCGGGTGACCGTGGCAGCAGATATGCTGGTTCAGGCACAGTACCCGGTCTGTGGCGGCCATCACCAGGTGAAGATCGTGAGAGACCAGTAACACGCCGCAGTCGAGTTCATCACGCAACTGGTCGATCAACTGGTAAACCTCGCTCTGGCCGCCCAGATCGACACCCTGAGTAGGCTCATCGAGCACCAGTAATTGCGGCCTGCGTGCCGCTGCGCGGGCCAGTAGCACCCGCTGCATCTCACCGCCGGACAGGTCCGCCAGGCGCGAATTGGCCAGATGTGGAGCGGCAACGCGGTCCAGTGCGTCCGCCACCTTGACCCCACTGATCCCCAGCTGCAGAAAGCGCGCCACGGTCATCGGCATGGTGGCATCGATCTGCAGGCGCTGGGGCATATACCCCAGACGCAGGCCCGGCAGCCGCTCTACCCGACCGGTGGTGGGTTTGGTCAGCCCCAGTAGCAGCCGCAGCAGGGTGGTCTTGCCCGCACCATTCGGGCCGATCACGGTAACGATCTCGGCGGGATGCAGCGTCAGGGAAATATCCTGTAACAGCCGCCGACCAGCGATTTCCAGGCTGACCTGGTGAGCGCGGATAAGCGGTGCGGTTGGTCTGAGGGGGCTCTCCTGCGGACTCTTCAAGGGACTTCCAGACTGGATGACTGACGGGTTTAAAAGGTGGGAATTGGCTGGCGAGTGTAAGCTGGCTGTGATTATATCGCATCCCCTAAATTGGGTGTCATTAACGGCACCTGCGTTACTTGATCCGAAATTGCACCGCTTGAGCCGCCTGTTGATGTCTGAAATAGCCCTTCGCCTGATTACCGCACTGACCATTGTTGCGACCAGCGTGTTCGCGACCGGCGGCTGCAGTCCACAGGAGCAGATCGAGAAGCAGGGGGCACTCAAGGTTGTCGCCAGTATAGGCCCGCTGGCCATGATTGCCCGTGAAGTGGCTGGGGACGACGCTACGGTGCAGCAGCTGATCCGCAATGGGGACCCGCACCATTTTGCCCCCAAAGTCTCTGACCGCCTGAACCTGGAGGCGGCGCAGCTGGTGGTGTGGATGGGACCGCCGATGGAGTCGGTACTGGCGCGGCAGATGGCACTGGTGCCCGCTGAACGTCAGCTGGTGCTATTGGCTGATGAAACGGCCTACGAATATGAAGGCGCGGAACCCACAGACCCCCACCTGTGGCTGCGGCCCCGCAATGCGGCGGTCATGGCCGCGATGATTGCCACGCGTCTTGCCAGCGCCGATCCGGATAATGCGGTGCACTACCGGCAGCGCGCTCGGGATTTCTCCCGTGCCATGTCCAACCTGCAAAAGGTGCAGGACCGCGCACTCTGGGCGTATAAAGATGCTCCTATCGTCACCACCCACCAGGCCTACAGTCATTTTTTTGGCGCAGCGGGTGTCGAGGTTGAGAGTCTGGCGGGATCGGCGGATCACCAGCATGGGGCGCGGACCCTGGTGCAAAAGCGCCGCAAATCAGAGGGAGACCAATCGGAAGGCGCCGTAGCTGGCTGCCTGTTTGGTGAGGCTCCCGCCAACGACCGTGACCGACAGACTGCCGCCAACCTCAATCTCGGTTATCAGGCGCTAGACCCGTTGGGGGTTTACCTACCGGAAAGCGCGGGTTATCGGGACCTGATGGAAAAACTGCTTGCGGACGCGCGCCTGTGCCTCGCGCGCATTCCGGATCGCAGCGAGTAATCCTCCAGCTTTGTGGCGCCACACCGGGTCAGGAGGGCTCCTGTTCCGGATCTGGCTGTTGCTCGTCCTCCACCTGCAGTTCGTCCAGCTTGAGTTCAAGCGTCGGTACCACCCGGTCGGCTCCCTCATCGAGGGCCGCAGGCGCCGCAGAGGCCGGTGCCGAAACATCGGTCTCAAGTGATGGTCGCGGCGCCGACTCCTGTGCCACCTGCTGTGTCTCCTGCGCCGGCTTCAGGAAAGCTTTGACCTGCTGTATCTGCACGCTGCGGACATTGTCCAGCAGCGCCCGCCGGTTCTGCTCTTTCAACATTTCCTGCCGATACTGTTCGCGGTTCTGCTCTTCGACCAGATACACGTTGCTGACGGTTTTCGCCTCGCTTAGCACTTCCGGTACGGCATATGTACTGGTCTCCACATGCTCCATGGTTTCGGCGGCGTAAGCCGAGCCTGTGTTTGCCTGCGTCCGCGGTACCTGCTGATCGGCGCCCTCGCCAAAGGCGGTACCGTTAAACCCCAGGACCAGTGCCAGGGGAATGAAAAGATGGGATTTCATGATCGTGTGCCTCGCTGCGACTTCCCTATACCAAGCCTAGAAGCTGCGGCCGAAACGGGGGTGACACTGCGATGACTGGCGCGGCGGTGACGATGGATTGAACGGCGCAGCGTCAAAATTCGCCGCCGGTGCACGAGCGAAATTCTTCCAAGGCGGGTATCCTGTCGCCCAACAATTCCGACCCACGCAAATCGAATTCCCAACTGTCTATGAGCAACGCCAAGACCTCTTCCGCGCCACTGATTCTGGTGGACGGCTCCTCCTATCTGTACCGCGCGTTTCACGCCCTGCCGCCGCTACAAACCAGCAATGGCCAACCCACGGGCGCTGTACGCGGGGTCATCTCCATGCTACGCAAGCACTTGAAGGAGCACCCGGACAGCCCGGTGGTGGTGGTATTCGACGCCAAGGGCAAGACCTTCCGCGACGAACTGTTTGAAGAGTACAAGGCCCAGCGCCCACCAATGCCGGATGATCTGCGCGCGCAGGTTCAGCCGATTCACGACATCATCGACGCCATGGGGCTGCCGCGCCTGGTGATCGACGGGGTGGAAGCGGACGATGTGATCGGTACCCTGGCGCTGCAGGGCGCAGAGCAGGGCATGGAAGTGATCATCTCCACCGGCGATAAGGACATGGCTCAGCTGGTACGCCCGGGGGTGACCCTGGTGAACACCATGTCGAACACCGTACTGGATGTGGAAGGGGTGAAAGAGAAGTTTGGTGTGGGCCCGGAGCTGATCATCGACTTTCTCGCGCTGATGGGCGACAAGGTGGACAACATTCCCGGCGTCCCCGGTGTGGGCGAAAAAACCGCACTGGCGCTTTTGCAGGGGATCGGCAGCTTGAAAGACATTTATGCGGACCTCGATGCGATTGCGCCACTGGGTTTCCGCGGTTCAAAAACCCTGGCTAAGAAGATGGAAGAGCACAAAGACGCCGCAGAAATGTCCTATGTGCTCGCCACCATCAAGACCGATGTGGAAATGGACTATCAGCCACAGACCCTTGCCAATAGCGAGCCGGATACCGACAAGCTGCGCGAGCTGTTTAAAGAAATGGAATTCCGCAGCTGGGTGGAAGAGCTGGCCGGCGGAGGCGATGCCGAGTCCGCCGCCGAGGCCATGGCAGTTGAACGTAACTACAGCATCATCCTCGACGAAAAAGAGCTCGATAGCTGGATCGAAAAACTGAAAAAAGCCGACGTCTTCGCCTTCGATACCGAAACCACCAGCCTCAACTACATGCAGGCCAAACTGGTGGGCGTGAGCTTTGCCGTGGAAGCCGGCGAGGCCGCCTACCTGCCTCTCGCCCACGACTATATGGGGGCACCGGCACAGATCGATTTCGACAAGGCGCTGGCTAAACTCAAGCCGATTCTCGAGGACGAGCAATACAAAAAAGTCGGCCAGAACCTCAAATACGACAGCCACATTCTCGCCAATTACGATATCGAACTGCGCGGTATCGCCCGCGACACCATGCTCGAATCCTACGTACTGAACAGCACCGGCAGCCGCCACGATATGGACACCCTCGCGCTGAAATACCTGGGCGAGACCACCATCAAGTTTGAAGACATCGCCGGCAAGGGCGCCAAGCAGCTCACCTTCAACCAGATCGAGCTGGACAAGGCGGGCCCCTACGCGGCGGAAGATGCGGATATCACCTTGCGCCTGCATCGGGAATTGAGCTGTCGTCTGGGCAAAGAGCCAAGCCTGGAAAAAGTCCTCGACGAGATCGAAATGCCGTTGGTGCCGGTGCTCACTCATATCGAGCGCAACGGGGCCTATATCGATGCGGCCATGCTGAAAAAGCAGTCCGGCGAGCTGGAAGAAAAAATGCGCGCGCTGGAACAACAGGCGTACGACGAGGCCGGCGAGGAGTTCAATCTCGGCTCCACAAAACAGCTGGGCACCATCCTGTTTGAAAAACTGGAAATCCCGGTGATCAAGAAAACCCCGAAAGGGGCACCGTCCACCGCGGAACCGGTGCTGCAGGAACTGGCGCTTTCCCACAAGCTGCCGGCGCTGATCATGCAGTACCGCGGTATGGCCAAGCTGAAAAACACCTACACCGACAAACTGCCGCTGATGATCGACCCGGCCACCGGCCGCGTGCACACCTCCTACCACCAGGCGGTGGCCGCCACCGGTCGCCTGTCGTCCTCGGATCCCAACCTGCAGAATATTCCGATCCGCACCGAAGAGGGCCGTCGAATTCGCCAGGCATTCGTTGCCGACCCACGCATCAATGGCGGCAGTGCAATCGTGGCCGCGGACTACTCGCAGATCGAGCTGCGCATCATGGCGCATCTGTCCGGCGACAAGGGATTGCTGGATGCCTTCGCTGAGGGTGCAGACATTCACCGCGCGACCGCGGCGGAAGTGTTCGAAGTGCCCGTGGACGAAGTGTCTGACGAGCAGCGCCGCCGCGCCAAGGCGATCAACTTCGGTCTGATTTACGGCATGAGTGCGTTTGGCCTCGCCAAGCAGCTGGATATTCCGCGGGGCGACGCCCAGACCTATATCGACCGCTACTTCGAGCGCTACCCGGGTGTGCTGGCGTATATGGAAAACACCCGCAAGCAGGCTGCGGACAAGGGCTATGTGGAAACCCTGTTCGGCCGCCGCCTGTATCTGCCGGAGATCAATTCCCGCAACGGGATGCAGCGCCAGGCCGCTGAGCGCACCGCCATCAACGCGCCCATGCAGGGCACCGCGGCGGACATTATCAAGCGCGCAATGATCGCGGTGGATGCCTGGTTGCGGGACGAGAAGCTAGAAACCCGCCTGATCATGCAGGTGCACGATGAACTGGTACTGGAAGTGCCGGCGGACGAGCGGGCGCTGGTGGTAAAACGCATCCCGGAACTGATGCAGGCCGCCGCGGAACTGGACGTGCCGCTGATTGCCGAACTGGGTGAGGGTGCCAACTGGGACGAGGCGCACTAAAAATTTTTAATTTTTTTTAAATTTTTTGGTTTCCGGCGGAACTCCGCCGGAAACAGCCCCTCTAACTAAGCAAGATCGTTGGATTGCAACATCATCCCCCAAAGCTTAGTCAGAAGCCCCTCGCCCCGAAGCTACCCCCATCGGGGCTTTTTTTTGCCTGAAATTTGTACGACGGTGGTCAATAGCGCGGAATACTTTACCGGGTACTGTCTACAAATTGCGCGAAGAGTAGGGTTTTTAGAGTGCCTCGGGGAATAAAGTCTCAGAAACGGAATTTTTTGCCCGCACGGGCGAGATAGGTGGGATACAGTTGCAGCGTCCGAACAGCGAAAAAAAGTGGGGAACCTCGGTGCCCCAGCTTAGTCTTTGTACTGAAGGATTTGGTGTTAAAGGGTTCGCATCGGATGCAGTGGAATTTGGGTGAGAACCCAAGGTCGCGCCCGTCCCCCTGGGCGCGGCTCCCCAGTGTCCATCCCCAAGGACACTGACCCCTGGCCGGCAGCTGCAATCTGCCGGCTTTTTTTTGCCCGCGATTTCCGTCGGCCGCTGGACCGCCTGCCTGCGAGCCTCGCAACCCAACATCCCGTTTTAAGCCCAAAAGACATCCTGTGAGACCGCGTTCGCCTTCGCAGAGCGCGAAATAAGAGCGGCATGTTTTTAGTCTAGACGAATTCTGGCGGCGCAAGTCACCCGGCAATACCCCTGAGTGATCATTTAATTGCAAATGATAATTAATCGCACTAAAGTGGTGTGAGGAATCCGGCCTTTCTGTTTGGGGGCCGAATACACGTGGATTTGCCATCGGATCGGCCCACATCCGCTCAGGGGATTGTGAAGGGGCCAGAGAGTGGCCAGACAGAGGGGGAGTCTTGTGAACCTGCGATTTCTATGTGCCAACCACCGCCAGTGGTTAATGGAGGATACCCGCCGGGCCGAACAGGCATGGCTGGAGTGGATGGAGCGCGGCAGCGTGCTGTGTGAGGAGGGGAATCAGTCCCGGGCCATTCCATTTCTCGGATGTGCCTTTGAACTGGCGGATTTCTTACTGTTGAAGCGTGCCCCGGGGTTTGCGGTTGCAGCACTGCGCTTTACCGACAGCGCGCGCCAGCTTATGGAGGCTTATCGGCGGCAGGGCGAAACCGGGCATGCAAACTATGTTCAGGTGACCTCCAGCTCGCGTTTGGCCCGTGAATTGGGGGACAAAGTCAATTACCAACTAACCGCGGACTGTATCCGCACCCTGTATACCGGTGAGATCGATCTGCCACCGGGGGTGGCGGAGCGCGTAAAGGCGAGCGGTGGTTGGCAACCTGTGGCGGGCGCCACGGGTGCGTCTACACCGTTGCATTGAGGGTGCAGCCGTGGCCACAACCGAGCACTTTCTCACGGTCCAGATCAGTCAGCGCACACTGGTATCTCTGATTGCGCGCCGGCAGCTCACCGCAGAGCAGCTGCGTGGACTGACCCCAACCGCCCGCCGCACTCTGCGGCGCATTCTCCTCGAAAGCCTGCGCGAGGACGGGCCGCTCGGGCGCCACTGATCGGGTAGCTTCAGCTATCGCCACCCTCCAGTTCGGTATCGTCTGCTTCGGTGGCGTCTGCCAGGGACAGCCACTGATTCAGCTGTCGCTCCAGTTTGTCGAGCCCCTTGCGCTTGGGGGCGGAGAAAATCTGCACCGTGACATTACGGTCAAGCTCCAGTGCCTTGAGTTCTTTTTCCACCGCAAAGCGCGCGTTGTTGGCGGGGCCGTTTTTCAGTTTGTCCGCCTTGGTGAGCAGAATGTGAGTGGGTAGCCCGGAGGTGGTAGCCCAGCTCAGCATCTGCAGATCAAACTCTTTCAATGGCAGGCGAATATCCATCAGCAGCACCAGACCTTTCAGGCAGTGGCGCTGTTCCAGGTAAAACGCCAAGTGGCGCTGCCACTCATCCTTCATTGAGCGGGCTACCTTGGCGTAGCCGTAGCCGGGAAGGTCCACTAACCGCTGCTGCTCACTCAGCCGAAAAAAGTTGATCAACTGGGTGCGACCGGGAGTTTTCGACGTGCGCGCAAGCTTGCCATTGTCGGTCAAAGCATTGATGGCACTGGACTTACCTGCATTGGAGCGCCCGGCAAAGGCGACTTCGGCGCCGGAATCCTCCGGACACTCTGCCAGGGTCGGCGCGCTGATAAGGAATTCCGCTCGGCGGAAATTGATTCGTTCTACATTGGATTCAGACATGGGCCTTCCCGGTACACTCAGATGGCGCGCAAGTATATAATGCCGCGGTTTTATCGTCGCTGATGGCTGCCCGGCGTTTGGTTGCCGTCGACAGCGAAGATCGAATGCAAAACTTCAGCGCGCAACAGGACGACGTATGAACAGCATTATAAAGAAGGCCGCTCTGGCTTTGGGGATGGTAGCTTTCGCCCAGGTGGGACACGCTGCCGGTGACGCCAGTGCGGGACAGGCCAAGGCTGCGGCATGTGTAGCCTGTCACGGTGTAGATGGCAACAGCCCGGCGCCGACCTTTCCGAAGATTGCCGGTCTCGGTGAAAAATACCTGCTCAAGCAGATGCACGACATCAAGGACGGCGCCCGCAAGGTACCGGAAATGACCGGCATGCTGGATAACCTGAACGATCAGGATATGGCCGATGTCGCCGCGTATTTTGCTGCCCAGAACATCCAGATTTCCGGGTCTGACCAGTTCACCGTGATGCTGAACAACGGCGATACCGTGAATGCGCTGGAACTGGGTCGCAAGATTTTCCGCGCCGGCAACGCCGACACCGGTGTGGCTGCATGTATGGGATGTCACTCGCCGACCGGTCAGGGCAATGCGCCTGCGGGCTACCCGCGCCTCTCCGGGCAGTATGCCGAATATGTGGAAAAGCAGCTGAAGGCTTTCCGCGAAGGCACGCGCGCCAACGATGGGGATGCCCGCACCATGCGCACCGTGGCGCGCCAGCTGTCGGACGCCGAGATCAAGGCGGTGGCCAACTATGTGGCAGGCCTGACCGAGTAACCACCACACGCAATAAATCTCAGCGTGTGAGCTATCCGACAAAAGACCGGTCTCAGACCGGTCTTTTTGTATTTGGCCGCCGCGCACGGGTTGCACCGGGCGGTGGGAACTTCAATAATCTTCGCGGTCTATATTCAGCCGGGCGACAGTTAGGCCTAAGTACCCTGTGGGTAATCTGTCCCCGTCACCCAGAATAAAAGTTTGGAGTAAGTACCTATGAGAGCCGTCGTCGCACTATTTACCATGCTGCTGAGCCTCGCAGCCTGCGCCCAGGAAGCCCCGGGCAAGTTCAAGGCCGGCCAGCACTACGAAGTGCTGCCCCAGGCCGTCGCCCAGGATGACGACAGCAAAATCGAGGTAACCGAGCTGTTCTGGTACGGTTGCGGTCACTGCTATCACTTCGAGTCGCCGCTGAAAAAATGGCAGAAGACCATGCCGGCTGATGTGTCACTGACCAAGATCCCCGCCATCTGGCAGCCGGTAATGGAAGTGCACGCGCGCATGTTCTACGTGGCTGACGCCATGGGCGTACTGGACAAGGTTCACGATCCGATCTTTGGCGCTATTGCCCAGCAGCGCAAAATGTTTGCCAACCGCGATGGCCGCGAATGGAAGCCGGATGATGCCGCCATTGCCGAAATTTTCACTCAGGCTGGTGCCGACGGCGACAAAGCGGTGAAACTGATGAACAGCTTCGCCATCAACAGCAAGGTCAAGCAGGGGCAGGCCAAACAGCGCGCGTATAAGCTGTCTGGAACGCCCGAGATGGTTGTCGCTGGTAAATATCGTGTCAGCACCTCACTGCCAGGCTTCAAGGGCAAGTCCAATGGTCAGCAGATGATGCTGGATGTGGTGGATTTCCTGGTGGAAAAAGAGCGCAGCGAAAAGGGCTGATTGCCATCGACCAAGTTCCTGAAAACCCCGCCTCTGCGGGGTTTTTTCTTGCCGGAAGGTGGGAAATCGCCACGAAATCTATGCGTCTCAACCCCGCACAGCCGAGCACTGCTAGGCTAAAAGCGGGTGCCGCCACCAATTCCACCAGAATCACAATGCACCAGACTCGCCCGTTGCCACAGAATGTCTCACTGATCGCCAAGGGGTTGTGCGGCCTGTACCTGCTGTTGCTCGCCGGTTTGGCCCTGGCGCAGACACCGGACAGCTCAGCCGATGCTCAGCAGAATACCGCGGCGCGGGCGGTCAGCCTGCTCTCGTTCGTGGCGGTAGATTACCCGGATGCGGTGCAGGACGGTGCGATCAGTGACCGTGGCCTGTACCGCCAGACGCGGGACAATGCGGAATTTGCCAGCGGTTTGGTAGAGCAGCTGCCGGACAGGCCTGGTCGCACCCAGTTGCTCGGAGCCTTAGCCTCACTGAACAGCGCCATAGCCGGCAAATCTTCCGCGCAATCAGTCCGGCGTCAGGCCAACGCTGCCGCCGATCGCCTGGCTGCCCTCTATCAGTTGCCGCGCTCGCCGGCGGAGTCTCTGCCTGCCGCCAGTGAAGCCCGCGCCCTCTATCAGGATCGCTGCCAGCACTGCCACGGAATTGACGGTGCCGCCGACCAGCCGGAGCGGGTTCTCAACGACCCGGTCCGTATGGCCAACCTGAGCCTTTACGATTTTTACAACGTGCTCGAGCCCACGCGCAACGACGCCCATGACGAAGCAGTGGACAGTGATCTCAGCAGCCGTCAGCGCTGGGCACTGGCGGTCAAGGTCGCCTCGTTTAGTGCACCAGCACTGGCACCAGCGCCGAAGCTCGCCAAGCGCTATCCCGCTCTGGTGGGGCTGCCGGGTATCGCCGTTCTGCGCCCGGCCACGCTTCCGGACGAAGCGCGAGAGTCCTTGATGTGGTGGCGCGCGCACCCGGTGGAAACCCGTGCTCTGCAGCATCCCCTGGCTCGCGCCGCCGGACTCGTGTACCTCGCCCAGACCACCTACCGCAGTGGTGATACCGCCAGCGCCTATCACCAGATCATGCTCGCGCTGCGCACCGGCTATCTCCCGGCCCGGGGGCAATTGGCCGCGCGTAACCCGGCGCTCGCCACCCAGCTCGATCAGCAGTGGCAGGAGCTGCGCACCGCAATCCTCGAGCGGGCACCCTCCACCGAGGTGATAGAACAGTTCCAGCGCCTGCTGGCGAATGTGGTGAAGGGGCGGGAACTGCTGCAGCCTACCGGTGGTAGTGCCATCTATGGTTGGGCGGCACTGATGTTTGTTGCGGCGGTGGGGGTGGGGGCTCTTTTGTGGTTTGGTTTGCGCCGTCGGCGAAAAACGTAGACCCATAGGCTGGTGTGGCGCGAAAACAAAGAAAATTGTCGCTTACGCTGCCACAGTTGAGATTTACGACTAGTCTTTTAATTAGGTTGATCAATTAACCGCCAGTCGTAGAACCCAACAGAGAAGAGTGCCGCATGAAGTTGTTGCGTCAGTTGTCCTTCCGTCCCGTTCTTGAATCACTGCTGCAGGCCTACGCCCTCACGTTTGCAGTCTTTCTAATCCTTCCCACCTTCGCCGAAGCCCAGGAGCATACCCCGGATCAGGCCGCCGCCAAAAACTGGGTGGGCAACTGGCTGGTGGTCGGCCAGGGGGATGAACAGCTCGTGTGGCAGCTCAAGGCTGACGGCACTGGCTTCGCCCACGGTTTCCGCAAAGACGGCCAGCTCACCCACGGTTTTGCCATTTCCTGGCGGTTCGAGGGAGATACCGTGCGTATCCGCACCGGCGGCACTCTGCACTGCAACAGTGGCATGGTGTATGCGCAATTTACCGGTTGGAGCCCCGTCACCCTAGACTTCAACGTGATCGACGGTCGCCATTGGCGCCAGCACAACGGCGGTATCCTGGCCTTCCAACGCCGTCTTGCAGACTGGGAAACCCCCAATCATGGTGCGGAGTGTCCCAACCTGTATCAGCGCGACCGCAGTGAGACCCAGCAGACCGCCTCGGCAGGGAACTGAGGGTTGGACCCAGCCAAGTCATTCGCCCGGCCCGTGCAGGTACCGACGTCACTGGTAACAGTATCCGGGTCCGTGCCGGCGAAGGAAATCGCCGGCTCCGGCCAGCGGGATCGGCAACTCTCTCAGGGACGAATAAAGCGCAAGCGGAGCCCGGCAGTTATGCAGCCACGCTTTATTCCAATACTTCGCGCCGCGAGTCACAGAGCTCTGTTACTCACGGCCATGGTACTGGCTCCGGTAGCCGTCACCACCGCCCAGGACAATGGTGCCGAAGCGGAGGAAACCGATACTGCAGAAGTGCAGAAACACAACCAGCAGGGCGATGCACAGCATCCCGGCTGGAGCGCAGAGTCCCGCCTTGAGGCGGATCAGTGGGTGGGCAGCTGGCTTATCTCCCGGGATGGTGAGGCCCAGCATGTATGGAGTCTCAATAAAGACGGTACCGGTCGCTCATACGCCTTCAGTCGCAGCGGCGACAAGATGAAATTCTCCTACGGTTACGACATCAGCTGGTATTTCGACCCGTTTACCCAGATGGCCAATATCAAGACCGAACGCCGTATCGTATGTCGCGGTGGGCGCTTGTACCCCTATTTCCTCACCCTCAAATCTTACGAAAGTGATTATGCCGTGAAGGGCAAGTACGCCTGGCAGACCACCTGGACGGAAGCGAGCATCGGCCGCAATTATCTGCACAAATCTCTGGTGGTGTTTGTCGCGCCGTTGTCCGGCTGGCACAACCCGGAGAAGGATGCACCCTGTCCCACCTTCCCGCGTATGGATATCGAAAACGATATCGACCTGGCGCTCGATCGCTGGGAGCAGGAAGCGCAGCAGGCGCAACAGTTGGTGGATACCACCCCGGTGGAAGGTGAGCCCGAGTTTGAGGGTGAGAGTTTCGAGACCGAAAAATCTGGCCCGGCGGTACAGAAGCCCAAGGGCAAACTGCCAAACCACAAACGCGACAAGAGCGCCAAGGCGCGCGTGAAAGACAAATCCAGGAGAGAACGCCGATGAATGCACAGGTAAAAATCGACCAGCTGTTATTGCGCCTTACTCCGATTCTGGACCGCGAACGGTTGGGTCTATGCAATCTGGACGAGACACAGTTGCAGAAGCTGTTGCCCGAGTGCCGGTGCATTTTCCGTGAGCGAGAAGGCATCTGTGCTCTGCTGCCGCGCCATATAGCTGAAGATGCAAAACTGGCTGTGGAAGACGATTATCGCCAGATTACCCTGCACTACGCCGCCGGTGTCCAGGTGCCCGGGCTCACCGCGATTATTCTGCGAGAGTTGGCGGATGCCGGGATTCAGGTCAACGTGGTATCCGCGCGCTGTCACGAACATGTTCTGGTGCGAGATTGTGATGCGGCTCAGGCCATGCAGATTCTGTATGGCATCAGCAATCGGCTGCAATACAGCTGAGACCCGGGTACACCGCATTTCCGAAAACCACTGATGGCAGGGAGTGCCGCACAGGAGCTCCTTGCCGACCATGCATATTGCCTATCCGCCGCCACTTCCTCACGGACCTATTCGCCAGCTATTGCCGGATGTTTTTGTCGTGCGGGGGCAGGCCCGTATTGCTCCCGGAGTACTGGTCAATCGCAATATGGGCATAGTGCGCAGCGGAGATGAGTTACTGCTGGTCAACCCGGTGCGCCTCAACGCGGCGCAGGAAGAGCGGCTCACTGAGCTCGGTACGGTGCGCCAGGCCGTGCGTCTGGGCTATTTCCATGGCTGTGACGACCTCTACTACCGGGATCGTTTTAACGTGTTTTTCTGGCGCCAGTCCCACTCCGATCACTATCCGCTTCCACCCGCCGACCAGTTTCTCGTCGACGGTGGCACCTGCCCGGTCACCGGCGGCCGGGTGTTCGAATTCAGTAACAGCAGCGTACCGGAAGCCGCACTGCTGATTCCCCATGCCGGGGGCCTGCTACTGACCTGTGATGCGTTGCAATACTGGAACGGATGGACCGCGTGCAACTGGGCGGGCAAGTGGATGCTACGTCTCAGCGGCGTTCATCAGGGCATGCAGGTGGCGCCGGGCTGGTGCCGGCGCGCCACCCCGGACAGTGAAAACAATCAGCGCTGGCTGGCCGCAGACTTCCAGCGTCTGCTGCAGCTGCCTTTTCAGCATATGCTGGCAGGTCATGGGGACTTCTGCGCGGACCGGGCTCATGAACTGGCCGAGCAGGCGGTCGCCAGCAGCTTCAGCTGCCTGCAACCCGGCCACTGACCCCGATCCTGTTTGCCTTTGTCTACCTTACGCCGATGCTCCACCGGCGAGCGTGATAAGCTGGCGCCGATTCCAAGAATAGGTTTGAGTCCAGCATGCCCCGCGCCGAATTCTCCGATATCCGTATTGCCCGTAAAATCAAAACCGCGCGTTCCGCGCTGCTCACCGCGGCCCTCTGCACCGGCCTGATCAGCGCCTGCAATACGCTGTCGCGACCCGACGCGATTCCCGCCGCGAACATCGCCGCGATGCGCGTAGACGTGGATTACCTCGCCGCCGATGGCCTGCTAGGTCGCGAGACCGGCAGCCCTGGCTATCAACAGGCGGCAGAGTATGTGGCGGACCGCTTCGCCCACCTCGGCCTGGTATCGGTGACTGGCAACGACTACTTTCAGCAGGTGCCTTTCCGCAAAGCGCGCTGGCCACAACAGGGGGAACATCAGGCTACCCTGATGCTGCACAGCCGAGAGGGCGACATCACCTTTGAGCTGGGTACAGACTTTCTCGCCTCGCCGCCCACCATCAGCGAAGATACCGCCACCAGCGGCGGCCTGGTGTTTGTGGGCTACGGCATCGAGGCACCGGAGTTCGGGCTCGACGACTACGCAGGCCTGGACGTGCAGGGCAAGATCGTGGTGATACTGGACGGGCGCCCCCAGCACCTGCCGAACGAAGTGGGGGCCCACTTCGCCTCCGGTCGCACAAAGCGTGAAACCGCTGCCCGACACGGCGCCGTCGGCTATATCACGCTCAACACACCCGCGAGGGAATTTCGTCGCCCGTTTGCCCGCACCGTTGAACACCTGCAGAACCCGAGTTTTGACTGGGTGCGCGCGGACGAAATTCCCGGAAATGCGATTCCCGGTCTGCATCCAGGGGTGTTGTTGGATATGCCGGCGGCCAAGCAGCTGTTTATGGGTGCCGCGCGCAGCCTCGATACCATCTTTACCGAGATGGAAAATGGTCTGGTTCCCGCGGGGTTCCCACTGCCTTACACCGCCACCCTCACCAGTGCTGCCGAGCACCAGAAAATACTGAGCCCTAATGTGGTGGGCCTGCTTCCCGGCAGCGACCCAGACCTACGAGATGAATACGTGGTGTTCTCCGCACACCTGGATCATATCGGTGTCGATAACCAGGATGAGCACGGCGGACATGATGCACAGGAGGGCAACCACGAGCTGATAAACCGCGACCGAAACTCACTCGATCTCATCAACAACGGTGCCCAGGACAATGCCGCGGGTATAGCGGTGATGCTGGAGGTGGCGCGGCTGTTTGTGGAATCCGGCCGCGCTCCGCGCCGCTCCATCCTGTTCGTGGCGGTGACCGCCGAAGAGGAGGGGCTGCTCGGTTCCGACTACTTCGCGCAACATCCACCGGTACCTCCGGGTGCCATGGTGGCCAATATCAACCTGGATATGCCGATGTTGCTCTACCCCTTCCGGGATGTGATCGCCTTCGGCGCCGAGCATTCCAGCCTGGGCAAAACCGCCGCCCGCGCTGTCAAGCGCGCCGGCCTCAAGGTGAGCCCGGACCCTATGCCGGAGCAGGTGATTTTTGTGCGCAGCGACCACTACAGTTTTGTCCGCCAGGGCGTACCGGCGATATACCTGATCACCGGCCGCGACGCCATTGATGACGAGATCGATGGTGCCAGCGCCCAGATCGAATTCCTCAAAACCCGTTACCACCGGCCCAGCGACGAAGCCGACGATCAGATCAGCTATATCGCCGCGCAGCAGTTCGCGGAAGTGAATTACGCGATTGCGCGGGAAGTGACCGATGCCGACGAGAAGCCCCGCTGGAACCGGGGGGATTTTTTTGGGGACTTGTATACGAATTGAGCGAAGCTGGGGTGGCGCCCGAGGTGCATACCATCAAGGATGGCCATAATAACCTTATTAAACCCCGCATCGCTGCCAGGAAATTGCCGCACTTGCTCAGCTTTTCCGGACAACCACAGCGGTGCGGAGTTTCTCCCTGCCAAAACTCGACATCTGCGCAATATCTTCCCGCGCAATAGGCAAGTACTGGCTGTCTAGCGGGTTGTCCTCGTCGTCCACATCCGGGTCGTGCACGTAGAAGCAAATATCATCCATTCCGGTCAGCGTGACCCAGTGCGGTACCTTCTTTCCGTCCAGGCGATAGGTACTGATCAGCAGTAAAACCAGCGCGCCATCTTCCAGCCATTGCTGGCACTGCTCCTGAGTAAAGTCATCGGCAATCACCGGTAAACTCGCTGCCTGTGCCTGCTCCCGGTAGTCCGTATCGACCTGCTCGATCACCCGTTTTTTCTCCTCACTGCGCACACCATTGATAAACAACGGACCGGTCAGATTCAGATGAACCTCACAGGCAAAGCCGCGCTTCTGTAGCGCCAGCGCCAGGCCGATCGGGTGGCAACCACCGTGACCGGAAGTCATGAAGATGGTGGTGGCTTCCCGCCACAGGGCCAGTTCGTCACTGCCGTTGGGTTCGTAACTGGAATCCAGTCCGGCCATCGCCATCATCGCCGCCGCCGGGCCACAGGTAAATTCCGTGCGCTGCCCGTACCAGGGTACCTCTGCGGTATGCAGATTCTCCGGGCGGTAGCGGATGCGCTTCTGCATACGCAGCGCATTACCCGAGTCCTCGTAGTAGTTGGCATAACTGCCGAAGGTGCGGTAACCCAGCTGTTGGTAGAGGGCGATGGCGGCGGTATTCTGCTCGGCCACTTCCAGGCGCATATACAGGCGGCCATTTCGGCTACTCGCATCCTCCGCCGCGCTCAACAGCGCCTTGCCAATCCCCTTGCCCCGCCCAGCAGGCCCCACTGCGAGAGAATACAGCCGTGCAAGCCGGGTTCCCCTACGCAGCAATACCAGCACGTAGCCGAGCAGTGCGCCTTCCTGCTCTGCCACCAGAAATACGCGGTTTTCGGTTTTCAGCCAGTGGCGGAAACGCCGGCGGCTCAGTCGGTCGCCGTCGAAGCTGGCCTCCTCCAGTGCGCACAGCTGATCGAGATCGGCGCTGACGGCGGGACGGATTGAGGGTGTCGGCTGTGAGGATTGGGTCATTTGAGGGGAGCTGATAGGCCGGGATGGCCGGGAAGGTTGTAAAGATAGTGCGATTAAAGCGCCGGTTGCGGGTTTGGGCAATATCTGCACAGAAATATTTTGATGAATATCGGCGACCCTGACCGCCTTTGGATGGCGGTCAGGTCATATCTGCAAAGCTCAGTTGGTGACACGGATATAGCTGACGTCAGTCATGGTGATCTTGGACTTGGTGATCCCCAGATCGTCAAAACAATCGGCAAAAGAGCCGGAGTTTCCGGACTCCCCGCAGTTTTCCAAGGTGTAGGTGTCCTGGGATTGCAGGTAATTACCAAACTTGAAGTAGGATTCCGAATCATCCTCTACCGGAATACCGAAGCTTCTTCCCAGCGCGGTCACGTACACTTCGCCGTAATTATTGAGGACCTTCAGATCAAAGGAATCTCCGCTTCTGATGGTGCCCAGCGCATACTTTTCTTCATTGCCACTGGTGTTACGCAGGCGTACGTAGACGTCAAACACACCGTTGCCCGCCACACTGTCGAAGAAGCCAGACTCCCTGGAGTCGGAAACATAGACTTTCATGATGGTGCCCGTGTCGCTGGCATGGTGCTGAGCGATGATGGTCTTGCCCGCATCGGACATCTCGACTTTCACTCTCGCCGAAAACTCCTCATAGGTGTCTGTCATGGCCACCCGCAGGCTGGATTTGATCTTGTACTCGTGACGCCAGCCGTTGCCATTTGGTGAGGTGTAGCGGGCCTCCAGGGGAAGAAAGACCAGTGTATAGTCATCCACCAGAGGATTGGGGCTACTGCCTTCAAGGTCAAAAATTGTGCCCTGAGCAATACTGGCCGGCACTTTCGTTCCACCGGAACTGGGTGGTGTGGTGGTACCACCGGTTTCTACCAGTGAGAAATTATCAAATCGTACGTCGCTGCTATTGTTATTGTGCTTGGCAAACACCTGTAGCGAGTTGGTGCTGGCGGTTGTGAATGTGCGGGAAACCTTGGTCCAGCTACCGACATCAAATTTCTTGTTCTTGAATAGGCCATTCAAGTCATTGATACCGATTTGACCCTTGCCGTTCACATAAGCACTGAGGGTGTACTCGGTGTTGGGTTTTACGCTCACCACCTGGTGGACCCGACCGGGATTTCCGCCAATTTTCAGCGAGTTTGAACCGCTGTAAGCAACGCCGGAAATAGCAGCCGGATCCTTTTCAGTCCAGCCCTCCCAGCCGTTCTCAAAACCCGCGTTCTGAATCGTCGCCGCCTGGGCAAGCCCGGCCGCGCTTGTCAGTGCCATGCCGGCAAGCATTGATTTGTACATGTGCATCATTGTTTTCTCTCTGATACGGCAATCTATAAAAACCAGTGCCGAGTATTTTTATTTATTTAAGAACGCAAAAATTTCAATGCGCCCTAGAGGTTCGCCATCACACGCCGAATCGAGCGTTGTAAAAGCGGACGGAAGGCTAATGCCTGCGCTGAAAATATGTCAATTCTTGCGGAGAATTGAGAAGTTGAAACAGTGATACCATCAAGCAAAGAAGACTGCAGAATGAGCGTTGTAAGTGCATGAAAAATAAAGAAATTATTTCACATAAAATACGGTTTCTGTTTGTGCGGAATTATCAATAAAAAATACCCTCTACTGGTTCAAAATAATTGGTCTTACACGTGCAAAAATATTGTCGCCAATATCGTCAGTGATTCATAATCATCCATGTACTGAGCGCTGAAGAGAGCCGTGAAAAAGTTATGAATAAACGAGCGAATATGAAAATCTTGAAAGATTTAATGGTTATCTTTGTGTTAGTAATCGCGTCTAAAAGTCAGGCGCGAAACGCTGACTGGATCCTGATCGAAGACTTCGAAGAAAAGGGTGCCGTCACAGCCTGGAAGCTCGCAGACACCAAAAATGAAACAGAACCGCTCGTGGAAAATCCACAGATCACGGTGCGGCGTGTGGAGTCAGAGAATGGCGTAAAGAATGCATATCTGCTGAAAAAGCCTGCCGCTGAAGGCGTAGTGGGAAACCGCAAGGCACTGACTTTCAAGCGGCTGCCCCGCGCGGTGGAAGTCGGTGAAGTCTACACCTTTTACTCTCGCATAAAGGTGGAGTCATTTCCCAATAATCACGTATTCGGGATCAGCAATCTGGATGCTGAAGGTATAAAGCAGCACGACTACAACGCCTTCGAGGCCACATTGCGGGTGACCGACAAAACAGAATCCTCTGGTCTGGTAAACACCGGCGCGCTGATGGTCAAGGTCGATGGTGGATACGCAAATATTGTCGATCTCGAAAGCCGCGCCGAAGCAAAACCACTGAGCCCCGGCGAGTGGTATGAAATCTGGTATGTAGTGAACAACGCACCAGTGTCCCTCGGCGGCCAAACTTATGATGTATTTGTACGGGGTGGGGAGTTTACCCGGCAAACTCAGGTTTATCGACAGGCGGATTTCCGCATGAAGCGGGAAGCTCCGCTTACCCACTTTCTAATGAACTGTAATACCGGGCCGCTGGACGCCCCCTATGGGAATGGAGGGTTAATGTATGACGATTTGTATATGAGTGCAGGGGTTAATTTGCTTGATCCTAAATCCACTAACTGACCCAATGTGTGCCTGCAACTAAACCGCTACTTTGCGTAAACGGTTACACTGGCATCTGTATTTTGCGAATCAAAATCTAGGTCGCGCACATTAAGTATTTTTGAAGCTACAAAGTGCGAATTTCACTTTTGCTTCGCATACTGCCTATTGGCTATTTGAGAAACCAAAAATATTTCTTTCTACTCAGCTTGCGCGCAATCCATTCAGCAAAATAAAGAAATAAAACCGCACCGAAAGTCTCGAGCATCCAAAAGTATTCAGCCATACTTCGGCCTGGCTCGTCCCGGATAGCATGGATTGATGCGAAATAGAAAAGCATTACTAGAAAAATGAAGAAAAATCGTATCATAAGTGCATTCGGTACCCGCCAAAGGAATAAATATAAGCGTCAAGCACAACGCAATAAAGAGCAAGAAACCTATTGGGTAGGATATGAACTTCGACTGGCTATGTTTCAAATACCTAACAGTTGCATAATAATGTAGAAGTGTATGGGAGATAAAGCTGTATAAATTTGTACCAATAAAAAATGCAGAAAAGGCCATATAGATTTATGCCTGTATGTGACTTTGTTGAAATGTTCCAGCGCGTGACCATCTTGATGGTTCAAGGATTTTGGTCAAAGTTTTCTCGGTCAACGTTGTGCTTTCTCGGTAGCATAGCCTTCCCTATCGCACATATAGATCCAATAAATAGGTTGCCTATAAGTGCACACGTAAAAACGTATAGGGCGGTAGATAGATCTGCTTTTTCCAAAACTCTGCAATGATTGTAGGCTGGATCGTCGATGTTGAAGGAGAAACTAAAACCTAGACTCACGACGATGATGGATATGGCTGCAAACTTTTTTTGCAATGGTGTCTTAATTCGGCGAACGGAGTGCCAGCCAATGAGTATCCCGGTCGATAAGCCAAGTGTATAAATTACTATCTCAATAAAGGTACACAAGAAATCTTACTGCCTAACAAGATAAAGTAGGCCCAGATTCTACCGGGGCAGAAATTGGATAATGGTTTATTTCTTGTCCTGACGGTCAATAGGAAACAGAAATATATAAATCAGCAGGAAAGCGACGGCTTGACATATCGACAGTAGAGCTAGCTTTACTGTGACAGCGAGCGACCACTGATGCGGCAAAAAGGATGAGTCCAACAACATCGAAATAAATAACGCTACCGAGAAATATTTTGCCGGTTGAAAATTATCTGATAAATACAGATATACAAATACCAGTGACAGTGCAAGATTCACGTAGCCCCACGTAGAAATGTGTACTTGTGAGAACTCCAGTTGAATCAGTACCACACCTACTATCGGAAGCAAGCCGAAAAAAACACAAGTTAATACTTTGCGCAGCAGCACGGATCTTATTAGCCCAGGATGGCGTGAGAAGAATATTTAGTCTTCGTATTCAGTGTGGCTGTTCTCAAGTGCATAAAAAGTCGCCTGCACATAGTCGCTGTCATCCCCGCTATTATTCTGGTTATACACCCCAGCCTTGAAGTACATATATTGATCCTCGGTGTCATAGCCGCTTTCACTCATATCGACCATCTGAATCACATCGTCTTTCCCTTCGCGGAAAATAGTGACGATGAGTGTGTTGCCCTCGACCTTGATTTCATAACTGAAAATTTCATTCAGCGCGATTCCATCTTCCGGATTTGATGCGCTACTGGAGCGGCTGCCGATCATTTCGTACCAGGTGTCATCACCGCCTTTGATTTCGTGAGCGATGTAGATACTGCCCTTGCTGTTGTCTGGCAGTTTGCGGTAGTAGAGGCGCAGAGGTTCGTCGTCGTTGGCGTGGATCTGGCCGACGATGACGCGGCCTGTCTGGCCGCTGTCCCCGGTTGTGGTGACGTGGTTGACAGCGAGGGTTGCACGCAGCACGCCATCTACGCCACCGGCGGCTTCACGGGCAGCGATGGGAGCGGAGCTGAATACCCAGTTGTTCTTGTTTACTCCTTGCGTGCTGATACTGGTATCGCCACGGCGCAGCATGCCGCGCAATTCGGTGCGGGTATATGAGGTATTGGTGGAGGTTTTAAAGCCGGCGATGGGGCAGCGGAATACCATACCGCCATCTTCGCCGGTGTAGAAATAATTACTGTTTCCGTAGCCGCTGTTCAATTCAGCTTCGTAGATAGAGTCGGCGCGTCCATTGCCGTCATCGTCAGTCGGTACACTGAGATACCAGGCCGCCAGGTCAAAATTGCTGGAGGGCGGGAGCATTGGGTCCAGCCCACTACCTGAACCGCTACCAGAACCACTGGAGCTGGATGACGAACCTGAAGAAGAGCTCGAAGAAGACCCTGATGATGAGCTGGAAGACGAACTACTCGCTCCGGCGTCGGTGGGATTCGGCTCAGAGTTGTCACTGCCGCAACCGGCTAAGCCTAAACTGAAAATACTGGCGAATAAAATTCGGCAGAGAGCTGGCTTCGATACCGCGTGAAGTTTCCAGATAGACACCGGTGGGGTTCCTTGTATTGTTGATTAAAAAGTTGAACGTCTATAAACCAAAAAGCCCGGAGCGGCGGAGATGAAACGACACCGCTCCGGGAAGCTTCCGCTGAGTGACCCCTTCCTTAAAACTACCTTTTGGGGGTAAGAGCCACCCGCATCACGCGCTCGGGGAAAGTTTATTCTGGCAGTTAATCGTGCGACTGCTCCAGGGCATAGAAGGTTGCCTGGACGTAGTCACTGCCATTGCCAGTGTTGTTCTGGTTATACACGCCGGCTTTGAAGTACTGGTATTGATCGGATACGTCGTATCCGCTGTTGCTCATGTCCACAATCTGCACGACATCATCTTTACCATCGCGCATGATGGTGACGGTGAGGGTGTTGCCTACCACCTTGACTTCATAGCTCCAGATTTCATCCAGGGCGATTCCGTCAGACGGGTTGGAGGCGCTGCTGGAGCGGCTGCCAATCATTTCATACCAGCTATCGCTGCCACCGTTGGGCTCGTGTGCGATGTACACAGAACCCTTACTATTACCGGGCAACTTGCGATAGTACAGACGCAGTGGTTCGTCGTCGTTGGCGTGAATCTGGCCGACAATGACGCGCCCGACCTGACCGCTGTCGCCGGTGGTGGTAACGTGGTTGACCGCGAGGGTCGCTCGTAGCACACCATCCACACCACCTGCTGCATCGCGGGCAGATGAAGGCGCTGAGCCAAATACCCAGTTGTTTTTATTCACGCCCTGGGTGGCAATACTGGTATCGCCACGGCGCAGCATCTCGCGGAGTTCGGTTCTTGTATAAGAAGTACCGGAAGAGGTTTTGTACCCGTCAATCGGGCAGCGGAATACCATACCGCCATCATCTGCGGTATAGAAGTAACTGCTATTGGCGTAGCCGCTGTTCAGCTCGTTCTCTTTGATGGAGTCCGCCTTTCCGTCTCCATTGTTGTCGCTGGGTACGCTGAGGTACCAGGCGCTCAGGTCGAAGTTACTGGAAGGGGGCAGATCCGGGTCGAGGCTACCACCGGAGCTTGAGCCTCCAGAGCCCGAGCCACCGCTTGAACCGCCACTGGAGCTGGACGAGGAGCTGGATGACGAACCACCGGAGCTGGACCCGCTACCGCCCTCACCGCAGCCGATGACATCCATCTCCAGCATGCTGTTCCAGCTATTGGCGGAGTTACCGCTACCGGTAACGCGCACGTAACGCGCGTTGGTATCGGCAACGTCATAGCTTTCCATGTCTGCACTGTTGCCGCTGGATTGCCCGCCGGAAAGTACCATCGTCCAGTTACTGTTGTCGGTGGAGGTTTCCACAGTGAAGAAGCTGGAGCGCTGATCCCCTTTAAACCAGGCGATATCCACGCCTTCTACGGTTTTCTCGCTACCGAGGTCCAGGGTGATCCATTTGATCCCCTGGGAAGACCAGCGCGACTCGTCCGCCAGGCTACCGTCAACAACGTTTGCTGGACCGTGGCCATCATTACTGCCGTCGTCAGTGGCGGATGCCACCGGGAGATTACTGCCGGAGGCGCAGGCGCTACCGCCGGAAGATCCGCCGGACGAACTGCTCGATGAACTACCTGATGACGAACCGCCACCGAGATGTTCAAGCGCAAAGGTATCGAAGCGGCCTTCGCTGCCGTTGTAGGTGCCGAATACGGTAATGCTGCTGGCGCTGCCGGAATTGAAGTCCACTTGCAACTGATCCCAGTCGCCATTACTGATACTGCTGTCGTAGGTAGTGCCGTTTACCACGGCGCCGATGGTACCCGCACCGCTGATATGGGCTGTCAGGCGATAGTTAGTATTAGGGCTGACGGAAACCTGTTGTTCCACCTTGCCACCGCTACCGGAAATTTTTGCGGACTTGCTACCACTATGGGCAACGCCAGAAACAGCGGAAGGGTCAGAGTCACTCCAGCTGTCCCAGTCGCTTTCAAATCCGGGGTTTTGAATAGATGCGTTGGCACCGGCCATACAGACCGACAGTGCGGCGGCGCAACTGATTTTCATCGCTAAGGTTTTTTTACTGCTTTTCATTGAACCCTCTTTATTTTTTGGGTGCTCTAATGGCTTGGGGGCGCAGCGATACCGACTGCTGCTGTTTCTCTCTTTTTATATTCGTTGTAATTTTCGTCCACAGCGAAGCCGCCGTTGGTACGGTGTATTTTTGTTTAACTTGATATTTGGTAAGAGCAGGAGGGCCGGCGACGGAGCGCCGCCGGCCCTTGCACCAGATTAGAACTTGGCGCGTACACCCAATACGAAGCGGCGGTCATTTTCCATAATCTGGAATGCACTGCCGTTGGTACCGGTGTTAATGGTGGGTTCACCAGTGAGGTTCACAACATTGCCGATAACGGTGATATTGTCGTTGATGTCGTAGCTGGCAGAGAGGTCCAGTTGCGCGAGATCTTCACGGTAGTCGTTACCCAGAGTCGGGTCATCGTCCTGTGAAGCGCCGGCCAGAACCAGCTCACCCAGTGGCAGCACCCGCTTGGTCTCTTCGTTGTCGAGGAAACGGTCGCGGTAGGTGTATGCCAGACGGATTCCCAGACCTTCATACTCGTAATACAGCTGAGTGTTGAAGGTGTTCTTGGAAATATCTTCCAGCGGAGTGCCGTCGGGATTTTCGCTATCTGCGTAGGTGTAGTTGGCACTGATACCCAGTCCAGACCAACGGCCCGGCAGGAAGTCGAACGCCTGCTGGTAACCCAGTTCGAGACCTTGAATCTTGCCGTTCTCACCGTTGGTGATGAAGTCGGTCAGAATACCCATCTCGGATATCGGGGTGTTTTCGTTGGCGTACTGGATGCCGTTTGCCTGCCACAAACAGATTTTATCGTAGTCAGACACGTTGGTTTTGGTGCTGACGACATCTGGCTGGTTCTCACACTCGTAGGTGCGGGTCAGGAAGGATTCCACGTCCTTAAAGAACAGGGTGGCAGAAACCATGTTGTTGTCCCAGTAGTGCTCGGCGGCGATGTCGTACTGGGTTGCACGATACGGCTCAAGATCTGGGTTACCGCGGCTGGCAGCAATGTAGGCATCGCGGTAGGAGTATGCCGGGCTCAACTCATTGAAGTCCGCACGGCGCATTACTTTTGCGGCCGCAAAACGCAGCTGGGTATCATCCGTAAGTCCCCAGGTCACATTCAGGCTTGGTAAGAAGTCGTTGTAGCTGCTGCTATCGGAAACGATCTCACCTTCCTGGTAGGCACTTGAGCTTATCTCTGTTCCTACGTAGCGGCCACCAACAACGGCACGAACGTCACCGAAGTCCAACTCCGCTTGAACGTAGACCGCAGAGGTATCTTCGTTAACTTCGGAGTAGCCGCCTTCCTGATACTCGAGGTTGTCCGCCAGGCTGCCATTAATCGCCATATTGGTACCGGCGAGCAACTGCTTGACAATATCAAAGGTAGCCTGCTGATCTTGCAACAGCTTGGCATCGTAGGCAGTGAACTTCGCGAGATCATAGGCGCCGGCACGGCCGGAGTGCTCGAAGGCATCGCCAGTGAAGTCGTAGTCGGTCATCGCGTTGGGGAACTGGGCAACAACATCTTCCATCCAGATAATATCGGGATTGCCGTCTGCATCGGTCAGATCTTTAAAGATGTTGGTGATACGGAATTGCTCGCGGCTCTGCTCGTAGTCGCGGGTGGTTACGCGCACACCGGATTTAACTGCGCTTACCCAATCGAGTCCGAAGGGTTCCGCGTATTCCACATCAAAACGGAACGCATTTTCGTTGTTTTTGATGTAATCACGGGTGTCTTCGTAGCGGCGGAAGGCCTGATTCTGCTGATCGGTAAATACGTAGCCGTCGGCGAAGTCGACAACCGGCGCTCCGCTATCGTTACCGCGGTAGGTTACCGGGACCAGCCATTTGTTCTCACCTTCGGCCCCTTGACCTTCAAGAGAGCGATCGATACCGCGGAAACGGAACTCGGAGAACGGAATGTAGCTGTCAGATTCAGCGATAGAGAATTCACCCTTTACGCTTAATTTCTCTGTGAAGTTCCACTCGCCACCAAAGGCGTGGCTGAAGGAATCACTTTGGCGGAAGCTGGAGCCGGTGGTCATCAGCGGCTGAACTTCGTCGTACATGAAGTTTTGCAGCTGGCCGTTTCCGTCCTCGTAGGTTTCCCCGGGAATCACGGTCGGATCGTCGAGAATATGCAGCAGGGAGAAGGTTTCCTGCGCACCGTCGCGCTCAACCATGTTCAGATCCAGATAGAACTGACCCTGTTCAGAGGCGGGGGCCCACTGGAACGCGAGGTTCAGTGCGGTGCGCTCGCGATCTTCGGTACGGGGATTGTAAGTGTGCTCGCGGGCGTACACATAGTTCCCGCTCGGGGTGTTTTGGGCCGGGCCCAGGCCTTCTACGGGGCCTACTGCGAGCTGTACCAGGGATTCGTCGCGGCGCAGGGTGCGGTCCTGATAAGCCAGTGACGCGATGACACCGAAGGTACCGGCATCACCGAGATCCCAGTTGTTACCCACACCGGAGCTGATGATCGGGGCCCAGTTCTCCGCTTTGTCGGCATATTCGCCCTGCACCGAGACGGCTGCCAGCGGCGCGTTCAGGTCCAGCGGGCGCGCCATTTTCAGGCTGATGGTGCCGCCGAGAGCGCCTTCGGTCATTTCAGGTGTCGGCGACTTGACTACTTCCACTTTCTGCAGGAATGCAGCGGGGAAATCCTGGAAGTCGATGCCGCTACGGGTGTCGCCAAGTACGGAGCGACCGTTCACTTCAACACGGTTCTGGGTAAGGCCGCGAATGGATACCGCAGAACCCACACCAAACTCGCGGTTAATAGAAACCCCGGTTACCCGTTGCAGTGCTTCGGCAATGTTGTTGTCGGGGAGTTTACCGATATCTTCCGCAACCACGGCGTCGACAACACGGGCGTCGTCACGTTTCGCGTCGGCGGCGGCTTCAAGACTGGCGCGAATACCCGTAACAGAGACTTCTTCCAGTGCGGCATCGTCGGTCTGGGCAAAAGTCATGGGGGTAAATGCCATAGCGGAGGCGGATAGCATCAGCACACTGAGGTCTCTCAGGGCGGTCTGCTTATCGAACTTCTTAAACTTCTTATAGTTATCCATCGAACAGTTTCCTCTCATTGTAAGAACGATTTTATTTTTATTAGCTCGCAGCATGGCGAGTTAAACGCGTTCGAGAAAACCTGTCAATAATATTGGTTAACGATATTGGTAAGATAGGTTGTTGTAAAACCCAATTAAATAATTGTTTTATATGGGTTTTTTAGGTTTTTTCAGTGAAAAAATATTTTTAAAGGAATTTAATTGTTTCTATGAACGACTCATCAAATACCCAAGGGTAAAACCAATTGGTTTGATAGGTCGGTAATGTCTGAGGCTGGTAGTAAACAAGGTAATTAACTGACATATAAAAAAAGCGGCTGAATAGCCGCTTATGGTCACTAAAATTACCGAGAGATTTTATGCGCTCTGTATAGCTTCCGGCATGGCAGTTTGCGCAATAATGGCGCCGCGATATTGAATTACCGTACTGGCCAGTAGGTGACCTTTTTTAGCGGCTGTTTCGGCACTGTCCCCCGACAGACGACTCGCCAGATAGCCGGCATTGAATGAGTCCCCGGCCGCGGTAGTATCTACCGGTACCACTTTATTTGCTGGAATCAGCTTGGGATCGCGGTTCTGCTGAACCACGAGGCAGCCATCGCCGCCGAGTTTCAACACAATTTCACCGACACCCCATTCCCGAATACGTGCCAGCGCAGCATCGGTATCCTTGTCCGCAAACAGCAACTGTTCGTCTTCAAAGGTGGGTAGGGCAATATCGGTCAAGCGTAATATCTGCTCGTAGGCTTTACGGGTCAGTGTTTCACTGCCCCACAATCGCGGTCGGTAATTACCATCAAAAATAACCTGCCCACCGCCCTGGCGGAATTCCGCCAGAAAATCGAATAGGCACTCGCGCCCGTAGGGCGAGAGGATGGCGAGGGAAATACCGGATAGATAAACCGCGTCAAACTGTTTTAGTTGCTCGAACAACTGCCTGGCCGCTTGCGGGTTATCCAGCAGGCGTTTAGCGGGTGCGCGATCTCTCCAGTAGTGGAAAGTCCGCTCACCCGTGGCGTCGGTCTCGATCAGGTAAAGCCCGGGCGTTGCATTCGCCTCACGCTTTACCAGATCACAGCCGATACCTTCCGCCTGCCATTGGCGGATCATCCAGTCACTCAGGTGATCATCACCTAGCGCAGTCACATAATCGACGCTGGTGCCGAGCCGGGACATATACAGTGCTGTATTCAAGGTGTCACCACCGAACGAGAGCCCTGCGTTCAGGCGGCGCTCACTGTGATGACTGCGACAGTCGCTGTCCAGGTTCATTTCCAGCATACATTCGCCGATGACTGCTATGCGCTTGTGCATGGTTTCCGCCTATTTACCTCAAAAATCTGAGTATCTGTGTCTTCTCCCTTAGGAGAAGAACAGGCCACCGTTGATGTCGATGTTGGTTCCGGTGATGAAGGAAGCTTCATCAGAGGCCAGGTAAGCAACGGCGTCAGCCACTTCCGGCGCCTTACCTTCACGTTTCAGCGGGGTGGCGTTGGCCACGTTTGCGCGTACCGCATCTTTGGTGAAGGTATCGTGGAAGGTGGTGCTGATCATGCCCGGGCACAGAGAGTTGACGCGAATATTTTTCGGGCCCAGCTCTTTCGCCATGGCGCGGGTGAAAGTCATTACCGCACCTTTGGAGGTGGCGTAGGCAGAAGCACCGGGGCCACCGCCATCACGGCCAGCCTGGGAGGCCAGGTTCACAATGGCACCACCGTCCATGTGCGGAACAACGGCTTTGGTCAGCAGGAAGGTGCTGTTCAGGTTCAGGGCGATCACCTTATTGAAGAAATCTTCATCCATTTCTTCAATGGTTTTGCGCTCTACCAGACCGCCGGCAACGTTTACCAGCACGTCGATGGTTTTACCATAGGCTTCCTGTGCGGCTGCTACAACGCTTTCAACGTCGGCCTGTTTGGTCATGTCGCCTTTGGCAATGATGGCTTCGCCACCGGCCGCTTTGATTTCCGCCAGAGTTTCTTCGGCGGTTTGCGCGTTGCTGAAGTAGTTCACGACCACCTTGGCGCCTTCTGCTGCCAGTTTCAGGGAAACCGCTTTACCGATGTCCCGCGCCCCACCGCTGACGATGGCTACTTTACCTTGAAGTTTCATAGTTACTCCTAACTGTAATTTTGAATTCCGACTTTTGATCGAAGAGTTTTTCAGGTTTGTGTTAGCTCGCTGCTTCAGCGAGTTGCTTCTTTTCCTGTTTGCTACGCACCGGTGCGATACGTCCCCCAACAAACAGAACCGAGATCAACATCAGCGGTACCAAAGAAGCACCGAGAATGAAGAAGGGCGGGTAATAGGTGCCATCGTTGGTAATGATCGGTACCAACTGGATAGCAGTAATCACACTGATCACACCAACCGCGCCGCTGATGCCGGCAAGGCTGGCAACGCTCTTGCCAGAGAAGTAGTCACTGGGCAGCGTCTGGATATTGTTAATGGCGGCCTGGAAGCCGAACAGGATCACGGTAATCAGGGCCAGCGCCGCAGCGGGTGTTGCCGCGACAGTAGTGGCCAGCAGTGCCGGCAGCATACAGCAGCCACCAACCAGCACGGCAAACTTACGGGATTTGTTCACGCTCCAACCGCTGCTCATCAGCTTGCCGGACAACCAGCCACCAAACAGAGCACCGGCTGCGGCACCGCAGTAAGGAATCCATGCGGATGCGCCGATTGCTTTCACGTCAAAGCCGAACTTGTCGTTGAGGTACAGCGGTAGCCAGGCTACGAACAGCCACCAGATCGGCTCGATGAAGAATCGCGCAGAAATCACACTCCAGCTCTGACGGTGTGACAGTAATTCCCGCAGCGTAGGAACATACTCGTCTCCATCTTTTTCAGGAGCAATTTGACCAGACAGAATCAGTTCGCGTTCTTCCGGAGTGATCCAAGGGTGTGCGTCGGGGCCGCTCTTGTAGATGATCAGCCAGGGCACCAGCCAGATAAAACCGAGCAGGGCAATAACGATAAACGTTGCCTGCCAACCCATAAACGCATATAGGAAGGCGACCAGCGGGGGAGCGATGATATTGCCGGCAGAGGCACCTGCGCCGAATATACCCTGGGCAAGAGCGCGCTCTTTGGCGGGGAACCATTCGGCATTTGCCTTGGTGGCCCCGGGCCAGTTACCGGCTTCACCGAAGCCCAGCAGGGTGCGGAAAATACTGAAAGAGGTCACGGATGTGGCCAGGGCGTGCAGCGCGATGGACACAGACCAGACCACGATCGACAGCATAAAGCCGAGGCGGGTACCGATGGCATCAAACACGCGCCCAAATACCGCCTGACCGATCGCGTACGCAATCAGGAATACACTCATGATGTTGGCATAGTCATGACTGTCCATCCCAAGGTCTTCGGAAACCCCAGGCCACATAACCGAGAGTGCAGTGCGGTCGATGTAGTTAATGATGGTGGCCAGGGCCACCAGGGACACAATGGTCCAGCGTAAGTTCTTCATTATTATTGTCCTGTTTAGCTTTGCAGAAAGTCTTCCCGGTAGGGACTGAAGGTATCGAGCAGCACTCCGGCCTTTTTACACACGGCACCGTGTTCCAGATGTGGTGCAATGTAGAAGCTGTCGCCAGCTTTCAGCAGTTTTTTACGGCCATCCACCTGCACTTCAAACTCGCCACTTTCGACGTAGCTCACTTGAGTGTGCGGGTGCTTGTGTACGTAGCCGATACTGCCTTCCTCAAACCACACACGCACAACCATCAGGTTGTCGTCGTGGCCTAGAATCTGCCGCTTGATACCGCCGCCGAGATCCTCGACTTCAACATCCTGGGCCTGAACAAATGCATCAGTTGCGGGCATAGCGTTTTTGCCTTCCTCAATTTTTAATCTGAAAGAGCTTGGCACGGCCGTTGAAGTAGTATTCACTGCCGCCGAATTCAAATCGGTTTTCAACCGAATCGTCCACGTCGTTATTGCGGTTATACGCCAGTAACTGTGTAGTGCCGTTTTTACCGCCGATCGCAATCAGCTCCAGGTCACCGGTGCGTTGATGACTGAGGGCGCTTACCTGGCTTTCAGCCTTGAGGGTGAATTCCTTGGAGGGGTTATATTCACCGTGGGGCTCCAGAATGCTGATAAACGTGTGCTTATCTGTGTTATCCCGCCGCGCAATAAAGCTTTTTTCAGCACGCAGGTTAAAATTGGGATCGTTGGCACCGAGCTCGGTGAATAGAAGTTCGGTATTACCGTCTACCAGACTGGACTGAGTGTAAAAGCGGCCGTTATCGTTCAGCCAGGTGACCTGGGCCAGACCATTTGCCGGCTTTGCGTTGGCTTTCAGCCAAAGGTGTTGGTAACCATTGTCTTTACCCAGTGCTCGCAGGCTGTCGGTGAAGCCCTGAAGCTTGAAGTTGGTATCCACAAGCTGGCCGTTGTAGTGCACTGGCAGGTCCAGTTGGTGTTTTTTACGGGACTCCACATCAAACACGTCAATGGCGAAGGTGCTGCCGTTGTCCGGATTGTTGACCAGTGCGAGGGTACGCTTGAGGGTAACACCCGGGTAGGCGGAATCGATTGCCGCAGCGCTGATCTTGACCTGATCGTCCGCGTGGAAAAACAACAGCTCCGGGTGATTCTGATTGGCTACTTTCAGGTTGTTATCGAAGTGGGAGGTTTCGTCGACCACTACCGTATTATGAGCAACGGTCTGTTTGGCCCATGTCTCATTTTCTTTCAGATAGCGGCCACCATTTTTGGCTTCCACATTCAGAAAGCGGGCCGCACCGTAATCGGTGACGATTTCCGCGCCGTGATCGTAAAACTGCCAGGACAGTTTGTCGAAATGGCCGTGTCCCATTCCCTGTGCAGCGGGCTTGAATACCAACGCCTGGTCGCCATTGACCTGCTGGCGCAGAACCACCAGCGCGCCTTCGTCGCCATCTTTACCATCGCGGAAAGCAAAGGATTTGAATTCGTATGGTTGCTGCTGTCCAGCATCCAGTGCCTCGGCAACCTTGAGACCGTCACCGGTCAGCAGAATCTGATCCTGTCGCGCTGCGATATCCAGAAATTGCGGGTCGCCGGATTCGCCGTAGGCAATGGTCACACCCAATACCAATTCCGAGGTATCGATCCCCTTGCTCTTGATGGCATCGTTGATTGGGAAGAACAGATTGTTGTAGCTGAGCTGGATGGTGGTATCGATGGCTTTCATCACGATACCGTCGCGATACTCGAAAATTCCCCGCTCCGGCTCATTATTCTCGATGGCTTTTGCAAAGGTGACGAACGGCATCAGCGCATAGCGCTGATAATAGGGGCCTTCGTTATAGTAGCCATCGGGAGAAAACAGGGTGCTCAGCTGGCGAAGGAAGCCACCCTTACCGGATTTATCCAGATCCAGCAGCGCCTGCTCTACCCACTCCGGCTCATCCAGAACATAGCCGGCCATACCGACGCCGGCAGTGAGCCAGGTACCGTGGTTATGTACCTTGTTGAAGGTTTTTGGCGAATCAACTGAGAGAAATTTGACGACCGGGCGCAGAGCGCCCTGTTCAATTTTATTCGCTTCCTCTCGTGAGAGAGATGGACGAATCAGATCGTAGGCCTGAATGGTGTACACCAGCCAAACCGCTTCATTGAGGCTCTGCCAGAACAGCTTGCCGGGGTTGTCGGCCCCCGGGCGACGCTTGGGGTGTAATGGCAGCGTGGGATACATGTCTGCGTAGGCAAGCAGCATATCCCGTACGCGCTCGGCATACTTTGCCTCTTGGGTGATTTGGTACAGCACACCAGCGTTGTACATCAGCTGGTAATTTTTTTTGTGCTGCTCGTGGGTGTAACCACCGCCGGCATCGGCAGGTACTGGAACTGCAACAGGCGATTCCAGTGCGCGATCTACCGCGGACTGAGTGCTGAGAAAAGTGTTGCGAAAACGGCCGGGTTGTTCAACCGCGCCCTGCATGGCGTCTATATCGGCAGCGCTAATCACCAGGTTGGGATGATCGGCGGCAAATGCAGCCAGGGGATTCAGGGCCAAGAGGGCTGTGGACAGACCTGCCGCCAGTGTAATACCGGCGGCAAGGGATTTACGCGATTTTAAAGCTGGAGTGCCAAACATGATGTCGCTTCTTCTTTTCTTCAGTTCTTCACTTCATTGTTGGCGAGGACTGCGGTATGCGGGCCCTCCGCCACCAATTCAGTGATTTCCGGCAGCGGGGCCTTGAAGAACTGGTTGTTGGCAATATGTGTGACCGGCTCACCCACGGTGTGCTCCACCAGAATACCCGCGCTATCTTCAATGCGGTTGTCGTGGATGTTGGCGACTTGGGTCCCATGTAGCTTGATCAGTGCCTGCGCTTTGTTGCGCTTTCCTTTACCGGATTTGGTAACGGTGTTATCGCTGAAATCTATATGCGGGCCGAAGGTGCTTTCGTCGGTACCACCGCGGTACAGATCAACCAGTGCTCCCTGTACCTTGTTAAAGGTATTACCGGTAACGATCACGTACTCCGCGTTGTATACGCCAAGATCATCGGTCTCTTTATTCAGCTTGAGCAGATCACCGGTGATGTTCTCGAAGTGATTGTTGGTCAGAGTAATGGTATCGGCGAATGCACGCAGGCCAGAATCGAAGAAGTGGTAGGAGTGATTGATATCCAGGTTTTCTACCCGGCTATTGGTCATGGAAAAGCGATAGTTTTTCAGCATGCCCCAAACCGCTGTGCGAATCAGGATATTACCGGCATTATCCGGGCTGCTCGCTCCGGAAATGACCAGGCCATCCAGGGAAAGGCTGCCGCCGTCCTGAATTTCAAACATCACCGGGCGTCCGCTGGTCAGGGTAACCTTGCCGTGTTTTTTTGCCTTGATGGTCAGGGTCTTGTTGATATCCAGGCGCTTGGTTGCGTTGTAGACGCCGTTTTCCAGTACCAGTGTGTCGCCATCCGCCGCACGGGCAATGGCGTCGAACAGAGTATTCTCTCCGGGTCGCACGCTGATGGACTTGCCGCTGTCGAATGGGGTAACCGGTTCCGATTTGGGATACCAGGAGGCGCCGGTCATTTCCTTGGTGGTAACCACCAGGTCTTTGCTCGCGCCCTTATTCGCTACAGACTTATCGGTCGGGTAGAGCAGGCCGTTGTCGGCACGCTTCAGTTTGCCCACGCCTTTATCGATACCTTCGTGAATCTTCTTATCCACAAAGCCATTGGAAACGTTGTTGGCGAAGGTAATGCCGGAGATGTCGTCAAAAATGGAGAAAGGGGACTTACCGCTCTCGGTATAGAAAATATTGTCGGCAATAGTGGAGTCCTGCGGCGTCGCGCTGCGTTCCTGGTCACTGCCTGCGGCCAGGTGGATATGCTCCACATTGATAAAGCTGTTGTTCTCGATCTTCGCGTTCACTACCTGGTGGTAGCGATTGATGGGAGAGTTGGGAACACCGTTCATCACGGTGAACCCACTCCCAAACCGATAGCCTGTGAGACCCTCGAGATAATTGTTGCGAATCACCTGGTCCGCATTGATCACACGAATACCGCCGGTGTGGTCCACGCCGTTGCCCAGGAACACATTGCCTTCGATCAGGTTGCCGTTACCGTGACGCATGGTCAGGGTGCCGCGGGATTCAAAGAAGGTGTTGTTACGCAGAATATTTTTGCCGGATTTGACGGAGATGATTTCCACCTCGCCGTCGCAGCGGTCGAAGAAATTATTTTCGACCACCGTCAGTGAATCGGTCAGAGAGTAGTGGCTGGTGCCGATACGCAGGGTCTCACCGCCGTTGGAGCCCAGGACCGGACGCGGACCGAAGTAGTTGTGGTCAATGCGGTGACGATTTTCCTGGCTCGCTTCGGTGTTCAGGCGCACCGCCATGGTCACACCCTTGTTGCGCTTGCCCGACAGGTGGCTGTGATCGAAACGGTTGTTCTTGCCGTAGATACTCACCCAGTAGTCGGAGTCCATACGCTCCGGCTTGCTGAAGTCCTCGATCACCACTTCAGTCACACGGGAGTTATTGGCCAAGTGGTCTTTGTTGCGACGGAAGGAGATTACCTCGCTGCTCGGCGTGTAGCCGTCTTTGAATACCAGGCCGGAAACCACCAGATATTCGCCCGCCAGGCGTAGGTTGGACTGGCCGCTAAGGACGACTTTACCCTTTTCTTCCGCAGTCAGCGTAATAGGTTGCTCTTTTTTGCCTTCACCGGTGAATAGGATTTCAAAATCTTTCCAGGTGCCATTAGCCAGTACCACGGTGTCGCCGGCCTCGAGGTCTTTGGCAACCTTCGCGTACTCCTGCGGGTTATGGACCAGGTACTCCTCGGCGGATGCCTGGACGCAGAACAGGGAGGCCTGCCCGCAGGTAAGCAGTGCGGCAGCCAGTAATGGTTTGATTCCTGAAGTTCTCATGATCACCTGAATGTTTTATTAGATTTTTGTTTTCGCGAAAGGCCTGCCCGGTTGCACCATCTCGGGGCGTTATATGGCATCGCGGAGTTATTATGGGGCCAGACTAAATTGGTCAAAAATAATTGTCAACCAATCGGGTTAACCAGTTTTCTCCAGATTTTTGACCGGTTTTGGTGCGTCGCGCAGAATTTTCCGATAAAATGCACAAAAAACACGCAGGGGTCAGTCCAAAATGTGAAGTTTTTCTGAAAATTGGTTGACTGGCTTGTGGGCAGGTGAGAATTTGTGCAAGCCAGATCGCGGACAGCCGATCAAATAACGGTAAAAACGGTTGTCACTGGTCAAGAGGCTGATAATAAAAACCGCGATATGAGCGATGAATAAGGCGCCAGAGCACGGCGCCCTTGTTACTATCAACTAGCGCAGACTTCCTTGGGGGTAATCATGCGTGATAATAATAAAGACGCGAGAGATGTAATGGCTAACGAGAAAACGTTTAAGAAGTCGCTTCTTGTAAGTGCAATTGCTGCAGTGACCTATGTTGGTGCAGCCCAGGCCCAGGACACTGCAATCGCAGAATCCGACCAGGCGCTGGAAGAGGTTGTCGTAACCGGCACCCGCGCCACCATCCAGACCACAATCGATATCAAGCGCAACTCCACCACCATCGTAGACGGCATGTCTGCGAACGAAATTGGTGACCTGCCCGCGCTGTCCATCGGTGAAGCTCTTGAAAACGTCACCGGTGCTTCTTCCCACCGTGAAAACGGCGGTGCCACCGAGATCTCCATCCGTGGTATGGGCCCATACCTGAGCGCGACCACCATTAACGGCCGTTCCGCCTCCAATGGTAGTGGTGACCGCTCGGTAAACTTCTCCCAGTTCCCGTCTGAACTGATGAACAAAATTGCGATCTACAAGACTCAGGACGCCAGCCTGATTGAAGGTGGTGTGGCCGGTCTGATCGCTCTGGAAACCTTGAAACCGCTGGAATACGGCGAGCAGCGTATCCAGATTGATGCCAAAGCGAATATCAACCCGAATCAGTTTAACGTGGAAGATTCCATGGCGGGTGATGTGGGCTTCCGTGGCAGTGCCAGCTATGTCGACCAGTTTGAATTTGATAACGGCATGGCGTTCGGTGTGTCTTTGGGTGTGGAAAGAAGTGATATTTCCCAGCCGGAAGCTGAGATGCGTTCTTCCTCGCCAACTGGTACCTCTCTGCATGCTTGCCTAAATGACCCAAATATCGAGGCGGGTTTTAACCGTACCAGCACCGGTAACTGTGATAGCGGTGGGTCGTACAATACTTTTGTGGATCCCGAAACCGGTAAAGCCTATAGCGACGGCAGTGACTTCGCATTTGCGCCGAGCTCGAATGGCTATCGCCAAAACGATACTCGTGATGAGCGTGACGCCGTATTTGTCGCACTGCAGTTTCAACCAAACGACAAGACCGATATCAATTTCGATCTGCAGCAGTCCGAGCGCATACAGACAGAACTGCGTCATGACTTGAACTTCGCTGAGATGCGCCGTGTAACACCTGGTGTTACTGCGGAATCTCTGGTGGTTTCCGATTCTGGGGCCGTGCTGAACTGGGAAGGCGAGACTCGTATCGAGTCCAACAGCGAGACATACGAGCGTGCCGAAGATTACCTCGGCTATGGCTTGAACGTCGCTTACGCGTTTACTGAGAACCTAACAGTTTCTGCGGACTACTCTTTCTCCGAGACAACTCGTACAGAAAACCAGATTCTGCTGCGCACCCAGTCAGACAGTGACGATATTTACGGCGGTGACAACCAGGACCGCTCCATGGTGCAGTGGGATATGTACTCTGGTATTCGCCAGTACACGGTCACCGGCTTCGATGTCACTGACCACACTCTGTTCTCCGATGCTTACCGTATTCGTATCGATAATGACCTGGATCGTCGTAATTCCAACGAAGCATTCCGTGCGGACTTCGATCTGGCCCTGCACGGTAGCGTTATCACCGGCGTTAAAGGTGGCCTGCGTTTCTCCGAACTGGAATATGTTGACCTGGGTAATGCGCGTGATGAGTACAGTGTAAGCCGTGGTTCCGAAGCCGGTGCGGCTGCAATTGCGGAAATGAATGAAGCATGTGCTATTGCTTTCCCTGAAAGTGATTTCATGAATGCTGAAAGTGACGGCCCATTGGTTACCACCATAGATGGAAACGGTAATGTGGTCGGCGCCGGCAATTCATGGGCAACGTTCGACACTAAATGTGTGGCGGATATGCTACTTGAGTACGTAGGTGAAGATTTCGCTTACCCTGAGCTTGAGCAGAAAAGTGGTGGTACCACCGACGTCACCGAAACCACTACCGCTGCCTATGTAATGGCGGACTTCGATACCTCTATCTCGAGCTTGCCGGTACGCGGTAACTTCGGCGTACGTGTTGTGCAGACTGAAGTGGATTCCGTTGCCTACCGCACGCCCTATACCATTGCCACTAATAGTGATGGAACCTACTCCATTGAAGAAGTAGAAGGCGCTGAATTGGAGCGTGTTTCTGCCGGTGGGGACTACACCGAAGTGCTACCGAGCCTGAACGTGATTGCCGATATTCGTGACGATCTGATGTGGCGTGGTGCGATTTACCGTGGCTTGTCTCGCCCGGACCCATCCGACCTGGGTTACTCGCGAACCTTTGGCACCAATGGCTCCGATGACATCACCAATATTGCCGAACTGTTGCAAGATGTGAGCGGTGATGGCAACCCGAATATGCAGCCGCTGACTTCCTGGAGTTTCGATACCGCGCTGGAATGGTATCCGAACGAAGATTCCATGTTGACCTTTGGTATCTATCACAAGCGCTTCCAGGGTGGTTTCGAGACAGTACACGTAACAGAAATGCTGGAAGTTGACGGTCAGCAGATTCCTGCTTCCTTCGATATCACTCGCACCAACGAAGACACCAGTGCCTTGAGTGGTATTGAGATTACCGGTACCCATCGCTTTTCCTATCTACCGGGTTACCTGAGTGGCCTGGGCGTGAAGGCGAGCTACAACTACGCGGACTCTGACTTCGAATTTGAAGACAGTAACCTGGGTAGCTCTCTGGTACTGGATGAGAGTGGTAACGTAGTTTCCCAGAAGGCCGGTATTGTGGCCCCGGGTAACCTGCCTGGTTTCTCCGAGAACGTATTCTCCGGTCAGCTGTACTATCAGATTGGTGATCTCGACACCAGCCTGATCTACAAGTACCGCAGTGAGTACTTCCAGCCGTACACCACAAACGGTACCCGCCTGCGTTACGTTGGTGACACCGGTGTGTGGGAAATGAAAGCTTCTTACCAGTTGACCGAGGCTGTGAAGCTGAGTCTTGAAGCCATCAACCTGTTTGATGAGCCGAAGAATCAGTACTTCTATACCCGTGATCACCTGGGTGAAGTCAACAGCTACGGACCGCGTGTATTCCTTGGCCTGAAAGCCAAGTTCTAAGCGCTATCCTTAGGCCCTATGTACTGGGCATAGGAGATCTGCGGTCCAATACCCTCGGTGAGGGCTGCAGGTTTTCGGTTTTGTTTGATTGGTTGTCTCTTCTCCATCCGACAAGGTGCCGCCTGTCGGAAATGATTCGCCCGCCTTGTGCGGGCTTTTTTATGCCTGTGTTTTGGTGAGATATTTTCCCGTGCACTAAAAAGGCCATACCGCGGGTGGCGATATGGCCTGTAAATTTAGCGCTAGTTTTGGAGGGATCAGAAACCGGCGGTTTCTCCCAGGCGGTCAATGGAGAAGCGCTTGCGGCGTTCGGAGACTTCCCGGCGTACCACTTCCACTGCCCTGGCCTCCGAAGCATCATGCAGTGCATTCAGCGAACGGTTGAAGTGCAGGCGCATGGCCTTGCGCGCCGCGCAGGGGTCGTGATTTTCCAGGGCCTGCAGAATGGCTTTGTGTTCGGCCAGGCGTTTTTGCCCGTCTTTTTTGCACACGTTTTTGTGCACCGTCTGGATATCCGGGGAGTGCTCCTGAATATCCCACAGCTTGTCGATGGTGCTCATTAACACGCGGTTGTTGGTCGCGCGGGAAATGACTTCGTGAAATTTGCGGTCGGCGCGTTCGGAGGTCAGATTACCTTCCTCGTTTTCACGCACCATATCCCGGTAAGCGAGGCGCAGGTCTTCGAGCTGCTCTTCGGTAATCATGGTAGCCGCCAGGGCAGCCAGTTCACCTTCGATCAGCACTCGCGCCTCGGTCAGTTCAAACGGGCTGAAATCCTTGGTGTCGGTAAAGGAATTTACCGGCTCAATGACATAAACCCCGGAGCCGGTGCGCACGGCAACCCGGCCCATCACTTCCAGGGCGATGATTGCCTCTCGGATACTGGGGCGGCTGACGTCGAACATTTCCGACAGCTCCCGCTCGGATGGCAGGCGCACCCCGGGAGGATATTCGCCACTGTCGAGGAGGGTCAACATTTTTTCTACCACCTGCTGATAAATGCGGCGGCCATTTCCTACATAATCGCTTTTCATAGCACTAGATTCTATCGTTGTTATATAAGCCTTGCTGATGTGGCGACGTAGAGCCACAGGCTGAAAGTCACACTTGAGTCTACCACAATTGGTCTTACAGGCAATGTTTATTGGTATGATGGCTGATCGTGACAGCTTCGCCTTCCGGTGGCGTCAGCGGTCGGTTATGGCTCCGCAAGGTAGTCAGAATCGCGCTAAAAAACAGCATAAAAAGTATTAGGCAGAACCCCGCTTTTCTTCTATCTTTCGCACATCCAGCGGGCCAATTCTGACCCGCTATCCAGGCCCTCCCGAGATAGTGCATTTTCGTCTCCCGACGCCGCCCACCTTTTATTGAGGCAGACCCCCAACCGATGTCACAGATCCTGATCGTGATCGATGAGCCCGACGACTGGGCACCCTATTACCCCAGCGAGCGGGTAATCACCTTTGCCGACTACCTGGCGCTACCGCCCCGTTCCCAGCGGGTGCGGGTGATTAACCTGTGCGCGGATTACGACTACCGCAGCGAGGGCTATTACTGTTCTCTGCTGGCGGAGGCGCGCAACCACAATGTGCTGCCCAGTGTGCGCACTCTGAACGATCTGGCGCTGCCACAGCTATATAAGCTGCAGCTGTCCCAGGCGATCCCGGCGCTGGCAAAACTACCGCTGCCGGAAGCCGGTACCCTGCGGGTAGTGAAATCCTATTTCGGCCGTTGCGCGGATCCCGCCCTACAGCCGCTGGCGCGTGCGCTGTTTGATCGCTTCGCCTGCCCGGTACTGGAAATCCATTTGCAGGCGAACCCCCAGTGGGAAATCGTCGAGTTGAAGGTGTGTTCGCACCGGGATCTCAGTGAGGCGGAGGAAACCGAATTTGCCGAGGCGCTGGACAATTTCAGCAACAAGGTATGGCGCCAGCACAAGAAGCCGAGCAATAGCCGCTACGACCTGGCGATTCTGGTGAACCCGGAAGAAAAACTACCGCCGTCCGATGGTGCCGCGATCAAAAAATTTGTCAGCGCCGGGCGCGAGCTGGGCCTGTCGGTGGAGTTGATCGGCCCCGGGGACTACATGCGCCTGTCGGAATTCGACGGCCTGTTTATCCGCGAGACCACGGCGATCGATCACCACACCTACCGCTTTGCCAAAAAAGCCGAAGCGGAAGGCCTGGTAGTGCTGGACGATCCGACCAGCATCCTGCGCTGTACCAACAAGATTTATCTGGCGGACCTGTTCAACACCCACAAGGTGCCGGCACCGCGCACGCGCATCCTGCGCCGCGGTGACGAGGAGAGCCTGAAGCTGGCGATGGAAGAGTTGGGGCTGCCAATGGTGGTCAAAATCCCCGACGGTTCCTTCTCCCGCGGTGTGGTGAAGGTCAATTCGGAAGACGAGTTGCACGGCAAACTGGAAGAGCTATTTGCGGAATCCAGCCTGCTGCTGGCTCAGGAATTCCTGTATACGGAATTCGACTGGCGCATCGGTGTGCTGGATAACAAACCCCTGTATGCCTGCCGCTACTATATGGCGAAGAATCACTGGCAGATCTACAACCACGGTAACAAGAAAATCGTCAGCGGTGGCTTTACCACACTGCCGACCTTTGAAGTGCCAAAGCCGGTGCTGCAGGCCGCATTAAAAGCCACAAAACCCATCGGCCGCGGTTTCTACGGTGTGGATGTAAAGGAGTCAGCGGGCAAGGGTTTTGTAATCGAAGTGAATGACAACCCGTCCATCGACAGTGGTGTGGAAGATAAATACCTGGGCAAGGAGCTGTACCGTTTGATCCTGCAGGAATTTATCCGCCGCCTGGACGCGCGCAAGGCGGGTCAGGAATAACCCATCATTTTTGCGGTCGTTCGCTAGGGCGCTTGCCGGCAAAGTTCCAGCCAGCGCTCGATACCCGCGCTGCGGTATTTCTGCCGGTGCAGGGCGAAGTAAAACTCGCGGCTGAAATCCCGCTGCGGCACTGGTAGTTCCACCAGGGCGCCGCGACGGAAGGCATCGGTCAGGGACACCCGGGACAGGCAGCTGATGCCCAGTCCCGCTTCCACCGCGCGCTTGATTGCCTCGGTGTGCTGCAGCTCCAGTCTTATATTCAGCTCAGGTAGAAGTCCTGCCAGTGCCCGTTCGAAAGTCTGGCGGGTGCCTGAACCGGTTTCCCGCAGAATCCACGTGGCCTCGCGCAGGTCTTCATCACTTAGCTGCGCGCGCTTTGCCAGGAGGTGGTCCGGTGCGCAGAACACCACCTGCTCGTCGTCCCGCCAGGGGATCATTTCCAGATCCGGGTGGTTGAGTTCACCTTCGATCAGGCCCAGGTCCAGTTCAAAATTGAGCACGCCCTGTGCAATGGCCGCTGTATTTGCCACTTCCAGCTCCACCCGTGCCCCCGGTTGCTCTTCCATATAGCGGGCCATAATCCCTGCTGCGAGGTAATTGCCAATGGTGAGGGTAGCGCCGATCTTCAGGCGGCCCAGGTCGCTGTGTACTAATAAGGTGGCCTCCAGCTCCCGCGCCCGTTCCAGGAGCTCTTCCGCCCGCGGCCACAGCTGACGCCCCAGTTCGTTCAGGCGTAAGCGCTTGCCGGTGCGCTCAAACAGGCGCAGGTCGAACTGTTGTTCAAACTCTTTGAGTGCGGTGGATGCCGCGGATTGTGACATGTTCAGGCTCTCGGCGGCACGGCTCACGTTCTGGTAATGGGCGCAGGCCAGAAAGACTTCCAGTTGGCGTAGGGAGTAGCGCATGGCATTAATCCACAAAATAGATAACGAATATCGAAATATCCCATTTTGCCAATAGATGTGCCAGCGCTAGAATTCACCCAGCAAAAAGGTCAGGAATAAGTGGTTCTATTGTTATGTCAAATTTGAATAAGGAGACGGTGCTCGAAGTTCATCATTGGAACGACACCCTGTTCAGCTTTAAGACCAGCCGCGACCCCGGTTTCCGTTTCGAAAATGGCCACTTCACCATGATTGGCCTGGAGCAGCCCAATGGTCGCCCACTGCTGCGCGCCTATTCCATTGCCAGCGCCAATTATGAGGACGAGCTGGAGTTCTTCAGCATCAAGGTACCCGATGGCCCCCTGACTTCCCAGCTGCAAAAGATCAAACCCGGCGACGAGATCTTCGTCAGTCGCAAGCCCACTGGAACTCTGGTGGCTGATCACCTGCTGCCGGGCAAGCGCCTGTGGCTGCTGTCCACCGGCACTGGTCTGGCGCCGTTTATGAGCATCATCAAGGACCCGGACGTCTACGAGCGCTTTGACCAGGTGATCCTAACCCACGGAGTGCGCTTCAAGTCCGAACTGGCCTATCAGGACTATATCGAGAAGGAGTTGCCAGAACACGAGTATTTTGGCGAGATGGTCCGCGAAGGCCTGCTGTACTACCCCACGGTAACCCGTGAGCCTTACCGCAACAACGGCCGTCTCACCGACCTGATGCTGTCTGGCAAGATGTTCCGCGACCTGGGCGTACCCCAGCCGAATGTGGAAGAAGACCGCTTTATGCTGTGTGGTTCTCCCGCCATGCTCAAAGATCTGACCAATATTCTCGACGACTGGGGGTTCAAGGAAACCCGCGCGGGAATTCCTCACGAATACGTGATCGAGCGCGCGTTTGTCGAGAAGTAAGTTAACCAGGAGGGGCAGGGCAGCGGCGTCGGTACTTAGAAGTAGTTGCGTGAAGGATTGCGCAAGGACAGAAATGGCATTCTGTGCTTCCAAGTGTCGACCCCGGTGCCCTGCCGATGTTTCGGCCGGACCTGCCAGTGAAAGGGTTAACCCCTGTATTGATAACCACCCATCGGGTGGTTTTTTTTCGTCTTCAGAAATTCCCTACGGCAAACATTTGGTGCCACGCCGAACTTTGCATGAATCTTGGGCGCAAAATTTCACCTGTTTCCGGTTGTAAGGGAATGTAATTGACCCGCCGCGCCGCAGTGTGTACTTTTGTATACATCGCAAGTCAGGGAATGCCATGCTCAACAAAAGCCAATCCATATCGGCGCGACTTTCCGCAGAAGACTACGCCTACCTGATGTCCATCGATCGCAATGGCGCCGTCACTCAGAGTGAAAAGGTGCGCGAGCTGATCGCCATGGCAAGGGAGTCTGTGGGTGTGGAGAGTTTTGCCCGCGCCTATCTCGCCTCGAATGAAACCATGTTGCCGGTGAAAGCCCGCTGTGCCGACGAAGAACCCCGCAGCCTGCTGGTGGAAGCCTTGCTGGAGCTGGTGAGCGAAGGCGCCGCTGCGATTCAGGTGTGCGCCGACCAGAAGCCGATGGCACCGGCGCTCGAGCAGAAATCGCTGCCTGCTGTAGAGGCATTTCTGGAAAAAATATTACTTATTGCGTTACAGGATGAACCGCGCATCGCGGAGCCACAAACGGCAGAAATAATCCGAACACGGCTGAAAGCGCTGTTGGAACGCTGACCATCAACAATCTGATTAACAAGAGGAAGGAAACAACAATGAAAGAAGGACTGATGAAACGTATCTCCCGCATTATCTCCGCCTCTGCCAATGCGGTGGTGGACTCGGTAGAAAATGCCACACCGCAACTGGTGATGGAGCAGGCCATTCGCGAAATCGATGACGCCATTGCCGATGTGCGCGATCAACTGGGCAAAGCCGAAGCGGCAAAATACCTGAGCAGCAAAACCCTCAACGATGAAAACACCCGTCACACCAGTCTCGGCGAGCAGATCGAAGTAGCGGTTCAGCAGGGCCGTGACGATCTCGCGGAGGCTGCGATCGCCAAACAAATGGATATTGAGGCACAGATCCCGGTACTGGAAAAAGCCATCGCGGAAACTGACCAGGAAATCGGTGAACTGAATTCCTACATATCCGCATTGCAGGGCAAAAAACGTGAGATGCGTGAACAATTGCGGGAATTTGTTAAGGCGAGCGAGCATGTGAGTAATGGTGCCACCGGCGAGCAGTCCGGTAGCAGTCGCGCTACTGCGGATAAGGTCGACCAGGCCACTGGTGCGTTTAACCGCATTTTGGAAAGTGCCGGTGTGCCCACCGCCGAATCTACTGCCGATGCCAGCAAGCTGGCGGAGCTGGAAGAGCTGGCGCGCAGCAATCGTATCAAGGAGCGTCTGGCGAAAATCAAAACCCAGACGGAGGCCTGATGGGGTTCTTTCTGCAAGACGGCAATCAGTTGTTCACCGGTGCCCTGGTACTGATGTTGATGATTGCCGTGCTCGAAGGTGTGATGTTGATGATTGGTGTTGGCATATCGGACATGCTGGACAACCTGCTGCCGGACATGGACATCGATCTGGATGCACCGGATACCGAAGCGGGAGGTGTACTCACCAAACTGCTCGGCTGGTTGCGTTTCGGGGAGGTTCCGGCACTGATACTACTGGTGGCGTTTCTGGTGAGCTTCGGCGTAACCGGACTGCTGATCCAGATGTTCAGTGAGTCACTACTCGGGGTGTTACTCCCCGGGTGGTTGCTGGCCATCCCGGTGCTGCTTCTGGCGCTGCCGCAAGTGCGCTTCGTGGGGAATATACTGCGCCGTTTTGCGGTTGGCGATGAAACCGAAGCGGTAGGTCGCAACACTTTTATCGGCCGCGTCGCAGTCATCACCATCGGTGAAGCCAGCGCGGGATCACCGGCAGAGGCGCGCTTTAGTGATGAATTTGGGACTACCCATTACGTCATGGTGGAACCGGATACTGGTGAAATTTTTTCACAGGGAGAGCAGGTCTTGCTGGTGGAAGAACGCGGAGCCTGTTTCCGTGTGATTCGACCCACCAACGAGCATCTGCTGCATAACAATTAAATTGGAGAAAACTCAGTGATTCAGAATCTATCCAACATTGCGATCATGGCGGGGGCGGTTCTTGTCGGCCTGATCGTTATCGGCACAATTTTCGCGCGCCTTTATACGCGTGCGTCCAAAGAGCGCTCCTTTGTGCGCACCGGTATGGGCGGGCAGAAGGTGATCATGAATGGTGGTGCGCTGGTGCTGCCGGTACTGCACGAAATCATTCCAGTCAATATGAACACCCTGCGCCTCGCGGTATCGCGCAAAGAGCACCAGGCGCTGATCACCAAAGACCGCATGCGTGTAGATGTGCTCGCCGAATTTTACCTGCGGGTTAAACCGGACACCGACGCCATCGCCAACGCAGCCCAGACCCTGGGTGTACGCACCCTGGACCCGGAAGCGCTGAAAGAAATGATCGAGGGTAAATTCGTCGATGCTCTGCGCTCTGTGGCCGCGGAAATGGAAATGGCGGAACTGCATGAGCAGCGCAGCCAGTTCGTACAGAAGGTACAGCAGGTCGTGTCTGAGGATCTGTTGAAAAACGGTCTCGAACTGGAGTCCGTGTCCCTGACTGGTCTGGATCAGACCGGCAAGGAATTTTTCAACCAGGATAACGTGTTCGACGCCGAAGGTCTTGCCAGCATGACGCGCTCCATTGAGGCGCGCCGCAAAGAAGTGAATGACGTCGAGCAGGAAACCCGCGTCCAGATCGAAACCAAAAACCTGGAAGCCGAGCGCCAGCGCCTGGAGATTGAAAAAGAAAAACGCTACGCACATCTCGAGCAACAGCGCGAACTGGAAAACCGCGAAGCCGCACAAAAGGCCGACATCGCGCGTGAAACCGCTGCCCAGGAACGAGCGGCTCGCCAGGCAGAAATCGAAGCGGAGCGCGAGATTGATCAGTCCCGCATTGCCGCCGAGCAGGCCACCCGCCTGCTGGAAATCGAGAAGGAAAAGCGTCTGCAGGAGCAGGAGATCGAGCGCGAGCGTGTGCTGGATGAGCAGCGTATTTCCAAAACCAAATCGGTGGAAATTGCCGAGCAGGAGCGCGCCATCGCGGTCGCGGAAAAATCCAAAGAACAGTCCCTGGCCGATCAGCAGGCCAATGTGGCGCGTGCTGAAGCGGTGAAAGCAGAAGAGCAGGTGCGCACCGCCAAAGACGTCGAAGTGGCCGAGCGTGACAAGCGCATCGAGATTATCGAAGCGCAGAAGGAAGCCGAGCGTCAAGCAACCTCCATCAAGGTCGCCGCACAAGCGGAAAAAGCCGCGGCGGAAGACAAGGCCGAAGCCCTGCGCCTGCAGGCGAGCGCTGAAGCGGAAGCGGTGCGTATCAAGGTGGAAGCGGATCGCGAGAAATACGCGGTGGACGCAGAAGGTCAGCGCCTGATGAATGAAGCCATGAACAGCCTGAGCGAAGCGCAGATTGCTCTCAAGCGCGTACTCAGCCTGCACGAAAATCTGCCCAGCATCGTGCGTGAGAGCGTACGTCCGCTGGAGAAGATCGAGGGTATGAAGATCATCTCCGTGGAAGGCCTGAACGGCGTTGGCGGCCGCGCTGGTGGCGGTATTGTCGATGGCGATGGCGAATCCCAGAGCCAGAGCCTGCCGGAAGCTCTGGTGGGCAGTGCGCTGAAACACCGCGCCATGGCACCACTGGTAGATTCCCTGCTGAAAGAGGCCGGGGTGGGTGACCTTGCCAAGGTGACCGAGCCGGAACTCTAGTTCGCACCTGTCTCCGGGCCCTTTGTGGCCCGGAAGTCTACCGTTCTCTACGCCTTCCCTCAGTTTTTCATCGCGGCCTTTATCTGGCTATTTTGGCACTAGAATCCATTATTCAGTCACGAATTTCCCACCCAAACCCGCCCCCCGGATCTATCACTAGTTGAGCCTTCACTTCTACTCTCGAGCAGAGGTCTCCCCGGATGCTTGACATTAGTTACACGCGTAACTAAATTCGTTGCACATGAAACCAAGCGGACCACCGTGGCCACAAACCGCGTTACCGGTCTCGATAACGATTCCAATCATAAAATGGAGGATCACATGGCCGATTTATTTGAGAACCCCATGGGCCTGGACGGCTTTGAATTCGTGGAATTCACCGCGCCGGAGAAAGGCATCCTGGAAACCGTGTTCGAGGCCATGGGCTTCACCAAGGTGGCTCGCCATCGCACCAAAGACGTGGAGCTGTGGCGCCAGGGCGATATCAACTTCATCACCAACTACGAAAAAGGCAGTCACGCGGACTACTACGCGCGCGAGCACGGCCCCTCCGCCTGTGGCCTGGCGTTCCGAGTGAAAGATGCCACCTTTGCCTACAACGAAGCCATCAAGAAAGGTGCTCAGCCGGTGAACGTGGAAACTGGCCCCATGGAACTGCGCCTGCCGGCGATCAAGGGCATCGGTGGTGCCACCCTGTATCTGATCGACCGCTATAAGGAAGGCGAGAGCATCTACGATATCGACTTTCACTGGTTGGAAGGCGTGGACCGTCATCCGCAAGGCTGCGGTTTCCATACCCTGGATCACCTGACCCACAATGTATATCGCGGCCGTATGGACTACTGGGCAAAGTATTACGAAGACCTGTTCAACTTCCGCGAGATCCGCTACTTCGATATCAAGGGTGAATACACCGGTCTGCTGTCCAAGGCGATGACCGCACCGGACGGCAAGATCCGCATCCCGCTGAACGAAGAGGCCGCCGGTGGCGGCGGCCAGATCGAAGAATTTTTGATGAAATACAACGGTGAAGGTATCCAGCACATCGCCTTTGCCTGCGACGACCTGCTGGCCTGCTGGGACCGCCTCAAGGCGCAGGGCATGCAGTTTATGACTCCGCCCCCGGACACCTATTACGAAATGCTGGAAGAGCGTCTGCCGGGCCACGGTGAACCTACCGAGGAATTCCAGAAACGCGGCATCCTGCTGGACGGTACTACCGAAGGCGGCCAGCCCCGTCTGCTACTGCAGATCTTCTCCGCGAATATGCTGGGCCCAGTGTTTTTTGAGTTTATTCAGCGCAAGGAAGACGAAGGCTTCGGCGAAGGCAACTTCAAAGCTCTGTTCGAATCCATCGAGCGCGATCAGCTTCAGCGCGGTGTGATCGGTGGTGATAAAGGTAAGGAAGACGCGGCGTAATCGCAGCGTCTAACCCCGGAGGCCGTTTATGGCAATTCAACGCATTCATCACGTGGCCTACCGTTGCCGCGATGCCAAGGAGACCGTGGAGTTTTACCGCGATCTTCTCGGCATGGAATTCCAGCTGGCCATCGCCGAAGACCGGGTGCCCTCTACCGGGGCTCCGGACCCATACATGCACGTGTTTCTCGACGCGGGGCAGGGCAATGTACTGGCGTTTTTCGAGCTGCCCAATTCACCGGATATGGGCCGCGATGAAAACACCCCGCAGTGGGTGCAGCATATCGCGATGGAAGTGGAGAGCATGGACGAGCTGCTGGCGATGAAACAGAAGCTCGAAGATGCCGGTGTCGATGTACTCGGTCCCACCGACCACACCATTTTCAAATCCATCTATTTCTTCGATCCAAATGGCCACCGCATCGAGCTCGCCGCCAATACTGCCAAGCCCGGTATGCACAAAGAGCTGAAGCGAGTGGCCGAAGATATGCTGGAAGAGTGGTCGCGTACCAAGAAAGCGCCACGTCACGCCGCCTGGATGCACGGCGAAGAAGAGTTCAAGGCGGTTGATCCGTAAATTCATTTGTTCAAAGAGGAAGGCACAGTGAAGTTAGCCAGCCTGAAAAGCGGTCGCGACGGCAAACTCGTCGTGGTCAGCGATGACCTGGCCCGCATGGCGGACGCCAGTGAAATTGCCCCAACGTTGCAAAATGCCCTGGATAACTGGGCAAGCGTTTCTCCGCAACTGGAAGATCTGCAAAAACAGCTCAACAATGGCGAAACCGCAGGGACCCCATTCGACCAGACCCAATGTCACTCACCTCTGCCGCGGGCTTACCACTGGGCGGATGGCTCTGCCTATGTCAATCACGTGGAGCTGGTGCGCAAGGCGCGCAACGCGGAAATGCCGGAAAGCTTCTGGACCGACCCACTGATGTATCAGGGCGGTTCCGACACCTTCCTCGCACCCCGCGAGCCGGTCAAAATGCCGCAGTCCGAAGGCTTCGGTATCGACTTTGAAGCCGAGATCGCAGTGATTACCGACGACGTACCCATGGGTGTTTCGCCGGGCGATGCGCTGAAGCACATCAAACTGGTGATGCTGGTCAACGACGTTTCCCTGCGCGGTCTGATTCCCAACGAATTATCCAAGGGCTTCGGTTTTTATCAGTCCAAACCTTCCAGCGCTTTTTCGCCGGTGTGTGTCACCCCCGAGCAGCTGGGTGACCACTGGAAAGACGGCAAGCTCCATCTGCCGCTGATTTCTGAACTGAACGGTGAAAAATTTGGCGAGCCCAACGCGGGTATCGATATGACCTTCCATTTCGGTCAACTGATCGCCCACGCCGCCAAAACCCGCCCCCTGGGAGCCGGCACCATCATCGGTTCCGGAACCGTATCGAACAAGCTCGACGGCGGCCCGGGTAAACCGGTAAAAGAGGGTGGTGTGGGTTATAGCTGTATCGCCGAGATCCGCATGATCGAAACCATCCAGAACGGCAAACCGAGCACGGCGTTTATGCAGTTCGGTGACAGGGTTGCCATCGAAATGCTGGATGAGCGCGGCCAGTCGATTTTCGGTCGTATCGAGCAGGTTGTAGAACAGCAATAACCTGTGTAATTGGCGCAAATTAAAAAAGGCCATCCTGTGATGGCCTTTTTTTGTGCGTGCAACCCATGTTGATCTCTTTACAGCTTATTGCAACAACTGCTGAAGTACTCCCCTGAATGCGCCGACTTCTTGTGCACCACTGATTACGTGTTCGCCATTGAAGATAAAAAGAGGCACACCGCGCACACCCTTATCGACAATAGCCTGTTCCAGCTGACGCACTTCGTCTGCATAAGTCTGCTTTGCCAACACGTCGCGGGCGGCATAGGTGTTGAGTCCCACCTTGTCTGCGGCGGCAATCAGTACATCAAAACTGCTGACGTCTTTGCGCTGGCTAAAAAATGCCTCGAAAAGCTGCAGGCTTAACGCGTTCTGCTTTCCTTCGTTTGCTGCCCAGTGCAGTAATCGATGCGCATGGAATGTGTTGACCATACGCATATCGTCAAAGTAGTCGAAGGTGAAACCCACATCGGCGCCGAGGGCCGTGATCTGCTGACGGGCTGCGATGCTCTCTTCTGGTGTCGTGCCGTATTTTTCGGCGATGTGCTCCCGTAGATTCTGCCCTTCGGCGGGCATATCTGGATTCAGTTCGAAGGGTAGCCAGTTGATGGTCGGTTCTATGGTGTCCGTGAAGTCATCCAGTGCTTTCTGCAACCGGTAATAGCCGATGACACACCAGGGACAAACGACATCGGAAACAATATCGATACGCAGGGAGAGTTTTTTTTGCATGGAAGATCGCCTTTCATCGGGTGTCTTGCGCTATGGAGTGGGGCGTGACCGCAATAGCATGGCCGGTTGGTCCAACAATCGCGTTGCAAACCAGTGGCCGGTAATCTGGCCATCCGGCCTTGATTGTAGGGGCGCAGACGGGGTTTTTCATAGGCGCCGCATGGACAGCAGCGGCATATTCCGGCGTACTTTTTCAAGGAGTGTGCTACTCAGGGTAGCAGTAATGACCGCTTCCCCTTCGCCTGCTTCCGCCAGAACATCCCCCCAGGGATTGATAATTACCGAGTGGCCCCAGGTGCGACGTTTGCGTGAGTGCTGCCCTCCCTGGTTGGCCGCGATCAAGTAACAGCCGTTTTCGATAGCGCGCGCTTTTAGCAGGCTCAGCCAGTGGGCCTGCCCGGTAGTATGGGTAAAGGCGGCGGGGACCACGAGCACTTCGGCACCTCCTATGGCAAGCGCTCGATAGAGCTCGGGAAAACGAAGATCAAAGCAGATGCTGAGACCCAACTTCAGCCAAGGTGTGTCCGCAATGCAGATTTGATCTCCAGGCTCAATACTACGAGATTCCCGATAACTACCGGCGGAATCTTCAACGTCTACGTCGAACAGATGCATTTTATCGTAGCGCGCGCGCACTTGGCCGGTTCCGTCATAGACCAGACACGCAGAGCGACTGCGCTGCCCCTCTGTCGAATTTCCATCGGGTCTGTCGAGGAGCGGCGTCGCACCGGCGATCAGCCAGACCCCCAGTTCTGCGGACCAGCGCTGTAATGCGTGCTGTATAGGTTGTTTACGGGGGCAGGCGCGCCCCCTGGCAAAGGCTTCTGCCGCCGAGTAGCTACCGCTATCGGCGAGGTGGGCAAAGTTTTCCGGCAGCAGGACCATCTGCGCGCCAGCGCCTGCGGCTTTCTGTGCCAGACGGAAACCTTGAGCAAGGTTTGCCTCAACGTCTTCTCCACTGACCATTTGCAGTGCTGCAACCGTCAAATTTTTCAATGAACAATTTCCATGTCTGGTAAATAGGCACCCTGACGACACAGGCTTTCATCGAACCTGGCATGACCCTGTTTTCGGGCAAGAGTGCGCATGTTCTATGCTGTTCTGGTTCGACTTTTATAGTACAGGGTAATTTATCTTGTTGCGAAAGCTGCCATATTTACGGAAAGTCTTCATTCTGCTGTGCCTCGCGGCCGCCAATGCATACGGCCAGGGAACCGCTGAGCCCAGGTCAATCAATGTGGGTATCTATCTGAGCCCGCCTTTTGTAATGGAAGAGGGCGAAAGGCTATCCGGTATGTCGGTGGAGCTGTGGGAAAACATCGCTCAAAAGCAGAATCTTGCATCCAAATATCGTGTGTATTCGGATATTAAAAGTCTGGTAGATGGCGTGCACAGGGGTGAAGTGGAGGTGGCAGTTACCAATCTGACCATTACAGAAGCCCGCGCGCGAAAAATCGACTTTACACAACCGTGGTTTGATGCGGGGTTGCGGGTAATGGTCGGTAAAAAGCGAAGAACCAGTATTTCCGATATTGTGCAAGGGCTAAAAAAAACCGGCATGTTCGCCAGCTACCTGTGGATTCTCGCGGTTATTATTCTGGCCACGCTCGCATTCACGCTTTTTGATCGGAAGTTTGACGCGGAGTTTCCCCGGCGCTGGCGTGATGGCCTGGCCGAGAGTTTTTACTCTGTCATGTCTATCGCCACATCCGGCAATGCCCATCGCAAGAATCTGTTTGGCTGGGTTGGAAAAATCTGGGCGGGTATCTGGCTTGTGTGTGGTGTTGCGGTTGTTTCTTTTATTACCGCGTCCATCACCAGTGTGATGACTTCACTGGCACTTACCTCACAGGTAAATGGGCTGCGGGACCTTCCGGGAAAGACAGTCGGTGTGCTTTCCGGTAGTGTCGCCGAGGAGTATGCCCAGGAAAATGGTATCAGTACCCGTGCCTATGAAAGTACGGAGCAGACGGTCTCCGCACTGCGCGCAGGAGAGATTGACGCGATTGTCGGAGATAGCCCGGTGCTCGCCTACTTTGCATTTCAAAACCCTGAGCTGGGGCTGCGCTTGGTAGGGAAACTGTTCAATCCGGATAAGTATGCGTTCGCCGTACCAAAGGGTAGCCCACTTGGGCGCCCCCTAAGCGTGGAGATTATCGCCGCCCATGAACAGGGAACGATCATGGATCTCCGAGAAGAATACTTCGGTACCTTGAAATAGCCGCGCAGACGCTGGCGGAATGCGACGGGTCTACGGATCAGCCGGGTAACCTGTCGTCGTGACGCTGCGATACCGTGATATGGTTACCGCCTATCCAACTGCAAAGTATTACTGCTCGGGAGATCCTCGATGGCAAGATATTCGACCGCTATGCCTGTGCGAAACAGGCGTGGGTTAACCTTCTTTCTGATGACCTGCCTCTGGGTGCTGGTCTCGCCAGGGTGGGCGGCCGCTCCCAGCGAGCAACTACAACGGGTCATTGATGACCACTGGCAATTCTACCTGCAGGAAAATCCCACTACGGCCAGCCGTATGGGCGACAAGCGTTATAACAACCGGTTGCCCGGCGTTTCCGGGCAAGATCGCGCCCGTCGTCTGAAAGCAGAAAAACAATTTATTAAGCGGCTTGAAAATATTGATCGTGACAAATTGGATGCCGATGCCCAGGTGAATCGGGATCTGTTGTTGTGGGTGCTGAAAAACTCCGCTGAATCCAATGCGCTTTATCTGGAACGGATACCGGTCAATACGTTCTACAGTTTCTGGAATACTGCACTGAGTGCCAGTCGTGGACTGAGTATGTCACAGGTTTCGGACTACGAGGATTACATACAACGGATTGAGGATACCGGCCGCTTTTTTGACGAGAACATCGCGAATATGCGCGCAGGTATAGACGATGGTTTCGTGCTGCCTAAGATCGTTGTGAAAGGTATTGCACCCACCGTGCGCGCGCAGGTCTACGATGAACCGACCAGAAGTAGTCTGTACGAGCCGTTTGAAAAGTTTCCCGAAAGCTTTTCGGAAGCGGACAGGAAGCGGCTACAAGAGCAGGCAGCGCGGGCGATCCGCGAGCACGCAATGCCGGCGTTCGACCGAGTGGCCACCTTCTTGGAAGGCGAATATATGAATGCCGCCACCGACAGTCTCGGTGCGGAGCAGCTGCCTGGAGGTAAGGCATACTACCGCCACGCCATTCGCACTTACGTCACCATGGATATGGACCCTGGGGAGATTCATAAAATCGGCCTCGCCGAGGTCAAACGTATCCGCGGTGAAATGCAACAATTGATCGAAGACAGCGGCTTTGACGGCAGCTTTGAGGAGTTCACCGAATTCCTCCGTACCGACCCGCAGTTTTATGCCAAAACGCCGGATGAGTTGCTGAAAGAAGCGTCCTATATCGCGAAGAAAATTGATTACCGCCTGCCGGAGTTCTTCGGCAAACTTCCACGTCTTCCGTATGGTGTGGTTCCGGTACCCGATGAAATCGCGCCCAATTACACCACCGCTTCCTACAACCCCGCCGCTATTGGCGGAACCCGCGGTGGCGCCTACTGGGTAAATACCTATGCACTGGATCAGCGCCCGCTATACGAACTGGTTGCGCTGACGCTCCACGAAGCGGTGCCCGGCCATCATCTGCAGGGGGCACTTTCACTGGAACTGGAGAATGTGCCGGAGTTTCGTAAAAACCTGTACCTGAGTGCTTTTGGTGAAGGTTGGGCTCTGTACACCGAGCGCCTGGGTGTGGAGATGGGGGTATACGATACCCCCTATCAGCAGTTCGGCCGCCTGAGCTATGAAATGTGGCGCGCAGCGCGACTGGTGATCGATACCGGCATTCACTCCCAGGGCTGGACTCGCCAACAGGCGCTGGATTATCTCGCGGAAAATACATCGCTGTCGGAAGCGAATGTTCGTGCAGAAGTAGACCGCTATATCTCCTGGCCGGGGCAGGCGCTGTCTTACAAGATGGGTGAAATCAAAATCCGAGAGCTGCGCAAAAAAGCCGAGCAGCAGTTGGGCGACAGGTTTGACCTGCGTGCTTTCCACGATGCGGTACTGGCAAACGGTGCTGTGCCTATGGAAATGCTGGAGGTGCAGATGGATCGGTTTGTTGCGGAAAGTGATGCGGAAAGCAAACGATAATCCATATTCACTCTGTCGAGTGACAGATCCGATATGGAAATAATCAGCAGTAGCCCCCTGTTCTGGGGGTTGGCAATCATCGGTGTGATATTCACCGGCATTTCCAAATCCGGTTTTGCCGGTGGCGCCGGTGTGGTTGCGGTGCCGCTGCTGGCGCTGGTGGTCCCGGTGGAGACAGCGGTGGCGTTGATGCTGCCAATTCTGCTGGTGATGGATTTGCGCACCATCACCTACTACTGGCAACACCGCAGCGGGCTCGAGCTCAAAAAACTGCTGCCCGCGGCCCTGATCGGTATAGCGCTGGGCGGCTGGCTGCTGGCCTGGGTTTCGCCCTTTGCGCTGACCCTGTCCCTGGGCATTCTCAGCCTGCTGTTTGCCTTCTGGCAGAACCTTGCGCCGCTGGTGGCGCGGTTGCCGGGCAGCGCCTGGCTGTGGGGCGCGATGTCCGGTGTCACCAGTACACTGATCCACGCCGGCGGGCCACCGCTGAACATGTATCTGATCGGGCGCGGCCTGCCAAAGCTCGCCTGGCTCGCCACCGCCGGGGTGGTGTTCGGGGTAATGAACCTGATCAAACTGGTGCCCTATACCCTGGCCGGCTTCTGGAACCGGGAGTTGCTGGTGACCGCACTGATCCTGGTGCCGGCGGCTTACCTCGGTGTCTACCTCGGCTACCGACTGCAGTATTACTTCAATGAGTGGGTATTTCTGCTGAGCTGCCGATGGCTATTGGCCCTATCTGGTTTGGCCCTGCTGGGCAAAGCAGTCTCCGGCTGAGCCGGGGCTGTACTCTCCTGAAAGTTCTTTCCACCGCCGACGGAATAGCTGGCTCAGCAGTCAGAGTTGCGCGCGGCCATTTCATGTAATAATGTAAGTTACATGAAAAGAGACAGCAGATTGAGCGGAGTGCTGCACGTGCTCCTGCATATGGCGGAGTTTGACGGCCCGCTTACCTCCGATGCCCTGGCGGGCATGATGCAGACCAACCCCGTGGTGATCCGCCGCATCCTGGCAGGGCTCCGCAAGGAGGGGCTGGTGCACTCGGAAAAAGGCCACGGCGGTGGCTGGCGACTGGCCAAAGACCTGGAAAGCGTCACCCTCTACGACATCCATCTGGCGCTGGGCGCACCCGGTGTTCTGGCCCTCGGGCACCGCACCGAAGCCCCCGGTTGTCTGGTGGAGCAGGCGGTGAACAGTGCCATGGGGGAAGCGTTTGATGCGGCCGAGGCACTGCTGTTGTCGCAGTTTCAGCAAATCACCCTGGCGTCACTGAGCCGGGATTTTCACCAGCGACTGGATCAGCGCGGCATTACCCAGCAGGCACTGAGCGAGGCCGCCCATATGAGGAACTGTAGTGATGGCGACGATTGATGGGACTGAGTTTGATGTAGCGATTGTCGGCGGCAGCTACGCCGGCATGAGTGCAGCCATGCAACTGGCGCGGGGGCACCGCAAGGTACTGGTGGTGGATGGCGGTCAGCGGCGCAACCGCTTTGCCGCTCATGCGCACGGGGTACTCGGTCAGGATGGTCGTGCACCGGCGGATATCGCCGAAGATGGCCGCGCGGAATTGTGGGAGTACCCGACCGTCAGCTGGGCGGAGGCAACGGTGGAGTCTGTCGATAAAGCGGGTGATGGTTTTCATCTGGTCACCCATGCAGGCAAGCGCTACCAGGCGGCGCGCCTGATTCTCGCCACCGGAGTGCGCGATGTGTTACCCGAGGTGCCCGGTTTACAGGAGCGCTGGGGCACCTCGGTTTTTCACTGCCCTTATTGCCACGGCTATGAACTGCAACGGCAGCCCATCGGTGTGTTGGGGGTTGGCGAGGTGTCCATGCATCATGCGCTGATGTTGCCGGACTGGGGGCCAACGGTATTTTTCATCAATGAGTCATTTGAGCCGGACGCGGAACAGCTTCGTCAACTCGCCAGACGCAATGTGTGTATCGAGCGCACGCCCGTATCAAAAATTGCCGGGGAACGAGCAGTCGTACACCTCACGGATGGGCGCAAGTTTGATTTGGCCGGACTGCTTGTCGCCTCGCGACTGGAGCACCCGATGCCACTGGTGGAACAGCTCGGTTGTGCGTTTGAAGAAACCCCGGTGGGTCAGGTGATCCAGACCGACGGCATGCAGGCGACAACGGTTGCAGGTGTCTTCGCCTGTGGTGATGTCGCGCGCGGCGCGGGCAATGTGACATTCGCCATGGCGGATGGCGCTATGGCCGGTATCGCGGCACACCGTTCGCTGATGTTTGATGGCCTCTGAGAAAATCGACTGCAGCGAGTGAATAGTGGTGGGGTAGGCCGAATGCAACGGGAAAGAATACGAAAATTGTTCGAGCAACAGGCAGCGAACTACGATGCCCAGTGGCAAAGACTGGCACCGTTTAATGATGCGTTGCATCTGTTGATGCAGAATCTATTGGCAGGGCTTCCACAAGAAGCGAACTTCCTGTGTGTCGGCGCGGGCACCGGCGCGGAGCTGCGCTTTCTTGCCCGCCAGTTTCCCGGTTGGCGCTTCAGCGTGGTGGAGCCCGCAGAAACCATGATTGAAATCTGCCGGCAGCATGCCAACGTAGAGGGCTTTGCGTCACGTTGTGAGTTTCATCAGGGTTATGTGGAATCACTGCCAGAAAAGGAAAGGTTTCACGGCGCAAGTGCATTTCTGGTCTCTCAGTTTATTCTAGAACGCACCGAGCGAACCGATTTCTTTGCCGACATCGCACGGCGATTGCGCCCTGCGGGCAAGCTGGTAAGCACGGATCTGTGCGCGGAGGAAAATTCCACAGCGCAGGATCAGCTGCTCGATCTCTGGATACGGGTTATGCGGGGTGGAGAAGCACCCATTGAGGATGTGCAACGGATGCGCGAGGTCTACGACCGTGACGTTGCAGTGCTGACACCGCAGGTATTGCAGGCAATCATTCAGTCCGCCGGCTTTGAGCCTGTCGTTCCGTTTTATCAGGTGGGAATGATTCGCGGCTGGTTCTCTACACGGATTGGATAAGTGCCCGTCCCAGTGCGGAAAAATACCGGCGGAAGGCCGCGTTGATCCGCTCCCGCTGTACCCCGCTGGGGTAAAGCCCCATCTTCGCCTCTTCCGTTGCTTTGGTCCCCGCCACCAGAAAATTATTGGAGATACTCGCGTCCTGCACAAAGGCCTCGAAGGCGCGCGCGCACATTTCCGCCGGGTCCGCGTAGTAGATAGTGCCGTTGGCCCTGTCTGCGGCCTTGGATGCGCGAAACAGTTCGCTGGGGTTTTCCCCGCTTTCATCCAGCATCACCGCGCGGAAGCAGGCAAACAGCAGATCGTTGATCGGGTGGGGAATGGGCGTGGCATCGCGCAGCCAGGCTTCGGAAGCGAACATATTGCCGGGCGCGTCGCTGAAGGCCTTGTCGGCCAGGTAGTGATCCAGCGCGTGAAACCACTCGTGGGCAATGGCGCCGGGGCCCGCATTTTTAGCCAGGGCAAAGGTGCGCGAGCCGATTTCATAGTGGGCGGAAATACCCGGGCGACCACCGCTGCCGTACTGAAACGCGAGGGTGCCGCGCAGGGATACCAGCAGTTCCGGCCCCTGCAAAATGATCATCAGGTCCATCAGCGCATCGTAAAACAACCCTGCGGCACGGGTCTTTTCCGCCTCGGTTACCCAGCGCCCGATCTTGATGCCGCGAAAATCGAAACGCTTGCGCACATCGACAAAGCTCACGCGTTGCCCGCTATCCTGCTCGGTGCGCTGGTGGGGGCTGCGGCGATAAAACTTGCGGTCTAATACCATGGCGGATTAACGGGTTTCCCAGAATTGTTTGAGTGCGGCACCGAGTGTTTCGCCATTGTCGCAGATCCGGGGTTGCCAGTGTTGTGGATACAGGCTGCGATAAAACGGATCGGTAAAACGGTAGTCGGCCAGAATCACCACGCCGCGGTCACTCTCGCTGCGGATCACCCGCCCGGCCGTTTGCAGCACGCGGGTCAGGCCCGGGTAGCGGTAGGCGATATCAAAACCGTTTTCTCCGCGCGCGGCACTGGCACTGCGCAACAGTTCCTGTTCCTCGTTGACCTGGGGCAGGCCGGTGCCCACCACGATGGTCCCCACCAGCTGTTCACCCACGTAATCAATACCCTCACCAAAAATACCGCCCATAATCGCAAAGCCCAAGCTTTCTCTACCGGGTTGAAAACACTCGAGGAAACGGGCGCGCTGCTGTTCGGAACTGCCGGACTCCTGTTGTACCAGCGCAATTTCCGGAAAGCGCTCGGCGAAAGACTTGGCGACCTGCTGTAAAAAGCGATAGGAGGGAAAAAAGACCAGATAGTTGCCGGGCCGGCTGTGAAAGGTGCGCGCAATCATATCCACCAGGGCACTGGTCGCGCCCTGGCGCGCGCGGTAGCGGGTATCCACGTAGGGACACACAAACAGCCCCATTTGCTCCGGATGAAACGGCGATGGCAGTTGCAGGTACGGCGAATCCGCCTGCAGACCAAGCTGCCGGTACACAAAGTGCGCGGGGCGCAGTGTGGCGGAAAATAAAATTGCGCAGTGGAAAAGTCGGTAAGCCTGCTGCAGATATTCTGCGGCATTCAGGCACAGCAATTCGATTTCCTGTTCGTGCCAGCGGCTCTCGGGATTGCTGGAGCGCTGTGCGCGGGTGATATAGCGGTGTTCTTCACCTGCCAGTTGTTCGATCGCCTGGAAGCGGAACAGGTTTTTCAGCCAGTCGGCAATGGCGTCCGGCGGCGGTTGTGCGGCCTCCCACAGCTGGTTGGCCACGGTCAGCACTTTCTGTATCGCGGTGTTGACGGCCTGTGGCGTCTCGTCACCGGGCTGACTTATCCACAGCTCTGATTTTGCGGGCACTGGCTCGGTCGGGTGGTTTTGACTTGTCCGCGATTCCCGCAATTCCCGCAGTTCGACAACCCATTTATCCAGCGCTCGTACCAGCGACTGGATCGCGCGGCGTAGGCTCGGATGCGAACTTTTGCACTCGGCCGCCGCACGGCGGCTGTCACTGCGCGTGAGTTTTGCGCTGTACATACCGCGCGCGCGATCCCCCAGATTGTGCGCCTCGTCCACCAGCAATGCGCGCTGCCGCAGTGTGTCCCGCAGGTTGTGCATTTGCACCAGAGGGTCGAATACATAATTGAAATCACACACCACCAGATCCGCCCAGGGCAGCATCTGCAGCGAGAGTTCGAACGGACACAGCTGCAACCGGTCCGCTTCCTGCGCGATTATCTCGGGTGTGAGTAACGGTTGCGCGAGCAAAGCTTGGCGGGCCGGCGGCAGGCGATCATAGAATCCCCTGGTGCGCGGGCAGATACCGTCTTCATCGCGGCTACAGAGCCCGAGGCTGCAGGCACAGGTTTTGTCGCGGGCCTGCAGCTCCAGCACGGAAAGTCTCAGCCCCAGTTCGTGCAGGCTCGTTGTGGTTTCCCGCACCACCTGGCGGCCGGAATTTTTTGCGGTGAGATATATCACCTGATCGAGGCCGGTCTCTCCCATAGCCTTTACCGCCGGGAACAGGGTGCTAATGGTTTTGCCGATACCGGTGGGCGCCTCGGCCACCAGTTTACCGCCGTCGCGCAGGCAGCGGTAGGCCGCCACCGCAAGCTCCCGCTGGCCATCGCGATAGCGGCCGAATGGAAATTCCAGAGCCTGTGCCGATACGCGCACTGCGTGTTTATGTGCCTGCCAGCGATGATGCCACTGTACATACTGTGCAAGTGCCTCCCGGGAAAATTGTTCCAGCTCGCGCCAGGAAAATTCCTGCAACTCCGGATAGGTTTTTTTCTCTTTGAGGTTGTGCCAGAGCATTTGCAGCGCGACCGGTGTATCCGCGGAAAACTGCTGCTGCAGCCCATAGCAGAAACCGTAAATTTTCAGTTGCGCCCAGTGCAGCGCGCGGGTGGATTCCGGCAACTTGTGCGGCGGCACATAGGTGGTCTTGATTTCATCCAGTTGCACCGGCCGGTGCAGGTCACTTTGCGGGTGGAGAATATCCACACGACCGCTGAGCACTACAGACTGCGCATCCTGCTCGATTTCCACCTGTAGGTAATATTCCGCTTCACTGCCCGCGGGGCGTTTTTTCTGCAGTTTCTGGTGTGCGCGAATTCCTTCCAGGGCAGTGGGGCCGCCGGAAACATTCGAGACCAGGTCGCTGCTGCGGCAGGCGAACGCCACCAGCTCGCCCACGGAAATCTGAATCCCGTCTCGCATCTCCTCACTCAAGACTGCTTCATCACCGCTCAAGGCTGTTTTGTGTGCGCTCAAGGCTGCCACTCCACATGCAGCACCCGGTGGGGAATCTGGTGTTTAGCAAAAAAGGCCAGCCAGCGCTGCTGGTTCTGTTGCAGGCGATCTCCGGGGCCCTTGACTTCCACCAGTTCGTAACCTGCGGACGCGGGAAACAGAATCAGGTCCGGCAGGCCGCTGCGGTGGTGGGCAATATCGCCGAGCAGGCGACGAAAGATGGCCAGCCAGTGTTCCGTGGGAATCCGTTCCAACGCCTGCTCTAGCAGAGTCTCCGGCAGGGCTTCCCAGAACACCAGTGGGTTGGCGATACCGCGCTTTTCACGAAAATGTCGCCACACCCATTTATCCAGGTCGCCATTTTCAAGTTCGGCGAGCCGTTGTTCGAAGGCGGCGCAACGCTGTGGATAGAAATCCGCGGTGCGGAAATCGCTAGGGGCAATTTGAAAGGGATTGAAAAAGGCACCGGGAATCGGTGCGAACAAAATATCCCAGATGGCGAGGCCGAGCACACCGTTAAACAGGGTGTTTTCCACGTAGTGGCACTGGTCGCCGGTAGACGGCGCTGCAAGGTGGCTTGCCGCGAGCATTTCCACCCGCTCTTCGGAAGGCGCGAGCATTACTGTTTCCGTCACCGGTTTGTGTTTTTTCGGTGCTGGCCAGGCTCTAGCACTTTCGGTTTTCTTTGCGGTGCGGTGGGCAAACGCCTCCGCAAAGGTGGCCTCCGCTTCGTTGTACGGGGCAGTGAGAATTTCCGCACACAGTGCCAGGCCGCCCTGGATATCGCCACGGCTCACTGCAATCCGTGCGCGCCGCTCCCGTGCCGGTGGGCGACGGCACTGCCGGTATAGCTGCTCGGCTTCCTCCAGTGCGTTTAACCGCTCCAGCTGGCGCGCCAGCGTCAGACGCAGCCTGTCCAGGCGCCGCTGCAGGGTGCCGTCACCATCTATCCCCTGAGGTAATTCGCCTGCAATGGTAGTGATGGCCTCTGTATCTGCCGCCAGTGCGGCCTCGGCCTCCTGCAGGCACTGGTAATAGCGCAGGTGCTGTTCAACTTGCGCTCGTGTCTGGAATGGCAGTTGCTCCCGTTCCAGCGGGTAGTGTTCATAGCGGAAAAGTCCCAGGTCGCGCAACACATAGTCGGTTAGATCCTGGTTGAGGTTGCCGAAAAATAACAGCTTGAAGGTGTCAAAGTGCTCCGCCGCTTGCGCCGCCAGCAGAGGCTCACTGGTCAATCTACATTGAATTGTCGACGCGTCCTGCTTGCACAGCGCCTGCTCCACCGCCGGGCGCTTCAGAGATTTTGTAAGCGGCTCAAGACTGTGGGCGAGCAGTTCGTTTTTGGTAAACAGTGGCAGCAGTTCCCGCAACGGCAAAACCGGATTGCGCAGCAGCAGGCCGGCTTCAATCAATTCTTCGACGGCTGCGTCCAAATCACCGATCTCGCTGTAGGCAAGCTTGCGCTGCCTGAACAGCGCACCGGACGAGGAAGGCACACCCTTGCGGGACAGCAACCGCACATAGAGTCGCTGGCTATCCGGCTGCAGCCGTCGGAAAGTCTGGTAAAACCAACGCTCCTGCGCTGACAACAATTGCCCGTAGCGCGACACCACAAACTCCACCAGCGAGCGGAAATTGTCGAGGTAATAATCGGGTGTCAGTTCGGCAGGTTCGGCCATAGCGGAAGTGGGGTACTCGGCGGGGTTTTGCGTAATGCTGTATGGTTATACAGCATCGGCAGTGACGGGACAAACGTGGATGCGACCGTCTGGACATTCACCGCCTGGTGGCGCAAATACCGATTGCCCGGTAGGCTGACCGGCGGCCGAAAAGCAGGATTACACATGGCACAGACCGCTGAACAAGACATGATAAAAAGAAAGGTATGGCGCACGGATAAGGCCGGGGCCATCAGCCGCCTGACCCTGCGGGAAGAGCCGCTGGGCCCGATACAGGGTGAGCATATCCGTGTCGCGGTGCGTGCGGTGGGCCTCAATTTTGCCGATATCTTTGCCCTGACCGGTCTCTATTCCGCAACCCCGGAGGGCAGCTTTATTCCCGGGCTGGAGTTTGCCGGTGTTGTCATCGCGGTCGGCGACAGGGTGCAAACAGGGTTGCAGGTGGGAGATCGTGTTTACGGCTGTACCCGTTTTGGTGGCTACGCCACGGTGGTGGATGTCCCTCCGCAGCACTGCCGCCACATGCCAGATGAGTGGAGCTTTGCTGAGGGGGCCGCCTTTCCTGCACAGAGTCTGACCGCCTACTACGCGCTGACCAGTCTGGGCGCGGTGAAACCCGGGCAGCAGGTGCTGGTACAGAGTGCCGCCGGTGGCGTTGGTTTGCAGGCCATGCGTATGGCGGTGAGCATGGGGGCAAATCCCATTGGCACCGTGAGCTCGGAAAGTAAACGGCAGTTTCTCGCCGAACAGGGATTCAATGAAATCATCGTGCGCGGCAGTAACTTCGCCGGCCAGTTAAAGCAGCAATTAAATGATCGGCCATTGCACTGCGTGCTCGACGGCATCGGTGGGGAAATTCAGAAGCAATCGTTCGCCGCACTCGCGCCCACCGGCCGACTGGTAGTGTTCGGTGCAGCAGAATTTACCCCGGGTGACAAACCCAACTGGTTAAAAGCCGCCTGGCTGTATCTGAAGCGCCCCCGTTATGATGTCATGGATATGATCAGCAGCAACAGATCCGTATTGGCTTTCAACCTGATCTGGTTGTGGCAGGAACAGGCACTTTTTAGCGAGCTTTTAAATGGTTGTGCTGCGCTCGGATTATCTGCACCCCATATAGGTCACGAATTCGCGTTTACCCAGGCCCATGCCGCAATCGAACAGCTACGCAGTGGCCGCTCCGTGGGCAAGGTGATATTGAATGTCGGCAAATAATTCTGGCATCCGGATGCGGTTGCCATTTAATTTTTCCTTTTCTGTCATAAAGTCACGCTAGGCTGGCGGGCCAGATTTCATCACCAGGGAGCCGTCACCGTGACCAATCTCAAACGCCGCAGTTTTATCAAAGCTGCGTTAGCCACTACCGGCAGTGTCGCCGTATCCACACCGCTGCAGGCCATGAGCCGGCCGGAGTTACCCTCCAATGTCTCCTTTGATTACGGCGTGGCCAGTGGTGATCCCCTGCAGGACGCGGTGATTTTATGGACGCGGGCGACACCGCTGGACGCCAATCCCACCGGCCCGGTAAAAATTTCCTGGGAACTGGCCGAAGACGCGGGCTTTACCCGCGTACTGCGTGCCGGCACCGTGGAAACCGACCTGGCCCGGGACTATACCTCCAAGGTGGATGTGCGCGGCCTGAAGCCGAATACCCGTTATTACTATCGCTTTAGCGGTGCCAATGAGCAGAGCCCGGTCGGTCGTACCAAAACCTTGCCAGAGGATGAGGTTGACCAGATAAAACTGGCGATTTTCTCCTGCTCCAATTATCCCGCGGGCTATTTCAATGTGTATCAGCTGGCCGCCCAGGCGGATGACTGGGATGCGGTACTGCACCTTGGTGATTACATCTACGAATACGGCGATGGCGGCTACGCCACGCAGAACGCCGCAAAGATCGGCCGCGCGCTGCCGCAAGACAACAGCGGCGAGATCCTGACGCTGACGGATTACCGCAAACGCTACGCACTCTACCGCACCGATGCAGGCCTGCAGGCACTGCACGCCGCCGCGCCGTTTATTGCGGTGTGGGACGACCACGAGGTGACCAACGACACCTGGAAAGGCGGTGCCGAAAACCACAGTGCCGATGAAGGGGATTTCTATTCCCGCCGCGCCGCCGCGGTGCAGGCGTACTACGAGTGGTTGCCCATCCGCCCACCCATGGGTGAGACCAACCCCCAGATTTACCGCAGCTTCCAGTTTGGTGATCTGCTGGATCTGCATATGCTGGACACCCGGGTAATCGGTCGCGATCAGCAACTGCAGTTTGCCAACTACATGGACGAGAAAGGGAATTTTGATACCCGCGCATTCAGTCTGGATGTGGCGAGCCCAAGCCGCACCCTGTTGGGAGAGGAGCAGCGCAAATGGCTGCGCAAGACGCTGGCCCGCTCCAAGGGGCAGTGGCAGGTACTGGGCCAGCAGGTACTGATGGGCCGTATGCACTTGCCCGTGGAGCTGATGACCAGCTTCTACCGGGGCGGAGACAAAAATCTGACCTCGGAACTGATTGGCCTGAAAGCCGCAAGCCTGCGCGGTGAGCAGCTCAGCGAACAGCAGCTACAGCGTTTACAGAATGCGGTACCTTATAACCTCGATGCCTGGGACGGTTATGCGGTGGAGCGGGAAACCCTGTATCAGGAAGTGCGCGAGCAGGGTAAGAATCTGGTAGTGGTAGCGGGAGATACCCACAATGCCTGGTATAACCACCTGAAAGACAACGATGGCCGCATGGTGGGCCTCGAGTTCGGAACCCCCAGCGTGACTTCTCCGGGTATGGAAACCTACCTGAAACTGGATGAACGGTCTGCAAAAGAGCTGGCGCGGGGCATGTCGGTGCTGGTGGATGATCTGCAGTACTGCAACCTGCACCAGCGGGGTTTTATGGCGCTCACCTTCCGCCGCGATGGAATCGAAGCGGAGTGGAAGTATATCGACAATATCGACAGCACCGAGTTTGCCGAGGTCGACAGCCACCGGGTGACACACAAACTGGTGTAGTTTCCCGATCGGCAATTTATTCTGTCGCAAACAAAAAAAGCCAGCACCGGGTGCTGGCTTTTTTTGTGGTCTGGCGTCTGGACTCCGCCAGGCAGGGAATCAGAATGCGCCGAAACGCTTGTTGAATTCCACACTGACCATACGCGGTGCACCCTCGATGTAGGTGGGGAAGCCGAAGGCGCCGCCGGTATTACCCGCATCCATGATGTACTCCTCGTCCAGCAGATTGCTGGCTGCCAGGGTAAGTACCCAGTTGCGATCACTGGCGGCAATGCCCGCGCGCAGACTCAGCAGATCCACCGCATCTTCTTCGTACTGATTGGCGATATCGAAGTACACGGAAGAGCGATAACTCCAGTTGCCGCTGCTGGTGAACAGCAGTGCGCCGTTGATCGGTGTTTCATAAATGTAACCCAGTGCGGCGGTCAGTTCCGGCTGCAGGCGGAACTGGTTGCCGGCATAGCTGCCGTTGCCGGAATCGTCGTCGATACCCGCATCAATCCAGGCGGCGTTGGCCAGGATCTGCAGCTGTTCTGTGGGATACCAGCGCAGTTCCGCTTCCAGACCGGTGTTGGTAGCGGAGCCCGCATTTTCCGTGCGGCTCTGGCCGCTTTCCTGATCCACCACATTGACCTGGAAATTTTCGTAATTCTGGTAGAAAGCCGCCAGGGTGTAATCCAGTGGTGTATCGCCCAGGCGCCCCTTGATACCCAGCTCGTAGTTGTCGATCTCCTCTGAAGGCAGAATGCTCTCGCTACCGGAGGACATATCCACAACTTCAGAGCGCTCGCCGCGGGACACGGTGCCGTAAACATTTATGTTATCGCTGACGCTGTAGAGCAGGTTGAAGCGCGGCAGCACGGCGGAGTTATCGGTATCCCCCTGAATGAGGATGCCATCGGTGTTGGGCAGCAGGCCGAAGAAAAGGTCGCTGTCGATGCCCAGAGCTGCGAGCAGCATGGAATTGGGCAGGGTGCTGACATAGCCGGACTCGCGTTCTTCCTGCACCAGTCGTACGCCGGCGGTGGCCTCGAGACGTGAGCTGATCTGATAGGCGACGTCCGCGAACAGGTTGAGGTTGCTGTTGTCGGCGGTATTGGTGAACTCGCTTTCATACAGCAGCTCAGATACTGCGCCACCAGTGAGCAGGGCAGTGGTATCGACATTACAGCCGGCAATACCAGCCGCGGCGAGACCGCCGGAACAGCTCAGGAAGGTGCCTTCGTCACTGGCGTAACCCACCGATTGCTGCGCGCTTTCTGTGAAATAGCTGGCGCCGACAAAGCCGTTGATCTTGTCACCGCTGAAATTCAGGCGCAGTTCGTGGCTGGTCTGGTCACCGGTGGCGTCTTCGGAAAAGTTCAGCATCTCAAACCCGGTGCCGTCAGCGTCGAAGGCTTCCAGAGAGTCGTAATCGCGCTGTGCGCCGATATAGGTGAGCGCGAGCTGGTCGTTCAGGTCCCAGCTGAGCGTCGCATTGAAATCGCTTACGGTGCGGTCCACACCCACGTCGTTCATGCCCAGTACGTTATTGTCCGGAACACTGAGGGCGGCGTTGTCGGTGAACAGCAGTTCGCGGCTGACAAACGCCGTGCCGGGATCGGTGGCTTCATCGTGGTTGTATACCAGGTCAATGGTCAGATCGTCGCTGGGGGTGATGCGCAGGCTCGGGCGAAACGCCTGGCGTTCATAGCCGTTCAGATCCGCCTCGCCGCTGGTATTTTCCACGTAGCCGGCGCGCTCGCGACTGGTAAAGGCCACGCGCCCCTGCACTATGTCATTACCGCCGGTCACCATGCCCTCGACTTTCTGCATATCGAAGTTGCCCGCTGCCGCCGTCAGGGACGAGGCAAATTCCTGCTGGGGCTTTGCGGTGATAAAACTCATGGCGCCGATGGAGGCTGCGGTGCCGAACAGGGTGGCCTGCGGTCCTTTCACCACCTCGATACGCTCCATGTCGTACACCTCGAAATAGGAGGCGCGCGAGCGCGATACATCGGTGCCGTTCAGATAGACCGAAACCCGCGCAGCGCCCGGCGCGCTGCCATCGTCCGAGGTGAGACCGCGGATCACATAGCCGTTGTTGTTGACGCTCTGCTGCTGCACCACCAGGCCGGGCACCATATCCGACAGGGTGTCGAAGCGGTCGATACCCAGCGCTTCCAGGGTATCGCCATCCAGGCTGCTGATGGTTACCGGCACGTCCACGATGGACTGGGAGCGCTTTTGCGCGGTGACAATCACTTCCTCGATGTCTTCCGGCGCGGTCTGCGCCACTGCAGGCGCGGCAGAGGCCGCGATCAGGGTAGCGAGGATGGAAACGGGAAATTTCCCCCGGAAAAGATGATTCATGGTAACTCCAGCGTTGATGGTCTATGCAAAAAGCCGGATGTTAGAGAGCAAATGCGTCGGGGCTGTGACTGGAATATGACATTCGTTCGCAACAGCCTTTTGCCAGACGATATTGGCTGGCGTTATTTTGATCGCCGCGCCCATGGCGACGACCCCGCTGGGCTGGTGAGAGATATCCAGCAGATATTCACAGGTCTACCCCGGGAAACTGTGGGGAACTTCATTGTGGATAACCGTGTGCGCAGACGGGGATATATCCACATCGACTTTAAATAAGCCGTATCTTCAGTCTGCTTGACCGGCGTGATGGGAAAACCACTGAGCAACTTGTCGACAGTCGCTGCAGCCAGGTGGCCGTAAGCGCATTGAAAGGCTACAACGCTGTGTAGGGGAGTCGATACCCTGAGGAGGCCGAAAGAATGCAGGTTGAAACGTGTCGCATATACGAAGACGGGACTACCGGCGGCTATCGCGTGCTGGTAGACCGCTTGTGGCCGCGCGGGATCTCCAAGGACGAGGCGAATCTGGATGATCACTGGAAGAGCCTGGCGCCCAGCGATGGACTCCGACAGTGGTTCGACCATGATCCCGAGAAATGGGGAAGCTTTCGGAAAAAATATCTCTCTGAATTAAAAGAGAATAAAGACGAAGTAAAAGCGCAGCTGGAAGAAGTTTCCGGTGAACCGCTGGTACTGCTCTACGGTGCCAAGGATGAAGAGCATAATCAGGCGCGTGTTCTGAAAGAGTATATAGAGAAGCTTAAATTAGAATAAGTGAAGCTGGCGCTAGTGGAGGAGGGGTCCGTTTTGAATATTGAGCTGTCCGCGCCGGTTTTCCGCTGTAGAGAGGAGGAGGCTATTTTTTACGAGCGGCTATCGGCGCTTGCGGGCTGCGAGAAAGTGGTGGTCTGTACCCAATGTGTCTCGGTAACGATAGGGGATGCTTGTGCAGCTAGGGCACTGGATGAACTTGGGGAGATTTGTGCTATCTGGAATCTGAGTTTTGAAAGGGTCAGTGGGCGGGAGGATTAGCGCTGGCTTGGAGCGCCTGCGGGTCGAACCTGGGAATTGGGCGAAGCCCTAGGGCTTGGGGTGGCATAAACGCAATGCCCCCGAGAGGATTAGCTCCCTGCGGTCGCTGCTCTCCGGCGCTATGCGCCTCCGGGTCGAACCTGGGAATTGGGCGAAGCCCTAGGGCTTGGGACGATATAAAAGAAAGGCCACCCGTTGGGTCACTGCTGTCCCACAGTTTGACAGTCATGAGACCAGCCTCATTTGAGGCTGGTCTTTTTGATTGGGTGGCGGGCGCG
>NZ_CP155838.1:533124-533404 GCF_045348205.1 Microbulbifer sp. ARAS458-1 | reverse complement strand
TGTTTTCTTCGCAGAATCATTGTAACCAGATTGGTTCAGGCTTTTTCAGTTATCCCAAACTGTGGGACAGCAGTGCCCGTTGGGTGGCCTTTCTTTTATATGGCCCGCCCGAGAGGATTCGAACCTCTGACCTTCGCCTCCGGAGGGCGACGCTCTATCCAGCTGAGCTACGGGCGGAAAACTCTGATTTTTTACATTCGCGCCGTGCCTGAGTCAGGGCGGGAAGCCTGCGGCTTCCGGCGACGCTCCCCTCGCGTTGCTCGGGACCGGCCACCCATCA
>NZ_CP155838.1:471694-532968 GCF_045348205.1 Microbulbifer sp. ARAS458-1 | reverse complement strand
CCAGCTGAGCTACGGGCGGAAAACTCTGATTTTTTACATTCGCGCCGTGCCTGAGTCAGGGCGGGAAGCCTGCGGCTTCCGGCGACGCTCCCCTCGCGTTGCTCGGGACCGGCCACCCATCATAGATGGGTGTCGTTCGGCTGCGCGCAAGGCGATGCCTTGCAAGCGCTTGCCTCACCCAGCTGAGCTAGGGGCGGGAACTCTGGCCTTCACAGCCAAATCGGCGCCAAATCAAGGGCTTAGAGAAGCCCGGCGCGGAGGCGGATTATACAGAAGGGCTGTGGCAGGGCAAAGGAAATTGGGGGATTGGTCCGGTTATGGTGCACGGGCCTTCGCAGAGGCGGGCGCTATGCTTATAATGCGCGGCTGTTCAGAAGAGGTTTATGGCGAATTCGCCGGAATCTACGGGCCGGCTTGGGCCTTTAGGGGGAATGGATGAAAGGTGTTTTGAGTTTTATCGCGGCGCTGGCCGTAGCGGCTGGCGCGGCAGTAGCTGTGGCCCAGTCTTCTGTAGACGAAGAGATTGCAGAGCGCATCGCGCCGGCAGGCGAGACCTGCATGAAGGGTGACGAGTGTGCAGCGGCAGCGCCCGCAGCAGCCGCCTCATCTGGTGGAGCCCGCAGCGGCAGCGACGTATACAGTGCCCACTGCGCAGCCTGTCACGCAACTGGCGCGGCCGGTGCGCCGAAAATGGGTGACGCCGGTGCCTGGGGCCCGCGTGTAGCAAAAGGTATGGACACGCTCTACACCCACGCCATCAACGGTTTTAACGCCATGCCGGCGAAGGGTCTGTGTATGACCTGTTCCGACGATGAAGTGAAGGCTGCCGTTGATCATATGGTGGAAGGCAGCAAGTAAGCGACTGCTCGCTTACTGAATGAAAAAGCCGCTCACTGAGCGGCTTTTTTTGTGCGTGAAATTTGGCGTTTTCGGTTCCCCCGCTACCGTTACACCGGCGCAGGCCGGTGTCCAGGGGCTGGATGCCGGATCGAGTCCGGCATGACGAAGAAGAGGCTTTTCGGTGAGTGCTCAGTCACTCGGGCCGTCCCTGGTCGGTGTGCCGCATCACCTCGCCCTTCGGGCAGCCTTCGGCTGTGCTAAACGGCGTTCCGACCGCTCCAGGTATTCACGGCGCCTTCGGCCCTGCCGTTTAGTCAAACATGCTGAGCAGCGACCCCAGCGTCTCCACCCCCTTGGCCTGATTCTGCTCAGGGGTCGCCTTGCCAAACCCTTCAAAAATACAGTCCTCCTCCGGCAGCTCTTCGAGAAAGCGGCTGGGGGTGGTGTCCTGGTTTTCGCCGAACATCTTGCGCTTGCCCGCCAGGGTCATGGTGAGGGTACGTTGGGCGCGGGTGATACCCACATAGGTGAGGCGGCGCTCTTCTTCGATATTGTCGTCTTCAATGCTGTTGCGGTGGGGCAGCAGGTTTTCTTCCATGCCGATCATGAACACATGGGGGTATTCCAGGCCCTTGGACGCGTGCAGGGTCATCAGGCTGACCTTGTCGGTTGCTTCCTCTTCTTCCTGGCGGTCAAGCATGTCGCGCAGGATCAGTTTGGAGATGGCCTGTTCCAGGCGTACGTCCTGCTCCAGCTCGTCGTCGGTGCCTTCCATGGTTTTCATCAGGCTGTCGAGCAGCCAGTAGACGTTTTCCATGCGCTTCTCGGCGACCTTCTCACTGCTGGCGTTCTGGGACAGCCAGCCGGCGTAGTCGATATCGTCGAGCATTTCTCGCAGTGCGGACTCCGGGCTGTTGTCGCGGCAGTTGCGCGCCACTCCTTCCAGCCAGTGGGCGAAGCGGTTGAGGCGCTCGTAGCCCGCTTCGGTAATGTGCTCCTTGAAGCCCAGCTCTGAACAGGCGCTCAGCATGGAGATCTCACGGCCCTTGGCGTAGTTGCCCAGCGCTTCCAGGCTGCTGGTGCCGATCTGGCGGCGCGGGGTGTTGATGATACGCAGGAAGGCGTTGTCGTCGTCCGGGTTGACCAGCAGGCGCAGGTAGGACATGACGTCCTTGATCTCGGCGCGGGCGAAGAAGCTGGTGCCGCCGGAGAGCTGGTAGGGGATCTGGTTTTCCTGCAGCTTCATCTCGATCAGGCGCGCCTGATGGTTGCCCCGGTAGAGCACGGCGAAGTCCTTGAACTGGCAACCGCGGCGGGCCTTCTGCAGGAAGATTTCGTTGGCGACGCGCTCGGCTTCCTCGTTCTCGTTGGCCACCTTCAGCACACGGATTTCGTCGCCGAGGCCGCGGTCGGACCACAGGGCCTTGTCGAACTCGTGCGGGTTGTGGGCGATCAGGTGGTTGGCCACCTTGAGGATACGGCTGGTGGAGCGGTAGTTCTGTTCCAGCTTGATCAGGCGCAGGTTGGGGTAATCCTGCTTCAGCTGGCTCATATTCTCCGGGCGCGCGCCGCGCCAGGCGTAGATGGACTGGTCGTCGTCACCCACCACGGTGAGGCCGCCGCCGCTGCCCACCAGCATTTTCACCAGCAGGTACTGGGAGCTGTTGGTGTCCTGGTATTCGTCCACCAGCAGGTAGCGGATCTTGCGGCGCCAGCGCTGCAGCAGTTCGGGGTCGGTGTCGAACAGCTGCACCGGGATCATGATCAGGTCGTCGAAGTCGACGGAGTTGTAGGCCTTGAGGGCGTCGCAGTAGCGCCCGTAGGCCACCGCCATGGCCTGTTCGCCCGGGCTCTGGGCGGTTTCCAGGGCCTTTTTCGGGGGCAGCATGTCGTTCTTCCAGTTGGAAATCTGGTTCTGCACCCGGTCCAGCAGGTCGGTGTCCAGATCGCCGTCGCGCAGCATCAGTTCCTTGATCAGACCACGGGCGTCTTCTGAGTCGAAGATCGAGAAGCCGGGTTTGAAGCCGGCGGCGCGGTATTCCTTGCGCAGGATATTCAGGCCCAGGTTGTGGAAGGTGGACACGGTGAGGCCGTGAGAGGCCTTGGATTTTTTGCCGTCGGGGCCGGTAATCAGCTTGCCCACCCGCTCTTTCATCTCCCGCGCGGCCTTGTTGGTAAAGGTCAGCGCAGCGATATTTCGCGCCTGATAGCCGCACTTTTCGATCAGATAGGCAATTTTTCGCGTGATTACACTGGTTTTACCGGAGCCGGCGCCGGCCAGAACCAGGCAGGGGCCGTCGATATACTTGACGGCTTCCGCCTGGCGGGGATTCAGCTGGGTCATTCTGGGGCTTACATCTTGGTTGCGCTCGAGTCGAGGATTCTACCAGTGTTGCGGGGAAACCTCGCTCAAGTTGCATGACCGGCAGGGCGGGTGCCAGTGAAGCGGGTTTACCCGCAATCCTGCGAAGGTTACTACATCAATTTTATTCCGTGGCCAACTGCACAGGGTCTTGCAGGAAAGGCACCAGCTGCGCAAGTAGACGCCGACTGACTTCAGGCTCCAGCGCGTGTCCCATACCGGGAATCGAGACAAAGCGCGCGCCGGGAATCTTCGCCGCGGTATCTCGGCCGTGATCGATGGGCAACAGCGGGTCGTCCTCGCCGTGAATCACCAGAACCGGCGCTTGAAGTTTCCGCAGAACTGGCGAGCGATCGCCGTTGGCGAGAATCGCCTGCAACTGCCGCCTCATGCCCGGGGCGTAACTTCCGCGGTTCATCACTCGGATCGCCAACTGCCGTGCATAGGGTTCACTGAAAAGCGTGGGCGAACCGATGGCGCGGGCTACTTCCACTTGTCTGGCGATTATCTGGTCGCGGTTTGCCTCTTTGGCTTTGGCACTGCTCGCCAAGGCCGATACCGCCTCGGGCGTAGACTCCGGCAGGCCGGGGGCGCCGGAGCTGGACATCACCGATGTTAGGCTCAGCACTCGCTGCGGGTATTCCAGCGTGAGTATCTGGGCAATCATTCCGCCCATGGAGGCACCCACTACGTGGGCGCGCTCAATACCGAGTGTATCCAACACACCTACCGCATCCGCGGCCATATCATTCAGGGTATAGGCTGGTGTGGGCGTCAGACCGACCTTGTCGCGCACCAGCGTCCACCAGACCGGCGGCGCCGACAGAAGGTAAAATTTCTGCGACAGGCCGGCATCGCGATTGTCCAGTACTATCACCCGGTAACCGGCATCCAATAGTCCCTGCACCAGAGGATCGCCCCAGTGCAGCATTTGGGCACCGAGCCCCATAACCAGCAGCACCGCCTCCGCGCTATCTGGCCCCATGTCCTGGTAGGCAATAGCGACATTATTCGCGGTGGTGAAGTGGATCGGGTAGCGATCGAACGGGCTACGATCGCGCGGGTTTTCGGCCACAGTAGGCACAACCTGTAACGCGAAAACAAGCAATGCACAACGCGCCAGTTGAGTTATCACCCGCTGTTTCATCAGGAAGCGCCCTCTTCGGTGGCTGCACCATTGGTGCTGCAGCCTGTACATGGATTTCGTGCTGCCGCTTTAGAAAAGCCGCGGCCCCAACACCAGATTGAATTTTGCCGTCACTTCAAATAGCGCGGGGTTGTCGCATACCGCTTTGGCGGACATCGCAATCCATAATCGCAGTTACTGGCAGTTACTGAAAGGTAGCAGACTCAAATGCGCCACCGCTATTGCCGGCCCCGCCGTTGTCACCGGCAATGGATGCTGCCCCCAGATTCGGTCAGTAGCCATTACCTGAGATGTCATTGCCAAGGTTGCAAGCGCTCCCTACCCTGATCTGATTCTTATAAAACTTTTAAAAAATTCTAATAAGATCGCGTTGGAGTGCTTATGAGTGCGCAGTATCTGAATGACCGGGATATCGAGTTCCTGCTGTATGAGTTTCTCGACACCGAGGCACTGCTAGAGCGGCCCCGCTACCAGGAGCATTCCCGCGAGGTGTTCAACGCGACCCTGGAGACCGCCAAGGCCATCGCGGAAAAATACTTCGCCAATCACTATGCCAAAGGTGACGCCCAGGAGCCCACCTTCGACGGCGAAAATGTCACCCTGATACCGGAAACCGCCGACGCCTGGCACGCGTTCGCCGATGCCGGCTTTCTCTCCGCCCACTACGATTTTGAAGACGGCGGTATGCAGCTTCCGGAAGTGTTATTGCGCATCGCCATGGCCTATATCAATGCCGCCAACGTGGGCACCGCTGCCTATCCATTCCTTACCCTCGGCGCTGCCAACCTGGTGCACAGTTTTGCCACCGAAGAGCTGCGCAAGCGCTATCTGCCGCCGATGATGGACGGCCGCTACGCCGGTACTATGGCGCTTACAGAGCCGGACCAGGGCTCCGCGCTCGGGGATATTCGCACCACCGCCACCCCCGCGGGAGACGGCAGCTACCGTATTCACGGGCAGAAGATGTTTATCTCCGGCGGCGACCAGCCGTTTACGGAAAACATCGTGCACATGGTCCTGGCACGCATTAAAGGGGCACCGGCCGGGGTGAAAGGTATTTCTCTGTTTCTGGTCCCCAAGGTGATTCCATCCGAGGGCGAACAGCCCGCGGTGCGCAACGATGTAAAACTGGCGGGCCTGCTGCACAAGATGGGTTACCGCAACACCACCTCAACGGTACTGAGCTTTGGCGAAGAGGAAGGTGCGGTTGGCTACTTGGTGGGCGAGCCCCACAAGGGCCTCAGCTATATGTTCCAGATGATGAACGAGGCGCGTATCGGTGTGGGCACCGGCGCTGCGGTGATTGGCTACCGCGGCTATCGACACGCCCTGCAATATGCCAGGGAGCGCCCGCAGGGCCGCCTGCCATCCAATCGCGATCCACAATCCAAACAGCTACCAATCATCGAGCACGCGGATGTGCGGCGCATGCTGCTCGCACAAAAAAGTTATGTGGAGGGCGGCTTCGCTCTATGTCTTTACGGCAGCACCCTGTTCGAGGATGCTCACAGCGCGACCTCGGACACGGAACGCCAGAAGGCGGCCGAGCTATTGGAACTGCTCACTCCTATTGTCAAATCCTGGCCGTCAAAGTACTGCCTGAAGGCCAACGATCTGGCAATTCAGGTGCTCGGTGGCTCCGGCTATATCCGTGAGTATCCCCTCGAACAACTTTACCGGGACAACCGCCTGAACCCGATTCACGAGGGCACCGAAGGTATTCAGGCCCTAGACCTGCTGGGCCGCAAAGTACCCGCCAATCAGATGGCCGGGTACAAGTCACTGACCGAAGAAATTCACAATACCCTGCAGGAATGCGCCGGCAACTCCACGCTGGAACCACTGGCCTGGGCTCTTGGTGACGCGCTCAATCAGATGCACGGAGTAACTGAAGTCCTGCTTGGATATATCGCGGAAGATGCGGATCGGGGGCTGGCCAACGCCACATTGTATCTGGACGTGGTCGGGCGCGTGGTGGTGAGCTGGATATGGTTGCGCCAGGCGTTGATCGCTGCTGTCAAGCTCTCACAAGAAGCGGCGCTGGTGCAGGAAGATCGTGATTTCTACCGCGGTAAACTGCAAGCTGCGCGCTATTACATCGAATGGGAGCTTCCGGAAATTCAGCCACAGATTGAGCTGTTGCAATGCGGCAATTCCGTTGCGTTTGAAATGCAGAGGGATTGGTTCTGATACCAATCCCTTTTGCATCCGGCAGAGCCTTTCTCGCGCCGCCTCCACTACCGCGATCCGCTCCTGCGCACGCACGAGGTTTTTCAGCCGCCCGCCAGGCTTGTCTCAACCAAACAAATCCAGCACCTGCTCCCGCAACCACCGATTGGCCCCCTCTTCCTCCTGGCTGCGGTGCCACAGCAGGTGCCAGTCCATCTGGGGAATCTGAAAGGGTAGTTCGAAACATTTCGCCGGGTACTGCCGGGCCAAACTGACCGGTACTGTTAACGCCAGGTTTGTCTTCAGTACTACCAGTGGCGCCACTCGGTAATGCTGTACTCGCAGCTTTACCTTGCGCCGCCGCCCCAGCTTGTTCAGCGCGATATCCGCAATCCCCGGCCCGCTGCGGCGGCTGGAGACATGGATATGTTCGAGTTCCAGATACTGCTCCAGTGTCAGGCTCGATACGCTCGCCAGCGGGTGATCCGGGCGCAGCATGCACTGGTAGCGATCCGCCACCAGTCGCTGTTGATTCAACTGGGTCGCCGACACCATCGGAATATCCAGGGCAAAATCCAGAGTATTTGCGGCCAGCTCCTTTGCCAGCTGATCCCTCGGCACATAATAAGACTCCACGCTGATACCCGGCGCCACCGCTTGAAGGTGCTCCAGCAGTCGTGGCAGCACCAGTGTCTCCGCCATATCGTTCATGGATACCCGCAAGGTCTTCTGTGCGCTGGCGGGGTCAAAGCGGTGGTGCTCCGTCACGCTACTTCCCAGCAGGGCCAGTGCCTGCTGTACCTTTGGCATGATGCTTTCGGTGAGCGGAGTGGGGCTCATTCCGTTGGGTGTGCGGATAAACAATTGGTCGTCCAGCGCCCGGCGCAGTCGCGCCAGGGCGTTACTCACCGCCGGCTGGGTAATGTGCAGGCGTTCAGCCGCGCGGGTGAGATTGCGGGTGTTGTAGATGGCATCCAGCACCGTGAAGAGGTTCATATCAAACTGTTGTAACTGCACGGTCACGTCTCTCCAGGGCCTGAGTACTTGGGTATAACCACTGTTAATGTTTGGATATTTACATAATAAACTTTAATGATCCACGAGGGGTCGCTAGCTTTATGGCCTAGTAAAGTCCGCGAGTGAATAACCTGCGACGTAATTCGCAAACGGCACATCATCCTTTAGGGTGCGGTAATGGAGGGAGAGGCAGTGTCAGAGATTTTCGTTGTACGCCACGGCCAGGCATCGTTTGGTAGCGACAACTACGACCAACTCTCGGAACTGGGCTGGCAGCAGGCGCGCTGGCTGGGAGAGCACTGGGCGCAGGAGGAGCTGCAATTCGATCATATCGTCAGTGGGGATCTGCAGCGCCAACGGGAAACCGCCCAGGGTATCTGCGAGGGCCTGGGATTGGATCGCCAGCGGGTGGAACAGTTACCGCAATTAAATGAGTTTGATTTCAAACAGGTGACGCAAGCCTATGGGGATAAAAATCCGCAGGCTGTACCGCAGGCTGGGGCTGAGCGCCGAGAGTTCTACCGTTTTCTAAGAATGGCCATGCACGCATGGTCCACCGGCGAAATTAATGCTGCGGAAAGCTGGCAACAGTTTGAGCAAAGAATTGAAGAGGTGTTGGGAATAATTGCGACCGGTGCGATAGGGGGAAAAACGCTGGTGGTGAGTTCCGCGGGTGCCATCGCCATGATGGTACGTCAGATTATGGGGGCGCCATCCCACAGTGTGACGCAATTGAATATGCAGATAAAAAATACCGCGGTCAGCCATTTTATTTCTGGTCGTAGTGGTATGAGTCTGCACAGCTTTAATTTCGTCCCCCACCTGGAGAATCGACAACGCCGCGAGTTTATTACATACAGTTAAAAAGTAATGCCAAAAGAAACTGCAGCGATGGTTGAGGAACGTTAAATGTCAGAGGTCAAAAGCACAGTTGAGGTGAGTCAGCTGGATACGAAAGTGCTGTCCGATTATCTCGCAGGAAAAATTCCAGGTTTTGACGGCCCGGTGCGCGCGAGCAAGTTTTCCGGTGGACAGTCTAACCCCACCTTCAAGATTGATACCCGCGAGGGCACTTACGTGTTGCGTCGTCAGCCCCCGGGAAAGTTGCTCAAGTCCGCGCACGCGGTGGATCGCGAATATCGTGTTATGCATGCACTTGAGGGGAGCGATGTTCCGGTACCCAGAGTGCTGCATCTATGTGAGGACCAGGGCGTAATTGGCTCTATGTTCTATGTGATGGAGTATTGCGAAGGCCGAATATTCTGGAATGCCGCTCTGCGGGAACTGGGCAATAGTGAGCGCAGTGCTTTTTACGAGGAAATGAACCGGGTTCTCGCGGCGCTACACAATATAGATCTGGAAGCCGTCGGACTTTCCGATTACGGGCGCCCTGGCAATTACTTCGAGCGCCAATTCGACCGCTGGCAGGGCCAGTATCGGGCATCGGAACTGCAAGCGATCAGCGCGATGGATCAGCTGATCCTGTGGCTTGGTGAACACCTGCCGCAGGACGATGGGCGAGTGTCGCTGGTCCACGGTGACTACCGCCTCGACAACATAATGTTCCATGCCTCCGAGCCGCGGGCTATAGCGGTTCTCGATTGGGAGCTCTCCACTTTGGGGCATCCATTTGCGGATCTCGCCTATCAGTGTATGCAGTTGCGCATGCCCGCCGATAGCGGAAAGGTGCCCGGATTGATGGGGGTTGACCGGCACGCGCTTGGCATACCCAGCGAGCAGGAATATGTGGCGAGTTACTGTGACCGCATGGGAATAGCGCATATTGATAACTGGGCCTTCTACCTTGCGTTCAGTTTCTTCCGTCTGGCGGCCATTATTCAGGGCGTCGCCAAGCGCGCCCACGATGGCAACGCCTCAAGTAAAGACGCAGTGAAACTCGGCGCTTTCGTGGAGCCTCTCGCAGTGATGGCACTGGATGTTATCGCGAATGAATCCTGAGCGGAAAAGTTTCGCGTGTCATCGGTGTTGCAAGTGGCTTTGGTGCATTGATTTCCGAAACGCTGGGCCGCCGTGGCGCGCGCCGGGTTCCGCGTTGTTATTTGTGACCAAAATAGATTGAACACTGCCGTTTAAAAGTTTGCTAAACAAAAACTGAAAAAGAATTTCAGCAAATATTCAAAATGCATTAATGGAGAGAATCATGTCTATTTCTTTCGAAGGTAAAGTGGCGATTGTCACCGGCGCGGGTAACGGACTCGGTCGTTCCCACGCCCTGGAGCTGGCCCGTCGCGGCGCCAAGGTCGTGGTCAATGATCTGGGCGCGGGCCGCGACGGCTCCGGTGGCTCTCGGAGTGCTGCGGAAACCGTCGTGCAGGAAATTGTGGCTGCCGGTGGTGAGGCTATCGCCAATGGTGCCAACGTGACCGACTTTGATCAGGTGGAGGAGATGGTCAAAGAAGCGGTGGATCACTGGGGCCGCGTGGATATCCTGGTGAACAACGCAGGTATTCTTCGGGATAAATCGTTTGCCAAGGCACCCATGGATGATTTCAAGCTGGTAGTGGATGTGCACCTGATGGGCAGCGTGAACTGCACCAAAGCGGTGTGGGAGACCATGCGCGAACAGAAATACGGCCGTATTGTAATGACCACGTCCTCGTCCGGCCTTTACGGTAACTTCGGCCAGTCCAACTACGGGGCAGCCAAGACCGGCGTGGTGGGCCTGATGAATACCCTTCATCTCGAAGGGGAAAAATACGGAATCAAAGTGAATTGCCTGTCGCCCACCGCCGCCACCCGCATGACCGAAGACGTCATTCCCGACCCGAAGGCGCTGGAGCTCCTGACCCCGGAATCTGTCACCGCGGGCCTGATTGCCCTGGTGGCCGATGACGCACCTAACCGCTTTATTCTGTGTGCTGGCGCAGGTGGTTATGCCAAGACTCGTATTCTGGAAACCAAAGGTATTTACTTGCCGCCGGAAAAGCAGACCGCAGAAGACGTACTCGCTAATCTAGATGCCATTGCTGATGAAACTGATCAGCAGGAGTTAGTGGGTGGTTTCAACCAGACAGTGAAATTTTTGAAAAAGGCGGCCAGCGCCATGGGCGTTAAGCTGGGAGGCTGAGTGGGGAGAACGCCTTCGCGCGGTACCTGCCGCGCGAGTGGTTTAGTACTGAGGTTGCAGTGGTAAGCAAGTGTGGCGTTGACCACTACCGATGGAGACTCTGACAGTATTGCGCTGAACCCTCGCTCAAGTCCCATGACCGGGCCGGCGCGCCCTGGTGAAATGGGTGTCTCGTTTCCGGATAGAAATTATTGCAACGTCTGCAGGTCCAGTTTCGCGAACAGGAACTTGTTCATGCGCTCCAGCAGGGGCATCTTGCTACCGTCGTCGGCGAGGGTGATGTCGTTCTGGCGGTAGAAGTGGCCGCGACCGGGCACCCACGCTAGCTGGCTGTCGACCCCGGCGCCGCGCATGCTGCGCACCATCGAGGGGGCGATCTGCAGCAGGCCGGGAATATCGTTTTCACCCCATACCATCAGCAGCGCGGGGGCGTTCTCTACAGGTGCCAACTGGTAGAGGTTATAGCCCCAGAAGCCACCGGAATTGGCGATCACCGCTTTGACCGGTGCCTGTGCGCCGAAGCCTACATTAATCGATGTAAAGGCGCCGGCCGACCAGCCGCCAATCGCCACCCGCTCCGGGTCGATGCCGAAAGTTTCGGCATTGGCGCGGATATGCGCCACGGCTTTGCCCATGTCTTCCGAGGAGCCGACGATCGCGCGCCAGAACCAGAAGCGGGTTTCGTCGTTGAGCGGTGCCAGGCCCAGTTCATCGCGCACCTTGTTTGCACCGCCGAGAAACTTGTGCTGCATGGCGAATTCCGGATTCATCAGGCGCTCGGCATTGGGCGGATTGTGCAGGCCTGGGTCTTCCTGGGTCAGTCGATAGTCGATGGCGAAGCAGGTGTAACCTCGGGCGGCGAACGCCTGGCAGTAGTCGGCCATGGGGGTGTTCTGGTTGCCCTCCGCATCGCTCATGGGCGCTGCGTTCTTACCGCCGCGATGCCAGAAGCCCCCGAAGGCCAGTATCAGCGCCGGACGCTGCTGCGGCGCGCCGTTGCCCTTCGGTTGGTAAACGTCCATGGTCAGTTTACGGGTGCGGGGTTTACTGCTGGAATCTACAACGCCCTCGCCGTAGGTCAGGTCCTTTTGCACCTGAACTTTGAATTGCGGGGTTAGGAATAGCGTTGTTTCCCCGTGGGCGCTGCTAGCGAGTAGCAGAAGCGGGACGATCAAAACTCGTAGCATTTTATTAACTCTCGGTTGGCTGGTCTCGATATAACTGGTTTCAGGAAAATCCATTGGATTCCGTGTTGAGCAGGGTCAGAGCGACCGGCAATTGCCCCAGCAGGTTCTTCACTTGCGCCGTGGATTCACTGCCCACACGTACCGATAACTTCAAGCTGCCGCTCGCAAGTAGTGCCTCCGGTTGTGCCTCGATACCTGCGCCGCGCAACAGTTCATCGGCCGCACAGGCCAGGGCGCGGCGACGCAGTTCCGGCTTGAAAATTTTGCCGACTGCAGTGAGCGGCATCTCGGTCACAATGAATATCCGCTTGGGTACCGCTGCGCGCTCGCGGATGTGTTCGGCAGCAAAATCCAGCAGTTCTTCCTCGCGGACATTCGCTCCCGCACAGGTCTGCACGAAAGCCACCGGCAGTTCGCCGGCGCGGGCATCGGGCATGCCGACCGCGACCACTTCCGCCACCGCACGGTGTTCGCGCAGCGGTTCTTCGATCAGCTGGGGGTCGATATTGTGCCCACCACGAATAATCAAGTCTTTGGCGCGGCCGGTGATATACAGGTATCCGTCGGCATCCAGGTAGCCGCAGTCGCCGGTGTCGAACCAGCGGCAACCGTCGTCGTCCGTAAACCAGACCCCCTTATTGTCACTTTCTTCGAGGTAGCCGGCGAACACATTGGGGCCGCTGATCAGGATATTGCCCACATCGTCCCTGCGCAGGGGCAGTAGCTGGCCGCTGGTGAGATTGGCAATGCAGACTTTCGTGTACGGAATGGGCAGGCCAACACTGCCCGCCGGGGCGGCGCATTCGATGGGAACCGGCGAGCCCTGGGCGCGCGCAATCAGGCAGCAGCTTTCGGTCATGCCGTAGCCCTCGGCGATACGCAGGTCAAAGCGTATTTCGAAACGTCGTTTGAGACCTTCCGGCAGTGGTGCGGCACCACTGCCCATTTCCCACAGGCAGGACAGGTCCAGTCCGTCTACATTGGCGTCCAGCAGCAGGCCGAACAGGGTGGGTACCACCGGCACTATATTGGCACGGTGTTCAGCCACCAGCTGCCAGAAGTTTTGAATGACCGCCGGGGTGCGGAAGCCTGCCGGGGTCAGGTGCACCACCCGGCAGCCGTTAATGACGCTTGCCAGACCTGCGGCCATGGAGCCGTAAATATGAAACAGCGGCAGGCCATTCAGCTGGGTGTGACCCTCGGGCAGCGCGGTCACATCGCGCATGGCTTGCGCCACAAATGCGAAGTTGGCCTGGGTCAGCTTGGCGATTTTGGGGCGACCGGTGGTGCCGCCGGTGTGAAAGTAGGCGGCGGTATCCCCGGCCGAGGGCAGTGCTGCCAGCGGCACCGCCTGGGCGTTTGCCGCACGCACGCGGTAATCCACCAGTTGCACCCGCTCCGGCAGGTCGCTTGCGAGGTTGGGGTCCAGTGGCGTGTCGGGAGGGGCGATCAGCAGCAGGCTGTGGATGGTCGGGCACGCACGCAGAAGATATTGCACCTTGGCCCAGCCCTCAGGGTCCAGTTGCGGCGCGCAGGCCGCGAGCATACACGCGCCGGTGGCGTTGATGATAGCGGCCAGATGTTCCGCATCCAGCATGGGGTTGAGCGGGTTGGCGATGCCGCCGCACTGGGCGGCGAAGGTCAGGATCTGGGTTTCCGGCAGTATCGGCAACAGCAGCGACAGCACCTGGTCGCGACCAAATCCCAGTTCTTTCAGTAGCTGGTGCGCGCGCAGGGTCGAATCGAAAAGTTGGCGGTAGCTGGTGGAGATCGGGGTTTCACCTGGCTCGCCGGTCAGTAGTAGCTGGATTGCGGTATCGTCGGTATAGCGCTCGCAGGCTTGACGCAGCAGGGCGGGAATAGTGCTCAGCGGGTAGCGCTCTGCACAGGGAGTCTGCTCCAGGCGCCGGACCTGTTCCAGTGATAGTAGGGGCAGCTCGCTCATAAGTTCTCTCAAAATTTTAATTTATTTTGTACGCGACAATTTCTCCCAGAGTGTGTGCCGGCTCCATTACTTCACAGGTAAGGCAGGTTTGATGCTGCAGGTAATGGCCCCCTGGTTGCAAGCCTTTTAGGATGTGATCCAGCAGAATGCGAGGAGAGAAGAAAAAGTGAATCTCACACAAGAAGAGCAGGCGTTTCGCGAGGAAGTGCGCAGTTTTCTCGAGAATAAATTTCCCAAGGACATTCAACACAAAGCCAAGAACCATATTCCTCTGAGTAAAGACGATATGGTGCGCTGGCAAAAAATTCTATTCGAGCAGGGTTGGGCCGCGGAAAACTGGCCAGTGGAGTACGGAGGCACCGGCTGGACCCATACCCAGAAGCATATCTTCGCCGAAGAGTGCGCCCTGGCCTATGCGCCGGAAGTAATCGCCTTCGGCATGCGCATGGTGGCGCCGGTGATTTTCACCTATGGCACCGAGGAGCAGAAACAGCGCTTCCTGCCGGATATTCTCGCCAGCAATGTATGGTGGTGCCAGGGCTACTCGGAGCCCAATGCGGGTTCGGACCTGGCCTCGCTGAAGACCACTGCCACCCGCGACGGCGACGACTACATTGTCAATGGCACCAAGGCCTGGACCACCCTCGGCCATTGGGCCGACTGGATTTTCTGCCTGGTCAAGACCGCAAGCGGCGACGTCAAAGCCCAGGAATCCATTTCCTTTCTGCTGATCGACATGCGGACCCCGGGGGTGAGCGTGTCCCCGGTGATCACTCTGGACGGCCGCCGTGAAGTGAACGAAGTGCATTTTGACAATGTGCGCGTGCCCGTGGCCAACAGAATCGGCGAGGAAGGCAAGGGCTGGACCTACGCTAAGGTACTGCTTACTCACGAGCGTACCGGCATCGCCCGCGTGGCCCACTCCAAGGTGCGCCTGCGCGATCTGAAAGAACTGGCGAAAAATACCCCCAGTGGCGAGGGCGCGCTGGCGGAGGACCCGATTTTCCGCCAGAAGGTCGCAGATATCGAGCTGGACCTGCTCGCGCTGGAGTACACCGAGCTGCGCACCCTGGCCGCGGTGTCAACGGGCAATGCGCCCGGACCGGAATCTTCCATCTTAAAAATAAAAGGGTCCAGCATCGGCCAGTTAATCGACGAACTCTATCTGGAAGTAGCCGGCCACCACGCGCTGCCGTTTGTGCCGGAACAGTTCGACACGGAATTTTCTGGCGAGCCGGTGGGGCCCTGGTACGCGGCGGATACCGCGCCCCACTATTTCAACTACCGCAAGACCACTATCTACGGCGGCTCGAACGAGATCCAGAAAAATATCATCAGTAAGTTTGTACTGGGGCTATGACCATGAATATTTCCCTCAGCGAAGAGCAATTAATGCTCCAGGAGAGCGTGCGCAAATTTGTGCGCGCGGAGTATGCATTTGAAAACCGCCAGAAGCGTCAACGGCATGCGCCGGGCTACGCGGTGGAAAACTGGAATACCATGGCCGAACTGGGTTGGCTCAGCCTGCTGGTTGAGGAAAACTACGGTGGCTTCAGCGGCGGTGCCGGTGATCTGGCGGTGGTGATGGAGGAAATGGGTAAGGGCCTGGTGGTAGAACCCTTCCTGGCCAGCGCTGTGCTGTGCACTAGCCTGCTGCAGGAACTCGCCAGCGCGGAACAAAAAGACCACTGGCTGCCGCAACTGGCCTGCGGTGACGTAGTTATGGCGCTGGCGTGCTGGGAGGGCAACAACGCATTCGATTTGCAGCGTATCGGCGCGCGCGCGGAAAAAAACAGCGAAGGCTATGTGTTGAACGGTGTCAAGACCGTGGTGCTGAACGGCGCCGAAGCAGACGCACTGCTGGTGACTGCAAACAGTGAACATGGCGTCAGTGTGTTCCTTGTGGATGCGCAGCAGGCCGGGGCGCAGATTGTCGGCTATCCGACGGTGGACGGCGGCCGTGCCGCGGAGATCACCTTCAGCGATGTACAGTTGCCCGCGCAAGCGTTGCTCGGCACGGAAGGCGCGGCGATGGCCGGGCTGGAAAAGGCGGTGGACCTGGCGACCCTGGCGATCTGCGCCGAGGCCCTGGGAGTCATACAAATGCTGGTGGACAAGACCGTGGAGTACGCCAAAACACGCCAGCAGTTCGGCCAGCCCATCGGCCGCTTTCAGGCGCTGCAGCACCGCATGGTGGATATGTTTATGGAGAGCCAGCAAGCCAGGTCAATTATGTTGATGGCGACCACGGTCTGGGACGATGCTGCAAGCACCGTTGAGGATCGCCGCCGCGCAGTCAGCGCCGCCAAGGCGCGTATCGGCAAGGCGGGCCGCTTAATCGGACAGGAGGCGGTGCAGATCCACGGTGGCATCGGTGTCACCGAGGAGCTGGATGTGGGCCACTACTTCAAGCGCATGACGATCATCGGCCAGCAGTTCGGCAATAGCGACCGTCACCTGCGCCGCTTCGCCGACGCCTCCTGGTGAGGCGTCCCTTCAACTATTAAATATTGCGATAGAGCAGCGGGTGGTTCGCTGGCGCGGCCGCCAGCTGCTCTTCGCTAAGAAGTGGTTCGCCGTCGTCGCGGTAAATGCGCCCGATCAGCAGGCGTGGCTGCACCAGTTGCGGCACCGATGATAGGGTGTCATTGAACACGGTGATATTGCACATCCTATCGTCCGTTTTCAGTGCCAGTGGATAGTCACTGGTATGCGTCAGCTTGCGCCCCAGTGCGTGCCAGTTTTCCGGTACCGAACCCGAAGCCTGCAGCCGCTGCAGCAGTTCCCAATTCTTCGGATCATTCCCCTGGAGCGTTTCCATTGCCAGGTACAGTGTCAGGCCGCTGGCCAGTGCGGTGCCGTTGTGCAGCAGCGGGCGCAAACCCTGCCCGTCCATCAGTAGTTCGTAGATATTCGCATCGTCCCCCAGCAGCGCGGGATCCACATGCGGAATAAAAAAGGCCAGCCAGGCGCGATTCACCGCCAGCAATCGACCAAAACTGTCGTGCACAAAAGCCGGCGCCGGTTCGCTGTGCTCAAGGGACGCGCGCATGGCTTTGCGAATCCACATCGCCAGTTCCGGGCTGTCGAAGACCGACTGATCGGAAGAGAAACCGGCCGCAGTCATCAGGTAGGTGCGGTCCCGCGCCGACAGTTCGAAGATGTCTGCCAGCGTCTGCACGACGATACGCGAAGGTTTGGAGCGGCCGGTTTCGAGAAAGCTGATATGGCGGGGAGACACTCCCAGCGGCCCGGACAGCTGTTCCTGGGACATGCCCGAGGCTTTGCGCCAGAAATGCATCAGGCGCCCGAAGGCGCTGTCGCCCCTGGACTTCTCGACCAGAGACAGCGTGGATGGCTTCATGATCGTTAGCTTATCTTCAGCGCGAAGAATCAATATAAGAGGTATCAATATAAAACGAAGTCGCGGTGAGTGCCATGCGGGTTGGCTCACCCGCGATTTCGCTGGCAATAAAGTGGCTGTGCTGGAGTTAAAAAAAGGGCTGCAAAAGCAGCCCTGAAGTTGCAATGGCGTCTTGCGAGGACTCGGTTAGAAGCGCTTGTTGAAGCTCAGGCCGTAACTGCGCGGCTCGCCCGGATAGGCCATGGAGGTGCCTGTCTGGACTACCGCATCAAAGACAACGGTCTTGTAGTGCTCGTCGGTCACGTTGCGGCCCCACAGTGTCAGGTCCGCATCGATACCGGCGAACAGCAGGCCGGCGCGCAGGTTCAGCAGGCCGTAAGCATCCTGTTCCATCAGCGGGTCGTTGACGTTGGAAGTCATCTGATCCGAACGGTAGTTGTACTCACCGAACAGGTAAGCGTCGATGCCGTCGGTGAGGCTGAAGTCCTGGCGTAGGCCCAGTGTCAGGAAGTGCTCGGGAGTGGTCGCCAGCGGATCGCCGCTGCGGTCACACACGCTGGCGCCCGGGGCTGTTTGACCCGGATCCGGCATACCGGTATGCCAGGGGGTGGTGACCCAGCAGTTGCCCATTTCAAACTTTTTGAAGGTGGCCTTGGTGTAGGCGTAGGCCGCGGTAACGGTAGTGTTGTCCGCAGGTGCCCAGAATACTTCCGCTTCCGCACCGTAAGACTCCAGCTCACCGGCGTTCTGCAGGTTGAAACCGTCACCGGTAAAGGCGTTGGCCTGGTAGTCGTCCAGGGTGGTGTGGTGCGCGGCCATGTTCAGACGCACCGCCTGGGCCGGGAACTCGGTCTTCACACCCACTTCAACAGACGCGGAGGTCTCTGCGTCGAATAGTGGGTCGAAACCCTGCGCGATACGGTCGGTGTTGGTGCCGCCGGATTTGTAACCGGTGCCGTAGGAGGCGTACACCATGCTGTCGTCAGACAGTGCATAGCTCAGCTTGATGGTGCCGGTGATCTGATCGTCGGACAGAGTGGTGTCGATATCCGAGCGCGGGCTGTTGGCCGCGAACAGGAAGTTACCCCAGCCCGCTTGGCTGAACGAGTTGTAAGCCGCGATGACTGCCGGATCAGCGAGGCTGGAAGTATCACCAGCGCCAAAGATTTCGCCGAGAGACGCGGCAACAACCGGAATGTTTGCCGGCGAACCGCTCCACGGAGAACCGTTTACCCATTCACTGAAGACGGTCTGCATGGCCTTGTCTTCTTCGGTGTAGCGCAGGCCGGCGGTTAGCGTCAGGTCGTCGGTCAGGCTGTAGTCAAACTGACCGAACAGGGCCCAGCTCTCGTGTTGCTGCTTGGCAGTGTGGATGGGGGTGTAGCCATCCAGGTAGGCCGCTGCCGCAGGCGCCACAGTGCCGGGAGGCAGAATTGAGGAGATGTAGTTCACACCGCCCACAAGGCCAGAAAGTCCAAGCCCTGGAACCAGATAGGCATTGGCCATGGTGTTATTGGACAGGACATAGTCCATATCCAGGTCCTGATCGAAGTAGTAGGCACCTGCCACAGCGTTAAAGCGGTCGCCGGAGAAATTCAGGCGCAGTTCCTGGGAGAAGGAGCTCTGTTCTGAATCATTACTGGTGGATAGGATATCCACATCGCCAAAGTCACTGTCGATGATGTCGTAAGAGGAGTAATCGCGGCTCGCGGTGATCGAAGTCACGGTCATGGAGTCCGACAGATCCCAGTTTACTTCCACAGAGATGCCGGAATCCTCACCTTTGGATTCGGGTGCGAAGGACAGTGCGGTTTCCAGATCGTCAAACTGGCTGCCGGTAAACACGGTTCCACCCAGGCTTTGCAGAATTGCCGAGGGGCGCGGCAGCGGCTGGCCGGTAGCGGGGTCGATACCGCCGTTGGGGCCAGTGGGCTCCAGACTGTCCTGCACGGTCAGGGCGCCACAGCAGATCTCGTCGATCTCGGACTTGTCAACAATCAAACGCGCGGAGAGGTCGTCGTTGGGGGTGTAGAGCAGCTGGAAGCGTGCGCCCCAGCGGTCGCGGTTGTTCAGGTCTACGGTTTCGCCGTCGATGGTGGCATCGATGTAGCCGTCGCGCTTGCTGGTGAATACGGTGGCGCGGGCGGCGAGCACATCTTTCACCAGCGATAGGTTGGCGGCGGCAGAGGTGTTTAGCAGACCGTAGTTACCAGCGGTCACCTCTACGAAACCATCGGTCTCGTGGCTTGGCGCCGCAGTGGTGAACTGGACGGCACCCGCCGGGGTGTTTTTGCCGAAGAGCGTGCCCTGGGGACCGCGCAGTACTTCCACCGCTGCCATATCCACCAGGTTGTTGATCATGGAGCTCGGGCGGGAGCGGTAAACGCCATCTACGTAGAGGCCCACGGAGGATTCCAGGCCGAAGTTCTGGCCGGAGGTCCCGATGCCGCGAATGGCGAAATTCGAAGTGGTAGTGGTCTGGTTTTGACCTGCGCGCAGACCGGGGGTGTTGGTTTGCAGGTCGAAGATATCCTTGATGACCGCTTCCTGCAGCTGTTCGCCGGTCACGGCGGTGACCGCAACCGGTACATCCTGCAGGTTCTGTTCGCGCTTCTGCGCGGTGACCACGACTTCTTCCAGTGCGCGTGACTCTTGGGCCACTGTGGGCATGGCTGCTGCGGCTGCCATCGGCAGACTGAGCAGACGAATTGCCATCGGTAATTTCTTGATCCCGAACATCGCTTCTCTCTCCGGATTTATATTTATTCTGTGGATGGGGTTATGAAAATCAGACGTCAAAAGTCTGTTCGATTGGGATTATTAGCAGAGCGAAAAAATATTAAAACCCTTGCTGAGGGCAAATCGAAAAATAATCTATTTTTATAGGGTAAAAACCGAATTATTTTATCTTGCAGGTAATATATTTTTTTCCGGCGCGAACCGTAAAATTTAAATATTACCTCGCAAGTAATGATTATTACCGGACGTCTGTTCGTTATTGGTCTGGTCACTTCCTCGCGGCGCTCACCGCTCTTGCCCATCTCTGCCTTCTGCGCGCGCTTCGGCACTTCCAGTTGCGCGGGGAGTGGCGGGTTTCGCTATCACCAAAGTGAATGCAGGGGCATTCGCATAATAAACTTTGATGATTCTCTTGGCGGCGATACCTTGTTTGCCAACCGGGGAGACAGGTACCGGCTGGATGTTGCGGGGGGCGCCAAGGGCGGGTCTCGTTACATCTCGCCAGGGGCCTGCACAGACCACTACCGTTTCTCCGAATGGGCGAACGCGGGGTTCGCCCCGCAAACGAATCGAACTGGAACCGAACTCGAATCAATAACTCGAATCCATTCAAGGGCGCAGACAATGAATTTTGAATATTCCGAAAAGGGACAGGCGTTGCTCGATCGCCTCCGGGGTTTTATGCAGGAACACGTGTACCCGGCGCAACCGACGTTCGAAGAGCAGCTGCAACAGGACCGCTGGGGCGAGCCGGCCATTCTCACTGAACTGAAAGCCAAGGCGAAGGAGGCGGGCCTGTGGAACCTGTTTATGCCGGATGCCCGTTTCGGTGCTGGCCTCAGCAATCTGGAATATGCACCGCTGGCCGAGGAAATGGGCAAGGTGCTGTGGTCTTCCGAAGTATTCAACTGCAACGCGCCGGATACCGGCAATATGGAAGTGCTGGCGCAGTACGGCAGCCCCGAGCAGCAGGAGCGCTGGCTGAAGCCGCTGCTGGCCGGCGAGATTCGCTCCGCCTTCGCTATGACCGAGCCGAAAGTAGGCTCCTCTGACGCGACCAATATTGAAACGTCTATCGTGCGCGATGGTGACGACTATGTGATTAACGGCCACAAATTTTATATCAGCGGCGCGCTCAACCGACGCTGCAAAATAATGATCGTGATGGGTAAAACGGACCCGGGAAATCCCAACCGCCACTTGCAGCAGTCGCAAATTCTGGTGCCCACCGACACGCCCGGAGTGAAAATTATTCGCCCGATGACGGTGTTCGGTTACGACGACGCGCCCGAAGGCCACGCGGAAATTATTTTTGACAATGTGCGGGTACCCGCGAGCAATCTGATTCTCGGTGAGGGCCGCGGCTTTGAGATCGCCCAGGGCCGCCTGGGCCCAGGCCGTATCCACCACTGCATGCGCCTGATCGGTCTGGCGCAGCAGGCGCTGGAAATGATGAGCAGGCGCGCCGAACAGCGCGTGGTCTTTGGTCGCCCCATGAGCAAACAGGGTTCGGTGCGCGAGGATATCGCCCGCTCCGCCTGCGAAGTGGAGCAGGCTCGACTGCTGACCCTGAAAGCGGCGGATCAAATGGACCGACACGGCAAAAAAGCGGCCAAGGATCTGATCGCCATGATCAAGATCGTCGCCCCGCAGATGGCCTGCACGGTGCTCGACCGCGCCATGCAGATTCACGGCGCCGCCGGTTTGAGCCAGGATTTCAACCTCGCTTATCACTACAGCTACGCGCGTACCATCCGCCTGGCGGACGGTCCGGATCAGGTGCATATGTCACAGCTTGGACGCAACCTGGCAGCGCGCTATGGCGCTGAAAACGAGTAGCGCTCTAGCTGTTGAATCGAACATCTTTCAACTGTTATCCGTCGCAGTGGCGAGAGAAATAAATCGGAGAAAACAATGCCTACGCTAATACCGCAAAATCAGATTCAGGAATTTATTGGCCACACCACCGAGCCCACCGATTGGCTGAAGGTAGAGCAGCAGCGGATTAACGAATTCGCCGAGTGCACCCTGGACCGCCAGTTTATTCACGTGGACCCGGAGGCCGCCAAGGCGACGCCGTTTGGCACCACCATTGCCCATGGTTTTCTTACCCTGTCGTTGCTGTCGCATTTCGCCGAGCAGCTGCAGGTGGGTATCGAAGGCATTCAAATGGGGGTGAATTACGGGCTCGACAAGGTGCGTTTTATCAACCCGGTGAAGGTAAATAGCAATATCCGCGCGCGCGCAAAAGTACTGGATATTCTGGAAAAAAATCCCGGCCAGTATCAGTTGAAACTCGAAGTGACTATTGAGATCGAGGACGAGAGCAAACCGGCATTGATCGCCGAGTGGTTGTTCCTGCAATTCGTATAAGGGGAAAGATAATGAAAGAAGCGGTGATTGTTTCCACAGCGCGCACGCCCATCGGCAAGGCCTATCGCGGCGCCTTCAATAATCTCGAAGGCCCGAGCCTGGCAGCACACGCGGTGCGCGCCGCGGTGCAGCGCGCGGGTATCGACGGCGGCGAGGTGGACGACTGCGTGTTCGGTGTGGCCATGCAACAGGGTTCCACCGGTTTAAACGTGGCGCGTCAGGTTGCGCTGCGCGCGGGTCTGCCGGTCAGTGTTGCCGGCATGACCATCGATCGCCAGTGCTCTTCGGGTTTGATGGCAGTGGCCACTGCGGCAAGACAGATCGCACACGACGGCGTGCCCATCGCTGTGGCCGGTGGTCTTGAGTCGATCTCGCTGGTGCAGAATGAGCATATGAACAACTTCCGTGCCACCGACCCGGCCCTGCTGGAAATGCACCCGCAAATGTACATCCCCATGATCGACACCGCGGAACTGGTAGCCAGCCGCTACGGCATCAGCCGCGAAGCGCAGGACGCCTACGCGCTGCAGTCGCAGATGCGCACCGCTGCCGCCCAGGATGCCGGATTATTCCGCGATGAAATTGTGCCGGTTACTGCCACCAAGGCGGTATTTGACAAGGAAACCAAAGCGATTTCCTATGAGGAGGTCACTCTGGAAAAAGATGAAGGCAACCGCCCGCAAACCAAACTGGCAGATTTACAGAATCTGAAACCGGTGCGCGAAGGTGGCGTGATTACCGCGGGTAATGCCTCCCAGCTTTCCGACGGCGCCGCCGCCATGGTCCTGATGGACAGCCAGCTGGCGGAGAAACGCAATCTGCAACCGCTGGGTATTTATCGCGGCATGGCCGTGGCCGGGTGCGAACCCGATGAAATGGGCATTGGCCCGATTTATGCCATCCCGAAATTGCTGCAGCGCACCGGCCTCAGCATCGACGATATCGGTCTGTGGGAACTGAACGAAGCCTTTGCCTCGCAGGTACTTTACTGCCGCGACAAACTGGGGATCGACAACGACCGCTTCAATGTCAACGGCGGTGCCATTTCCATCGGGCACCCCTACGGTATGAGCGGCGCGCGCATGATTGGCCACGCTCTGCTGGAGGGCAAGCGTCGCGGCGTCAAGTATGTGGTGATTACCATGTGCGTGGGCGGCGGTATGGGCGCGGCCGGCCTGTTCGAAGTCGTATAAATTTTTGGAGATGGTTATGCGTGCACTGGTATGCGAAGAATACGGACCGGCGGAATCCCTGGTGATCGCGGAGCGCGAGGTGCCGGAGCTTAAGCCCACGGAAGTGCGGGTTCTGGTCCGCGCCGCCGGCCTGAATTTTCCCGATGCACTGGTTATCGCCGGCAAGTATCAGGTCAAACCGCCACTGCCTTTCATTCCCGGCGGCGAGTGCGCCGGAGTGGTGGATGCGGTTGGCAGCGCGGTGGAAAACTTCAAGGTGGGCGACCGGGTTATCGCGATGCCGGGCATGTCCGCGTTTGCCGAACAGGTGAATGTGGACCAGAAGCTGCTGGTGCCCATGTCGGACAAACTGAACTTTGACCAGGGCGCGGGTTTCTGTATCACCTACGCCACTTCCCTCTACGCGCTCAAGCAGCGTGCCGGGTTGCGTGCGGGGGAAACTCTGGTGGTGCTGGGTGCCGCCGGCGGCGTCGGCGTTACTGCAATCCAGCTGGGCAAGGCTATGGGCGCGCGGGTAATCGCCTGCGCTTCCTCGGCGGAAAAGCTCGCCTTCTGCAAAGAGGTGGGTGCCGACGAGCTGATCGATTATTCCAGCGAAAACCTGAAGGACCGCCTCAAGGAGCTGACCGACGGCAAAGGCGCGGACGTGATTTACGATCCGGTGGGCGGCGAACTGACTGAACAGGCATACCGCTCCATCGCCTGGGGCGGTCGCTATCTGGTGATCGGTTTTGCCTCCGGGGATATTCCCAAGTTGCCGCTCAACCTGCCGCTGCTGAAAGCGGGGGATATTATGGGGATCTTCTGGGGCGCCTGGGCGCAGCGGGATCCCAAGGGCAATCTGAAGAATTTTGCCGAACTGTCGCAGATGGTGGACGACGGGACACTGAATCCGCTGACCACGGAGATCTATCCGTTCGAGCAGTATGCGGAAGCATTTGCCGCGATTACCGAGCGGCGCGCACGGGGCAAGGTGGTGCTGACCCTCGGCCAGTGATTTCCTTACGCGCCACATAATGGCACAGCGGCCGGCCGCGACTTAGGCTGGCCGCTGTGGTACAACCTGAACTCGGCAGGGCCGACAGATAATCATAATAAGATAGAGGTAAAGGCGATGAGCGAGCGCGACGGCACTAATGAGTCTGGCAAGGTCAACGGCTGGCGCTGGGGGCCATTTTCCCTACGCCTGCCGCTGCTGCACCTGAAAGCGGTGCCCTCGCAGATACTGCAGGGCCTCGGTGTGGCCGGCGGCACTAGCCTAATAATGGCGCCGGTGATGATCGGCTATTTCGGCCTCACCTTCGAGGAAGCGCTGGCCCTGATCATGCTGGCCAACACTATCCTCTGTGCTTCCTTTATCCTGTTCGGCGAGCCCTTCGCCCCCGGCATGCTGACTCCTGCCTTCCCGCTGGTGCTGACCTTTATCGTCAGCGGTTACCCGGAGGGGCCGGAGCGCTTCCAGGTGATGACGGCACTGTCGTTGTCGCTCGCCGCCATCGCGTTATTCTTCAGTTTGACCGGGTTATCGCGACGGGTCATGAGCGCGCTGCCGGCGGCGTTAAAGGCGGGTATTATTTTCGGCGCGGCCATCTCTGCCCTCGACCGGGTATTTGTGAAAGATGCCGCGCTGTTTGACAGCCAGCCAATTAGCGCCGTCACCGCTCTGGTGGTCGCGTTGCTGTTTACCTTCTCTGCGCCGATTCAGCGGCTGCGGGCGCGCAACCGCCTGGTCGATGCGATTTCCAGCCTCGGCTTGTTGCCCGGCTTTATTGCCGCGGGTGTGGTTGGCGCGCTGGTGGGCGAGATCAACTTTGATATCCGCTGGGGATGGCTGCTGCCGCCGGTGATCGAGACGCTGGCGAAAGTATCGCCGCTGTCCATCGGCTGGCCGCCGCTATCCATGTACCTGGAATTGTTGCCGCTCGCCTTCGTGGCTTACGTGATCGTCTTCGGAGATTTTGTCACCGGCTCCGAGATGATCAAAAGCGCACAGTCCGAACGGCCGGACGACCCCATCGACCTGAACTTTGAACGCACTCAGATCGCGGTGGCGGCCCGCAACGGCGTGTCCGCTGTATTCGCACCGCTGTTCCCCTTTCAGGGTGTGCTCTGGACCGGGGTGCATGCCGTGGTGGTGCAGGCCTGGCGGAGTGGTCGCCACAAGGTGGTGGATTTGCGCAGCGGTATTGCCTCCTACTACGTATTTGGCCTGCCGTTGATCTATATGTGCTGGCCGATGATCAGCCTGGTGAAGCCGCTGATGGCTATCGCGCTGATGCTGACCCTGGCACTGACCGCCTTCGCCTGCTTTATGGTGGCCGCACCGCTGGTGAAGAAACCGCTAGAAATGGTCTGCGCAATGGTGATCGGTTATATTCTCGCGATGTTCGACGTGTGGACCGCAATTGCCGTAGCACTCTTCCTGCTGATTGCAGTGAACGGCAATCTGCCCAGTTGGCGGCGGCCCGGCAGCGATGTTGTCGGGACCGACAAAAACTAGCATTTTACCCCTTCCGGGGCGGCGGCCTGCCGCCCCGCATATACATCCCACGCGCGATTGGCTATAACTGCCCCTGACTTTTCCGCCGGTCCGAAACCCCATGCAGCAAGCTATCATCGGCTACCATCGCGACCAAGAAAATCACTGGGTCGCCCAGCTCGCCTGCGGGCACAATCAGCATGTGCGTCATCAGCCACCCTGGCAGAATCGCCTCTGGGTAACCACGGCTGAAGGGCGCCGGCAGATGCTCGGCTTTGAGCTTGAGTGCAAGAAATGCGAGCAGGGTGCCCCGGCCGATAACCAACCGCGAGAGAATGATTAATGCCAAAAATCTGGGTGGATGCCGACGCCTGCCCCACCGTTATCAAGGAAATCCTGTTTCGCGCCGCCGAGCGCACCGAGACCGAACTGACGCTGGTCGCGAATCAGCCTGTGCGGGTACCCCCGTCCAGATTTATTCGCGCGGTACAGGTCACCTCCGGCTTCGATGTGGCCGACAATGAAATCGTGCAGCGTTGTAGCGAGGGGGACTTGATCATCACCGCGGATATTCCACTTGCGTCAGAGGTGATCGACAAGGGCGCCACCGCACTCAATCCCCGCGGTGAAAAGTATTCCAAAGCCAATATCCGCGCGCGCCTGAATATGCGCGACTTTATGGAAACCCTGCGCTCCAGCGGTGTGCACACCGGCGGGCCACCACCGCTGGGGCAGCAGGAGCGCAAGGCGTTTGCGGATCAGCTGGATCGGTGGTTGGTTCAAGCCAGGAGAGCCGGTCGGTGAAGCTAATTGAGCCGACAACGGAACGCCTGCAGTTGCGCCAGTGGCGCGACGAAGACCGCGAACCCTTCGCGGCAATGAATGCCGACCCTGCCGTTATGGAATACTTCCCGGCACCGTTGAGCCGCGAGGAAAGTGATGCGGGGGTCGACCGGCAAATGGTGCATTTTCAACAAAATGGCTGGGGGTTCTGGGCGGTTGAAACGCTTGCCGACAGTCAGTTTATCGGCTTTGTTGGGATCAAACATGTCACCGACGATATGCCGTTTGCTCCGGCGATAGAAATCGGTTGGCGATTGGCTCGCTCTGCTTGGGGAAAAGGCTATGCCAGCGAGGCGGCCAAGGCGAGCCTGCAGGTGGGATTTGAGCAATTGGGGTTGGACGAAATAGTTTCCTTTACCGTCCCCGGAAATTTTCGTTCGCGTGCGGTAATGGAAAAACTTGGGATGGTTCAGGGTGACAATTTTCTACACCCCGGACTGCCGCAGGGGCACCCAATGCAGGAGCATGTACTGTATCGGTTAAGCGCCCAAGACTACCGGATTGCTAGGCAGGCATAGTAGTTTTCCGGTCCAGGTTGCGATAGGCCAGTGCTTCGGCGATTTGGCTAGTGCCAATTTCTTTCTGCTCGTTCAGATCTGCAAGAGTGCGCGCGACTTTCAATACGCGGTGATAGCTGCGCGCAGACAGGCCGAGTTTTTCCACTGACGCGCGCAGCAGCGAACTTTCCGCTTTACCCAACCGGCAGTGCTCATCCAGCTCGCTCCCCTGCAGTTCGCCGTTGATTTTCCCCTGCCGCTGCAGCTGTATTTGCCGCGCGCTGTGCACCCGTTCGCGTACCACGTCTGATTTCTCTCCGGCCGGTGATTCCTGTAACTGCGCCGCACTCATGCTCGCGACTTCCACCTGCATATCGATACGGTCCAGCAACGGGCCGGATAGCTTGTTGCGGTAGCGGTCGATCTGGTCCGGCGTACAGCGGCAGCGGGGCTCTCCGAGATATCCACAGGGGCAGGGGTTCATCGCGGCCACTAGTTGGAAGTCCGCAGGGAAGGTGACCTGGGCGCGTGCACGGGAAATGCGTACCTCGCCGTTCTCCAGCGGTTCCCGCAAAATTTCCAAAGCAGAGCGGGGAAATTCTGGCATTTCATCGAGAAACAGCACGCCGCGGTGCGCCAGGCTGATCTCCCCCGGGCGAGGGTTGCTGCCGCCGCCCACCAGAGCGGTGGGGGAGGCGGAGTGGTGGGGCGCGCGAAATGGGCGCTGGCGAATGCGGCTAAGCCCGGCGCTGGAATAGAGGGCTGCAACTTCAATCAGCTCACGCTCCGTCAATGGCGGCAGTATGCCCGGTAGGCGGCTGGCGAGCATGGTCTTTCCTGTTCCCGGTGGACCGTAAAAAAGCAGATTGTGGCTACCTGCGGCGGCGACCTCCAGCGCCCGCCGCGCCTTGAGCTGGCCGCGCACGTCCGCCAGATCGGCACAGAGCACTTCATCCTGGGTATCGTCCACCAGGGCGTCGGGCAGCGGTTCGCGCCCGTGTAGCTGGGCGCACACCTGCAACAGGCTGGACGCGGCTTTTACTGGCGCCTTGATCAGCGCCGCCTCGGCGGCGGACTCGGACGCGATCACCAGGGTGCGTCCGCTGTCGCCACAGGCGATGGCCGCGGGCAGGGCGCCGGGAATGGGGCGCAGGCTGCCCGAAAGCGCCAGTTCACCAATAAATTCAAACTGCTCGAGGGTTTCCCCCGGGATCTGGCCGGAGGCGGCCAGCACACCGAGGGCTATGGCGAGATCGTAGCGTCCGCCGGCCTTGGGTAAGTCTGCCGGGGCCAGATTGACGGTGATTCGCCGCTGCGGAAATTCGAAGTGGCTGTTGACGATGGCGCTGCGCACCCGGTCGCGGCTCTCGCGCACTGCGGCTTCCGGCAGGCCGACGATATTGAACGCGGGCAAACCGTTGGCCAGGTGGGTTTCAACGGTTACCAGTGGCGCTTCCACGCCAAGTTGGGCGCGGGCAAAGGTAATGGATAGGCTCACTTTTTCTTCCCTGAAAAATAGTCTTCCGTGATGTGTTGTTTTTCACGCGTTGTCGCGCGCTAGCGGTCAGTCGCCGAGCCTGACTTCCAGTTCGCGCACTTGCGCTTCCAGCAGCGCGAGCTTCTCTTCTGCCCGGGCGAGCTTGGCCGCTTGGGTGTCGAATTCCCGCTGGCTTACCAGGGGCAATTTGCCCAGCGCCACTTCCAGGGCATCCCGCAGATCTGAGGTGATAACTGCCCCTTGTTGTTGCAGTTCATCGAGTAACTGTTGCAATTTTTCCGCTGCCAAGCGCAATTCTCCACTACGAAAACCCATTTCAATAGCGGTAAATAGTACCGCAGCCGGGTTTGACCACCAAGGCGTGAACAGTGTGCGCTGTATTGGTTCGCACCTAGGTGGGCCTCACCACAAAAGTGCCCGCTTGCGGTGCAGGTTCCAAATTGGTGCGCACTGTAATCGGGCAGGGGCGCCGGTGACAGTCTTGGCAAGCCCGTGAATTCCCCTTCGAAACCCGCCTAAGTCGTTGAATTCCCGACGCCTTTTCAAAGTTGGCACCATCTCTGCAAGTACCCCTGTGCAAATCGCCCTGGCAATGCAGGCAGGGGATAGGTCTTCAGTGAAGTGCCTGGGCGAGTGCGGCGAGTGCCGTATCCCCGGCGAAGTCGAAGCCGCAATAAATAAAAAAAACCAAGACGAGTACTTCACACAGAGATCTAGGAGAACCAAAAAGTGGATTTTAATTTCAATAAAAAAGTTGCAGCGATCGTTTCCGGTAGCGTGCTGGCGATGGCTATTTCCAGTGCGGCTACTGCGGAAGATTCTGGCCCCAGTTTCAGTGCAAACGTTGGCGTGGTAAGTGACTATCGCTTCCGCGGTATTTCCCAAACCGACACTGGTCCGGCCATTCAGGGCGGTGTGGACCTCGACCTGGGCAACGGTGTGTACCTGGGTACCTGGGCTTCTCAGGTTGACTTTGCCTACGGCGCTGATGAAACCAAATTTGAGCAGGATTTCTACGGCGGTTACGCCGGAGAAACTGCTGGTGGCGTTGGCTATGACGTTGGCTACATCTATTACGCCTACCACGGCAGTGACTGGGATGAAGACTACCAGGAAGTTTACGGCAGCCTGAGCTTCGGCGATGCCTCCGTAGGCTTTGCCTACTCTGACGACTACTGGCTGCAAAGCGGTGCTTTTTACTATCTGAGTGCCGGCTACTCCTTCGCCCTGGCCAACGATATTTCTCTGGACCTGAGCGCCGGCCTCAACCTGTTTGACGAAGAAGTTTTCCTGGATGGATCTGATTCCTACATCGACTACTCCGTCTCTGTCGGCAAGGAGTTTGGCGGTCTCGCGCTGAGTGCTTCTCTGGTCGGAACCGATGTAAGCGACAAGGAGTGTTTCTACACCGACTGGTGTGAGCCAACCGTACTGGCTGGTGCTTCTTACAGCTGGTAACAGCAAAACGCATTGAGCCCACCTTTGTGTGGGCTCTCATATTTAGGGGGGAGACCATGAAACTGGTAACCGCAGTCATCAAACCATTCAAGCTCGACGCAGTGCGCGATGCGCTGGCAGAAGCCGGCGTCAGCGGTATTACCGTGAGCGAAGTCAAAGGTTTTGGGCGGCAGAAAGGGCATACCGAGCTCTATCGCGGAGCGGAGTATGTGGTGGATTTTCTGCCCAAAACCATGTTGCAGATCGCCGTTGAAGACAGCCAGATCGACGCCGTGCTGGAAGCCATCGGCACTGCAGCGCAAAGCGGCAAGATCGGCGACGGCAAGATTTTTGTTGCAAACCTTGAGCAGGCAATCCGTATTCGCACCGGTGAGACCGGCGCGGAAGCGATCTAATTAATAGAACAGATTGCCAGAACGATTCTTTGATCAATAGACAATAACTGCCGGGGCGACTCGGGATAGTTTGGGTTAAACGGAGCGAAAAATGGAAAATCAAATTTTTCAGTTGCAGTACGCAATTGATACATTTTATTTCCTCGTGTGTGGTGCACTGGTTATGTGGATGGCGGCAGGCTTTGCCATGCTGGAAGCTGGCCTGGTGCGTTCAAAAAACACCACAGAAATTCTTACCAAAAACGTAGCGCTGTTTGCGATCGCGTGCACCATGTATCTGGTCTGCGGCTACGCCATCATGTACGACGGCGGCTGGTTGCTGAGCGGCATCGAAGCCTTCGACCTCGAGGGTGTTCTCACTGCATCCGCAGAAAACGGTTTCGAAGGTGACTCCGTTTACTCCGGTGCTTCCGACTTCTTCTTCCAGGTTGTGTTTGTCGCCACCGCAATGTCCATCGTTTCCGGTGCCGTTGCCGAGCGTATGCGCCTGTGGAGCTTCCTGGTGTTTGCCGTTGTGATGACTGGCTTCATCTACCCGATGGAAGGTTCCTGGACTTGGGGCGGTGCGGAAGTATTCGGCCTGTACAACCTGGGCGACCTGGGCTTCTCCGACTTTGCCGGTTCCGGCATCGTGCACATGGCGGGTGCTGCTGCCGCTCTGGCTGGCGTTCTGCTGCTGGGCGCACGTAAAGGCAAATACGGCCCGAACGGCGAAATCTACGCCATCCCCGGTGCCAATCTGCCGCTGGCGACGCTGGGTACCTTCATCCTGTGGATGGGCTGGTTCGGCTTCAACGGCGGTTCCGTGCTGAAACTGGGCGATGCAGCCAACGCGCACTCTGTTGCCATGGTATTCCTGAACACCAACGCCGCTGCCGCGGGTGGTGCTGTCGCCGCTCTGATTACCGGCCGTATCCTGTTCGGCAAAGCCGACCTGACCATGCTGCTGAACGGCGCACTGGCTGGCCTGGTAGCGATCACCGCTGAGCCTTCTACCCCGACTGCCCTGCAGGCAACCCTGTTCGGCGCCCTGGGTGGCATCCTGGTGGTCTTCTCCATCCTCACTCTGGACAAGCTGAAGATCGACGATCCTGTTGGCGCCATCTCCGTGCACGGTGTGGTTGGTCTGCTGGGTCTGCTGCTGGTACCGGTGACCAACGACGGCTCCTCTTTCAGCGGTCAGCTGATCGGCGCAGCCACCATCTTCGTGTGGGTATTCGCCGCCTCCTTCGCGGTCTGGTATGCCCTGAAGCTCATCACCGGTATCCGTGTTACCGAAGAAGAAGAGCAGCAAGGTGTTGACTTGGCCGAGTGCGGAATGGAAGCTTATCCGGAATTTATGAGCAAATAAGCGCTCATAGGTAGCCGCCAGTGTCGGGACCACTCCCCGCTGGCGGTAAAATAATCTTCCGGTACCGGTTTTCGGGCCGGTATCCGCAAGAACCATAATCAGGGGATAAGCGAATGAAATTGATTACGGCTGTGGTTAAGCCATTCAAACTGGACGACGTGCGCACCGCACTGTCCGAAGTCGGCGTGCAGGGCATGACCGTGACCGAGGTGAAGGGCTTCGGCCGTCAGAAGGGTCACACCGAACTGTACCGTGGCGCCGAATACGTGGTGGATTTTCTGCCCAAGGTAAAACTGGAGCTGGCGGTGGACGACAGCATGGTCGACAGCGCCGTTGAAGCCATTACCAAAGCGGCACAGACCGGTAAAATCGGTGACGGTAAAATCTTTATCACTGCGCTCGAAGAAGTTATCCGTATTCGTACCGGGGAAACCGGCAGCGAAGCGGTCTGATCAAAGAATCGGACACAGTGTTTTCTAAGCCCCGCTCTGCGGGGCTTTTTTGTGCCCGGAATAAATCGCTCGGTGGACTCAGGTTTCAAGGCGCGAAAAGCCTCTCTATCTCGAGTGTGACGTCAAAAGTGTGGCGCCCAAAAAAGCATAACCAACAGCAATAAATCGGGTAAAAACCGCACAAAAAAACTCTACCGGAAATGGGAACCTTTTCTGGCAGCCTGGTTGGACACTGCCTATAAATATTTCGCCGCAGGAAATCTTCTGCCCGGCGGATTTTATTTGCCGTTTTCTCGGTGGCTGATGTTTTAGCGACTGTGAAAAGTGAATGGACCGCCGGTGGAACAGGATGTTCGTTAGAGACTTGCTGCGGCAGCAGGGGTATTCCCTCTGTAACAAGGGGTATCAAGTTACAGGGTAAATGACATGAAAGACGACCAGTCCAGTGCTCGAGTGAAAGACACCGAGGATTTTGCAGAAGAGCGCACGCTTTCCTCCCGCCAGCGGGCCCGCAGCCAACTGAGTGCCGAAGTCGAGGCTTTCCTCGCCAGAGGCGGCGCCATCGATGAGGTGGCACCGGATGTAACTGCAGACCCTCCGCGCAAGCCGCAGCCGAAGTACGGTAGCCGGCCTATCTAGTCTTGAGCGACTAGGCGCGCTGAACGAAGGAAAACACTGGGTGCCGGCACCGCCGGCAGGACGAGGGAATCGAACGGTAGTGTTCCACCAGGAAAGCCACCCGTAGATCGAATGCGTCACCCCGGCAAATGCCGGGGTCCAGTTCCCCTCCGCCCCCGCCACGCCCGATACCCGGGCATCTTCAAAAAAACCGAGCGGCAATGATCAATGGAGATCAGCTGCGTGCCAGCAGATCCGGTAGCAGTCGTTCGAGTACTTCTCCGATATACGACAGGAACATGGTGCCGAGGCTGGAGCGGTAATGATTGGGGTCACTGGAGCCGACCGCCAGGATACCCAGCTGGTCCGCCAGCGGGACCACCGCCGCAGAGGCCACCTTGTCCGCCCCGTCGCCGAACAGATAAGCGGTCTCTGAAGGACGCAGGGTGCCGCACACGGTGCGACCGTTGCGCAGAATGGAACCTATGGCGCTTTCCGCGCTGGTGCGTGAACTGCTGCGTACGGCACCGAGCTTGCTGCTGGAACCGGGCAGGGGGCCGAACAGGGTGAGGGCGGTAGTCTCGACCTGAAAATCTTCTTTAAAGCTTTTTAACAGTGCGTTGCCGGCTTCAGCAACGGTGCGCGCTTCCAGCAGTGCCAACACCAGCTGGCGGCTGTGGGTAAACAGCTGATCATTTTCCCGTGCGGCCTGCAGCAGCTGGTCGAGGCGCTGGCGCATCTCTATGTTGCGCTCGCGCAGCAGGTTGGTCTGGTGGGTCATCAGCGACACGGTCTTACCGGATTCCCTGGGAAGCTGGATGGTTTCCAGCAGCTCCATGTTCTCGGCAAAGAAGGTGGGGTTCTGGATCAGGTAGCGGGCCACCTGTCGCGAAAGCAGCTTCTTGTTGCGCTGGTTTTCGCTGTCGGCGGCTTCCTGGCGGTCCAGGTTGGCCTCGACTTCGCTATCGAGCAGGGGGGCATCGCTGTGATCGGTCATGGTCCGGGTCGTTATCTGGTTATCTGGGTGCGCTCGGTCGGCTGTTGCTAAGCAGAGCCTCAGAGCACGATCTGTCCGTGATATACCGCCGCAGTGGGCCCGGTCATGGTAACCGGCTCGCCGGGTCCCGGCCAGTGGATCGTCAGGGTGCCACCGGGGAGGGTGATCTGCAGCTCCTCGTCCACCAGGCCGCGCAGGCGCGCAGAGACCATGGCGGCACAGGCACCGGTGCCGCAGGCACGGGTCTCACCCACGCCCCGTTCAAATACCCGAAGGCGCGCTTTGCCGCGATCCTCGATCTGCAGGAAGCCCACGTTCACCCTGGCGGGAAAGCGCGGGTGGCACTCGATGGCGGCGCCAAGGGTTTCCACCGGCGCCTTGGTGACATCTTCCACCAGCAGTACCGCGTGGGGGTTGCCCATGGACACGGCGCCGACGTTGTACATCTCGCCGTCGACTTCCAGCGGGTAGCTTTCGGCCTGAATGTCCGCCTGAAAGGGTACTTTGGCGGGCTCCAGAATCGGCTCACCCATATCCACGCTCACCTGGTCTTTCTCGCCCACTTTCAGCTCAAGAATACCGGCAGCGGTTTCCACCAGGATCTGCTCCTTGCTGGTCAGGCGGCGGTCGCGCACAAAGCGCGCAAAACAGCGGGCGCCGTTACCGCAGTTCTCCACTTCGCTGCCGTCCGCGTTGTAGATGCGGTAACGGAAGTCGACGTCCGGATTACGCGGGGCTTCCACCAGCAACAGCTGATCGCACCCGATGCCGGTGTGGCGGTCGGCGATCTGGCGAACCTTCTCCGGTGACAGCTTCACCCGCTGGGTGATGCCGTCGACCATGACAAAGTCGTTGCCGAGGCCGTGCATTTTGGTGAATTTAAGCCGCATTCTGTTTCTCTTGTTGGTGGATGCGCTTGCGCTTATCCACCCTACACCTAATTCCAAGCCATCCCGCAGGGTGGATCCGCAAAGCGCATCCACCAAACGAGCTCAATCCTTTTCTGTCAGTCCCTGGCCGGTACCGTAGTCTCGCCGCGCACCAGGTCCGCCAGGGTCTCCCGCGCGCGCACCAGGTAGGTCTTGTCCCCGTCCACCAGTACTTCCGCGGCGCGGGTGCGGGAGTTGTAGTTGGAGCTCATGGTAAACCCGTAGGCGCCAGCGGATAACATGGCCAGTAGCTGACCCTGCTCCAGTGCCAGCGGGCGGTGTTTGCCGAGGAAATCGCCGGTCTCGCACACCGGGCCGACAATATCCCAGCTCTCAGTGTCGCCATTGGACGGGGTGACCGCAACGATATCCTGCCACGCCTGGTATAGCGCCGGGCGCAGGTTGTCGTTCATGGCGGCGTCGACGATGGCAAAGTTGTGCTCGTCGGTGCGCTTCAGGTATTCCACCCGGGTCAGCAGGGCGCCGCCGTTGGCGGCGATGGAGCGGCCCGGTTCCAGCACTAGGGCCAGATCGCGGCCGGCAAGTTTTTCCTTCACCGCGCCGAGGTAGTCGCTCACTTCCGGCGGTTCTTCACCGCGGTAGCGCACACCGAGACCGCCGCCCAGGTCCAGGTGCTTGAGTTTGGTGCCATCTTCGGCCAGCTCGTCGATCAGCGCCAGCAGGCGGTCGAGGGCGTCGAGGAAAGGGGAGATCTCGGTGAGCTGGGAGCCGATATGGCAGTCCACACCCACCGCATTGAGGCTCTCGGAAGCGGCAATGCGTGCGTACACCGCGCGGGCACGCTCGATGGCGATGCCGAACTTGTTCTCTTTCAGGCCTGTGGAAATATACGGGTGGGTCATGGCGTCCACATCCGGGTTCACCCGCAGGGATACCGGTGCGGTGACGCCCATCTCGGCGGCCACTGCTTCCAGCCGGTCGAGCTCGCCTTCGGATTCCACATTGAAACAATGCACGCCGACAGACAGCGCGCGGCGCATTTCATCGGCGGTCTTGCCCACGCCGGAAAATACGACTTTGCTGGGATCACCGCCGGCCATCAGTACCCGTTCCAGCTCACCGGCGGAGACGATATCGAAACCGGCACCCAGCTGTGCCAGCACCGACAGGATGCCGAGGTTGCTGTTGGCCTTGATGGCGTAGCAGATCAGGCCAGGATGATCGCCCAGGGCGTCGGCATAGGCCTGGTACTGGCGCTCGTAGTGGGCGCGGCTGTAGACGTAAGTGGGGGTGCCGAACTGCTCGGCAATCTGTTCCAGGCTTACGCCCTCGGCCCACAGGCTTCCCTGCTGGTAGGAGAATTCGCTCATTTGGTTACTGCTTCTGCTTCCGTGTGTTGCTCGGTTTGCTGTTCGGATTCCGTTTCGTCCTGACTGCTTTGTGGTGTCTGCACCGCCCCGGGTTGGCCGTGGCTGTGGCTGCCGCTGGTGCTTGAACTCGTTGAGGGTGATGCGGGATCCTGAGGCAGGTAGAGAGGGCCCTTCTGGCCACAGGCGACTAACATCAAGGCGGCGGAGAGGGCGGCCATAAGAGTGACCTGTGAGATCATGGGTGTGCGCATCGGGGACTGCCTTGGCTATATCTGCCGCATTCAAGCGGGACGAGAAGACCGGAAAAGCCTGCTAGTATAGCGACCCGAGCTTCCCAACAACACAGTAACAGTAGTAACGACCCATGACCCAGGCCGATTCCCAGCCCGCATACAATGCCGCTATCGAAGAAACCCTGATTGCCGTCGAGGATGCCCTCGACAACTGCGATGTGGATATGGATTACGAGCGATCGGACTCGGTGTTGACCATCACGCTTGAAGATAATGGCACCCAGGTAATCCTGTCCCGCCAGAGTGCGGTGCAAGAGTTATGGGTCGCTGCGCGTTCTGGTGGTTATCACCTGAAATTCGAGATGCCTGGCTGGAAATGTACAACCACCGGTGAAGACCTGCCGACCCTGTTGGATCGGGTGTTGAGCGAGCAGCAGGGAGCGGCCGTTTCTCTCGGCCTATAAGTCTTAATTGTCATCCCGGAGTTGAGCCGGGCGTTGCCCGGCCTAATCCACGAAAACTTAGCGCGAAGCAATCAGCTTGCGGGCACGCTCGCAGGCAGCCCGCACCTGGGTCGGCGCAGTGCCGCCAATATGATCCCGGGCGGCGACGGAGCCTTCCAGGGTCAGCACGTCGAATACATCCTCCCCGATCACATCGGAAAACTTCTGCAATTCTTCCAGACTGAGATCCGCCAGATCGCAGTCCTTTTCAATGGCAAATGCCACGGACTGGCCAACAATCTCGTGGGCATCGCGGAAGGCCACGCCTTTGCGCACCAGGTAATCCGCCAGGTCGGTGGCGGTGGAGAAGCCCTTGCCGGCGGCAGCGAGCATATTTTCTTTCTTCGGCTTCAGCGCCGGCGCCATATCCGCGAAGGCGCGCAGGCAGTCCAGTACGGTATCGGCGGCGTCGAACAGCGGTTCTTTGTCTTCCTGGTTGTCCTTGTTGTAGGCCAGCGGCTGGCTCTTCATCAGGGTCAGCAGGGCAATCAGGTGGCCATTCACGCGGCCGGTCTTGCCGCGGACCAGTTCCGGCACGTCCGGGTTTTTCTTCTGCGGCATGATGGAGGAGCCGGTGCAGAAGCGATCGGGCAGGTCGATAAAGTCGAACTGGCTGGAGGTCCACAGCACCAGTTCTTCACTGGCGCGGCTCAGGTGCGTCAGCAGCAGGGCGCTGAAGGCGCAGAATTCGATGGCGAAGTCGCGGTCGCTGACGGAATCCAGGGAGTTCTCGGTGGGGGCGTCAAAGCCCAGCAGCTCGGCGGTGCGCGCGCGATTGATCGGGTAGCTGGTGCCGGCCAGCGCGGCGGCACCTAATGGCGAGCGATTAACGCGCTTGCGGCAGTCCATCAGGCGTTCGTAATCCCGGGTCAGCATCTCGTTCCAGGCCAGCAGGTGATGGCCGAAGGTGACCGGCTGCGCGGATTGCAGGTGGGTGAAACCCGGCATGATGGTATCCGCTTCCCGCTCGGCCAGGTCTACCAGGCCGGTCTGCAGGCGGGTTAGCTCAGAGGCTATCTGGTCGATGCGGTTGCGCAGCCACAGGCGGATATCGGTGGCCACCTGATCGTTGCGGGAGCGGCCGGTGTGCAGCTTCTTGCCGGTGGCACCGATGCGGTCGGTCAGCCGCGCCTCGATGTTCATATGCACGTCTTCCAGCGCTACGGACCAGGGGAATTCACCGGCCTTGATCTCCTCGGCGATGTCCTTGAGGCCACCCTCGATCTGCTTGAACTCGTCCCCGGTCAGTACACCCACTTCCGACAGCATCTGCGCGTGGGCCAGAGAGCCCTGTATGTCTTCCAGTGCCATGCGTTGGTCAAACATCACCGAGGCAGTAAAGCGCTCCACGAACGCATCGGTGGCTTCACTGAAGCGGCCGCCCCACAGCTTGGCTGCGGGGTTCTGTGCGGTATTTGCGGAGGAGTTATCGTTGCTCATGCTGCCTCTGGTCGAATGTGACTGGGTTTGTGAATGGTGATGTGGAAGTCGATCCGGGATGGCGGTATCTTCTTTGCCTAGTTGGCAGGTCCAGAATAAAGATAACGTGGTATGACATCTTCCCGGCCCGCGCAAGCGGCGGGCATTATAGCGCAGCAAATTCGCGAAATTGCCCCCAATGGCAAAGATTCTGCGCGTCTGGGCTCCGGGAACTCCCTCATCGAGGATGCTCATCACGACTCTCCTCACTTCCTCCCGGACCTGTGCAGCGTGACCGGTGTGGCTGCGCTAGTGTTGATGGGTGAATTGCTGGCGCTGGTGCTGGTGCTTGCCACCGACGGACTGGCGCCGTTTAACTGGCAGCGTCTGGGACTGGTATCCCTCACCGTGCAGTGGGCGGTACTGCCGTCTGCCGCGATCCTGTGCCGTATGCGTCCCATTCTCGCCCGCCTGTCCCACAAGGTTGCGGCGGCGCTCAGCTATTCCACGGTGCTCGCGGTCTTGCTTGGGGTGCTTGTAGCTCAGCACTGGTGGGCCGCGGATATGACCGGTATGCCGATCGCCTGGCTGTCGCTATTGGCCAACTTCCTGGTCGGCGCAATCTGTGCGGGAGTGGTACTGCGTTACGCCTATGTGCAGCAGCAGTTGCACAACCAGCAGCAGGCGGAGCTCGGCGCCCGTATCGAAGCCCTGCAATCCCGTATCCGCCCGCACTTTCTGTTCAACAGTATGAACAGCCTCGCCAGCCTGATCGCGGTGGATCCGGAGCGCGCGGAAAAACTGGTGGAAGATCTCTGCGTATTGTTTCGCGCATCCCTGGCAGACTCCAAAATGGTACCGCTGGAGCAGGAAATTTCGCTGGCGAAACATTACCTGGAAATTGAGTCCCTGCGACTCGGTGATCGCCTGCAGCAATCCTGGCAGGTGGATGATTTTTCCGGGCCTGCGGAGTTGCCTTCAATGCTATTGCAGCCACTACTGGAAAATGCGGTGCTGCACGGTGTCGCGCGTTTGCGTCGCGGTGGCACCATTGAAGTTTCCATCCGTGAAAATATTGTCCCGAGTAAATTCGGTCGTCGTCAAAATGTCATTGGCAGAGAGTCCCGCGAACTGCTATTGTCGATTCATAATCCTATTGCAGAGTCTGACGGAAAAACTGGGACGGAAAACAACCGTAATGTCCATGTGGACCATGTTCATTCGGGAAATGGAATGGCGATGGAAAATATTCGCCAGCGTCTCAGTGCGTTTTACGGTGAGCGCTTCCACTTTATTGCGGAAAAGCGTGAAGAAAAATATGTCGTAGAAATACGGCTACCGTTAAACGCCCGTGCAGAAGCCAGAACAACTGAGCCAGTCGCAGTGCGTTCAGTGGAGGTGGTTGGATGAGTACTCTCGATGGTTCCCTTGAGAGTACCGCTGAACGTCCGCTGGGTGTTCTGATCGTCGATGACGAGCCGCTGGCGCGGGCCAGATTGGCCCGACAGTTGCAAACTATTCATGGTTGCCAACTGCTGGGAGAAGCTGCCGATGGGGAAAGCGCGTTACAACAGCTGGATTCACTCGACCCGGACCTGTTGTTACTGGATATCGAAATGCCCGGAGAAAACGGGCTCCAACTCGCCACCCAAATCACCAACCGACCCAACCCGCCTGCGATCATATTCTGCACCGCCCACGATGAGTTTGCGCTCCCTGCCTTTGCGGTTGCTCCATCGGGTTACCTGCTCAAGCCCGTCAATGTGGAACAACTGGCACAGGCGATTGCCCAGGCGCGAAGACTGAGCAAACCACAACTGCTGCAAGCCGAACCGAAATCATCACCTGCCAGCGGCGGCCGTCGCCAGATAAAAGCGGTGAGCCGCCGCGGTGTGCAATTGATTGAGGTGGAAGATATCCGCTGCTTTATCGCCGAAGACAAATACGTCATCGCCCATCACTCTGGTGGCGAAACGGTGCTGGATGAATCCCTCAAGGAACTGGAAGCAGAATTCGGCGAGCGCTTTGTGCGTGTACATCGCGGCGCGATTGTTGCAGTGGAGTATATTACCGGCCTGCGCAAGCAGGCATCGGGGACGGTGGTCACGCTCGGTGGTACCGAGCAGACGCCTCCGGTATCCCGTCGTCTGCTTGGGCAGGTGAAAGCCTTGCTGGAAGAATTGGCCTGATATAAATGGAGGCCATCGCTATCGGTTTACAGGCTGCGCAAAACCATCCACAGGCCACTACCCACCAGTAACGCCCCGCCCACCTTATTGAGCGCTTCTCCTGCGCCGCGCTGCTGTACGCGAGAGTGTGCGTGCACCGTAATCCACGCGTATATCAGCATCACACCAACCACACTGACTGTCGTGATGGCAAAAATGATCACCATGTCAGTAAGCGTGATTTCCGCCAGTGGCAGAAACGCGGGGAAGAAACTGAGGTAGAAAAGAATCGCTTTGGGATTCCCGAGGGTGATGGTCAGTCCGATCAACACACTGGAGGTCAGTGAATTTGTCGACGTGGGTGCGACCTTGGTCTTCGTAGACTGCGCCCGCAACAGGCTGATCCCCAGCCAGATCAGGTAGGCCGCGCCGAGATACTGGATAGTGGTAAATACACTCCCCATCATATCCGCGACATAGGCGAGGCCCGAAAGGCACAGGGCGATAAAAATATAATCACCGAAAACGATGCCAATCGACGTAGCCACACCATGCGGCATGCCACCACTGGCCGAGCGCGCCATCACCGCAAAAATCCCGGGGCCGGGAATGGCAGCCAGCACGACCATGGCGCTGAACAGGGCGAGGGCACTCAGTAGTGTCAAAGCGGTACCTCTTCGGGGGAACGATCAATAGATCTGCGGGCCGCTGCCAGTATCGGTGTCGCTGGCGAGGCTCAGTCCGTCGGCGGCGCTGTTGAGGTACTCGGCGTCGGATTCGGATTTGAGCTTGATCATCAGGCGCAGGTCGTTGGCGGAGTCCGCGTGGGCGAGGGCGTCTTCGTAGGTGATTTCGCCGCGGTCGTAGAGCTCGTACAGGGCCTGGTCGAAGGTCTGCATGCCCTGCTCGGTGGAGCGCTTCATCAACTCTTTCATTTTGTGCACCTCGCCCTTGCGGATCAGGTCCGACATCAGCGGGGTGTTGATCATGATCTCGAGACAGGCGCGGCGGCCGTCGCCGTCCGGGGTGGGTACCAGCTGCTGGGCGACCATGGCCTGCAGGTTCAGCGACAGGTCCATCCACAGCTGCTGGTGACGGTCGGCCGGGAAGAAGTGGATGATCCGGTCCAGCGCCTGGTTGGCGTTGTTGGCGTGCAGGGTGCAAAGGCACAGGTGGCCGGTTTCGGCGAAGGCGATAGCGTGGTCCATGGTTTCCCGCGAGCGCACCTCACCAATCAGGATTACGTCCGGCGCCTGACGCAGGGTGTTTTTCAGGGCGGTCTCGAACGAGTCGGTATCCAGGCCCACTTCGCGTTGGGTAACGATGCAGCCGCGGTGCTGGTGGATAAATTCGATGGGGTCCTCGATGGAGATGATGTGTCCCTTCGAGTTCTCGTTGCGGTGGCCGATCATGGACGCCAGTGAGGTGGATTTACCGGTACCGGTCGCACCCACAAAGATGATCAGGCCGCGCTTGGTCATGGCCAGCTCTTTGAGCTGCTCCGGCAGGCCGAGGCCGTCGATGGTGGGGATCTTGGTTTCGATACGACGCAGCACCATACCCACCAGGTTGCGCTGGAAGAAGGCGGATACCCGGAAGCGGCCGACGTTGCGCAGGGAGATGGCGAAGTTGAGTTCTTTGCTCTCTGCGAATTCTTTTTTCTGGCGGTCGTTCATGATACCCACGACCATTTCCCGGGCTTTTTCCGGGGTCAGGGGAGTGGAGGTCACCGGGACGATTTTGCCGTGCAGTTTGATGGACGCGGGTACACCGGCGGTGATGAACAGGTCAGACGCGCCTTTTTCGGTGACCAGTTGTAGGAGTCGTTCGATTTCCATTTTTATTACCGCCTGGGGTAGTCGTTTTCTTCGAATCGTATGTGTTTACTTCGTAGCACAGGATCCCGGATCGAGTCCGGGATGACCAGGCTTTGTCATCCCGGCCTTGAGCCGGGATCCAGCTTGCGGAGGTTTAGAAATTCTCCGGCATTTTCGCTTTTTCGCGCGCGACTTCGCGGCTGATGATGCGCTTCTCGACCAGGTCCTGCAGGCACTGGTCCATGGTCTGCATGCCCACGTTGGCACCGGTCTGGATGGCGGAGTACATCTGCGCGATTTTATCTTCGCGAATCAGGTTACGAATCGCCGGGGTGCCGCGCATGATTTCGTGGGCGGCGACACGGCCGCCGCCGTTGCGTTTGAGCAGGGTCTGGGAGATTACCGCCTGCAGGGACTCCGACAGCATGGAACGCACCATAGCTTTTTCTTCCGCGGGGAACACGTCCACAACACGGTCGATGGTTTTGGCCGCGGAGGTGGTGTGCAGGGTGCCGAATACCAGGTGGCCGGTTTCCGCGGCGGTGAGCGCCAGGCGGATGGTCTCGAGGTCCCGCATCTCACCCACGAGGATGATGTCCGGGTCTTCACGCAGTGCCGAGCGCAGGGCTTCAGAGAAGCCGTGAGTGTCGCGGTGTACTTCCCGCTGGTTCACCAGACACTTTTTGGATTCGTGCACGAATTCGATGGGGTCCTCTACGGTGAGGATGTGCTCGTACTTATTGTCGTTGATGTAGTCGATCATGGCCGCGAGTGAGGTGGACTTACCGGAGCCTGTAGGGCCCGTCACCAGCACCAGGCCGCGCGGGGTGTCGGAGATCTGCTTGAACACCTGGCCCATGCCCAGGTCTTCCATGGTGAGAACCTTGGAGGGAATGGTCCGGAATACCGCACCGGCACCGCGGTTGTGGTTGAACGCGTTCACACGGAAGCGGGCCACACCGGGCACCTCGAAGGAGAAGTCGGTCTCCAGGAACTCTTCGTAATCCTTGCGCTGCTTGTCGTTCATGATCTCGTAGATCAGACCGTGCACCTGCTTGTGCTCCATGGGCGGCAGGTTGATACGGCGCACGTCGCCGTCCACCCGGATCATCGGCGGCAGGCCCGCGGAGAGGTGCAAGTCGGAGGCGTTCTGTTTGGCGCTGAAGGCGAGGAGTTCTGTAATGTCCATACTGCTACCCTTTATTCTTCTCTTACGCTGCTCTCGTTGTGATATGACCGTCGATATGACGTGCGGGCAATGAGCGCATAGAATGCCCGCCGAGCAAAAGTTGGGTCCCAGTATATGCGCAAAGGGTCAATCCCCGAAAACCTCAATTCCGTCACTGAGCGGATCGTCACAGCCTGCGGTAGTTGTGACCGGCAGGCCGATACTGTCACTCTGCTGGCGGTGTCCAAAACCCGCCCCGCGGAAGACCTGCGAGTGGCCTACAACGCCGGCCAGCGCCACTTTGGCGAGAATTACCTGCAGGAGGCGCTGGAGAAACAGGAGGCGCTGGAAGACTGCGAGATCACCTGGCACTTCATTGGCCCGCTGCAATCCAACAAAACCCGCGATGTGGCGGAGCACTTTCACTGGCTGCACTCCCTGGAGCGGTTAAAAATCGCACGGCGATTATCTGAGCAGCGCCCGGCACATCTGCCGCCGCTGAATGTGTGCCTGCAGGTGAATATTGACGGTGAGGACAGCAAGTCCGGGGTCAGCCCGGAAAAGTTGCCGGAACTGGCGGCCGCGGTGGCGGCGCAGCCCAATCTGCAACTGCGCGGTTTGATGGCGATCCCCGCCCCCCGCGGTGCGGCGGATGACCAGCGCACGCCTTTTATACAGCTGGCCGGTCTGTTGGACGATCTCAGGGCGCAGCTGCCGGAGCAGCCGCTGGACACCCTGTCCATGGGCATGTCCGGGGATATGGAGGCGGCGATCTTCAGTGGTGCCACCATTGTCCGTATTGGCACCGATATTTTTGGGGCACGGAAATAATTCAGAGGAGCTTATGGCTGACCAACAAAACGCATCTGATCACAAAATGGTCTTTATCGGCGGCGCCGGCAATATGGCGGGTGCGGTGATCGGTGGCATGGTGGCCAGTGGCTACCCCGCCGACAAGATTGTCGCCACCGGCCGCAACGAGCAGAAGCTGAAAGACTTCTGCAAGCGCACCGGCGTCCACGGCAGCACCGACAATCTGGCGGCGATTGAGGGCGCCGATGTGGTGGTGCTGTCGGTCAAGCCACAGGTGATGAAGGAAATGTGCGAGGCGCTTGCGGAAAAAGTAAGTGTTCACAAACCCCTGGTGATCACCCTGGCGGCTGGAATCCCACTGGCGGCCTATCAGCGCTGGCTGGGTGCCGGTGTGCCGATCGTGCGCGCCATGCCGAACACCCCGGCGCTGGTGGGCACCGGTGTGACCGGCCTGTATGCCGGAGATGGTGTCACCGATGAGCACAAGTCCGTGGTCACCCAGATGGCCGATGCGGTGGGTATTGCCCTGTGGGTGGAGCAGGAATCCGGCATCGATCAGGTTATCGCGGTGTCCGGTTCCGGCCCCGCGTACTATTTTCAGTTTATGGAATCCATGATCGACGCGGCGGAGAAAGCCGGCATGGACCGCGCGGATGCCGAGCGCCTTACCTTGCAAACCGCACTGGGCGCGGCGAAACTTGCGGTGGCCGCGGATGTGGATGTGGCGCAGTTAAAGCGCAACGTCATGTCGCCGAATGGGACCACCGAGCGCGCGGTAAAACGTTTTCAGGAGGGTGGCCTGCCACAACTGGTGGAGCAGGCCATGAGCGATTGCGCGGCGCGTGCCGCGGAAATGGCGAAAGAACTCGACAAATAACAGGCTGCAAAGAAAGGACGTTTGATGGTCAACACCTTCAGCAATATCGGCGTATTTATTCTCGCCACTATCGGGATTCTGTTTCTGTTTGCGGTGCTGCTGCGCTTTATGCTGCAGCTGGCGCGGGCGGATTTCTACAATCCGATTTCCCAGGGCATCGTCAAGGTCACCAATCCATTACTGCGTCCACTGCGCAAAATCGTACCGGGGTTGTTTGGCATTGATATGGCCTCCCTGGTGCTGGCGCTGCTGGTTGCCTGGGTGATGATTATCGGTGCGGGTTTCCTCGCCGGTGCCGGTATGCTCAACCCGCTGAGCGCACTGTTGTGGGCATTCCTCGGTGTGCTGATGACGCTGATCGCCATCCTGTTTGTGGGCATGCTGATCTCCATCGTGGTCAGCTGGATTGCCCCGCAGAGCTCTCATCCCGCGCTGATGTTGCTGCGCCAGCTGCTGGAGCCGGTTTACGCGCCGGTGCGCAAGGTGATCCCGCCGCTGGGGGTGATCGATATCAGCCCGATTTTTGTCTTTATCCTGCTGACGGTTGTGGATAAGTTGCTGGTTGGGTTCGCGCAAAGCGCGAATATGCCGCAGCTGGTGTACAACCTGTTCTGGCACATCCCCTTCTAAGAATCACCGCAGAGCTACTGCGCAAGCCTGTGGCGAATCCGGCGGTGCTATTGGTGCTCATGTACTGCGTGTACATTCCGCTCAATGCGCTCCGACGAATCCACCACAGGCCTGCTCGCTACGCTCTGCAGCGATTCTTATTGCACTCCTCAGAACTGTCTTAACTGTCACCTTTTTCGCTTCCCGCTCACTCCCCTTCTTTATTTCTTCTTTCTCTGTCTATCCAGTTCGCGAAATTGCGGTGTCAGGCTTTAACTCCATGGCGGCTTGCTGGAAAATGGCTGTCAAATCCGTAAGTAGTACCAACAAGAACTTATAAACATGGAAGATGCGACCTTGCGCCAGCACATTGCCGATTACGACCGTTGGAAGAAGGGGCTTGATACCCAGTTCAACCGGTTCAGCCACTGGTTGGAAGAACACTTCCCCAACTCCGCCGGCGCCCGGCAGGTGGTTCAGCAGGCGCGCCAGTTGCTGGTGGAAGATCAGTTTACCGTGGCGCTCGTGGGCGAGTTCTCCCGTGGCAAGACCGAGCTGATCAACGCGCTGTTGTCACACACTTACGGCAAGCGCCTGCTGCCCTCGCGCCCCGGTCGCACCACCATGTGCCCTACGGAAATCTTCAGCGATGGCACCGAACAGGCCTCCGTGCGCCTGCTACCCATCGAAACTCTGGCGACCAATACCAGCCTCGAGAGTTTCCGCCGCATCCCGCAGAAGTGGGTCAATTTCGACTTTGACCCGGACGACGCTGATGCCACCCGCGACGCGTTGATGAAGGTCGCCGCCACCAAAGCGGTAACCCCGGAAGAGGCCGCCCGCTACGGTTTCGATCGCCGCCATCTCGATGGCAACGGCAACCTGGTACAGATTCCCGCCTGGCGCTACGCGCTGATTTCACTGCCGCACCCGCTGTTGGCCCAGGGCCTGCGGATTATCGACACCCCCGGGCTGAATGCCCTTGGCAACGAGCCGGAACTGACCCTGTCCACCCTGCCAGGTTCTCAGGCGGTGGCCTTCCTGCTCTCCGCGGACGCCGGTGTCAGCGGTACCGACCTGAATATGTGGGAAACCCACCTGGTGCCACTGAAAGAACACCGCGGTACCGCGGTCATGGCGCTGCTGAACAAAATTGATGTGCTGTGGGATGACCCGGACGAAGATGCGGACCAGATGCTGCGCAAAATGCGTGCGGAAGTGAGCAAGCTCCTCGCGCTGCCGCAGGAAAATGTAGTGGGGGTCTCTGCGAAAAAAGCCCTGCTGGCGCGCGCCGAACGGGATCCGGTGATGCTGCAGCAAAGCCGTTTCGGCGACTTTGAAAAACTGCTGGTGCAGCGCCTGATGGAGCATCGCGACAAGGTCGCCAACCATCGCTCCCTGCACCAGGCCCTGACCCTGATGGCGGATACCCGCGATCTGCTCAAGCGCCGCCTCAACAGTGGCCGCGCAACTCTCGAGCACCTTAAGCGCCACGGTGCCACCAGTCCGGATCAGGTCGAAGAGCTGAAACAGCTGCATTCCACCGCCAAGGAGCAGCACAAATACTGTCACCAGGAACTGCTGACCCTGAAATCCAGTCAGCGCATGCTCGCCCGCCAGCGCGCCTCTCTGCTGGCTCCGGTTTCCAGTCAGCAGCTACAGCAATTGATCGATGAAACCCGCAGAGCGCTCAACGAGCGCTGGTCTCCCCTCGGTCTCGCCCGCGCCATCGACGGCTTTATGGGTGGCGTGGAACACCAGCTGGGCAATCTCGAGCGTGAAGTGGATCAGGCCAACCGCCTCGTCGACGCCATCTACGACCGCTCCACTCTGAGCAATATCATCTCCGCCGAACAGCATTTCGACATCGCCGGCTTCCGTGCCGCCCTGCGCGGCCTGCACCGCCAGGCGGCGCAGCTGCGTCGCTCGCCACAATTGCTGCTGGCCCGCCGCAATCGCCTCACCGAGCGCTTTGTGGCAACTCTCGCCAATGAGGTGGGCCGCATGTATAGCCAGATGATCTCGTCTGTGGATGGTTGGCTCGAACAGGTTCTGGAACCATTGAAACAGCATGTTCAGTACCAGAAGCACCTGCTCAACCGCCACTTGATCAAGCTCACCGAGCTTAAACAGAAAACCCAGAGCAAACGCACCGACCTGCGTGCACTGGAAGAAGAGCTGGTACGCAACCACAGTGCACTCGGTGCGCTGGAAGACCTGCTCAAGCACACCCACGCAGCCCCCCAGCCAATTCCACCGGCACCGGTTGCGAACAACGTGACTCCACTGAAAGCCCCGGCGACCACCTAAGTGCGTCTGTAGTAATACGGATGGGCGGTGTACTACCGCCCCCAGCTTTCGTAAACTTGGCGCCCCGCCCAGTAACCACATGCGAAAGATTTTGACCACGGAAGCGCACACTCCCCAAGCAGGAAAACCGGCAGGATTGCCCGCAAACTCTGTCGGCATCGTCGAGCCGAAAAGCCACACCTTCCCCGGCCCGTTCAAACTGGCCTGTGGCCGTGTACTCGATGAATACACTCTGGTGTATGAAACCTATGGCACCCTCAACGCCGATAAAAGCAACGGCGTACTGATCTGCCACGCGCTCTCCGGCCACCATCACGCCGCCGGTTACCACAGCGAAAGCGACAAGCGCCCCGGCTGGTGGGATCACTATATCGGCCCCGGCAAGCCCATCGACACCAACAAATTCTTTGTGGTCGCGGTCAACAACCTCGGCGGCTGCCATGGTTCCACCGGCCCGTCTTCCGTCAATCCGCAAACCGGTAAACCTTGGGGTCCGGATTTCCCGCCACTGCGTGCGCGGGACTGGGTCCACAGTCAGGCACAGCTGGCGGATTTGCTCGGCATCCAGCAGTGGGCCGCAGTGGTCGGCGGCAGCCTCGGTGGGATGCAGGCCATGCGCTGGTCCCTGGAGTACCCGGACCGGTTGCGTCACTGTGTGGTAATCGCCTCGGCGATGAAGCTGTCCGCACAGAATATTGCGTTCAACGAAACCGCCCGTCAGGCCATCACCTCGGACCCGGATTTTCGCGATGGCCGCTATCTGGAAGAGGAAACTCTGCCACGCCACGGTCTCTCGGTGGCGCGGATGATCGGGCATATCACTTATCTGTCCGACGACGGGTTGGGGAAAAAATTTGGCCGCGAGCTGCGCTCCGGTACTTTTGAGCAGGGCGTGGAAGAACTGGTGGAATTTCAGGTGCAGAGTTATCTGCGCTATCAGGGCGATACCTTTTCCGGTAGCTTCGATCCGAACACCTACATTCTGATGACCCGCGCACTGGATTATTTTGACCTGGCGCGGGAATACAACGACGACCCGGTGGAAGCGTTTTCCCACGCACGCTGCAAATTCATGCTGGTTTCGTTCACCTCGGACTGGCGTTTCGCCCCCGAGCGCTCGCGGGAGATTGTCGATGCGCTGATGCACGCAAATATTCCCGTGACTTACGCAGAGGTGGAATCTCCCATGGGGCACGACGCCTTTCTGCTACCCAATGAGCGCTACGAAAAGTTTTTCTCGGCCTATATGAATAATGTCGCCCGCGAACACAGTGCAGAGATTACCAGTGGGGTGGCCAAATGATTCGTCAGGACCTGGATATCATCTACGACTGGGTACCGGAACAATCCCGCGTGCTCGACCTTGGTTGTGGCGATGGCACCCTGCTTGAGCGGTTGACCAGAGAAAAACAGGTCAGCGGTTACGGCCTAGAAATTGATCCGAAGCAGATTCAGAAGTGCGTCGAGCGCGGTGTGAATGTGGTGGAGCAAAACCTGGACAACGGCCTGAAAAATTTTGCCGACCACAGTTTCGATACCGTGGTGATGACCCAGGCACTGCAGACCCTGCGTTTCCCACACCTGGTAGTGGAGGAAATGCTGCGGGTAGGGCGGGAGTGTATCATCACCTTCCCGAACTTCGGCCAGTGGAAGGCGCGCTGGCACCTGGCGGTGTCCGGTCGTATGCCAGTGTCGGACTTATTACCCTACGAATGGTACGACACGCCCAATATTCACTTTTGTACTTTCAAAGATTTTGAAGTGCTCTGTCGGGAGCACCGCTGGAAAATACTGCACCGGCAGGTGGTCTCAGAATCCCCAGTATCCGGGGTTTTGAAGGATTTTTTGCCGAATCTCTTCGGTGAAACAGCGATTTACCATCTGACTCGCTAATATTGGTAGCAGAAGGTTGTTTCTGGCGCCGCCGAGAAACCAAAGAAACCGATCTACAGGAGAACGCCGTGAAACGTTATTTTGCAGCATTTATTTCCATAGCCCTGTTGCTTTGGGCTACAGCCGCCGCGGCCCAGGGTGCGAAAACCATCGAGAACCACAAGGTCTTTGGCGATTACCGGGTTTCCTACTCGGTATTCAACAGTGACTTTATTTCCCCGGAAATTGCCCAGCACTACAAACTGGTACGCGCCCGGGACCGCGCCTTTGTCAACATCTCCGTCAGCAAGATTGATGAGACCAAAGGGAGCAGTGTTGGCGTGTCCGGAAATGCAACCAATCTGATTCAACAGTCCCGCCCGCTGGAATTTAAGGAAATTCGCGATCAGGGCGCGGTGTATTATCTGGCGCCCTTCCGCTTCGAGCACGAAGAGAGCCTTACGTTTAATATCGACCTGGTTATGCCCGATGGCAGTACCCAGGAACTGACTTTCCGTCGTCAGCTGCACAAGAACTGATGCACACCCGCCGGATTGCGCCGGAACAGTAGAATTTTCATGGATAAAATTGTTCTCGCCAGCGGAAACGCCGGCAAGCTGAAAGAGTTTTCCCAGCTGTTTTCCGGCTGGCAGATTGCGGTGTTTCCGCAGTCGGATTTTTTGCAGGAAGAGGCGGCGGAAACCGGCCTCAGCTTTATCGAGAACGCCCTGATCAAGGCTCGTCACGCCAGTAGAGCCAGTGGCCTGCCGGCGCTGGCGGACGACTCGGGCCTGGCGGTGGATGCCCTCGGTGGTGCACCGGGTATTTATTCTGCCCGTTATGCCGGTGCGGGCGCCTCCGATGCGGACAACAACCAGAAACTACTGCAGGCGTTGGAGGGCGTACCCATGGAAAAGCGCGGTGCCAGCTTCCATTGCGCCCTGGCCTTCGTGCGCTCCGCCGAGGACCCGATACCCTTGGTCTGTACCGCGCGCTGGGCGGGCCATATTCTCAAGCGCCCGGCAGGTGATCAGGGGTTTGGGTACGACCCGCTGTTTTACGTCGAATCTGAACAGCTCACCTCCGCACAGCTGCCCAGGGAGGTGAAAAACCGGCTCAGCCACCGCGCCCTGGCGGTGCGGAAGTTCGAGCAACTGTGGCACGAAGAGATGGTGCTGCCACAGCAGCGCCGGCCCGACACCGGCAAGACACTGTTCTGACCTGTTTTGAAAACAACTCCACAGGCCACCGGGCTGGCAATGCAACTTCCTCCTCTGAGTCTCTATGTGCATATCCCCTGGTGTGTGCGCAAATGCCCCTATTGTGATTTCAACAGTCATGAATTCGCTGCGGGCGCTCACCAGATCACTGCGGGCGCGATCGAGCATGCCGAGGGGGCGACTGCCGGTGATCGGCAATTGCCGGAAGCCGAGTATGTGGACCAGCTGGAGCGGGATCTTCGCAGTCAATTGCCCTGGGTCCAGGGACGCAAGCTGGGTTCAATCTTTTTTGGTGGGGGCACTCCGAGCCTGTTCTCACCACTTGCCATAGGCCGGATTCTGGATCTCGCCGAGTCCCTGACGGGCTTTGAAGAGGGGATCGAAATCACTCTCGAGGCCAACCCCGGCACCTTCGAGCAGGCCAAGTTCGCCGGCTATCGCGCCGCCGGGGTCAACCGCCTGTCGATCGGCGTGCAGAGCTTCGACCCGCTGCAACTGCAGAACCTGGGCCGGATCCACACCGGCGATGAGGCGCAGATCGCCGCCAGCCAGGCACGGGCGGCGGGCTTCGACAATATCAATATCGATTTGATGCACGGACTGCCGGGGCAGAGCGAGCGGGATGCCCTGGGGGATCTTGAGCAGGCGGTAGACCTTGGGGTCGAGCATATTTCCTGGTACCAGCTCACCATCGAGCCCAATACCGCCTTTTATTCCGCACCACCGGTGACACCGGGCTCAGAGCAGATCGCCGCCATACAGCGGGCAGGGCGGGCCTATCTGGCGGGCGAGGGCTACCAGCGCTATGAGATATCCGCCTATGGCCGAGCCGGGCTCGCCTCCCGTCACAACCTGAATTACTGGTCTTATGCGGACTATATCGGCATCGGTGCCGGCGCCCACGGCAAGTTCACACTTCCCGAGAGTGGCCGCATCATCCGCACCCAGCGCACCCGGGCGCCCAAGCACTACCTGGCCCTTGGCTGCGAGACCGGAGAGCGGGGTATCGCGTTCCCCCAGCCAAAAATCAAGGAAGTCACCGCGAAGGAGCGCCCGCTGGAGTTTCTGATGAACGCCCTGCGCCTGGAAGAGGGCGTGCCGTCGGGGACATATCCCGGCTACACCGGATTGCCACTGGAGGGGCTGGGCAAGGAGTGGCGCCACCTGGAAGCCATGGAGCTGGTGCGGCCACTGGGGCCCACCATCGCCACCACGCCCTTCGGCTATGACTACGTAGACGAGATCCTGCAACGCTTTCTGTCAGATGACTGATGCGGGCGATCGATATGGGAGCCCCACCCCTTGAAAAGGTGGCTGCGGCCCTCATATAGGGCGCAATGCCAATCTGTTGTAATGACGAGCCCGTACAATGGGACGAATTGCCAGTGGCGACGAGACCATATGCCTTGCGGGGCCAGCGTGCGGTACTTATGATGACTTCCGGCGCGGCCGCTGTATGTCTGCCGGCACAGCCGCTGGGCCTAAAGAAACTGAATCACAGGAAAGCACTATGAGCGCGAACATCGTCAACGTAACCGATGCAGAATTTGAAGCTGAAGTACTCAAGGCGGAAGGCCCGGTACTGGTGGACTTCTGGGCACAATGGTGTGGCCCCTGCAAGATGATCGCACCGGTGCTGGAAGATCTGGCGGGTCACTACGGCGAGAAGCTGAAAATCGTCAAAGTGGACGTGGATGCCAACAAGGAAGCCGCCGCCAAGTACAACGTGCGTGGTATCCCCACCCTGCTGCTGTTCAAGGGCGGCAATGTGGAAGGCACCAAGGTCGGGGCGCTGTCCCGCGCACAGCTGACCGAATTCATCGACAGCCAGATCTGATCTCCGCGAGCGGGGCGCCCTGGGCGCCTCGCCTGCCGTTTTAAAGGCCGGAATGTATAAGAATTAGGCCTTGCAGGATGCCGAACTGCGGTTATACTGCCTAGTAATCAAATTAACTGTTCAGTCCAGACCTGAGCCAAGTCGCCAACCCCGCTGCTGACGCAGCCTCTCCGGCGCAAACTCCTCAAGTTGAACGATCCCCGCCTGGCACTTCTGCCGCATCCGGTGTGCCCTTGCGAGTGGTCATTCGTATTTAGCGAGTCGTTTATCTGTGAAGAGTTGCGTGCGGTCAGTCAAACCGTCGGCATGTCGAACCGGGCAATATCACCATCGAAACTTCAACCCCCTCCGCAGAAACGTCCGGCGCGTCCGCGCCAACCGACAGAAGAAACCGTAATAAAGCAATTGGTATGAACCTTTCTGAATTAAAAACCAAACCCATTGAAGAACTGATCGAAATTGCCAAGGGCGCGGGACTCGAGAATGTCGCCCGCTCGCGCAAACAGGACATCATATTCAATATCCTGAAGCGCCACGCCAAAAGCGGCGAAGACATCTATGGCGAAGGTGTATTGGAAATCCTTCAGGATGGCTTTGGTTTCCTGCGGTCTGCGGACTCCTCCTATCTGGCCGGCCCCGACGATATTTACGTATCTCCCAGCCAGATCCGACGCTTTAACCTGCGTACCGGTGACTCCATTTCCGGCAAGATCCGTCCCCCTAAAGAAGGTGAGCGCTACTTTGCCCTACTGAAAGTCAGCGAGATCAACTTCGACAAGCCGGAAAACGCCCGCAACAAGATTCTTTTCGAAAACCTCACCCCGCTGTTCCCCAATGATCGCCTCGGTCTTGAGTGTGGTAACGGCTCCTCCGAAGACCTCATCGGCCGCATCATTGACCTGGTTGCCCCTATCGGCAAAGGCCAGCGCGGGCTGATCGTCGCACCGCCCAAGGCCGGTAAGACCATCATGTTGCAAAACATGGCCCAGGCCATTACCCGCAACAACCCCGAGTGTCATCTGATCGTACTGCTGATCGACGAGCGCCCGGAAGAGGTTACCGAGATGCAGCGCTCCGTACGCGGCGAGGTGGTTGCTTCCACCTTTGACGAGCCGCCGGCGCGCCACGTACAGGTCGCGGAAATGGTGATCGAAAAGGCCAAGCGCCTGGTCGAACACAAGAAAGACGTGGTGATCCTGCTGGACTCCATTACCCGCCTGGCACGTGCGTACAACACCACCGTGCCGAGCTCCGGTAAAGTGCTTACCGGTGGTGTGGATGCCCACGCCCTGGAGCGACCCAAGCGCTTCTTTGGTGCAGCGCGTAACATTGAAGAAGGCGGCAGCCTGTCTATTATCGCTACTGCCCTGGTGGATACGGGCTCCAAAATGGACGAGGTGATCTTTGAAGAATTCAAGGGCACCGGCAACATGGAACTACAGCTGGACCGCAAGATCGCTGAAAAACGTGTATATCCCGCAATCAATGTGCGCCGTTCCGGCACCCGCCGCGAAGAGCTGCTGATGCCGGAAGGTGAACTGCAGCGCGTGTGGATCCTACGCAAGCTACTGCACGATATGGAAGATCTCGCCGCCACCGAATTCCTGATCGACAAGCTCAAGGACTTCAAAACCAATGACGAATTCTTCCTGTCCATGAAACGGAAATAATTCCAATACAGAATAAAGGCCTGCGCAATATGCAGGCCTTTTTTGCATGGAATGAACAATTTTTGCAATGCGATAAAACAGGCGTGAAATTACGCCGAATTCAGTTGAAAAGGCATTGCGATAGGCATATAAAGGCCAACAACGAAGTGTTGAACAGTATTTCAACACTGACCGAATTGATCCCGCGCGGCTGGGAAGTCGAGCGACTCTGGATCAATCTCAAATGGTGAACTCGGTGGAGCTGGTTGCCATTTGTGTATTGCTCGACAGCCCACTGACTCTAGTGAGACTTTTTTGTGAATATCTATATCGGAAATCTGGCCTACGGCGTAACCTCTGACGAACTGCACGAAGCATTTGGTGCGTTCGGTGAAATCTCCCGGGCTACTGTAATCACTGACCGGGAAACTGGCCGTTCTAAAGGTTTTGGTTTCGTAGAAATGCCGAACGACGACGAAGCGCGTAAGGCTATCGAAGAAATGAATGATCAGCCGCTGTCTGGCCGTAACATCCGTGTTAACGAAGCCAAGCCGCGCGAAGACCGTCCGCGTCGCCCCCGCTTCTAAGACCTCTTAGAAGTTCGGCAGCCCGCAGCACACCCGCTGCGGGTTGTTCTCCTCCCCCGTTTTCCCTCCGCCTTATACAAGCGCGGCGTTATTTTTTGCCCTGTCTGTTTTACACTGGCCGCTGCTTACAGTCATCGACCGGTAAAACATGAAATACAAAGACCTGCGCGACTTTATCCAACTACTGGAAAAGCGCGGCCTGCTCAAGCGTATCAAGCACCCCGTCAGCCCTGTGCTGGAAATGACAGAGATTGCCGACCGCGTTCTGCGTGCCGGTGGCCCCGCCCTCCTGTTTGAAAACCCCACTGGCTACGACACGCCGGTTCTCGCCAACCTGTTTGGCACACCCGAGCGCGTGGCCCTTGGTATGGGTAAAGAGTCCGTCAGTGAGTTGCGGCAAGTCGGTGAGCTGCTCGCTTTCCTGAAAGAGCCGCAACCCCCGGAAGGCTTCAAAGACGCCTGGCAAAAGCTACCCATTTTCAAGCAGGTCATGAACATGGGGCCGAAAGTGGTAAACAAGGCGGATTCTCAGCAATTTGAAATCGACACAGGGGATATCGATCTCAACCGACTGCCGATACAAACCTGCTGGCCCGGCGATGCCGCCCCGCTAGTTACCTGGCCGCTTGTGATCACCCGTGGTCCGGAAAAAAAACGCCAGAACCTGGGCATCTACCGTATGCAATTGATCGGTAAAAACCGCCTGATCATGCGATGGCTGTCTCACCGCGGCGGCGCCCTGGACTTCCGCGAGTGGCAGCAACAGCACCCGGGGGAGCCCTTCCCGGTCGCCGTCGCTCTGGGTGCCGACCCTGCCACTATCCTGGGTGCGGTTACCCCGGTGCCGGATACCCTCTCCGAATACGCCTTTGCCGGACTCTTGCGCGGCAGTAAAACCGAAGTTGCCGACGCCAGGCTCAGTAACCTGCAGGTGCCGGCCAGTGCCGAATACGTGCTCGAAGGTTACATCTACCCCAACGATATGGCCGACGAAGGTCCCTATGGCGACCACACCGGCTACTACAACGAGGTTGATCGCTTCCCGGTATTCACGGTGGAGAAGATCACCCACCGCAAAGATCCCATCTACCACAGTACCTACACCGGCCGTCCGCCAGATGAGCCCGCGGTACTGGGGGAGGCATTAAATGAAGTGTTTGTACCAATACTGCGTAAACAGTTCCCGGAAATTGTGGATTTCTATTTACCACCGGAAGGCTGCTCTTACCGGCTTGCAGTCGTCACAATGAAAAAGCAGTACGCCGGTCATGCTAAACGGGTGATGATGGGGGTCTGGTCATTCCTGCGGCAGTTTATGTACACCAAATTTGTTATCGTCACCGATGACGACGTCAACGCACGGGATTGGAAAGACGTGATCTGGGCCATGACCACCAGAATGGACCCGGCCCGGGATACAGTGATGGTGGAGAACACACCCATTGATTACCTGGATTTCGCCTCGCCGGTCTCCGGCCTCGGTTCAAAAATCGGGTTCGACGCAACCAACAAATGGGAAGGAGAGACCACGCGGGAATGGGGGCGGCCCATCGAAAAAGATCCGGATATCACCCGAAAAATTGATGAAATCTGGGGTGAACTCGGCCTTTGAGAAAGAGATCATGACAACGCCAGGGAGGGCGTATGGAAATTATAAAAACAATCAAACCGGGAGATGATGGCAGCAAACGCTATCACGATAAATATGGCGAGCAACTGTGCGCGGTACGGTACCGGCGATCGCCATGTAAGAAAACCGTATACACCACGGTAGAAATCATCGTCGCACAGCGCGAGGCTTACCAAAAAAATCAATCCAAACGCATCGACACAACCCACCCCCCACATACCAGCGAATGGGTGGCGGTAAAAGTTGCCTACGATGAGGCTGAGCTACGCGCAGCAGTCCGGAGAATGGGCGGCCGCTGGAGCAACCGCGCCAAAGCGTGGGTGGTAAAACGTAGCATGGCGACGCGTCGAAATATAAGCCACCGAATCGTCGAAGGCCTGATTGACGAATGCCTAGATATAGACATATAAACCGGTAAAGGAAATGTCTAAATATAGCCATACTGGGTATATCTAGACATGTCATGCCTATATGTAGACATTATGTCTATATCTGGGGCTATTGAATAAAACTGTTATGAATCTCGGTATCGAGTAAAGCAATGAATATAGATATAGACAGTTTGTCGGAAGATGAGTTGATCGCTCTCAATCAAAGAATCGTTGAGCGCCTGAAATTTCTTGAATCTATGCACACTCATAAAGAGATGATGCAGTTCAATCCAGGAGAGAAGGTTAGCTTTGAGCCTCCAGGTCGCGGCCGCCAAATCGGTACGTTAGTAAAGTACAATAAAAAGACGGTCACAGTCATTACGGAAGGCGGCCAAAAATGGAACGTGTCTCCTCATTTACTGAGTAAAGTTAAAGAGATAAAGGGTGGAGCATCGGGCTCAGGTAAAGTAATTGACCTCCCGAGCAAGAAATAATTCATAACAATCAGCGGCAGAGCGACAGCCAACGCTACGCACCTTTTGTGTTACTCGCTATCGCTCAAACATTAACACAAAATGCGCTCCGCGCTGTCTGCGCCTGCGCTGGGCGTTAAGCGTCAATACATGTCGAAAATTAAGATTCTAGTAAATTTGGGTTTGATCTGTATTGCTGTAGCGGCATTTTTATGGATCGATAATCTATTTTTCCGAGATAATTTCTCTGTAAGAGTGACAGATAACTCGGGTTGTAAACTTGAAAGATATGAAATATCTCTTCCGGAAAAAACTGTAGTTGTCAATGAAGAGCAGGCTATAAAAGGTACGATTGGAGCTCTCGGAAAAATTGATACCTTGATTCATGTATACGGTAGGGAAGATAGAGATGGAAAAATTTCTTACGTACTGAGGGCTAGGTACTCAGATTGTGATGATATCGTGGGTGAAAGAAGGGCTGTGAAAAAAGGGTATCTTTTGTATGAATATATAAAAGATGGAAAAGTACATTTTCAAGTGAGGTCCACGTAAGTGGACACGCTTAACAAACAGTGGCAGAGCGACAGCCAACGCTACGCACCTTTTGCGTTACTCGCTGGCGCTCAAACATTAACACAAAAAGTGCTCCGCGTTGGCTGCGCCTGCGCTGGGCGTTTAACGTGTAGAGGTAAGAACATAGTTCATTGGTCTACTGTGAAAAGCCGAGATTTAAAATTTTGAAATGGCGGATTGTGGTTGAATCCATACTCGCATAGTAGAAATGTTGATTCGTCAGGCTTGGTGCGAGCTTCCCAAGTTGTGGAGAGCATCTGAGCCTGCTGAAAATTGCGGGCTGCAAGTTTTTGGCTAAATTCGGATAGCGTTTTAAATCCCAAGATTTTCTTAAAATGCTTAGAGATCTGTGGTTACTTTTACCCTTGCTAAAGGGGTGCGGGCGGCAAGTCTCAAGTGAAAAATTGAATCCGTAGTGCTTCAATGGGCATCGCACGTTAACAAGGCACTGCAGCCGACAGCTTACTTTGTGCACCTTTTGCGCGGTCGCGGTCGCGGTCGCTGTCGCTCCCATTTTCGCGCAAAATGCGCCCAAAGTAAGCTGCGGCTGAGCGCGGCGTTAAAAGGCATTAGCAATGTGCATGCATCTGAAAAAGACACTTGATTATTTAGAGAATGCTCATGGGCTTAAAGTGGCCAGAACTGTTAATGGAAAGGGTTGGGGTGTGGGTTACCTCATGAATGGGGAAATTCCATTTCAGGAAATAATAAGGGAAAAGCAATTAGAAGGTGGTGTTACGGTATCCACGGAGCATGGTCTGATATCTTGTGCTGCATGCTGGGAGAATATTGCAGAATATGCGCGCTACAATGGCAATTGGGCGTAACCATGCCTTTTAACAAGTTGCTCAAGTACACTCCGGCCGCAAAAAGCGCGGCCTCCGCGGGACAACCTACACTGCGTTTCGGTTGCCCCTTAGCAAGGCGTTAACGTAGGTAATCACGAAAATAAAAGTGGTTATCCTATAAAAAAAATGAAGGATTCCGGTAGCAGGTCTTGTCGGGCTCGGGAAGTCAGCACCAAGTAGATAGAATCCCGGTAGCTGATTCTGTGCAGGCTGAGAGTCTGCTGAAGGTAAAGATCGTGCCGCATCAAGCACAGATTCTCGAATCAATGCCACTTTTGTTGCTGGTGTTAAGAAAAGAATGAGATTTTCAAAATGCGTACAAGAACTCACTCTTTTTGAAGGCAGCCAATTAGGCCAATTTTGGTTCTTGGTTTTGCGCGCTTCGGCGGTGGAAACCGAGGTTCACGTTAACAAGGCGCTGCAGGCCGACGGCTAACCTTGTGCACTTTATGCGCTGGTCGCTGTCGCTCCCATTATCGCGCATAAAGCGCACAAGGTTAGCCGCGGCTGAGCGCGGCGTTATGCGTCCAGTAAATTCCACACTCGATGTATGGAGGTGTTAAATGGAAATTAGTAATTCAGTAGTAGAATCTCAAATGCTTATCCGGCGCCCTATAGCTGAATGTTTTGAAGCATTTGTAAACCCGGAAATCACAACAAAGTTCTGGTTCACGAAAAGCAGTGGCTGTCTCGAGCTTGGCAAGAAAATACGCTGGGATTGGGAAATTTTTGGCGTTGGTGATTCTCTCACGGTCAAAGAGCTAGAAGAAAACCATCGCATATTGGTTGAGTGGGATTCAGATCCGACCACCGTTGAATGGCTCTTCGAGCCTATCGGGAATGACGCCACATTAGTCAAAATATCTAACTGGGGCTTTCCAGGAAGTTGCGACAAGGTATTACCTCAAGCGATTGATGCTAAGGGTGGTTATACAATGGTTCTTGCTGGCCTGAAAGCGTGGCTCGAGCATGGTGTCGAACTTAACTTGGTTCGAGACCAATTTCCAAAGGGATGCCCAGCATGAATTATACGCATAACAAGCAGCGGCAGAGCGACAGTCAACGCTACGCACCTTTTGTGTTACTCGCTGGCGCTCAAACATTAACACAAAATGCGCTCCGCGCTGGCTGCGCCTGCGCTGGGCGTTATGCATCAGAGGGAATCGATGAAGTATTCAGTAAATTGGAAAGCGTTATGGAAAAAACTTTCGAGGTTCATGACGCTAGCAATTTCGGTGGCTGTCACACTCGCTCTAATTGTTCGCTTTTTCAAGACGGGTATGGATGTAGAGGAAACATTTCGGCATGTGAGCCTTCTGCAACTTCCTCTTATGTACTTAGGGATTTCAGTTTTATCATTATTTTTCGCGTTTATTATAGCGGTATCCTTCAAATTGGCTTCCGTTACAATTACTGACGAATGTATTTCAGGTAGAAATTACTGGTTTTTTAGAAATACAATTCCGCTAAAATGTATTAAAGAGCTGTCGTATTTTAGTAGTAATGGTATCGAGGCTGTGGTTGCCAGCGGCGGGAAACATGGAAAAGTGTATATATCTACAAGTACAGTAAACCTAGATTCGCTCGTTGAAAAACTTGAGTATCACATAGCACAGAACAATGCATAACAAACAGCGGCAGAGCGACAGCCAACGCTACGCACCTTTTGTGTTACTCGCTGGCGCTCAAACATTAACACAAAATGCGCTCCGCGCTGGCTGCGCCTGCGCTGGGCGTTATGTGAGTAGAAGTCCAATAAACTCTAAGGTATAAGATGAAGTTAAATAAATCGTTACTTGTATTGCTTTCTGTCATTTCTTCTAGCGCAATTTCTTCTGAAATTTACGACTGCAAAATTTCGGAATCATATACCTTGGGAAAAAACGCAGAACTTAACAAGTATTCCTACGATAAATTCAAAGGGAAAAGTATCACTTTCAATAAGGTTGAATATAGTATCGACGTCAACGGCGAAGGAGAGCTTATGCCTATACAAAGCTCTAGTCTCAGCGCAAACTATATGAA
>NZ_CP155838.1:469344-471594 GCF_045348205.1 Microbulbifer sp. ARAS458-1 | reverse complement strand
CCTTTTGTGTTACTCGCTGGCGCTCAAACATTAACACAAAAGGTACTCCGCGCTGGCTGCGCCTGCGCTGGGCGTTATGCAATACGGAACTAGAGTATGTACTTCCAGTATTTACAGTATCTCTACATCTTTGTATGGCTGGTTTGTGCATATGTAGCCTACAAAATAGTTAAAGTAGAATACCTTCTGTTTCGTATAAATTTCGCGCGCAGTCAGAATAAAGTAGCATTCTTAGGGTATCGAGTAGCTCGTATTCTTCTTGTAGTTTGCGTCATAGCTGGCGCAGTATATGCTAGCAAATGGTTTAGCAACTACACGGCTGAGCTACAGAGTCGCGCAAAATCAGAGCTTACTTCCAGCAGCTCACCAAACAGAATGTATTGCATTAAAAAGGTAGCAGGTTACTTTCAAGAAAACATTTTGGTACAAAAGTATTTTGTTCCTTCTTACTATCAAGCGTGCTTAGAAGTTACGCCCCATTTTTCGGTTAAAAATTTCTGCGGTTCAGTAAGAGAAGAGTATAGTTTTCGCGAAAAATGCCATGAGTCAGGCTTAAGTAGAGAGCAGTGCGACGTACTCTACAAAATCGCTCGGAGGCACTGTGCGGTCAATGCATAACAAAACGCTGCAGGCCGACAGCTTACTTTGTGCACCTTTTGCGCGGTCGCTGTCGCTCCCATTTTCGCGCAAAATGCGCCCAAAGTAAGCTGCGGCTGAGCGCGGCGTTATGAGCTTCCATGATCTGATAGTTCGCAGTACTATAATGTAATACATGTGAATACATCGGAGGGTGTGTCATGAGCTTGACCAGTATCCGCCTCAATAATGAGGTCGAAATCCCGCTTGAAAATCTCTCAAAAAAGCTAGATAGAAGTAAAAATTACCTTATTAATCAGGCAATTAGGGAATTTATTGCGCGCAAAGAAATGGAAGAGACTCTTTGGTCAGATACCCTGGAGGCGCTTGATTCTATCAAGTCCGGTAAAGCGGTTAGCGGCCAGGAGGTAGAATCCTGGCTGCAGAGCTGGGGCGGCCCAAATGAAAAGGCGCCACCTAAACCATGATTTTGCAGTATTCACCGGAGTCTATTGCAGATCTCACCCGCCTTAGAGAGTTTATTGCTGAGAAAAATCCAATTGCGGCGCAGCGTATAGCTGGCGAGCTTTTGGAGGGCATCAAGAAACTTGAAGACTTTCCCCAAATTGGTATTCCAGTTTCTCGTGCTCCTGACCCAGATAAAATTCGAGACCTGTACATCGGTAAATACGTAGTCCGCTATTTGGTGGCTGTAGATGCCATTTACATCTTGAGGCTTTGGCATACCAAGGAGGCGGGCCGCGGCTCATAACAAAGCGCTGCAGGCCGACGGCTAACTTTGTGCACTTTATGCGCGGTCGCTACGCTCCCATTATCGCGCATAAAGCGCCCAAAGTTAGCCGCGGCTGAGCGCGGCGTTAGCAATTCAATCACGTTAAAAGGAGATCGGCGTGAAATTTGACATGTCAATTGAGGACAATTTTGCCTCATTCATTGACGAGAAAACGGGGAAGTCTGTTTTTGTTGATTCTTTTGATAATGAAGAATTTGAGGTTCGAATTGGAACGGTACGAGAGTCTCAATCTGCCGGATCTATTACGGCTCATTCAACGGAAGAATTAAATACGAAACTAGCTGAGCTTTACCAGAAATTTCAGGGAGAGAAATAATGGGTATCGCACTTGATGAAATTTCATTGCTAGAAAGCATTCTGAATGAGCGCTTCTCTCAAGAGCGCCTCACTTTCAAAATGTCAGTTCATTTTGTCAAGGATAGAATGAACCACCCAAGAAACGTGCCAAATATTACTATCACTGAACTACATAGTATTTTTAACCGGCTCACAACGGTCTATATCGGAAAGCTGGTGAAGCTTAAGCATCATGATACGTTCAATATTCGGTGCTCAAAAACTGACATCAATATACCGTGTGCTGTCGAGCTTACAAGAGATACATCTGGCCTGGATTATCGAGAAATTATTGCAATTACAGTCATGCGTAAGCGGGACTTCAAGTCCAAGGATCCAATAGAGTTCCTAGTTTGACCCACATTGCTAACAAACAGCGGCAGAGCGACAGCCAACGCTACGCACCTTTTGTGTTCTCGCTGGCGCTCAAAAATTAACACAAAAGGTGCTCCGCGCTGGCTGCGCCTGCGCTGGGCGTTCAGGCTGTAGAAAAACTCTAAAAACCTAGTAGATTTTGATAAAAT
>NZ_CP155838.1:0-469244 GCF_045348205.1 Microbulbifer sp. ARAS458-1 | reverse complement strand
CTCTTTACGTTCAGGTGAATAGTGGGGCATGGTTGTCCTCTGAAAAGTTCAGGCGACAACTACCCTGACACATAGGGATGGTGGCGGCAGTGTCCTGTTGGCTGAGCTCGGTAAGATGTTGTGTGGACTGGCGCCCAAAGATGCGGAGTTATTTCGAACAATGCGGTCTATGACTTGGCAGGTGTTTCTGAGCTCTTTGGGGTGACGGAGTGAGCTGGTTTCAGCTAACACGTAATTCGTGTCACCATCAAATTGAATAATCGCTTGAAAGAGGAGTAACTGTAGTGCGTGCGCTTAAGTTCACTGTATTCAGCATGTTGCTGGTGGCGGCATTCGCGGCCAATGCCAGTGGTTCTTTTCGGCTGCCCAATGGAAAGCTCATTCAGGAAGGGAAGAGTAAGCAGGAGGTCATTTACCTTGCAGGGGCGCCGCTTTATTCCGAGGTGGAAACGATCGCGGTCGACGAGGGAAACGGCGGTACTCCGATTAAGCGGGAAGTTCTCACTTATCGCCTCCCTAGCTCACTCGGTGGTATGTCTCTCGTGGTTGTTACTGTCGAGAACAATACGGTGGTTGCCGTGGATTCGAAGCAAGAGAGCCGGATGTAGCAGAGATTGCGCCTGTACTGGAGGCACGCTTGGCAGCGTGAAAGTGGAAGATTCTGCCGCCCGTTTTGCGGTGATTCGTCAACTTTTTCTGGTTTGCCCGGATAAGGGCGTGAGTATGCGGGTACGATTCTATACTCTGAATTCTGCTTTGGTGGCGGTGCTGCCATCCTTAACACTTCGTTCGGGAGGATTCTGAAATGGAAGGTATCTTAGGGCTTATTATTCTGATTGCTGATATCTACGCGATCATCAAGATATTGCAGAGCTCGGCAAGCGGTCTCAAGAAGTTGATTTGGGTAATTGTAGTGTTGGTGCTGCCGGTTATCGGCTTGATTGCCTGGTTTCTTGCCGGCCCGGGAGGTAAGGCCGGCTAACGTACTTTTTACCCGGCTAAGATGTTTTTATCGCGGGGTCGCGACTCCCGGTTGCTGGGGATGCACCCGGGAGCCTGTTCGTCGAGTGGGGTAGTTGCCTGTCAGGACGTGCGTGTCGACAGTGCGCTGGTATGCTGTCCCGGTAGTGGCAGTTGCGGGAGTGACGACACCGCCTGGAGCAGGCCCTGTTCGTAAAGCCGTGCTGCTTGCTCTTTTTCACCGAGTGCAAACAGCAGGCGTGCGAGCTCCGCGGAGGTGACCGGGTCCGAGCGCAGCAGTAGGCTTTTTTCAAAGTGCTGGCGCGCTTTGCCCCAAATCTCGTTGCGCAGGCAGAGTCTGCCGAGGCAAGTCAGCAAGTCGGCATTTTCCCCGTATTCTTTCTGCCAGCCATCGGCAACGGACAGTTGCTGGCTGGCATCTGCACCGGTGAGGTGGCCGTACAGGCGCACGGTATCGGCGCGCCATTCGCGATTCAATATCCAGCGCAGATGCTTTTCCGCCTCTACATCTTCTCCCACTTGGTGAAGCATTTCGCCATACAGGTTGCGCAGCTCGATATTGCGCTGCCAACGGCCACTCAGGCTCTGCCAGGTTTCCCGCAGCTTTTCTTTGTCTTTACGGCTTGCCGCTTCCCGCATCAGGTTCTGATAGACCTCGAGTTCCAGCTGTTGTAGTTGGGACTCGGGCATGGTGCCGTGTTTTTCCAGGCGCGGGAGTAGTTCGCGCAGACCGTGCCATTCGCCGATGTGGTAGTACGCCTGGCGCAACAGTTGTAGCAGTGCTGGGTGGTTGGGCTCTTCCTGCATGGCCCGCTGTAAGCTGGCGATACACTGTTCGTAGTGCTTATCCAATAACTGCATGCGCGCCTGGCTGATGGCGACGGCCAGCTGGGTGTCGTCACCGGTGGCTTCCGCTTTGGCGAGCAACTCGTTGGCCTCGTCTCGGTAGCCGAGCTCGAAGGCGCTGCGTGCTGCGGCCAGGTAATTGATGATCGGGGCGTCGGAACGTGCGGCGCTTTTCAGAAGCAGGCGGCGGGCGCGTGCCCAGTTGCCCTCCATGTATTCCACCAGGCCGTTGGTCAGGCGCCGGCGCGCCATTCGGCTGCGGCCAAAGCGAATGCGGCTGACGCTGCCGCCGATGGCGCGGGCTAGGCTGCGTAACAGCCAGATAAACAGAAATACAGCGAGTAGGGTGAGTGCCAGGCCGCCGACCGCAACCCACAGGTTCATTTCAATACGTTTGCCGCTGTCGCCGCCGACCATTAACAGTAGGTAACCGGGGTAAGACCGCATGGCTTCTGCCAGTAGCGCGCCTCCGAGAAGCAGGACCAGGGTAAAAAAGAGGAAGCGTTTCACCAGTTGCTACCTCCGTTGTCACCATCGTTAGTCTGTCCGGAGGAGACCTTGTGCATTTTGTCGATAAAGTTGCGCAACGCGCTTTGTGATGCGCTGAGATCCGGCAGTTCTGTCTGGATTTTTTCCTGGCCGAGTGCATCCAACTCCCGCAGGATGACCTGTCTCTGTTGATTCTCTACGCCGTAGTCCAGCAACAATTGGCGGGCGTGATTGATCGCATCCTTGTAGACGGTGTCGTCTGCACGCAGTACGGCAAGCTCTGCCTGTTCCATATTCAGGCGCAGGCTCTGGCGGAATCGGGTTTCACTCTGCGGTGATAGCAGTACGGGGTCGACCTCGCCGTCGCGAATGCGCACGGATTCTTTGATAAAACTGACGAAATTTTGCCAGCTGGAGCGGAAGTGGGCTTCGCCAACGTCGGCGTTGTCTGCCTGATCTTGCGCTGTGGCGGCATCGCGTTTGGCGAGGTCAAACTGGGGCTGAATGTTGAGTTTTACCATTTGCTCTTCCAGTGCGCGCAGGCGTAGGTAGAGCCCTTCCCGGTCCACGGTTTCCACCAGCTTGAGTGCGGTAATATCGCGGGCGATCTGCTGGCGCACCCCGTAGAGGTCCGGCATATCTACGTTGCGAATGATTTTGTCGACTTCCTGTAGCAGGCCGAGGGCGGCGCGGCTGTCCTGTTCCAGCATCAGGCGCTGGTTGGCGAGGCGCAGCAGGTAATCGGCCTCTGCGAGTTGCCAGTCTTCGCGGCTGGCGTTCCCCAGTTGGCTCAATCGGTTGCCCTGGGCGGTGACATTGCGCTGCAGGCCGGCGATCTGTTGCTGTAGCTGCGCGATGGTCTGGTTGAGCTGTTCCACGGTCTGGTTTTGGGTGGCCAGTTGTTGGCGCAGGTTATTGATCTGCTCCTGATTCTGGTGTTGTGGTGGCTCTGGGGAGGTGGCGGATGGCTGGCTCGGTTGCGGTTCAACCGTTTGCCCCGTTGGTTGTTGCGGTACTGGGGTTGGCACCTGGGAGTCGTAGCCATCGCTGGGGACGGTACGGTCTGCTGTGGTCGCTGCGTCGGGTAGCCCTGTGTTATCGCGGCTGGTTTCGCTATTGCCGTTGGTGGGCGCGGTGTCGCTGATGGCCTTTGGGTTGGTTGCCGTATTGGCGGTGCTGTTGCTGCGCTGCACCCCGGCAGGATTGACCGTAGAAAAATGTCGGCCAATGAGCGGGAGATCCTGCAGGTGCGCGTTTACCTGAGTGCGTACGGTAGGGATGAAATACCAGGCGGCTAACGCAAGTGCGATCAATGCGGTAAGGAGCAGCCAGAACCAGAGCCAGCCGTGTCCTTTTTTGGTTACGCTTTTTTTGGTGGCGGCGCTGGCTTTGCTTTTTGTCTTGTCGCTACCTGTGCGGCTTCCGGCAGCCTTGGCGAAGTTGCTTTTGGGCTCCGCTTTTTCGGTCACCATCGGCACGTCTTTGTGATCGTCGCTCTGGGGGCCGTCTTGGTTGGAGGAGGCTGGGGCTTTTTTATCGCTCATGGGCTCGCTTGCTCAGGGTGAGTGCGTTTGGGGCATGGACCGCTAGCGGTAGTCAGGTCGATCGCGGGTGCGGCTACCGATAGAAAATTTGTCGCCAAATTATAGCGACTGCAGCCGCTCTTTATACGAAGTCTGGCGCGGAATTAAAATTTTTTACTGTTGTAGGCGTCAATTCAATAATCGTGGGCGGATAGTGCGCCCCGCAGCGCGGTGAGCATGGCACTGTCCCCGGCATTGGTGGCGGCAGACGCACCGGTAAAACCGAGGGTGCGGGCGTGATTGGCCACGCGCAGGCTGGGGAGAATGACCGGTTGCGCCATCAATGCGTGGCGCTTTTCGGCGTCGAGGGCGCTTAGCGCCCTGTGGAAATTTTCCAGGGTCTCGCCGCTGTGCAGGGTTATGGCGTCGGGAATATGACGGTAATCACGCAGTTGCTGCTCGGCCTGCGGGGGCAGCAGGCGCTGGTACAGTTCGCAGTAATCGAGGCGTGCGCCGCGCTGTGCCAGTGTATCGCCCATAAGCGGGCGCCCGCCCTGACCGCGAAAGATGATCACCCGCTCGCCCTGGGGATTCTGCAATGACGCAAGGGAGAGCAGGGCCTCGGAATCCATGGTGTCGCCAGCGCAGGCCTCGGGCACGGCGCCACGCCGGCGGATGGCGCGGGCGGTGGCGGCGCCTACGGCGTAGTAGCGGGGTCCCTGTGGCAGTTGTGGCCAGTAGTCATCCAGCCAGTCGAACGCCTGCTGTACGGCGTTCTGGGATACGAAGATGGCGTGGTCGAACTGATCAAAGTCCATGATCAGGTTTTTAATCCCCTGCTTTGCTGCCGGGTCTTGCACGGGGGCGATTTGCAGCAGCGGTATGCTGTCTACGCGGGCACCCTGAGCTTCAAGTAACTGTTGCCAGCTCGCGCTTTGCTGTGCGGGGCGGGTGATAAGAATGCGCTTGCCGGCAAGTTCGTGAGTGTCTGGCTGGTGCATGCTGGTGTTCCAAACGCGAGGCCGCAGCCTCAATCAGATATCCGCGAGAATCTTGTCGGCACCGGCCTGTAGCAGCTGTTCGGCGAGCCCAATACCCAGCGCTTCCGCTTCCTCGATGCCGCCGTGTACCTCGGCGTTCAGCATGGTTCCGCCATCCGGGCTGCCTACCAGCCCGCGCAGATGCAGTTGGGTTTTTGCCGCGTCGGTAAACACCGCGTAGCAGCCAATGGGCACCTGGCAGCCGCCGTTCAGGCGTTTCACCATGGCGCGTTCGGCCACCAGCCGATGGCTGGTATCGGTGTGATGCAGGGGGGCGAGGAGGTCTTCCAGTGCCGGGTCGCGGCGGCACTCAATGCCCACCGCACCCTGGCCGCCCGCCGGCAGCAGAACTTCGGGTTCAATATACTCCGCGATGCGCTCGCGCATCTCCAGGCGCAACAGGCCCGCGGCGGCAAGGATGATGGCGTCATATTCGCCGGCATCCATTTTTGCCAGACGGGTATTCACATTGCCGCGCAGGAACTTCACCTCAAGGTCCGGGCGGGCGGCCAGCAACTGGCACTGGCGGCGCAGGCTGGAAGTACCGACCACGGCGCCCTGAGGTAGGTCTTTGATGGAGGCGTAGTGATTGCTTACAAACGCGTCGCGGGGGTCTTCCCGCTCACAGATGACCGGCAGGTGCAGGCCTTCGGGAAATTCCATGGGCACGTCTTTCATGGAGTGCACGGCGATGTCCGCGCGGCCTTCGAGCATGGCTTTTTCCAGCTCCTTCACGAACAGGCCTTTGCCGCCCACTTTGTTCAGGGGAATGTCCAGCAGCTGGTCGCCGCGACTGGTCAGTGGCAGTAGCTCGACGGTCAGTTGCGGGTGGTGGTGCTCAAGTTGCTGCTTGACGAAATTGGCCTGCCACAGGGCGAGAGCGCTCTCGCGGGTGGCGATACGGACAGTGGAAATGGGCGCTGAAGCGCTAGTGGAAGTTTGAGACATGCGAGGAACGAGACCGGCTTGAATTTCGCGCAAGTCTACCAGTTTGCCCTACGGATTAGCGAACCTGGCAGCACGGCTGGTGGCTACTTTTGGTTGGAATAGGTGCGCAGCCAGTCTTCGAGAAAGATGCGTGCGGCAATGGAATCCACTGGCTGATTGGCGTAGTCCCCGCGGTGTCCCCGTTCACGGGCCTCATCTTTGGCGGCGCGGGTGCTAAGGCGCTCGTCGGCGTACGCCACCGGCAGGCCCAGGCGGCCGTGCAGCCGCTGGCCAAACTTGCGCGCGCGGGCGCCAAAATCGCTTTCGCTACCGTCCATATTCAGCGGTAGCCCGACCACGAGAATCTTGGGTTTCCACTCATCAATGATGCGCTGCACCCGGTCCCAGTCCGGTTTACCGTCTTTAGCCGGTAGCGGGTCCAGTTCGCGGGCACTGCCGGTCAGACTCTGGCCATAGGCGAGCCCAATGGATGAGGTACCGAAGTCGAAGGCGAGGGCGGAGATGGGCGTCATGGTGACGGCTCAGGCGTGACCGGATTGGGAACCCATCCCGGATAAATCGATGCCATGGCGGGCGGCGGCGGATTGCCAGCGGCTTTCCCAGGGGGTAGCAAACAGGATTTCCGGCTCCGCCGGCAGTGTCAGCCAGGCATTTTCGGCGATTTCCTGTTCCAGTTGCCCGGGCCCCCAGCCTGCGTAGCCCAGGGCCAGCAGTACGTCGTCGGGGCCGCGTCCGGCGGCGAGGGATTCGATGATGTCCTTGGAGGCGGTCAGGCTGATGTCGTCGGAGACTTCGGCGGTGGAGGCAAACTGCATCCCGCGGCCGTGCAGCACGAAGCCCTGCTCCTGTGCCACGGGGCCGCCAATGAGCACCGGTTCTTCGCCGCGCAGGCTGGCATCTTCCAGGTCCAGCTGTGAGAAGACTTCTTTCCAGGTCACCTTACTGGGTGCGTTGATCACCACACCCATGGTGCCCTCGGCGCTGTGCTCACAGATAAACGTAACCGCGTGTACGAAGCGCGGGTCTTGCATACCGGGCATGGCGATCAGCAGTTGCCCGCGCAGGCTGTTATGGGTGAGGTCGCTATCGATTGCGGAGGGGCTGTTTGATTGCATGGCTCTAGTTTAGGACCTGTCAGCCGCGACTGGGAGATTTACCAGCGGCGGTAGAGAACCCGGTCATTTCAAAACGCCAGGTGCGAATGATTTCCAGGCGGTCCGCCTGCTGGCGGATCTCTGCGGGAAAGGGCGCAAAGGGGGCCGCGAGGCGCACAATCTGTTGCGCGGCGTCGTCGAGAATGCGTTCGCCGGAGGATTCCAGAATGACCACTTCTTCCACTGCGCCAGTGGGCAGTAGCCGCACCATCATGCGCAGGTCACCGGTGATCTGGCGGGCGAGGGCTTCCTCGGGGAAGTTGTCGTTGCCGACGGCTTCCACCTTTTGACGCCAGTCGTGCAGGTAGGCGGCGTCGGCAGAGGCCTTGGTAGCAACGGAGGTCAGGCGTCGGACCCGCGGGCGCTGGGCGATGGTCTGGCGTATTTTGTCGAGACGCGCCTGTAGGCTGGCAATCTCCGGATTGCTGGGGGGCAGATCAGTGGGGGCGTCGCCGCGCTTCTCTTCCGAGCGCTTGTCTTCGGCCGGCAGCTCCGGGGCCTGGGTCGGGCTATCGCCAATCGTCGTGATCAACTGTCGCAATTGCTCCGCAGGGCGTGCGGCCTGCTGCTGGGGCAGCGGATTGACCTGGCGGATACTGGTATCGGCAATCTCCGCCTGGCGGTCGGTGGAGAGTTCCTTGGGGGTCTCGGCGGTGCCGCTGGCCTGCTGATTGTGTTGCGCCAGGTAGTCCGCGTCTTCCGGTGCGTCGACGGATTTGTGCTGAGCGAGGGTGACCTCAAGCGTGGGTGGGGCCTCTCTGGCCTCGGGCGCGGTAAAGGCAACACCAAAAATAAGCAGCGCGTGCAGCGCGCAGGCCAAAAACAGGGCAAAGGTGAAGCGGTCTCCCGAAGAGGGCTGGCTGCCCGGGAATGACGCGGGTGCCGGTGGGAGGCTCTGTGATTGGCTGGCGACTGCGTTCATTGTGCTTATTGTTGTGATACGGCTTGTTTTGCTGCGGTTTCTGTTGGTGCGGCCTGTGCCTGCACACTTTGGGGTGGCTCCAGCCTGTTCTGGAGCCGCAGAAAAATTTCGAGGCGCCAGTTTATCCCTTTTTCGCCAATCGGTCTGTGATGGCGTGCATCAGCAGGTCGCCAATATTGGTTCCAAAGGCGGCGTCGATTTCCCGTACACAAGTGGGGCTGGTGACGTTTACTTCGGTGAGGTAGTCGCCGATTACGTCCAGTCCCACAAACAGCAGGCCTTTCTCTTTGAGGGTGGGGCCGACACGGCGGGCGATTTCAAGGTCGCGCTCGTTCAGGGGGCGGGCCTCGCCGCGGCCGCCGGCCGCCAGGTTGCCGCGGGTTTCACCACCCTGGGGAATGCGCGCCAGACAGTAGGGAACAGGTTCTCCGTCCACCATCAGGATACGTTTGTCGCCATCCTTGATTTCGGGAATATAGCGCTGGCCCATGATCTGGCGTTTGCCATTGTCGGTCAGGGTTTCCAGGATAGCGCCAATATTCCCGCCGTCGGGCTTCACATGAAAGATCCCCGCGCCGCCCATACCGTCGAGGGGCTTGAAGATCACATCCCTGTGCTCGCTATGAAATGCGCGCAGTTGCTGCATATCGCGGCTGACGATCAGCGGTGGGATGCAATCGGCAAAGTGCGTGGCGAAAATTTTCTCGTTGCAGTCGCGCAGGGACTGAGGCTTGTTGGCGACCAGGGTGCCGGCGCGTTCCGCCGCTTCCAGAATGTACGTGGAATAGATGTACTCATTGTCGAAAGGTGGGTCTACACGCATCAACAGTACATCCAGGTCACCCAGGCTCACCGGGGCGCGTTCGCCCAGCGTGAACCAGTTTTGCGGGTCGTCGAATACCTGTAGGGGTGCGCCATTCCCCATGGGGGTACCGCCATCCAGATAGAGGTCGCTCTGCAAAAAGTAGTGTAAGTCAAACCCGGCGCGCTGAGCCGCCAGTAGTAGCGCCAGGGTGGTGTCTTTCTTGAAGCTGATATTGGCGATGGGGTCCATGACCACGCCGAGAGTCTGGCTCATAGGATTTCCGTAACTCTGAATGTTGATTCGGATCTGTGCCGGGTGGGGCGGCGGGCCTGGGGCCTGCGCAAAGTGGGTAAGGTAAGAGGCTGCGACCCGCTTCGCAAGATGCGGTTTGAAAACGCGCGTCCAACAAAGTGCGGCACCGCTCACAAAATGACCATTGGGTGCAGCCCGGCTTGTACGTCGCTAGATTCACTCTGGTATCTGTGATACAAGTTTGCATCTGATCTGCGCCCGCCGGTCACCGGGTTTGTGAGATGGCTCGAAACCCGCCCCAGGTGGCTATCCGCAGCGACGATCGGACCCCGTAATGAGGTTGCACAGACAGGCCCGGCGCATTTTGCCGGTAAGCCTGAAAATAAGTAAAAGGGGATTTGGGAACACACTATGGAGCTCAACTGGGAAAGTCTCACCGTGATGGTGATCGACGACAGTAAAACCATTCGTCGCACCGCGGAAACGCTATTGCAGAAAGCGGGTTGCGCGGTGGTGACTGCCACCGATGGATTCGACGCCCTGGCAAAAATTGCCGATTCGCGTCCGGATATCATTTTTGTAGACATCATGATGCCGCGTCTCGACGGCTATCAGACCTGTGCACTGATCAAGAACAACAGCGAGTTCCGCAGTACGCCGGTGGTCATGCTGTCCAGTAAGGACGGCCTGTTCGATAAAGCCAAGGGGCGCGTGGTTGGCTGCGATCAATATCTGACCAAGCCGTTCAGCAAGAGTGAATTGCTTGGCGCTATTTCCGCTCACGCCAAGCCGCATCACGCCGCCTGAGAATAAGTTCTCAAGCTGGGCGTGAAACCCGTGGCAAAAATGGCGTAGACTATGGCGTCCTGCGTGGCTGAATGCGCGTGCCGCCTCTGATTGGGGTGGGTGGTGCAGAATTGCCGTACGCCGTCACAGCCGCAGCAACGTAACGTATAACAAAGCGTAAGGTCGCGCTTCCCAGTGAGGGGCGATCGGTGCCGACAACATTCACCCGGCGAAATTGCGATGGCCGGAGTGGACAACACTATCTCGGGGGACAAGATGGCCAGAGTGCTAATCGTCGATGATTCACCAACCGAAACCCACAAGCTGACCACCATTCTGGAGAAGAATGGTCACGCTGTTATTACCGCCACCAATGGCGAAAATGGCGTGGATGTGGCGCGCGAACAGCGTCCCGACGTCATTTTGATGGACATCGTTATGCCGGGCCTGAACGGCTTTCAGGCGACTCGCCAGCTGAGCAAGGGCGACCAGACAGCGGGCATTCCGATTGTGATTGTAACCACTAAGGATCAGGATACCGATCGTGTGTGGGGCATGCGCCAGGGCGCGCGCGCTTACCTGACCAAGCCTGTCGATGAAGGCAAGCTGCTGGGAACCATCGAGGAGGTGTTGGCCTGAGGCCGACGTTGAGTCTCTGTGCAACCGACACTAACCCCCTACCTCGCACTCGTCGATATAGCCAAGCGCGCCAAGGCGCAGGCTAAGGGGCTGCCTGCCCGTCAGGAAGTCAAACCTTACTGGACGGGGATTGGATTCTCTTTGCTGGGGCATCGATTCGTGGCCGCCATGGAAGACGTGGTGGAACTGCTTGAAGTGCCCCAGTACACCTTTGTTCCAGGCTGTCAGCCCTGGGTGCGCGGTGTCGCCAATGTGCGCGGCCGGTTGCTGCCGCTGTTTGATATGGCGGCATTCTTCGGTGGGCACCTTGTCAGCCCGCGTCAGCGTCGCCGGGTGCTGGTGCTGGAACACGAAAAAATCTATGCCGGTCTGATCGTCGATGAACTGCACGGGATGCAGCATTTGGCGTTGGAGTACGGCCAGATGCCGCCGTCGGATCTGTCGGAGCCGTTCGCGCCGATGGTGGGTGGTCAGTTTGTGCTGCAGCAGGATCGCTGGCTGGTGTTCGATCTGCAGGCGTTGATTCACGATTTTCAATTTGCGGATGCCGCGGCTCACTGAGCTGCGGCATTCTGCGTTCAGGCGTGGGCTCCTCAGTCCGCGCCGGCCTGCCTCGGCGGGCCGCTGAGGGGAGGCGCGCTTTGTGCGTCAAACCAGTGTCCGGTAACGCGATTGTCCGTTGGGCTTGCGCGGATGCCGGGCGCAACCGTAGTCGGCAGTCGCCGGTTTGGGGGTGCCCACCCAGTGGGCAGACGGGGATCTGAGGCCGCAGTGCCTCAACAGTGGTGATAACAAGAATTGGCCTGAGGGACAGGTCCGCCAGGAGTAAATTATGAAAACAGGCTCCCAGAGTTCATTCTCCGCGCTGCGCAGTAACCCTGCCGCGCTGTTTATGGGTTTCTTGGTACTCGCCACACTGGCGGGGCTGATTGTCAGCATCTATTTGGTGCAGAGCCACGCTGATCGGGATCAGCAGTACCTGGAAGACGTAGCGGAACTGCGTGCACTGTCCTATCAGATGGTGTCTTACGCACCGGCGGCCACCGCGGGTGACGAGCAGGCGTTCGCTGACCTTGAACAGGTGGTGAACCAGATGGCGGCTACCTGGAGCGAGTTGCAGGGCATGGACCCGGGCAGCCGCCGTGCGCTGGAAGAGGAGCTGGCGGTGTATGGCCAGGTCTGGCGCCAGATGCGCGAACAGGCCGACACCATTATCGGTAACAAGGATTCCATTATCTTCCTGAACGACGTGGCGAGTACCCTGAATGACTCGCTGCCGGAATTGCAGGCGGAGCACAACAACATCGTGGAAATCCTGCTCTCCAACAACGCCCCGGCGAACCAGGTAGAGCAGGCCCAGCTGCAGGTGTGGCGTGCGGAGCGTATCGGCCGGAACATCGATAAGATGCTGCAGGGCGGTGACGACGCGGAAGCCGCAGCAGACCAGTTTAATACCGATGCCAGCCTGTTCGGTAAAGTGGTAGAGGGTATGAAAGGCGGTGACGTGGTGATGGGTATCTCCCGCGTAACCGACAGTGAGGCCCGTGAGTCCCTGGAAGAAATTACCGAGCTGTTCGAATTCGTAAGTTCCTCCGTACGGGAAATCTTCGAAGCGACTCCGGCACTGTTTGCTACCCGTCAGGCAGCGGATGGTATCTCCATATCTTCTCCGCAGCTGCTGGAAGCTCTGTCGACACTGAATGACCGCATCAGCGGCCTGTCCAGTGAGCGTCAGCCAAACAACCAGACCATCGCCATCGTTGCCGCTATTTTCGTACTGTTGATCTTCGGCATGATGGTTACCGCATTCTCCGGTACCCGCCGTAACCTGCGGGAAGAGACCGAAACCAACGAGCGTAACCAGCAGGCGATTATGCAGCTGCTGGACGAGCTGGCCGACCTTGCAGATGGTGACCTGACAACCTCCGCGACGGTAACCGAGGCCTTCACCGGTGCGATCGCGGACTCCATCAACTACACCATTGACCAGCTGCGGGTACTGGTAAGCCGAATCAACGGCGCGGCACAGGAAGTGTCTTCCCTGTCCCAGGAAACCCAGCAGACCGCTCTGCATCTGGCCGAGGCCTCTGAGCACCAGGCGCAGGAAATTGCCGGGGCATCTGCGGCGGTCAACGAAATGGCCGTGACCATTGACCAGGTATCTGCGAACGCCGCGGAATCTGCCCAGGTAGCAGAACGCTCGGTACAGATCGCGAGCAACGGTGCCAAGGTGGTACAGAACACCATCAAGGGCATGGACACGATCCGCGAACAGATTCAGGACACTTCCAAGCGAATCAAGCGACTGGGTGAATCCTCCCAGGAGATTGGTGACATCGTAAGCCTGATTAACGACATTGCCGACCAGACCAACATTCTGGCACTTAACGCTGCGATCCAGGCCTCCATGGCCGGTGACGCAGGCCGGGGCTTCGCGGTGGTTGCGGACGAGGTACAGCGCCTCGCAGAACGTTCCGCAGCGGCAACCAAGCAGATTGAAGGCCTGGTAAAAGCGATTCAGTCGGATACCAACGAAGCGGTAGTTTCGATGGAGTCCACCACCACCGAGGTAGTGCGCGGTGCCCGCCTTGCTCAGGACGCGGGTGTTGCACTGGAAGAGATCGAGACGGTATCCACCAACCTCGCATCCTTGATTCAGAACATTTCTAACGCGGCACGCCAGCAGGCCTCTTCCGCGGGTCACATTTCCAACACGATGAACGTGATTCAGGAAATTACCTCGCAGACTTCTGCGGGTACCCAGGCTACCGCACAGTCCATTGGTAACCTGGCACAGACCGCTTCCGCACTGCGCGACTCCGTTGCCGGCTTCAAGCTGCCGCAGGAAGACGATGTGGAAACCGAAAGCGAACTGTACGATGGCGATCTGGCGGACCTTTCCGAAGAGTTCCCAATGCTGGAAGACGAAACCGTGGAAAGTGTGGCGGCTGAAGAAGACAGCTTGGCTGCGTTGTCTAACGAAGAGCGCGAAGAGCGGGCGATGGCCTGATTTACCGCAGATATTCATAACGACAAATAGCGGGCATTCTCAACGCCTGTCGGTGAGTGGTTTACCGGCAGGTGCGTAGTGGGAATGAAAAGCAGCCCACCGGCGGCGGTCAGCGCGGTCGTGGCTCGTGGGCGGGCAAACTGAATTACTGAGGACTTGGCGTGCGTCACGACAATCCCAACTTTGTGGCCCTGGACTGGCTGATTGGTGAAATCAACGAAACGTTGGCCCAGGCGCGCCAGCAGTTGGAAACTTTTGCCTCGGATTCCTCTTCGTCGGATGCCACCAGCGGTGCCGCAGGTAATGATGCGGACAACCTGCTGAAAAACTGCCTCAACCTGATCCACCAGGTGCACGGCAGTCTGCATATGGCTGAGCTCACTGGCGCCGCCATGCTCGCCGAAGAAATGGAGCAGCTGGTTCACGCCCTCGCAAGCGGCGAAGTGGAAAACAGCGATGAAACGCGCGAATTTCTCATGCGCGCGTTGCTGGAACTCCCCCTCTACCTCGAAAAAATTGCTTTCCAGCGTCGCGATAATGCGGTGTTGTTGCTTCCCCTATTGAACGATCTGCGCGCGGTTCGCCGCGAGCGACTGATTACGGAAGGCGCTCTGTTTGCGCCGGATCTGTCTGCACTGGAACACGCCAGTGGAAATCGTCAGCCCCTGCTCGCCAACAACGCCAAGCTGCAGGAGCTGGTGGGCAAGCTGCGCAAGATGTACCACGTGGCGGCCGCCTCGCTGATTCGGGATGTAAACAGTGGTGAAAGTCTCGCTTACCTGAACAAGGTCAGCGAAAAAATGGCGCTGTTGTACAGCGGCAGCCAGCGTCAGCACCTGTGGGAAATTCTGCAGGGGCTGCTCGAGGGGATTGCCGATCATCGCGTCAATGTATTGCCCGCCTTGCGCCAGTTGCTGCGCCGTATCGATGTGGAATTCCGTCTGCTTTCTGGCCAGGGTGCGCGGGTGCTGGATGCGCGCCCGGATCGCGACCTGATTCGCAATCTGCTGTTCTATGTGTACCTGTGTGGACCCAATGGGCCGCGCACCACTGCGCTGTATCAGAAATACGCCCTCGATCAGGCGGTGCCGGGTACGCCGCGACCTGATACCGAAGATGCTCTGGCCATGGGGCCGGAAGCCATGGGCACCGCCGTCACTGCTCTGCGTGAAGAGCTTGCCAGTGTGCGCGAGTCCCTCGATCCCAGTATCAGTACCAGTGAGCGGGCGCCGCTGTCTGACACGGCGGTCGTTGCCAAGCGTATCGCCGATACCCTCGGCGTGCTTGGCCTGGAAAACCAGCGCACCCGTGCGCGCAGTATTTACGAATACCTCCGCGATGCGTCCCGCAGCGAGGCGCCGGATGACCTGCTGATGCAGGCCGCTGCCGAACTGGTTCAGCTGGACTCCGGGCTGGCCGCTGCGGCCGAACGGGATCGCAAGATCGACAGTGAATCGCCGCTGATGGGCGAAGCCACCGAGCAGGTGCTCCGTGAAGCGCGCATCGGTCTCGAGACCGTCAAGGAAGCAGTGGTCGAGTATATCGCCAGCCACTGGGATGCCGGTCACCTGTCGCAGGTACCCAAGCGATTGCAGGAAGTCTGCGGCGGCCTGGATATGGTGGGCTATCAGCGCGCCGGTGAGATTGTCGGCGCCTGCCGTAATTACATTGAAGAGCGGCTGATCAATGCCGGTGATCAGCCCGACTGGAAACTGCTGGATACCCTGGCGGACGCAGTGACCAGTGTCGAGTATTACCTCGAGCGTCGCGCCGATGGCATCGAAGATGCCGATATGCTGCTTGCATTGGCGGAAGAAAGTGTCGCGACACTGGGCTATGCGGTGGCCAATGGCGAGGGTGCGCTGGAATCGACCGCACAAGAAGAGAGCTCGCCCACTACCGCCACTGAGTTTGATACTACCGATGCTCTGGACGGCATCGAGCTGTTTGAGGAATCTGAGCAGCAGGCGCCCGTTGCAGAGGTGGAAGAAGAACAGCAGGCGCTGGACAGTTTTGAGTTTACGCTTGATCTCGATGAGGAGAGCGATAGCCCTGCTCCCATAGAGCCTGCCGATCCGCTGGCCGGTCTCTCTCTAACGGATTCCGAAAAGCCCGTTGAGGCTTCCCCTGAAGAGCCGGTTGCCGAGATAACCACTCAGCCTGTGGCGGATAGTGCTGCGGAAGAGCCCTCGCTTATCGAGGAGAGCTGGTTTGCGGAAGATGCAGCAGGTACCAGCGAAGCTGTCTCCGAAGAGCCCGCATCCCCCAGCGAAGAAATTTCGACTGCGGCGGTAACCCCAGCGGTTCTCGAGGAAGATGACGACACCAGTATCATCGACGACGAAATCGTGGAGATATTCCTCGAGGAGGCTGGCGAGGTCCTGGAGACCATCAATCACTATTTCCCGCAGTGGGCCTCGAATTTCGCTGATCGCGATGCGCTGGTGGAATTCCGTCGTGGCTTTCACACCCTCAAAGGCTCTGGCCGTATGGTCGAAGCACTGGAAGTGGGTGAGCTAGCCTGGGCGGTGGAAAATATGCTCAACCGGGTACTGGACGAAACCGTCTCTCCGGTGCGTGCGCACGTGCTGCTGATTGAGCAGGTGCTGGCGAAGTTGCCGTCGATGATCGATGGCTTCCGCACTCGCACAGGTGATCCTGACCCCGCGCGTACCGTGGAGCTGGAAGGCTGGGCGAAACAGCTTTCTCACGGCGAAGTACCCGATGCTCTCGCGCAGTCTGCGCCCGCCGAGGCCGCCGCGCCGGCGGAATATACTGCGGACGAAAGCCTGGTCGATGCAGATGACAATGCGCAGTTGTGGGAAATCTTCGCACAGGAAGCGGAAACCCACCTGGCTACCGTGGCCGAATTCCTCGCAGAGATGGACCGGCTTGCTCCCGTCTACGGTGTTCCATCGGACCCGCTGCACCGCGCCCTGCACACCCTAAAAGGCTCCGCGCATATGGCGGAAGTCACTCAGGTGGCCGAGCTGATGGCGCCGCTGGAGCGTTTTGCCAAGGAACTACGCACCTATCAGGTCGCTATCGACAGCGATATCTATGACCTGATCGCCGATGGTGCCAGCTATGTTCACGCGGTTCTCCAGCAGATCTATCGCAATGAGCCCCTGAGCGTCGAGCGCAGTGATCAGTTTCTGGCGCGCGTAGCCGAACTGCAGGAGCGCGCGGTTGGCCATCTGATCCGTGAGCGCGAGGCCAATGAACCAAAAGCGGTAGATCCTCAGCTGCTGGCGGTCATTATGGCCGACGGCATGAAAGTGCTGCTGGATGCCGACCAGATGCTGAACCAGTGGCGTGCACATCCGGGTGATAAATCCATTTTATTGCCGGTTGCGGAAGAGCTGGATGTGCTGCAGCAGGCCGCCGGTCAGGCGCAACTGCCGACGCTGCAGGAATTGTCTCAGTTGTTATTGGCGGTCTATCGCCAGGTGATTGACGGTCACCTGGAAGAGGAGCCCGCCTTGTGGGCGGCACTGGAGCAGGGCCACAACGAACTCCTGGATCTTGTGGATGCGGTCGCTGCATCTACGGATCTGCCTCAGGTCAGTGATGCCGTCGGCGAAGCCCTGCGCACACTGGCTCAGGGTGATGACAGTGTCGATGACGAAGATATCGACCTGTCCGAATACGGTATCGACAGCAGCGAGTTCAGCTTCGCCGATGTGGAAGAGGTCTCCGCGGAGCCGGTTGCCGAAGTTGCAGATGCGGGCGTCGAGGACGGCGTGCTGGCGGGTCTTGGGTTCGATGACCTGGTTGCCGAGGAGACTGCGGCGGATCAGGTTACCGCACTATCTGGCGGCGATAGCGACGGCTTTGGCGATATGGCCGGCGAGACAGAGCAGACAGCGCCTGCGGTTTCAGAGCCCGCGGAAGAAATCGCCCCTGGCATCAATGCAGAAGTGGACGACGAGCCGGAGCTCACCGTCGAATGGCTGGAGGCAGAGCTCTCCGCCACCAATACCGTTAGCGAGGAGGCAGAACTGGCGCCCGCAATGCCAGCTGTCGAATCGGCCACAAATATCGAGACCGTCGCCCCGGCGCCTGAAGAGCCTGCGCAGCACCGCGAGGCGCCAGCTGCCACCCCAGTGGCTGCCGGCGCCCCTGTGACATTGTCTGACGATGACATCAGCGATGTGCAGCGTGCACTGCTCGCGGACATCGACCCGGATGTGGTCGAGGTGTTCCTGGAAGAGGCGGTGGACCTGATCGACGAGCTGGAAGAGCTGATCCAGAACTGGGAGCAGGCGCCCGATGACCATGCCATGCCCGAGGCGCTGAAACGCGTGCTGCACACCTTCAAGGGTGGTGCGCGTATGGCGGCTCTGATGGGCCTGGGTGAGGTGGCACACCGCTTTGAAACCGATATCGAAAACATGCAGAGCGGAAGCGCTCCGTCGAGTTCCTTCTTCGCCGATGCTCACGGTATTTACGACCGCATGGCTGCAGGTGTCGAAACCGTGCGCGCCTGGATGGGCGGTGATGAATTGCCGGCCTTCTGTGCATTACTGGAAACTCAGTGGGCGGATGTGGCGGCAACCGACGTAAGTGCGCCCGCAGATTCGACACCGGCGACAGAAGGGATTGCTCTCGATATGCCTGTGGTCGAGGAGATTGTACAGGCCGACGTGGAAGCGCAGCCGCCCGCGCCGACCGAGCCGGAGCCCCAAGCGCCTGCGGAAGTTATCCCCGCTGCCGACAACAGCAATGTTCTGCCGTTTATACGCAAGGGAAAAAACGTTTCCGACCGCGACGGCGGCCAGCCGCGCAATCAGCCCCAGGAAATGGTCCGGGTTGCATCGGAGTTGCTGGAAGAGCTGGTAAACCTGGCCGGTGAGACCTCGATTTCCCGTGGTCGACTGGAAGAGCAGGTGAGTGAATTCGGACTGGCGCTGGACGAGATGGACTCTACCCTGTCCCGTTTGAACGAGCAGCTGCGCCGTCTCGACAAGGAAACCGAAGCACAGATCCAGTTCCGCCAGGAACAGCTGGCGGAACAGGATGTGGACTTTGACCCGCTGGAGATGGACCGCTATTCGTCTTTCCAGCAGCTGTCCCGCTCCCTGCTGGAGTCCACATCGGACTTGCTGGAGCTGCGACAGACTCTGGGCAATAAGGCTCGGGATACCGAAACATTGTTGCTGCAGCAATCGCGGGTAAATACCGAGCTGCAGGAAGGCCTGATGCGCAGCCGCATGGTTCCTTTCTCCCGACTGGTGCCGCGACTGCGCCGTATCGTGCGTCAGGTCAGTGCGGAGCTTGGCAAGCAGGTGGACCTGGTGTTCTCCAACGTGGAGGGCGAACTGGATCGCTCCATGCTGGAGCGCATGGTTGCGCCGTTGGAGCATATGCTGCGGAATGCGGTGGACCACGGTATTGAGTCCCCGGAAAAACGTCGCGAAGCGGGTAAACCCGAGCGTGGCCGCATCGCCGTGGCTGTGGCGCGGGAAGGCAGTGAGGTAGTACTGACCATCAGTGATGATGGTGCCGGTATCAACCTGATGCGCGTACGCGAGAAGGCCATCGAAAGCGGCTTGATGCGCCCGGACGCGGAACTGTCCAACAGCGAAATCATGCAGTTTATTCTGCAGGCGGGCTTCAGTACCGCCGACCAGGTAACGCAGATTTCCGGTCGTGGTGTGGGAATGGACGTGGTATCTGCGGAGATCAAGCAGATCGGCGGCTCCGTTTCCATTGATTCCCAGGCCGGTGCGGGTACGGAATTTGTGGTGCGCCTGCCATTCACGGTGTCGGTAAACCGCGCGTTGATGGTACGGGTGGGAGACGATCTGTTCGCCCTGCCACTGAATACCATTGAGGGTATTGTGCGCCTGAGCCCGTTCGAGCTGGAGCACTATTACCGCTCCCCGGAAGCACGTTTTGAATACGCCGGCGAGCCCTATCAGGTGAACTACTTCGGCAGCCTGCTGCAGTCTTCGGCCCAGCCACGGCTGGCGGTGGAGGATATGCAGATGCCGGTGCTGCTGGTGCGCTCCGACAATACGGCGATGGCACTTCAGGTGGATGCCATCATGGGCAGTCGCGAGATCGTAGTGAAGAGCCTCGGGCCCCAGTTTGCGACGGTACAGGGGGTCTCCGGTGCTACGGTTACCGGTGACGGTACGGTGGTTGTGATCCTGGATGCCCACGCATTGCTGCGCAAACACTCGGCGCTGCTGGCGCGTCCAGAAACGCCATTGCTGCAGGAGATGCCGGAGGTCAGCACGCGCGAGGAACCGGAAGCCCAGAAACTGGTTATGGTGGTGGATGATTCGGTTACCGTACGCAAGGTGACTACGCGCTTCCTCGAGCGGGAAGGTTTCCGCGTGATCACCGCCAAAGATGGTCAGGACGCCATTATCCAGCTGCAGGACGTGATTCCGGATGTGATGCTGCTGGACATCGAAATGCCGCGCATGGACGGCTTCGAGGTGGCGCGGAATATTCGCTCCAGTAGCCGGCTGCGGGATATCCCGATCATCATGATCACCTCACGAACCGGTAAGAAGCACCGCGATCACGCGCTGTCGCTCGGGGTCAACCACTACCTCGGTAAGCCCTACCAGGAAGAGGTATTGCTGGAAGCCATCCATGATTTCACCCTCGCGGAGTCAGACGCGTGATGGCAATGGGTAACAACAACATCGAGACGCCAGCAAGCGGCGGAGAGCACACAGCATGAGCGGAAATGGCATAGAAGCCCTGCCAACCACCGAAATGCCCCAGGAAGTCAGCAGTCTGCTGTTGCCACTGGCCGACGGCCAGCTGCTGGTGCCGGTGGATACTCTGTCGGAAATTATCGCGCTGCAAAGCCCGGTTTCGGCATTTGACGCGCCGGACTGGTATATGGGGGAGTTGCACTGGCGCGAGTTGCGTCTGCCACTGGTTTCTTTTGAGGTGATGCGTGGTAACGCCATGCCGACTCTGCGCAGTAACTGCCGTATCGCGGTACTGAGCAGTGGCAATCCCGATGGTGATCTGCCGTTTTTTGCGGTTGTGCTTCAGGGGACGCCACGATTGGTGCGGGTGACACCTGAAGAGCTTGCCGGTCGTGAAGGCGCATGCGCCATGGGTGAATTGATGCACGTGGCCCTTTCCGGGGAGGCGGCGGTGATCCCGGATCTGGGGACCATGGAAGAGGCCTGTCTCGCGTACCGCAGCTCCCGCTGACCACGGCCCCAAACACCATAAACAAAAACGCCGCCCTCAGGGGCGGCGTTTTTGTTTATGGGACAACGCTGAATTAGAACAGCTCTTCCGGCAGAGATTCCTGCGCCTGCTCATTGCTGCTGTCCGGCGTATCCGGGCTGTCGGAGTAGATCGATGGATAGTTGCTGTAGGTCTCGCGGCCGGGTACCCGATCGGCGCGGAAAATCTCAAAAATACCACCGCGGGAAGTGCGCAACCCGGTGCGCGGGTTGATGCGCATGGTCACTATGCCGTCCGGTTGTGGCAGGTGGCGCTCCGGCAAGCCGTCCAGGGCGACGGTCATAAAGTCGATCCAGATCGGTAGCGCCGCGGTGCCGCCATATTCATTGCGTCCGAGGGGGGTGTTGGCATCAAAGCCGACCCACGCACTGGTGGCCAGGTGCGGACTGTAGCCGGAGAACCAGGAGTCGCGAGGGCCATTGGTGGTACCGGTCTTACCGGCGATATCACCCCGGTTCATCGCCAGCGCCTTGCGGCCGGTGCCGCGCTTGACCACGTCTTTCAGCATGGAATCCATGATAAAGGCGGTTTCCGCAGACATGGCGCGGGGCGCGCGCGGGCGCGCCTGCTCGTCGGCACTGAGGGGGGCTACGGGCAGAGTGCGTAGCTCCAGTGGCTCTTCTTCATGGGCGTTGGCAACGGCTTCATGCTGCACCGACTGCAGGTCAATGGGTTCTGGCGCCGGGCCGCGGTCCTCGCCCATCTCCGGGCAGTCCCGGCACACGGTCAACGGTAGTGCCTGATAGACCGTATCCCCGTGTACGTCCAGAACCTGATCCAGCAGGTAGGGCTCCACTCGGAAGCCGCCATTGGCGAAGGCGGCGTAGCCACGCACCATTTCCAGCGGTGTCAGTGCGGAGCTGCCGAGAGCGATAGACAGGTTGCGTGCCAGTTTAGCGCGCTCGAAACCGAAGCCTTCGGCGAATGCCAGTGCACGATCCAGCCCGAGGGACTGCAGCAGGCGAATCGAGACCATGTTGCGCGACATATACAGCGCCTTGCGCAGGCGGGTCGGGCCGAGGAAGGTGCCGCCATCGTTTTCCGGGCGCCACACATCTTCCAGGTTGGTCTGCTCGAAGATAATCGGGGCATCATTGATGATACTGGCGGCGGTATAACCGTTCTCAAGCGCCGCCGAGTAGATGAACGGCTTAAAGCTGGAGCCCGGTTGGCGCGCGGCCTGGGTCACACGATTGAAGTGGCTTTGACGGAAATCGTAGCCCCCCACCAGCGCGCGAATGGCACCGTCTTCCGGCTCCAGGGATACCAGCGCACCCTGCGCCTCTGGGACCTGGGCGAGGTGCCACTCTTCCCGCGCCTGGGGCTGCTCCTGTGCCTCTTCCTCGTCAAGGCCTTCTGGACTGGAGAACGGGTCTTCGGTCACCTCGGTGTTTGCCAGCTGGTCTGCGGCGGATGCCAGCTCGGCCTCGCGGGCAGACTTCTGTTCTTCTGCCACCTGCTCCGCACTGATCAGTACCCGGCGCAGGCGCACTACGTCACCGGGTGCGAACATCTCGTCGGCGGACTTGAGGCGCGCGCCGCGGGCATTCTCGGAAATATAGGGGCGGATACTGCTAAGCCCATTCTCCCAGGGAATCTCGACCACCCGGCGGTCACGCAGCTGCACCCTGAGGCTTTGTGGGTTTACCGCGGTCACCACCGCTGGTTGCAGGCCGCCGAGTACCGGGATTTCCTGCAGCAGGTCCACCAGCTGATCGTTGTCCGCCAACAGCTCCGTATCCAGGCGCTGCTCCGGACCGCGATAACCGTGGCGGCCATCGTAGGTTTCGAGGCCGTGTTGCAGGGCTTTGCGGGCTGCGTCCTGTAACTTGCTGTCGACGGTGGTAATGACCTGATAGCCGTCGGTGTAGGCGGCATCGCCAAACAGGTCCACCGCCTCCTTGCGCGCCATTTCAGCCACATAGGGGGCGCTGAGGTCCAGGTCGCGGCCATGATAGCGGGCGGTGACCGGTGCGGTAATCGAGTTCTTATATTCGTCCTGGTCGATGTGACCCAGGTCCAGCATGCGTTTCAGAATCCAGTTGCGACGCACCAGCGCCCGGGATGGATTGGCGATCGGATTGTAGGTGGAAGGTGCCTTGGGGAGGCCCGCCATCATTGCCCATTGGGCAAGGTTCAGCTCGTTGATGTCCTTGCCGTAATAGACGTGAGCGGCCGCCTGGAAGCCGTAGGCGCGATTACCGAGGAAAATTTTGTTGATGTAGAGGGCGAGAATTTCGTCTTTGCTGAGTTCCTGCTCTATCTGCAGGGACAGCAGAATCTCGTTGAACTTGCGGATAAAGCGCTGTTCGCGGCTCAAAAAGAAATTTCGCGCCACCTGCATGGTCAGCGTACTGCCGCCGGACTGGATTGAGCCACTGGCCACCAGCTGACGTACCGCGCGCATCAGACCTTTGATGGAAACCCCGCTGTGGGAGTAGAAGCCATCGTCCTCCGCGGCCAGAATGGCCTTGATGAACATGTCCGGAGTCTGTTCGATGGTGATGGGGCTTCGGCGCTTCTCGCCGAATTCGCCGATAAGTTTCATGTCCCGCGAATAGATCCGCAGCGGGGTCTGCAGGCGGATATCGCGCAGACTCTCGACCGAGGGCAGGCCCGGTTTCAGGTACAGGTAGATGCTGGAAAACGCCATGGCACCGGCGGCGGCGCCGGCCAGAGCCAGCCACAGCAGAGACAGCAGGCGGTTGCGGGCTTTTTCGGTCATTGAAATGCTTCTGTATACGTCTTGATCAAAATTATCGGCACTGTTCGACAATTATACGAATAATGTGCACTGATACCTATGCAAAAGGCGGTTGCGACGGTAATTTAAAGTGCTATACCATCAAACCTCCATAACCCACGGAAAAGATAAGAAAAATGGGGATGCTCCCTTTTCTCAACAAGGGCCCGAAAGCCATGCTTGGGCTCGATATTAGCTCCACCTCGGTCAAGTTGCTCGAACTGAGTCGCAGTGGCGAAAAATACCGCGTGGAAAGCTATGCAACCGAGCCTCTGCCACCCAATGCGGTGGTGGATAAAAATATCAATGACGTGGGAGCGATTGCCGAGGCGATACGCAAGGTGGTTCGCCGGTCCAAGACTCGGCTGCGTCAGGCGGCGGTGGCGGTTTCCGGCTCTGCGGTCATCACCAAGACCCTGGATATGCCTGCGGACCTCTCTGACGATGCGCTGGAAGCCCAGATCGCGCTGGAGGCGGATCAGTACATCCCCTACCCGCTGGATGAGGTCAACCTGGACTTTGAAGTGCAGGGGCCGTCCGAAAAGGGTGAGGGGCAAGTTGAGGTGTTGCTGGCAGCCTGCCGCAGTGAGAATGTGGAGCAGCGCATCTCTGCGCTGACGGAAGCGGATCTGCAACCGGGGGTCGTTGACGTAGAGGCCTACGCTATCGAGCGCGCCTATACCCTGCTGGATAACCAGTTCCCCGCCCAGGAGCAGCTGGTGGTTGCGGTCATCGATATCGGCGCCACCATGAGTGCTCTCTCCGTGATGGTAGATGGGCGCACGGTCTACACCCGCGAGCAGTTGTTCGGTGGCCGCCAGCTTACCGATGAGATCCAGCGCCGCTACGGCCTGTCTGCTGAAGAAGCCACGCTGGCCAAGCGTCAGGGTGGCAGCGGTCTGCCGGACGACTACTACCCGGAAGTGCTCGAGCCCTTCCGCGATGCGGTGGTCCAGCAGGTGACCCGTTCGCTGCAATTTTTCTATTCCTCAACCTCCTACAGCGACGTCGATTACATCCTGTTGGGTGGCGGCGTTGCCGCGATGGAGGGGCTCGCCGAGCTGGTGGGCGAAAAGCTAAACAAGCCCACGCTGGTAGCCAATCCCTTCCGGGATATGAGTGTCGCATCCCGGGTCAACCGTCAGGCGCTGGCGAGTGAAGCGCCGTCGCTGATGATCGCCGCCGGCCTCGCCATGCGCGAAAGGGAGTTCTGATCAATGGCAAAAATTAACCTACTCCCCTGGCGCCAGGAATTCCGGGCACAGAAGCAGAAAGAGTTTCAGCAGGTTGCGGTGCTTGTGGTGATCGCTGCCGGCTTCTCGGTATTTATGTGGATGAAGACGGTGGATGCGCAGATTGCCAATCAGAATGAGCGCAATCAGCTGCTGAATACCGAGATCACTGCGTTGAACAAACAGGTCCGCGAGATCAAGGATCTGAAGAAGCGTCGTCAGGAGCTGATCGACCGCATGCGCGTGATTCAGGAGCTGCAGGGCAACCGTCCGCTGGCGGTGCGCTACTTCGATGAGATGGTTCGCGCTGCGCCGGAGGGGCTGTGGTTGACCAGCCTCAAGCGTTCCGGCCGCACCCTGCAGATCTCCGGCGTTGCGGAATCCAATAACCGGGTTTCCTCGTTTATGCGCAGCCTGGACCAGTCAGAGTGGTTTCAGTCACCGAACCTCACCGGTGTGACAGCCAAGCCTGAATTTGGTGAGCAGGCCAGCGCATTTGAAATGACGGTCAGTGTCAGCGGCCGCAAAAAAGAAGAGGGCGCTGACGGCGCCAATAGTGGAGCGTAATCGTGGCGCTTGAAGATACTCTCAAACAGCTCAATGAGCTGGATATCAACGATATCGATTTCTCCCGGGTCGGTGTCTGGCCGCTTGCCGGGCGAATCGCATTGCTGGTTATTATTGCTGCGGCGCTTATTGGCGGTGGCTATTTTTTCATGATCAAAGATCGCTACGGTCAGCTGGACTTTGCCGCAAATAAAGAGCGTGAGCTGTTTGCCCAGTTCGAGCGCAAGTCTTTTGAGGCGGCCAACCTGGACGCCTATCGCGAACAGCTGGCGGAAATGGAAGAGACTTTCGGGGCACTGCTCAAGCAGCTGCCCAAGGACACTGAAGTGCCCGGTCTGCTGGAAGATATCGACGAATTCGGCCGCGGTAGCGGCCTTACCATCCAGAAGGTGGCGCTGGAAGGGGAGCAGGTAGGTGAGTTCTACGTGGAGCTGCCCATCCGCATTGAGGTGCAGGGCGGTTATCACGAGTTCGGTGCGTTTATTTCCGGTATTGCGGGGATGCCGCGGATCGTGACTCTGCACGATTTTGATATCAACACCAGTAAGGATGGCAAGGCGCTACTGAATATGGTGGTGAACGCCAAAACCTATCGCTATAAGGATCAGGGAGAAGAAGGATGAAAAAATACTTCGCTCTGACCGCGGCACTGCTGGCGATGACCGGCTGTAGTCTGGATGGTAGTCACAGTGATCTGCGTCAGAAGATGGCGGCGGTGAAGCACAAGCCCAAGGGGCAGATCGAGCCGATTCCCACATTTACTCCTTACAGCCCCTATGTATACAGCGCGGCCGCCATGCGCAGCCCGTTCATCCGTCCGGTTCTGGAGGCGGATCAGCGTCTTGTGGGGCGCAAGCTGGATGTGGCACCGGATATGAATCGGCAGAAAGAACTGCTGGAACGATACTCGTTTGATGCATTGTCTATGGTTGGTACCCTCTCGCGGGGCGGACAGCTTTGGGCACTGGTGAATGATGGCGACGGGGGGATCCATCGCATCACCATCGGCAACTATATGGGTAAAAATCACGGGCGTGTGGTCAACGCCTCATCGTCACAACTTGATGTATTGGAAATTGTGCCGGACGGCACCGGCGGCTGGATAGAACGGCCGCGGGCTCTGACTTTGGAAGACAAGGACAACTAAAAATGATCACCAAGCAACTCGCCAGTGTATTGGCATGGGGAGCCAATAGGCTGCCGCGCGCGAAAGCGTTGCTGCTGGGCCTGATGATTCTGCCCCTGGCTGCGCCGTCTCTGGCAAGCCAATTGAATGACATCCAGTTCTCCGAGCTGCCGGGAAGCCGTCTGCAGCTGCGCCTCACGTTCAGTGATGTGCCTCCGGAGCCCACCGGCTACACCATTGAACAGCCCGCGCGTATCGTGATGGATTTTGCCGGCGTCGAGAGTGTACTGCCGCAGAAAAAATACAGCATGGATATCGGCGCCGCGCGCAGTGCGGTGATTGTGTCCGGTGAGGACCGTACGCGCCTCATCCTGAACCTGGACGAGCTGCCGGTGTACACCAGTGAGCGCGTTGGCAATCAGGTGGTGCTGGAGGTGGGTGCCGATACTGCGACTACCGCAGCGGTTACCACCGCGCCGGTACATAGCAGCACCAATATCGGCGGCAATGCCCAGTTCAAGCCTGCGGGCAATGTGGGTATCGACAACGTGGACTTCCGTCGCGGCGAGGGTGGCGAAGGCAAGGTCATCGTCAGTCTGAGCGATCCGGCGGTGAACATCGATGTTGAGCGCACCCGCGGCAAGATTGTGTTGACCTTTCTTGGTGCCGAGTTGCCGCCATCCCTGCGCCAGCGTCTGGATGTAACCGACTTCGCTACGCCGGTGAATGCCATCAGCGTCGATTACGACGGTCGCAATACCGTAATCACCGTAGACCCTCACGATGGCGAGTACGATTATCTCGCCTATCAGGCAGACACCGAGTACGTTCTTAGCGTCAAGCCTCTCACTGTGGCACAGGTGCGCGAGAAGCAGAAAGAATTCGCGTTTACCGGCGAGAAGCTGTCCTTGAATTTTCAGGACATCGAAGTGCGTTCGGTGCTGCAGTTGATCGCAGACTTTACCGATCTCAATCTGGTAGCCAGTGATACCGTGCAGGGCCGTATTACTCTGCGTCTGGACGGCGTCCCCTGGGACCAGGCTCTGGAGCTGATCCTGAAGGCCAAAGGGCTGGATAAGCGTCAGGAGGGTAACGTGATCATGGTGGCACCGGCGGCAGAGATTGCCGAGCGCGAGCGCCGTGAGCTGGAAACCCGTAAACAGCTGGAAGAACTGGCGCCGCTGCGCACCGAGTATATCCAGATCCGTTATGCGGATGCCCGTGAGCTGTTTACCCTGTTTGCCGGTAATCAGGGCGGCCAGGGTGGCGGCTTTGGACAGGGCAGCTTTGCTGGCGGTCAGGAGCAGCAGGACGGGCGCAGCATCCTGTCATCCCGCGGCAGCGCTATTGTCGATGAGCGCACTAATACCATTATCCTGACTGACACCGAAGAGAAAATTGCCCAGTTCCGCGACCTGATCAGTGCGATCGATATCCCGATTCGTCAGGTGATGATTGAAGCGCGTATCGTGACGGCGAATACCGACTTTGAGAAAAGTCTCGGCGTGCGCTGGAGCTATCTGGAAGACCACAATGTGGGTGATGACGGTATTGGTATTGGCTCTGGTCGTCAAATCGGGCTGATTTCAGAAGGGGATGGTGATGGCCCGGATCTGTCAGCTCCAGCGACAGAGCATAGCCCCATGCTAGTTGATTTAGGTATTAGTAATCCTGCAGGCAGTGTGGCCTACGCCATCCTCAAGGAAGACTTCCTGCTGGGTCTGGAGTTGTCTGCACTGGAAGATGTGGGCAAAGCGGAAATCGTGTCCCAGCCCAAGGTGGTCACCGGGGACAAGCAGGAAGCGAGCATTCGCTCCGGTGTGGAAATTCCCTACCTGGAAGCGACGTCCTCCGGTGCGGCATCTGTGACCTTTAAAGAAGCGGTGTTGCTGCTGAACGTGACCCCGCAGATCACGCCGGATGACAATATCATCATGAATCTGAATATCGACCAGAACAGTGTCGGTGAGTTGTTCACCAACGTGATTACTGGGGCGCAGATTCCGGCAATAAATGTGAACTCGCTACAGACCAAAGTCTTGGTCGCTAACGGTGAAACCATCGTGCTCGGTGGTATTTTCGAGGCGCAAGCCATCGAAGGTGAGGTGAAGGTGCCAGTGCTTGGTGATATTCCCTTCCTGGGCCACCTGTTCAAAACCACCACCAAGCAGGAAGACAAGCGCGAACTGCTGATCTTTATCACCCCGCGCATCATGCAGGACGAGTTCCTCTCCTTCAGCAAGTGATTACCCAACCCATCTTCCTTGTCGGTCCCATGGGGGCCGGCAAGTCCACTATCGGCAAATTACTGGCAGCCCAACTCGGGCTGCCTTTTGCCGATTCGGATAAAGTACTTGAAGACCGCACCGGCGCCGATATTCCCTGGATCTTTGATGTGGAAGGGGAGGCCGGTTTCCGCCGTCGTGAGAGCGAGGTTTTGGCGGATCTGTGCAATGGCGAAACGCAGGTGGTCGCCACCGGTGGTGGTATAGTCCTGATGCCGGAAAACCGGGCGCTGCTGAAAGGGCAGGGTTACGTGGTCTATCTCCGGGCCAGCCTCGATCAGCTGGTCGAGCGCACCTCCAAGAACAGTAATCGACCACTGTTGCAAGTGGATGATCCGCGGGCCAAGCTCGCCGAAATTCTCAAGCAGCGCGAGGCGTTTTACGCGGAAGTTGCGGATCTGGTATGTGATACCGACCACTGCACCCCCAAGCAAGCTGCGCAAATGGTCGCGGACCGCTTGCAGGGCGAAGCCCCCGGTTGACCCCGGTTTTCCGACTCGAATTCTTCTTGCTTCTAGAATTCCCTTATTTTTATTCCGTGCACGTTAGGGAGTAACCATGCACCGTCTGAATGTCGACCTGGGCGAGCGCAGCTATCCGATTCTGATTGGTTCCGCGCTGTTGGATAACCCGTCTTATTTTGAGCAGGCCATTCGCGGCAAACAGGTACTCGTCGTCACCAACGAGACCATTGCGCCGCTGTATCTGGAAAAAATACTCGAGGGGCTGAGGAGGTTTGGCAAGGTCGATTCGGTCCAGCTACCCGATGGTGAGGCATTCAAGACTCTGGATACCCTGAACCGGGTGTTTGATACCCTGCTGGAAAAGCGCCACGATCGCTCCACCACAATTGTTGCCCTCGGCGGCGGTGTGGTTGGCGATATGAGCGGTTTTGCTGCCGCCTGCTACCAGCGCGGTGTGGATTTCGTGCAGGTGCCTACTACCCTGTTGTCCCAGGTGGATTCGTCGGTGGGAGGCAAGACCGGTGTCAATCACCCGCTCGGCAAAAATATGATCGGTGCTTTCTATCAGCCGCAGCTGGTGCTGATCGATATTGATACCCTGAATACGCTCCCCGATCGCGAACTTTCAGCCGGCATCGCCGAGGTCATCAAATACGGCATGATCTGCGATAAGCCATTTTTCCAGTGGCTGGAACAGAATATGCACAAGTTATTGGCGCGGGATCCGGAAGCGCTCGCTTACGCGGTGAAGCGAAGCTGTGAGGACAAGGCGGCAGTGGTCGCCGAAGATGAGCGCGAATCCGGCCGCCGTGCCATTCTCAATTTCGGTCATACCTTCGGTCACGCCATTGAAGCGGTTCAGGGCTACGGCAAATGGTTGCACGGCGAGGCGGTGGCCGCCGGTATGGTGATGGCTGCGGAGCTGTCGCGCCTGCGGGGCTGGATTGGTGAAGATGAGGTTTTACGCCTGCGCACCCTGCTAACTCAGGCGAATTTGCCGCAACAATCTCCTGAGGATATGGCTGTCGACGACTATCTGACGGCAATGTCTGTGGATAAAAAGGTGCAGGATGGCAAATTACGCTTGGTACTACTTCACGGGCTGGGTGATGCGCAGATTATCGACGATACGCCCAAAGAGCAGCTGATGGAGGCTTTGCGCGCCTGCGGCGCTCGGTGACAGTTTTGTAGTTTTACTACCAACCTGAGGATTCTTTGACGATAAGTGGTCGCAAAAGAAGATAAATCGGTTAAACCTGCTGCCAACAGCGAAAAAAACTGGCGAATCTTGCAATTGCAGGGGGGCGCGAGTAATATTGCGCGCCCCCTCGGTGAAAGCCGGGAATAGGAGCCGATAACAACAAACGCAGGCTTGCAATGTGCAGGCGACCCCAAGCCCCTCACGCGGGCTTTTTTTGTCATTGGGGAACACAAATCTCAGTGAAATCTGCGGCACCTTTGGCTCGAGAGTAGATAAATATACCCCCAGGGGCAGTCTATGGACTGTGAACTGATGGCCACTGTGAATTATCCAGGGCCGTCAGGGCGTAGGGGGTAGCGATAACACTTTGAGGAATTCTATGGGTAGCGGTCTGTATCGATTGGATGAGTTCAAAGATAACTGTGGCTTTGGACTCATCGCCCACCTGAAGGGCCAAACCAGTCACAAGTTACTGCAGACAGCGATCGAATCGCTGACCTGTATGACTCACCGCGGTGGTATTGCCGCCGATGGCAAAACCGGTGACGGCTGCGGCCTTCTGCTGCAGAAGCCGGACAGCTTTTTGCGCACTGTGGCCAAGGAGCAGTTTGGCCAGGACCTGACCGACCTGTACGCGGTTGGCTCTATCATGTTGCCGCTGGACGAGGCGGAAGCCGCCGGCGCCCGAAACATTCTCGAGTCAGCGGTGCATGAACAGGGGCTGCGCGTGGCGGGTTGGCGTGTCGTGCCCACCAATGAAGATTGCCTGGGCCCTATTGCCAAGGAGTCACTGCCACGTTTCGAGCACCTGCTGATCAACAACGCAGAGACTGCACTGGAGCAGCAGCAGTTCAATGCGCGCCTGTTTGTTGCTCGCCGTAAAGCCGAACAGCAGCTCACCGACGCCACTTATATCGGCAGCCTTTCCACATCCGTACTTTCCTATAAAGGCCTGATGATGCCGGCGGACCTGCCGGCGTTTTTCCCGGATCTGGCAGACCCGCGCCTGGAAACCGCCATCTGTGTATTCCACCAGCGCTTCTCCACCAACACCATGCCGCGCTGGCCACTGGCGCAGCCATTCCGCATGCTTGCGCACAACGGTGAGATCAACACCATTACCGGCAACCGCAACTGGTCTGTGGCGCGTACCAACAAATTCATTACCGAGCTGGTGCCGGAGCTGTCCGAGCTGACACCGCTGGTGAACCGCGTGGGTTCCGACTCCTCCAGCCTGGATAATATGCTGGAACTGCTCACCGTGGGTGGCATCGATATGCACCGCGCCATCCGCATGCTGGTTCCGCCGGCGTGGCAGAACGTGGACACCATGGACTCGGATCTGCGTGCCTTCTATGAATACAACTCCATGCATATGGAGCCCTGGGATGGCCCCGCCGGCCTGGTACTGACCGACGGCCGCCACGCTGTGTGTACCCTGGACCGCAACGGCCTGCGTCCGTCCCGCTGGGTGATTACCAAAGACGATTTCATCACCGTTGCTTCCGAGGTGGGTACTTATCAGTACGACCCCGCGGACGTGGTTGCCAAGGGCCGTCTCGGTCCGGGCCAGATCTTGTCTGTAGATACCCTGAAAGGTGAACTGCGCCACACCGCCGAGGTGGATGGCGAGCTGAAAAAAGCCCAGCCTTATAAAAAGTGGCTGAAGGAAAAGGCCCGCCGTATTCGTTCCACTCTGGTCACGGCGCCGGTGGACAACAATTTTTCTTTCGAGCAGTTCAAGGTTTACCAGAAGCTGTTCAGCTCCTCTCTGGAAGAGCGCGACCAGGTGATCCGCCCGCTGGCGGAAGCCGGTCAGGAAGCCGTGGGTTCCATGGGCGACGATACGCCGATGGCGGTGCTGTCCGAGGGTAACCGCTGCCTGTACGACTACTTCCGTCAGCAGTTTGCACAGGTGACCAACCCGCCCATCGACCCGCTGCGGGAAACTATCGTCATGTCCCTGGAAACCTGCCTGGGCCGTGAAAAATCCGTATTTGAGGAGACCGTCGAACACGCCGACCGCGTGATCCTGTCCTCCCCGGTACTGTCGCACATGAAGTACACCGCGCTGCTGGATCTCGGCCGCGAGGAGTTCACCGCGAAAGTATTCGACCTGAATTACGATCCCGCGCAGCTGGACCTGAAGAGCGCCATCGAAAAGCTGTGCAGCGATGTCGCGGATTCCGTGCGCAAAGACGGTACCGTGATCGTGGTGCTGTCGGACCGCGAAATTGAAGAGGGCAAGCTGCCCATCGACGCGCTGATGGCCACCGGTGCGGTGCACCACCACCTGGTGCACAACGGTCTGCGCTGTGACTCGAATATCGTGGTGGATACCGCCACCGCGCGCGACTCGCACCAGCTGGCGTGCCTGATCGGCGTGGGCGCCACTGCGGTACACCCGTATTTCTCCTACAGCATCATCAATCACCTAATCGAAACCGGTGAGCTGCTGCTGGACGCCGCCACCGCGCAGAAGAATTACCGCAACGGCATTATCAAGGGCCTGCTGAAGATCCTGTCGAAGATGGGTATCTCCACCATCGCCTCCTACCGCGGTGCGCTGTTGTACGAACTGGTGGGCCTGTCCCAGGACGTGATCGACCTGTGCTTCCCGGAAGCGCCCGCCCGGGTTCTGGGTGCCGGCTTTAAAGAACTGGAAGACGATATGCGCGCGCGCGCGCAACTGGCGTGGAAACCGCGCAAGAAGGTTTCCCCCGGCGGTCTGCACAAATTTGTATACGGCCAGGAATACCACGCGTTCAACCCGGACGTGGTCAAGGCGCTGCAGGAAGCGGTGCGCACTGGCGATTACGGTGCCTGGCGCGACTACGCCACCCTGATCAACCAGCGCCCGGTGGCCACCCTGCGCGACCTGCTGGGTCTGAAAAAAGACGTACAGCCGATTCCTTTGGAAGAAGTGGAGCCCGCGGAAAATATCCTGCGCCGCTTCGACTCCGCTGCCATGTCCCTCGGCGCTCTGTCGCCGGAAGCCCACGAGGCATTGGCTCAGGCCATGAACCGACTGGGTGGCCGCTCCAACAGCGGTGAAGGTGGTGAGGACCCGGTGCGTTTCGGTACCGACAAGGTATCCAAGATCAAGCAGATCGCCTCCGGCCGTTTTGGGGTGACCCCGCACTATCTGGTAAATGCCGAGGTGTTGCAAATCAAGGTTGCCCAGGGTGCCAAGCCCGGTGAAGGCGGCCAGCTGCCCGGCGGCAAGGTGAACGAACTGATCGCGCGCCTGCGCTACTCCGTGCCTGGCGTGACCCTGATCTCGCCACCGCCGCACCACGATATCTACTCCATTGAGGATCTGGCGCAGCTGATCTACGACCTGAAACAGGTTAATCCGGATGCGCTGGTGTCGGTGAAACTGGTATCCCGTCCCGGTGTCGGCACCATTGCCGCGGGTGTGGCCAAGGCCTACGCGGACCTGATCACCATCTCCGGTTACGACGGCGGTACCGCGGCGAGCCCGATTACCTCCATCCGCTACGCCGGTTCCCCCTGGGAGCTGGGCCTGGCGGAAACCCACCAGACCCTGCGGGCCAACGACCTGCGCGGCAATGTACGGGTGCAGACCGACGGTGGTCTGAAGTCTGGACTGGATGTGGTCAAGGCGGCCATGCTGGGTGCCGAGAGCTTCGGTTTCGGCACCGCGCCCATGGTGGCGCTGGGCTGTAAATACCTGCGCATCTGTCACCTGAACAACTGCGCCACCGGCGTCGCCACCCAGAACAAGGACCTGCGCGACGAGCATTACATCGGCACCGTGGAAATGGCGATGAACTTCTTCAAGTTCGTGGCCGAGGAAACCCGCGAGTGGATGGCGAGCCTGGGTGTGCGCACCATGGACGAACTGGTGGGCCGCGTGGACCTGCTGGAGACTCTGGAAGGCCGCACTGCCAAGCAGAAGACTCTGGACCTGTCGCCGCTGCTGCATACCGATGCGCTGCTCGACAGCAAGCCCCAGACCTGCCAGCAGGCCAAGAACGAGCCCTGGGACAAAGGTCTGCTTGCGGAACGCATGGTGAAAGAAACGCTACCGGCGATCGAAAACCTGGCCGGTGGCGAATTCAGCTTCAAGCTGACCAACTGCGACCGCTCCATTGGCGCGCGCCTGTCCGGGGAGATCGCCAAGCGCCACGGCAACCAGGGCATGGCGGATGCGCCGATCAAGCTGCGCCTCACCGGCGTTGCCGGTCAGTCCTTCGGTGTGTGGAACGCCGGTGGTCTGGAAATGTATCTGGAAGGCGACGCCAACGACTATGTGGGCAAGGGTATGGCCGGCGGCAAGCTGGTGATCCGTCCGCCTCAGGGTAGCGAATTCGCTTCTCAGGAAACCAGTATCGTCGGCAACACCTGTCTGTACGGTGCTACCGGTGGCAAGCTGTTCGCCTCCGGCTGTGCAGGCGAGCGTTTCGGCGTGCGCAACTCCGGCGCCTTCGCGGTGGTCGAGGGTGCGGGTGATCACTGCTGTGAATATATGACCGGCGGCATGATCGCGGTACTGGGCAAGACCGGCGTCAACTTCGGTGCCGGTATGACCGGTGGCTTTGCCTACGTGCTGGATATGGATCGGGACTTCTTCGACAAGTGCAACCACGAGCTGATCGAGCTGCGCCGTATCAGCAGCGAGGCCCTGGAAGAATACCAGAGCCACCTGCGCGAGGTGATCGAGGAGTTCGTCGCCGAGACCGGCAGTGCCTGGGGTGAGGAGTTGCTGGACAACTTCGACGACTACCTCAACAAATTCTGGTTGGTGAAGCCGAAGGCCGCCAGCCTCGCCGGACTGCTGTCCGATGTACGCAAGCGCGGCGAATAAGGGGGATATTTACTTATGTCACAGCGTCTCAACAACGATTTCCAGTTTGTCGACGTGGGCCGAGTGGACCCCGCCAAGAAAGACATCATCACGCGTACCAACCAGTTCGTGGAGATCTACCAGCCGTACACCCAGAAGCAGGTGGCCAGTCAGGCGCACCGCTGCCTGGATTGCGGTAACCCTTACTGCGAATGGAAGTGCCCGGTACACAACTACATTCCGAACTGGCTGCGCCTGATCAGCGAAGGCAACATCATGGAAGCGGCGGAGCTGAGTCACCAGACCAACTCCCTGCCGGAAGTGTGCGGCCGCGTATGCCCGCAGGACCGTCTGTGTGAAGGGGCCTGTACCCTGAACGACGGTTTCGGTGCGGTGACCATCGGCAACGCCGAGAAATACATCACCGATACCGCCTTCGCCCTGGGCTGGCGCCCGGACCTGAGCGCGGTGAAGAAGACCGACAAACGCGTCGCCGTGGTCGGCGCCGGCCCCGCGGGCCTGGCCTGTGCGGACGTGCTGGTGCGCAATGGTGTACAGCCGGTGGTATTCGACAAGTACCCGGAAATCGGCGGCCTGCTGACCTTCGGTATTCCGGAGTTCAAACTGGAAAAATCCGTGATGCAGCAGCGTCGCGCGATCTTTACCGAGATGGGCGTGGAGTTCTGTCTGGAAACCGAGATCGGCAAGGACATCACCTTTGACCAGCTGATGGCCGACTACGATGCGGTGTTCCTGGCGATGGGTACCTACAACTACATGAAAGGTGGGTTCCCGGGTGAAGACCTGCCGGGCGTGTACGATGCACTGCCGTTCCTGGTCGCCAATGTGAACCGCAATCTGGGCTTTGAAAAGAGCCCGGAAGATTTCATTTCGGTGGAAGATAAGCGTGTTGTGGTCCTCGGTGGTGGTGACACCGCGATGGACTGTAACCGTACCTCCATCCGTCAGGGTGCCAAGCGCGTGACCTGCGCTTACCGCCGTGACGAGGAGAACATGCCGGGTTCCCGCCGCGAGGTGGCGAATGCGAAGGAAGAGGGCGTACGCTTCCTGTTCAATCGCCAGCCGGTTGAGATTGTCGGTGACGGCAAGGTGGAAGGCGTTAAGGTGGTAACCACCAAGCTCGGCGAGCCCGATGAAAACGGCCGTCGCCGCCCGGAAGTGGTACCCGGCTCCGAGGAAATCATCCCCGCAGATATCGTACTGGTAGCCTTCGGCTTCCGCCCGAGCCCCGCTGAGTGGTTCGGTGATCACAATATCGAGGTTGCGGACTGGGGCGGTGTGGTTGCGCCCGAGAAGCAGGAATACAAATTCCAGACTTCCAACGAAAAAGTCTTTGCCGGTGGCGATATGGTGCGCGGCTCTGACCTCGTTGTTACTGCTATCTGGGAAGGCCGCCAGGCTGCTGAAGGTATTCTCGACTTCCTCGAGGTTTAATCTCCTCGTTTATTTTGCCTCCGTGGTACCGCTAGTTGGCTCAGTGGCGGTACTGCTGCCGGTAAACGTTTGCCAGACACGAGCTAGGCGCCCCCCAGATAACCCATCCATGGGGGCTCTTCTAAAACGTCCCTGTTTTAGAAGGTCTGGCAAACGTTTACCGGCATCAGCGCCTTCTCATCGTATTTCAGTGCTGAGCCGGAACCTCGGACGGGGTTCTCCATGGTTCCGGACTTCTCATCGGCCTGATGCGCAGGCTTTGATAGCGGGTGCACCTACGCGGGACCGTCTGCGGCCTGGACGGCCGCAGCCGAGCCCCCAGGGAAGGGTTCACGGCGTGTCCCGCGTAGGTGCACCCGGTAGCAAAGCCGCCACCGTCCTGCCCAAGTGGGTACCACGGATGCCCAAAACCGGGGCCAAAATACAGATCCATAGCTCGCCCCAATCAACTACATAAATCCCGAGTCAGGCGAGTCCCTGTCCTAAAAGAGACCTCGAGAGTACAATGGCCGGCCATTTACCCAGCCCTTGTGATCATGTCTGATACCCAGTTCGCACCCCTCCAAAACGACCGTTTCCTCCGCGCCCTACTGCGCCAGCCCGTCGATCGCACACCCATGTGGATGATGCGTCAGGCCGGTCGCTACCTGCCCGAATACCGCGCCACCCGCGCCAAGGCCGGTACCTTTATGGACCTGTGCCGCAATACCGAACTGGCCTGCGAAGTGACCCTGCAACCGCTGGAACGCTACCCCCTGGATGCTGCCATCCTGTTCTCCGACATCCTCACCATCCCCGACGCCATGGGCCTCGGGCTGTACTTTGAGGAAGGCGAAGGCCCCAAATTCAAGAAGCCCGTGCGTACCAGTGCCGATATCGCCGCTTTGGAAGTGGTAAATACCGCGAAAGACCTCAGCTACGTCACCGATGCGGTCACCACCATCCGCCGTGAACTGAATGGCCGCGTGCCTCTGATCGGCTTCTCCGGCAGCCCCTGGACTCTGGCCACCTACATGATCGAAGGCGGTTCCAGCCGGGATTTCGCCCGCGCCAAAGAGATGCTCTACAACCGCCCGCAGGATATGCACCAGCTGCTCACCGTTCTGGCAGACTCGGTGATTGATTACCTGAACGCTCAGATCCGTGCCGGTGCCCAGGCGGTGCAGATCTTCGATACCTGGGGAGGGGCATTGAGCCACAGTGCTTACAAAGAGTTCTCGCTGGATTATATGGCCCGCATTGTGCAGGGCCTGACCAAGGAGCACGATGGCCGCCAGGTGCCGGTTATCCTGTTTACCAAAGGTGGTGGGCAATGGCTGGAGGCGATGGCGGATACCGGCGCTACCGCGCTCGGTCTGGACTGGACCACGGATATCAGCAAGGCCCGCGCCCGGGTCGGTGATAAGGTGGCGCTGCAGGGCAATATGGATCCGTCCATCCTGCTGGCGAGCCCCGAGCGGATTCGCGAAGAAGTAAAAACCATTCTCGCGGCTTACGGCAAGGGCAGCGGACATATCTTCAATCTCGGCCACGGGGTTACCCCTAAGGTCGACCCCGCCCATGCCGGTGCCATGTTTGATGCGGTGGTGGAGTTTTCCGGGTAGTATCACGGCGAATAATCCCCGGCGAAAAAGGTCTATTCAGGGGGGCGAATATCCGAGCGTTGAATGTGGCGCCAGAAGAGGCGCCTGATCGAATAAAGTTCCCCACTGGCTGCTATTTGTTCAGTGGTGCGTGATGCGTGTCACGATTAAAGTGTCTACTGGGGAGTAGACTTGTGTGACAATTCACCCCGCCCGGGCTTTACTGGGTGGGGTAGGGTCTGTGCCCGGCAAGCATGGACACGGTTGTGAAGAATATTTAAAACAAAAACCATACGGTTAACTCGGCACTTATCTAGTGGCAATCCAACAGGCGAAGGTATTCGTTGAAGACCTGCAGCGAGGCATGTTTGTGTCTCGCCTGGATCGTCCGTGGACGCGCACCCCGTTTGCGTTACAGGGTTTCTATATCCGCGACCTGGAAGAGATCCGCCAATTGCAGAAGTACTGCCGATTTGTGTATGTGGACGTGATCAAAACTGTGGGTGATGTGGGTGTCAAGCTGCGTCAGATAACCCGGGCCGCTGCCGAATCCACGGCAAAAGATCCCCTCAACAAAGGTGTTCCTCGTCGTATACCGGTCGCCATCAACTGCAAGCCGGTCCAGGTTCGCCATAACAGCTATGCCGCCCCCGAGTCGGTGCGCAAAGAGGCGCCCAAAGCACGGCAGCTGCACCAGCGTATTATCGAAGGAATGCATCAGGTGATGGTGCAGTTACAATCCAATCAGCCGCTGCCGACGGCCCAGGTGAATCAAACTGTCTCGCGAATGGTCGACAGTGTGTTGCGCAGCCCGGATGCTTTCTCCTGGCTGGCGCGGGTGCGCGAGAAAGACGAACAGACCTACAGCCACTCGGTACGCGCCAGTGTGTGGGCGGTGGTATTTGGCCGGCATATCGGTTTGCGGCGGCAGGAATTGGTACAGCTGGGAGTTGCCACCCTGCTGAAGGACGTGGGTAAACTTTACCTGGCAGATGCGGTGTTGAAGGCTGAAAAACGGGATCCGCGTGCGGAGCTGGAATACCGGAAGTTTGTCGATTACAGCGTAAAGTTGCTCTCCAGTGACCCGAATATCGACCGCAATGTGTTGACCATCGTTCAGTGCCATAAAGAACAGTACGACGGTAGTGGCTACCCGAAGGGTTTGCGAGGGGGGCAAATCCCGGTGCTGGCCCGTATGTGCGGCATCGTGACTTTCTACGATGAAGCCACCAATCCCCGCGGAGCCGAATTCCCCGTACCCCCTTCCAAGGCGGTGGCGCAGCTTTACGATCTGCGTAATTCGGCTTTCCAGGAGCAGTTGGTGGTGGAATTTATCCAGTCTATCGGCCTCTACCCGACGGGCACACAGGTGGAACTGTCCACCGGTGAGATCGCTGTGGTGGTGGAGCAGAGTCACCAGCGCCGTTTGAAACCCAAGGTAATGCTGGTGACTGACGCGCAGAAAAAGTTGCTCCCCAAGCCGAGCCTGTTCGATATGGCCGCGGACGACGATCGCAAGTTGGCGCGGGTGAAAAAGGGTAAAAAATCCCTTGCCGAGGCGGGGCTGATTACCATCGTTCAGGATATGGATCCCAGCCGTTACCCGGCGATCGATGTAGCGCGGATACGCGATCAATATCTGTACGAACAACGTCTACCAGCATTTGTTGCGCGTTTTCTGCCAGCACGTCTGTCCGGCTGATATCTTATCTCGATCTATTTTTTTGCTGTGCGGTCAGTGGAGCGGCAAGTGTCAGCAGGCTTGCCAGCAGCACAATAAGCGCAAGCGATAGCGCCACACCCATCACATTTACTCCCCGATCCAGCATCATTCCGATCAGCAGCGGCGAAGCTGCCGTTGAAAACACCATGCTCGCCTGCGAAACCGACCGAATTGCCCCCAGATGCGTGCTGCCATAGCGCTCAGGCCACAGTGCACTGCCGGCGGTACCCGTACCCGCCTGGGCGATGCCAATCAGGGCCAGGTAAACATATGGCACCCATGGGGCATCACTGAATGCCAGCAGCACCAGTGCGGTAATCATTGGTATCAGCGCAATAGGCAAGCTGCGCTGTGCACCAAAGCGATCAACCAGGTTGCCTGCGAAAAACAGCGCAAGCAGGTGTCCTGCCGCATAGCCCCCAAAGGCACCGGCCAAAACCGACATTGACCAGTCCCGCTCATCGGCAATGGCACCCTGGTGAAACAGCACAGCGGTCACCACAAACGGCGTCATCAGCGCGGCGGGAAGCAAGTAATAAAACCCGCGATCGCGAAGTACCTGCGCGCGGGTGTAGTCGCCTTCACTTTCCGAAGTTGCCTGCGATGATTGCGGGCTATTCTCTCCGGCATTGCCGGCAAGCCAGAGCAGCAAAGGTAGAGTTGCGAGCAGCAACAGTCCCGCAGACAGTAGCCATACACTGCGCCAACCACTGTGCTGGATGATCAACGAGCCACTGGTCGGCAGTAGAGCCTCGGCAATGGGGAACCCCAGCGCGGCCAGTGCAATCACCTTGCCGCGATTGGCGGTGAAGTACCGCCCCGCGGTAGTCATTCCCATATGGGTCATAAATCCCTGGCCGGCGAAACGCAGCAGGAAAAATCCCGGTAGCAGCATCCATGCGGATTGCGCGAATGCCAGTACCAGGCAGCCTCCACACAATAGTAAAACACCGAGCGCTGCCACTCGCCTGAGAGGCCAGCGATCCACTAGTGTTCCTGCACCCAATAATACGAAGGCTGATAACAGAGTGGCGCCACTGTAGCTGGCGCCGTACCAGCTATTGCTCAGGCTGAATTCTTCCCGCAGTGCGCCGCCAAAAATCGCGATAAAAAATGTCTGACCGAAGCCGGAGGCGGCGACGGCAAGCAAAGCGAAAAACGCGAGTTTTGGGTTGCTGCGGATAAAGGCGGGAACTGGAGGCATGGACACTTGCGAATGTGTTGGTGGTACGCGTGATCGACGTTATGTGGGGGTGCCGCTACCGGGTAGGTGTTTGCGAGACACGCCGTGAACCCATCCATGGGGGCTCTTCTAAAACGTCCCTGTTTTAGAAGGTCTCGCAAACACCTACCCGGTATCGACACCTTAGCGCTGGCTTATGCTCTTCGCGTCGGGGATTGGGGACGCGAATGTCCCTTAAGTAAGGTCTCCAAAATGCTCGCCCATTTTCACCGGTGTTTCCGCGGCGAGTTCTTCAAGCCAATTTACCTTGTCGGCACCAAATAGCAGCACCACGGTAGAGCCGAGTTTGAAGCGACCCATTTCCTCGCCTTTTTTCAACGCGATGGGTTTCTGTTCGTCGTAGCGGGTGGTGCGGATCTGGCGTTTGATCGGCGCAACCTGTCCCGCCCAGACGGTTTCGATGGCGGCGACGATCATGGCGCCGACGAGGACCATGGCCATGGGGCCGGCGGCGGTGTTGAAGATACACACGAGACGTTCATTGCGGGCGAACAGGCGCGGGACATTTTCTGCAGTGGTGGTGTTTACCGAAAAGAGTTCGCCGGGGACGTAGATCATGCGCTGCAGTACGCCATCTAAAGGCATATGCACGCGGTGGTAGTCTTTTGGTGACAGGTAAACGGTTGCGAATTTGCCGCCGGTAAATTGTGCGGCCACTTCGGGGTCGCCGCCCACCAGTTCGAGCAGGCTGTAGTTCTGGCCTTTGGCCTGGAAGATTCTGCCATTGTGAATTTCGCCCAGCTGGCTGATGGCGCCATCGGCGCAGCCGGCGATGGTGTTTTCACCTTCGACGATGGGGCGGGCGCCGTCTTTTAGCGCGCGGGTGAAGAAGTCGTTGAAGCAGGTGTAGGCGGTGTAGTCTTCTTCGAGTGCTTCACTCATGTCGACTTGGTATTTTTCCACAAACCATTTGGTGAATGGGTTTTTGATACCGCCGATGCGGGTTTCTGCGAGCCAGCCAGCCGCGCGCGAGAGCAGGTGCTGGGGGGTGATGTATTGCAGGAAGATAAACAGTTTCGGGTGCATTTGGGTTTGGTGGTCCCGTTTATTTGAGTTTGGTGCCAGGCCCTTTGGGAGCTCTGGATATGTCGTGTGGCGGTCAGGCACCTGCCCTTCGCATCTAATCGTTTTACTTCGTTAGAAGGTATAAATCCGTCATTCCCGCGAAAGCGGGAATCCAGTGAACAGTGGCACTGAATCAACTCTCAACCGGCGTATCCGGTAAATTACCCCACTCACTCCAAGACCCAGGGTAGGCCTTGATCGGAAAGCCGAGTGATTTCCCCACCAGCCAGGTAAACGCCGAGCGGTGGTGACTCTGGCAGTGGGTGGCAATTTCTTTCTCACCATTGATGCCGAGTGCGGAGAGAAATTCTTTCGCATCGGTGCGAATACGCAAATCCCGCTGCGGGTCCATCAACTGCGTCCATTCACAATTAATCGCGCCCGGAATATGCCCGCCGCGCATGGCGACGATACGCTCGCCGGTATATTCCGCCGGTGAACGTGCATCCCAGACTTGCAGATCGTTTCGATTCAGGCGCTGCTGAATCTGTTCCGCGTCGATCATCGGCGCATCGTCGGCGATCTGAACGTTAATGTTACTGGGCGTGATAGTTGCGTCTTCGGTGGTCAGCGGCAGGCCGGCATTTTTCCACGCGATCATGCCGCCGTTGAGGTAACTGTACTTCTTGTGGCCGATCACTTCGAGGGTCCACAGCAATCGCCCAGCCCAGCCGCCGCCTTCGTCGTCGCAGGCGACGATGTGGGTTTCCGGGGAGAGACCGATGGCGCGCATGACTTCGGTGAGGCGCTCTACCGAGGGCAGTTTGCCCGGCGCGGGCGGGGTGCCGGCCATGAGGGCCTGGAACGGGAGGCCGATGGCGCCGGGGATGTGGCCGGCGTGGTAGTTGGCTGGGGCGCTCAGGTCGATTACGCGGATTTCCTCGTATTCGAGGAGGGGGGCCAGTTGCTCCGGTTCCAGGATCAGGGGGATTTGGCTCACTGGGGGTTCCTAATGTTCTGTGGCGGTTGCTTATTCACTTTCCAGGCTGTTGCGCAGGTGCAGGAAGCTGTCCATACGCCGCTGGCTGATGTCGCCACGCTCCAAGGCTTGCTGGATGGCGCAGCCGGGTTCGCCCTGGTGGTTGCAGTCGCGGAAGCGGCAGTGGCCGATAAACGGGCGGAATTCCACGTAGCCTTCCAGAAGCTCCTGTTCGCTCATGTGCCAGATGCCGAACTCGCGGATACCGGGGGAGTCTATCAGATCGCCGCCGCTGGGCAGATGAAACAGTTCCGCGGCGGTGGTGGTGTGGGTGCCTTTGCCGGTGGCTTCCGAAAGTGCGCCGGTGCGAGCGTCGGTGCCCGGTAGCAGGCCATTGATCAGGGAGGACTTGCCGACGCCGGATTGACCGACAAATACGCTGGTGCCCTGAGCGAGGGTTTCCAGTAGTCCGTCCAGGCCTTCGCCGGTCTTTGTGGATAACTCCAGTACTGGATAGCCCAAGTCGGGATAGGGGGCGAGCAGTTCCTCGAGCGCTGCACGATTGCTGTCGTCGATCAAGTCGATTTTGTTCAACAACAGCAGCGGCTGGATGCCGGTGGTTTCCGCGGCCACCAGGTAGCGATCGATGGCGTTGGCGAAGGGCTCGGGGTAGGGGGCGATAACGATCAGGATGCGGTCGATATTGGCGGCGACGGTCTTCATGTCACCGTAGCGGTCCGGGCGCTGCAGCTCGGAATGGCGCGGCAGGCGCGCGCCGACGACACCGAGGCCGCCGGTGGATTCGCCGGTGGCGGGGTTCCACGCGACCTTATCGCCGGTGACCAGTGTGTCGATATTGGCGCGAATATGGCAGCGCTGTCGCAACTCGCTGTCGGCATCGCTCTCTACAAGTACTTGGCTGCCGTAATTGGCGATGACCAGCCCGGTTTGCTCTGGCCCCAGGTCGCCCTCTTCGGCGGCCTGGTCGAGATTCTCTTCCCGTTTGCGCGCGCGAGCCTCCCGCTCCTGCTGGATTTTGGCGATACGCCACTGCTGGCGGCGGTTGAGTTTGCGCTTGCTCATGAGGGTTCGGTTTGTGGAAAGCGGCGGATTATAACTTGCATCGATAGGTGGTTGCGGTACCTTCCCCGCTATCCTCACTTTTACTCGTCATTCAAATGGCATTTCACCGCGAACAGCGGCTGTTAAGGAGACTATTGTGGATCAGAATAATCTGATCTGGATCGATCTGGAAATGACCGGCCTCGATCCCGAGAAGGAGCGCATCATCGAGATCGCGACGGTGGTGACGGATTCCCGCCTGAATGTGCTGGCGGAGGGGCCGGTAATGGCGATCCACCAGAGCGACGCGCTGCTGAATGCGATGGATGACTGGAATACGGAACAGCACGGCGGTTCTGGGCTGGTGGCTCGGGTGAAGGAGTCTAAGATCAGTGAGCACCAGGCGGAGCGGGAGACGATTGAGTTTCTCGGCCAGTGGGTGCCGGAGGGCGCCTCACCTATGTGTGGCAACTCCATCGGCCAGGATCGTCGTTTCCTGGTGAAATACATGCCGTTGCTGGAGCGCTACTTTCACTACCGTAATCTGGATGTGAGCTCGGTCAAGGAGTTGGCTCGGCGTTGGCGCCCGGATGTGCTGGATGGGGTGAAGAAGACTTCATCGCATCTGGCGCTGGATGATATTCACGATTCGATTAATGAGCTTAAGCACTATCGTGAGCACTTTTTTCGTATGAGTTGAGGTTTGGTGGTTTCTTAGTGCTCTGTTTTTGCTTTGGTGGCGGCGGAGCGCCGGGGATCTGTTTTCAAAACCGCTGCAAGTACATCCATGTAAGCTGCGTCGGCGACGTCCCTGTCGCCGACGCTTTTGAAAACAGATCCCCGTCACTCCACCTGCAATTCAAGTTTTTAGCTCAGTAAGCTTTTACGGAATCCCGCGCCGATATTCCTTGCGAAGCTTTGCAGCGAGATATGAAGGACAGGTGCCGGGGGCGGGGTTTCAGGAGCGTCGCAAACAGGATGTTTGCGCCGCAGCGCCCAGGGATGGGTTCACAGCGGTCCTGAAACCCCGCCCCCGGTGCCTGGCCGCCACCAAAGCAAAAACAGAGCACCCAATACCACCGAACCAGAAAGTTACTAAGAAGCCCGTTTGATCTTCCGTTTTCGCCGCCGCCCACTACGCAGGCGCTCCAAGGCCCACTCAATGTGTTCTGCGACCAGCGGCGTTGCAGATTCAATCGAACTCTCCAAAACCTCGAAAATCTCCGGCGCCGGATCGGCATTGCCCAAAGCAACGGCCAGATTCCGTTGCCAGCGCTCAAACCCGATCCGCCGAATCGCCGAACCTTCCGTTTTCTTTAGGAATTCTTCCTCGGTCCAGCGGAATAAATGCACAAGCGCACCGCTATCCAGCCCGTGTCGGGGGTGAAAATCCTGTTCGCTGGTGGGGGTGGCGAACTTGTTCCAGGGGCAGATGATCTGGCAGTCATCACAGCCGAACACCCGGTTGCCCATGGCCTCGCGGAATTCTTCCGGGATCGGGCCCTTGTTCTCAATGGTCAGGTAAGAAATACAACGGCGCGCATCCAGGGTGTAGGCATCGACAAAGGCATCGGTGGGGCAGACTTTCAGGCAGGCGGTACACTCGCCACATTGATTGGGCTGCTCGCTCACATCCACCGGCAGTGGCAGATTGGTGTAGATTTCACCGAGGAAAAACCAGCTGCCCGCCTGGCTGTTGATCACCATACAGTTCTTGCCAATCCAGCCAAGCCCCGCCTTTTCCGCCAGTGCGCGCTCCATCACCGGCGCGCTGTCGGTAAAGGCGCGACCCTTCGATGCGATACCGCGCTCCTCGCAATAGCGGTCAATCTGTTGCGCCAGTTGCGCGAGGCGCTTGCGAATCAATTTGTGGTAATCGCGGCCGTTGGCGTAGCGGGAGACGTACGCCTTGTTCGAGTCTTTCAGTACCTGCACCGGCTGGGTATCCGGTGGTAAATAGTCCAGGCGTGCGCTGATCACCCGAATAGTGCCTTCTTCCAGCAGCTCCGGTCGCCAGCGCTTTTCCCCGTGGGTGCCCATCCACTCCATATCTCCCTGATAACCCGCATCCAGCCACGCCTGCAGGCGCTCGCCGTGCCGGGTCAATTCACAGTCGGTGATGCCCACCTGCTGAAAACCCAGTTCCCGCCCCCACTGGCGGATCTGCCCGACGAGATCGGCCATGGCTTCTTGGGAAGACTGTGAGTGGTCGGGATTGGTCATGGAGTGGTGCTTGTGCCGGGGTAATGTGAAATTGGCGGGGCCGCGTGCGGCGGTTCCGGGGTTGAGGCGGTATAATTGCCGGTATTTTGCCACAGTTTAAAATTTGACCACAGTCGGAAGCAGTACGGATTTATGGATAGCCAAAACTCTATCACCGCGGAAGGTGCGCGCGCGCAGAAACCCTCGCAGAAGTTAGCGCAGAAACTCTACAGCGCCGCGGCCGTGCGCCAGCTGGATCAGTTGGTGATCAGCCAGCAGCAGATCCCCGCTATTGCGCTGATGAAACGCGCCGGTCGCGCGGCCTTCGATTGCCTGCGCAGCCGCTGGCCGGAGGTGAGCGCGATTCAGGTGTTCTGTGGCGGTGGCAATAACGGTGGCGATGGCTATGTGATTGCCGGGCTGGCCGCCCAGCGTCAGATTCCGGTCACGGTGTTTGTGGGGGTGCCCGCGGACAAGCTCAAGGGCGAGGCCCTGGAAGCCTACGGATTTGCCGAGCGCGAGGGCGCGAAATTGGTGAACAGCCTGAATGAAATGCCCGCAGCGGAGAAAAACACCGTGTTGGTGGATGCCCTGCTGGGCACCGGTTTCAGCGGCGCGCTGCGCGCACCCATGGACGCGGCGGTTGCACATATCAATGGCTCCGGTGCGCCGGTGCTGGCGGTGGATCTGCCTTCCGGCCTGAATGCGGACAGCGGATTTGTCGAAAGTGACGATTGTGCGGTGCATGCGGACGCCACCGTTACCTTTATCGGCCGCAAGGCGGGCCTGTTCCTGGGGCGCGGCCCGGCGCTGACCGGAGAGGTGGTTTTTGAAGGCCTGGGTGCGGCCGCAGAGATTTATTCACAGGTGCCGTCCCTGCTCACTCGCCACACGGGCGAGAGCCTGAAGCGGCTGCCCGCGCGTGCGGTGGACAGTTACAAGAATCAGTTCGGCCATGTAATGATCGTCGGTGGCGACCACGGTTTTGGTGGCGCGGCGATGATGGCGGCGGAGGCGGCCGCTCGCGCTGGCAGTGGCCTCATCTCTCTGGCCACGCGTCCGGAACATGTAATGGCGTCGCTGACCCGCCGCCCGGAGGTGATGGCACACCCGGTAGTGTCCGGACAGGAGCTGGAGCCACTGCTGGAAACCCCGGATGTGATCGCCGTGGGCCCGGGCCTCGGTCAATCCCCGTGGAGCGAGCAGCTGCTGGCCCGCGCCGGTCGCGCCAAAGCTGCGCTGGTAGTGGACGCCGATGCACTGAATATCCTCGCCGGTGGCCGCGTGCTCGCCGGTGTCAAGCGCGATGACTGGGTGTTGACCCCGCATATTGGCGAGGCCGCGCGATTGTTGGGTATTTCCAATGCCGAGGTCAGTGCTGACCCGGTGGCGGCAGCGGGTGCGATTCAGGAAAAATTCAGCGGTGTGGTGATATTAAAAGGCGCAGGCACCGTGATTGCCCACGCCGATGGGATGGATGTGATCAACACCGGTAACCCGGGCATGGCATCCGGTGGTATGGGTGATTTGCTCACCGGGGTGATCGCCTCACTGATTGGCCAGGGTATGGATTTGCCGGCAGCGGCGCGTCTTGGTGTCTGGTTGCACGGCGAAGCTGGCAACCGCGCTGCAGCGGATGGCCTGCGCGGATTGCTGGCCACAGACCTGTTGCCGCATATTCGCGCCCTCGTCGATTGAGGGGGCGGCAGTGAACAACCAGCCTGTGGAAACAACACTGTACCTGGCCGACGAGGCGGCTACCGTCGCCGCCGGTGAGGCGCTGGGGCAGGCGTGCCTGGATACCGGTATGGCCGATGGCCTGGTATTTTTTCTCGGTGGCCAGCTGGGCGCTGGAAAAACCACCTTCAGCCGCGGTGTATTGCGTGCATTTGGGCATCGCGGCGCGGTAAAGAGCCCCACCTATACGCTGGTGGAACCCTACGAGTTTTCCACAGAGCGGGTGTATCACTTCGACCTGTACCGTCTGGGCGATGCGGAAGAACTGGAATACATGGGGGTGCGGGATTATTTCGGCCCCGGTAGCCTGAGCCTGGTGGAGTGGTCGGAGCGAGGTGCGGGCGTGTTGCCGGCGCCGGATCTGCAGATTGAGATTCGGCTGCAGGACACGGGTCGCGCGCTAAAATTGATTGCAGTCAGTGAGGCCGGTGTCTCGGTGCTGAGCAAGGCGGTGTTTGCAGAGAGCTGATCGCTGCACCAGGACTGAAACCAGGTCAGAATAAAACCGAAAGCGTGCAGACGATTTACAGGGCAATAAAAATGATCGGAGCAGGGTTGCCGGTGGGACACAAGCAGTATCTATTTTTATTCTCGCTGCTGGCGATGCTGGTTGTAATACCGGCAGTCGGCGCGGAAGTCGAGGGGGTACGCCTGTGGCGCGCCCCGGATCACACCCGCTTGGTGTTCGACCTGGACGGACCGGCGGAACACAAGCTGTTCACTTTACAGAACCCGGACCGGGTGGTTATTGACGTGAGTGGCGCCACGCTTTCTGCTGCTGTGGATAACTTACCGCTGACCGATACTCCTATTGCCGGCGTGCGCCACGCCACCAAAAACAAACGCGACCTGCGCGTGGTGCTGGATCTCAAACAGCCGGTCAACCCCCGCAGCTTTGCCCTGCGCCGCCACGAGGCCCTGCCTGACCGCCTGGTAATCGACCTGCACGATCGCGACAAGGTGGAAGAGAAAACCATCGAGCAGGTACAGGTCAGCGGCCAGAAAGACATCGTCATCGCCATCGATGCCGGTCACGGCGGCGAAGACCCCGGCGCCCTCGGTCCAGGTGGATTGCGGGAAAAAGATGTGGTGCTGGCGATCTCCAAATATCTGCAGAAATCCATCGACAGTAATCCGGGCTTTTCCGCCAAGCTGGTACGTACCGGTGACTACTACATTCCCCTGCGCGACCGCGTGAAAAAGGGCCGCCAGTTGCGCGCCGACCTGTTTGTTTCCATCCACGCGGATGCGTTCACGCGCAAAGACGCCCGCGGTGCCGGTGTCTATGCGGTCTCTTCCCGCGGCGCCACCAGTGAAACCGCGCGCTTCCTGGCTCAGCGGGAAAATGAGTCAGACCTGATTGGTGGTGCGGGCGACCTGAGCCTGAGCGACAAGGACGATACCCTGGCCGGGGTGCTGCTGGATCTGGCAATGACCGCGACGATGAACGCGAGCCTGGATATCGGCACCAGTGTATTGAGTTCGTTGGGCAGTTTTACGCATCTGCACAAGAAGAAGGTGGAGCAGGCGAACTTCTCGGTACTGCGCAACCCGGATGTACCGTCGATTTTGGTGGAGACCGGCTTTATCACCAACCCCCAGGAAGCCCGTCGCCTGCGTGACCCGATGTTCCAGCGACGCATGGCGGAGAAGCTCAGCGAAGGTATCGTAGCCCACTTCACCTCCCGCCCACCGGCAGGCAGTTGGCTGGCGGCGAATGCCAGCCGTATCGATCGCAAGCACACCATTGCCCGAGGTGATACCCTGTCTGGCATTGCTGCTCGTTACAACATTTCCGTTGCAGATCTGAAGAAGGCCAATGGCATGCAGACTTCGATGATTCGGGTGGGGCAGACTTTGACTATCCCTTCGGGTTGAGCACCGTGGTCCCGGCCTGCAGTAGCTTGGCTTTAAAGGTCCTCCGGAGGCGCCAAAACACTGGGTATGGGTTTTCAAAACCGCTGTGAATACGTCCATGTACGCTGCGTCGGCGACGTCCCTGTCGCCGACGCTTTTGAAAACCCATCCCCAGCATTTTGGCTTCGCATATGCCCCGCAGGTAGCTTCATCCTTCCGCTAACGAAGTAGTGAGATTCGAATTTAGCGGGAGTGCCGGGGTGTTGTTTTTGGAAGCGTCGCAAACAGGATGTTTGCGCCGCAGCGCCCAGGGATGGGTTCACAGGGGGGCGCCTAGCTCGGTTCCAAAAACAACACCCCGGTGCTCCGGCGCCACAAACTCCAATAGAACCCCGAAGAATGTGGCAAAGGGGTTAGCCGAAACACCAAGATCCAATGCCAGAAAATATCCAATTACTTTCCCCAAGACTTGCTAACCAGATCGCCGCCGGTGAGGTGGTGGAGCGGCCCGCGTCGGTGATTAAAGAGCTGTTGGAAAACAGCCTCGACGCCGGTGCAACACGGCTGGAAGTGGATCTGGATGCGGGGGGCACCAAGCGCATTATGGTGCGGGACAACGGCAAGGGGATTGAGAAAGACGATCTGCACCTGGCCCTGGCCCGCCACGCCACCTCGAAAATCCACGCCCTCGAAGACCTGGAAGCGGTAGCGACCCTGGGCTTCCGCGGCGAGGCCCTCGCCAGTATTTCATCCGTCGCCCGCCTCACATTGACCAGCAGCCGCGAGGAAAGCGGCAAGGGCTGGGTAGTGTCTGCAGAAGGCCGCGAGATGGAAACCCAGCTGGCGCCGGCCGCGCATCCCCGCGGAACCACGGTAGAAGTGCGGGACCTGTTTTTTAACACCCCCGCGCGGCGAAAATTTTTGCGCACGGAAAAAACCGAATTCAATCGCGTCGACGAAACCATCAAGCGCCTCGCACTCTCCCGTTTCGATGTTTCCATCAGCCTGCGCCACAACGGCAAGGGCGTGCACAACCTGCGCGGCGGGACCAGCCGTGCAGAAATGGAGCGTCGCGTTGCGCAGTTGTGTGGTCCGGCGTTTATGCAGAATGCGCTGCATATCGAAATGGAGCGCAGCGGCCTGCGCCTGTGGGGGTGGGTGGCGGAGCCGGCGTTTTCCCGCTCCCAGGCTGATCTGCAGTTTTTCTATGTGAACGGCCGCGCGATTCGCGACCGGGTGGTGAGCCATGCGGTGCGCCGGGCGTTTGCCGATGTGCTGTACCACGGTCGCCATCCGGCGTTTGTACTCTATCTCGAACTGGATCCGGCCTCGGTGGATGTGAATGTCCACCCCACCAAGCACGAGGTGCGCTTCCGCGACAGCCGTCTGGTGCACGACTTTCTGTTCGGCTCCCTGCACCGGGCGCTGGCGGATGTGCGCCCGGGGTCCCGGGAAGAGGGCGAGGAGCAGATTGTGTCGCCGCAGGTTTCCGGCGTGGCTGCGGGGGAATTTTCCGGGCAGGAGCGGATGCCGCTGTCCTCGGCGCCATCCCAGCCTGCTCCGCAAGCTGGCGGGTTTTCTGGTCAGGGGTACGCGTCGCAATCGTCACCGCAGCGGATCCAGCAACAGATGCAGGGTTACGGTGAACTGCACAAGCCGTTCGAAGGGGGTGTGCAGGAAGCGCCGGCAACTGCCCCGGCCGCAGGTGCCTGGTCGCAACAGCTGCCCGCAGAGTCCGAAAGCGAAGCGCCACCGCTGGGTTTCGCCATCGCCCAGCTCCACGGCATCTATATTCTGTCCCAGAACGAGCACGGCATGGTGGTGGTGGATATGCACGCGGCCCACGAGCGTATCGTCTACGAAAAAATGAAAACCGCACACGCCGCTGGCGGCATTCAGGCACAGCCGCTGCTGGTGCCGGTAAGTCTGGCGGTGAGCGAGCGCGAGGCGGACTGCTTTGAAGAGCGCGAGGAAGTGTTCACTTCCCTCGGTTTTGTACTGCAGCGCGCGGGCCCGGAAACCCTGATGGTGCGCCAGGTGCCTACCATGCTGCACGGTGCCCCGGTGGAACAGCTGGTGCGGGATGTGCTCAGCGACCTGTTGGCGGAAGGCAGCAGTGACCGCATCGGCAACCAGATCAACGAGATTCTCTCTACCATGGCCTGTCACGGCTCCGTGCGCGCCAACCGCAAACTGACCATTCCGGAAATGAACGGCCTGCTGCGGGATATGGAGCGCACCGAGCGCAGCGGCCAGTGCAACCACGGCCGTCCCACATGGACTCAAATCAAATTAGGGGATATGGACAAGTGGTTTATGCGAGGTCAGTAAGTTGAACGCTTCGGCTGAACGCCGCCCCCGTGCCATTTTCCTGATGGGCCCGACCGCTTCCGGCAAGACCGATCTGGCCATGGCGATCAGTGATCAATTGCCGGTGGAGTTGATCAGTGTGGATTCCGCGCTGGTGTACCAGGGGCTGGACATCGGCTCCGCCAAGCCCACGCCGGAAGAATTGACCCGTTACCCTCACCGGCTGATCGATATTTGCGATCCCGCCGAGAGCTATTCTGCGGGTCGCTTTCGCGGCGACGCGCTGGCGGCGATGGAGGAAATCAGTGGACGCGGAAAAATTCCGCTGCTGGTTGGCGGAACCATGCTCTATTTCAAGGCTCTATTGCAGGGCATGGCGGAAATGCCGGAGGCCGATCCGCAGTTTCGTGCGGAGATAGAAGCGCGCGCTGCGCGCGAGGGCTGGCCGGCGCTGCATGCGGAATTGCAGCAGGTCGATCCAGAGCTTGCCGCCGAGTTGCACCCGAATCACTCGGTGCGAATCGAGCGCGCACTGGAGGTGTATCACCTGACCGGCAAGACCATGACCCAACTGCGCGTGGAGCAGGAGCAGACCTCGCCGGTGGCGCACTTCGATGTGCAACAGCTGGCGATCGTGCCGGAGGATCGCAGTATCCTGCACCGGTGCATTGCCGAGCGCTTCGAGCGCATGCTGGAGAATGGCTTTATCGACGAGGTGAAAGCACTGCGTGCTCGCGGTGATCTGCACAAGGACCTGCCGGCGATTCGCGCGGTGGGCTACCGCCAGGTATGGGAGTACCTGGATGGCGATACCGATTACGATGAGATGGTGGCGGCGGGTGTCGCAGCCACCCGGCAGCTGGCCAAGCGTCAGTTGACCTGGTTGCGGCGCTGGCCCGACTTGAACCGGATCGGCGCCCAGGAGCCTGGCGGGAAAGTCCGCAAAATCGATGAAATGTTGCCAGAGGCCTTGAAATTTCTTGGTTGAGCAGCCATAACGTGAGTGGGCCGGTGTATCCGTCCCAAATCAGTCAGTTATTCACAGAGCCTTGTTAATTTTTGGCTCTTTTTTATACGCCTCATTACCATGGCCGTTTCTTCAGTCCGCGGGATTCGCGGACGCGATCGTGCGTCATCTGGCGACTTATCTTTTGGCAAGGAGAACAAAGATGTCAAAAGGGCACAGCTTACAAGACCCTTACCTGAACGTTTTGCGTAAAGAGCGTATCCCGGTTTCTATCTATCTGGTCAACGGCATCAAGCTGCAGGGCCAGATCGAATCTTTTGACCAGTTCGTAGTACTGTTGAAAAACACCGTAAGCCAGATGGTTTACAAACATGCAATTTCCACCGTTGTTCCCTCCCGTGCCGTGCGTGTGCCGCTGATGAATCCGGCAGGCCAGGGTGGTGAAGGTGGTGCCCCGGAGGGCGGTGAGCGAGACAGCTTCGGCGGTTAATCCGTCAGTTGTTGAGATGCAATGTTCTGAAGAGCGCCGCGGTCAGCGGTGTCGGCTACAGTGCCTGCCATCCCGCAAAATTGCGTAAAGTTGTATTCAGCGCCCCGGCTCGTCCGGGGCGTCTGTTGTTCGGCGCCGGTGCATCCATCACCATGTGCGGCCCCAACTATTGATTCCAAGAGAATAATCCTTGTTTTTTGATCGCCCGGAATCCGGAGAGCTGGCTGTGCTGGTGCATCTGGAGCTTTCTGCTATCGACAGCCCCGACGACCCACGGGAGTTTGAAGAGCTGGCACTGTCTGCCGGTGCCGACCCGGTGGCATTCATCTTTGGCCAGCGGGCCACTCCCGACCCCAAGACATTTGTCGGCCGCGGCAAGCTTGAAGAGATCCGTGAGACGGTCACCAAGCACGACGCTGCGCTGGTGATTTTCGATCACACACTCTCTCCCAGTCAGGAGCGGAACATCGAGCGCGAGCTCAAATGCCGGGTGCTCGACCGCACCGGGCTGATTCTGGATATCTTCGCCCAGCGCGCGCGCACCCATGAAGGTAAGCTGCAGGTCGAGCTGGCGCAGCTGCGTCATATGTCCACTCGCCTGGTGCGGGGCTGGACCCACCTTGAGCGCCAGAAGGGCGGTATCGGTTTGCGCGGTCCCGGTGAGACCCAGCTGGAAACCGACCGCCGGCTGTTGCGTGCGCGTATCGACTCCATCGAGAAGCGCCTGGACAAGGTGCGTCGTCAGCGCGACCAGGGGCGCCGCGCCCGCTCCCGTGCAGAAGTGGCTACGGTCTCACTGGTGGGTTACACCAACGCCGGCAAATCCACCCTGTTCAATCGCATCACCGATGCGGATGTGTATGTGCAGGATCAGCTGTTCGCGACCCTGGACCCGACCATGCGCCGGGTGGACCTGCCAAATGTCGGCGCGATGATCCTCGCCGACACCGTAGGTTTCGTATCACACCTGCCACACCGGCTGGTAGAAGCCTTCCGCGCCACCCTGGAAGAGGCGGCCAATGCCACCCTGTTGTTGCACGTAGTGGATGCTGCGGCAGAGAACCGCCTGCATTTGATTGAAGAGGTTCAGACGGTACTCGAGGAAATTGGCGCGGCGGATTTGCCCCATCTGCTGGTGTACAACAAACTGGATCTACTGGCGGATGCCGAACCGCGTATCGATCGCGACGATCAGGGGGTGCCCCGTGCGGTTTGGCTGTCGGCAGTCACCGGTGCTGGTTGTGATTTACTGGTCGAGGCCATTGCCGAGCGGCTCGGTGAACAGATGGTGAGTGGCGCCATCGTTATTCCACCGCAGCACGCGCGCCTGCGCGCGCAGTTGTTTGAAGGGAACGCGGTTCAGGAAGAAAACTACCGCGATAATGGCGACGTAGAATTACAGGTACTGCTGCCGCGCGCGGAGTTGCAGCGCCTGATGGCACCTTTCCGCGAGGTGTCCAATCCACCCCAGTGGCTACCGGAAAAACCGGAAGATGAGCCAAAGCCAGAAGATTGGGAAGTGGACTGAACGGATCCCGCTGCTCGGCGCGACCTAGGCAATCAATGCTAGAATTTGCGTCAGCTAATGATTAATAAATTGCAGAGTTGGAGTTGATAAATGGCCTGGAACGAACCGGGTGGTAATAACAAGGACCCTTGGGGTGGCGGCAATCGCAACAACGACGGCCCGCCGGATCTGGATGAAGTGCTGCGCAAGATGCAGCAGAAGCTGAACGGTCTGTTCGGTGGCAAACCTTCCGGGGACGACGGTCGCCCCGGTGGCAGTGCCAGTTTCCCGTGGTCACTGGTGCTGATTGTACTGGCCGTGGTCTACGGCCTCTGGGGCTTCTACCAGGTGGATGCGAATGAATCTGCGGTGGTCTTGCGCCTCGGTAAATACCACAGCACCGAAACCGCCGGTCTGCACTGGAACCCGCCGCTGATTGATAATGTCACCAAGGTCAACATGACCGAGGTGCGTACCGAGCGCACCAATGGTCAGATGCTCACCGAAGACGCGAGTATTGTCGATGTGGTGCTGCAGGTGCAGTGGCATATCGACGACGCCGAATCCTTCGTGCTGCGTGGAGCGGACCCGCTGAAAAGCCTGCAGGAAGCCACCGACAGCGCCCTGCGCCACGTGGTGGGTTCGCAGACTCTGAACGGGGTTATCTCCCAGAACCGTACTCAGGTGGCCGCCGACACCCAGGCGCGCCTGCAGGATTACCTGGATCTGTATAAAACCGGTATTCGCGTCGATGTGGTCAACCTCACCGATGCCAAGGCACCGCGGGAAGTGCAGGACGCGTTTGATGATGTGGTGCGTGCCCGCGAAGACGAGGTGCGCCTGCAGAATGAAGCCCAGGCCTATGCCAATCAGGTGATCCCGGTAGCTCGCGGTCAGGCCCAGCGGATGCTGGAAGAAGCGGAAGCCTACAAGTCCCGTGTGGTGGAAAGCGCCCGTGGTGAGGCTTCCCGTTTTACCGCGCTGTTGGCTGAATTCGAGCGTGCGCCGGAGGTGACTCGCGAGCGTATGTATCTGGACGCGGTGCAGGAAGTGATGCAGAACACCTCCAAAGTGATGGTGGATGTCGAGGGCGGCAACAATATGATGTACCTGCCACTGGACAAGCTGGCCGAAGGTAGCGCCACCAGTGCCAGCCAGCGTCCGCAGATCTCTCCCCAGGTGATCGACGAGATCTCCCAGCGGGTAATCAACCAGTTGCGCACTGAAGTGGCCAACAGCCGCCGCAGCCGTGAAGTGCGATAAGGAGAGAAACCATGAATAGCAACAAGTCTCTTTTTGTCATCGCTCTGATTCTGCTCGCTGTGCTCGCGGTGTCCAGCAGCGCGTTTGTGGTAAAAGAAACCGAGAAGGCCGTATTACTGCGCTTCGGTGAAGTGGTACGCACGGACTATGAGCCGGGTCTGTATTTCAAGATTCCGCTGGTGAATGAGCTGCGCAAGTTCGATGCCCGTATCCAGACTGTGGACTCGCAACCGGTGCGGATGCTGAACAGCGAAAACAAGTTCATGATGGTGGACTCCTACGCGAAGTTCCGTATTGTTGATGTGGGTCGCTTTTACGTCGCAACGCGCGGCGATGAGCGCAACGCGGTGCGACTGCTGGCAGAGCAGATCAATAACCGCCTGCGTAACCAGTTTGGTGTGCGGGATCTGCACGAGGTGGTCAGTGGTGAGCGCGATGAGTTGATGGGCGATATCACGCGAAACCTGAACCAGACCGCGCAGAAAGATCTGGGTGTGGAAATCGTTGATGTGCGCGTCAAGCGCATCGACCTGCCACCGGAAGTGTCCGAGTCGGTATTCCAGCGTATGCGCGCCGGCCGTGAGCTGGAAGCCCGGGATCACCGTGCGAAAGGTCAGGAAGCCAGCGAGCGCATCCGCGCCAATGCCGACCGCCAGAAGGTGGTGATTGAGTCGGAAGCCTACCGCAAGGCGGAAGAGTTGCGTGGTGAAGGGGATGCGGAAGCGGCCAAGATTTACGCCCAGGCCTTCAGCAAGGATCCGGAGTTCTATCGCTTCTCCCGCAGCCTTACCGCCTACAAGGAGTCCTTCAAGGACAAGAGCGACATTCTGCTGGTGGAGCCGGACAGCGAGTTCTTCCGTTACCTGAAGGATTCTTCAGGTAAGTAACGGCTATTTAGTGGCCACGGTGGTGGCCACACTTCCACAAATTAGTGGTAAAATCCTCGAAACCGGGCCGGCGCCCGGTTTTTTTGTGCCGGCCTGTTTGCTGGAATTGTAGGAACGCTGCTGGAGCCGCTACCGTGTGGGACGAGCTGGTCCGGGCCATTGGCCTGGTGCTGATCATCGAAGGCATATTGCCTTTTCTCTACCCCAAGCGCTGGCGCGCACTGGTGCAGCAGCTGGCATCTGTGGATAATCGCAGCCTGCGCACGGCGGGGCTGGTATCCATGCTCGCCGGCACAGCCCTGCTGATGCTCTTTGCATGATCTCCAGGACTGAGAATTCTTCCGGCCACTGCGGCCGCACTGTTAACTGTCGAATGCCCACATCATGACCCAAGCCGAACGCTGGATGCTACCGGATGGCATCGCCGAGATTTTGCCCGCGGACGCCAAGCGGGTGGAAACCCTCCGCAGAGATCTGCTGGACCTGTACCACCGCTGGGGCTACGAGATGATCATCCCACCGATGGTGGAATTCACCGACTCTCTGCTGATTGGTATGGGCCGCGATGTGGACCTGAGCACTTTCCGGGTGACCGACCAGTTGTCCGGGCGCAGCCTGGGCATCCGCGCGGATATCACCCCCCAGGCCGCGCGTATCGATTCCCACAGTTTCCCCAGAAGCGGTGCCAACCGCCTGTGTTACGCCGGCCAGGTGCTCTACACCCGACCGCGTGCGCCCATGGGCCCGCGGGCACCGATTCAGATTGGCGCTGAGCTGTACGGCGTCGAGAGTCTGCAGGGGGACATCGAGGTCATCAGCCTGATGGTGGAGACCCTGCGCACCGCGGGAATTCGCGAGATCCACCTGGATCTCGGCCATGTGGCAATTTTCCGCAGCCTGGCGGACGCCGCGCAGCTGAACGCGGATCAGCAGAGTGCACTGACCACGCTGTTACAGAGCAAGGCGGTGGCAGATATCGAGCGCTGGGTGGAAGCGAACATTGAAAACGCCCAAGCGGCGAAATGGCTGCGTAGTCTGCCTCGCCTTGCCGGGGGCAGTGAATGCCTGTCCCGCGCCAGCGAACTGTTTGCGGGCGGCCCCAAAGCACTGCTCAATGCGCTGGATGAATTACAGCGGGTGGCGGATGCGATCGCACGCCGTTATCCGCAGGTTGAGTTGTTTTTTGATCTCGGCGAAATGCGCGGTTACGACTACGAAACCGGGCTGGTTTTCGCCGCTTACTCTCCCGGCCATGGTCAGGCACTGGCCAATGGTGGCCGCTACAACGGCATCGGCGCCGTGTTTGGTCGCGACCGGGCGGCCACCGGTTTCAGTACCGACTTGGTAGCGATCAATACCCTGGGACAGAGCGCCAGTGACGAAGCCGGCGCTATCCTGGCTCCGGCCAGTGACTGTGAGCAGCTGTGGCAACTGATTGCCAGCCTGCGTGGGGATGGTGAGATAGTCATCAGCGCGATGCCCGAGGAGGGCAGCGACGATACCGAGACCCTGGCACGCTGCGACCGCGAACTGGTGCGCGAGGGCGACCAGTGGGTGGTGAAGGCGCGGGATTGAACCCTAAGCTATCCGATTGAATCGGACTTTTTATCGCAGTTTGTGTATTGCACTTGTTGGCCGCAGGACGGGCGCGGCCAGCAAATCCCTTCCGCCCGTCTAACGTTGAACTGACGACACGAGATTTACGCACATGGGCAAGAACGTAGTGGTGCTGGGCACCCAGTGGGGCGACGAAGGCAAGGGCAAGATTGTCGATCTGTTGACCGAGAAAGTCGCACTGGTAGTCCGCTTTCAGGGCGGTCACAACGCCGGCCACACCCTGGTGATCAATGGTGAGAAGACCGTACTGCACCTGATCCCTTCCGGTGTTCTGCGCCCGGACGTCACCTGCCTGATCGGCAACGGCGTGGTGCTGTCCCCGGAAGCCCTTGAGAAGGAAATGGGTGAGCTGGAAGCCGCTGGCGTTCCCGTACGCAAGCGCCTGCGTCTGTCGCCCGCCTGCCCGCTGATTCTGCCGGTGCACGTGGCCCTGGATCAGGCCCGCGAGAAAGCCCGAGGCGCCAAGGCCATCGGCACCACCGGTCGCGGCATCGGCCCGGCCTATGAAGACAAGGTCGCGCGTCGCGGTCTGCGTCTCGGCGATCTGTGCAATTGGGATAACTTCTGCGCCCAACTGAAAGAGTTGCTGGAATACCACAACTTCGCTCTGACCGAGTACTACAAGGCTGACCCGGTGAGCTATGAGGAAACCCTCAAGCTGGCGGAAACCTGGCGCAAGGACCTGGTGCCGATGATCGCGGATGTGGCGGATATCCTGCACAACGCCCGCGAAAATGGCGAGCACATCCTGTTCGAGGGTGCCCAGGGTTCCCTGCTGGATATCGATCACGGCACTTATCCGTATGTGACCTCTTCCAACACCACCGCCGGCGGTACCGCCACCGGCTCCGGTTTCGGCCCCCTGTACCTAGACTATGTACTGGGTATCACCAAGGCCTACACCACCCGTGTGGGCGGCGGTCCTTTCCCCACCGAGCTGGGCTGTGATGTGGGCCGACACCTGGGTGAAAAAGGCCACGAATTCGGTGCCACCACCGGCCGCCAACGCCGTACCGGCTGGTTCGATGCGGTAGCCGTGCGCCATGCGATCCGCATCAACAGCATCTCCGGCCTGTGTCTGACCAAGCTGGACGTGCTGGATGGCCTGGAAGAAGTGAAGATCTGTGTGGGCTACCGCAACAGCGCCGGCGAAGATGTGCCTGTACCGTTTGATGCCACAGGCTGGGAAGGCGTGGAGCCGGTGTACGAATCCATGCCCGGCTGGAGCGAAACCACCTTTGGCGTCGCCCGCGAAGCGGAGCTACCCAAGGCGGCCCGCGACTACATCGCGCGTATCGAAGAGCTGGTGGGTGCGCCCATCGATATCATCTCCACCGGTCCGGACCGCGTGCAGACTATTGTGCGCGAGTCCTCTGCCCTGTGCGAAATGGGCATTCACAACGCCAGCGTGTGATATCGCATAATTGAAGCCTAATGAGACCGGCGGTACCCGCCGGTCTCAAACAGCGCTTGCCTCATCCAGTGCATTTTCCGATCATGAGACCGCAATTAAATTTGTAGTCACATTTCTCTGCCATACTGGCAGGCAAACCTGGTCCACGGAAAACCGCACTACGGGTAAGCGCCATGTCCAATAGCCTGACCGCCAAGGTCGCCACTCGCTACAGCTTTGCCGAAGAAATCGCCAACAGCATCACCCACGGGGTGGGCGCGTTACTGGCTATTGCCGGGCTGGGGGTACTGTGTGCCTTTGCGGCACTGCGCGGAGATGCCTGGCATATTGTCAGCAGTAGTATCTACGCGGCGACTCTGATCCTGTGCTTCTCCGCCTCCACGCTGTATCACAGTGTCACGCACCCCACCGCCAAGCAGGTGCTGCGCACGCTGGACCACTCGGCAATTTTTCTGTTGATAGCGGGCACTTACACACCTTTTACCCTGGTTACCCTGCGCGGGCCCTGGGGATGGTCCCTGTTCGGGGTGATCTGGGGGTTGGCGTTGATCGGCCTGATTATTCAGTTCACGCCGCTGAAAAAAATTCGCGCTCTGTCGATTACCCTGAGTGCGCTGATGGGCTGGGTGGTGATTGCGGCGATCAAGCCGCTGATGGATAACCTGGCGCCCGGTGGCCTGTTGCTGCTGGTGCTGGGCGGCCTCTGTTACACCGGCGGTATCGCGTTTTACCTGTGGCGCAGCCTGCGCTTCCACCACGCCATCTGGCATCTGTTTGTGCTGGCGGGCGGCGTGCTGCATTTCTTTGCGGTGCTGTTCTACGTGATCCCTCCGGCGAGCTAGCCGTTTCCTCTAATTGATTAGAGCCTTCAGCGTATAGAGCAGAGCTTTAGCGTGCCTAGCTGAGCCCTCAGCACGTGGAATATAGTGTCGGGCCAGTCACAGCCTGAGTGACTGGCGTCAATCCTCCCTTTCCGTTGCCTGTCTTCCGTTCTACCCTTGTGCGAGCTGTTATTTGCCAAGGAGCTGTTATGGGCCAGGTTGCCTTTTTCCCGGTGCGTCGTGCCGGTCTTGTTTCCATTCTGTTTGCTTTTTTCTGTGCACTTCCCATGTTCGCGGGGGCTGCGGCCGATCCGGGCTTTGAAAAGTGGAAAAAAGAGTTCCGCGCGAAAGCGATGAAAGAAGGGATCACCGCGGAGACGTTTGATCGCGCTTTCAAGGGTATTGACTCTCCGGACCAGTGGGTGCTGGACAAGGCCAGCTACCAGCCGGAGTTCAAGGCACCGGTGTGGCAGTACTTCGACAACCGCATCACCAAGTTTGCGGTGCAGCGCGGTAAGGCGAAAAAGAAGGAGCTAAAGCCGTGGCTGGACAAGATCGAGCAGCAGTCCGGTGTGAACCCGAATATCCTGCTGGCGATCTGGTCGATGGAATCGAGCTTTGGGGCGATTCTGGACAACAAGACGGTGATGCGCAGTGTGGTGCGTTCGCTGGCGACGCTGGCCTATGCGGACCCGAAGCGTAAGAAGTTCGGCACCAGTCAGCTGTTGGCGGCGCTTAAAATTTTACAGAGTGGTGATATCGATGAGAGTCACCTGACCGGCTCCTGGGCGGGTGCGATGGGTCATACGCAGTTTATTCCGACCAGTTACCAAGCGTATGCGGTGGATATGGATGGCGACGGTAAGCGCGACATTTGGAATTCGGTGCCGGATGCGTTGGCGACGGCGGCGAATCTATTGAAGAAAAATGGTTGGGTCAGCGGGCAGACCTGGGGTTATGAGGTGACGATTCCGGAACGCAAGCTTCCTGGTGGAAAGCTGAAGATTTCGGAGTGGGAGAAGCTGGGTGTCAAGCGTGTTGGCGGCAAGAGTTTTCCACGCCCGGATGATATGGCGGAACTGAAGGTGCTGGCGGGCCGCAAGGGGCCGGCGTTCCTGATGCTGAAGAATTTCTTTGTGATCAAGCGCTACAATAATTCGGATCGCTATGCGGCGGCGGTGGGTATTCTGGCGGATCAGATTGGTGGTGCGGCACCGCTGAGTAAAGACTGGAAGCGTCCGTTTACCAAGTTGGAGGCCGATGAGGTAATGGAGCTGCAGACCAAGCTGAAGGAGAAGGGCTTCTACGATGGGGAGATCGACGGCAAGGCCGGTGGTGGTACCCGCAAGGCGATTCTGAAGTTTGAGGAAGAGGCTGGGGTTGAGTTGCAGGGCTTCCCGAGCAAAGAGGTTTTGGAGCTCCTGCGTAAAAACTGAGAATAGTGGTCCTGTTTGATCTCTCCCGGTGGCGGAAAGCTACCGGGTGGGAATTTTCAGGACCGAGCTAGGCGCCCCCCTGTGAACCCATCCCTGGGCGCTGCGGCGCAAACATCCTGTTTGCGACGCTCCTGAAAATTCCCACCCGCCATCTTTCCTTCTCATCAGGTTTTGAACTTCGTTAGGAACGAAGGAACACCTAGAAATTCTCTTCCGGTAGCAGCGTATCCTGCAATAACTCCAGATTTTCCAGTACCTCATTTGGCTCCTGAAAATAAGCCACGTGGTACATCGCCTCACCTTCCTGCACCAGCGGAATATTTTGCTTTCCAATAATGATGCCATCGGCATCGGCCAGTACCTTGTCCAGTTCGTTGCCGTATAGGTCGGCAATGGTGGCGAGGATTTCTCCTTTTTTTACGTGATCCCCGAGCTGTTTTTTGTGGTTGACGATGCCGCTGTCGCCGGCGCGCAACCAGCCGCTGCGTCGGGCCACAAAGGGTTCGATGCCCTGGCGGCCGCGTTTGACCGGGATCATTTCGAGTTTGCGCATGACGTTGAGTACGCCGCGCACGCCGGCGCGGATGCAGAGTTCATCGAAGCGGAGGGCTTCGCCGGCTTCGTATAAGAGTATGCGTACGCCGAGGTCGGCGGCGGCCTGGCGCAGGGAGCCGTCTCGCAGTGTGGCATTCAGCAGGACCGGGACGCCGAAGGCGGCGGCCATTTCTCGGGTTTTTTGGTCGTCGAGGTTGGCGCGGATTTGGGGAAGGTTGCTGCGGTGGATGGCGCCGGTGTGGAGGTCGATACCGTAGTCGCATTTGGCGACGATTTCTTCGAGGAAGATGTGTGCCATGCGCGCGGCGAGGGAGCCGCGGGCGGAGCCGGGGAAGGAGCGGTTGAGGTCGCGGCGGTCGGGTAGGTAGCGGGACTGGTGCAGTACGCCGTAGACGTTGACCACGGGTACGGCGATCAGGGTGCCGCGCAGGGACTTGAGCGCTTTGCTATTGATCAGGCGGCTGATGATTTCGATGCCGTTCAGTTCGTCGCCGTGAATGGCGGCGCTGACGAACATGGTGGGGCCGGGTTTTTTGCCGCGATGTACGTAAACCGGGATGGCCATTTCGGTGTCGGTGTACAGGCGTACGATGGGCAGTTCGATTTTTTTGGTTTCGCCCCGGGCGACGGTGACACCGGCGATGACGAAGGGCTCTTGTGCGTTGTGTGGCATGGAATCGGGTTCGGTAAAAAATGACTTGTCGGTTATTGTAGTTGTGACCCTGCGATTGGTGGAAGTCAGTTCTTGTCGGTGACTATTTGGGCTTGGACTGACACAAACGGCTGTTAGAATCAGCGCAGGTTCGGGCATTCATTCGTCCGGCAATTTTTCCGGATATCGATATTTATGAAACCCGATTTATTGAAGATGGCACTGATCCTGGGCTTGCTCAGTTGCGTTGGACCATTTGCCATTGATATGTACCTGCCTGCCATGCCAGCGATGGCTGAGGATTATGGTGTGCCGGCGGCCGTGTCCCAGTACACGCTGATTTCCTTTTTTATCGCCTTCGGTGTCTGCCAGCTGTTTTACGGGCCGGCGGCGGATATGTTCGGGCGCAAGCCGCCACTGTATTTCGGCCTGGTGCTGTTTCTGTTCGCCTCCATCGGCTGTGCCCTGGCACCGACCATCGAGTGGCTGATCGCGCTGCGTTTTGTGCAGGGGGTGGGCGCGGCATCGGTGATGTCGATTCCGCGGGCGATCATTCGCGATCGTTACACCGGTACTGAGGCGACCCGCCTGATGACTACTGTGATGCTGGTGATTTCCATTTCGCCGATGCTGGCACCGCTGGCGGGCAGTCTGCTGATGGCGCCGTTCGGCTGGCCATCGGTGTTTTATGCGGTGGCGGCGGCAACGGTGGTCAGTCTGCTGTTGATCCGTTTCGCACTTCCGGAGACTCTGAGCGAGGAGAGTCGAGTGCCGCTCAAAGTCGGTGCCATGTTCGATGCGTTCAGGGTGCTGTTCCGGGATCCAACATTCATGGGGATGACCCTGATTGGCGGCATGGGTATGGCCAGCTTCTTCTCTTTCCTTTCTATCGCCGCGTTTTTGTATACGGACTACTACGGGCTGACACCGACTCAGTTCAGTCTTGCCTTTGCGCTGAATGCGCTGGGTTTTTTTGTGGCCAGCCAGTTTGCCGCGAATCTGTGTGAGCGGTTTGGCGGCGTCGCGGTGGTGAAGTGGGCGGTGAGCGGCTTTGCCCTGGTTGCCGGGTTTAATCTGATGCTGAACCTGGCGGGCGTGGATGACTTTGTGGTGCTGGTGGCTCTGCTGTTAATTGCCAACGCATTCCTGGGGCTGGTGGTACCGACCACCATGGTGCTGTCGCTGGATGATCACGGTCCCATTGCGGGAACGGCTGCGGCCCTTGGCGGCACTCTGCAGATGATGCTGGGCGCTGCGGCAATCGCTATTGTCAGTGCAGTGTTCGATGGTTCTCCGCTCACCCTGGTCGCAGCCATTGCTACCTGTGGAGGGATAGCGACGCTGTTGTTTATGTTTACGCTGCGTCAGTCGCCCCACTCTGTCGCAACCTGAGTTAGAAATTAAAAAGCCCGGCATTGCCGGGCTTTTTTGTGGATGGAAAGTTCGGGGTATTCAGAGTTGTGTCCAGGCGTCGGACCAGTTCGAGCCGCTACCGGGCGCATAGTGGTAGGCACTGTTGATATTGCACCATTGCCCCTCAGGGAAGGGGCGGCACAGATAGCGGTTGTTATCGCTGCCGAGCACTATTGTTTCTCCGGGCACATAATTGCCGATGCCATCGGGATACACGTAATCGTAGTCGTCGCCACCGGTGGATTGCGGGTTGTGCTGAATATTGACGACAGCACTACTGCTCGCCTGCCCATCGTTTACGGTCAGCTGCACAGTGACTGTCTGAGCCTGTGTGGGTTCGCTCAGGCTCAGGGCCACATCCACACTGTCCGTACTGCTAAAGGTCGCTCCGTCGCCAGCGAGAAGGGTCCAGGCGTAGGTCAGCGGGTCGGAATCCGGGTCGCTCGACTGACTGGCGGACAGATTGATCACACCGGCACCAGTGAGGCTCTCCGGCGACAGGGTTATCACCGCAGTCGGGTCGCCGTTGCCTCCTGCCGGCTGGATATCCACCTCGTGGCTCAGGTTGAGATCCGCCTGGGTGTAGACGCGGTTTTCCGAGGCGCTCACTACCGGAGTGACAGTGTCGTTTGCCGGATCAAGCACGCCGATACGGGCATACTGGGACTGACTGTTGATGGCATTGGCAAAGTCAAAGGCCCAGTCGGCGGCACTGGCATCCTGGCCCAGGGTGTAGCCGACCGTTTCCAGATCATTGCCGCTACTGTTGAACAGGCGCAGGGTAACCTGACTGCCGGCTGCGAGATCCGAATAGGCTTGCAGCGCGCCCTCATCTGCCCATTGGCTCGGTGTGCCACCATCCCCAAGAATCACATCGGTACAGGTGTAGAAGGCCTCCGGGCTGTCAGCCCGTTGCCAGGTCGTGTAAATCACGTGCTTACCGGTCAGCTGCGGCAGGGGGCAGTTGAGGGTATAGCGTTTGTCTGCCCCCACCGGCACATTGCCCAGCCGACAGAACTCAAACATGTCACTCCATTGCAGAGGCTCGGAGCCGGTGTAACCGGATCGGGTGATGTAAAACACCCAGTCATCGGTAGCGTGGGGTGCGGTGCCCCAGAAAATAAAGTCGAAAGTGCCATCGGCCTTTGGAGTAATCGGTGTGGCCTGCCAATCGCTGCGGGCCAGGTTCATGCCCGCATATTTACTGCGGCCACCGGCACAGAGCTCGCCATCTGGTACCAGTGCGCGGTGATTACCTGCGGCGTTGGCCTGATTGATTTCATTCCAGTCGTAAAAGGGTTGGGTGCCTCCCACCGCTTTGGCCGCTGCGCACGCCGGATCAGAGGGATTTTCGGGGTTATTGAGAAAACAGTTGTAGATACGACTCTCTGGTACCTCCATGGTGCCGTGACTATGGGCGTCGATTGCGGTCAGGGTAGTGAGTGTCAGTATCAGACTAGTGACTCCCTTGCGGGTGGTGTGATTCATTGCCATTTCCTTGAATTATTGTTGGTTGTCTCAAGTGCAAAGGTGCGGCTGTCACAGCTGCAGGCGGTAAATTCGCGCCGAGATGACAGCGTTGTCTTGCATGGCTCATGCTATAGGATCAGGCGAGCGGGCGAAGGGAAATGGGCGCCGACGGGTTTAGTGCGGCGACAGTGTCGCCGCAGTTTGTGAACCGTTACTCCGTAGTCCGCTCCGATGCGACGGGATGGGCGCGGTCGGAGCAGGCAATATCGTTGTTGGTTCGCCTGAGATAGGGTGGGTGCTGATAGCCAACGTCCAGAGGTGGCAGTGGCGGCTCATCAGGTAACTCCATGGCGGTAACATGGAAATAGTGGCCGTTGCGATAGATCAGACGGGTTTCCACATCAAAGATCCCTCGATGCCCCTGATAGCTGCCTGGGCACCATTCTGACGATTGCCCATCGAAGGTCCACAGTACGGGATCAGCCGTTGCTGCAGCGGTATTCTCGCCGAGCAGCGCGATCAGGTGGCCGTGCTGCTCGCTCAGGAAAAACTCTCTCTGCCCCTGGTCTGGACTGATACCGCATTGAGACGAGGGTGAAGCTTCGCTATCCAGAGACAGGCGTGCAATCGCGATTCCTTCGGTGGGATCATGCAGGTAGTGCGTGGCCCGGACAAGGGGGCCTACCTGGTGGCTCTCGTTCCAGAGGCCGGTGGCACACCAGTGACTGGCAACACGCCTTTGCCGGCGCGAGCGACGGTGGATGCTCGATTTGCTCAGCCGGCGACCAAACGGGTCGTAGCGCAACCAGGTTTTGAAGTCGCCACATTCGACACATTGCAGGAGTCCCCAGCCGTCGTACTGGTATTGGTAGCGGGCAATGCCATTGTCTGCCGCGCGCTGCTCAGAAATCAGGTTACCGCGGCTGTCCCATTGACCTTCTGTCGCTGCAGGGGCTGCAATCAGTGCTGCCGTAAAGCCGGTTGCGGATTTAGTGCGTTTCCACAGCGGCGCCTCGTTTCTGTGAATACTGACAAGTATGCCATTCTGGTAGCTGTGCTGCAGTTGATGGTTGCCCAGAGAAATAATTTTTCCCGTGAGAAGGTCCCCACTACGTTGTGCATCAATGCGCAGCACCATAGAGCCATTGGCATCAATACCATAGAGGCTGCCCGCGGCGGAAAACGTATAGGCAATATTCAGCTGATCGGAGGCGGAGCGTTTGAGCCATCCACGTTTGTCGTGACTGTGATTCACGCTAAGGCTGTTGTCACCAACAGAGCCTTGATTTCCGTCGCCGGCTTCGCTGTTGAGATCCTGGTGCTCGGCAACGAGCAGACCCCGAGCATCGTATCGGTAGCGTAGAGTGCAATGCTCATTGGCAGCCTGAACCAGTTGGCCCAATGTATCGAAATGAAAACTGCACAGTTGACCGCTGTTATTGCGGATCTGGGCCAACTGACCCTGATCGTTATAATGTAGATACCAGTGGCTGTCGCTGTCGTGAAACTCAGAGAGACGGCCACACTGATCGTACAGCCACTCCCTTTGTGTATCTTTTCCTGTACCGAAAGCTGTCAGTTGTCCGTGACCGTTGTAGTGCCAGGAGTAGTAGATTGGACTGTGGGTACTGCACTCGATCTGGAGCGAGGTTAGATGACCGCGCAGCGTATAGTTGAGGCTCTGGCGATTACCCGCACAGTCCTGCAGGTGGCGAACCCGGCTATAGCCATCGTACTGCCACTGCAGCAGTGGTTCGTCATTTGCGTGAATCCCACACAGGCGACCGTATTCGTCGCGACTGAGTAAATAAGAGTGCTGAGCAACCGAGGCTTCGCTGAGTTTTCCATCGCTATGGTATTGCCAGCTTCTCGGCGCTATTTCAGAACCTTTACAGGCAGTAATACGACCTGCTGTATCGTACTCCCAGCTGTAGACATCGTCACCACGGCTCAGGCGGACGAGTTGCCCGTGGGCATCCCAGTCGAGACAAAGTATACCGCCTTCGGGGTCGGTTAGCCGGCGAAGCTGGCCTCGATCGTCATGTTCGCATTGCCAGCAGTGTCCAGCTGGATCCACAACTTCTTTCGGGTAACTGTTACCGTTCTGGTAGCGATAATGCCAGTGCTGGACGTTACAGGGTGTATCCGTGCTGTTGCCGGAAGATTGATTTGGGTTTTCAATAATCGACCCCGCCGCGATCAGGCGACCGTTCTCGTCGTAAATGTATCGGTGGGTCAAGTCACCACAGGTCCGGCGCAGCAGCCGACCAAAGGTATCGTGGCGAAATAATGTTTCGACGCCTTGTTGGTCCACATGCCGACACAGGTTACGGTAATGATCATAGCGTCGGGTAGAAGTACGTGTACCCTGGCGGATCTCTAGCAGATCGCCTCGCTTATCAAACTGCCAGTGCAGGTCGTGTTGGTCCGGAGTGGATAGGGTGCAGTTCAGCCTGCCGTTGTAAGTACCGGTTTTCCATCGCAGCCGGTAGTACATCGAGGGCGCAGACGCCTGTCCCTGGACTTCCGGACATGATTGTCCCGCGGGCGTCGGGTCTTCGAGTACGCGAATGTGGTCGACCCGCTGCAGCGAATCATAGTTCAGCAAAATGTGGCCCAGTGTCAGGCTGGTAATACTGGCCATCATCCCGTCATCATAAAAGCCATAACGTTCCTGCTGCTGGCTGTTGCGGCAATCGTTGAGCCGGCCTGATGCATCAAAACCGTATTCACACAGGTGCGATGCATCGCCCTGGGAATGGTTAATTCGCACCAATTTTCCCTCTTGATAATCAAGCTCAAGAGTGCGACCCCATGACGTCACAACTTTTACCGGTTTTCCATCCCGATAATCCACACTCAGTGTATTGCCACTGGTATCGCGCATTTCACTGAGAGGGACAGAGACTCCGGTTCCGTCAGCACGAAATACTTTGTCTGGTTGGTCGAAAGAGATCAGACGGAAACTGTGCAGGCTCTGGCGTAAGAGAAAAAGGCGCTCGCAACGATTAAAGCAACCGTGACCAATCGCGGGAAGGTCAAAAACGATTACGCGGCCTTCCGCTGTATGTAGCAATACTTTTTTTTCGACGCCGCCCTGAGGATCGGGCAACTGCAGGCTTTCGCTCAAACTATGGCGCCAGCCAGGGCCAAGACCGCAATCAGCGTACTCATCCTCATCCTTCAGAAGTGATTGGCGATAAAAGCGTTGCCATCGAAAGAAAAAGGGGCCGGACAGCTCAAAATCCGTGCGTGAGAAAGCCAGCTCTCCGTTACTGGCGATGACATGCCCTGCCACTTGTTGGCATCGCGGTAGCTCGGGTAACAGATCGCCCGCGCGGTTGTAGCCCGGGTAATTACAAAAATTTACTGGCACCGAGGCCGGCGTAAAAATCTGTGGGGGGCGTTGCGCGGTTACGATGCTGTAGGTGCTCGCATTAATAGTTGGTAGCGTCGGCCAGATATCTGCGGGAAAACGGCTGCCAACAGGCTCAAATTGCGGCGCGAAAGATAGATCGCTATTCTCGCGGACGGTGGACTCAAACCATTTGCAAATTGCTATGGCGTCAGCCGATGAGCAGGGCATTTTGTGCGGGTGCAATTTGGCGAGGGTCGAGGGGATAAACTCGACCAGACGATCCGGTGTCATGTCGCGTACTCGGGATAGGTTTGGCAGGAATTTTGTGTAGTTAGAAAGATTCGCAACGTTAACGCTGTGATTTTCGCACAGTAATATCCTCTTCCACCTTAACCTTGGGTTGCAGGGTGATCGGGTCACCGGAAAATTCCACCACGGCATCGGTGCGATGGCAGAATTCGATTATTCCAGCACTGATATTGTCGCGTCCTCCGCACTGGTTTGCATCGTCGATGAAGTGGTAGACGCTTTCCAGTGCCGGGCGGTATGTGGCCAGCACCCGCTCGATAGTATGGTCGTCCAGATATTCGGTAAGGCCGTCGCTGCAGAGCAGCAACAGCGCGCTTTCCTTCAGCGTCCAGCTATTGACTGTTGCCTCTACTGGTTCGGAAATTCCCAGTGCGCGGGTTATATGATTTCTTACTTGGGACGATTGTGCCTGTTCTGCGGTCAGCTGCCCGGAGTCAATCATTTCCTGTACAACACTGTGATCTTTGGTCAGACGTTGCAGGCCATAGTTGTTCCAGAGGTAAGCGCGCGAATCACCAATGTGTGCAACGATCAGAAAATCTCGCCAGATAGCGGCCACCACCAGCGTGGTACCCATCTGAGAAAATTGCGGGCGCGATTGTTTTGTGTGAAGTATCTCCCGATTCGCCACACCAATACCTTCAACCAGCGTGGCGCGTAACATCAACTGTTGTTGTGCGGGAGAGCATGACAGGAAGGTCGAATTCAACAGGCCCTCGAACTGGTTCTGCAGGGTATCTGCGGCGATACGGCTGGCTGTAGCCCCGCCGCTGTATCCGCCCATACCATCAGCCACCACCACATAGGCAAACGGGTGGTCGGGGCTACTGTGACAGCGAATGCTGTCTTCGTTTTCTTCCCGCACCTGTCCGATATCGGTGCGGCCATTGACTGCCAGCCTGATTGGCTCCATGTCAGTCACAGCTCCATGACAATTTCCTGAAAGTAGCGGAACCGAAACCCATGCAGCGGTTCCCTCTCCATGACTTTCTTCCGTTTTAGCGCAGCAATGTTAACTTGCTTGTGCATCAGGTTTGAATTTTTTTTCAATCATTTGCCATAATGCCAACCCCTTCCGCTTAGTGGATGCGCAGTTGGTACGCCTGTGCAAGTTAAAAAGGATTTTTTGGCACGATGCCCCGTCTTCCGAGACTTAATCTAATCGACATTCCGCAACATATTGTGCAGGTGGGCCACAATAACCTGCCGTGCTTTTTTGACGATGAAGATTACCAGTTTTATCTGGATAGTCTGCGCAATGCCGCGGATCAGTACCGGGTCGATGTACATGCGTATGTGCTGCTGCCTAATATGATCCAGATCATTGCGACGCCAAGAGTGCCGGAAGGTATTCCATCCATGATGCAATCTCTCGGGCGTCGTTATGTACAGTTTATCAATCACCGTTACCGTCGCTCCGGAACGCTCTGGGCCGGGCGCTACAAATCCAGCCTGATCGACTCTGATGCCTACCTGCTGACCTGCTATCGCTACGTGGAGTCACGGCCGATCTATCTGGGGTTGGCTGACTCGATGGCTGACTACGCCTGGTCCAGTTTTCAGCATCACGCCAATCTCGCGCTCAGCACGGTCATCAAGGATCACCGCTTGTATATGGCCCTGGGGGATACTGCTGCTGCGCGCGCGGATGCGTATAGAGAGCTTTTTCGCTACCGCTTCGACAGACGCCTGCTTGAGTATATTGCGGAGACCATCAAGCTCGGGCAGATCCTTGGTGGCGACGTATTCAAAGACAAGATTGAGCAGATTTCCAATCAGCGAGTGCGGCCGCTTAAGCGCGGGCGTCCACGCAAATCTGCGAAGAAAAAATCGGTAGCCAAGCCCGCGGTCAAGGGGCACGACAAATCGTCATCTGGTAATCAAGCGGTCAAAACCCTTTGTGATGCTTCGAATGAAAGCGCGACGGATAAACACACCACCACCCTGGAGACAGGAGTATGAGTAGAGCGAGCATGCAAACCGGCGCTGCCATTTTTTCCCCAGGGAAGGAGTCCGGAAATAATCGCAATCGGCACCATGGTGCCACTTACAGGGTGGCAATCGTCGGCGATTTCAGTGGTCGCAGCAGTCGCTCGGTAAGCGAGCCCGACACTCTGGCGCAGCGCCAGGCATTTCGGCTGGGGAAGGATAATTTCGAGCAGCTGTTCGAACGACTTCAGGTGGGAATCAGAATTCCGGGTATGGATGATCCGTTACAGTTACTGGAATTTGACGATCTGCATCCGGATTTTCTGTATCAGCGTGTACCACTGTTCAAGCAGTTCATTGAACTCGAAAAGCAGCTGTTGAGTGCGAAAGGTTATGCCAGTGCCGTGGATGAAATCCGGCAATGGGGTACGGAAGTCCCGTCTCCTGGTGCTGGTGCATCCGCCCCGACGAGTTTAGAGGCCTGTGATGGCGCACAATCCATGCTAGACCGGATACTCTCCGGTGAGCACTATCAGGCTGTGTATCAGGAGCATGTGCGTAATTCGGCGGCGGGGCAGGTTGACCTGTTGATTAAGGATATCGTCGCGCCCTATATGCAGAAAAAGCCCGATAAAAATCAGGCTGCGTATCTTGATGCGGTGACTGAGGCGGCCTCAGAAGCCATGCGAAAAATCATGCACCACAGTGATTTCCGCCAACTGGAGGCCAGTTGGCGAAGCCTGCACATGTTGCTGCGCCGGCTGGAAGATCACCCGGGGCTGGAGTTGCATCTACTCGATATCAGCAAGCAAGAAATACTTGCCGACCTTGCCCGCGCCCAGGATGATCTTGAAGAGGCCGGGATATTCAAGTGCCTTGTAGAGCGGCACACCGTTGCAGGAAGTAAACCCTACGACCTGGTTGTGGGAGATTTTTTCGTCTCTGACGAAGAGAGAGACCTGCACATGTTGATTGATCTGGCGACGATCGCTGAGGCAGCGGGTAGCACATTACTGCTGGGTGGCGATTGTCGACTGGCCGGCTGCCCGAGCATGGCAGGTTCCATGGATCCTGATGACTGGTGTTATCCGCTGTCGGAGGCGTTTTCCGATGGTTGGCGGGCACTGCGTGCCTACCCCGCCTGTGAGCACGTCGCGTTGGCCGCACCGCGCTTTCTTCTGCGCATGCCGTTTGGTGCCGACGCCTCCCGCACGGAGACCTTTGCGTTCGAAGAGCTGAGTTCGGAGCTTGGCCACCGGTATTACCTGTGGGGTAACAGTGCTTACCTGCTAGCGCTGTCGATCTGTTCTGCGTTTTCGGCCCAAGGTGCGCCCACCGCTGTGCCCGCCGACCAGTACACCGGGTTGCCTGTGCATCTGCGGAAGTTGCCACACGGTGAATGGCTCACTCCCTGTGCGGAGGCCTGGATGACCGATAGGGCGGCCGCACGATTCACTGCGGCCGGGTTGAGCGCGCTGCGATCTGTACAGGGGCGTGATGAAATCCTATTGCCACGACTGCAGTCACTGGCGGGTACCGCTCTGCGAGGCGCTTGGCAATGATACCTGGTCTGTTCTGTGCTGGTTTTGCCGCGCACCTTTCCGCTGGCATTCCTCATTCTCAAGCATTGCGGCAGTGCAAACAGCCGTGGTTAACCAACCTGCGAGCCTGAACGTCATGGATCTTTTGCTTTCTGTTGTCGCCGACCCCGAAGGGGCCAACATGCTCAAGCACACCAAGTTGTTCACCCGCGAGGGTGGCAGTTTCGGTCGTGCAGACAGTAATGATTGGGTGCTGCCCGATCCGCAGCGTGTTGTTTCCTCCCGTCACGGTGAAATCCAGTTTGCAGACAACCGCTATTTCCTGGTTGACCAGAGCACAAACGGAACCTACCACAATCAATCTGCGGATCCTCTCGGCAAGGGTAATCGGACTCCCCTGGCGGATGGCGATGTGATCAGTCTGGGAGACTACCAGCTGAAAGTCTCTGTACGGCAGCCCAAGCCGGACAGCAGTCTGCCGAAAGGTCTCGGTGACGCGGATTTTCTGGATAACGCAGACCGCACCACTTTCAGCCCCGCCGCTGCGGCAAAAATGCAAAGCAACAAGGAAGCCGAGGAGCTGGACAGTTGGCTGGAGCCCGGTGCCAGCGCGCAGAGCAATCAGAGCGGTGAATGGGGATACCTGACAAGCGCAGGTACGGATACGCCGGCTAGTGGGCTTGGTGGCGACGGATTTGATAGCCTTCTCGGGCAAAACACACCGACCGATCCGCTCCAAGTACTTAACCGCGGCAATAGCAGCGCTGCGGATGGTTTGACCGGTGGTATCAGTAACAATGGCTTCGACCCGTTAAGTGACTTTGCGGCTTCGCCGAGTCCGGCGCCAGCCAGTCAATGGGGTGACGACGACGCCTGGTGGAAAGACGGCAGCGAACAGGATCATGCTCCTGCACACAGTCATGCCATGCAGTTCCCTGCGCAGCAGGAGGCAGTGCAAGCCCCTCAGTCGCCGCCATCACGGGAACGGATAGCCCCGCAGCCTGCGCGGCCAGTGCCGCAGCGGGCACCGGAAAGCGTGCCGCAGGTCCCCGTACCGCCGGCGCAACCGCCCGCGGACAACCCCTTCGCCGAATCCTTTTCGGAGGTAGCCGGAGATCAGGTGAGCGGCGCTCCCGGTTTCGGTGGTCTGGACACTGCCCCGGTATCTGTTGCCGCAGCTAACCCGCAACATGCACCGCCCGATTTCCCGGGGCTGGAGGTGGCTGGCGCTACGCCGGTGCCGCCGACACACGGCTTTGCCCAGGGCTCGCAGCAATTCAGTCAGCCGGCGGTTGCCCCTGCCGCGACGACGCCTGGTGGCGCTATCGCTCCAGCTGCTCCGCAGGCCCAGTCGACACAGGCAACCACGGCCTCCTCTTTGGCGCAGCAACTGGGATTGCAATTACAGGGGGAGCAGCTGGCGCAATTGGATGCGCAGGCGGCGGCGATTGTCGAAGAGTCTGTGGCGCGGCTTATCGATCTATTGCGTGCGCGCACCAGTATCAAAAATGAGCTGCGCGTACAGCGCACCATGATTCAGACTGAAGCAAATAACCCGCTGAAATTCAGTGCCACCGCAAAAGATGCTCTGGGGGCCATGTTTACGGGCACCGGTGCCTTTATGACTCCGGTGGAAGCCGTGCGCGATAGTTTTGATGATCTGTCCGATCACCAGGTGGCGGTACTTTCAGGAATGCGAGCGGGTTACGAAGCCATGCTGAAATATTTCAGCCCGGAAAATATCGAGCGCCGGGGTGGCAAACAGAGTGGTGTTTTTTCGAGTAAAAGCGCCCGCAACTGGGAAAATTATGTCGACGCATATCGTCAGCTGGTCGGCGACCCCGAGAACTGTTACCGGCGCTTGTTCGGCGAAGAGTTTGCCTCGACCTATGAAAGCCAGCTCTCCGAACTGAAGAATGCGCGGAGCCTCAATAAATAACTTTATTTCAACTGAAGTATCTGTTGTCGATATATGTCGGGAAGCGATATTCCCGGAAAATTTTTGCGAAAAAAAACGGAGTAAGCCGTGAAAGCCCAGAAAATCATACAGTTTTTGCTGGTGGTTCTGCTTGCAGTAGCAGTGTCTTCCTGTCAAACCACTCGTCGCACCCTGAATTTCGATACCAGTGTCGCTCTAAACCTGGATGTACAGTCTGACGTCAATCCGGATAGCGATGGTCGCGCGTCACCTGTGGTGGTGCGTGTGTTTATGCTCGCGGATGATCGCCAGTTCTCTCGGGAGGAATTTCTGAACCTGTATGAGAGCGCGGAGTCCCGTCTCGGCAAGGACCTGATTGATACCGTTATTCTCAAAGAGTTCGCACCCGGTGAGCAGCGTATTGAGGAGCTGCCTCTCACGCCGGAGGTCAAGTACTTGGGTCTGCTTGCCGAGTTTGTCCAATACCAGCGTGCGGACGCTCTGATGCTATTGCCGATTACCGATCACCGTAAAAACGATTATGCGATTACCCTTGCCGGAACAAGCATCGCATCAACGGAAGCACTGAATATGCGCCAGCGCGCCGCTGCCAGTCGGGACGAAAAAGGAAAGACCGTAACCATCTCCAGCGCGGAGTACGAAAAGCTGCGGGAATTACAGCAGTCAGGCAAGCGTTGATTTTTTAATTGATCATATCGCGAGGCACACGCTTCGCGCCGCAACAGGGAAAATGTATGTCGGCGAATAATAAGGTGATCTGGAGCGAGGGGATGTTTCTGCGTCCCCAGCACTTCCAGCAACAGGACCGCTACCTGGAACAGATGCTGGAAGCGCGTACCAGTGCCCTGGGCCCTTATACCTGGGGTCTGATTGAACTGGCGATTGATAGCGAGCCTATGGCGATGGGCAAGTTGTCACTGTCCCGTGTCAGCGCGATTTTCCCGGATGGTACGCCGATGCTGGCGCCAGAGAATGAGCACCTACCCGATGTACTGGATGTTCCGGTCAATACGCGGGACGAAGTGGTTTATCTGTGTATTCCATTGAAGCGGCCAGGTAGCCAGGAGTCTGTGAGAGATCAGGAGGATTTTCCTCAAGCCCGCTATCAGGCCTGTAACTTCGATGCACGTAACAGCGCCTCTACTTCCGGTGAGGCTGCGCGTATTCAGGTGGGCAAGTTGCGTACCTGTCTCAAGCTCGGCAGTGAAGATCTGAGTGGCTATGCGGCGATTGGTATTGCGCGCATTCGCGAGCGACAGCCGGAAAAACCGGTAGAGCTGGATGCGGAATATATCCCGCCGCTTTTGAATGCCGATGCATCCCCAGTGATCAAAGCGTATATCGAAGAAGTAAAAGGCCTCCTGGACCATCGGGGAAGCGCTCTGGGGCATCGCTTAAGCGACAGTGGGCGCAGTGGGTCTGCCGAGATCGCTGACTACCTGCTGCTGCAGGTGATCAACCGCTTTGAGCCGTTGTTGAAACAGATTACCGGGCAGCCGCGCCTACACCCACACACGTTATTTCTGGAGCTGCTACAGCTGGCTGGCGAGCTTTCCACCTTTACCGCTGGTAATAAACGCCCGCCGGAAATTCCCCGCTACCTGCACGACAATCTGCAGCAGAGTTATACCGGTCTTTTTTCCGCATTGCGTCAGTCCCTTTCCACTGTATTGGAACAAACCGCCATCCCCATGGACCTGGTGCAGCGCAAGTTTGGTATTTATGTAGCGCCAATCACCGATCCGTCACTGGTGAAGACGGCAAGCTTTATTCTCGCAGCCAAGGCAGATATGCCCGGAGACCTATTGCGCAGTCGTTTCCCGGGGCAGGCCAAAGTGGCTCCAGTGGAGGCCATTCGCGAGTTGATCTCGGCACAGCTGCCGGGGCTCACCGTGCGTGCGCTCCCGGTGGCACCGCGCCAGATTCCGTACCATGCGGGTTTTACCTACTTTGAACTGGAACGTACCGGTGAGCTCTGGCAGACAATGCAGCGCTCCGGCGGTTTTGCGGTACACCTGGGGGCGGAATTCCCAGGCATGACCATGGAACTCTGGGCAATCAGGAATAACTGACATGAGTAACGACGCTTATTCAACCCCCGGTGCTGCTGATCGTACGGTAATGGTCCCCACGCCAGGTGCCGCTGCTCCCGCCAGCCCCCGTCCGCGCGCGCAAGACTTTTCCGCTGCAGACGCGGCTGCGGACCTGCGTATCCGCAATAGTCTCAATCCGCTGATTTCGGCAGCGTCGAAACTTCTCGGTGCAATCATCAAATTGCGCACCACCATGAATCACAACAATGTGCCGGATCTGCACAAACGTCTGACGCGGGAGATTCAGTCGTTTGAGCGAGAGGCAAAACAGCTGTCGTTGCCGCAGGAGACCGTGCTCACCGCCCGCTACCTGTTATGTACCGTGGTGGATGAAGTGGTACTGACAACACCCTGGGGTACCGCCAGTGGCTGGAGCCAGCACTCGTTGCTCAGCCTGTTTCACAAAGAGACTTTTGGTGGCGAGAAATGTTTTCTGATCTTGCAGCGCACGCTGGAAACACCGGGATCGCATATCGAGCTGCTGGAATTGTTTTACCTCTGCCTGAGCCTTGGTTTTCAGGGTAAATACCGTCTTGCTCCCCGTGGCTATGAACAGCTCGATCAGATTCGCGACAATCTGTATCGCACTATCGAGAGTCACCGTCCCCCCATGGAGCGTGACCTTTCTCCCCGCTGGCAGGGATGCGTTGAGCGCAAGACGCGGCTGATCCAGTACGTTCCGCTGTGGGTGATTGCCAGTGTGGTGCTCGGTGCGCTCGCGGTCACCTTCAGTGGTTACCGCTGGTGGCTGTATCAGAGTGCAACGCCGGTGGCTGTAGAAATACAGGCGCTGACTTCGGACACCACGGCATCGCCGTTGATTGAGCAGAAATAAGGAAAGCTGGAAATTACCATGAAACGTCTGGCCAATTTTTTTGCCAATAAATGGGTGCTCGGCCTGATCGGCCTTATCGCGCTGTCTCTATTGATCTGGTTTGGTGCGGAATACATCAAGTTCGGTAGTGAAAACGCGACCCTGTCAAAAGGTGTGCGCATTGCCATTATCGTCTTTATGTTCGCGCTCTGGATCGTGTGGAATCTGGCCCAGTGGCTGGTTGAGCGGCGTCAGAATCAGGCGCTGATCGAGGGTATCGAAGCGTCGCAGGACGAGGCTCCTGGCGATCCGGACCAGGAGCGCAGTCAGGAGGAGCTGCAGGCACTCTCCGAACGTTTTCGTGACGCCATGCAGGTGCTGCGCAAAGCACGATTCCGTTCGGCTCAGGGTCAGGTCTCTCTGTATCAATTGCCTTGGTACATCATTATCGGGCCGCCGGGGTCCGGTAAAACCACTGCGTTGGTGAATTCCGGCCTGGAGTTCCCCCTGGCTCAGAGTCACGGCAAAGAGGCTCTTGGCGGTGTGGGGGGCACCCGGAATTGCGATTGGTGGTTTACCAATGATGCCGTGTTGATCGACACCGCTGGCCGTTACACTACACAGGATAGTCATCGGGTATATGACAACAGCGCCTGGCAGGCATTTCTGAGTCTGCTGCAGAAGTATCGTCGTCGCCGCCCGATTAACGGTGTGCTGGTTGCAATCAGTCTGCAGGACCTGATGGTGCAGACTGCGGAACAGCGTACGCATCAGGCGAAAACCATTCGAGCCCGAGTTAACGAATTACAGCAGCAGCTGGGAGTTCGCTTTCCCATTTATCTGACCTTTACCAAGTGCGACCTTGTGGCGGGTTTCAGTGAATTTTTTGACAACCTGTCGCAGGCGGAGCGTGAGCAGGTCTGGGGCATCAGTTTTCCGGAAGAAGCCCGCGTAGGCGACGGAGCGCCGCTGGACGAGTTTGTCGGTGAGTTCCGCGCATTGATTGGCCGGCTCAATCAGCGTGTCTTGTGGCGTGTGAATCAGGAGCGCAATATTGAAAAGCGTGCACTGTTGCAAGGGTTTCCCGCGCGTATGGAAAGCCTGCAGAGCGTGCTCTCGGACTTTGTGCGCCAGGCATTCAGCCCCAATCGTTACGACACCGTACCGTTGGTGCGCGGAATTTACTTTACCAGTGGCACTCAGGAAGGTAGCCCGATTGACCGTATGATGGCCTCGGTCAGTGCTGACTTTGGTCTGGAGCGAGATGTAGGGCAGAAACATCAGGGTAATGGTAAGAGCTACTTTCTGCATCGCCTGCTGAAAGATGTTGTTTTTCCGGAGGCGGAGCTTGTCGGGGTAAACCGGAAGTTCGAGCGTGCTACCCGCTGGTTACGGGGGGCAGTTTATGTCGGTTCAGCCGCGGTATTTATCGGTGCACTATTTTTATGGACCGGCAGCGTCGCTCAGAACAAGCTGTATATGAATGAGGTACGGAACCATATTCGCAGTTTTGAAACGCTGCAGGCCGAAACGCGCGGTCGCCGTCTTTCACCAGCGGAAGCGCTGGACCAGCTGGAGCATCTCCATTCAGCTTCCCGCGTATATCAGAAAGAAGAGCACCCTTGGTTGAATAACCTGGGCCTGTATGACGATCGCGTAGATCACGCCGCGGATCTACTGTATGAACAGCAGCTGGATACCCTTTTCCTGCCCGCACTGAAGACCGCCATTGAACGTGACTTGTCACGGATGGATAGTACCGACCCGGCTCTGGTATCGACCCTGAAAACCTATCTGATGTTCTTTGAGAAAGACAAGCGCGATATAGAAACGCTGAAGGGGTATTTCTCTGAGGATTGGTCAAAGCGTATGAGTGGCGAGGCGGCCAAACAGGAACAGTTGCTTGCCCACCTTGAACGCCTGTTTTCCCGTCCGCTGCCGGAAGGACGAGCACCGAACGAGCGTGTCGTCGCCAGTGCCCGGCAGCAACTGCGCCGGATTCCGGTGCCTCAGCGCCTCTACGGTCAGCTGCAGCGCAGTGATCTGGGGCAGGCGCGGGTTGACCTGTACGGGGAAGTCGGTGGGGATACCCGGCAATTATTCGGTGTCGATCCGGCGGACCCCCGGTTCCAGATTCCCTATCTGTATACCAAGGCTGGGTACAAGGAAGTGGATTTCAGTGCGGACTCCCCATTGCTGCAGAAGCTGGCAGAAGAGCGGTGGATCTACGGAAGTGACCTGGACGGTGAAGACTTCAGTGAAGAAGACCGTGAACAACTCGGTGAGGATGTAAAACGCATTTATCTTGCGGAGTACCAACAGCGCTGGCAGCAATTTTTGACCGGGTTCTCGCTGACGGGCTTCAGCTCCACCTCTCAGGCTTTTGACGTTCTGTCCAAGCTCGCTGATCCGGTGTACTCGCCGTTGCTCGCAGTCTCTGAGATTACCGCGGACAATACTCGACTGACGCTGCGTCCGGAGCTGCCGGCGGATGCCAATGGCGTGCCATTGCCAGTATCGAGCACTACACGCCGGTTGGGTGGTGCCGCGGTTAGCGGCGCCGCAAATGCGATTGCGGAACAGTATCAGCCCACGGTCGTTGATATACGTTTTGAGGAGCTGCACAGGCTTACCCGCAGTGAGAAGGGCCGCCCGGCGAGGGTTCAGGAATACCTTACTGCAATCGGTAAAGTGCAGGAGTATCTCGCTGAAATCGACGGCGGTGTGGACGCCAATGAAGTGGCCTTCAACAAGGCCAAAGCGCGTTTTTCCGGTGCGAGTGACGCGATCAAGCAATTGCGCATCAAGGCCACCAATGCGCCGGCGCCCTTCGACCGCTGGCTGACACAGGTAGCCGACAATACCTGGGCACTGGTTATGGCAAAGGCAAAAGGTCATGTCGATCGCGCCTGGCGTGAGCAGGTTTACACTGTATATAGCCGCAGCCTTGCCAACCGCTTCCCATTGCAAAGTCGCAGTGAACAGGAAGTGCCAGTGTTGCTGTTTAATGAGTACTTCAAACCCGGCGGCATCGAGCAACAGTTTGTTCAGCAGTATCTGAAACCCTTTATTGATACGCGCAACTGGAAGGCGCGCGCTCTGGAAGGGCGTACGCTTGGTATTTCCTCGAGTTCTCTTACTCAGTTGAAACGCGCGGAGATTATCCGCAAAACCCTGTTTGCTCAGGGGGAGCAGGCTGGTTACGGATTCCGCATAGAGCCGACAAAGCTCGACTCCGGTGTGCGCCTGTTCGCACTCGAGTTGGGCGATCAGCGGGTGCCGTACTCGCATGGCCCGCGTACCAGTCGCAATCTTGACTGGCGCGGTGGTGAGTCCAATCGTGTGCGTATTATTTTCGAAGATCTGAATCAGACGATACATCGGCAGCACTTCGAAGGGGATTGGGCCTGGTATCGTCTGCTGGGTAATTCGGAGATGACTCGTGGGCGCAGTAGTAATGAGTATCTGCTTACCTTTAGCGAAGAAGGGCGCTCGGCGCAATTCCGGGTGCGATCGTCTAGTGCCTATAACCCATTTGATAAAAACCTGTTGGCGGCTTATCGCTGCCCGCAGGTCCTGTAAGCGCGGGTTTCGTTTATGGCGAATAGAGGCATATTCGGCAAACTGCCTGCGCACGGCGACTTCCTACAGAGGGATCTACCTGGCTCTTTTGTGACGCCGTGGGACGAATGGCTTCAGCGGGCGGTACATGGCGCTCGGGAAATAATCGGCGAGGGTTGGCTGGATTATTATCTTACCAGCCCGATCTGGCGCTTCGCATTTTCACCGGGTGTGCTCGACGGCCACAGCTGGGTCGGCGTTCTGGTTCCGAGTGTCGACAGTGTGGGGCGTTACTTCCCCCTCACTTTAGCGGCTGCGCAACCCAGTTCGGTGAACCCTTTTACATTGATGACGGATGACCGCGTCTGGTTTCAGGCGTTATCGGATCTTTCTGTCGACGCGCTTCAGAATGGACTTCTCGTGGATCAGGTTCTCGAGCGTTTTCCCGTCTGGTCTGGAGAAAGTGTCTCGCAGGCCCACGGGGGTATTACGTTGCAATCCTCTGGTGACAGCCAAGGGTTGATTTCAGTGAGCGGTGGCAATGATGTTGAGGACAGCTATCCCCTGCTTCTGGAAACCCTGATGAAATCCCATGCCAGCAGTTATAGCCTGTGGTGGTGTGCGGGCTCACAGCACCTGAATGCTACTTCCATGTTATGCGCTGGTTTGCCCGACCCGTCTACCTACTGCTCGATGCTGGGGGCGCCCGAGTATCACTGGTAGGAAGCGCGTGGGGGTAAAGTTGCCGAGTGGGGAGAGCGTTCTGATAAGGATCCACTTGGCAGCAAATGTAATCAATCGCGGTAAATTACACCGATGAAATATCGTGTAATTATGCGCCGTACAAAAACTGAAGTAATTTTTGCATTACTTGGTATGAGCGTACCAATATAAATGCGCATTTTCGGGAAATTGCTTTCCCGATGCGCTTCTTTGCCGATTCAATTTCGATAGAATAATGGTTTGTAATTTACTTAATCGGTACGTGTGTACCGGCTGGCCTGGCCCCGATTTTCTGGGCTCAGGTTGCTGCATTCGCTGCGGTAATTCCTGGCTGGGTTGAGAGCCGCCGCATTTGTATAGCCTCCATGGACTGGGAGGCAAAAACTCAGGGAAGAGAAATGTCAGTAAATGACTTTCAGGTTGTGTTTACCGGGCGCCTGCTTGACGGCTATTCCCGACGTGAGGGCATAGCGCACCTGGCCAGCCGGTTTGGTCTCGAATTTCATCAGATCAAACGTTTACTTTCCGCCGGGGTATCGGTGGTAAAGCGGTACGAGCATTCGGTGGATGCCGAGCGGCTCGCGAAAGCCTTTGCCGCCGCCGGCTGGCATGCAGAAGTTCGTGGCACTGAACAGCAGGACGGCAATACCAGTCACGCAGTGGCAGGTGTGGAAAATTCCAGCGAGTGGGCCGCTGGCGTAACGGGAGAGAAGCTGGCTGCCAGTGATGGTAGTTGTTCACTGCAGTTGCCAGCCCATTGGCAGGCCCTGCCGGGCCTTAATCAGAGTGCGGTAATTGAAGCCGGGAATCTCGAAAATAACGAGTTTTGTGTGGTGCTCTGGCAGTCTGTGCAGCAATTTGATTCCTCTGCTGCAATGAAAGATTACTGTAGTGCACAACTGCAACAATGCGCACGTCAGATTATTTGTGGAAAAGTGATTCGTCCCGCGGCGCCGTTTGCGCAAGGTCGGTTTGAGGGATTTGTAGGCGAGATCAGCGCACGCATCGATGCGATTCCGGTGCGTTACCTAGTGGCTTGCAGTCGGTGCGATGGCCGGGTGTTTACACAGTTTTTCTGGTGTGAAGCGCAAAAGTTCGAGGAAAAGCGCTCCTTGATTGTGAGTGTTTTGGGCAGCTTCAACACTGTCAGATCGTCCGCGAGACCTGCAGAAAGGGTGGGTCGGATGTCACGCCGTAAGCGGCGTATGTGGGCATGATTGTGCCTTCAACTGAATATTGAGTTTTCTTTGATCTGCGCCTATCTGGCCAGATTGGGTATTGCGAGAAAAGGGAATTTCTATGGCATTCGCCAATGTGATCGAAATTGACGGTTTACTGCAGGAGATCAGTGCAGACAGCCCGCAAGGGGAGGATATCCGTGAGGATCGCTCACCCACTTCCGATTACTACACCATCAAAGATGCGCGCAATAGCGCCCGGGCGGCCGAACGCTCGGCAATGTTTGATGACAGTGATACCGACCTGCTGGCACCGTGGCGGGATGTCGCCAGAACCGCAGAAAAGATTTTGCGAGAAAAAAGCAAAGATCTCGAAGTGGCAAGCTGGTACACCGAGGCACTCATCCGTTTGCACGGGTTTGCCGGCCTGCGCGATGGTGTGGTGTTGATCAGTGGCCTGGTAGAGCAGTTTTGGGATGACCTCTATCCTGAGCCCGATGAAGATGGTCTTGAAACCAAGGTTGCTCCGCTGACCGGCCTGAATGGCGATGGCGCGGACGGTACGCTCTTGCTACCTATCCGTAGTGCGGAAATTACCCCGGAAGGGGATTTCGGTGGTTTCTCATTCTTCCAGTATCAACAGGCAAGAGACGCGGACAAGATCGCCGATCCGGATGCAAAAGCGGCCCGCGTTGAAACGCTTGGTTACGGTCTCGGGGAATTTGAACAGTGCTCGAAAAGCGCTGCCCCCCAGTGGGCTCAGGATCTGGTGGAGACACTGGAAGAAACGCTGACAACCTACAAACAGATCAATGAAACATTGCGTGGGCACTGTGCCCACGATGCGCCCCCCTTTTCCAACATCAGCAGCCTGCTGGATGAGGTGCTGCGTACAACGCGCTTCATCTATCAGGAGCAGCTGGAATCCCTGGCGGCGGTTGCCGAAACCGCGGAGATTCCTGATGGTGAAGCACCACAGGAGCCGGGAATGCAGCAAGTGACCGCGATGGTGCAGCAGATCGCGGCGCCTAACGGCGCCATTACTTCTCGTGAAGATGCACTGGTGCTGCTGGAGAAGGCCGCCCGTTATTTTCGCACCTACGAACCCCACACGCCCCTGGCCCCCGGGCTTGAGCGGTTAATCAACTGGGGGCGCATGACGGTGGCCGAGTTGATGACCGAACTTCTTCCGGATGACCAGTCCCGTGCGATCTATTCACAGCTGACCGGCGTCATGTTGGATGGCAGTGACAGCCAGCGTTACGTTGCGCCTCCGGCAGCAGCGGTGCGCTCCGATCAGGCGGCGGCGCCTGAGGAGCAAGCGCCGGCCCCTGACAGTCAGAGTGGCGATAGCTGGTCCGACCAATCTGAATCTGAGCCGGCTTCTACCGGCGCCCCAAGCTGGTAACCCCGACTAATCCCACGATTTCCAAATTGAGGAAAGGAGACCCCGATGTCCGAGAGCATTCACAACAAACTCAAGCGTGTGCGCAAGCCGCGTGTCCATATTACCTACGATGTGGAGACCAATGGCGCGGAGGTAAAAAAAGAGCTTCCATTCGTCACCGGGGTGATGGGGGACTATTCCGGTGATAACACCGAAAATCGTCGACCACTGAAAGAGCGTAAGTTTGTTCAGATTGACCGCGATAATTTCAATGACGTCATGGCCAAGGTGAATCCAAAGCTGAATCTTCAGGTTGAAAACACGCTTGCTGGCGACGGCAGCAAGATGGCAGTAGACCTGGATTTCAACCATATGGATGACTTCTCCCCGGAGCAGATCGTCGACCAGGTTGAACCTCTGAAACAGCTTCTGGAAGCACGCAGCAAACTGCGTGACCTGCTGAGCAAGGCCGATCGCTCAGAGGAGTTAGAGAAAGTCCTTGAGGATATTCTGAAGAGCACAGACAACGTCAGCGCTATCTCTGAGCAGCTTGGCCTCGGTGAAGAAAAAGGAGAGGATGCGTAATGAGCACCGAAGTTGAAAACGTAGCAGAACAGGAAGTTGAAGAGCAGTCCGTCAGTCTGCTGGAGCAAGCCATTTCGGCCACCAAGCAGACCCAGCCGGATGAAGCTCAGGACCTGATTGCCAACCTCACCAAGCAGGCATTGCAGGGCACCCTGACCTGGGATCGCAACCTGACCCAGACCATCAATAAGGCTGTGCAGGCAATTGATCAGGCGATGTCGCGCCAGCTTTCCGCTATTCTTCATGATGAGAAATTCCAGAAACTGGAAGGCTCCTGGCGTGGTCTCAACCACTTGGTGATGAATTCTGAAACCGGTGCAACGTTGAAAATCCGGATGATGAATATCAGCAAGCGCGAACTGTTTCGCGACCTGGACAAGGCTGTGGAGTTCGATCAGAGCCAGACTTTCAAAAAAATCTATGAAGAAGAGTTTGGTACTGCAGGTGGTGAGCCGTTCGGTTGTATGATCGGTGATTTCGAATTCACCAGTCACCCGGAAGATATCGAGTTACTCAGTAAGATGTCTAACGTGGCAGCTGCTGGTTTCTGTCCGTTTATTTCTGCTGCCGGTGCCGGCATGTTTGGCTTTAACGATTTTACCGAGTTGTCGAAACCCCGTGATCTCGGTGGTATCTTCGAGTCCGGTGAATACATCAAATGGCGCAGCTTCCGCGACAGTGACGACTCCCGCTTTGTCACCCTGGTGATGCCCCGTACTCTGGCTCGTACCCCTTACGGCGCGAACACCAAGCCTGTGGAATCCTTCAACTTTGAAGAATTTGAAGTGGACGAAACGGGTCTTTCAAAACCGGCAGAGCACGACCAGTACTGCTGGATGAACGCGTCCTATGTCATGGGTACCACCATGACAAAAGCATTTGCAGAGAACTCCTGGTGTACTGCGATTCGCGGTGCAGAAGGGGGTGGTAAGGTAGAAGGCTTGCCGACCCACGTGTTCAAAAGCGATGACGGCGATCTCGATCAAAAGTGCCCGACGGAAATTGGGATTACCGACCGCCGTGAAGCTGAACTCAGTGCCCAGGGCTTCCTGCCGCTGTGCCACTACAAGAATACCGACTACTCCGTTTTCTTCGGTTCCCAGAGTGCACAGAAGCCTAAGGTCTTCGACAATCCGGATGCCACTGCGAATGCATCCATTTCCGCCCGTCTGCCATATCTCATGGCGACTTCCCGTATCGCTCACTACCTGAAAGTGATGGCACGGGATAAGGTCGGCTCCTTCATGGAAGCCGGTGACTGCGAGCGCTGGTTGAACAAGTGGATTTCTCAATACACCAATTCCAACCCGGATGCGAGTGCTGAGATGAAGGCCAAGTATCCGCTGGCGGAAGCCCGTGTTGAAGTGAAGGAAATCCCCGGACAGCCTGGTTGCTACAGCGCTGTGGCCTATCTGAAACCGTGGCTGCAGATGGAAGAGCTCACCACTTCCATGCGCATGGTCGCCAATATCCCTTCAGCGGGCTAAAGGTAGGGGGCCGGCATTTCTGCCGGCCCTGCTGTGCCCGTTCGGCGTGTTTGTTTTTTGTCAATTCTGTCCCAAGGATCCCGGGGAGCTCTCGCCTTGTCTGCCGTCAATTCCAGCCCAACTACCGGCAGCGCGTCCGTACATTGCAATGAAAGTGCGCTTGAGGCCAACTGGCTAAAGGAGTTTCTTGACGAACCTGATGATCTTTTCGCTTTCGAGCTGTGGGTAAGTGCCCGTGGTGCCGGTGATACACAGCGCAGCACCAGTGTTCGGCAATGGATCAGTGGCGTCATCAGTGAGCTGGATATGCTGATCAGTGATCAGCTCAACCACATTATCCATGCGCCGAAATTCCAGCGGCTTGAAGCGAGCTGGAGAGGGCTTTCCCTGCTAATCCAGCAGACGCCGAGTGCTGACAATATCAAGATCAAACTGCTGGATCTGAGTTGGAAAGATTTGTCACGGGATATCGAGCGCGCACCGGATTTTGATCAGTCGGGCTTCTTCCATCTTATCTACAACGAAGAATTCGGTACGCCGGGTGGAGAGCCTTATGGGCTGTTGCTGGGTGACTACTATATTTCTCATCGTCCGTTTGACGGTCACCCCTACGATGATGTTTTCACGCTACAGGGAATCGCCCATACAGCGGCTGCCGCCTTCGCGCCGTTTATCTGCAGCGCCACGCCGCAGCTGTTTGGTGTGGATAGCTATGACGATCTTGCGAAACCCATGGATTACGGCGAGATTTTCCGTGAAAAACAGTACATCCGCTGGAACAGTTTACGCGATCTTGAGGATAGCCGCTTTATCGGGATCACCCTACCGCAGGTGCTGATACGGGAACCGCACACTGAGGGCTTTTCCGCATACCGCGGGCTGCGTTTTCGGGAGGATGTAGCGGCGACAGATAGTAAAAACTATCTATGGGGAAATAGTGTCTTCGCGCTCGGTGCTGTGCTGGTGCGGGAATTTGATGAGGTAGGTTGGTTCTCCCATATTCGGGGTGTCGCTCGGGATCACCTGGGGGGCGGTCTGGTGACCCAGCTGCCGGCTCTTGGCTACGGAGTGGACAGTCAACCACAGTTCCTCAAGATGTCGACCTCGATTCTGGTTACGGATTTCGTTGAGCGTGAACTGAGTGATCTCGGCTTTATATGCCTGTGTCACTGCTACGACACACCTTATAGCGCCTTTAACAGTGTACCTTCACTACAGAAGACCAAGCAGTACAGTTCCAAAGCTGCTCAGGCTAACGCTCGGATAAGCAGTATGCTGCAGCAGATACTCTGTGCCTCCCGGTTTGCGCACTACATCAAAGTCATGATTCGCGACAAGGTTGGAGCCTATATGAACGCTGCCGATTGCGAGCGTCAGCTGCAACACTGGATGGATCGATATACCACGGGCCGCGAAGACCTGTCCTGGGAGATGCTTGCTCGCTACCCATTGAGAGAAGCCCGTGTGCGGGTGGTCGATGAGCCGGGCAAGGCGGGGAGCTATCAAAGCATTATTCACCTGAAGAGCCATTATACCGTCGACCACCTTGTATCCGAGTTGAAATTGACCACCGCACTTTCGCAAATCGGCGTGGGGGCTGCGAATTGATGGCCAGAGAAAAGCGCCTGATTGCGCCACTGCTGGACCGGTTGTTGGAGTCCTCGGAGCGGGTAGATCTGCATCGTCCCCATCAGGTGCTACGTCAGTTGCGCGAAGGGGTGAGACGGGATCTTGAATACCTGTTCAATACCCGGTATCGCTGCATTTCAGCCCCGGAAGAGCACGAACATCTGGAGGCATCGAATATCAATTATGGTTTGCCGGACCTCTCTACGGTAAACCTGACCTCTGCAGACAGCCGTAAACGATTCTGCCGGGACATTGAGCGCACGATACTCGATTTCGAGCCACGTATTCGCTCGGTCAAGGTATCCACTCAGGAAAAGATCGATGTGGAAGACCCCAGTATCCGCTTTCGTGTAGAAGCCGTATTGCATGTAAATCCCGCTGCCGAGGTGATCGTGTTCGACTCCACGCTGAACCCGGTAACCCAACTCGTGGATGTTTCGGAGATCCTGTAGTGAGTGAAAAGCTGATTGATTTATACGAGCGGGAACTGGCATTTGTACAGCAGAGTGCCGGTGAATTTGCGCGCCTGCACCCCGCCGCCGCTTCCCGACTGCAGCTCGATGCGGAAACAGTCGACGATCCCTTGGTCGGTCGGTTGCTGTCCGGATTCGCCTATATGAACGCGCGGGTGCAGCAAAAGCTCAACGACGATTTCCCTGAACTTACCGATGCAGTACTGGAAACCCTTTATCCACATTATCTGCGCCCAATACCCTCCTGTGCCATCGTCCAGTTTGAGGCAGAACCGGACCTGGATGCCATCGTGCATCTGGAAAAGGAGCTGGTGTTGGAAACAGAGAGCTTCCAGGGGCAGACCTGTCGTTTTAGCAGTTGCTATCCGGTTGATGTATCGCCGTTTCGCGTTGAATCTGCAACCTTGATGCCGCGGCCATTTATCGCGCCGGGGTGCAATGATATCCAGGGTGCCAACGGTGTTCTCAAGCTATCCCTGAAAACGTTTAGCAGCGAAGTGCATTTTTCCGAACTTGCGCCGGACTCGTTGCGCTTTTTTCTGCGGGGACTTCCCAGCCATATCTGCGAGCTCTATGACCTGCTGCTGACGAAGTGCGTTAAATTGGTGGTCGCAAATGGGGAAGGTGATCCCTCGCCGGTAATGCTTGAGGCCAACCGAATTGAACAGGTTGGGCTCGATAGCGATGAAGGATTGCTGCCTTATCCGGAAACCGCCTTCCTGGGCTATCGCCTGCTAACGGAATATTTCACCTTTCCGGAGAAATTCCAGTTTATTGATATCACCGGCGTGGCGGACGCCATTGATAGTCGCTATGGCGATACCCTGAACCTGTATTTCTATTTGTCGGAAACCCACGACGAACTGGAAAAACAGATGACCCAGGAGATGTTCGCGCTTGGCTGCACACCCGTCATCAATCTGTTTGAACAAAGTGCGGATCCGATCCCCGTGGATCACCGCCAGTACCAGTACCATGTGGTTGCGGATGTCCGCCGTACCGACGGTCTGGAAATTTATTCCATTGATGAGGTCAATGGCACTGATACCTCTGGGAATACAACGCGCTATCGCCCTTTCTACGGACTACAGCACAGCCAGTCGGGTAGTGCACAAAGTGCGTTCTGGTACGCGCGGCGTCGCGATGTGATTGAAGGGGAACACGGGAACGAACTGGCATCTGAGCTTGATATCAGCCTCGTGGATCTTGATTTCCGCCCTCTTGAGACCGCTGGCCAGACGCTGGATCTGAAGCTCACCTGCAGCAACCGAAACCTGCCAAAAAAGCTACCTACCGGCAATGCCCAGCCCTATCTAACCATTGTGGATGGCGATGCGCCAGCGCAACGGATCAGCTGTGTGGTGCCGCCCAGTGAAACCCTTCGACCACCGCGACGGGAGCGTAGCTATTGGCGTCTGATTTCGCACCTGAATCTCAATCATCTATCGCTGAGTGGAGAGGGTGGTTGCGACGCCTTCAAGGAAATACTTCGGCTTTACGATTTCCGCAATAGCGGAAGTACACGCAATCTGATTGAAGCTCTGCTTAAGATGGAAACCCGGCCGATTACCGCGCCCATACAGATTGATGGCAGCGTCGTGCTCTGTCGAGGCACAGAGGTCACGATTGTTCTGGATTCCATGATGCTCAAGGGTACCAGTGCGTTACTGTTTGCCAGTGTGATTGAACGATTCCTTGGACTTTACTGTTCGATTAATTCATTTACCCGGTTGATTGCAAAATTGAGTGGCCGGGATGGAGAGCTTAAGCGATGGCCACCGCGCGCAGGCGACAAAGCACTGGTGTAATAGAGCAGCTGCGCTCCGAACCTTACCGATTCGAGTTTTATCAGGCGGTGCGGCTTCTCGAGTCTGCGATTCTCGCACCGGGTAAGGATTCACCCTACGGCTCTGGTCGGCTTGGTACAGCCACACCACCTTCACGAGAATTTCTGCGCTTCAAGTCGCAGTCATCACTGTCTTTTATCAGTGCCGATATTCTGAAGCTACATCGTCGATCGGCGTCGGGTGGTGCAAAGGGTAGTGATACCGACGCTGAAAAGTGGGAGATGGAAGTCGGTTTTACGGGCCTGATCGGCAGTCAGGGCGTACTGCCGTACTTTATGACCGAGGTAGTGCAGCAGGAGTTAAAAGAGAAGAATGCTGCTCTAAAAGATTTTCTCGATATCTTCAATCATCGACATGTGTCGCTGCTATATCGTGCCTGGCAGAAATATCAGCTGCCCGTGAACTACGAGCAATCGCGCCTGCGGCGTGACAAAGAGCCGGATCTGTTCTCTCAGGTCATCGCGTCGGTTGCGGGCCTGGGTACCAGTGAAATGCGGTACCGTCTGCCTATTCCAGACGACGCACTGCTGGGCCTGGCCGGACACTTGGGCCGTCAACAGTGTTCCGCCACGGGGCTTGCGCAGATGATACGGCAGTTTTTTGGTCTCAATGTGTCCATCGAGCAGTTCCAGGGGCAATGGGATGAGTTACCCGAGGATGTACTTACGCGACTGCCGTGTGCGGAGCAACCTCTTGGGGTTAATAACCGCCTGGGTGTTGATACCATCATGGGGACACGCTGTTTCCAGGCGCAGAATAAATTTCGTGTAGTGATCGAACCGATGGATTACGACACGCACATGGCCATGGCTCCCGGTGGGCGTAAGCTGGAAGCGTTGAAGTCTTTCATCCAGCTAAGTGCAGGCGTAGAGATGGATTTTGAAATCTCTGCGACCCTATTCACCGACGATGTCGCACCGGTGCAGTTGTCCGATCAGGCGGCAACACAGCCTCTGCTCGGCTGGAATACACATATGTCCACAGAGCCCGAGACCAGTGAGCCGGTATATATCAGTTTGAGTGCCGATCAGATGTCGCCTGATGAAGCGCTGCCGTCGGCATGATTCATAGCTGTTTGTAGTCAGTACATCCAAGTCTGAAAGGAAACCGCCGTTACGCAGAAGCGTGATTACTTGTCGCTTTCGAAACGGATTACCAAAAAGGGAAAACTCTATGATCAACATTGATCTTAAGCGCCTGGTAGAAACCATGACGCCGCACATGCGCGAGTCGCTGGAAGGAGCGGCTGGTCTTTGCCTGGCGCAAAGCCAATACAACGTGGAAATCGAGCATTGGTTGTTGAAGTTGCTGGATCAATCCGACACCGATCTGTTTCACCTACTCGAAAAGCACGATGTAAATCCTTCCCAGTTCGCCAAACAATTGGCAACTGCTATTGCAGCCTTCAAATCCGGAAGCAGTCGCCCCGCAGCACTTTCTCCCGCGATCGTTGAAGCTGCGAAAAACAGCTGGATGCTCGCATCTATTGATTTCGGGCACCGGGTGGTGAGTTCCGGGCATCTGCTGGCTGCGCTGCTACTGGAGGAAACGGCCCGTCGCCAGGTGCTGGAAAGTTGTCCGGTACTGAAAAGCATCGCACCAGAGTCAATTCGCGAGACCGCCCGTGCGATGTTCGGACAGAGCGCTGAATCCCATCACCTGAGTGTCGCCGCAGAAGGCGGTGAAGCGGCTGCAGCGGCGGTTATGGCCAGCAAAGCGCCGGCCCTGGATAAATATACCGTCAACCTCACCGAGCGCGCGCGCAACGGCGAAATTGATCCGGTATTGGGGCGTGACGAAGAGATACGTCAGTGTGTCGATATCCTGACTCGCCGCCGGCAAAACAACCCGATCCTCACTGGCGAGGCCGGGGTCGGAAAGACCGCAGTGGTCGAGGGCTTCGCCCTGCGTATTGCCAATGGTGATGTGCCAACACCGCTGCGTGATGTTGCAGTGCGCACCCTGGACCTGGGTCTGTTACAGGCTGGCGCCAGTGTAAAAGGCGAGTTTGAAAATCGCCTGAAGTCCGTGATTGAAGAAGTGCGCGCGTCAACCACCCCGATTATTCTGTTTATCGATGAAGCACACACCATGATCGGTGCGGGCGGCAAGGAGGGGCAGGGGGATGCAGCCAATCTGTTGAAGCCTGCATTGGCGCGGGGTGAACTGCGCACCATCGCGGCAACAACGTGGGCCGAGTACAAGAAGTACTTCGAGCGGGATCCGGCGTTAACCCGTCGATTCCAGGTCGTAAAGGTGGAAGAGCCAGACGAAATCAAGGCTATCGATATGATGCGGGGCATTGCGTCCAGTTTGGAGTCCCACCATAAAGTCCGAATTCTGGATGAGGCAATTGTTGCGTCGGTAAAATTGTCTCACCGTTATATTCCGGGCCGACAGTTGCCAGACAAATCCGTCAGCCTGCTGGATACCGCTTGTGCGCGGGTTGCGCTGAGCCAGTCGGCAACACCGGGCGCTATCGAGGATGCTCAACGAATTATCGCTGGCGCCGAGCGCACTATGGAAAAGCTGCGTCGGGAAAATGCCGCCACTGGTAGCCATGAAGATTCATTGGCCGCACTGCAGGCAGATAAAGAAGCGGCAGAGCAGCGTCTTGCACAGCTCCAGAATCAACATCAGCAGGAACTAGAGCTGATCACGCAGATCCGCGCCCTGCGGGACCAGATTGACGAAGCGTTTGCTGTGGAGGCCACATCAGATGAATCGCTGCTTGCCGATCTCAAACAGCAACTGCAGGAGCTGACAGCCCAGTTACAGAGTATTCAGGGCGACACGCCTTTGATGCAGCCGGAGGTCGATGAACAGGCTATTGCCGCGGTAATCGCCAACTGGACCGGAATTCCCGTCGGGAAAATGGTCGCCGATGAAATTCACGCAGTACAGAGCCTGGCAGGGCGTTTGAATCAACGTGTCATCGGTCAGCCACACGCGCTGGAAGCTGTCGCGCAAGCGATCCGAACATCCCGCGCCGGACTCACCGACCCGCGCAAGCCGGTCGGTGTCTTTCTGTTCTGTGGTACCAGTGGTGTGGGAAAAACCGAAACCGCCCTGGCGCTCGCGGATACACTGTTTGGGGGCGAGCAGAATATTACTACCATCAATATGTCTGAGTTTAAGGAAGAGCACAAAGTATCCATGTTGCTCGGCTCTCCTCCCGGTTATGTGGGGTATGGCGAGGGTGGTGTCCTGACAGAAGCAGCGCGGCGTAAACCCTACTCCGTGATCCTTTTGGATGAGATGGAAAAAGCACATCCCGGTGTGCAGGATATCTTTTATAACCTGTTCGATAAGGGCACCATTAAAGATGGTGAAGGGCGTGATATCGATTTTAAAAACACCGTCATCATCATGACTTCCAATGCCGGAGAAGACGCAATTCGCGCGATCTTTAATCAGGTGGAAGAAAAGCCGGAGCCTGAGGTGCTGCTGGATAATATCCGGCCGCACTTATTGCAGAAATTCAAACCGGCATTTCTTGGGCGAACCAATGTCATCGCATACTATCCGCTGGATGACGAGAACCTGGTGGAAATCTGCAAAATCAATATGCGTCGTATCGAGAACCGTGTGAAAGAACACTATGGGGCGGAGTTCAGCTATGAAGACGATGTGCTAATCAGCATTGTTGCCCGTTGCCAGGAGGCAGACACCGGGGCGCGGAATATTGAAGTCATACTCAATCGCACCGTGTTGCCGGCGCTGGCGAGCGAGTGCCTGGATCGAATGGCCCGTGGTGAGGACGTCAAACGGATACATATCGGTGCAACGGAAGAGGGCGAATTTGAATATCAGGTGAGCTAGGAAGCTGTTTGAGCATGTAATCATTCAGGTGTTGAGCAGCTCCCCGGTCTGGTACCGGGGTCTTGCCTGAAGTCGAAAAGGCCGTGCATCATCCCTGGGATGGACACGGCCTTCTTTTTACTCTCTTAACCGCCCACCAGAACGGTAGGGCAGCCTATGACAATCTTGCCGCCGTGACTGGTCGAGTCGCCCATGCGGGCTGCCGGCTTGTTGGCGATCAGTACGGTGGTGCTGCCCATGACAATGCTGTCTGGTGGCCCGACGCAGGTACAGGTACTGCCCATCGTTGCGGCAGGCATACCGCCAATCAGCACGGTGGGGCTCCCTGGTGAGACGATTGGCCCTCCGACATGGGGAACTGTGCCGGTTACCATGGGGCAAACGTGCATGTCTGTGAGACGTGAAGCGGGCTTTCCCATTGTTGAATACTCCTGGCTACTTGGTTAGCCGGCTTTTCCGTTACCGCCGCGGGCGAGATCGAGGCCCTGCTGTAGATAGCGCTCGAAGGGTTGTTCGGGGTTCACGGGATCAAGCATCACCGCTGCCAAGGAAACACTACCCGCGACAGCATGGGCATACAGGTGTTCCGGTGCTTCCACCACGGGCTCATCGGGTCCTGCCATGCTCCCATGGCACCAGCTGGCCGCGGTGGCGGCCCAGCTCGCCGGTGTCTTGTATTTGGTGGCTTCCCCCATCTGTTTGCAAATCAGGCGCCGTTCTTCGCTGGGTTTCTTGACCCAGTTTTCTGCGGCCATCAGCGCTTTGCGATTATTTTCATCGGTCTCCGGTGTCTCGATATCGCGGGTGCACAGGCAGGCCCACCAGACGGCTTCCCGTTTCGGAAGGCCACGGGCAAGCAGTTTGACTGCATCGCCATAGCATGCCGCTTCCATCAGGCGCAGGATGCTGATCTCCGGTGCGGTATCCAGAACCAGGTGCGGCTGCCCTTCTTCACTGATTTCAATGTCCTGTAACAACTCTTGCGCGGTTGTTGCCTGAACTTTCACCAGGTCAGTCATAATGTGTTCCGTCAGTTAATCTTGGTGACGCCGCCTTTGAGTGTCAGTATCCCACCGGCCTTCATTTCCGCCATGGAGTCGCCCTTGCAGGTTAGCATGGTGCCTTTGATCTCAATACCCGATGGTTTGATGGAAATACTGTTGCCGCCCACTTTCAGGTCGATGGATGTCTTGGAGGTGATTTTAATGGCTCCCATCACATCAATGGTCTGTTTCCCACTTTTCACCTTGAGGGTGTGATCGCCGGAATTGAGAGTCACTGACTGACTGCCCTCGATATCCGTCTTCTGATCGCCCTTGCCGAGCGTAATTGTTTCATTACCTTCGGTTATGGTAATGGTGCGGTTATTTTTGATTTCCAGCGTCTGATCATTATCAATCTTTCCTGTTTGATCATTATTGATCAGAAAATTGTGATCCTTGCCGGCTTCCATATAGATTTCTTCGCTGTCCTTTTTGTCGTCGAAGCGAAGTTCGTTGAATTTGCTGTCCTTGATCTGTGTTTTCCAGCCGCTCTGAGTAGCGGTGTACTGGGGGCCAGGATTATTGCTGTTGAACACTGCGCCTGTCACCAGTGGTCGATCAAGGTTGCCGTTGATATAGCTCACCACCACTTCCTGACCGACCCGCGGGACAAAACTGGCTCCCCAGTTCTTTCCTGAAAAAGACTGCAACACCCGAATCCAGCAGCTATTTTGCTTGGAGTTCCAGGGAAATTTTACTTTGAGTTGAGTGTATTCGTCCGCAGAACCGGAGGAGTCTGTGGCCTTCACCTCAACTACGGTGGCCACCTGTGGTGCATGGGACCTGTTCAGGTTGCCGAAAGGTACCGGCCGCGGCATGACCTTCTCGGGGATACAGGTGAATGTATTGCTGAACTGGGAGTCTTCGCTGTTACTGTCTTTCGCTGATAGCCGCAACGAGGTGATGAGATACTTGCCTTTTTCACTTTTCAGCGAATGTGCCAGCTCAAATCTACCCCCAGCGCAGAGTTCGCCGCAGTCACTGGTGCCGCGCGCTATATCAAAGCCCGCTTCCAGTGACTCGACCGCATGCTCGGTGAGCGTTTTGTGGTGGCTGTCTTGAAATACGTGGGTTCCATCTGATTTCGGTTCGAAGTGATTTCGACCGTACAGGCTCTGGATATAACCTTTTACGTTATTCAGTTTGCTCGCCGTTGATACATTCTGGCTATTGTCTTTGTCAGGAGTATATTCGTTGTAATCTTTAAACTCGAAACCACCACCGTGGTAATTGAACTCGCGCTGCCAGCTACGTACGGAATGCATGGTTGGATGGCTGCCGCCTCCATCGTACTCAAGTTTTTCGGTGCGACAGTCGTAAAAGTGCTTGCTGTCGTCACAAAGAACAAGCTCGTGTTTGCCGTCAGATTGCAGGAAGTAATAGGCAATTCCTTCTTCAGAGAGGAGTCGGCTGATAAACTGAAAATCGCTTTCATTGTGTTGTACACAATATTCGCGTTTCAGAAAATTTTTGTTGCACTTGCTGCTGAACGTGACCACTCCGGCGTGCTCTTTGAGCACTTCCTTGACGATAGTGAGTGCGCATTTGCTCTCGAAGATACGATTCTGCCCAGCCAGTGTAGTGAACCAGAGGCCTGGTTGAATGACTGCGGTATATTCCCGCAGCCCCTCTGCGTTCACGTCGAGCATGGAAAAATGTGTCACGTAGCCGTTGATGTATTTTTCCGCATCACCGTGTTGGATCGTGGCGGTAAATAACTTTCCGACGATCTTGTCCTGGGTGATTTCGTGGTCGTCCGACATCAGACGGAGCTGGTAGCGATAGGTGTTGGAGATATGCTCTTCGCCAGAAATGGCGGTGGCGATAAATACATCTTTTCCGATCGGACAATCCGTCCGGATCATGCGATTGTCTTGATTGATTGAAGACATATCAGCCCCAAGTCCTTGTCGGCGCCGGGGTTCTCATGCTGGAGCCCCTGAAGCGAAATTCCCTGTGATTACGACCCTGTTACCTGGAAATCGCCGGTATCTTGGCGCCCTCAGGACGTATTCGAGAAAGGTTGTATAGCAAAGTCAAATATCAGTAAAACAGAAAAGCCGGGCTTGACAGCCCTCTGCTGCTAAGCCCGGCTCTTCGCGCCGACCGCTGAACGAAATGTCGCAGTCTGCGATTGACCAGATTACAGCGGAGTTGCAGTAGTAAGGTCGTATCCAACACGCATGTTTTTCGGGTTTTTGTTGGTTTTGTCCGCGTGGTTGAGGTCCGCTTCGATCTTGGCGAAACTCAGAGAGATGGACTCAGCGGGTGCACCACCTGCGGCAGCAGAGATGCTGTAAGAAGAGATCAGTACATCTTCCAGAGTATAAACAGCGAACTTCTCTACAGAGTTGGCGCCGGTCTGAACTACATGGATCTCGACTTTGACACCTTCGTCGCCGGTAACGGAAGACTTGAACAGACCGCCGGAAGCAGCATCAATACGCTTGGTCACGGTAACTTCGCTCAGGCTTGGGCGAGTGGCTTCACGGTTGGCTACTGCGCCTGCTTCCATGGAGATACCACGGCCTACACCGAAGTTGAAGCTGTCAACTTCAATCCAGTCTTCATAACCTTTTGCAGTTACGTTACCGGCTGGCGCCTTGTTATTGAAGTTCATGTAGATAGCCATTTTTAATCCCTCAATATGGTATGGATCGTTGGTGGGGTTTCCTTTTCCACCGCGACAGCAGCAGTTCAAGGAGCGCCGAAATTGGCGGGCGAGTTGGATTTAAGCAGAGCCAAAATCAAAATAAAACCTTCTTTATCAATTATTAAATCGACTCTGGCACTAATTTTCTGCGCATTCTATACGACCTCCACAGTACCGGCTGAGCGCTCCAATTTGACTCTGGCACGAATAAATGTGCTCGTGAAACGGAAAAATCTGCTTTGGATGGCCGCTGGATTGGATGGTGTATCGCCTCCCGGGATTGGTACTTTCGTACCGCTCACCTCCAGCATTGTTGGTACGATGGTTTTAGTTGGGGTCAAATTGGTATCGACTCACCAGTTATGTAACGAATTGTAATAGGAAATCGGGTAAAACCTTGCTGCATTCAATTGTTGGCGCATGAGCCCTTCGATATACTTTGCGGCCTTCGGGCATGGCCCCACTTCTATGTTTGCGCTCCCCGAAATCACTAGGCGCGATGCAGGTTATCGGTAAAACGTGGGCGATGAAAAATTATACCGGCGAGAGGATCTGCCGCTGAGTTTACACCAGGGAGATGGTTGTGAATGACAAGACCCGCATAATCCAGAAAGCTGCGGAAAACCTGTCGGCCTGTGACGATTCAGATGTCACAGTATTTGTTGGCAATGAAAATACGGGTGCCAACGACCATCCGCCCATTGGTGGGAATCCTGGTCTGGTACCCGCAAGTGCTGGCGATATAACTGGCGAGGTAACTTTGGCGACAAAAGGCATCGCTGGAGCCCTGGACGGACTCGATGCTACTGTGATTGTCGATTCTGGAGGTGTGCCGGATGCGCTTCCCCGTCCGCGGGAGGCGGTGCACTTCGAACCGTCCACATCCCGTGAAGGTGCAGTAACCAAAACGATCATCAAAGGCCGTTTCGAGCTGGATAAATTGCTCGGTGTGGGTGGTATGGGCGCCGTTTACAAAGCCCTTGACCGCCGCAAGCTGGAGGCGAGCGACAGCGACCCTTATGTTGCGATCAAGCTCCTTAACGAAGATTTTCAGAAGCATCCCGATGCGTTTATTTCGCTGCAGCGCGAGGCACGAAAATCCCAGACCCTCGCTCACCCCAATATCGTAACCGTTTACGACTTCGATCGCGAAGGCGACCGCGTCTTCATGACGATGGAGTTTCTTGAGGGGGCTCCCCTCGACAAGTTGCTCCGAGAGCATGCGGATGTGGGTCTGGAGAAAGAGCGCGCAGAGGCTATCCTGCGCGATGTTTCCCAGGCGCTGATCTATGCGCATTCCCATCGCATCGTGCACTCGGACTTCAAGCCCGGCAACATTTTCGTTACCACAAAAAAGGGTGCGAAGGTGATTGACTTTGGTATTGCGCGAGCGGTATCCGAAGGTGGAATTGCAAGTAAGGCCGGTGAAAAGACTATTTTTGATGCGGGTACTCTGGGGGCGCTAACACCTGCTTATGCAAGTCTGGAGATGCTCAAGGGTGGGGAGCCCAAACCCAGTGACGATGTCTTTGCGCTCGGCTGTGTCGCCTATGAGTTGTTTTCCGGTAGACATCCCTACAACAAAATACCTGCGGATAAGGCCTTTGAGCGAAAGCTCAGGCCCAAACGTATTCGCTCCCTCACCCGTCGTCAGTGGCGTGCTCTAGAATCTGCGCTCGCTTTTCATCGCGAGGACCGTACGGATACTGTCGAACGGTTTGTTCAAGCGTTTTATGGGAAAACAGGGTGGAAGTGGGCTTTCGGCACACTGTTTGCGGCAACACTGGTCGCAGGCGGTATCGGATACAACCATCTTGAGCAGGAAAACGCCGCCGAACAGCAGCGCGTGAAGGTCGAGCTTGAGAAAAAGCTGGAGCAGGAACTGTTGCAGCGCCGGATCGCGGACAAGAAAGAAGCTGTTAAGCGCCTGCTCGGTCTCAGTGTGCTTACTCCAACCTGGGAGCGCGATTTGCGCACCGAGCTTCAGGAATACACCAAGCTGAATCCTGCCGATGAGGACTTTGGTGAAACGGTACACCGCGCTGTATCTGACCTGTTTATCGCTGCGGCGACGGGGCAGTTGAATCTCGGCAATCTCGAGCCTGCGGAAGAGATGTTGGGGCGCGCTGCAAACTGGAATGAGAATGTTGCGGGTGCCGAGACCATTCGTGCCCAATTGAATCAGGAGCGTGAGGAATTGCGCCGCAAGCTGGAAGAAGAGCGGTTGGCGGCGGAGCGTGAGGAAGAGCGTTTGCGTCGTGAAGCACTACGCGCAGAGCAATTGCGCATCGCTGAGGAGAAGCAACGACAAATCGATATAGTACTTGATGATATGGAAAGCACGTTGAAGTGTGATTTCAATATCAACCTCCCTCTGATCGGCGATACTCTGACCCGCCTTGCCTCAATTGACCCTACCAAAGCTCAACTACTGCGCCCTGTAGTGGGTGAAGAGCTCGCAGGCTGTTTTGGGCAGCTTGCGTTGAAGAGCCCAGCAAACACAGCTGCTTTGCTTGAAGATGCCCGCGCCATGTTGCCCAAGCAGGAAGTGCTCGCGAGTCTCGATATTGACTACTGTGCACATCTGCGGCCCGGAAGTGGTGCCCGTGGCGATCGCTATAGCTGCGCAGACCCTATGGCATCAGGTGGTCAAGGCCCTGAAATGGTGGTGGTTAACGGAGGCTCCGGCCGCCCGCTCGCGGTAGGTAAGTTTGAGGTAAGTGGTGGCGAATTCTCGGCATTCTGTGTCGCCACTGGAAGCTGTTTGCCCGTGCCGGCGAACGATGCGCAGCTTCCCGCACATAACCTCGAGTTGAGCCAGGTAGAGGCATATCTCAACTGGCTGAGTCAGGAAACCGGACGTCACTACCGCCTTCCTACTGAGCGGGAGTGGTTTGCGGCGGCAAGTGCCAACGGGGAGCCAGAAGTTGCTGATCGCAATTGCTACCTGCGCTATGGCGGAATCGAGAAAGGCGCTGAGTTAGTTCCTGTGCACACCGGGACAGCGAATCCCTTCGGTATTGTCAATGCGGTGGGTAATGTGCAGGAGTGGGTGTTCGATATGGATGACAATCTGATCGCCGCCGGCGGCAGTCGTCAAGACCCCATGAGTCGTTGCCTTGCCACCTCGAAAATGTTCCACGCTGGTGGTGCTGACCAGATCACGGGATTCCGCGTTGTGCGTGATCTAACCCGGTAGTGCTACCGGGGTGGAAAAGGTTGTCTTCAGTTAATTAAACAAAACGAATAATAGCAGTGCGCAGTTTCACCTTGGCGCTGCAGGATTTTGCGAAAGGAATTCCGGGGGGATCCGTGTCTTCATTAAACAAGGAATGGTTATGCGCTGCATTGGCAGGTGTAATGGCAGTTGCATCACATGTGGAAGCACAACAAAGCGACTCCAGCTTTCGCAGTCGTGTGCGACAGGCCTTCGAGCAGGATGTGCCCCACGTCAACGATGAAGATGTCGCTCGGGAATTTGAGCGCCGTGCACAGGAAGCCCGCGACCCCAATCTGGATACGGATATACCTGAAGTTTCGGGCCGGGAAATCGGTCCCAGAATTTCTGTCAAGGAGTTCCGCTTTCACCGGCTGGAGGAGTATCCGGAATTTGGTATTGACCGTGAAACCGTCGAGGCCAAGGCGGAAGCGTTACGTGTCAAATACATGAAAGAGGATAAGATCGTCGCTGCGGGTTATACCGTCGATAACCTTAAGGAAATTGCGTTGCTTCTCGACGGCATGGGCGCACGTTTTGCGCCAGAGAACCTGGGGCCGCGGGAGCTGCGCAAGCTTGTTAATACATTGGAAAGGCAAAACGCGCAGCGTGGTCTGAGCTACGTCGATCTGGAGGACATCGCCGCCGAACTGACCCGGTTTTACCGACAGCAGGGGCTGTTTTTGGCGCAGGTCCAGATTCCGGCGCAGGAAGTGCAAGATGGCGTGGTGACCTTTTCGGTACAGGAGGGGGTGCTCGGCCAGGTATCCGTGCACGACAATCAGAAATATGGCGAGAAGCAGCTTGCTGCAGCTTTTTCCTCGCAAAAGGGTGAGTTGGTTAATCATGAGAGCATTGAAGAGTCTCTTTATCTGCTAAACGACCTGCCGGCATTGAACGTCACCGGTTACTTCAGCCCTGGCGATAACCCGGGTGAGACTCGGCTAAATCTCAAAGTGAGGGATGAGAGTGACTGGCGCCTGGTAACCCGTATGGATAACCATGGTTCTACCTTTACCGGTGATAACCGAATTTTTACGTCGGTGGACTGGTTCAACCCCCTGGGGATTGGTGATGAACTCACCGTGGGTTACTTGAAGTCCTCCGGTATTGATGAGTTTGATTCTGGCTTTGGTTCAAACCTGGGTCAGCTTAAATACAGCCTACCCTTATTGAACCCTCGAACACGAGTGCAGCTGTCTGCAGATTACAATAAATTCAAGATTTATAATCCCGAAGATGAAAATGACTTTATTAATCTGCTCGAGCTGGAAGGTATTAATGAAAATTATGGTTTGAATTTCGAGCATAAGTTTCGGCGCTCACGGGACTTCAATATTACCGGCAACGTAGCGGTTACTGACAAGAAAACTGAAATCCTTGCGGCGACGCCAATCCTTGAACGTTGGGATCATGCACTTGGAGGAGAGGTCGGTATCTATCTGGATCGGCTCTCTGGTGGCAGCATCCCGATGCTGAACGTAATCAATGCAAAAGTACAGTACGGTGAGCTCACCAGTTACTCTGGCGAGACGGACCTGGAAACTGATTCCGAGTTTGAAAAGTTTGCTGCGGAAACCAGTTCCTTACTGTTTTTGCCAATGCCACTGACCGACTCACAGTCTCGCCTGATCATAAAGAGTCGCTGGCAGTATAGCGAAAATACGCTGCCGTCATTTGAGCAGTTATCTCTTGGTGGTGCCAACGGCGTGCGCGCTTTTGATGTGCGCGATTTTTCAGCCGATCAGGCTGCATTACTTTCTGCCGAATGGTATCCATCCTTCCCTGATGTGATTAACCCAATAATTTTTGGTAATCGCTTGAACGATATGCTGCAAGTGGCGGTTATTGCTGATGCTGGTTACGGCGTGGTGAATAATTTTGAATCTGACTTGAACAACGATTGGGCAGCTCTCGCAGGAGCTGGTTTCCTGTTTAAGTTCAGCTGGAGTGAAAGCTGGGTTAGCCAGTTGTCAGTGGCGTGGCCAACAACTTCAAAATCTTCGGTAGACGGCACTGGAGACAATGCCGATACGCCAACCTTATACGCAGACTTCTCCTACTTCCTGCAATAAACAACATTCAAATTTAATGGTATCGGCAGCGCTACAGCGCCGCCATGGAGCTAAGTGGCAAGAATCATGAATATGAAAAGAAATTTGCTGTCTGTTGCGGTGAGTCTGGCGGGGCTGATGAGTGCCACCGTGGCGCATTCTGTAGAAGTTGGAAATATTGGAGACTTCACCACTGACGACGCTGTTACCTTCGACGACAGCGATAAACATCAGGTGGACGACGAAAGTTTTTCCAAAATTAGTATTGACGGCAAGTTTGCCAAACTCGACTGGGAAACATTCAATATTGCTCAGTCGGAAGGGCTGTATTTTGACTTCACCGCTGTTGCAGATGGAAGTTTTGATGCGTCTTCCGTGGTGATCAATAAGGTGCAGAATGGTACCACCAGCATTGCGGGTTGGTTGGGCTCAGACGGTCATGTGGTATTGATCAATCCCAGGGGCGTTCTGTTCGGACAGGGGGCTTCCGTTAATGTGGCTGCACTGACGGCCGCGGCTATGGAAGGCGATATTGACAGTGGCTCTGGCGATTTCGCTTTCAATTTGATAGATCCATCGAGTATATCCAGTGAAGATGGCGAGTCCAGATCAGTAACTGTTGAGGCTGGCAGTGTGATCAGGGCCGGTCGGGGTATCACACTCATTGGTGAGAGCGTTAAGAATTCAGGTCTGTTGTCTACTGCACAAGATCAGGGCGAGTTGGTTGGCGGTAATATCAATATTCATACCGGCGGTCGCGTCACGCTGAGCCTGGGTGGCGATGGGCTGATCGGTGTAGAAGTAGAAAAAGAGGCTCTTGATGATGAGTTTGATGCCGCTTACGAGATTCTGAATTCCGGCACGGTGGATGCTGTACAGGTAGTAATGAAGGCTGGCGCTGCTGATGGTATCTACAGCGCAGCTGTGAATAACACCGGTATTGTTCAGGCAACGGGTATCGAGACCTCCGGTGGGAAAATCACTCTCGGAGCCTTCGCTGGTGATTCGATATCCGCAAGCGTTTCCAATAAAACCGGAGATACGGCTGAGGAAGTTGGAAAGCTTCAAGTTAGTAATGGCACGGTAGAAAAAGCGAATGCTGGTACTATTGATATTGTCGCGAAAACTATCGAACTGGGTGATGGTAGTGCGTTGTTAGCAGATGCCAAAGCCATTACCGATCCGGGTACCGGTGATGCGATCGCTGTCAACGGCGGCGATATCACGGTCGCGGCAACCGAAAGCCTTGCCGTTGATGGAACCATCAATGCTTCCGGAAGTGACTCGGGAAGTACTGGCGGAACCGTCAAAACTACTTCCGAATCGACTATTTCTATTGCCTCTACCACATCCGTCGATACTGTCAGTGATGACGGACTATCTCAGGGTGGCGAGTGGTTGATCGAAGCATCAAGCGTGACGCTCGACACTTCAGCTTCAAGCGTTGTAGGTACGGCACTCGAAAATAATAAGTCAGTTACAGTTGCAACGTTTTTTGGAGCGCTCAACGTCGACGGTAGTGTGGGCTGGTCCTCTGACTCATCGCTGAATCTTGTGTCTGAAGACATCGTAGGGCTGGCCACGGCACAAACAGTAACAGCTAGTAACGGCACCTTGAACGTAATAGCTGCTAGTGGTTTTACCAATAACGCAGCTGTTAGTGTCAATGATTTTTCGTTGGAAGTGGGGGCGTTTGGAGCTGAAGAGCTGGATTCTCCTACGGTTAGCGTTCTCGGAAATATCCAGTCTGTAAACCCATTCACTATAACGAACTCCGGTGGTAATCATTACTTTAATGTCAGCACAATTTCCTCATTTTCAGAAATTGAATCGAGCGGCGGTGTAACAAGCCTTAAAAGTGACTCGGCGAGTGTTGCAACGATCACAAATGCTGATGGTGTGGTGGTCGGTGCAGGGGTCACACTCTTTGGGAATAATGGAACTGATGGTATTGACGACGATGTGTTTTTCCTAAATGGCTCTGGGAATATCGAATACAGTGGAGTGATTTTTGAAAACCTCGATACGGTGGATGGTCTCGGGGGCAAGGATGCTATTAACGCTAGTACCTTCAGTGGGGGAATCGGTCTGACCGACACCACCGGCCAGCTGGACGCCGGTGGTCTAGTCATTACCGGAATCACCGAGATCACGACCGAAACATTGACCGGCACCACAGGCCAGGAAGTTTTCGACCTGGCGGCCGGAAACACCCTGACCGTCGACACTTACGACGGGTTTAACTTCCTCGGTGTTGCGAAACTGAACGGCAACGGTGGCTCCGACAGGTTTAACAGCACTGCCGGTGGGGACTGGGTGCTGGCAGAAAATCTGGCTAGCGTTACCCACGATCACGAAGTAGATAGTGACCTTAACATTGTTGGCGTCGAGACATTTACCGGCGGTTCAGGAAACGTTATCGGTGATGGTAATAGCTATTTCTTCGATGTGGACAGTGGAACCTCCGTTACCGTTGCCAATAACGCGGAGTTTGATGGCACTCAATTGATATTCAGTGGCATCAGCAAAGTAGAGTCTAATGGTGAATTGAATGCGCTGGATCTATCGGAAGTCTATCTTAAAAAAGATGATGGCGATGTTGCGGCAGATGTATTTGTCGACACCGCTAGTGACGATGGCGGGATCAAGTTTATTGGCCTATCTGGCGTTGAAGTCGCACAGATAGATACGAGACAGGCCGGCGGTATCGCCTTGTCAGTGACCGGTAATGGGGTGGCAGAGTTTACGGATATAAAACTGGAAGCCAGCAGTCTTACCGGTGTGATCGGGGCTTCCGGAAATAAGCTCTACTCGACCGGTGATTGGACCGTAATTGACGATGGTGCGAATAATAATGGTATTGATTTCACCGGTATCTGGGAAGTTGAGTCGGGTGGTGCGGATCTAACGGCCGGAAAGGATATCGAAAATAATTTCTCAATCAGTAGCGATGGTTATGTCGGTATCCATGGGATGCTGTTTAAAGATTTGGCGAAGGTATCCCCCGGCGCTGGATCGAGCAGTAGTCATCTGAGTGCCTCTGATTACGAATATGGAGTTGTAATTAGAGCTGAGAGCGACAGTGTTGCGCTGTTGACAGATGCAGCAGCTAGTACTGGGACAGTATTCTACGGATTAAGTACGGTTACCACTGATGTGCTCTCGGCACGCAATGCGGTCGGTACTGCCATATTCACCATTAAAAATGGTGGTTCGAAGGGTGATTACTTTGACGTCAGCACTAGTAATATCGAGTTTTATGCTTTAAAAACAGTTCAGGGTACCGAAAACGGAACAGAGGTTATAGGTTGGGACGATAGCTGGACCCTGAATAGATCTGAGCAAGGTGAGCTTTTCTTCTCAAGTGGCTCCGGCGTGGATGTTTACGATTTCGATACCATCAATACTGATCGCGGCACGCTGGATTTCAATATTGGTGAGCGTTTCACGCTTGAGTCCGATGGCGACGTTGTTGTCGCAAATACGACTTTCAGTGATCTTGCCTTTTTGCAGAGAGGTTCGGGTTTTGTCGTTGGCACTGCAGGTAATCCTTCTCTGGACGCCAGTGCCTACTCAAATGGATTGGTGCTCACCGATACCGAACTGGAAGTGGTTGCCGGCACCCTGGAAATTTCCGACATCTCCAGTATTACTGCCAATAAGTTGACCGCGTCTACAACAGCGGAAACACAACACGACTTCGTGATCGGCTCCAGTGCCGGTTCGCAGACGGTAACAGTCAACAAAATGGATTTCAGTGCGCTGCAGGAGGTGATCTCCGATGGAAACGACAGTTTCTCTGAAAAAGCCTCCGGGTTGGCGGTATTGTATCTCGATGATGCGAGCGGCAGCGGAATCTACTCGCATCTCGCCGGGGCAGAAGACGAACCAGATTTCTCCGTCAGCAGCGGTATTCTTTTTTCTGACTTCGCGTCTACCAGTGTTGCCTCGGTTAATACTAATGGTCAGAGTGTCTCCCTGGATATAAATTCTTCGAACAATGCGGATCTCGCGAGCGATGCATTCACATTTACGGGGCTGTCGACTATCGCCGGGTCCGGGAATGACCAGGTCACCGGCGGTGGTACCTGGATCCTGGGCGGCGATCACGTTGGCAATTCATTAATTGATTTCACTGGAGCATGGGACGTTGATGCCAGCGGCGGTCAACTGAAGGGCAGTACTGCTCAGGAAGTCTTTACCTTACAGAGTGACGGAACACTGACTGTTTCCGGATATACCGGATTTGAATTCAGTGATTTGACTTCGGTTACTAAAGGGGCGAGTAGCGATAGTGTATCCAGTGCCAGTGGTATCAACTGGGCGCTGCTGGATGCAGATTCCGTAGAAAGCAGCAACGGCATCACCTTCGATGGCTTTGAGAACTTCAACACCACTGCAGCCACGCTGACCGGTACCACAGGGGACGATGCTTTTACGCTGACCGGCAGTGCCGACGACGGCGCAACCGTGTCCTATGAAAATATGGCGTTTACCGGCCTGGTCGGTGTTGTCGGCAATGGCTCAACCTATGATGCCGTAAGCAACCCCGGCGTTGCCGGTGACCAGCTGGATGCCAGCGGCTACAGCGATGCGCTGGCTCTGACTGGCACCGATGGCGAATTGCAGGTGGCCGGTACTCTGACCTTCAAAGGGCTGAATTCCGCGATCCTGGACCAGCTGACCGCAACCGATAGCGCCGACGTTTTTGAGGCTAGCGGTTCAGGTGCGCTGACAGCTGCCGCCATCAATCTTTCCGGGCTTTCCCGTGTGAACGGCGGTGGTGGCAACGACAAGCTTGTTGCCCAAGACACACCGACCATGGAAGACGGCTATGTTCGCAGCAGCGGTATAGACTTCTATGATCTGGGGGTTATTGATGCGAATGAAACCGCCACCCTGAACGCCACTAACAACAATGACGTTATTGTCTTCGATGACCTGGGCAAGCTGACCATTAATGGTATCGCCATTGAAAATGTCACAACCATTGATGCGCGCGGCGGTACCGACGACCGTGTCACCGGCATGTCGGGTCAGGACTGGCAGCTGCTGAGTGGCACCAGTGCCAAAAACAACGGCATCACCTTTCTCAACGCCGAAACCCTGGCAGCAGTCAGCGGTGGTCTGCTGGGCACCACCGGTGCCGATCGCTTCACGCTGAACACGGATGACAGTATCGATTTTGGCAGCATGACCATTTCCGGCATGACTTCCCTGAACGGCAATGGTGATGCGGATCGCCTGGATGCCAGTGCCTTTGGTGCGGGTATCAGTCTCACCACCACTGGCGAGCTGGAAGCCGGTGAACTGACCATCACCGGTATCACAGACATCACCACTGGCAAATTGACCGGCACCACAGGTAAAGAAGTCTTCGATCTGGCTACCGGCAACATCCTGACCGTCGACACTTATACCGGGTTTATCTTCCGCGGTGTTGCGAACCTGGACGGCAACGGTGGCTCCGACAGTTTTAACAGCGCTGCCGGTGGCGACTGGGTGCTGGCAGAAAATTTGGCCAGCGTTACCCTCGATCGCGAATCGGATAGTGACCTCACTATTACAGGTGTCGACGTCTTCACCGGTGGCGCCGGGGTGATCAAAGGGCATAGCAGCGGGCACGACTTTGTGGTGACTGCTGACAGCGCGGTGACCGTTGATGGCACGCACCAGTTCAGTGGCATCAGTAGTGTGGATGCCGGTACCGGCGCGGATGACGTAGAAGCCATCGCCGGTGTTACCCTGGCTGGGACCGACGGTGCCTTCAAGAGCAGTGCGATCGACTTTACCGGTATTGACAGTGCCACCGCGTCCGCGCTGCAAGGCAGCACCAATGCGGAAGTCTATACCCTGCAAGGCAGTGGTGCCGTTGAGGTTGCGGATATTGACTTCACCGGCGTGAGCAGTGTCGATGCCGGCACCGGTGTGGATCAAGGTGACCGGGTGGATTCCCGTGGAGGTCAGGGCTTTACCCTGAATGCGGACAATTCGGTGTTGCACGACGGTATCACCTTCAGCAATGTCGAGCATTTCACGGCCCCGAATGATGCCAACCTCAATGCCAGCGCCTTTGGTGCGGGCCTGGTGCTTACCGGCAGTGCGCGGGAAGTTACCGCAGGCAGCATCACCTTCAGTGGACTCACTTCCGCCAATACCGCGTCGCTCACCGGTAGCACGCAGAGTGATGTGTTTACTCTTACCAGTGACAGTATCACCGCCCGCCTGATCGAGTTCGACGGTGTTACCAGCGTGACCGCCGGTGGCACCGGCAATAGCGTTGATAGTGCCAGTGGTATCAACTGGGCACTGCTGGATGCAGATTCCGTAGAAAGCAGCAACGGCATCACCTTCGATGGCTTTGAGAGCATCAATTCCACTGCAGCCACGCTGACCGGTACCACAGGGGATGATGCTTTTACGCTGACCGGCAGTGCCGATGACGGCGCAACCGTGTCCTATGAAAATATGGCGTTTACCGGCCTGGTCGGTGTTGTCGGCAATGGCTCAACCTATGATGCCGTAAGCAACCCCGGCGTTGCCGGTGACCAGCTGGATGCCAGCGGCTACAGCGATGCGCTGGCCCTGACTGGCACCGATGGCGAATTGCAGGTGGCCGGTACTCTGACCTTCAAAGGGCTGAATTCCGCGATCCTTGACCAGCTGACCGCAACCGATAGCGCCGACGTTTTTGAGGCTAGCGGTTCAGGTGCGCTGACAGCTGCCGCCATCAATCTTTCCGGGCTTTCCCGTGTGAACGGCGGTGGTGGCAACGACAAGCTGGTTGCCCAAGACACACCGACCATGGAAGACGGCTATGTTCGCAGCAGCGGTATAGACTTCTATGATCTGGGGGTTATTGATGCGAATGAAACCGCCACCCTGAACGCCACCAACAACAATGACATTATTGCCTTCGATGACCTGGGCAAGCTGACCGTTAATGGTATCGCCATTGAAAATGTCACAACCATTGATGCGCGCGGCGGTACCGACGACCGTGTCACCGGCATGTCGGGTCAGGACTGGCAGCTGCTGAGTGGCACCAGTGCCAAAAACAACGGCATCACCTTTCTCAACGCCGAAACCCTGGCAGCAGTCAGCGGTGGTCTGCTGGGCACCACCGGTGCCGACCGCTTCACGCTGAACACGGATGACAGTATCGATTTTGGCAGCATGACCATTTCCGGGATGACTTCCCTGAACGGCAATGGCGATGCGGATAGACTGGATGCCAGTGCCTTCGGTGCGGGTATCAGTCTCACTACCACCACTGGCGAGCTGAAAGCCGGTGAGCTGACCATCACCGGTATCACAGACATCACCACTGGCAAATTGACCGGCACCACAGATAAAGAAGTCTTCGATCTGGCTACCGGCAACATCCTGACCGTCGACACTTATACCGGGTTTATCTTCCGCGGTGTTGCGAACCTGGATGGCAACGGTGGCTCCGACAGTTTTAACAGCACTGCCGGTGGCGACTGGCAACTGGCAGAAAACCTGGCCAGTGTTACCCTCGATCGCGAATCGGATAGTGACCTCACTATTGCAGGTGTCGAAGTCTTCACCGGTGGCGCCGGGGTGATCAAAGGGCACAGCAGCGGGCACGACTTTGTGGTGACTGCTGACAGCGCGGTGACCGTTGATGGCACGCACCAGTTCAGTGGCATCAGTAGTGTGGATGCCGGTACCGGCGCGGATGACGTAGAAGCCATCGCCGGTGTTACCCTGGCTGGGACCGACGGTGCCTTCAAGAGCAGTGCGATCGACTTTACCGGTATTGACAGTGCCACCGCGTCCGCGCTGCAAGGCAGCACCAATGCGGAAGTCTATACCCTGCAAGGCAGTGGTGCCGTCGAGGTTGCGGATATTGACTTCACCGGCGTGAGCAGTGTCGATGCCGGCACCGGTGTGGATCAAGGTGACCGGGTGGATTCCCGTGGAGGTCAGGGCTTTACCCTGAATGCGGACAATTCGGTGTTGCACGACGGTATCACCTTCAGCAATGTCGAGCATTTCACGGCCCCGAATGATGCCAACCTCAATGCCAGCGCCTTTGGTGCGGGCCTGGTGCTTACCGGCAGTGCGCGGGAAGTTACCGCAGGCAGCATCACCTTCAGTGGACTCACTTCCGCCAATACCGCGTCGCTCACCGGTAGCACGCAGAGTGATGTGTTTACTCTTACCAGTGACAGTATCACCGCCCGCCTGATCGAGTTCGACGGTGTTACCAGCGTGACCGCCGGTGGCACCGGCAATAGCGTTGATAGTGCCAGTGGTATCAACTGGGCACTGCTGGATGCAGATTCCGTAGAAAGCAGCAACGGCATCACCTTCGATGGCTTTGAGAACTTCAACACCATTGCAGCCACGCTGAGCGGTACCACAGGGGACGATGCTTTTACGCTGACCGGCAGTGCCGACGACGGCGCAACCGTGTCCTATGAAAATATGGCGTTTACCGGCCTGGTCGGTGTTGTCGGCAATGGCTCAACCTATGATGCCGTAAGCAACCCCGGCGTTGCCGGTGACCAGCTGGATGCCAGCGGCTACAGCGATGCGCTGGCCCTGACTGGCACCGATGGCGAGTTGCAGGTGGCCGGTACTCTGACCTTTGCCGCACTGAACTCGGCTGTGCTGGCTGAGCTGGACGGGTCGGCAGGGGATGAAACTTTCGAGGTGACCGGTGCGGGCGCAATTACCGTGGCGGATCTTAATCTGACGGGGCTGAATCGGGTGAATGGTAACGATGGTACCAATACTCTGCGCTCCGCCGGTACGATAGATCTGAATGAGACCAACGATTTTGTCTTCGCGGAGGGTATCGAGTTTTACGATATCAAACAGCTCGACGTGGGCGCAGTTGGAGCTACCGACGATAGTGATGAAATCTGGTTCAACGCTGATGGCAATGTGATCGTCAATGGATTTGAGATAGTTTCCGAATCCACTCAGATAGACGGAAAAGGTGGTGTTGATACGGTTACCGGGTTCGATGGCGCAGACTGGACGATCGTCGGTGGCAGCAGTGCTGAAAATAACGGTATCACCTTCCTGAATGTAGAGATTCTCAACGCCTTGAGTGGTGGTGTGTTTGGTACAGACGGGGTAGATGCATTTGTTCTGAACAGTGCTGACAGTATTTCTGTAGGCGGATTGACCATCAACGACATGACATTTGTGGATGGTGTTTCTGCCGATAACTCTCTGGATGCCAGCGCCTACAATGGTGGGCTGACATTGTCTGATACTGCTGGAGAGGTGTTTGCGGGCTCGCTTAGCCTCAAGGGTATCAAACAGGCGACCACTGACACCCTGACAGGTAGCGCGGGAGCAGATAGTTTCGCGCTCGCCAGCGACGGCTCGATCGAGGTCGCCGGGATAGCGTTTCAGGGTGTGACAAAACTTGCTGGTGGCGCTGAGGGGGATAGCTTGAGCAGTTCCATCGGCGCGGACTGGCAGTTGGCGGAAGAGGTTGCGAGCCTGCAGCACGGTGACTTGTTGATCTCAGGTATCGAGCGGTTCGCCGGGGGCTCTGGTCGCATTGTCGGAAATGACAGCGGGCATACCTTTGCGGTCATCGATAACGGTGCTCTGACTGTAGATGGCATTCAATTCTCCAATGTAACCGCTGTCGATGGCGGTATTGGAAGCGACGATGTCACTGCGATCTCCAGCGTGCAGCTGGCGGGGGTGGACGGTGCGTTCACAAGCAGTGAGATGGCGTTTACCGGAATTGAAAGTGTGAGCGCCTCGGAGCTGGTTGGCAGTGCCACCACTGAAAGGTTCGTGCTGAGCGATGGCGGTATCACCGTCGCGGGTATGGGATTCAGTGGTGTAGAGAGCGTCGATGCCGGCGGAGGCACAGATGTTGTCACCGGGGATGATGTTCTCTGGCGTTCGCTCGAGCGCGATGCTGCACTCGTTGAGGGTGCTGCAGTTGCCACTGTCGACTCCCTCACGGTGCTGTTCGAAAACCTAGAACAGGTGGAAGCTACTGGCGCTTACACCGGCCCGTCATTCGGCGCGGACTATTTCATGACCGGTCCGCAGAATCTGCAGATGGGTGGGGTGAACTTCGCCGGAGTGGATTCCATCACCGCGGGCAGCGGCAGCGATACTCTCCACGGTTTTGACGCCGATATGAGTTGGACTCTGGGCGCCAGCGGTGGCAGTGTTTCGGATGCGCAGGCTTCGGTGAGCTTCAGTGGGTTCGAGCAGATTGTCGCCGGTGGTGGCAACGACGCTTTCCAACTGGATGGGGGAAGTTTGGTATCCCTGGATACTGGTGCTGGGGATGACACTGTGGTCATGGGCGGCACACTACTGGATAACCTGCTGTTGGGCGCCGGCGACGATGTTTTGCAGATAATGGCCGGTAGCCAGCCCACGCAACTGGCCGGGGGATCTGGTAGCGACCAGTTGGTGATGCAGTTAGCCGCGCAGCAGCAGTGGCAGATTCGCGGTAACTCGGATGCACAACACCTGGTGGGAGACTTTGTCTTTACAGGGTTTGAGTCTCTGCAGGATACCGCGGGAGGCCTGAACCTGGTTTCCAGTCAGCAAATGGACTTCACCAACGTTAGTGGTGCTGCGGGCATCGAGTTTAATGGCGGTGATATGGCGCTGGAATACGGCGCTGCAGGCGATGTGGTCCTCGTCAGCAGTACCACAGAAACCATTGGTGGCTTCCTTAAGGCTGGCGGCGCCGACCTTACCCTGGCCGGTGATTTGGATATTGAATCTGATCTCGAGTCGCTGTCATTGCGCTCAAGCGGGGGCGATATCGATGTGTCGATTGTGGAGAGCGATGATCTGGTGATCGGAAAGCTCGATGTGGGGCGCGGCAACCTATCCTTGGCCAGCGCCAATTTTGGCTTGCTGACCGCCGAGAGTTTCCGCGATACGCACATTACAGCCGGAACCGCGGTTATTGGTACCGAGCAGCAACGCTGGGGCAATATCGGTACGGTAATCAACCCCTTGCGATTCAATGTCACCGAGTCTGTGGATATCGTCGCGCTGTTTTATTATGAGCCGGCGTTCGAGGGGCATATGCCACTGTTTACCGCGATCGGTAACAAGGGCGTCTCCATCGCCAGTACCGAGACCACTCAGGGACTGAAGTCGGCGGTGCAGAACCCGGTAGACGACATCGCGCAACTGGACCCGGGCATTTTCAGCGAGGTGGCTCCCTACAGCCTGGGTATCGACGTATTGAACCTGCCGGAGGTACGCCTGCACGGTGGCGAGCTGCAGCCGTTGGATGGCTCGGATGACGACGAGGAAGAGCGGGAGGAGAGTGCGCAGGTAACGGGTGGCGCGGTGTTGGAAAGCGCCATGCTGGAGCCTCTTCCGGTCGCTGTTGGTGGCCGCTAAATAAAGCGGGGAGGGCGTCTTTTGATGCCCTCGGTTGACCTGCCGGCAGCGGTGGTGGGGCTGCGGGCTCCGCAAAATAAAAAGGCCGACTCGTAAGAGTCGGCCTTTTTGCGTAAAGATGGTGCCCAGGAGAAGACTTGAACTTCCACGACCGTAAGGCCACTAGCACCTGAAGCTAGCGCGTCTACCAATTCCGCCACCTGGGCAAGCAGCGCTGTGCGCTGTTGAGGTTGCGCACTATAGCCATTTTCAGCGGCGTGTCAATTGTCCAATGTGACTGATAAAACCGCTGGAGAGTCCGCACCGTAAATTACCGTGGTCGCTTGTTTTATAAGCAATATTTTTGTAGTTTTTTTACAGGAATCCGGTTGCGGGCATCAAAATCGGGCCGGAAATATGTGAAAATGGCGCCCATAAGTAATCCAGAGGGGGGAATATATCCGTGGATCAAGATCAGAATGCACCCTTGAGGGAAGATGTTCGCCTGTTGGGCGAAGAGCTTGGAACCGTATTGCGCGGGCAGGCCGGTGACGCATTGTTCGATACCGTGGAGACTATTCGCCAGGTCGCGGTGGAGAGTCGTGGTCACGGTGAGATGCCTGTAGGTAAACTACGGGAGCTGTTGGACCCGTTAGATGACGCGACACTCCTGGAGGTGGCGCGCGCCTTCAGTCAGTTCCTGAATCTGGCAAATATCGCCGAGCAGCGCCACCGCGAGCGCCTGCGCCGACAGCACGAACGCTTCCCGGGTGATCCGGATACCGACCGTGGCCTGCGTCAGGTACTGGAAGAGCTGAAAAAGGCCAAGGTGGATCCGGCAGAGATTCGTCAGGTGCTCTCCGATCTCTCTGTGGAGCTGGTACTCACCGCTCATCCCACCGAGGTCACCCGCCGAACCCTGATCCGCAAATACGACCAGATGGCCGACCTGCTGACCGGTCTTGATCGTCCGGACTGCACCCCGGAAGAGGCGGAGCGCCTGCGGCGCCTGTTGCGCGAGCAGATCCTGTCTGCCTGGTGTACCGATGAAATCCGCCGCGAGCGCCCGACCCCGGTCGACGAGGCCAAGTGGGGTTTTGCCACCATTGAGCAGTCTCTGTGGGAAGCGGTGCCCCAGGGCATGCGCGAGATAGAGAGCGAGCTGGCACTGGCGGGGTTGGATCCGCTGCCGGCGGACTGGGTGCCGATCCGCTTTGCCTCATGGATGGGGGGCGACCGCGACGGCAACCCGAATGTGACCGCCAAGGTGACCCGTCAGGTGCTGACCCTGGCCCGCTGGATGGCCGCCGACCTGTATCTGCGGGATGTGGAAAACCTACTTGCCGATCTGTCGATGCACCGCGCCAGCGACGAGCTGCTGGCCCGCACCGGCCCCAGTCAGGAACCCTATCGCCTGCTGCTGCGGGAGCTGCGAGATCGACTGCGTAACACCCGCGCACTGATGGAAGCTCGTGTAAACGGGGCTGCCGAGCCGGAAGGAGCGGTGTACACCACCGGCAGCGAGCTGTACCAGGAATTGAGTCTGATTGACCGTTCCCTGCGCGAAGTAGGCCTAGCCGCAATCGCCGACGGCCAGTTGAAAGATACGCTGCGTCGCCTCAACGGTTTCGGGATCACCCTGCTGAAGTTGGATATCCGCCAGGAGTCCACCCGCCACGCCATGGTGATCGACGCCATCACCCGCTTCCTGGACCTCGGCAGCTACGCCGAGTGGGGCGAAAAGGTGAAGCAGAAGTTCCTGCTGGCGGAGCTGGAAAGCCGTCGTCCGCTGATCAACGGCGCCTTCTATCGCAGCGAATTCTGTACCGACGAAGTGCGCGAAGTGCTGGATACCTGCAAGGTGATCGCCGAGCAGGGTCCGGAAGGTCTCGGTGCCTACGTGATCTCCATGGCCCGCACTTCGTCCGATGTGCTGGCGGTGATGCTGCTGCAGAAAATTGCCGGTGTGCGTGAGCCCATGCGCGTGGTGCCGTTGTTCGAGACTCTGGACGACCTGAACAACGCCTTCGATACCATGAGCGCGCTGCTGGAAATCCCCTTCTACCGCGAGCGGGTCAAGGGTGGTCAGGAGGTGATGATTGGCTACTCCGACTCCGCCAAGGATGCCGGTTTCCTCGGCGCCGCCTGGGCCCAGTTCCGCGCCCAAGAGGCACTGACCGGCATCTTCAAAGAGCACGGTATACCGCTGACCCTGTTCCACGGCCGCGGTGGCTCCATCTCCCGCGGTGGCTCGCCCACCCGCATGGCGTTGATGTCCCAGCCTCCGGGCTCTGTGGCCGGCCGCATTCGTGTGACCGAGCAGGGCGAAATGATCCGCTTCAAATACGGCCGCCCCTCCGTGGCCGCCTACAACCTGGAGCAGTACATCGCTGCGACCCTGGAGGCGACTCTGTTGCCACCGGCGGAGCCGCGTCCGGAGTGGCGCGCAGAAATGGATCGCCTGACCCAGGCCTCCGTGCGCGCCTACCGCGAAGTGGTGCGGGATGACCCGGCACTGGTGTCATACTTGCGCACCGTCACCCCGGAAACCGAACTGAGCCGTCTGGCCCTCGGCAGCCGTCCCGCGCGCCGCAAGCCCGGTGGTGGTGTGGAAACCCTGCGCGCCATTCCGTGGGTATTCGCCTGGACCCAGATGCGCCTGATGCTGCCCGCCTGGCTCGGCACTGGCGCGGCACTGGAGACCGGCCTGGAAAATGCCCCGGACACCCTGCGCGCCATGAGTGAGCAGTGGCCCTTCTTCCAGACCGTGGTGGATATGCTGGAAATGGTATTGGCCAAATCCGACCCCCGCGTCGCCCTCTGGTACGAAGAGCGCCTCACGGACGATGCCGAACTGCAGCGCCTGGGCGTCGAACTGCGCAGCCGCCTCGCTCGCACCGTCGCCGCACTGAGCGAGCTGACCGGACGTGAAAGCCTGCTGGATAACAACCCGGTAATGCGCTGGTCCATCCGCGTGCGCGATCCATACACCGATCCCCTGCACCTGCTGCAGGCGGAACTGATGGCACGCCTGCGTACCCGCGAGGAAGATCCGGTGCTGGAAAGCGCTTTGATGGTGACGATTGCGGGTATTGCGGCGGGAATGCGCAACACTGGCTAAATTGCTGTAGCGATTTTTTCGCGCCTTACCTTTTCGAGCTTTATTTGGGTTCGACTGAAGGTGGCGACGGCTGGCAGGCCCTTGCAAGACCTTCACCGCCAAGGATGGCGGAGCAGAGCCCCCAGGGACGGGTTTACGGCGTGTCTTGCAAGGGCCTGCCAGTTGGCGGCACCGCCACAAGACTTGGTAAGTGGGTTGTCAGGCTTTGAGGCGCGAGAAAACAAAAAGGGGCCGACTCTTGCGAGTCGGCCCCTTTTTTAAAGATGGTGCCCAGGAGAAGACTTGAACTTCCACGACCGTAAGGCCACTAGCACCTGAAGCTAGCGCGTCTACCAATTCCGCCACCTGGGCAATTCAACGGTGTGCTCCGTTGAGGACGCGCACTATAGTGATTCCCCCCGGGGGTGTCAACGCTTTTAGGGCGCAGTTGTTGTCAAATTTTGTCAGCCAATCAACAGCTTGCGTGTCTTTTCCGTGCCTTTCCTGGGCGCAAAGCGTAAATCAACGCGGGAATCAGGTCGTAAATCGCTTATACTCGCGTCAATGTGCAACAAAACCAGTGGCCAAAGCCACTTCTGGCACTCGCCACTCCAACCGCTCGCCCCGGCTTTTGCCAACCCAAATAGCCCGGGCCTGACCGTTGCACCCATTCACACCCCCTGCGCCGGACGAACCCCGGGGCTGCGCGGACCGCGCGGTCAATTGCAGAACAATGGAAGCAGTTTTGAATCAGGAAAAAGACAACCCCTCCGCCACTGAAAAAGACCCTCACGCCGAGCACGAGGCGGAGAAGTACGAAAAACCCGTTCCCAGTCGCGAGTTTCTGCTCGACCTGCTGGAACAGCAACCGGGCCCGGTAGCCTGGGAGGCGGTGGCCGATCTTCTGTCCATCGATGACGAAGACCGCCGCGAGGGCGTGCGCCGTCGCCTGATCGCCATGAGCCGTGACGGTCAGATCGCCAGCAATCGTGCCGGGGACTTCGGCGTGCTTGACAAAATGAGCCTGGTGCGTGGCCGCGTGATCGGTCACCGGGATGGCTTTGGCTTTGTCTCCCCCGGCGATGGCAGCGACGACCTGTTCCTGTCCCACCGCCAGATGCGCAAGGTTTTCGATGGCGACGAGGTGCTGGTGCGGGAAACCCCCGGCGGCTTCCGCGGTAAGCGCGAAGGCGCGGTGGTGCGGGTGATCAAACACAATACCCAGCAGCTGGCCGGACGCCTATATCGCGAAGACGGCATCTGTTTTGTGCGGCCGGACAATCCCCGCCTCACCCTCGACGTACTGGTGCCCGAAGGCAAGTGTGCCGATGCCCAGAGCGGCCAGTATGTGGTGGTGGATATCACCACTCAACCCGGTCGCAATAATCTGCCCCAGGGTGAAGTGGTGGAAGTGCTCGGTGATCACTTGGCGCCGGGTATGGAGATTGATGTCGCCATCCGCAACTACGGAATTCCCCACACCTGGCCCGCTGCGGTGCTCGCGCAGGTGGAGGGCATCGCCGACGAGGTACTGGAAGAAGACAAGACCGCGCGCATCGACCTGCGCCAGCTGCCGCTGGTCACCATTGACGGTGAAGACGCGCGGGACTTTGATGACGCGGTATTCTGCGAAGTGCTGCCGGACGGTAACTGGAAGCTGCTGGTGGCCATTGCCGACGTATCCCACTACGTGCAGGTAAATACGCCGCTGGATGTGGAGGCGCACCAGCGTGGCAACTCCGTGTACTTCCCGGATTTTGTCGTACCGATGTTGCCGGAGAAGCTCTCAAACGGCCTCTGCTCCCTGAACCCGGAAGTGGATCGCCTGTGTATGGTGTGCGAAATGCATATCGACCAGTCCGGCAATATCCAGAGCTACCAGTTCCTGGAGGGCGTGATGCGCAGCCACGCGCGCTTCACCTATACCCAGGTGGGGGAAATCGTTGCCGAGCGGGACGATCGCAACAGCGGTATTCGCAAGCAGTTTGCTGCGCTGACGCCGCACATCGACAACCTGCACGATCTGTACACCGCCCTGCGTGGAGCCCGCGACCGCCGCGGCGCCATCGACTTCGAGACTACCGAAACGCGGATTATTTTTGACGCCGCGCGCAAGATCGAGCGCATTGTGCCGGTGCAGCGCAACGACGCGCACAAGATGATCGAGGAGTGCATGCTTGCCGCCAACGTGTGTGCGGCGGAGCTAATGGAGCTGGCGGAGCTTCCGGCCCTGTACCGGGTGCACGATATTCCCAAGGCCGAACGTCTGGAGAACCTGCGTGAATACCTGGGCGAACTGGGTCTGCGTCTTGAAGGTGGCAGTGAGCCGCAGCCGAGTGATTACCAGGCTTTGCTCTCGCAGGTCGAAGGGCGTCCGGATTTTCACATCATCCAAACCATGCTGTTGCGCTCTATGAACCAGGCGGTGTACCAGCCGGAAAACCGCGGCCACTTCGGCCTGGATTACCGTGCCTATGCCCATTTCACTTCGCCGATTCGCCGCTATCCGGACCTGTTGTTGCATCGCGGACTGCGCTGGCTGATCCGCAACGGCAGCGCCAATCCGCCAGCGGTCGCAAAAAAGGTGCGTCAGGCACCCGGTGCCCGCGCGTTGGAGCGAGAAGAAATTCTGCCCTACAGCACCGTTGCCATGGTGGAGCTGGGTGAGCACTGCTCCATGACCGAGCGGCGCGCCGACGACGCCACCCGCGACGTTGTCAGCTGGCTCAAGTGCGAATATCTACAGGATCATGTGGGCGAGGTATATCGCGGTGTGATCAGCGCGGTGACCGGGTTTGGGCTTTTTGTGGAGTTGGACGACCTCTACGTGGAAGGCTTGATTCACGTCACCGCACTGCCCAAGGATTACTACCACTTTGAGCAAGCGCAGCAGCGCCTGGTCGGCGAACGCGCCGGTACCCGTTTCCACCTGGGTGATGGGGTCACCGTGCAGGTGGCGCGGGTGGATCTGGAAGAGCGCAAGGTGGATTTCACCTTTGTGGATTTGCACCCGCGCCCCAGTTACCAGACCCCGAAATACCGAAAGCCTAAAGCCGAAAAAAAGTCCGCCGGAAAAGGCGACAGCAAGAGAGAAAAGACATCCATGAGTGCCAGTAGTACCCAGAGCACTGCCCCCGACGCGCAAACGCAAGAGTCGGTGAAAGAAAAGCCCGCGAAAAAATCCCGCGCCGGCGAGGAATCAACCCAGGTCAGCGGCCGCGCCATGGAAATGGCGGTGGAGTTCCAGCAGGAGCGCAAGCGCCGGGGCAAATCCGATTTCAGTTCGGAGGAGCAGAAGGCCAATCCCTGGGGTGGTGGCCTGAAGAAAAAGGCTGCGGAGGATGGCGCAGACGAACCGCGCCCGATTCGCAAGCGCAAGGTAGGTAGCGATACCGCAGAAGTGGTGCCGCCCTCCAAAGAACGCCCGTCCGAACTGGAAGATGAGAATCCGGCCGGTGAAGATGCCGTCGGCGAAGAGGGTGCACCGAGAAAACGCAAGCCGAAGAAAACACCGCCGAGAAAAGGTGGCAAGCGCCCGGCGGTCGCCGCGCGCAAGGCCGCGCAGAAGGCCGATAAAGCGGAAGCCAAAAACCGCGCGGCGAAAAAGGCTGCAAAGAAAAAGCTCAAGAAAAAACTGGCGAAGAAGTCGGACGGGAAAAATAAGCGGTGACACAACAATTGGTATACGGCTTGCACGCGGTGCAGGCCCTGTTGAAGAGCTCGCCCCAGCAGGTGCAGGAATTGCTGCTCTTGCGCGGGCGCCGCGACCAGAAACTGCAGAAGATCATCCGCCAGGCGGAGCAGAACGAGATCACCATTCGCTATGTCGACCGCAAGGCGCTGGATGAAAAGGTCGGCGACGACGGCAATCATCAGGGTGCCCTGGCCATCTGCGCTGGTGACACCCGGGTCTATGACGAGCAATTCCTGAAGTCGCTGCTCAAAGAGCTGGATGGCAAGGGTGAGGCACCTTTCCTGCTGATCCTCGATGGTGTGACCGACCCACACAACCTCGGAGCCTGTCTGCGCTCGGCGGAGGCCGCCGGCGTACACGCGGTGATTGCACCCAAGGACAAAGCCGCAGGCCTGACGCCCACCGCGCGCAAGGTTGCCTGTGGTGCCGCTGAGGTATTGCCGTTTGTCACGGTCACTAATCTGGCGCGCACTTTGCAAATGCTGCAACAGGCGGGCGTGTGGATTTTCGGTGCGGCTGGCGAGGCCGATCAGGATCTGTATCAGTCATCCCTTACCGGACCAGTGGCGCTGGTGATGGGTGCAGAGGGTCCGGGCCTGCGCCGTCTGACCAGGGAAAATTGCGATCATCTGATCAAGATCCCCATGGCCGGTGAGGTCAGCAGTCTGAATGTTTCGGTGGCCACCGGTGTGTGCCTGTTTGAAGCGGTGCGCCAGCGGTCAGGCTAAGCCGCCAGGTCGGGTCGTTCAATCCGGTATATAAGAGCCGGCTGGATGTTCCAGTCGGCTTTTTTATGCCTTGCCCTTTGGGCGGGCAGGTGCTGGGGAGACGCGCAAGAGTGGGCCCATCAGCGTGGAAATGCATGGCATCTTACCCGGGGGAGCCAGCGGCGGTATGGGGGATTTGGGTGCTCTGCTGGGATCCCTGCGGGGTAACAATACAGCAGCTACCGCCTCACCCAGCGCTTCGGTCTCGGGGTCAGTTACGTGTTTTGATCGGGTGAGGGGAAAAGAGAAAGGCAAAAAATGGAGGGGCTTGAGGGCCCCCCTACGGTGTTATCCCGTTTGTTATTCTTCGGTCCCTGGAGATTATTGTTATTGTCACTGGGTATCGATTCTGGGTATTTATTCTTGGTTCGCTTCTTGGCTAGTGCCTTGGTCGTTGCCGCGGCTTATGTCTGTATAACGTTCTGGCGCCCAATCCCCTCAAGCCAATTTTCAATTATTTTTACAACCGGCTCGGCTACTTTATCCAGCTCAGGTGAGGATTGCCCTGTGGGAATGTCGGCGCAATTTCGCGCACCTCGCCGTGCACCAGTTGTGCCAGGCGGCGCGTGGCGTTGATCGGGGCAAACGGGTCGCCGGAGATGCACAGCAGCGGCCGTTAGGGTAGCGGGGCTGCAGTGGGAATACTGCCCTCCGGGGCAAAGCGCCCTTTCAATATGCCGCTCCCCCAATCACACATCAGCGTGTCCGCTTCCCGGCCCCCCCCGAGTGCCGGTGCGACCAGTGTCAGGGGGCTGTAGTGGGATTTACCACCGGGAGGAGCCGGGTGAAGGCGAAGATTCAAGGGCACGGTGAATCCACGAAGCTGGAGCGGGTGGACCTGCGACTGTAGATGACCGGGCTTGCCTACCTCCGGCGGATGGGCGTGATATTGGGATTGGTTGTGAGCTGGTGGAGCGAAGTCCCCACTTTAGTCAAACCTTACCTGGGTCCGTTGACCGATTCGGCCGCTCTGGTTTACCGGTGGGGCGACTCAGACCTCTGAGTGAGTGGCCACTTACCAGCGTCCGTGGTCAGCCCGCGGCGGCCAACCCATTGTTCAACTTGCAACCACTTCCATGGGCGCATAGAATACGCCGCCCGCGATAGCCCCGTTCGGTCAGCTGTTGCGTACTCCTTGCCTCACTGGGCGGCGGCGGTCCTGATACCGTGGCAAGCCGGGAGGCTGTGTTAACCCGTAAGGAGCTAAAATGCGTCATTACGAAATTGTATTCCTGGTTCACCCGGACCAGAGCGAGCAGGTCGCCGGCATGGTCGAGCGTTACACTGCGACCATCAAAGAAAGCGGTGGCGACGTTCACCGTCTGGAAGACTGGGGCCGCCGCCGTCTGGCTTACCCGATCAACAAGATCCACAAGGCTCACTACATTCTGATGAATGTTGAGTGTACTGAAGAAGCGCTGGCCGAACTGACCACCAACTTCAAGTACAACGATGCCGTGCTGCGCAATCTGGTGATCCGTGAAGACGAAGCCATCACCGAAGAAAGCCCGATCATGAAGGCCGAGAAAGAGTCCCGCGAGCGCAAAGCTGCGCGCGCAGAACGCTCTGAGCGTCGCGAGCGCACCGAACGTGAAGATTCTTCTTCCGAAGGCGCCGAGGAAGCTGCGTCTTCCGACACCACTGAAGACGAAGAGTAAGGGGATAGTCAGATGGCACGTTTTTTCCGTCGTCGTAAGTTCTGCCGTTTCACCGCCGAAGGCGTCAAGCGTATCGACTACAAAGATCTCGATACCCTGAAAGCCTACGTTTCTGAAACTGGCAAAATCGTACCGAGCCGTATCACTGGCACCAAAGCCAAGTATCAGCGTCAGCTGGCCACCGCGGTCAAGCGCGCGCGTTACATCGCGCTGCTGCCGTACACGGACAGCCACGAAGCCTAAGCTGCGCTTTGCTTCGTACGAATCGTTGTAAAAGAGAAGCTATTTAGTGCGCGCCATCGCTGAATTTGCCATGCGATCGCGCGTGCGTGCGGTGATCCTCACCCTGGTGGGTATCCCGTTGATCAGCCCCGCGGTGCTCGCACTGGTGGGGTTGCGCCGCGGTAATAGCGACGGCCTGTTTGTTCTGGCCTGGGCGCTGTTGCCGATTGTCGCCGCCGCTGGTGCCGGCTATATGTCGCCACTGATGGCGGGCATGGCCATTACCCACTTTGTGGGGGTGCTGGCCGGCGCAATGGTGCTGCGTACTACCCGCACCTGGAATTGGGCGCTGGTGGCGCTCACCGCCGTAACGGCAGCGGGCATCCTGGTTACCTCGCAGGTGACCGGGGGTGTGCTGGGGAACCTGATCGCTGCGGTCAATGAGGCCGCTGGCGGCGCCAGTACCCCAGAGGCCCAGCAGCTGAGCAAGGCATTTGCCAGCGAAGCGCAGGCCACCGGCTACCTGACCTGGGTATCGTTGATCAGCGCCATGCTGTCACTGTTGCTCGGTCGCTGGTGGCAGGCACTGTTGTACAACCCCGGGGGTTTGCGGGAAGAGATGCACGGGCTGCGAATGCCCCTGCCGATTGCCGCGGCCGGTATGCTGTTGTGGATTTACTGCCTCGTCAGCGAACACTTTGTGTTCTGGGGCGCGGTAGCCGCTTTCCCCATCATGGTGGCGGGCATCTGCCTGATCCACTGGCTGGTAGCCCAGAAGGGCTGGGGGCGCGGTCCACTGATCGCCATGTACGTTATGTTGGTGATCGCGGCGCTGCCGTTGGCTGGTTTCCTGTGTGGACTGGCCCTGATCGATAGCTGGATTGATATTCGCGCGCGCTCAAGCAATAAACGCTGAGCGGCGCACAAGAACTGAAACTGAGGGTTCCGAGATGGAAGTTATTCTGCTCGACAAAGTAGGCAAACTGGGCAACGTGGGCGACCGCGTTGAAGTCAAAGCCGGTTTCGGCCGCAACTTCCTGCTGCCTACCGGTAAAGCCGTACTGGCCAACGCAGCAAACGTTGCTGAGTTCGAAGCCAAGCGCGCTGAACTGGAAGCAGCTGCCGCTGCGAAAGTAAGCGAAGCTGAAAGCCGCGCTGCCAAACTGGCTGACCTGGTTGTGACCATCGCTGCCAATGCTGGTGACGAAGGCAAGCTGTTCGGCTCCATCGGCACACGCGACATCGCTGAAGCAATCACCGCTGCTGGCGTTGAAGTTGCCAAAGCGGAAGTGAAACTGCCGGAAGGTGCACTGCGCGAAGTGGGCGAGTACGACGTAGACGTACAGCTGCACGCCGACGTGATCAGCACCGTTAAGGTTGTTGTAGAAGCCGAATAAGCTTCTGCCGACGCTGAAACGCCTAGTGCGCTGGGTGGGAAACGGGATTGCCCGTTCCCGGTCCAGCCGCGCTACAATCAGGCGCTGGATTCTCTCTGTCGATCAATCGGTCGACACAGAGGGTCCAGCGCCTGATTTGTTTTTAGCCCGATAAAAGGGCCCGTTCTGCGGGACCTATCCGGGCCATCGAATATAAAGCCGAAGATGAACGAATACGCTCCCCACGAAGAAGAAGCCCAGGAAACCACTGCCAGCTCGCCGCTGCCGCACTCGGTAGAGGCGGAACAGTCGGTACTGGGTGGCCTGATGCTCGATGCCAGCCGCCTGGATGCGGTGGCGGAGCAGCTGAGTGCGGAAGACTTCTTTGTCGCCAGCCACCGCATTATCTTTGGCGTCATGCTGGAACTGTCCAGCGGCGAGCAGCCGCTGGATATCGTCACCCTCGCCGAGGGCCTTGCCACCCGCGATCTGCTGGCGGATGTGGGCGGCCCGGCGTATCTCGCGGAACTCGCCGAAAATACCCCGTCTGCTGCGAATATCGTCGCCTACGCCAAGATCGTGCGCGAGCGCTCCATGCTGCGCCAGCTGATCGCCGCCGCCGGTGAAATCAGTCGCACCAGTTTCAATCCGGGTGGTTTAGGCTCCGCCGACCTGCTGCAGATGGCCGAGCGTCGTGTTGCGGAAATCGCCGAGGGCCGCGCCAAAGAGGGCGGCTTTGTCGGTGTCGATACGCTGCTGAAGAAAACCGTCGAGCGCATTGATGAACTGTTCAAATCCGAGGGCGACCTCACCGGTCTCAGCACCGGGCTCACCGAGCTGGATCAGCGAACTTCCGGTTGGCAGCCCGGTGAACTCATCATCCTCGCCGCACGTCCCTCCATGGGTAAGACCGCGCTGGCACTGAACTTCGTCGAAGCGGCAATGCTCAGTCAGGAGAAGCCGACCCTTGTGTTCAGTATGGAGATGCCCTCTGACAGTCTGGTAATGCGGATGTTGTCGTCTATCGGCAAGATCGATCAAGGGCGTATCCGTAACGGCAAGTTGCAGGAAGAGGACTGGCCAAAGCTGTCCAGCGCGGTGCAGAAGATGAAGGGCAAGGGGCTGTATATCGACGATACCCCGGGTCTTTCCCCTTCAGAGGTGCGGGCGCGGGTGAAACGCACGGTGCGCGACCATACCAACAAGTTGATGCAGGCGGACCCGAAGTTGTCCCGCGAGGAGGCAGAGCGCCGCGCGATGCCGGCGATGGTGATGGTGGATTACCTGCAGTTGATGCAGGTGAAGGGCAGTACCGAGGGGCGTACTCAGGAAATCTCCGAGATTTCGCGCTCTTTGAAGGCGTTGGCGAAGGAATACGAGTGCCCGGTGATTGCGCTGTCGCAGTTGAACCGTGGTGTGGAGCAGCGCCCGAACAAGCGGCCGATGAACTCGGACCTTCGGGAATCCGGGGCGATCGAGCAGGATGCGGATGTGATTCTGTTTATTTACCGGGATGAGTATTACAACGAGGACAGTCCGGATAAGGGCCTGGCGGAGCTGATTATCGGTAAGCAGCGTAACGGTGAGATTGGTACTTGCCGGGCGGCGTTTGTGGGTAAGTACACGCGCTTTGATGATCTGGCGCCAGAGTATTACCAGGAAGAGCACTGAGACTGAAGATCGAGTCGCAGAAGTCAAAAGTTAAGGTGAATTGCTGGGGGCGGGTTTTCAGGATCGTCACAAACAGGATGTTTGTGCCGAAGCGCCCAGGGATGGGTTCACAGCGGTCCTGAAAACCCTCACCCAGTGATTCGCTGCCACGATGGTGGTTCGGAGCACTGATCTCCGACGCGGTGGCGGCCGAGCGCTGGGGCAAGTTTTTCGAATCGCTGCGAGTACATCCATGTACGCTCCGGCGCCGCTATCCATGGCGACGACGGTTCGAAAAACTTGCCCCAGCCCCCGGCCTTCAATTCAAGATTCTCTACGCTGTGGCCAGAGAAATTTACGGAAAGATCTCGATCGGCGTTCCGGTATCCACCATCGCCCAGATCTCGTCCATTTCCGGGTTGGTTACCGCAATACAGCCGTCGGTCCAGTTCATTTTGGTCAGGTACTGTTCGATGCCTTTCCAGTGGGGCTTCTGGCCGTGGATCATGATGGAACCACCGGGACTGCGGCCCAATTTTTTTGCCCGGGCGCGGTCCTGCGCATTGGGGTAGGACACCTGGATCGCGCGGTAATAGGTGCTGTTCTTCTTTTTCCAGTTCAGCGTATAGCGGCCTTCCGGGGTGCGGGAGTCACCTTCGTACTGTTTGTGGCCCACCGGATTTTTACCGAATACCACCTTGTAGCTCTTCACAATCTTGCCGTTGCGCTTCAGCTGCATCAGGTGTTTGGATTTGTAGACCACCACTTCATCCACAGGCTTGATCTTGGCAATGGCCAGGGTGGGAATCAGGAGTAAGGCAATCAGACTCAATTTCAGGTATCGCATGGCTCTCGTCGGTATAAATGGCATTGTTTGTTATGTCATTCCGGGGCTGTAAATCAGCTTCCGTACTTTCGCACTTCCACATCCCTGCCGTTTGCGGGGAGACTCGGCGTGCAGGCGGGAGTAGTCCGCCGGTGGCTGAGCAATGTGGTTGCGCGGTGCGACTTGGTGGCGCAATAGCGTCATGACAGCGCTGTCCTAGGCTGTCACCCCATGCCAGAGGCGGGGGTCTTCGTTAGGCAATTATCCTAACCCCAACCATGTTTGGCGAAGTGGGTTGTACGATTACTGCTCTACGTGGTCAATTTATCAGCAAGTAGATCATGTTTAAAGGGGCGTCAACATAAAAGATTTCTATAAGAGAGGTAAGTTTCCGTGACCCGTACGTTTTTTGTGACCGGCACCAATACCGAAGTCGGAAAGACCTATACAAGTGCGGCGTTACTGCATGCCGCAGCCACACAGGGGCTGAAAACCGCAGCGGTGAAACCGGTGGCGTCCGGCTGCGAGCAGACCCCCGACGGGTTGCGCAATCGTGACGCGCTGACGCTGATGGAAGCGATGACCGAAGAGTTGCCCTACGGGCAGGTCAACCCCATTGCACTGGAGCCGGCGATCGCTCCCCATATTGCCGCTATGGAAGCGGGTAAACGGCTGGATGTATCGCGTCTTGTGGGCATCTGTCGCGGGGTAATGAGCACTAAAACCGACCTGGTGCTGGTCGAGGGCGCGGGGGGGTGGCGCGTGCCATTGGCGCCGCGGCAGTTCCTGTCGGATCTGCCGCGGGAGCTGGAGCTGCCGGTGGTTCTGGTGGTGAGCCTGGAGTTGGGGTGTATCAACCACGCGCTGCTGACCGCCGAAGCTATTCATCGCGACGGCCTCAAGTTGGCCGGCTGGGTGGCCAATTTTGCGCGCGCGCCCAAGTCCGAAATGCCCCGCGCGCAGGAAAACCTGATGACACTTGGTGCCATACTGTCAGCCCCCTGCCTGGGAGTACTCGACTTCGATGAATCTGGCGACTACCGCAATGGCGCCGCCCACCTCGACCTCTCCCCGCTGCTATCTTCTTCCAACTAATCCCTTCGTGAACTCCCCCTGCTGTGGCCGGGGGGTGACGGATTCGCACAGGCCGGGCTCCCCCGTTCGGCTTGACTTGGGATGCGCTTGGCCCTAGATTTCAAACATGTGTTTGAAACAAATATTTGAAACAATCGATTGATCGACTTCATGAGCTGTCCGATCAGTCATTGCGTAAATACCGATAACGAGTCAAAACCGATTCAGCGAGGCGAGACCATGGCCGATTACAAGGCGCCACTGCGCGAGATGAACTTCCTGCTGCACGAGGTATTCGAAGCGGACAAATTGTGGGCGCGCCTGCCTGCGTTGGCGGAAACCGCAGACCGCGAAACCGCCGACGCCATTCTGGAAGAGATGGGCAAGCTGGCCGCCAATACCCTGGACCCGCTCAACCGCAGCGGTGATGAGGAAGGCTGTCACTGGAATGACGGCGTGGTAACCACCCCGAAAGGCTTCCCGGAAGCCTACGCCACCTATTGCGAAGGCGGCTGGGGTGCGCTGGTGGGTAACCCGGAGTTCGGCGGTATGGGCATGCCCAAGATGCTGGGTGCGCAGGTGGAAGAAATGTTGTGTTCGGCGAACATCTCCTTCGCCCTCTACCCGGTACTTACCAACGGCGCCTGCCTGGCCATCGATGCCCACGGCAGCGACGAGTTGAAAGAAAAATACCTCCCCAACATGTATGCGGGTACCTGGGCCGGGGCCATGGATCTGACCGAGCCCCATGCCGGTACCGACCTCGGCATCATCCGCACCAAGGCGGAGCCTCAGGACGACGGCAGCTACCGTATTACCGGCAGCAAGATTTTTATCACCGGCGGTGACCACGACCTGTCGGAAAACATCATCCACCTGGTGCTGGCCAAACTGCCAGACGCGCCCAAGGGCCCGAAAGGGATCTCCCTGTTCCTGGTGCCGAAGATTCTGGTGAACGAAGACGGCAGCCTGGGCGAGCGCAATGGTGTGAGCTGTGGCTCCATCGAGCACAAGATGGGGATCAAGGCGTCTGCCACCTGCGCGATGAACTTCGACGGTGCCAAAGGTTGGCTGCTGGGTGAAGTGAACAAGGGCCTCGCCGCCATGTTCACCATGATGAACTACGAGCGCCTGGGTGTGGGTATTCAGGGCCTCGGCGCTTCCGAGCGCTCCTATCAGAGTGCTATCGAATACGCCCGCGATCGCGTACAGAGCCGTTCTCCGGAAGGCGTCAAGCAGCCGGAGAAGGCTGCCGACCCGATCATCGTGCACCCGGATGTGCGCCGTATGCTGTTGACCCAGAAGGCGTATATCGGCGGTGCTCGTGCTCTATCTACCTATGTGGCCAAGTGGCTGGATCTGTCCAAATACGGCGAAGGTGAGGAGAAGCAGCACGCGGAAGCGATGGTGGCGCTGCTGACTCCGGTGGCCAAGGCCTTCTTTACCGACAAGGGCCTGGATTGCACCGTGCTCGGCCAGCAGGTGTTCGGCGGCCACGGCTATATTCGCGAGTGGGGCCAGGAGCAGCTGGTGCGCGACGTGCGCATTACCCAGATCTATGAAGGCACCAACGGTATCCAGGCCCTGGACCTGATCGGCCGTAAGACTGTGGCCAACGGCGGCGCCTTCTTCGAACTGTTCGCCGCCGACGTGCAGCAGTTTATCGACGCCAATGCCGCGAACGATGCTCTGTCTGAATTCATCGTGCCGCTGGCGGCCGAGCTGCAACGCCTGAAGGACGTGACTGCCGCGGTGATCGAAGCCGCCAAGAGCGACCCCAACGCACCGGGTGCGGCTTCGGTGGAATATCTGCACCAGTTCGGCTTCGTTGCCTACGCCTATATGTGGGCCAAGGTCGCCAGCGTTGCTGTGGGGCAGAGCGACGATTTCTATCGCAGCCAAATCAAGACCGCGCGCTTCTTCTTCGCCCGTCTGCTGCCGCAGACCAAGGCACTGGCGGCGAGCGTGCTGGCCGGTAGTGAGACCCTGATGGATCTGGAAGAAGAGTTGTTCTGACCCCGGTTGCTGGATGCCGGATGTTTTTGTCATGCCGGACTCGATCCGGTACCGGCATGACTGGGATTCGGCGTAATCCGCTTTGCCTCGTCATCCCGGACTCGATCCGGGATCCAGGTCCTTCGGACGATCAAAGCCCCGCACCCGCGGGGCTTTTTTCATTTCGGCGAATCTCCTAAACTCGGGACATCACAATAAAAAAGATCCCGAGTGACCTATGTCCAGTTCCGATTCGCCCACTCCAGACTTCGAAACCACCATCCCGCCGAAAAAACTCTCCGACGAAGACCAGGCCAAGGTCGATCGTTACCTGAAAAGTGGCCACAACGATGTGGAGCGCAAACCGTTTCGTCCTTTTCTGTTGCTCGGCATTATTCTCGTGGTGCTGACCGTATTATCTCTACTCAGCCTGTTTATCGCGCGCACCAAAGGTGTCGTTTAGGCTCTGAGTTTCAATAGCAGTCGCCATTCGCTCTCGCTTACTGGCTGAATCGACAACCGCCCCTGCCTCACCAGTACCATCTCTGCCAGCGCCCGGTTCTGCTTGATCTCTTTCAGTGGCAGCGGGCGGGCAAATTCGCTCTGCCAGCGGATATCCACACAGAACCAGCGCGGCTTGTCTGCGGTGGCCTTGGGGTCGAAGTATTTACTCTCTGCATCGAACTGAGCGGGATCCGGGTAGGCGGCTCGTACCACTTGCGCCGTGCCGACTATGGCCGGCACCTTGCAAGCGCTATGATAGAAGAGCACCCCGTCGCCTTCTGCAACCTTGTCCCTCAGAAAGTTGCGCGCCTGGTAATTGCGGATACCATCCCAACGGCCGGTGTGACCGGGTTCGCTTTTCAGGTCATCAAGGCTATATTCATCTGGTTCCGACTTGAACAGCCAGTAATTCATCGCTCTGTCTCCCCATACCGCGAATTCTGCGGCAGTCCGTCCGATTGCTGCGTTTGGTGGTATTTCACCCACAGGCGGCGTCAATTAGGCTATTTTCCCAGATTGGCGCCGTACGTGCGCGCTTTTGGAGATTTATGGGTACTTCTGTTTTCAACTGGCTGTCCGACTGGCTGGCGACCGAGCGCAACCAGTACTGGGCGCTGCAAATCAGCGGCTGGGCCGGCTACACACTGCTGACGTTTATTGGCGGCTTCTTCTGGGTGGAGAACCACTGGCTGTATACCGGCTATCTGGCGGTGGCCACGGCGTCTGGAATTGCCCTCTCCGAGGGGATGCGCCGCGGTTTCCAGCGTTTATGGGACAAGCCGCCGGCAACCCGCCTGAGTGGCACTCTGGGGGTGATTATCATCGCGGCCGCCCTGTGGGCGGCAATCAAGTTTGGCGGCTCCCTGTGGCTATACGGCAAGGACAGTGACGAACACCCCATGGTGATGGCGGTTTACTGGTTCTCGTATTCTTTTCTGATATACATGACCTGGACGGCTCTCTACTACGGTATCAAGTACTATCAGACTTCCCTGCAGCAGCAGGAGAAGGCGCTCAAAGCTGAGTCTATCGCCCACCAGTCTCAGCTCAAGATGCTGCGCTACCAGCTCAACCCGCATTTCCTGTTCAATACCCTGAATGCGATTTCCACCCTGATCCTGGATCAGGACGGCAAAACGGCAAACAGCATGGTCACCCGGCTGTCCCAGTTCCTGCGCCACTCGCTGGATAACGACCCGATGCAGAAGGTGACTCTGGCGAAAGAAGTGGAAGCGTTGATGCTCTATCTGGATATTGAGAAGGTGCGCTTCGCGGATCGCCTGCAGATCAATGTGGATCTGGACGGCGAGGCAACGCAGGCGCTGGTACCCAGTCTGCTGCTGCAACCAATTGTGGAAAATGCCATCAAATACGGTATTTCCCAGCGGGAGTGGGGTGGTGAGATCACGATTAAAGCGCGCGTATTCGCCGGCGAACTGCTGGTCGAGATCAGTGACAATGGCCCCGGGGTGCGCGAGGAGGATCTCGCAGGCCTGGGCCAGGGTGCCGGTGTGGGAATTCGCAATACCTGCGAACGCCTGCGAGCGCTGTACGGTGTAGAGCAGAAAACCCGGTTCTGTAACCGGCCTGAAGGTGGGTTGGCAGTGCACCTGCGCATTCCGTTCGAACAGGAATAATACCGGGGTGGAATAAATACGGCCCGCACGAGGGCAATCCGGAGAAAAGCGACCAGTGAGTAACGAAACCCTGAACGTCATCATCGTGGACGATGAACCTCTTGCCCGGCGCGGCCTGCGACTGCGCCTGGAAAACCTGGGCGGAATCGAGGTGGTGGCCGAATGCGGCAATGGCCGCGACGCGCGGGAGCAGATTCTGGAATTGAAGCCGGATGTAGCTTTTCTGGATATCCAGATGCCGGGTGTCAGTGGGCTGGAGCTGGTGCAGCTGCTTCCGAAGGACGATATTCCTCAGGTCGTATTTGTGACCGCCTACGATCAGTACGCGGTAGAGGCGTTCGAGGTCAATGCGGTGGATTATGTACTGAAGCCAATCGAGGAAGACCGTCTGGCGCTGGCCTTGCAGCGGGTGCGGGCAAAACTGGGCAGTGAAAACCTGGTTGCCCAGCGCGAGCAGTTGTTGGAGGCGGTAGCGGACCTGACTCAGGAATCACCGGAGGCACTGGAGCAGAAACTGGCAGCCGGTGAGCTGGGGGGGAATCGTTACCCGGACAAGATCGCCATCAAGGACTCTGGAAAAATCACCCTGGTACCGGCGCGAGACATCGACTGGATCGACGCAGCCGGCGATTATATGTGTGTGCACGCCAACGGCGAAACCCACGTAATGCGCATCACTATGAAGGAACTGGAGCAGCAGCTGGATCCGAAAGTATTTCAGCGTATTCACCGTTCGACTATCGTCAATCTCAAGCGGGTGCGCGAGATCTGTGCGCACATCAATGGTGAGTACCACCTGGTGCTCAACAATGGCGAGCGACTGAAAATGAGTCGCAGTTATAAAAACAAGGTCCAGCACTTTATCTGACACCGGCTGCGCCTGAAAAAAATAATCTCGTTTTTCGCTTTCCCGGAGATTAAAACTCCGGCTTGACGGTGATCCCGCATCGGGGCACCCATAGTCAGGAGGCGCCCATGGCACCCGAAAGTGACTCTCAAGTATCTCTGTCTTCCCGCCCATTACTGCGCGCCATGGCCGATAACTGGTGGGTGGCGCTGCTGCGTGGTCTGTTCGCCATAGCATTTGGCGTGCTCACGTTTATCTGGCCGGGTATCTCCCTGCTTAGTCTGGTGTTTCTATTCGCGATTTATACCTTGATTGACGGCGTGGTGGCACTTTACGGCGCGATCAAGGGGCGCGGCCAGGTGGAGCGTTCGTCCCTTTGGTGGCTATTGTTTGTGGGTATCACCGGTATTGCCGCAGGGATTCTCACCTTCGTTTATCCACAGGTGACCGCGCTGGTGCTGGTGATTTTTATTGGTGCCTGGGCACTGGTGCGCGGTATCTTCGAGATCGTTGGTGCCCTACGCCTGCGCAAGGAAATTGAACACGAGTGGCTGTTGATTTTTGCGGGCTTCCTGTCGGTAATCTTTGGCCTGGTCCTGTTGCTCAAGCCCGGTGCCGGCGCCCTCGCACTACTCTGGCTGATCGGCAGTTACGCTATCGTGTTCGGCATCATCCTGGTGTGGTTGGCATTTCGCTTGAAAAAGTTGGCACGCAATACGCATACTGGCTGACTACCCGGGGAAGGCTGGAAAAGTCTTTCGCGGACGGGCTCTCTGATGTTCGGGGGCCCGGTATCGCGGAGGTACGCCGGCTTGAATCTGGACTGGGCGCCGTGCACACTGCGGGCAACCTCCAGAATACGCACCAGGCCAAAACAAATATAACGAGCCGTTCATGAGCGAAGCACTGATCGTTCTCGATCCCGCTGCGGATAAAAGTCTGCAGCAGCAAATCCGTGAAAAACTGATCCAGGGGATTCTGTCTGGCAGCATTCCCGCGGGGCATAAAATGCCCTCATCGCGGCGAATGGCCGAGCAGCTTGGTGTTGCCCGCAATACGGTAGTGCTTGCCTATCAACAGCTGGTGGATGATGGTTTTCTGGTAACCCGTGAGCGCAGTGGTTTCTATGTCAGCGAAACCGTGTCGCAGCAGGGGGTGATCAGTCACAATGCCGGTGAACCGCAGCGGGATGAGGACGACCGACAATTCTGGCGCACTCACTGCAACCCCGTTTCCGTCAGCCGCCGGGCTCTGCAAAACCGCCCCGCCAACTGGCTTCAGTATCCTTATCCATTTGTCAGCAACGAGTATGATCCGCGGCTCTACCCTAGCACCGAATGGCGGGAGTGCACCCGGGATATTTTTACCGCGCGGGAAGTCGCGCAGTGGGCCACACTCGGCAATAACGAGGACGACCGCCACCTGGTGGAACAGATCTGCACCCGCCTGCTACCGCGCCGGGGAATCTATGTGGAACCTGGGCAGATATTGCTGACCAGCGGTATAGAGCAGGCCTGCTATCTGCTGGGGGAACTGCTGCTGGGTAACCAGCGCAGGCTTGCGCTGGTCAAACCTGCCGGCGGTGAAACCGGTGAGATTTTTCGACGCTCAGGAGCCCAGATACAGTCACTTTCACAGGATGCCGATGGTCCGCTACTGGATGAGAGTTTCCAGACGTCTCAGTGCATTTACCTGCAGCCCAATGTGCACAATCCCACCGCCGTTACCACCAGCCTGGAGCGTCGCCGACAGCTGCTAAAGCAGGCGCGGGAGCAGCAGGCCGTGGTTATCGAAAACGACTGTGATCATGATTTCTGTTACCACGGCAATCCATTGCCACCGCTGAAAAGTATGGAGGGTGGCAGTTCGGTTATCTATCTCTATCAATTTCCAAAGATCATCGACCCCGGGATGCAGCTTGCCTTTGTGGTTGCCCCGAAGCCGGTGATTCAGCGACTGCGCGCGCTGCGCTACACCCTGCGCGAGCGGGTACCCGCACTCAATCAGCGTTTGCTGGCCAAGTTTGTGGCGGCCGGTCATCTGGATGCGGCGCTGTTCAAAATCACCCAGCAGCTGAAGGAGCGCTGGATCGCACTGGGCGAAGCCCTGATGTACCACCTGCCCAAGTTAAAGGTGCGCCGTGCCAGCTGCGGCACTGCCTGCTGGCTGGAGTTACCACCACATGTGGATGGTGCCCAGCTGCAGATCAGTGCTGAACAGAACGGCTTGTTGCTGGAGACCGTGGGGGACGGCAGCGCCGTGCGACTTGGCTTTTCCGCGATCGATGCAGATAAAATCGAGGGTGGTGTGCGAGTGCTTGCGCAATTGATCAATGGCGAGTTGCAGGCGGAAGAGGAGTCACTGGATGTGGCTTCTGGCCGACGCCTTAGCGCGGAAGATTTGCAGCGGGAAATGCCGGGAGCCATATTCCTCGGCACCAACACCCTGGGCGAGTCCTATCGTATCGAGCTGAAGCCGGACGGCACCATGCTCGGCTATTCCCGCAACGATGTGGAGATGGACGAGACCGACACTGGCCGCTGGTGGCTCGACGGCGACCAGTGGGTGCGCCAGTGGCGCACCTGGTCCTACGGCCGCAAGGCAAGTTTCTACGTGGTGACCGATGGCCACCGCATCAAGTGGTTCAATGAAACCGGCAAACTGATTGATGCGGCGATTATCGCCAATGAGTAACGCGCGTGCCCGTCAGTTCCCCGGAGCGCGATCGAGCCGCGCTGCCGCGGGTACCGCAATCAGACAGATTGCCAATACTGCAACGGTAAGAATGATCAGCTGGGTATAGCTGCCACCACCGGTAATAAAGTAACCCGCAAACAGTGGCCCACAGGCCAGCCCCAGCTTCGACGCGAAGCCACCAAACGCACCCATCTGCCCGGCACTGTCAAAACGTGATGCCATGGTCAGGAAATAGGGTACGCAGAACGCCCAGGTAATTCCGGTAACCACATTGGCCAGAATAAATAGCGGGCGAATATCACTGAACACAAACAGCAGCAGGCCGAGTAGGGTAATGATCAGTGCCGCAGCCAGGGGTTTGGCCAGGGGATATTTCTGGCCGGTCACCGCCGCCAGCGCGGCGCCACCAATGGCAATCAGGTTTGCCCAGAACAGGGTCTGGCTGATAAAACCCAGGGGCAATCCAAAGGTTTTGCCCAGGTCGAAAATGAAAGCGAACAGCGCCATGTTTGCGAACTGGAAGCAGAACAGCGCAATCAGAGTGATGATGATGGGCGCCAGTGGCAGCGGCGCTGCGCTTTCCGCGTGCGCGCGACTCTCAGCTTCCGTTGGTAGCGGGTAATCGGCAATCAGCGGCAGCATCAGCAGTGTGATGACGCTGAAGGTAATCAGCGCAAAGAAAGGCACATAGGTGCCGTGTTCCACCACCAGCGCAGGCAGAAATCCCACCCCGATGGCCCCGCCGGTGTATTGCACCAACAGCACCATGCTGTAACTGCGCCCGGCAATACCGCTGCGGGCAATGACCGCAAACCCCAACCCTACCAGGGCGCCGCCGAGAATCCCGTGCACCAGTCGCAACGGAATCAGCAGGTCCAGATTGGCCAGCTGAATGGTCAGCACATCCATGCCGATAGAGCAGCACAGTAGTATCGCCGCAGCGCGCTTCCAGCGCGGAATGTACCGGATCAGCCAGGAAACCGTAAATGCTCCGATCACCGCGCCCATGGTGTTGGCAAAGGTGATCTGCCCCGCCTGTTCGGCACTTAACCCCGCACCCGCCATCAGTGCGTCCACAATGACCGGAAAGATGTTCACATAGTAAAGGCCCGCAGACGAAAGAAACGCGAGAAAGATGCTCGCGATCCAGCCGTTGCTGACTAAAAGACTATTTCCAGCGGCCGCATCGGGAATTCTTTTTCCGGAATAGCCTGATTCTGGGGCATCTGTTGCTGCAGACTGGGGAGGATTTTCCATGGGTACTCCGGCGATTGTGGCAATTTGTTATCTGTCTTATCCCTTGAACCGACGTCCGTTCAGCGGTTGTCGCGGTCGGTTCCTGTGCCGGACCAAAGCTAACTTATTACAGCGCGTGTGATAGTGCCAGATCCGGCTCGCAGTTGGGTCCAAATCCGCCATTCCGCGACCTCCTCGGCTTTGGACTCATGTATCCCGCCCATCTGGCCCTATAGCCGCGTCTCGCTCTGCGCCAGTATTAATCCAGCTGGCCAACGCTGCCCGGAAAGCACCGGCAAGGCGGCGGCAACAACAAAAATCAATAATCCAGAACCAGGAACCGGTGTGATGAGTAGCAACCGCAGGTCTTTCGGAATAGCAGCACTGCAATTGAAACTGGATGAGGCAGACAATCTGGAGCTGCTGCTGCAGAAAATCCAGCGCACCAAGTTGCGCTACCCCTGGGTCAAAATGATCGTACTGAGCGAGTTGGCCCTGCGTGGTGTCGGCGCGCAACACGCCCGCGAGCTGCCCTCTGCGGAAGAGGAAGCTTTCTGCCGTACCGCAAGGGAACTGGGAATCTGGCTGATTCCGGGATCCATGTATGAAAAGTGCGGCAGCGCCGTGTTCAACACCACGCCGGTGATCAATCCAGCCGGTGAGGTCATCGCCCGCTATCGCAAGATCTACCCCTTCCTGCCTTACGAAAAAGGCGTCACCGCGGGAGATCAGTTTGTTGTATTTGATGTGCCCGAGGTGGGGCGCTTTGGGGTCTCCATCTGCTACGACATGTGGTTCCCCGAAACCACCCGAGCCATGGCCTGGATGGGTGCAGAAGTGATTATCCACCCCACCAAAACCGACACCATCGATCGCAAAGACGAGCTTTCCATGGTGCGCGCCAGTGCGGTGATGAACCAGTGTTACATCGTCGATGTAAACGGAGCCGGCGAGCAGGGCAACGGCCGCTCGATCATTGTCGGACCAGAAGGCGATACCCTGCATGAGGCCTCTATTGAGGAAGAAATTATCGCTCTGTTTATTGATGTAGAAAAAGTTGCTCAGGTACGTGAGCGCGGCATGAAAGGCCTGGGACAAACCCTGAAAAGTTTCCGCGATGGCAAGGTGCACTATCCACAGTACGAGCGGGGTGCGGTATCCCCTGCGCTGGAGCAGCTCGGCGAGCTGAAAGTGCCGGAATAATACCGGCGAGACAAAAGTTCATTTCTCACAGGATGGCTTTTTATCACCACAACAAACTGGACCAGTCGTTGTAGACTAACTGGCACTAGGTATAGGCCAGGGTCCAGTTATACAAAGAATCACAACAAAAAGCCGGCGCAGTTTGGCCAGCAGCGAAAATTCAAAATAAGAGATCCAAACCTAGCAGAGGGCATCATGAAACAACCAATCAAGCAGGGGTTTAGCAAATCCACACTGGCAACCGCCGTCGCGGCAGTATCCGCGGGTACGCTGCTATCCGTTCCGCAGCTGGCGAGTGCGCAAGAATCACTTATTGAGGAAGTGATCGTGACTGCGACTGCACGGGCGCAGAATGCACAAGATATCCCATACAACATTTCAGCTGTCAGTGGTGAGGACCTAGAAGAACAGAATATTACTGATGCCACGGAGTTGCTACGAAGCGTTTCTGGTGTGGCAGTGCTGGACCGGGGCTATCGCAACTCTGGTATGGCGAATAACATGATTATTCGCGGGCTCAATGTCGACAATGGCGCAAATGGTGATGTTGGCCTTTCTGCAGTTTCTCCGGTTTCGACTTACGTGGATTCCACTCCTATTTTTGCAAACTTCATTTTGAAGGATGTGGAGCGAGTGGAGGTATTGCGAGGCCCACAGGGCACTCTCTACGGCTCTGGAGCTATGGGGGGGACGGTTCGTTACATTATGAACAAGCCGGATACCGAAGAGACTATGGTGAAGGCTTCTACCAGTCTCAGTCAGACCGATGGCTCTGGAGGTACGAATTACAGTGCTGATGTAATCCTGAATCTCCCCCTGGGCGACAAGGCGGCATTCCGTTTCTCCGGCGGAACCATCGATAATGCCGGCGTGATCGATTATGTAAACCTGTATGAGCTGGCAGACGGCAAGCCAGTAGTTAAGGCGGACGACGGGTCTTGTGTAAGTGTGAAAAGCCCTTCTCTGAGTGCAGAAGAAGTTGCTTTCAATGGCTCATGCTATACCTCGAAAGAAGATGCTGACACAGTAGAAATCATGCATGCCCGGGCAGCACTGCGCGTTGACATGACCGACAACATCAGTGCCACCGCGAGCTATCAAATGCAGAGTGACGAAATCGGTGCACGGCGGGCCGTGACACTCGGCGGCAATCTGCTAGGTGAAACCTACGGTGATCATGAGAACGGATCCACCATGCTGGAGCCGTCCGAACGCGAAGTTGACTTGTTCAGCCTTGAAGTCGAAGCTGACCTGGGCTTCGCTACCCTGACTTCTACCACCTCCCAGTACGAGCACACCGGCAACGGCTGGCGGGATAATACGAGCATTTGGGTTACTGATCGCGGTGGATACTCCAATTGGTTTGATGATCTTTACACCGGTATGCCACGCCCGGTTGCTCACGTGGATGCAGGCTACAGTGAAAAGGCTCTGGTTCAGGAGCTCCGCCTGGTTTCCAACACCGAGGGTGACATCGACTGGGTCGCCGGTGCCTACTACATGGACCAGGAACGCGAGACATACAATCTGAGTTACCTGCTCGGCTTGGACGAATACGGACAAGCGTGCGCAGAAATAGGTGCAGCATGCGCTGCCGATGGACAATGGTGGGTTGGACTTCCTCTTCAGGAAACTGACTTCGACTATGTTCGCGAAGAAACGTTCGAGGACGTAGCGGTATATGGCGAGCTGACTTACCACGTGACCGACAGTTTTCACCTCACAGGTGGAATGCGCTGGTTTAGCAATACTCTTACCAACAATACCGCTCTCGGATTCCCTCTTATCGAGGGCGATAGCGTTGCATTTGAAAAATACCCCGGGCAAGAAGAGGATGACGTTCAATTTAAGGTCAATGCTTCCTGGGATATTAATGAGCGTCTGATGGCGTACGCCACTTACTCAGAAGGTTTCCGTCGCGGCGGTTCTAACGCAGTGCCATGTAGTGGTTTCTTCGTAGAGCTTAACTGTGAAGCTGCATCAACCTTTAATAAAGATACCGCTCAAAATTATGAAGTGGGTGTCAAAGGTGATACAGATCGAGCACGTTATTCCGCGAACATCTTCTACGTAGATTGGCAGGACCCACAACTCAATACCGCCACCTATTGGTGGGCATTCTTTATGGCCCAAAACGGTGAGTCAGCAGCTACCAGCGGTTTGGAGCTTGAGGCCGAGTTTGCACTAACTGAGAACCTCACATTGCAAACAGGATACACATATACTAAAGCGGAGTTGACTGCTGATCTAATCGGCCCTCAGGCGGGTAACCTAATTGCCGAAGATGGTCACAAACTACCCGGTATTCCAGAGAATGTTTTGACCGTGGCGCTTTCTCATCGTTATTTCGTCACTGATGGTATGGAGTTGGCAAGCCGCATCGGTGGGTATTACCAGTCTGAGACCATTAATTCGGTTCAGGATACCTCGATTCAAGATGAGCATGATGCATTTAGCCTCTGGAACGCATCGGCTTCCCTGCTGACCGATTCTTGGGTGGTATCTCTGTACGCGAAAAACCTTCTGAACAACGAAGGTGTTACCGGTAGTTTCCCGAGTGCATATATGAGTACGGACACCGGGGTATTTGAAAACTACTACGGTAACAATCAGCGTCAGTACATTACGACACCGCGGACTATCGGTTTGAGCGCTAGTTATACCTTTTAAATCATTCAGTGAATTGTTGCTTTAGGCCGGGTAATCCCGGCCTTTTTTATTTGTGCCTTCGGATACTGGCGATTCCTAAACAGGCAGTGATACAGTACGAATAAATTCTAGATACAAAGCAGAACTCAATGAATATGGTAGAGCAGTCCTGTAGGAAAGCACGTAATTTACTTGCAAAAGGCGAGTTGCGTGAATCACTAGGTTGCATCAAAACTCTACTACAGGCTAACCCCGATATCGCCGATGGTTGGCTGGTGTTGAGCGAAATACATGCTGCGAATAGTAACTGCCATGCGGCACTTATGGCCTGTGAAAAGGCTATAGCCATAGATCCTGAAAGCCCCGAAATCTTACTTCAATTTTGTCGCTGTGCTCTTCCATTGGGGGGCAAGGCTGAAAAAATCCGTGTCTATCTTGATCAGATGCTGGATATGTCAATTGATAATGCCTATCAGTTGAATGAGATCGGTAGGCTCTATACCTCATTGGATCAACATGAATTAGCAAAGCGCCTATATCAGCGTGCGATTGGATTAGTTAGTGAAGAACCCGATTTTTTTTACAACTTGGCTACAGCCCAGCGGTTTCTTGGTGAGATTGAGGGTGCGGAAGAAGCTGCTAGTCGCGCAATAGAGCTCAACCCGAAAGACAGCGAGGCGCATTTACTGAGATCTGGGTTGCGTAGGCAGACAGCTGAAAGCAACCACATTACCTCGTTGAAAGCATCGCTCGCTGCAAGCGGACTCTCGGCGCGGGATCGAGTGAACCTGCAGTACGCTTTAGCCAAAGAGCTGGAGGACTTGGAGTGTTGGGATGAGGCATTTTATAACCTCCAAATTGGTGCAGATTTGCGACGTGCTCATATACGTTACGACGTGCAATATGATTTAGATATCATGCGATCATTGCGAAAGACGTTCGACGCGGATTTTTTCAAAAAAAATCGGAAAACTGCGGAGTCGCAAGAGCCGATTTTTGTTCTCGGAATGCCCCGTACCGGAAGTACCCTTCTTGAGCGAATACTTTCCTCTCATTCTGAAGTTCAGACTGCCGGTGAGCTAAATAATTTTTCTCAGGAATTAATGCGCGCGGTTAAAAGTTCTGGCACGAATGGAGGCGTTGATAAATTATCTTTGATTGAATCCTCACGCTATATTGATTTTCGAGAGCTGGGTGATGGATATATTGAAAGTACCAGAATGTTAACAGGTAAAAAACCTCATTTTATCGACAAATTACCATTTAACTATCTTTACATCGGGATCATTCATGCGGCGCTACCCAATGCACGGATTATTCACGTTCATCGTGACCCCATGGATACTTGTTACGCGGTTTACAAACAGCTGTTTCAAAGCGCTTATCCGTTCTCCTATAACTTGCAGGAACTTGGTCAGTACTACATCGCTTACCGACGGCTAATGGATCATTGGGAAGCCGTTCTGCCGAAGGGGCGTATTTTTCATGTGCAGTATGAGAGTTTGGTGGAAAGTACGGAGACAGTTGTTCGTGGGGTTCTAGATTACTGTGATCTCGATTGGCAGGTGCAGTGTCTTGATTTTCACAATATTCGTCAGGCTTCTACAACGGCTAGTGCCACCCAGGTCCGCCAGCCAATTTACGCATCCTCTATCGGAAAATGGAAAAACTATCGTGCTCAGTTATTAACTCTGCAGCAGGTTTTATCAGAGGGCGGGGTTCTTATGTAAACAAAAATGGCAGCCATGGCTGCCATTTTCGAAGCTGCTATAGCCACTGTCTCTTATTTGAAACTCCCCACTAGTGCCTGTCCATTCTCTTTCAGTGCCAGACACAGATTAATCCCTTCTTCCGTCTGCGCCAGTGCGCGCTGATAGCCGGGAACCAGTTTTTGCTGCTGGGTAAACAGCAGCTGCACCTGTTTTAAGTACTGCTGGTCGCAGAAATTTGCTCCGAAGCGGGGTGTGTTGCGCCGCCACTGCTCCGGGATTTTTGCTACCACTTCGGCAAAGTTGTCCCGCAGCCATTGCCAGTTTCTAGCCTGGAGCTCCGGTTCGATCAGGGCATTCTGAATCAGCCCGAACGCTTCGCGTGCACCCATGTTGTCGCTGAGCGCCAGCTGATGAATAGTGTCGAGCTGTAATGGATCGATGACGCGGCCCATAGCGTTGGCACTGGCGCTTTCAAACAGCGGGTCGTCCAGTTCACTGCGCACTTTGATCAGGTGGTCGAGGAAATCCTTGCCGGAATCCTGAATGGCTACGGTCAGCGCGCTTTCATACAGATCGGAATCCAGTGCCGTGGGATCGCGCTCGCGATTGAAACCGGTAAAGAGTTCGGCCTGCTGTTGCAATTGTTTGCGGGTGTCCTTGTCTTTGCCTTCCAGCGCAAGAAAGCCGAGCAGGCGGCTGCGTAGCAGTTTGCTTTCCGAGTCCGTATTGTCTGCGAGGTCCTGTGCTTTTTTACCGTACTGTTCTTTCAGGAATGCCTGCCAGCGGGCTGCATTGGCATCTTCTATATAGTGGTCGGCATACTTGGCCAGGTAACCCAGAGGTGCTTCCACAACCTGGCGTTTGTCTGAGGTGGCCGAGAGGCGCACCACTTCCAGCAGGGTGCCTGGCTTGAGTTTGCCGCTTTCGAAAGCGGCGAAGGCGCTGTCGATCAGTGACAGGCGCTCTGTGGGGTTGAGGTTGTCGAACTCACCGAGCAGGGCCTGCCAGTACTTTTCATCCATGTTGAAGCGGTAGTAGCCGCTACCGTTCACGTTGGGCATGACCCACTTGGGGCAGGCACCGCCGGAAACGGCGATCTCCTGCTGGCTGTCGCTGAGGAATTCGCACTGGGCAACGCCGGTGTTGGTGCGCATGCAGAATGGAATACTCCACTGCTGGCCGGTCTCAGAAATCGGGGAGCCGAGCGGTTTGTAGCGCTGCTGCTGAACAATTACCGAGGCTTCACCATCGGTATTGCAGTTCATGGTCAGTGACAGCAGCGGCACGCCTTTCTGCTCCACAAAGGTACGGAAGGTTTCGGTGAGCTGCGGGCTTTCGGTTTCATCACCGATGACCTTGTAAAAGTCCGGTGAATCGGCCACGCCGTCGGCAAACTTTTCTATATAGCGTCCCAGTGCCGGTCGGAAGGTATCGGCTCCAAAATATTCATCCACCATGTGGATAACACCGAGGCTTTTGGAGTAGGTGATGGCGTCGTAGGCGTTGCGGATATTGTTGTTGTCGGTGATTGGCTCGCGGATGGCGCGGGTGCTGGCGAGGGAATCCAGCTTCATCGCACTGATGGCGCGCACCGCGGCATTCAGGTCGTGGCCGCCGTCCGGTTCCATGATGGTAAGAGCCAGCGGGGTGCCCCAGGTGGCGAAGCCTTCTTTCAGCCACAGGTCGTCCCACCAGGGCGGGGTGACCAGATTGCCGAACCACATATGTGCGATTTCGTGGGCGTGTACGCCGAGCAGGGCCAGGCGCAGGCCGGGGGCGGGTTCGTCACCTTCCACCAGAATACGCTGTTCGCGGTAGGTGATGGCGGCGGACAGTTCGGTAGCGCCACTGGGCCACTGGGGCGCGGCAATAATGTCGAGCTTACGGAAGGGGTAGGGGCGCTGCAATTGCTCCTCAAAAATACGCAGCATTTCCGGGGTTTTATCCAGCACGTACGCCATATCCTTGCCGCGACCTTTGCGGGCGAAGCCGCGCAGGGGCAGTGGCTCCTTGCGGTATTTGTTGGCGGGAATATCCGGGCGCTCGACCACGTCGAAGGGCCCCACGGCGAGGGACAGCAGATAGGTGGGCATGGGGCGGGTCTGGGCGAAGGTGACCTTTTCCATGCCGTTACCCGCGTCTACACGTTCGGTTTCGGGGCCGTTGCTGATGGCTTTGTAGCCCTTGGGAATGGTGAGGCTGATGTCATAGGTGGCTTTCAGGCCGGGTTCGTCGAAGCCGGGCAGGAAGCGGCGCGCCTGGATGGATTCGGATTTGGCCAGCGCGTAGGCATCGCCTTTTTCTTCGACCTTGAACAGGCCGGCGAGGTTTTTATCGAACGGGGCGCTGTATCGGGTATGCAGGGTAATTTTGCCGGCGGGGATACCACCGGCGAAGTCCACACGCACCACGCCGCTGTCGAGCATCTGGCGGTAGTGGGCGGCGACTTCTTTTTCTTTCTCATCGCCTTGCGCGGGCACGATGGCTTTGATGTCGGCGACGTCGATGTTGTTGCCGTGCATCCAGATGTGGTCGGTGGCTTTGTCCACTTCTATGTCAATTTCCACCTGGCCGTGGAAGGTATCCTGGCGGGGATCGAGGGTGAGGTCGAGGCGATAGGCGGTGGGGCGGACGCCGTCGGGGAGTTTGCCGGCGGGTGCTTGTTCTTCGACGCTGGGTTTGGCCTCAGCGTTTTTTGTCTCCACTGTCTGCTCGCTGGCGGTGGTTTGCGGGCTCGCCTTTTCCCGGTCGGGGTCGCTGGTGGTTTTGTTGTCGGTTCCGCAGGCGGTGAGCACGATTAGTCCGGCCAGAAGGGCCGGAAGGGTAAGAATTCGCATGGTAAATCTTTGCTTTGGAATGGTTGGTTCGCTGGTTGTTCCTATTGTAGCGGGTTGGGGCGGCTGGTTTGCAGGGGGGCGCGATGGATTGAGCTTGTTACCAGATCCGCGGAGAGCTTCGGGTAAGGTCCGGTGGCGGCGCCGCTAGCGGGTACGGCCTTCTGAGACACGCCGTGAACCCATCCATGGGGGCTCTGCAAAAACATCCTGTTTTTGAAGGTCTCAAAAGGCCGTACCCGCTATCGGCGCCTGCGCATCAGGCTTTTGTCACCTGAATCATAAATGCGGAATCGTCAGCACTGACTGCCGGCTGCTGCGATAGGGCACCTCAATCTCATAGTTTGTATCTTCCGGCTTTTGATAAATCGCGCCTTCGGTATCAATCGCGAGGGTCACCACGTGCCCCGGTGGTACGTCGTAGGCGGTGGTGAAGAGTTCCATGGAGATCTTCTGCGCCTTGCCGACCTGTGCGTTGTGCAGGGTGAGTGGGGCGTGGGTGATGAGTCGGCCGAGGCCCAGGGGGCCGGTGTCGTAGAGGTATACCTGCAGTTGCACTTCGGGCTTGCTGGGTTTTATCCACATTTCGAGGCTTGGGGTGCCGCGGATTTTGAAGGTGCTCCAGTGTACTGGTGAGTTGTATTCGATGGCGTGGTAGCCGTTGATGCCGGTCATGTTGGTGTAGACGGGGATGCCGAAGCCTTCGAGAGCGTCGGAGACGACGGGGATGCCGGTGCCGGCTTTGGTGTCTGAGCCGCCGTGGAAGTCGTTGCTCCAGCCCCAGCCGCTGTAGGGGCGGGTTTTCATGCTGGCGTTGTTGAAGTAGGTGAACCTGGGGTGCAGGTGGTAGCGGGTGGTTTTGTCGGTTACGGGAAAGTCGTCGAACTGCTCGAGTCTGTTGCTGATGCGCACGGTCATGTCCACTTTGGGCTCGTGATCAATGCCGTTGGGTTGGTCTTTGAGGTAGCGGTCGAACCAGCGGAAGGCGGTGGCCCAGATGTGGCCGTTGTTGCCACCAAGGGTTTCGGTGACGGCGTGGGTGCCGGGGTTTAACAGCAGTTTCTTGGGGCCGTCCAACAGGCTGTAGAGCTGCGTCATGCTGTTGGGTTTGAACAGGTAATCCGCGAAGTTGTTGGACATAAGCACGGCGGTGCCGTTGCTGTTCAGTTCTGGCACGTAGGAGAGCGCGGAGCGGGGCGCGGCAAATTCCTCGACGCCCTGGATGTTTTCCGTGGCGCGGAGGTTGGCCCAGATGGCGTCGACTTCGGGGTCGAGATTGAGGGCGGTGGTGGTGAGGATGGTGCCCCACACCAGGTTGACGGTGTTGCCGGGGTAGAGTCCTTCGATCACGTCGGACCAGCCGGAGAGGGCGGCGACGGCGTCCACGCGGGGGTCCTGGGCGGCGGTGATCAGGGAGATCCCGGCGCCGTAGGAGATACCCGCCATCCCCAGTTTGCCGACCGGGTAGTGGGCTTCGAGCCAGTCGATCAGCACGCCGGCATCGCGGATGGAGTTTTCTCCGGCCACATCCACCATCCCGCCGGAGGTGCCAAAGCCGCGGGTGGAGTAGCTCATTACCAGGTAGCCGTTGTCGGCGAGCTCGGCGGCCTGCAGTAGGTACTGGTGTTTGTCGAGCATCCAGCTGTTGGTAAACAGTACCGTGGGGTAGCCGCCGGCGGGCGCGGGGGTCTCTGGAATAAACAGGTTGGCGTCCAGTTCCGTGCCGTCGAAGGTGGTGATATCCAGGTCGGCAATAAAGGTGGGGGCGGCCTGAGAGGCAGGGGTAAAAGCGGCGCACAGGGCACCGGCCAGCAGCGCCGGCAGGGCGAGTGTTTTCATGCTCTTCTCTCTCTGTATTTATTTCTTTTGTTACAGCGTCATCGCTCCGGCCGGGACCCGCTTTCCGCAGGGGCCAGTGGTTCGGTATGGATTACCGGAGCCGGCCAGAAACTGGAGTCTATGGGGAGGACCCGGGCAGCGAAGATGGAATTTCTGTGACTGTGATCTGGTTATCAGTCAGTGACGTGTGGCTATACGTAGAACTTAGGGGTCATTTTGTGACTGCATACGACCAGCTGGTCCGTGACCGGCTTATGCTCAGGATGAATTACAGGTTCTCGTTTAAGATTGTTCTTTTTTTAAACAGTGAAAACAGGTATTGTGGAATTTCGCGCAACGTCGTTCAAAAAGTGAACAGTTGCTTCTATTTGAGAAGATCTAGCGAAAACTCCGGGTGGTCAGAATATGTTTTCAAGAATGCTCGCATACTTGGTCGTTTTTTCCGGCGCATGGCTGTTTACCAGCGATGTAATGGCGGACAACCTAGCGAAAGACACCTGGTACGAAATTGACAGCGCTAACTTCAAGATCATCACCAACGGTGAGCCGGGCTCGGTGCGTCGCCTGGCGGAGGATCTGGAGCGCTACCGTGCGGTTGCGTTGGATTTGCTGGGTGCGAAAGACGATGGCGCCAAACTGACCATCTACGCCGCAGCGGATCGCGAAAGTTATGCCGGCCTGGTGGGGGAAGATCTTTCCGAGCTGACCAATGGTCTGTTCGATACCACCGCCGAGGGCAGCTACGCCCTGGTGAACCTGGATGGCCGCACCGGTGAGCGCCAGCTGGAAGCCCGGGAGTTCCTGTTTCACGAGTACACCCACTTCCTGAGCTACAACGGTACCACTACCCATTACCCCTACTGGTACAGTGAAGGCTTCGCCGAGTTCATGTCCACCATGACCTTTGGCCCGGGTAATACCTACGATATCGGCGCCATTCCCGGCGAGCGCGCCATGACCCTGCTGTATACAGCACCGGTGCCCCTGCAGGAGCTGCTGCGCGCTACCGTGTACAACACGCCGGATGAAGAGAAAGGGCGTGTGTACGCCAGTGGCTGGATGCTGGCCCACTGGATCGTGATGGAAAGTGGCAAGACCGAGGAGTTCAAGCAGTTCGTTGTGGACTACAACAACGGCGCCGATCCGGTTGAGGCGTTGACGAAAAACCTGGGTATGTCCATCGGTGAGATCGAGGATATCTACAACGAGAAGTTTCAAGATGGCCGTTTCAAGCTGGCGCGCGGCAAGGTGCCGGCGAACTTTACGCCGGAGCGCCCGAAACTGACGGTACTCAGCGGGCAGGAAACGGTAGTTGAGCTGGCACGCTTCCTGGTGAAATCCGGCTATAACCCTCACGGGATCCACGACCTGGTGAAGTATGCCGAGCGCGCGAACCTCTACTCACCGGAGCTGACCGCGGTGCGCGCCGACGCGGCGACCCGCGAGGGTGATTTTGACCAGGCCGCACGTCTGTTGGCCCAGGTAGCCCCTTCGGATCGCGAACACTTCTGGTATCAGAAGGCTCAGGCCTGGTTGTGGCTCAATCGTGAGATCAGCACCATGGGTGGCGATCGCAGCAAGGAAATGTTGAAAGGAGCCCGGGACAAGTTCGTCAAGCTGGTCAACAACCAGTCCAGTGAAGCGATGAACTGGTACGGCCTGGCGATCACCATGCAGATGATGGGGTACCCGAAAAAGCAGTATGTGGAAATGCTCGAACAGGCTTACCTGCGCGCGCCCCGCGAACTGCATATCGCCCAGTGGATGGCCCAGGAGTTGTACGATCGCAAAGATGCGGAGTATTTCGCCGAGGTGGCCCAACCGCTGATGCTGGAGCTTACCAATGAGGCCGAGTACAACCAGATGAAGATGATGCTGGCGGAGATGAAGCCGGCCATTGCGGACAAAGGCAATAACCAAAGTCAGATTCAGGGTAAGGCGTCGGTAAAAGACAAAAAAGCCAGCGGCGCTGGTGGTGCCACCAAGGCTACCCCCTGATACGGAGTATTTATCCGCTGAAGATAAACTGGCGGGGCGAAGCGTGACCGCGTTAGCGCGGTCACGCTTCGCCCCGTTTTCTATTTGCGCACAGATTTACTGTTCGTAGAGTTCGAGCGGTAGCCCATCCGGGTCACTAAAGAATGTGAAGCGCTTGCCGGTGTACTCGTCCACCCGCACCGGCTCTACCTCTACACCGCACGACTCCAGGCGGGCTTTCACCTCGTCAATGGATTCCACCACAAACGCCAGGTGGCGCAGTCCTCGGGCCTCGGGGTAACTGGGTCGCGCTGGTGCATCGGGAAATGAAAACAGTTCAATCTGGCCGCCGTTTGCAAGACGCAGATCCAGCTTCCATGAATCGCGCTGTGCGCGGTAGTTTTCCGCAATGATTTCCAGCCCGAGAACTTCCGTGTAAAAGTGTTTCGATCGTCGATAATCCGAGCAGATTATTGCGGCGTGATGGATGGTGTTCAGCATGACTCGATTGGGGGCTCCCACCGTTGGATGGCATCAGCCATCTCTGATTTCTGCTCCGCTCGCAATGCTTCCACCACACTTTGTCGGTCTTCTGTGGATCGGTTCTGACTTAGTTTGTACTTTCCCTGAATGTCGGAAATTTCTATTTCCACACCGGTAATTGCACGCAGTAGTTTGGGTGAGTACTCCGGTTGCCAGGGTTTTTCTGCTCCGGACTCATACTTTTGAGAAAGCTGATCAACCAGTGTCATCAGCCGCTCCGCATCATTAAATGTGCGCGCTGTTCCGTAGACATGCACGGACTGATAGTTCCAGGTCGGTACACCGGCAGACTGGTACCAGCGCGGCGAAATGTAGGCATGGGGGCCGTTAAAAATCACAAGTACCTGCTGGCCGTCTAATTTCTCCAGTTGTGGGTTCTGGCGGGCCAGGTGGCAGGTCAGCCGCTCACCATCCGCCGATAAGAGAAAAGGCAAATGGGAGGCTTCGGGACGATGATTGTGATTTGAGATCAATTGGCCAAATGCATTGTTGCGGATGAAGTGTGACAGCTCTTGGCGGTCGGATACGGAAAAGTGTTTTGGGGTATACATGACTAGTGTTTCTTCCAGCTGGCGATAAAAGCCATGGGCGGACTGAGTGGCGAGCTGGCCAGATCGCCACAATAATTTCCGATGTTGGATCGAGACTCCTCGAATGTCTGCAGCTGCAGGCCACTGGCGATCGCTGCGGAGAGTATGTCACTTAACGTGTGCTGGAAGTAATAATTGGGCTCTGCGTCGTACTTTTCACCAGAGAAATAATCCAGCCCGTGGGTATCAATCTGTGCCTCCCGGTTAAAGTAGGAATAGGCAATGTATGAGGGGTTTCCTTCTTCATACATATTGAGCACCGGGTGCATTTCTTCCATCAGCATGAAGCCGCCGGGTTTGAGAAGGCGGCTACAAACCGTAAAGAACTTTGCGAGGTCCGGCATCCAGTTCAGTACGCCTACGGTGATAGCGACAATATCGAATTTCCCGTGGTGATGCTCCGGCATTTCGTAAACATTGTGTGTTTCAAAATTTACATCTGAGTAGTGCGGATGGTTTGCAAGAGCGCGCGCTTGCTCGATGAACTTACTTGAGCCATCAATTCCCAGGCAGTATCCCGCCCCTTTGTTCTTTATCGACAGCAGGTCTTTTCCGTTATTGCAGCAAATCTGTGCGACGGATGAATCTGCTACAAGCCTGGAGTCAACAAGGCGATTAAATTCCTCGTGTAGAGCGTTGAAATCCGGCGCTTTGGTTTGGGCTGCCAGACCGGGGTTTCTGCGGTGGTGGATTTCCGCAGCCTGATCCCATGACTTCAGCGTTTGCTCTGTATAAAACTTGGTTTTCATGGCTTTACGTGGCTGTCGTGTATGCGTATGGAGGTGGTGAACAACTGCACCGCCGGCTGTTCCACCGCGCTGCTTTTACAGGTAATCGCATTCTGGATCTGGTAGCAGAAGCGCTCTGGCCTCAGTGCGGCCAGCTGCTCATTTCTAACATATTCCTCCGCCAGATAGGTGGGCAGGAAGCCGATAAATTTTCCCGACAGGATCATCGCCAGGCGCGCGGCCATATGGTTGGCGATGCTTTTGTTGGGGAACAGTCGGTACAGGTGCGCGGCACCGGACAGAACCGCGTGGTCCGGGGCGGCGAGCTCCTGTTGGGTAATCCGTTCATCATCGGTATCGACGACTGTGCACGGATGACCGGCGGCTGCGTAGAGCAGGGACTGGTGACTGAAAAGTGGCTGATAGCTGAGGCCGGGGCGGCGCGAGTGCAGCGGGTTGATGCCCACGTCCGCGCGGCCAGCGAGGATTTCCAGTTCCAGCTCGTGGGGTGCTGCCAGCTGGATATCCAGTTGCAATTGCGGCGCCCGCTCGCGCAGGCGCGCAATGGTGGCGGGCAGATCCAGCTGGGGCATGGCCAGGGCATCGTCCGGCAAGATCACCCGCAGTTTGCCGGTGAGCTGTGACTGGATGGCGTTGACCTGACTCTTGAAGGTGGCCAGGTGCCCGTCCAGTTCGAGGATGGCCTGGTACAGGGACTCGCCCTCGGGGGTGAGCTTGAAGTCCGCGCGCCCTCGGGAGCGGATACACAACTGCATGCCGAGGCGAGTCTCCAGGTCCGACAGGTGCACACTGATGGTGGAGCGGTTGATGTTGAGCGCGACCTCCGCAGGCGCTAGGCCGCCGGCCTGCACCACTTCGCGAAAGACCCGAAGTAGCCGCAGGTCCATATCACTGAGGCGGCCGGAAAGGGATTGGGTGCTTTTTGCCATGGTTGGGCTATCCGCGTTTGGGGTCTTCAGCGTGATGGTTTAGCAAAGTTTGATGGATCTAAATTTTAGTTGCAAAGATCTTACTATTCGCCATCAGACTCACGGGCCAGAATCCATGAGAAGCTTATATACCGGCTGATCAGGGAGTATTCGATGAAATTGAATAATAGCCAGTTATTGAAGACCCAGAACTACATCAATGGCCAGTGGTGCGAGGGCACCGGTAAGTTGGCGGTTACTGACCCGGCGACTGGAGAGTTGCTGGCAGAGATTGCCGATGGCAGCGCTGCCGACGCCGAGCGCGCGGTGGGCGCGGCCCACGACGCCTTCCCGGAATGGAGCCGCAAGACCGCGGCCGAGCGCGCAGCCGTACTGAAGCGCTGGTACCAGCTGATCGCTGAGAACCGAGAGGATCTGGCCCGCCTGCTGACCCTGGAGCAGGGCAAGCCACTGGCGGAGGCCATGGGTGAGATTGACTACGGCGCTTCCTATATCGAGTGGTACGCGGAGGAGTGTCGTCGCGCCTATGGCCAGACGATTCCCACGCACAACCCGGCCATGCGCCTGCACACCATCCGTCAGCCGGTGGGTGTGGTGAGCTGCATTACCCCGTGGAATTTCCCCAATGCGATGATTACCCGCAAGGCGGCGCCGGCGCTGGCGGCTGGCTGTACGGTGGTGATCAAGCCGGCGTCGGAAACGCCACTGTCTGCGCTGGCCCTGTGTGCACTGGCGGAGGAGGCCGGGTTGCCGGCGGGCACCCTGAATGTGGTGGTTGGCACCGACTCTGCGGCTATTGGCAAGGTGCTGACCCAGGACCCGAGGGTAGCGAAGTTTACTTTCACCGGTTCTACCCCGGTGGGCAAGCTGCTGATGGCCCAGTGTGCGAGCACCATCAAGAAGATGTCCATGGAGCTGGGCGGCAATGCGCCGTTCATCGTGTTTGACGATGCGGATATCGATGTGGCGGTGACCGCCTGTATGGCGACGAAGATGCGCAATGCGGGCCAGACCTGTGTGTCTACCAATCGAATTTATGTACACGAGTCGGTGCACGATGAGTTTGTGGATAAGTTGCGTGGGCAGATGGAGAAGCTGCAGGTGGGCCACGGCCTGGATGCGGGTACGACGTTCGGGCCGCTGATTTTCCGCCGGGCGGTGGATCGGGTGCATGGTCTTGTTGAAGAAGCGGTGGCGAATGGGGCGCGCCTTTTGTTGGGCGGGGATTTTCTGCCAAACGGGGAGAACTATTATGCGCCTACGTTGTTGACGGAGGTGCACGATGAGATGCGAATTGCGCGCGAGGAGATTTTTGGGCCGCTGGCGGTGGTGCAGAAATTCCGTGATGAGGATGATGTGATTCAGCGCGCCAATGATACGCCGTTCGGGTTGGCGGCCTATGTGATGAGTGAAAACATTCACCGGGCGAACCGGGTGGTGGAGGCGCTGGAGTACGGGATGGTGGCCTGCAACGCGGGTGTTTTCTCGACCACGGTGGCGCCGTTTGGTGGCTGCAAGGAATCCGGTATTGGCCGCGAGGGTGGTGTCGAGGGTATGGCCGAATTCTACGAGACCAAGTACTGCTGCTACGGAGTGTGAACTCCGTTGTAGATATTGAAACTTTTAACTTGTTGTAGTGGCGGCAAAGCACCGGGTATCTGTTTTCAGAACCAAACTAGGCGTCCCCCTGTGAACCCATCCCTGGGCGTTGCGGCGCAAACTTCCTGTTTGCGACGCTCCTGAAAACCTGTACCCGGCACTTTGCCTTCGCGTCGATATTTTTACTACGTTAGAGACACGTAAAAATTTTAATCGGAGAACATCATGTCCGAACTGAATACCAACGCATTCTGGATGCCGTTTACTCCCAACCGCACCTTCAAGGCGGCGCCGCGTATTGTGGAGCGCGCTGAGGGGATTTACCTGTTTGAGAAGTCTGGTCGCAAGATCATCGACGCCACTGCGGGCCTGTGGTGCTCCAATGCGGGTCACTGCCGCAGTGAGATTGCCGACGCGATTCATCAGCAGGCGATGAAGCTGGATTACAGCTCTATTTTCAATTTCGGCCACGAGCTGAGTTTTGAGTATGCGGAGCGCCTGGTGCAGTACACGCCGGAGCCGCTGAACCATGTGTTCTTCGGCAACTCCGGTTCCGAGGCGGTGGAGTCGGCGTTGAAGATTGCGCTGCAGTATCAGCGCGCACGGGGCAAGGGTTCACGCACGATGTTTATCGGCCGTGAAAAGGGTTACCACGGGGTGAACTTTGGTGGCATTTCTGTGGGTGGTATTGCGCCGAACTATCAGAGCTTTGGTCAGCCGGTGAAGGCGAACCATATGCGCCACACGCTGGATATTGAACGCAATGCGTTCAGCAAGGGCCTGCCCGAGCACGGTGTGGAGCTGGCGGAGGATCTGGAGCGTCTGGTGGCATTCCACGGCGCGGACCAGATTGCGGCGGTGATTGTGGAGCCGTTCTCCGGTGCCGGTGGTGTGGTGTTGCCGCCGAAGGGGTATCTGCAGCGCTTGCGCGAGATCTGTGACAAGCACGATCTGCTACTGATTTTTGATGAGGTGATTTCCGGCTGGGGCCGTACCGGTTCTCCGTTTGCCTCGGAAGAGTTCGGCGTGACCCCGGATATGATCACGTCCGCGAAGGGTATCACCAACGCCGCGGTACCACTGGGTGCGGTGTTTGTGAGTGACAAGATTTACAACACGGTGATGGATGCGGCGGCGGAAGGCATGGTGGAGCTGTTCCACGGCTACACCTATTCCGCGCACCCGGTGGCCTGTGCGGCGGGTATGGCGACGCTGGATATTTACGATCGCGAAGGGCTGTTGACCCGCGCGGGTGGGGATATTGGGTCCTACTGGGAAAATGCGCTGCACAGCCTCGCGGATCTGGACAATGTGATCGATGTCCGCAACTACGGCCTGGTCGGCGCTATCGAGCTGCGCGCGCCGGAAAATCTGAAAGGCAAATTCGGAGCCAAGGCATCGGCGCTGGCCTGGGATGCTGGTGTGATGGCGCGAGGCATTGGTGATGCGCTGTGTATGTCGCCGCCGCTGATTATCGAGACCCATGAAATCGACGATATCGTCGGCAAGCTGCGGGAGGTGATTTCCGGCCTGGCATAGCGCCCCCTTTCCCAAAAACTACCGATACGGGCGTGAACCATTAGCGCGGCTCTTCCGAGGAGCGCTAGTGGTTCACGCCCGTTTTTTGTCTGTGCGCTGCGCGCGCTCCAGGTGACCGGTACCCAGGTGACTATGGCGTTCTTCGCTACTTGATGGGGGTTATTCACCAGCGAAACTACACTGAATAAGTAGTCGGCCGAGCGGCAGGAATGGCGAAGCCGCTAGGTTTGTGCACTCTGCCGCGATCGCCGGTCACCCAGGGAGAGCGGCGCCTCCGGCTACTATGCGTGCGCGATCTTCCGCCGCCAGCCTTTCACGGTGGCGGGAGGTCGCGTGCTGCTGTTTCAGGTCGCATCGGTTGTTTCAGAAAGCGGCGAGACGCGGTAGTTGCTCGCCGTTTTCGTTGGTTTGCGCGAGGTTGTTGCTGGTGAATGTCTTCACATCGATTGGTTCTGCCCAAATCACTGCCACGCGGCGTTCCCGCTCGCTGGCGCTGTTCCCGCTCCCTGTCGCGAGCCTCGTTGTGCTGAGTCTGCTTGCACTGAGTTTATTTGCGCCGGAGGGCGCGCAGGCGCAGAGCGGTGGGCAGGTACCTCCCGCAGGCCAATCCAGTGGCGAGTCTGCCGAAGATTATGCGCGGGACCCGAATCGCCAGAAGCAGCTGCCCGCGGATGCCGTCCGGCTCACCCTGAGCGGAAACATCTATTTCTATCAGGGTGGTTATTTTTACCGCCAGGAAGATGACGGCTACCTGCGGGTGGAGCCACCACTGGGTGCAGAACTGACCTTCCTGCCGTATGGCAGTCAGGGGTTCGAAATTGATGGCCGCCAGTTTTTTCTGAGTGGTACAGGGACCTTTTACCGGTATGAAACGCGCCGTCGCAGTTATGTGGTGACCACGCCTCCCTATGAGTGGAGAAGGTACTATAACGGTGATCTGGTCGGCGCTTATGAAGACCGCCTCTATGGCTATCCCGACGCCGACCTCGAAGACCTGCGCGACCGCTCTGGTATTCCGCGCGCCTATCCGCCGCGCGCTGCCCGTCCCGATGGGCTCGGTGATGAAGGTATCCCCCTGTCTGAAGTGGAAGGTTACCGCGACCCGCGTCGCAGTGATTCCCGCCCTTACGCCAATGTGCGCCCGCCCTACGATGCCAATGGCGAGCGCTACGACAACCGCGCTCTGGCGGAGTCCCTGTGTCGCCAGGATGCCACCAGTGCCGCGCGCCGTGGCAGCAGCCTCGACAGCCAGCGACTGCGTATTTACCAGCGGGAATATCGAGACTGTATTCAGCGCTACGATCGTCAGCGCTAGCCGGCGCCAGTCCCGCGGCGCGGCTCATCTACACTGAAACAGATACGCGGTATACGGTGTCCTGCCGTGTGCCCGCGGTTGTGGTCTCAAGCGGTACAGGGAAGTTCCGGCATGGTCGCCAGTGACGCCCATAGCAAACAATCTTCACTGGCAGGATTCTGGCGGCTGCCGCTGCTGTGTCTGTGCTTTCTCGCGTTGCTGATTCCCCCGCCGGCCAGCGCCCAGCTCCCCTCCACCAAACCCAAAGAGTTCTCACCGGTTGTTCCCGACTTCAATGCGCTCGCCGCCGACTGGTGGACCCAGTGGCCGGAGGCGACACAGGAACAGAAGCAGCAGTGGTTAACGGATGTAGAAGGTGCCTGGAAGGAGTGGAGCAATAACCTGCCGGAAGAAGCGAAGCTGGATGAACGGGTCAAACAGGTAAACCAGCGCTTTGCCGGTATCCGCAAAACCTGGGAAAAAAGTGAAAACCTGAAAACCGTGCAGATACTGCCGGATGTGCAGTTTCCCGCGGAGCCGACGGTGTTGCAGTGGGCGGAGTCGGATGCGGCGGTCGCGCGTGGCCAGCAGCGCTATCTTGGGTTGCAGCTGGAAAAAAATCAGCTGGATGACGGCGTAGCGCTGTCTCTCAGTCGGCTGCGGGAGCGGGTGGTGGCGCTGCGGGATATTAACCGCAACGACCCCAAGTATCTGAGTGCCACCCTGAATGTATTCCTTGCCCAGATTACCCATCTCCAGGTTCTCGAAGAACAGCGACTGCTGAAGGAGCAGTTGGCAGCCTGGAATGAAGAGCTCACTTTCGCCCGCACCGAGCTGGAGCGCATGCTCAAGCAACTACAGTACAGTAGCGCAGTGGCGGAAAAACTGGCAGCCGCGCGCACAGAGGAGAAAACCAATCTACAGGAGCTGGCAAGAGAGCGCAGCGATTCCCAACACCTGATCTTTGAAAGCTCCGATGCCGCGGTGACCCTGGAGCAGCAGATCAAGATGCTGGTATTCAGTGTGGATGCACTGGAAAACCGTCTGCAGATTCGCAAGCAGGAGCTACTGCAGGCGATCAACAGTGTGCTGGCACCGGACGGTGAGGACGAGAAACTGTCCATCGACAAGGACCTGGTGGAGAATGCGGAGAAGGCGCAGGCCAACCTTTCGCGACAGCTCAATGTGCGCCAGCGCCAGATCGTCGCCTGGGTGGGTGAAGACGCCGAGGGTATGCAGAAATGGTGGCGCCAGTTCGAAAAAATCGACAGCGCGCTGGGGCGCACCAATGACCTGATTGATGATGTAAAACGTTACGAGAGCGCACAGCTGTATGTGTATCAACGCCAGCAGGGCTGGTGGAAAACGCTTGGCGAACGCTTCGTGCATCAACTGAAGGAAATACGCACGGGTTGGCGCAATCTCGCCAACTACAAGTTGTTCGCGATCAGTGAACAGGCGATCACCCTGAAAGATATCGCGCAGATGGCTCTGGTGATCATCGGTGCCTGGGCCTGCTCGCGCCTGCTCAATATCATCTTGCGGCGTATGGTGCACAAGAGCCGCACCACCGAACAGTCTGCCTACACCCTGTGGCGGATTCTCAATTACTGCATCGTCCTGATCACCTTTATCATCATCCTCACCATGGTGGGGCTGGATACCTCGAAGCTCACGTTGATTGCCGGTGCCCTGTCGGTGGGCATCGGTTTCGGGATGCAGGCGATTTTCTCCAATTTTATCTCCGGAATTATCCTGCTGTTCGAGCAGCCGTTAAGAGTGGGTGACCTGGTGGAGCTGGAGTCCGGCGTGTTCGGGCGTATCCGCGATATCAATGTGCGCTCCACTCGCATCACCACCCGCGATAATGTGGATATTCTTGTTCCCAATTCCGAGTTCGTCACCGGTCGGGTAACCAACCACACGCTGGAAGATCCGGTGCGTCGAATACACGTGATATTCGGCGTCGCTTACGGCACTGATCCAGAGCTGGTACGGGAGGCCGCCATGGCGGCGGCGGAGCGGGTACCGGTGACCTTTACCAACTGGCAGCGTAAAACCGAGGTATGGCTCACCGGTTTCGGTGACAGCGCGCTGGACTTCAAGCTGGTGGTCTGGGTCAACAGCAATGCGGTTTCTTCCCTTGGCGACTTGACGGCGCTGTACAACATCGAGCTGCTGCGCGAGTTCAAAGATCGGGGCATCGAGATTCCCTTTCCGCAACGGGACCTGCATGTTCGCAGTTGGGGAGAGGGGGTGCCGTTGGTTCCGCCCGACGGAGGAGATGGGTTGTCGGAGGTGTCTGCACACACGCAGAAACCGATTGAGCGGCGAGGTTCCGCGGGATCTGAGGACTGGCCGGATATCTCTGACGATGGCCCGAACGACGGGGGTGATGACGGAGGCTCCCCGTCCGGTCATTGATTCCGCATGTGCCAGCGGCGTGAAATGCCGCATTGTGTCCAGTCGGGCAGAATCCGGGGCTGACCTTAGTTACCAGGCCCTGTATTCTGGTGCCTTCTGATAACAATGGCCCACTGCCCAACCCACACAGGCCCGCCCTTGCTGATTATCCCCATCCAGAACAAACCCGACTGGCGCCGGCCACCACTGGTGTGTTTTGCGCTGATCCTCGTCAATCTATTGGTGTTCGTGCTGTATCAGAGCGGCGACGAAGACCGCTGGCGGGTGGCGGAAGAGTTCTACTTCTCCAGCGAGCTGCCGGTGCTGGACGAGGGGCGCTTCTATGAATTTGTCGATTCGGAAAAACCCGAATGGCGTACCCAGGCGCAGGGTGCCGGCGAAGAGTTTATTTACCAGCAACTGCTGTGGAGCCGGGAGTTCCACAACTGGCTAGTGATCCGGCTTGAACAGGAGGGCGCACAAGAGTGGCTGGCACAGCGGCAGGAATTTGCCGCGCGGCGCGACAGCCTGTCCAGTTTTGCCTTTGGGTTGATACCCGCGGAGCCGACTCTCAAGGGGCTGATTGGCCACATGTTCCTGCACGGGGGCTGGGACCACCTGCTGGGGAATATGGTATTCCTGCTGTTGTTTGGCCTGTCGGTGGAGCTGGCGTTGGGTGCCGCCTGGTTTATCGGTCTCTATCTGCTGGGCGGCCTTGCCGCTGCCGGACTGCATATGGGGGTGGAAGCGGGCAGCATGATGCCGATGATCGGTGCCTCCGGCGCTGTCTCTGCGGTAATGGGGATGTTTGTGGCGGTCTATGGTATTCGCCGCCTGCGCTTCTTTTATACCCTCGGCTTTGCCTTTGGCGAATTTACCGCACCGGCGCTCATGGTATTGCCCCTCTGGTTGGGCAAGGAAGTGTTCGGGTATTTCTTCGGCAGTGAGAATATCGCCTATTGGGCACATTTCGGCGGTCTACTGGCGGGCTTCGCCTGCACCATGGCCCTGATCCGCGTGCGCCCCAGTCGCGAGATACATGTGGAAGAAGATCTGCCGCCGACACCAGAGCAGCTGGCGCTGGCGCGCATTGAATCCCTGCACAACAGCGGCAAACTACTGGAGGCGGGTCAGGCCGCCGCCAGCGCGGTGCGTCAGCACCCGCAGTCCCTGGCACTTATCCACAAATCCATTGAATTGACCGCGCTGGCGCCGGAGAGTGAAGCTCATCACCGCGCCTGGCTGGCGTTGTTTGCCCTGGCGAAAAATCCGGAGCAGGCATTTGCCCCTGTGGCGGAAGGGTTACAGCGCTACCTCGCCGATACCCGTGAGCCCCGTGCATTGAACTCTGGGGTTTGCCTGGTGCTGGCTCAGCGCGCAGCGGGGGATAAACAGTGGGAACTGGTGGAAGTACTGCTGCAGCGCCTGCAGCAAAAGCAGCAGCGCCACCCGCTGATGGCGCGCCTGGCCAATGGCCTGGTGGAGCATTACCGCCGTTGCGGCGATGAAGAGCGGGCGCGCAAGGCGCTGGATTTTGCGCGTACCTTACAGCCGGCGACGGTTTAGAGCTCTACCCTTTGATGCGAAGGCGCCGATGCCGGGTAAAGCCTCGCGAGACCTTCAAAAACAGGATGTTTTTGCAGAGCCCCCATGGATGGGTTCACGGCGTGTCTCGCGAGGCTTTACCCGGTAGCGGTGCCGCCACGAAGCCTCTTTTATGCTGGCTGCGCGCTCTCCGCGGCGAGAATCGCCTCCAGCTGTTTCACTTCCCCAAGCACCGCACTTTTTGGAAACTTGCCGCGCACAAACGCCAACAGCTTGCGGCTGTTGTCCGTGCGGTTGAATCCATCCATGTAGATCTTTGCCAGCAGCAGGTATGCGCTATCCAAGCGGGTGTAGTGGGGGTCTTCTTTGTGCAGGTTGTTAACCAGCGCCAGTGCCGGTTTGAAGTGACGCTGGCGGTAGAGCGCCTCGGCGATCTGGTGGCGCAACAGGGACTTGTCGATAGCCGGAGCACCATGCGACTGCAGCGTAGCCATATACAACTCGGCGGCCTTGTGGGGCTGGTTCAGGGTAACGAACCGCTCCAGCAGATGTGGCCCCAGCTCTCGCAATGCTTTCTTGTCATCGGTGGCCAGTAGCAGGCGATAGTAGCGTTCGTTCAGGGCAATATCATTGGGCTGCTGACGCAATACCGTGACCAGAGTTTTGCGCGCTTCTTCATATCGCCCTTCGCGCAGGAAGATATTTGCATCTGCAAGTCCCTTGCGCCGGTCAAACTCCCGCTCCTCGAGATAGTCCTGGTCGTCCACCTGGGAGGTGACGCCCAGCTTCTTCTGCCGGGTGAGACAGATATACCCCATCATGGCACTGGTGACGATCGAGAAATAGCTGGTGGCAAATGCCAGCAGGGGCAGCAACATCCATACGGGCAGTGTGCCGGCAACAATTGGCAGCAGGAATCCTGGTGCGGCAGAGACCGCACTGGTAGAGAGCCATAGCAGCCAGTAGGGCCAGCCGATAATCAGGGTAAAGTGCAGCAGCTTGAGGGGATTTACCGCCGCCCGCAGACTGTGTTGCAGGGCCAGCACGATCATTGCCGCGGGGCCGAGCAGCGACAGCGCGATGGAGTACGCCTGTGTGGCGCCTGCACCGAAGGTGTTCATAACCAGTGCGCCTCCACCACCGGCAACCAGGATCATGCCGATTACCCGCGCAAACACTGCTGCACTACGCCCGTCCTGAGCGTCGCCGAATGTGGGGGCTTGCAAGTCGCCACTGGCCAGTTTTTCGATCACCAGCAGGTTGTAGCGGATCACCACCGCCAGCATGGCCACCAATACCAGTACAGAAAGCCAGCCAAGTCCGCTGATGGCCAGCGCTGCCACGGCGCAAATAGCGGAAACCGTCAGCGGTCCGGAGGTGATGGCATAGCGGAAGTAGAAGGGCGCCATCTGCCAAAAGGGTTTGGCCTTGTTACTCGCGCCGACATTTTCCAGTCGGTTATTACACAGAACGCATTTGGGGGTGGACTGATAGTAGTTATCCACAGACCCGGGAATGCAGTCGCCGCAGTATTCCTTGCTGCAGCCCATGCAGTGCCAGACGGCATCGGCACTGGAGTGGTAGTGGCAGGCATCGGCCATAAGTCACATCCTTGTTGTTATTTTTTGCCTGTGAAGTTTATCGGCACTTTCCATGGCGGCGCAAACCGCCCTTGCAAGGCTGCTAGAATGACCCAATACAGTGTCACAGACACAGGCAGCCTTTAGGCTGCCCATCATTCTATTTCTCGAAATCAAGCAAGGTGTGAAGATGACAACGGCGATGCAGGTAAAGCTGGAAACAACTGCGGCGGCAGAGCACTGGGGGAAAAATGCACTGCTGAGCTTTGCGGAATCCGAAGCGCGTATTCATGCCACGGATGCAACCGGCGGTCTTCTGGTGGCAGTACAGCGCGCTGCGCGCCGTCTGGATGGTATGGGCATTACCGACATCACTCTTGCCGGTGACAGCTGGGACCTGGAGAGTCGCTGGGCATTCTGGGCGGGTTACTACAACCCTAACCGCAAGAGCACCCTGGATTGGGGGCTGGCAGAGGGCGAGGAGCGCAAGGAGTTGGACGCGCGCAAAGCGGCCGGCTTGTGGGTGCGTGAAATCACAAACGGATCTCCGGAAAATATCTTCCCCCGGGCACTGGCCGAAAGCGCTGCGGATATGTTGCAGAAACTTGCCCCGGACGCGGTGAGCTACCGTATCGTCGATGGTGATGCGCTGCTGGACGAAGGTTTTATGGGGATCTACAACGTGGGCCGTGGCAGTGTGCGTGGCGGCGCCATGCTGCAGCTTGACTACAACCCGACCGGCAATAGCGATGCAGAAGTGGATATCTGTCTGGTGGGCAAGGGCATTACCTTTGATTCCGGTGGCTACAGTATTAAGCCGTCCGCCGGTATGGCACACATGAAATCTGATATGGGCGGCGCTGCCATGGTGAGCGGCGGCCTGGCGCTGGCTATCGCCCGTGGATTACAAAAGCGCGTCAAGCTGTACCTGTGTTGTGCGGAGAACCTGATCTCCGGAACCGCTTTCAAACTGGGTGATGTGATCACCTACAGAAATGGTGTGACCGCGGAAATTCTGAATACCGATGCGGAAGGGCGCTTGGTGCTGGCGGACGGTCTGCTGGAAGCCAGTGACCAGAACCCGAAGTATATTCTCGACGCAGCAACCCTGACTGGTGCCGCGAAAATGGCAGTAGGGCGGGACTACAACTCGGTACTGAGCCTGGAAGATACCATGGCGGACAAGGTGCTGAGTGCAGCAAAAGCAGAAAATGAAAAAGCCTGGCGCCTGCCCCTGGAAAAATTTCATCTGGAGCAGATCCCTTCGGGGTTTGCAGAAATTGCCAACGTCGGGATGGATGGTACCCCGGGCGCATCCACTGCTGCTGCATTTCTCGCGAAATTCGTGCGTGATGAAGGGCGCGGCTGGGTGCATATGGATCTTTCCGGCTCCTACCTTCCCGGCGCCAACGATCAGTGGGCGCAAGGTGCCAAGGGGCACGGTTTCCGCACTATTGCCCGTTTCCTGCAGGACAGCTAACGCTGCCTGATTTTTTTACGGTTAAAGCCACCACGTTCAAGGAGTCCGCCGCATGGAAGAGTATCAGGTCATGATCCAGTCGCGAGAGTGGCTGGTTGGCTGGGGAACGCTGTCTCTGATTAATGCGGGGCTTGCCCAGGGAAAAAATCGCAGTGGGCTTTTCTGGTGGATAATCAGTTTGCTGTTCGGTCCACTGGCTACGTTGATTATTGTACTGCTGAGTAAAGCACCCGAACGTTCCTGACCCGCAATGGTGCCCGCAGGCATCCATTGCCGTCGCCACGGTGCATGGAAACCGAATAAAAATTCGATAGGTCGTTTTTACCGGTCATTCGTTCAATACCGTAAAAACCTGATAAAAAAGGCACGAGACTCGTGCCTTTTTTATTTCTACGACCAGGGGTTGATGCAAAATTGGCAGACTTAATGCAACAATTTAGTCGGACCTGGTTCTCACTGAAGGGAGATAATCTAAATCGCTTGCTGATTTCGGGATAATTTTTATTATTATCCTGTTGTCTCATCGTGTATTTAGCAAGCATGTGGGGACGTAAATAATAACAATCAATATACATGGAGGTATAAATGCGCGTACTGCTACTGTGCAGTGCTTTCAATGGTTTGAGTCAGCGCGTGCACCGCGAACTGTCTCGATCCGGGTGTGAACTGTTGGTGCAACTAGCTACCAGTGACACCGAGATGGAAGCAGCGGTCGAGCGCTTTCGCCCGAATTTGATCATCTGTCCGTTTTTAAAACATAAAATTCCCGATGCGATATGGCAGCAGCTGCCCTGTCTGGTGGTGCATCCCGGCATCGAAGGCGATCGCGGGCCTTCGTCGCTGGACTGGGCCATCCACCAGGAGCAGCCCCGCTGGGGTGTCACCCTGTTGCAGGCCAATGACACCATGGATGCCGGGGATATCTGGGGTACACAAAACTTTCCACTGCGTCCCGGCGCCTCTAAATCCAGCCTTTATCGCCGCGAAGTTACCACCACCGCTGTGGCATTGGTAAAGCAGGCGATCCAGTCTTTTATGGAAAATGATTTCGTGCCGCGCCCGCTGGATGAAGCCCGTGCGCCCGGTTGTCTGTTACCTACCATGACGCAGAAGGACCGCGCCATTGACTGGCAGCAGGACACCACCGCGGTAGTGCTGAAAAAACTGCGCGCCGCGGATAGCCTGCCCGGTATTCGGGAAGAAATCGGCGGGGTCACCGTTAACCTGTTCGGCGGCGTGGCCGCGCAGGAATTTACCGGCACACCGGGGGCGTATCTGGTCAGTGCCGGTGGCCGCATCTGTCGGGCAACGGTAGATGGTGCGGTGTGGCTTTCTCACGCCAAAGTCGCCGGTAGCTTCAAACTACCGGCGGCAGACGTGATTCCGCCATTGCTGGATTACCCGGTGGATGCGCTTCCGGAGGCACCGCCTGCGGTGCAGGATATCTGGGTCGAGTACACCGATAATGTGGCCTATCTATTCTGGTCCTTCCACGGCGGTGCCATGTCCACCGGGCAGTGCAAAGCATTGCTGACTCAATACCGCGAGCTGGCGGCTTCCGATGTGAAGGTGATTGTGCTTATGGGCGGGGATGAGTTCTGGAGCAATGGTATCCATCTCAATACCATTGAAGCGGCGGATGACCCGGCCGAGGAGTCCTGGGAAAACATTAACGCCATCGATGATTTTGTTGCAGAGGTGATCCATACCCAGGGCAAGATCACGGTTTCCGCGGTGCGCTCCAATGCCGGTGCTGGCGGGGCCATGATGGCGCTGGCGTCAGACCTGGTCATCGTGCGCGATGGGGTTGTGATCAACCCCCATTATCAGACCATGGGCCTATACGGTTCCGAGTACTGGACCTACCTGTTGCCGCGCCGGGTTGGTGGCGAGATGGCGAAGCGCTACACCACATCCTGTATGCCGGTGCTTGCCTCGGAGGCGCTGGAGGACGGTTATGCAGACCTGCTGTTTTCGGAAGATCCGTTGGCCTTTAACCGTGAGTTGCGAGATTACTGCACTGCTCTGGCCGCACCGGAAAGCGTCAGCCTGTTGTTGACGGAGAAACGGGAGCGTCGCGCCGAGGATGAGCGGATCAAGCCCCTGGCAGCCTATCGTCGTGAGGAGCTGGAGATTATGCGGCGCACTTTCTTTGATCCGCAGGCAGAATATCACCGCGCACGTAAAGCCTTTGTCTACAAGCAATGTCCCAAGTGCACGCCTGCCTATCTGCAGTCGGCGCTGGTGGATTTTCCACGGGAGCTGGAAACGGCCTGATTACTGCCGTTTGCCCATCGATGGCCACAAAAAAAACCGGCATCTGATGCCGGTTTTTTTGTGGCGGACTGGATGGCATCACACCACCGCGCCGATATGCCAGGGTGCAAATTCATTGTCGCCGTAGTCCAGCCTTTCACTGGCACTCTGCTCGCCGGAAGCGATTGCCAGAATATGTTGAAATATCATCTCGCCGCACTCGGCGACGGTGAACCGTTTATCCAGTATACCGCCGCAGTCGATATCCATATCTTCACGCATACGCTCAAACAGGTTCGAATTGCTCGCCAGTTTGATACTCGGCACCGGTTTGCCACCAAATGCCGAGCCGCGCCCGGTGGTGAAGCACACGATGTTCGCCCCGCTCGCCACCTGCCCGGTGACGGATACCGGGTCGAACCCCGGGCTGTCCATAAACACCAGCCCTTTTTCGCGCACCTGCTCACCATACAGGTAAACGTCCTGTAGTGCGGTAGTGCCGCCTTTTGCCTGTGCGCCCAGTGATTTTTCGGCAATAGTCGTCAGGCCGCCCACTTTATTGCCCGGGGATGGGTTATTGTTCAGTTCCACACCATTGATTGCGGTGTAATGCTCCCACCATTTAATCCGCTCCACCAGTTTTTGCGCGACGTGCGGAGAGCAGGCACGGCGAGTGAGCAAATGTTCCGCCCCATAAATCTCCGGGGTTTCCGAATAGATCACGGTGCCCCCCTGGCGCACCAGAATATCTGCAGCAGCGCCGAGGCCGGCGTTGGCGGTAATTCCTGAGTAGGCATCACTGCCGCCACACTGAACCGCCAGGGTCAGTTCGGATGCCGGGATGACCTCGCGCTCGCAAGCATTGGCAGCCGGCAGCATTTCAGTCAGGCGCTCGATGCCAGACTCGATCGCCGCGCGAGTACCCCCCTGTTGCTGGATCGTCATCACCTGGAAGTTGTCGCCTTCCTGAAGACCGGTTTCCCGCATCAGGCTACCGATCTGCATGGCCTCGCAACCCAAGCCAACCAGTAGAACGCCGGCAAAATTCGGGTGTGCGATATAGCCGTGGAGGGTGCGCAATAAGGTCTGGTAGCCTTCGCCGGAAGTGGACATGCCGCAGCCACTGTCGTGGCCCAGAGCAACAATACCGTCCACATTGGGGAAATCACGCAGCTTGCTACTATCGCGAAAATGCGCGGCGATTGCCCGGGACACCGTCACCGAACAATTTACCGTGGAAACCACGGCGAGATAATTGCGGGTGCCGGCTTTGCCTGTGGGGCGCCGGTATCCCATAAATGTGGCGCGCAGCTCTGGCGCGACGTATTCCGTCGGCACATAGTCCCGGCAGAAGTCGTGCTCCACCTGATGGTCGCCCGCCTGCATATTGAATTCGTGCACATGGGTGCCGGGAGCAATGTCCTCCCGCGCAAAGCCGATAACTTGGCCGTACTTGATTACGGGCTGGCCCGCTGCAATCGGGCGCACGCAGACCTTGTGCATGGCGGGTACATCGGTCACCAGCGGCATCATACTGCCGTGCCAGTTGACCAGCGTGCCGGCGGGCAGAGGCGCCTTGCTGACGGCGACGTTATCGTCGGTATGTATATGAATGAGATCCATCTTGTCCTGACTCCGCTGAAAAGGACTTGCGGTCAGTTGTCGTTATGATTGGTTGCAATCTAACACTATATTGGTAAGGCCGCAATCGGAAGGGTAGACCAATTTGGTAAGACTGTGCTGGCTATTTCTGTATTGTGGTGGTTAAACCCCATCTGCTAGAATCCGTGCAATATTCCGCAACTTATATATATGCACCGATTCGTTCGAAAGCCTTCGGTTCAAGGGGCTTGCGACCTGGTAAGGCGGGGCTGTTGGCGGGTCCGGATGGGTCAGGCAGGTTTGTCTGAATTCGGCTCAAACGGGATTACCATTTACGAGTAGCGGCTGGAGAGCGGCCGGTGGCACGCGACCGGAGAGCCACGGGCTGCGCCGGCGTTGCCCCGAGTTTTGTGCGCCCGGAACGCGAATCCAACAAGAACAGATGCAGCCAATAGTGCAGGAGAGAAGTTAGATGCAGGGTGCCAGACTTTATCAACAGGTGGCCGAAAAACTGGCCGCTGCCATTGCCGCCGGTGATTACCCGGCCGGTACCCGTCTGCCCGCGGAGCGCAAGCTGGCGGAGCGTTTTGAGGTCAGTCGCCCCACCGTCCGCGAGGCCATTATCGCCCTTGAGTTGGCGGGCTGCGTGGAGGTCAAAGGTGGATCCGGTGTGTATGTGACTGACACGGAAGCCAGTGCATTTTCTGCCGGAGAGAGCGATATCGGTGCGTTCGAGATCCTGCAGGCGCGGATGATGTTCGAAGGTGAGGCCGCGGGCTTGGCCGCACGCGAGATGACCGATGAGGAAGTGCAGCAGCTGGAGTCCATCCTGGAAGAAATGGTCGCGGAGAATGCGACTGAATCCAGTGCTGAAGTAGCGGATGAGAAGTTTCACCTGCACATTGCGCAGTGCACCCACAATGACGCTGTGGTTTCTGTGTGTGAGCATCTGTGGAAGTTGCGCAACAGTTCATCGGTTTCCGCCCGCATCCTGGAGAAAGTGCGTCAGGCTGGCTCCAAACCTCGTATTGAGGAGCACCGTCGAATTCTGGAAGCGATCAAGAGTCGCGACCCGGACGGCGCGCGCAATGCCATGCGCGATCACCTCCAGCGGGTTGTTCAGCAGTTGCTCGACGCCACCGAAGCTGAGGCACTGGAGCAGGCGCGCCGTGAAATGAGCGCGGCGCGACAGCGCTTTGCACTGCCTTAACGCTCTTCTCTCTCCGAAAAAGCCGGCTCAGTGCCGGCTTTTTTTTGCCTGAAGAATTGTCTTTGGCCCGGTTGCCCTGGGGTTCCCGCTGCTGAATACACGCGCATAGTGAACGCTGGCGTGACCAGCTGGTTGTTGCCCCGGAAAAATTGGTATGACAGTATTGGGGCGATTTTCACACTGGTCTTGCCATTTTTGTGAGGCCCGACAGCGATGAACCCCGATTCTACATCTGCAAAACAATAACGCCCGGGAGGTATTTATGACCGGACTCAATCGTCGAGTCTTTCTGCAATCACTGGCCGCCGCCGCGGCGCTACCCGCCATACCCGGGCTTTTGCCTCAGGCGGTTGCCATGAGCCGGCCACCGCGAGCGGAGTATTCCGGTCCCTGGGCCCCAGTGCCGAAAATCCTGTCAGACATCAAATTGCCGGCAATCCCCGCGCGGGATTTCAATCTGCGGGAACTCGGTGCCAAGGGGGAGGGCGAGGATGCCAGCGAAATCTTTGCTGCCGCGGTGGAGGCGAGTCGTAAGGCGGGTGGTGGACGCATTGTGGTACCGGCGGGCAAATACCGCACCGGCCCCATCCACCTGGTTTCCAATACCGAACTGCACCTGCAGGAAGGGGCGGAAATCCATTTCATTCCCGAGCCCGAGCGCTATCTGCCTGCAGTAAAAACCCGCTGGGAGGGTATGGAGATGATGGGGTATTCCCCGCTGATCTACGCCCACAAGTGCCAAAACATTGCCCTGACCGGCAAGGGGCTGATCGACGGCGGTGCCGACTGCAACACCTGGTGGCCTTGGAAGGGCGAGAACACCAAGTGCGACAACAGCACCAACGAAGGCGATACCCAGCACGGTCCGCGGGATGCACTGATGAGAGATGTTGAGGCTGGCGTACCGGTGGCCGAGCGCATGTATGCCGAAGGTTCCTTCCTGCGTCCGCCTCTGGTGCAGTTCTACGAGTGCGACAGTGTGCTGATCGAGGGCGTCACCCTGGAGAACTCGCCTTTCTGGGTGATTCATCCGGTACTCTGCAACGGCCTTACCGTGCGCGGTGTAACTACGAGAAGCCATGGCCCCAACTCCGACGGCTGCGATCCGGAGTCCTGTCGCAATGTGCTGATCGAGGACTGTCTGTTTGATAACGGCGACGACTGTATCGCGATCAAGTCGGGTCGCAATGCGGATGGCCGTCGGGTCAATGTGCCGACCGAGAACGTGGTGGTGCGGAACTGTCAGATGCGCGATGGGCACGGCGGCCTGGTGCTGGGCAGCGAGATCTCCGGCGGTGTGCGCAATGTCTTCCTGGAGGACTGTGTGATGAGCAGCCCGCACCTGGAGCGCGGCCTGCGTATCAAGACCAACTCGGTGCGTGGCGGCGAGATCCATGACATCTACGTGCGCAACCTGACCATCGGAGAGGTCAAGGACGTTATCGTTATCAACTTCTATTACGAAGAGGGTGATAAAGGCGCCTTCGATCCCGCTGTCTACAACATTCAGGTGGAAAACCTGGTGTGCAAGGAAGCCAAGCGCGCCTTCCAGATTCGAGGCTTTAAGCGGGCGCCGATCCGCGATCTGCAAATTTCCAACAGCCGCATTGATCACGCCGATTCTCTTGGTGTGATCGAAGAGGTAACTGGCCTGACCGTGAACAATGTGGCGATTAATGGTCAGCCATTCCAGCCCGGCTAATTTGTCCCTCTGGCCCGTCCAGATCTTCCCTTATTAAGTCGTCCAGCGCGGCCCCTTCCGCGCTGGATCTGTCGAATATGGCGCGCTATTCTTCGTGTCGATTAAATATCGAGCGGAAACAAACATAAATTGGTCTGCCAAAAGTTGATAGTTGGTAATCCGTGTGAGACTATCGACCTGCATTGATAATAAGCGGTATTACCAAAAAAGGTTTTACCAAAATAACGACGATAAGCGGAGATGAGAGTCATGAAGACCTTCGAGCTGAAACCACTCACTCTTGCGATGGCCATGATCGCGGTACCGGCCTTTGCACAGGAAGCAAATACCTCTGGCGATGCAGCCCTGGAAGAGATCACGGTAACCGGTAGTTACCGTGCCAGCCTCGCGAAAGCCCTCGACCAGAAACGCGATGCCGTAGGCAGCAAAGACACCATTTTGGCGGAGGACATCGCCGATTTCCCTGACCTCAACCTGGCGGAATCCCTGCAACGTATTCCCGGCGTAGCCATTACCCGCGACGCGGGTGAAGGCCGTAACATCGCCGTTCGTGGTCTGGGTTCCCAGTTCACTCGTGTGCGCATCAACGGCTTGGAAGCGATTTCCACTACCGGCGGTGCCGATTCCTCCGGCGGCGCGAACCGCGATCGTACCTTTGACTTCAACACCTTTGCTTCCGAGCTGTTCTCCAATCTGACCGTTCACAAAACCATGGCGGCTGATCTCGACGAGGGTTCCCTGGGTGCAACCGTTGACCTGGGTACCGGCCGACCGCTGGACATGGCTGATGAATTTACTTTCGCGGCCAATATGCAGTACGGCTATAACAGCCAGTCACAGGAAGCGAATCCGCGTACCTCCTTCCTGGTAGGCGGCAAGAACGAAGCCGAGACGTTCGGCTGGATGGCTTCTTACTCCTATTCCGATCGCAATATTCTGGAGGAAGGTTTCTCCACAGTGCGCTGGACTGCCAGTGAAGAAATTGCCAATTGCTCTGCCTGTGCGGATGACAGTGAGCTGGCAGCACTGAACGAAGGTTTCTTCCCACGTATTCCGCGCTACGGCAAGTTTACCCACGAGCAGGAGCGCCAGGGCTTTACCGGTACTCTGCAGTTCCGTCCCACCGAAAGCACCGAAATTCTGGTTGATTATCTGACCTCTCGGTTCGACGCTACTCGTGAAGAAGAGTTTGTATCTGTTAGCTTGAAGGATGGCGGCAACTACCCGGAATACGATGTGACGGATTACACCATGGACAGTAATGGAACCATTACTTCCATGACGGTAGATAATTACGATCTACGTGTTGAGCATCGTTTCGATGAGTTGGAAACCAAATTCGACCAAGTATCAATCCGTGCATCTCACGAGTTTACCGATCGTCTGCGCGGTGATGTCCTTTGGGGTACATCCGAGTCCAACTACAGCAACCCGATGCAGACCACTGCCATCGTTGATGCAATCAATGTGCAGAACAGTTTTACCTACAACGCCACCACCTCCGGCGGTAGCATTGATTTTGCGGACTTTGATACTTCCGACCCGTCCAATTTTGACTTCGTTGAATTGCGTCATCGTCCAAACACTGTGGATAACAGCTTTGACACCGCGGCGTTCAATCTGGAGTTTGATCTGAACGACACCATGACGGTGAAAGGTGGCGTGTCTCAGAAAAGCTTTGAGTTCGATGTGGCTGAAATGCGCTCTGGTCCGAAGTTCAGCGGTATTTCCGCAACTGAACTCGCGGGTAGCACAACCAGTATGAAGGGTATCAGCTGGTTCTCCCCCGATGTGCATTCCACCCTGGCCACTTATGCTGACGAAGTTGCGGCCGGTATGGCACCACGTGCGCAAGATATCCGCAACGTGAAAGAAGATAGCCTTGGCTACTTTGTGCAGCTGGATTGGAGCTATGAAGTTGCGGGTCTGCCGCTGCGCGGAAATGTGGGTGTGCGTCAGGTAACTACTGAAGTGGAATCCGCAGGTCTCGCCGACATTGGTGGCAACCTGGTTGGCGTCACTGCCGAAAACGAGTATGACGATACCCTGCCATCTCTGAATCTGGCGCTGGACGTTCATGAAGACATGGTCGTGCGCTTCTCCGTGGCCGACGTCATGGCGCGACCGTCTCTGGGTACCCTGACTCCGGGCGGTAAGATTGACCAGTTTAACGGCAGCATCAGCTACGGTAACCCGAAACTGGATCCGTTCCGTGCCCGCGCTTATGACGTGTCTTACGAGTGGTACTTCTCTGATGAGGCGGTATTCGCAGCAGCCTATTTCTATAAGGATATCGATTCCTTCATTACCCGTCAGACCGACTCCGGTATTTCCTGGGCTGAAACTGGCCTGGACGCGTCTGCGCTTGCCGATGAAGGTAGTTATGACGAAACCAGTATCTGGGATGTTTCTCGTAACGTAAACGGTGAAGGTGGTGAGCTGAGCGGTATCGAGCTGCAGTATCAGCAAATGTTCTTCGACAACTACGGCCTTATCCTGAATTACACCTATGTAGATTCCGAGATGAATTACGGCACCAAAGAAGACCCGATGTACGACGTGTTGACCGGTATGTCCAAAAATACCTACAACGCCACTGTTTATTACGAAAACGAAGATTGGAGCGCACGTGTTTCCTACGCCAAACGTAGCGACTACCTGACTCAATCTCCGGCGGCTGTGCGTAACGGTAACGACACCGAGTACACCGAAGGTACTGGCAACATCGACTTCGTAGCCAGCTACGACGTGAATGACAACTGGAAGCTGAGCTTCGAAGGTATCAACCTGACCAACGAAGCCAACCGTCAGATGATCGACAGCTCCGGTCGTATCGTGGTTGACCACACTACCGGTCGTCAGTACTACGTAGGTGCTCAGTACAAGTTCTAATCCGAACTTTTAATTAAAAAGTAACGATTAAGAGCTCGATGCAGTACTGAATAGAGCGGCCGGGTGCAGGGATTCTGCCGGTGGAAACACCGGTGTTTAGAATTCGAAGTCGCACCCGGCCGTTTTTCGATTTACCGCCGTTCTTTTTTCGAATGGCAAACAACAGAATAAAACCCGAATTTGTGGAGATGTCTGTGAAACTGTTTGATCCGTCCCAAAGCAAGCGGGGTCTGAATGCCCTTGTGTTCGCGCTCACCGCGGCGACCCTGACTGCCTGTGGCGAAAAGGCCGCGCAGTTCCCGGAAGAGGCTGCGGCTCCGGCTGCAGAAAAGCCCAGCGCTATCGCCAATCTGGAACTTTCCAACCCGTCAGATTTCCCGCGCCTGGACGAAGCGGTTTATCTCAGCTTCTACGAACTCGGACTTGAAGCCGGTTTTACCTCTCCGATTGCGGTGTGGAATCAGGCTGAACGGATTCCCGTGCAGACCATCGACAAAGATGCCGATGGCAGCAAAGACGGCATCCTCTTCACTGTAGATGTTGCCGTCGATGAAACTCTGAAACTGCGTATCGCCGAAGCCGATGCGCCGGCAGAAGGCGAGAAACGCACCCAGGCCGAAATTTCCCACAAGGTGGGTGGAGAGTGGGTTGAGCGTGAATATAAAGGCGGCAGCTTCCAGAACGTAAGCTCCCTCGATGTGCCTGAAGAGCACACCGACCATTCCTACTTTATCCGCTACGAAGGTCCCGGTATTGAATCCGACCTGGTGGGTTACCGCGTGTACCTCGACTGGCGCAATGGCTTTGATATTTTCGGCAAGAAAGTGCGGACCCCGGTACTGCAGGGCGTAGGCCAGGACGGTTTTGACTCCTACCATGAACCGGCCGACTGGGGCATGGACGTGCTGAAAGTGGGCGGCTCCGTGGGCGTCGGCGGCTACGGCTACTGGGATGGCGAAAAAGTGATTCGCGTGAGTGACGTACAGGACTGGCAAGTAGACATCGCCGAAAACGGCGAGCTCTACTCCTCGTTTAAAGCGCAGTACAAAGGCTGGAAACCCACCGCCGACCAGCAGACAGACCTGACCGCCGTACTGTCCATGCACGCCGGCAGTCGTCTGGTGGAAGTGAATGCAAAAACCAGTGAAGAACTGGACAACCTTGTGGCGGGTATCGTAAACCACGAAGGGACCGAATTGATTTTAGGTGATACCGATATTACCGGCCACGCCTACACCTATATCGGAACCTACGGCCCCCAGAGCCTCGACGGCGCCAACCTCGGTATGGCAGTGATCGCCAAGAACAAGTTGATCAAGGAAACCACCACCGACGCGCACAACCAGGTGGCGATTCTGAAACCGGCAGGCAATGAGGTGCAGTACTACTTCCTCGCCGCCTGGGCCAACGAAGCAGAAAGCAGGCACGGCCCCATCACCACCAAGGCCGAGTTTGAAACTTACCTGAAGCAGGAAGCGGAAAAACTCACCATGCCGCTGCGTCAGCGCCTGATCACTGCGGCGAGCGTTGCCGAAACCGACAAGCCCCTGACCGCCGAAGTGGCCCTGGAATGGAGCAAAAAGCTGGCGGACTCCGAACTTGAGCGCAAAACCCTGGACTACCGCTTCGGTGGCTTCGACCACATCCGCAAGCGCCCGTCCTACTTCGAGTACACCACCGGTATGGTGATGCAGGCCTATGATGAGTTGAACCAGGTCGCGCCGGAAGCCCGCTACGCGGACGCCGTGGAAACCGTGATGGGTTCCTTCGTCAACGAAGATGGCAGCATCAACGGCTACGTACAGGAAAAATACAATATCGACAGCATCCGCGCCGGCACCATGCTGCTGCGCATGTACGAGCGCAACCAGAATCCTGCCTACAAAAAAGCCGTCGATACCCTGTTTGAGCAACTGGAGCACCACCCACGCACCAGCGCCGGTGCCTTCTGGCACAAGAAAATCTACCCGCATCAGGTTTGGCTGGATGGCGTTTACATGGGCATTCCGTTCCTGGCCCAGTATGAGCAGCTGATGCACGAAGAGCCCAACGTGGAAGAGGTGCTGGCTGAGTTCAAACTGGTTAACGAAATCCTGAAAGACCCGGAAACCGGTCTGTTCTATCACGCGTGGGATGAAAAGCGTCAGCAGGTATGGGCTGATAAGGAAACCGGACTTTCAGGCTACCACTGGGCTCGGGGTATGGGCTGGCTGGCCATGGCGCTGGTGGACGTGCTGGACTTTATCCCTGAGGAGAACACCGAAGAGCGCCAGTACCTGCTGAATATGATTGCTGAGATTGCACCGGTGATCGAAAAATACCAGGACGAGGAAACCGGTACCTGGTGGCAGATCATCGACATGCCGGGCAAGCGTGGGAACTACCTGGAATCCACCGCCAGCACCATGTTCACCTACTTCTACGCCAAGGCGCTGAACCAGGGTTACTTGCCGAAAGACAAGTACCTGGCCACGGCGAAAAAAGCCTACCAGGGGCTGCTGGATGAGTTTGTACAGGTACACGCCGACGGCACCATCAGCATCACCGATATGTGCCAGGTGGCGGGCCTCGGTTTTGGTCGCGACGGCAGCTACGAATACTACATGAGCGAGCCGATTTACGACGACGACCCCAAAGGCACCGCGCCGTTTATTACCTCCGGCGTCGAGATGTACAAGCTGCTGAAGTCAGATTCTTAAGTCTTAAAAGTTACTATTTGAAACCAAACGTTGTTAAAAAGAGTTCCGGGAAAGTTTCATGACCACCGTATTTGATGAGCGCTACGCCAGTCACCCCAGTGACTATGTGAACTACGATACCGACCGCCTGCGTAAAGAGTTTCTGGTACCGAAACTTTTCGAGGCGGATACCGTGCGCCTTACCTACACCCATGTAGATCGCATGATCGTTGGCGGCATCATGCCGGTGGAGAAAACCGTACAACTGGAAACCGTCGAGGAGCTGCGCTCCGAGTATTTCCTCGAGCGCCGCGAGATCGGATTCATCAATATTGGTGGCGCCGGCACTGTGGAAGTCGATGGCACGGTACACGAGATCGGTCACAAGGAAGCTCTCTACGTGGGGCGTGGTTCCGTCGAAGTGAAACTGAATAGTGCGGACAAATCCAATCCGGCCAAGTTCTACCTGAACTCCGCGCCGGCACACCGTGCCTATCCAACGGTAAAAGTAAGCAAAGCCGACGCGAACGTCATGGAGCGGGGCACCAGTGAAACCTGCAACCAGCGGGTGATCAACCAGCTGCTGGTACACGGTGTCATCGAGACCTGCCAATTGCAGATGGGTATGACCGAGCTGGCGCCGGGCAGTGTCTGGAATACCATGCCGGCCCATACCCACAGTCGGCGCATGGAAGCCTACATGTATTTCAATGTTCCGGAAGGTCAGGCGGTATGTCATTTCATGGGCCCGCCCCAGCAGACCCGTACCATCTGGATGCACAACGAGCAGGCGGTGATCTCTCCCACCTGGTCACTGCACTCCGGCGTAGGTACCGCCAATTACACCTTTATCTGGGGTATGGCGGGTGAAAACCTGGATTACGACGATATGGATTTTGTGCAGCCCCACGAGTTGCGTTGATCCTTTTCCCACTTGGATCCCGGATCAAGTCCTGGATGACGAAGAATTATTTTCGGCGTCATACCGGCGAAGGCCGGTATCCAGAAGTCCGTAGGGTAGATAAGCGCAGCGCATCTACCAAAAGAATTGGAGTTAAAGAATGTCCAAGTCACTGTTTGACTTAACCGGAAAACTCGCCCTGGTAACCGGCGCTACCCACGGCCTCGGCATGGCCATGGCGGAAGGCCTCGGCAACGCCGGTGCCAAGCTGGTGATCACCGGTCACTCCTCCCAGGAGAAACTCGATGGCGCCGTCGCGCAACTGCGTGAAAAAGGCTATGACGCCCACGGCTACCTGTTCAACGTCACCAACGAAGACGAAGTGAACGAAATGGTGCCAGTGATCGAACAGGAGCAGGGCCCGATTCATGTGCTGGTCAACAACGCCGGTATTATCCGCCGCGTACCGCTGTTGGAAATGAAACTGTCCGAATGGAACAAGGTTCTGGAAACCAACCTGACCGGTGTGATGGTGATGAGCCGCCCGGTGGTGCGCCGTATGATCGAGCGCGGCGCGGGCAAGATCATCAATATTTGCTCCATGATGAGTGAACTGGGTCGCGATAGCGTTTCCGCTTACGCAGCCTCCAAGGGCGGCCTGAAAATGCTGACCCAGAATATGGCCACCGAGTGGGCACGCCACAATATCCAGGTGAACGGTATTGGCCCCGGCTACTTCGCCACCAGCCAGACCGTTCCGATCCGTGTCGACGGCCACCCGTTTAACGATTTTATTATCGGCCGTACCCCGGCCGGCCGCTGGGGCAACCCGGAAGACCTGCAGGGTGCGGCGGTGTTCCTGTCCAGTGACGCGAGCAATTTCGTCAACGGTCAGGTGGTTTACGTGGATGGGGGTATTCTGGCAACAATAGGTAAACCGTCGAACGAGTGATGGTTTTTTATTTCGGATGGCATAAAAAATCCCGCAGCCCAGGCTGCGGGATTAAAGGCGACAAACTTTTTGATTCCTGAAGGAAAGGCCGGCATGGCTTTAGTCGAATCGAAAACCGCCACCGGCAGATAGATCACAAAAACTTACAGTCTTACAGGCTCGCGAACGCTTCTTCCACACAGGCCAGTGTGCCCTGTGCATCCAGTTTGTTCAGCCAATTCACCACTGCCTCCTGCAGGGTTGCACTCTGTTTCAGGTCGTCACCGAACACCGGGGTAAATGCGAGGAAGTTCGCGGCCAGTGCTTCATTTCCTTGCGGCTTGTACTGATCGCAGATTGCTTTCAGTTCCGCCGCCAGCGGGTCGGAAACCTCAATGGCATTGCCTTTCTCGTCCACCGCGGATACGTAACGGATCCAGTTGGCCAGCGCAAAGCTCAGCACCTCGATGGGGCCGTTGTTCGCCAGTTGGTGGCGCAGGGTGCCCAGCCAGCGCTGAGGAATCTTCTGCGAACCGTCCATGGCGATCTGCCAGGTGCGGTGGCGCAGGGCGCGGTTCTCGAAGCGCTTGATCAGTTCTGCCTGGTAAGCGGCAATATCAAACTCGGCGGGCACGTCGATAGAGGTAGTGGCCTCAGACTTCATGAAGTGCAGCGCCAGCTTGTTGAAGGCCGGTACCGCCATCACATCTGCCACTGTCTCACAGCCGGCCAGATAGCCGCTGTAGGCCAGCATGGAGTGGCTGCCGTTCAGCAGGCGCAGCTTGATCAGCTCGTAGACTTCCACATCGTCCACAAAGGTCGCGCCGGCCTTGTCCCACGCCGGGCGGCCGCGCAAAAAATTGTCTTCCACAACCCACTGGGCGAAGGGCTCCGCCATCACCGCCGCCTCATCGCGACAGCCGATCAGCGCTTCCAGCGCTGCGCGATCCACGTCGGTCGTGGCCGGCACGATGCGGTCCACCATAGTGGAGGGGGTGGTGGTGTTTTCCGCAATCCACACCGCCAGTTCGCTGTCGACTTTCTCCGCGAACTGTCCCAGCACATTGCCCAGCAGCTTGCCGTTGGACGGCAGGTTGTCGCAGGTCAGCACGGTAAAGCCCGGCAGACCGCGCTCCTTGCGCAGGGCCAGGGCACCGACGATGTAACCCAGCGCAGACTTGGGAGCCTGCGGGTTGGCCAGATCGTGAATCACGTCCGGGTGCTGCGGGTTCAGGTCGCCGCTCGCCGGATCGTGGCAGTAGCCTTTCTCGGTGATGGTCAGGGAAACGATGCGCACGCTTTTCTGGGCCAGTAATTCCATCAGTTGCTGCGGGCTTTCCGGGCCCACCAGCACATCGCTCACCGCGCCTACGATCTGCACCTTGGTGCCCGCGTTGGATTTTTCCACCACGGAATAAAGGCCGTTCTGCGGCACCAGCTGATCGCGTACACCGGCAGAGCGCAGGCTCGCGCCCACAATGCCCCAGTCCTTTTCACCGGCGGTAATGCGGTTTTCCGTAAACCACGCCTGGTGCGCGCGGTGGAAAGCACCGATGCCCAGGTGCACGATGCCGGTAGTGACTTCGTTGCGGTCGTAAGCCGGCTTGATCACCTCGGCGGGGAGGTTTTCCAGAATATTGTTGTTGAGTCTTTCTTGGCTCATTTCTTTCTACCTATCAAAGCTTGTAGGCTTTTTTCGCCAGGTTGTAGGCGAGGTCTGCAGCCAGTTCGAAGGCTTCGTCTTCCTGCAGGCGGTGGTCGCTGACCAGTTGCGCCAGCCATACACAATCCATGCGGCGCGCCACATCGTGACGGGCAGGGATGGACAGGAACGCGCGGGTGTCATCGTTAAAGCCCACGGTATTGTAGAAACCGGCAGTCTCGGTCACCTGCTCGCGGAAGCGTCGCATACCTTCAGGGCTATCGTGGAACCACCAGCTCGGGCCCAGTTTCAGCGCCGGGTAGTGGCCCGCCAGCGGTGCCAGTTCGCGGCTGTAGCTGGTCTCGTCCAGGGTGAACAGAATAATGCTCAGCTCCGGCTCGTTGCCCACCGCTTCCAGCAGCGGCTGCAGCGCGTGCACGTAATCGGTCTGGGAAGGAATATCGCAGCCCTTGTCGCGACCGAAGCGCTCGAACACCACCTTGTTGTGGTTGCGGAAAGAGCCCGGGTGGATCTGCATGACCAGACCGTCCTCGATGCTCATGCGCGCCATCTCGGTCAGCATCTGGCCACGGAACAGTTCGGCATCCTCTGCGCTACAGTTACCCGCACTCACCTCTCTACAAACGCGCAGGAACAGCGCCTCGGCTTCCGCCGCAGACAGGTTCGCGGTGGTCGCGGTGGGGTGACCGTGGTCGGTGGAGGTCGCGCCCATCTGCTTGAAAAACTCGCGACGGTTGCGCAGTGCCGCCAGGTAGCCGGACCAGGTGGACGTGTCTTCACCGGTGATCTCGGCCAGCTGCGCCAGGTTATCGGTAAAGCCCTCGAAGTCCGGATCCAGCACCGGGTCCGGGCGGAAGGCGGTGATCACACGGCCTTTCCAGCTGCTGTCCAGAATCTTCCGGTGGTGACGCAGATCGTCCAGCGGGGATTCGGTGGTCGCAATCACTTCGATATTGAAACGCTCGAACAGCGCGCGCGGCAGGAACTCCGGCTTTTTCAGTTCGCTGTCGATACGCTCGTAGTACAGCTCGGCAGTCTCACTGTTCAGCTGAACGTCCAGCCCGAACACATCGTGGAAAACCGTATCCAGCCAGGTGCGCGATGGAGTGCCTCGGAACAGGTGGTAGTTGTCCGCCAGCAGTTGCCAGATCTTGCGTGGATCCTGTTCGACTGGGGTGCCGTCCTGGGTGCGGATGCCCAGGCTCTCCAGGGGGATGCCCTGGGAATAGAGCATGCGGAACACATAGTGATCCGGACGGATCAGCAGGTCCGCCGGGTTGCCGAAGGGCTGGTTCTCGGCGAACCAGGACGGATCGGTGTGACCGTGCGGGCTGATGATCGGCAGGTCTTTCACGCTCTGGTAAAGATTGCGCGCGATATCCCGGCTTACTTGGTCGGCCGGAAACAGACGGTCGGGGTGCAGAATCAGAGGGCGTGTCATGTGGATGCTTCCAGATTTCGGGTTTGCCATTGGGAACCGGCGGCTCGCGCTTCTCGTGTAGGTGGAAGTCGTCGGAGGCCGAATCCGTTTATTGTTGTGTGGTTTTGCCAGCGCCCGAAACTCATACAGGGCGAATAGGCCCATAAAAGAAAAGGGCCCGGCTCACCGCGTAGCACTGGCTGCTGTGGGAGCGGGCGGTATGCGCGAAGTGTTGGCAAAGGGGTCCAAACCACGCCCCTATACCCGATGCGCCAGGCGATGGAGAAAACCTCGATGCTCGCTACAGAACCCTGTGGTGAGCAGCGATTGTTAACATGGTGCCAAAAATTGGTTATACCGGTCAAGCGTTCTGGTAAGACATTTTTGCGCTGGTTGGAATCCGGTTGGTGGTTGTAGAATACAAGTCCACAACCATCAATAAATAAAAATTTGGCGCCTGTGGCGCACGGGAGAGAGAAGTGAAACTGGCAGCACTGGGAGAAGTCATGGTTGAGCTCGCACCGCAATCTGCGGTTGGCAGCGGAGACGCGAGCAAGCCGCAGTTTATGCAGTCCTTCGCTGGGGATACCTACAATACGGCGGTCTACATTGCCCGCGGTGGCGTCAACGTCAGTTATGTAACCTTGCTGGGCGACGACCCCTACAGTAAGGAAGTACTTGCCTGCCTCACGCAGGAGGGCATCGACACCAGCGCTATCCCTCAGCTCCCGGGGCGTAATCCCGGTCTGTATTTGATCCAGAACACCGCCGATGGTGAGCGCTATTTTACCTACTGGCGAGGGGAGTCTCCGGCCCGTGAGCTGTTTGCGGATGCGGATCGCCGCGAAGCACTCAAGGCGCACCTGCGTCAGATGGATTGCCTGTATCTCTCCGGAATCACCCTGGCGATCATGAGCCCGGAAGCGCGTGGCGAACTGCTGGCGTTCCTGCAGGAGTACCGTGCCAATGGTGGTCGCGTTGCTTTTGACAGCAACTATCGTCCGCGCCTGTGGGCTTCTGCAGAGGTCGCGAAGATTGCGGTGATGGACTTTTTGCAACAGACCGATATGGCACTGCTGACGTTTGAAGACGAACAGGCTTTGTGGGGTGATACGCGTGTTGAGGAGTGTGTACAGCGAAACACGGCAGCTGGCGTCAGCGAGCTGATTGTCAAACGCGGAGCAGAGCCCGTTCTGATGCAGGTTAACGGCGAGCTTGACGCGATCGACGTGCCCCTGGTCAGCCGTGTGGTTGATACCACGGGTGCCGGGGATTCGTTTAATGCGGGTTATCTCGCAGCCCGACTGCAGGGCGCTACGCCGGCCCAGTCGGTTGCCGCGGGCAACCAGTGCGCGGCGCGGGTGATCGGTCATCGCGGAGCCATTATTCCCCGCACCGAGTATATGGAGCGCGCAGCCGGGGCGATAGAGCCCGGCTGAACAGCGAATAGCCCGGGCCCGTAGGCGCAAGCTGCGAGTTCGGGCCGCGGTATTTGCACCGCGAGCGCTGCCGCTTAGCGTTCTTGGGGTAATCAACTATCCAGCACCCGGAGTACGTCCCAACACGCGCCGATCGAGTGATAGTCGCACTTTCCACCTGCAATAGACTTCTCGTCGGAAAGCTTTTTGTTGTCGGCAGACAGTATTCGGTACCAGGCACCATGCTTGTGATCAATCATGTTATCCCAGCAGTACTGCCAGATTTTGTTGTACCAGTCTTTATAGTGCGGATCATCGATCTGTATCTGCAGGCGTGCGGCGGCTGCGAATGTTTCCGCCTGTACCCAGAAATATTTCTCGTCGTCACAAATAGCCCCATCCGGGGAAAATCCGTAGTAAATACCACCACGTTCACTATCCCAGCTCGCGTCCAGTGCGACATCGAACAGAAATTTTGCCCGCTCCAGCATCCAGTCTTCCGGCTGGTACTGGTGCAAAGTTAATAGCAGTTTGGTCCACTCGGTCTGATGGCCTGGCTGGAAACCCCAGGGGCGGTACAGATTTTTGGGATCGTCTTTGTTGTATTCCCAATCAATACGCAGGTCTTTCGTGAAATGCTCCCAGATCAGACCGTTGGACTCCTCAGCGAGATTTACTGATACGGTTTTTGCGAGACGATAGGCACGATCCAAATACCTAGGCTCACCGGTCGCCTCAAAGGCGGCTAGCAGCGCTTCGCAGCAGTGCATATTTGCGTTCTGACCACGGTAATCACTAATCCTCGACCAGTCCGGTGATGCTTCATCTGCGTACAGTCCAAACTGCTCATCCCACAGTCTTGTTTCGAGTATGTGGTAGGCTCGCTGTATGTCTTCCTGAGCGCCGCTAACCCCCGCCTGATGCGCGGCCGAAAAGCACAGAATGACAAAGGCCAGGCCATAACAGTGGTTGGTTTGATCATCCGCCTGGTGATTCTCGCGCAGCGTCCAGTTGTAGCCCTGGCGGGATGCATCCCAATGTTTTTCCCGAATGTAGTCAACGCCGTGTTGGGCCAGCTGCTGGTATTTTTGATCGCCGAACAGTTCGTAGGCTTTACAGAAATTCCATACCATCCTGCAGCTTGACACCAGGTGCCGCTGCCCAGGGTTGAACACTTCACCATCATCCTTGAAGTTCTGAAAAAAACCGCCACTCTCGTCGAGGATATGCGGCAGATAAAAATCAAGAATCGACTGTATATGGTGACGTAAAAATTCTTTGCTAGTGAAGTCCACGATAGAATGCCTCAACTTCATCAAACGAGGGAAATGCCGGGAAGGCACCAGGGCGGGATACGGCGATAGAGCCACAATGGCTGGCAAATGCCACCAGCGCGGATAAATGATCGATCTTCTCAATGGCTGACCGATCACTTCGGCTTAACCCGAAGAGTACGGCACCAATAAAGGCATCACCGCCGCCAGTGGTGTCGACAACATTGGTATTCGGTGCCTGGATTACCCGGTGAACTCCTTCCGCATAAAGGTTGATCGGGTTGCCGCCATCCGTTACCACAATCGCCCGCACACCATTCTCAATGCAGCGTCTTAGATAGACGTCGTTATCGCCGTTACTTAGATACTGGAGCTCATCGACTGAAAACTTCACCAGCTGGCTTTGCATCACAAACTGGTTGATCAAGTCCCTATCTGCGCTACCTGGCGGCCATAAATTGTGCCTGAGATTCACGTCGAAACTGATCAGGCAGTTTCTTGTGCGCGCACGCTGTAAGACTGTACGGGTAGTTTCAGTAATGCCTGGATGCGTCAGGGTATTACTGCAAAAGTGCAGGATAGGTTGCTCGGCAAACCAGTTGTCCTCAATCTGAGAGGGCTCCATTACCATGTCCGCACTATTGTCCCGGTGGAATAGAAAACTGCGCTCGCCTTGCTCATCGAGAAATACGAACGCGAGTGCGGTGGGAGCAGTGGTGTGATGGCAGGTGTGCCTCGTATCTACCCCATATTGCTCGAGCGCCTGTACAAGGAACTCACCGAAAGTGTCACTTCCTATCTGTCCAGCAAAGCGTGCCGCGCCTCCCAGTTTGGCAATGGCGACAGCCGCATTCGCAGGGGCACCTCCGGGGAACTGGGTGAACTGATTGAGGGAGAGTTCACCGTTTTTTTGCTTCCCCGTGTTGAGAAAGTCGATCAGTGCTTCGCCAAAGCAGAGAATGGGAATAGTCATCGAGAGGGTTCCAGCGCGGTGCGGCGGTCCGCTGCCTCAATGAATTCTGAGGCAGCGGGCCTTGACCAGAGTGTTATCAAATAGCCCGGATCTTAATTGAACGGAAGTGAACTTCATCGCCATGATCCTGGAGCAGGATAGGGCCTTTTTCCCACTCGCCGAAGTTCTTCCATTTAGCGTACTTACTCATTTGAACCAGCGAGCGGAAAATCTGGCTGCCTCGTGGATATTCCACGACTTTGATGTTGTTGAGCCAGTGCTCCACGTTTCCATCTTTCACTACAATTCGCGCACGATTCCAGCTGCCTACAGGGTTGACGCGCTTTGTCGTACGATTGGCTTCACTCAGATTGGACGCTGGAATCAGGTCGTAGAGCGAACCGATAGTGCGGTTGCCCTGATGTCCCTTCTTGGCATCGGGATGTTTTTCATCGTGCAGAATCTGGAATTCCAGGCCAATTGCTGAACCTTGTCCCTTGAGTAGATCGGGGTCGACAAAGTACTTGATCCCGGAATTTGCACCTTCGGTAATTTTGAAGTCGACCTCGAGCTCAAACTCGGAGAATTCTTCTTCGGTGATAATGTCTCCACCATTGCGAGATTCCTGACCGCCAGAAGAGTAGACAACCAGTTCACCATTCTCTATTCCCCACCCCTTTTTAGGAAATCCGTCGGCTCGGGCGCTCTTCCAGCCATTAGTGGTCTTCCCATCCCAAAGCAGCTTCCAGCCCTCCTGTATTTCTTTCGCGGACAGCGTATTGGGTTGGTAGTTGATTTGTTGCACCTCAGAAGGTGTGTACCAGCTGTTTTTCACCAGGTCCTCGGTGAGGATCTGTGGATTGCGCATGGCGATCTGGGTTCCGACCAGGGCCTTGTCCTTGATACTGTGCACTTGCAGGGCGATAAATCCCTCTGAGAGCCCCTCAGTGTTGTCTAGGAGGTCGGCACAGGGCACGGTGTTGACCCAGGTGCGGATGTGATTGTCCAGAGCTTCGATCCGGTAGTGATTCCAGCCGTCTAGGTTTAACGCTTCCTGGCACTTTTCGTTGCGCGACAGGTTATATAGCCATCCGCGGCGGCCTTCTTCGTAAATCCCGCCGCTCCATTTTCGGCTACTGGTGTCGATCTCAGCCTGGTAACCATGCACGCGACCATTATGATAGCTTTCCAGTGACTGGCTTCTGAACTGGAGGCCAGAGTTCATTCCGCTGTCGATCTTGATTTCGGCTTCAAAAATAAAGTTGCTAAAAGTCTGTTCGGTCGCGAGGAAGCTATTTGGTGAATTGGCAACGGAGGTTCCAACAATGGCCCCATCCTTTACGGTATATTTCGCGTTGCCGCCGAGCTGCTTCCAGCCTTCTAGGGTCTCTCCGTTAAACAGCGCTTCCCATTGAGTAGCGCTAGCGTGCATTGAAACACCCATCGTGAGTGCCAGTAGCATATTGAGTTTCTTCATTATTATTTCCTCTCGTACATTAAAATGTTTTAGGTCAAAGATAGCGTCGCTATTTCCGCTTCTTTTGGCATTATGTATCGTTCATGCCATTTAATGGGCTTACCTGTATCCATTGCCTTCTCTCCGAGCAGGGCGCCAATGGATGCGTGATACCCTTCTCGTAGTACACCCGGGTAAGCTTCGTTCTTCAGCACCGCAGCAGCGAATGCTTCCATTTGTAGCAATGTATCCTCGTACTCTCCGGTTAGGATGGGTGTGCCCACTTCTTGAGTTCCGGTTTCAGGCTGCCAGGTGGCGCCACCAATAGGGATGGGTTTACATTCACCTCGCTCTATCTCTGCAGCCAACTGCTTAACGTTTTTGGAGGTTGCTGGGTTCTCGCTGTACTGGCGATTCACCTCAAGCTCCATGGTGCCAAGATGCCCCATAACCTGCTCTTCCAGACCATATTTTTTATTGCTGATCAGGCTGTCATAAATCAGTTTGCGCCCTTTTGAGTACTCGTAAATTAGCGCAACGTGGTCGTAGACTTCACGACCATCCTTCCAGAAACAGATACTCCCTGAGCCCATGACCTGAGCCGGAACTTCACCAAAAAGCCAGTTGGCTACCTGGATCTGGTGGCTTGCGAGCTCAGTCATCAAACCGGCAGATGATTCCTTATACAGGCGCCAGTTGAAGCGTTTTTCAAAAGAAGCATCATTATTTGGCAGCGAACGACGCCAATCGCCATTGCGGTGCCAGAAGGCCCGCATTTGATGTACCTCACCCAGTTCGCCCTTGCGTATCTTGTCCATGGCGTGAAGGTAAATAGGATTAAACAGGCGCTGGTGGCCTATCTGTAAGATACGACCAGTAGCCTTCTGTGCAATCACCATATCCCGGCAGTCTTCCAGAGTGCGCGCCATGGATTTTTCGCAAAACACGTGCATACCGGCGTTCAGAGCGTCGATAGTGATGTGTTTATGCTGGTGTAGTGGCGTAGCAATGACTACCCCATCAATATCCTTTCGGTCGAGTATTTCCCGGTAGTCGAGATAGGAATCTGCTTTTCCCTGCGTGAGCCCGTGGGCGCGGTCGAGATGCGGCTGGTAGCTATCGCACACTGCCGTAATTTCAGCGTGTGCGACAGCCTGAAGATTCAGCAACAGTGCGCGCCCTCTGGAGCCGACGCCGATCACGGCGAGCCGTGCGCGCCCATTTTTTTTGATCTCTGAGAAACTCTCTGCGGACAGCGCTTGCGCCCAGGGTGCAGCGGACAGGAGCGCCGTCGATCCTGCGAGGAAGGATATGTCGCGTAAAAACTCGCGACGTCGCCGCTGAAAATCCTGGTTTTCGAACAGGTTAAACATCTGAAAAACCCCTGCTGAAGTGTTTGAAAATATGCGTATGTTTTAGGCCTGCCGTTTCGGGTATCAAGCCTGTAGAAAACGAAAAGCCGGAAACGAGTGATGCTGTGCTCAGCATTTCTCCCCAGGCCAAGGAGTCACAATGTACTGCGGTGGTGATCGGATCTAGCACGACCTTGCCGGAAATCGGGTTAACAATGTGCTGCCGGATTTCCCCGTGTTGTAATCCATTGCCAAGGGTGGAAGACAACGTGAGCCCACTATCGCGCAGCTTGATCTCAATGAGGCTCGTTGAGGTATCGGTCGGGTCTGGCACCGCGATGGGCCAGTGATCGCCATGGGGATGGCTGCCAATTCCCAATATTGAACTCTCGCCAAAGGAGACCAGGGCATTCTCAATGCCTTCGGCCACGAGAATGTCTCTTACGGAGTCCAGCGCAATTCCTTTACCCAAACCTCCAAAATCAAATCCCAAACCTACATGGCTACACACAAGCCGGTTTTCGTCTTGCACTGAAAACGACGGAGCATAAATGCCGTCCAGAGGACGCCCCTCCTTTACCCGTCGAACTAACTCGCCACAGGACGCGTTGTAAAAACCTTTCGTGGCCTCGAAACCCTGTTGTGCAGTGTGTAGTGCAAGAAGCAGCTCTGCATCGTCGATCTCTACCGAGTTCTGGCTCGTCAGAATGTCATTTGCGCGAGTCAGGGGAGAGTCAGGCAGGTATACGCTGATAGCTTGTTCAATTTCGAGAACCCGGCGGCTGACCAGAGCCTGGAGGTGCTCGCCGAACATCTGATCGACATTCACCAACAGCATCTGCAATCGGGTTCCCATGGAATGAAAACAACTTTGATACACCATGACCTGAATCTCTCGTTACTGCAGTTACCTCAGACCTTTGGTTCCCATCCAGGTGCGTACTCACGGCCCCAGTACTGCATGGCCGTTTTCGATGTGGGACGTCCGGTTTTGGGATCGCAAATGAGTGTTTCATCGGCGCGATAGGATAGGTTGGCCAAATGACACATGAGGGTGCTCTTATGACCTTCGTCGATGGGGGATGCTTGCAGAACGGCATCGCCGCGCAATGTATCCATGAAATTACGAACGTGTTGGCGAGTGAGGATGCCGCCGCCCATCAAATCTGCGGAGTCATTACTCTGCTCGACCTTGCTCTGTTTCAGGAGCGTATTGTCAAGGTCATATATCTCGTATCCACCGCGATCAAGGAGCGCGTAACCCTTGGTGCCATAGATCAGGATTCCGCGACCACGGCCAAACTTAAGTACTTTGTTACAGGAGTGGCCTTCCCAGATTACTTTTTTGTCGCCAGCAAAGGTGAACTCTGCGTTCATGGTGTCGTACATCTGCCAGTCATCTTCCTTGAAAAAATTACGAGATGCATCGACCGCGACTTTTTCGGGGAAGTCAGCCTGTAGTGCCCAGCGCGCGATATCCAGCTCGTGTGCCGCATTGTTGCAGGTTTCGCCAGTGCCCCAGTGCCAGAACCAGTGCCAGTTGTAGTGCACGTAGTTGCTATGGTAATCCTGCCGCGGTGCGGGTCCCTGCCAGAGATCCCAGTTAAGCCACTCTTGCGGCGCTATCACTTTCCCGCTGCCGATGGACTTACGGTTGTTCGCGTACCAGGTGTAGACTTTGTATATATCGCCGAGACCGCCCTGATGGATTAAATTGATCAGCTCCGCGGTTTCGTTAGACGACCGCTGCTGGTTACCCATCTGGACAACCTTGTTGTACTTTTTCTGTGCCGCGACAAGCATCTCCCCTTCGGCCGGGTTGTGACCGCAGGGCTTCTCTACATAGACGTGCTTGCCGGCTTGCATTGCCATGATTGAGGCTGGCGCATGCCAGTGATCAGGTGTCGCAATGGCAAGTACATCAAGGTCCTTATCTTCCAGTGTCTTGCGCACATCCTCTTCGAGGGTGGGCTTTACCTGCCCGCGACCCACCAGCATTTCGCTGGTTGAGGCGAGTACGCGTCGGTCTACATCGCATATGTGCGTAATGGCACAATTCGGGCTGTTAAGGAAACCATCCAGCAGGGCCTTACCGCGACTTCTGGCTCCCATGAGAGCAATGTTGACTCGATCATTTGCACCGATAATACGTGAGTAGCTCGAAGCACTCATCGTCAAAGCTGAGGTGGCTAAAAGAGCGCCTGACCCTTTCAGAAAATTTCGCCGTGTTGTCATTTTATTATCCTCAAATGTTGGGTGTTTCGCCCATCTCCAGGAGCAGTAGCCCGCCGGAAACGATTTCATCATGTGTCAGGTAAAAACGGTCAAGAGGTTCGCCGTTTAGTGTGATCGATTGAACGTACCGATTTCTATCAGAATTATTTATTGTCTCGATTTTGAACGTCTTTCCAGGATAGTAGTGGTCGTCAAGGCTGATTTCGATCTTGTCAAAAATAGGGCTCCCTATCTGATAGATGGCGTCCCTTCCTGTCCCTCCATCAAGCTGGAACAAACCAATTTTCATCAGTACCGAAAGCGAACCCATCAGGCCCTGATCTTCGTCACCGTTAAAACCTTGCTTTTCGGAGACATCGGAATACACAGCTTTGATGACTTCACGAGACCAGTGCTGAGTGAGGTGGGGCTTTCCTAGTTCATTAAAAATAAATGCAGTCTGAATGGAAGGTTGATTTCCATAATTAATCGGAATACGTCTATTTTGAGCAAGGCCTTCCTCATCATGTGATGATCCTGAAGTAAAGCCAGATTCGGATGCTGTTTCAAAGGCTTGGTTAAGCTTCAGTGCCGCTTGTTCCTTTCCTCCCATCAACTCACTCAGCCCAGAATAATCATGGGGTACGAACCAGGTCATTTGCGAGGAATTGGACTCAACGAAACCAATACGGTAGTCGTAGGGGTCAAAGTCAGTCAGCCAGTTTCCGCTTGTATCACGTGGGCGAATAAACCCGGTCTCAACATCGAAGAGATTGGTGTAGTTTTTACTGCGCTTGCCAAAATAATCGGCATCATCGGTTTTGCCGAGTTCCAACGCTAGCTGAGCAAGTGTCCAGTCTTGAAACGCGTACTCCAGAGTTTGACCCGCACCGTCCTGATGAAAGGCCTCATTCTTTTTGGGTAGCGGATAGGGCACGTAGCCGTCATTAATGTAATGCTCGAGACCACCTGAGTAGGCGCTGTCATGCTCGTAACCCGCGCGTCCCATGGTGCCGCCCGGCAGATGGTTTTTCCTGAGCCCCTCATAAGCCAGCTCAATATCAAAATCTCGAATCCCCTTCATATACGCACTAACGATAAAGGGCGTAGACGAGGCACCTGTCATCACATGGGTATAATTGCCGCCAGATGGTCCTCGAGGAATGTAGCCGCCATCCTGGTACATGAGTAGCATGGAGTTAACGAAATTTGAGGCCACTTTCGGGTAGGCGAGAGGCCAGAGAGTCTGGATGGTCCACTGCGCGCCCCAGAACGAATCCGAATTATGATGGGTGAACTTGGGTGTGCCAGATTCATCCAGGGGAATCTGCTTAACCTTACGTTGCTCTGAAGTCTGATCGGAGTAGCGTCCATCTACATCAGATACAATTCTGCGGCCCTGTAAGGCGTGAAACAGATCTGTGTAAAACCGTGTTTTGTCTTGTTCGCTGCCACCAGTTACCGAAATTTTTGACAGCCAACTATTCCACTCCTGTCTGGACTCCGCCACTGTTTTATCGAAGTCCCAATGGGGTAATTCTGCCCGTACATTATTTGCCGCACCGGCTTCATCTACGTAAGAAATTCCGACTTTCATGAGTACAGGCTTTGTGCCTTGCTCAAGGGTCAACAATATTTCGCCAGCAGACTCTTTAATGCCGCTGACAGGTGTATCCAATTCGATATGGAAGAACACAGGCGTTGGCCGTGGTCGTCGAACGGTCGGTTCGTTGATCACATGCCCTTGAAAAGTATTCGCATCTACCTGAAAAAAGGATCCTTTCCTCAAAGCAGACGGGCCAAAATTCCCCTGCAAATCCAACAAAACTTGACGTTGCTCGTTGTCACCGTACTGATAGCGATGGAAGCCGACGCGAGTGGTGGAGGTCAGCTCGACATCTATATTGAAGCGTTGCAGAGATAATTTGTGGTAGCCGGCAGCAACAATTTCATCCTGGTGACTGAAAGGACTAAAATAATCACCCTTCAGTACTTCAAGCGGTTCCCGGGATGATACGGGCATTACTGACAAACCGGAAAGCTGCCATGCATGTACATGGTTGAACCCTTTCACTTCGAGGGTATTGTAGCGGTACCCACTTCCCCAGGTGCCCTCCAGCTCCGTATCCGGGCTCAAGTTGACGAGGCCGAATGGACGGGTTGCCGAGTTGAAGTAAAACCAGCGGGAATTGGCGGAATCTAGCCACGGCCAGACATATTCCACCGGCTCTTTCTGGAGGGACGTGTGTGCTACGGTCGAATCAGCCTGATCGCCGCAACTGGAGAGGAAAGGTATCAGCGCGAACAGCGCACCTGCTTTGAAAACCGACTTCTTCATCAACGAGCTTCCGTAATTATTATTGCATTCTCGTGTTGCATGAGATTCCAGACTGGTGAACCACTCATGCTAGGTTCTATTAATTCTCCCAAAAACAAAAATCATGTCGCATTTTGTATCAATCTGATTTTTTTTCTAAAGCGGTGGCTAGAGCACTGACTATTAACAGTCAGTTACTTCTCGAGAAGCGATTTAGTCGTCGTACAGGGCGCATTCAGAGAATTCATTGATCACTCGCTGAATATGCTCCGCCATAGCTTCCTTCGAGCCGGTCGCGTCTCGGCGCTGAAGTGCATCAACAATATTTTGATGCTCATCAATAATGGTAACCGGGCCTCGGTCTCTGACGATCGAATCAAACACAGAGCTGATCTTCGAACGGTCTCGCAACTGCCAAAGCCAGTCCACCATCTCAAACATCGTGGAATTGCGGCTGGCGGTCGCGATCAGAAGGTGGAAGTTGCGATCGATGTCCAGCGTTCCCGATAAATCGTGTTTCTCCTGATCCTTCATTCTTTTCAGCATGGTCTTTAGTTCATGAACTTCCTGCATGCTGATCCGCTGCGCCGCCAAATAGGCCGCTTCGGGCTCGAGATGAAGCCTTGCTTCCAGAATCTCAAACGGGCCCGGAATATTTGACTTGACGCTCTCGCCGAGTCGCGCTGCGGAGCCGATTACGTACACCCCTGAGCTCGATCGAATCTCTACGATGCCACTTACTTCCAGGGCAATCATTGCCTCACGGATGGTGGGCCGGCTTACGTTGAACTGTTCGGCCAGGAGGCGCTCAGGTGGCAATTTCTGCCCGAACTTGAGCTCCCCCTTTTTGATGGGTTCCAGTAGCGCTTCGGCAATCTGAATGTAGAGTCGCTTCTCTGTTGTATCTGCTGAAATCATGAGTAAATCAAATTGTTTAAAACGCTCATTCTAACTCGACAGTTACACGCATTCCCAGTTTTGACGCTGTGTTTTTCTGCGGCTTGCGGGTCAATATTCCAGCCATTTCTTTAGTGTGTTTGGGCTCAGCCAATTCCATCTGGCTGAGCCCGGTTGCCAGTGTTACAAACTGTAACGTAAGCCCAAAAAGTAGGTGGCGCCAAAGGTTCCAATAGACTGCAGGCGAGAATCTGCGAGACGCAAGCCGCGCTCGTAATCGCCATTGATATTGATTCCCTCCAGGCTCACTTTCCAGCGATCGTCAAACTGGTAGGACATAGAGACGTCGATCTGGTTTCTTGGCTCCAGTTCTCGACCGGGGCTGAAGAAAGGGGTATCACTCTGGCCGTAGTTTTGCCCGTGGAACAACCCACTATTGTTCTGGCTGAACTCGCTCCGGTGGTTGAAGGCAATACGCCCAGAGAAACCGCCTTTCTCGTAGTAGCCGATGAGATTGTAGGTATCCTCTGAGTGCCCCATCAAAGGTTCATCCTCATTGGGGTTATCCGCGTCGAGGAGTGTGTAGTTTGCAATCACGCCCAGCCCGTTGAAGGGTTCTGGAAGGAAATCGAATGCCTGGCTGTACGAAAGCTCCATGCCGTTTAACTTCAATGAGCCATTCGTGGTTCTATTCCGGGTGATGTTGTAAATATTGCCATCGACATCCACACACTCGTTCAAGGTGTTATCAAGGGAAACATCGGCCAGGGCGAAGTCGGAAGGGCACACAGATTCGCTGACTACTTGGTTCTTAACGTCTTTATTGAAGTAGGCAACACTGAGTACACCCGCATCTGCAAAATACCACTCGAGGCTCATATCGAACTGATTGGCTGTGAGCGCTGCCAGGTCAAAGGATCCTTCATTGACGGATACGAGCAGCTGGTCCTCCCGGCGCTCGGTGGAGATCGAGCGACCAAAGGTTGCAGTGCTTCCGATGATCGGGCGCACCAATACTTTGCCGGCTGCGCCTCGCAATACGATATCTTCGGTAATATCGTAGGCAAGGTTTACACTCGGGAGCCAGTTGTCATAGCTGAATGTGTTGGATACAGGCTCGCCGGAATCCCCACCGATAATGGTGATCGCACCTATGGTTTCCTGAATACCACTGTCGTAGTTGACGGTGTCCACCGTGCGTTCAGTATGCGCATACCGTAGGCCTACATTACCCCTCAGGCGTTCGGTGGAAAAATCCTGTTGCACATACAGGGTGGTGATTCCACGATCAATCTCAAAAAATTCGTTTTCGCGGAAGTCGCGTTCGGACTGTGTGATATCGAAACCACTTCCCGTCAGCGCGCTCTGGATAGCGTTGATGTCCGGGAGAACGTAATTCATATCAAGCCCAGAGAACTCACCGTTGGTGAAATCTTTCACCACAAAATGGGAGTCCGTGATGCTGGGCACGTCGGCAGTAAAGTCTTCACTAAGGAAATTGACACTGAAGCCACTGTTTACCGTGTTGAGTGCCTGGTTCCTATATTTGACGCCGGTTTTGAAAGTGGTAAGAAACGCACTATCAAATTCGTAGTGAAGATCGAATTGTGCTGCCAACTCATTCGTTTCAAACGTCTGCTCTTTACCACCGCCGGTATAGCGGAACAGGTTGTCGGTTGCCCAAGATAATGCATCGGACACCGGGTTCAGCCCATCACTGGTAAATACCGGATTTTTTACATCCATATCCACATACATGTCTGTACGGATACCGGCAACGGAATTTGTCTCCAGTACATCAAATTCGCCCGCGGTGTAGTGGAGGGCACCTGAAGTGGTCACTCTATCGCTCAGTCGCCATTCCACATCGGTAGTCAGTGCGTAGCTTTTACGCTCTTCTTTCTGATTGGTGTGGTTGGCTTCGACGCGGATATTTTCTGCCAGTATCTGGTCGACGGTATCACCAGTACTACCCACATTCGTAATGGTTGGTGACGGGCTTCCGCCGCTGAACAATGGAACAAGCTGCTGGAAGTAAATATCACGATCGTCGACAGCCATAACGCCTGTGACATTGATTTCCAGGTCATCGCTGGCGAGATATTGAACCGCACCGTTAACCAGGTAACGTTCGGTCAAACCTTCCTCGCGACGGAGGCGAGGGCGATCGGTACGCTCGACTGGAACGCCATTGCGGTCATAGTCTGGCTCACCATCGCCATTTGCATCGACATTGGCAAAGCGCTGGCTGAACATCAGGTCATAGCGTGTATCCAGTTCCTGGTAGCCCGCGTTTAGCAGTACGCCCAGCTTGCCATCGTTGAACTGATCAATATAGGTGGCGCTGGCGCTGGGAGAAAAGTCGCCGCGGCCTTCTGAATACGTGCTCTCAACACCCATTAATAATTTTCGGCCGCTATAGGAAAGTGGTTTTGCGGTGTCGATATTAACGGTGCCGGAAAGACCACCTTCGTCGAGCTCTGCGCTGGGTGTCTTGTAAACCTGAATAGCGGAAGCTAGTTCCGACTGGACAATATCGTAACGAAATCCACCGTTGAACTGTGCGCTGGCAAAGGATTGACCATTCAGTGTTGTGGCGGCGTACTCCGGCCCCAACCCGCGGATACTGATAAGTGCTCCGCGCCCGTTGGAGCGTTCAATTTGCACGCCGGAAATGCGCTGAATGGATTCAGCGATGTTCTCATCCGGGAAGCTGGCGATATCATCGGCAGAAATCGCATCCACGACGCCTACTTCCATACGCTTCATTTCAAGTGCGGAGGAAACACTGCTGCGGATCCCGGTGACTTCGACTTCTTCAATGGTGTCGTCGGCCCGGCCGGTTTCTTCGACCTGGGCTGACGCCAGCGCTGGCAACCCACAGGTTACCGCGAGCGCGAGCAGGGACAGTGACCCCATTGTTTTGACTGGTAGCTTCTCTCTCATTTTTTATTCTCTTTCTATAACCAGCGCCATACCGCTTCTGATTTTTCGTTAAGAATGAAGAGTGCAACTTCAGGAATACTGCGTGAGATTCCTGAAATTGCACTGCTCGTGCTGCAGTTTTAGAAACTGGCTCTGACACTCAACATGTATTGGGTGCCGGAGCTGATCCAGCGATTCAGTCGGTCGCCAAATGCGGTGTACTGCTTTTCACCGGTCACATTCAGCCCTTCCAGACTGATTGATACATTGTCATTCAGGCGGTAAAGCGCAGTGAGATCTACCTGCTCGCGATCTTCGCGGGTTTGCAATAGCGGCTGATTGTTACGGCAGCAACCCGATTCGGTAAACGCGGAGCGATAGTTATAGGATGCGCGCAGCGCCCAGTCATTCTGGTCGTAGTATGCGAGTACGTTCACGACATCCGGGGATAGGCCGACAATGGAGTCCACCAGTTCTCCAAGTGCGGTGTTGTAGGTAATGTCAGATGAATTGATGTGGGTGTAGTTCACCATGGTGCCAAACCCGTTGATGGGCAGAAGCTCATCAAACGGCATCTGGAATGCGAACTCATAGCCGGTCATTTCCCGCGTTTCGTCAGAGTTGACGAATGTGGAGTATGTCACCGTGGTGTCGGGAGTGAGGCCTCTGTAGATATCCGGATCAAGGCTGCCGATATCAATACCGGAATCTCGGAATGGTCCTTCCACCAGATCTCGCTCTACAAAGCCGCTAAGTTGCTTGTGGAACAGATTCAGAGACAGAACGGACTCGGGCGCGAAGTACCACTCGACACCAAGGTCGATCTGATCGGAATAGAAGGGAGAGAGTCTGGGGTTGTCGTTGCTGACCAAAAAATCACTGGTTATTGAGGTGGTGCCCTCAAGCTGTCCGAGATCCGGGCGTGTCATGGCGCGCGCAGCGGACAGGCGCGCGACTACGTCTTCTCGAGCATCCCAAGCGAGGTTGAATGACGGGAGGTAATCCCAATACTCACGGTCAATAGCGACCGGTGCACCGGTATTTGAAATGTTACGGGTCGCCTGGTCCGTTTTAATGGCACGGATGCCGGTATTGAAACGAAGCTCGCGACCGGCCAATTGAGAGCGCCCGTTGTACTGGGTATAGAATGCCAGGTTGGATTCTTTTAGCTCGGGAATATAGGCGTCCTCGGGCCAGCCAGACATTAGCATCGCGTCGAGACCGTTCTGGGTTAGTGCATCCGCCGCTGCCCAGTCTGTGACCACCCAAGAGAGTACTGCCCCATCAGGGTTATTGAAATCAGATGCATAGTCCTTAATTGGAAGGACGTGATTGACCTGCTCGGAAGTTGGTGTAGTGCCGTTTACCCACTGGTCGGTGAATGAGTCTGCGGAAGCATTGCGGCGGTAGCGGATGTTGTAGTAGGTGAACTCATCCCAGGCCATACCAAAGTCGAGGCGCGAGCTGTCATCCCCCCATTCCCCATCAAAGTGGAAACTGGTATTCGTAGTGCCCCGGTCCTGTGGTTCGGCGCGAATGGAACTTAACTCAAAATTCGCCGGATCCGTAAGGTCGACACTGGAAATAACGCTGGGAATATCCGAGTTGGCCGAGTAATCAAACGTGGCAGTAGTGCCGTTTGCTGAAGAGAGAAAGGTTAAATGACGCTGTTCGTACTTTGATTCGTTGTACGCCGCCTTGAAATTCAGATTCAGGCTTTCTGTGGCTTGCCAGTTCAGCTCACCCACATACTGGTCGAACTCCTGGAAATCGAAAAAGCGACGGCTTTCACTGCGTCGATTTACATTTTCCAGGGTGCCGGTGACCAGGTAACCCGCGGAGTCTGCAACAATATTGACTGGGTCCAGCGTTGTTGCATTGCGTACTTCGGCGTCAATATTCTCGCGGTAGAGTAAATCGTCCAGTTCAGAGTGGAGCCAATCGAAACTGGCAACCATATCCGCGTTCGCTTCCCACTGGAGGGAAAGTACCGTTCCCAACCGTTCGCGGTCGCCGTAGATCAAGTCTGTGCGCTGTAGGCGGGGGAAGATTACCTGTTCCAGCTCTCCGCTTGTTGTGTCGTCCGGAATCAGGTCGTCGGGATCATTGGCAATAGTGTCCCAGGTACTACTTTGCATACCCGAGCGGTTGCCGTTGGCAAATTCAAAACCGCGAATGGTATCCGCCGCGCGCGAACCCCAATCCTGGGTTTCCCAGCCATCAATTCGAACACTGCGCTCAGAGTAGGACGCACCTACAAGTACACCGAAACGCCCATTATTGGTGTCGAATGTGTTGCTGACCATGAAGGTGCCGCGAGGATCAAACTCTTCAGCCTGGGTGTTGTAGCCGCCCTGTGCGCTCGTCGTGATTGAGAGGCCTTCATCGAAATCGAAGGGGCGCGCATTCCGCATATTCACAACGCCCGAAATGCCTCCTTCTACCTGCTTGGCCGAGGCAGTTTTTTCAATGGAAACGCGAGAAAACAATTCTGAGGCAAAGTTATCGAGGGCGGCGCCGCGGTTGTCATTCCACGCGGTGGCGATGGGCAGGCCATTTAGCATGGTATTGGTGTATTGCGATCCGAGTCCGCGCAGCTCCACTTCTACCCCTTCGCCGTTATCTCTGCGAATGGCGACGCCGGCCACCCGCTGCATTGCTTCGGCGAGGTTGAGGTCGGGGAATTTGCCGATATCTTCAGAGTGGATTTCGTCTTTTAGCTCAGTCGAGTCTCGTTTGGCATTTAGTGAGTCATTCAGGCTCTTGCGAAACCCCTGGACGACGACCTCTTCGATTTCAGATGACGCCCCCTGGCTGCCTTGCTCGTCCTGGTCCGTTTGTGCCGTCGCAAGAGAAGGAAGCCCGCATGTGACCGCCAACGCGAGGATTGAAAGCGACCCTTTGGTCGTCATGGTTAGTTTCTCTCTCATTATTTTTATCCCTTTTATAGGTTTATTGGAGCCTGCCCTGAAACTACGCACCGCTACATATCTGGCATGACCGGATAGGGAGGCTACCCAGCGAACTGCTAGATAGTCAACCGAAAATGAGCATCTCGAGGGACATTTGGCGCAAAATACCACTATTTGGTCATGCCGGAGGTGAGCCTATTCGCAAAATTTGCAGATTTGCTTTTGTTTCGTCCAGTTTTGGTTTGTCCGGACCAGCCGGTGGAGCGCCTTTTGGGAAATTTTTGTGGAAACCGGCCGCTAAACGGCCTTTCTTTAAGGGGTTCTCTCGGGAGCTGTTGCAGAAAAGTTGCAGGATTACCTCGGGAAAGTAGGGTTTGCTGTGGATTTTTTCGCCATTATGGCGCCATATGCCTCGGTTGGGCGGCAAAAATGAGCCCTTTGTTGCCAGGCCAACCCCTTTACTCTACTATCTCGGATATCCGGTAAGGCCAAAATTGAATAAAAAATAAACGGAAGTTAAGTAAGGTGGGTACATGATTGAGACGTGGCGTTGGTTTGGGCCTGATGATTCCATCAGTCTGGAAAAGATCGCCCAGGCGGGAGCCAGCGGGATAGTTACGGCGTTGCACCATATTCCCGCAGGTGAACTGTGGCCGCTGGAAGCTATTGAGCAGCGAAAGGCGTTGATCGAGGGCGCGGGTCTTGAGTGGACAGTGATCGAAAGTATCCCTGTGCATAACGATATCAAGACGCGAAGCGGTAACTACCAGCAGCATATCGAAAACTACAAGCAGTCGATCGCCAATGCCGGTAAGGCCGGAGTAAAAACGATCTGCTACAACTTTATGCCTGTGGTCGACTGGACAAGAACCAACCTCAGCTACCAGCTTCCCAACAAAGCCTATGCGCTGCGTTTTGAAATGACCGACTTTGTGGCTTACGACGTTTTCATATTGCAGCGTGAAAATGCTCGAAGTGACTACCGCCCCGAACTGATCGAACAGGCGAAAGCTCGCCTCGACAAAATGAGCCCGTACGAGCAGACGCAGCTTGAGGCGAATATCATCGCGGGCTTACCCGGCGGTGAAGGCTCTTATGATCGTGAAGGCATTCGGCTGGCGATTGAGGAGTTCATCAAGCTCGGCAATGAAGGGATGCGCAACAACCTGTTCCAGTTCTTGGAAGCGGTGATCCCGGTCGCTGAGCAGTATGGTGTCAAACTCTGTATCCACCCTGATGACCCCCCCTTCAGTCTTTTTGGCCTCCCGCGGGTTGTCTCAACCCAGGATGATGCGCGCAAACTGCTCCAGGCGGTGCCAAGCCCGTCCAATGGGCTGACCATGTGCGCAGGTTCATACGGCGCACGAGAGGACAACGATTTACCCGGTATGGTGGATGAGTTTGCGAACCGGGTTTATTTCGTGCACCTGCGCAATGTGATTCGCGAGCCGGACGGATCGTTCTATGAGTCTGAACACTTGAATGGCGATAACGATATGGTCGGCCTGATCAAGGTGCTGCTTGATGCCGAGCGCGCACACGGAATTCAGATTCCAATGCGACCCGACCACGGTCACCTGCTGCTTGATGAGGCGCAAAAGGAGGGGGTTAAACCGGGGTATTCCTATGTGGGACGGCTAAAGGGACTGGCGGAGTTACGCGGCGTAATCTATGCCCTGAAAAATTTATAATAAGGATTCGGCGATGAATAAAATAACATTTTGGTCGATTACGGTAGCGGTCGCAGGGTTTCTGTTCGGTTTTGATACCGCAGTCATTTCTGGTGCTGACCAGCCCATTCAGCGTGTTTGGGATACCAGTCCGCTGTTCCATGGTTTGTTCATTATGTCATCGGCCCTGTGGGGGACCGTGATTGGCGCCTTGGCCGGAAATTACCCGTGCGATAAATACGGGCGAAAGGCGACGCTGATTTTGATCGGCGTTCTGTATTTTGTATCGGCCCTTGGTTCAGCCATTGCCCCGGATCCTTATAGCTTCGCTGTACTTCGTTTTATTGGTGGCATAGGTGTGGGTATCTCATCTGTTGCCGTGCCGGCTTATATCTCGGAGATAGCACCGGCTGAAAGTCGCGGTCGCCTTGTTGCGACTTATCAGTTCCAGCTTGTGTTCGGGATACTGGTGGCTTTTTTGTCCAATTACCTTCTGTCCGGTATTGGTGAACACGATTGGCGGATCATGTTGGGCGTAGAGGCGATCCCGGCCCTTATCTATTTATTGATGGTTTTCAGAATGCCTGAGAGCCCTCGCTGGCTGATCTTGTACCGCGGCGAAACGGCGAAAGCCAAAGTGATATTCGATGAGCTTGGCGAAAAAGACAGTAGCGTACTGGTGCGTGAGATCGAGGCCGAAGCGCAGACCGCGAGTAAAGACAACCTGTTCTCTCGCACCTACCTGTTTCCAATCCTGCTGGTGTTTCTGCTTGCGGCATTTAACCAGATTTCCGGAATCAACTTCATTATCTACTACGCGCCACGGGTGTTTGAATTGGCAGGACTGGACGCGAGTACGTCGCTGTTGTCTACCGCTGGTGTGGGGCTGGTTAATCTCGTGTTTACCATGGCGGGGCTCTACCTGATTGATAAGGCGGGGCGGAAAACCCTGATGTTTATTGGTTCGCTGGGTTACATCCTTTCCCTTTCCGTTGTGTCCTGGGCATTTTCCACGGGAACAGGTGGGATGCTGGTGGTGTTCTTTGTGTTTGCTTTTATTGCCTCCCATGCGATTGGCCAGGGCGCGGTGATCTGGGTATTTATCGCAGAAGTATTCCCCAATTCGGTTCGGTCGAAAGGGACATCGGTGGGGACAGGTACACACTGGGTGCTGGCAGCGGCGATTACTCTGCTGATGCCTTACTTCCTGACGCAGTTTGAGCCTGGCCAGATCTTCATGTTTTTTGCCTTCATGATGGTGCTGCAGCTGTTGTTTACCGTGAAGCTGATGCCGGAAACGAAAGGGAAAACTCTGGAGCAGCTCGCGGAATTGAGCGGCAAGCGCGCTGTTACTGCTCCGGCGCAGGGGGCTCCTTCAGCTTGATCAAAAAACAGGCTTCCTTTCTTGGAGGTAACGTGTAATGTGGTATCTCGCGCCAAATCCCGCTGGTAGGGCGTGAGGTGCTGCGGGGGCTGGCAGGGATTGCCCGTTGCGCCCCCTTACCGATATCGGTAACATGGTATGACCAATGCGGTCTGCCATAATGGCTTTGTGGGCAAGCCACAGGGCCAAGCGGCAAATCAGAACAATAAATAAATAGATAGAACCTGTACCAAGTACCAAAAGCCCACAGGTAGCAATGATGATAATAAAGAGAAAGGCGCTGCGTACCCTCGCGGCGATCGCGTTGTCGACCGCGGCATTGGCGCTGGCCAGCTGCGGATTCAAAGATGAGCAGGTGGCACTGAAGCTGGCTCACTCACTGGATCAGCAGCACTCAGTACACCGAGCCATGGTATTTATGGATGAGCGCCTGCGGGAGCTGTCCGGCGATACCATGCGTATCGATATCTACTCCGGCGGCCAGCTGGGCAGCGAGCGCGAGCTGATCGAGCTGCTGCAGATCGGCAGCCTGGCCATGACCAAGGTCTCCGCCAGCCCCATGGAGGGCTTTGTGCCGGAGATGAAGGTGTTCAACCTTCCCTATGTATTCCGAGATTCCGAACACTTCTGGAATGTGCTACAGAGCCCGATTGGCAAGAATCTGCTGCTTGCCTGTGAGCGCGCGCGCCTGCGCGGCCTGGGTTACCTGGATGCGGGCAGTCGCTCCTTTTACATGAACGATATCGCCGTGCAGTCCCCGAAAGACCTGAACGGCCAGAAGATCCGCGTTCAGAACAGCCAGACCGCGATCAAGATGGTCAACACCCTGGGCGGTGCCGCTACCCCGGTGAGCTGGGGCGAGCTGTACACCGCGCTGCAGCAGGGTGTGGTCAACGGTGCCGAGAACAACCCGCCGAGCTTCTATCTCTCCAAGCACTACGAAGTTTCCAAGTACTACACCCTGGACGAGCACACCTACGTGCCCGACCTGCTGCTGATCAGCACCGAGGTATGGAGCAAGCTCACGCCGCAGCAGCAGGAGTGGCTGAATGAGGCGGTCGATGAAGCCGTGGCCTACCAGCGCAAGCTGTGGCAGGAATCCACCGAGGAATCCCTGGCTGCGGTGAAGGCCGCCGGTGTGGAAGTGATCTACCCGGACAAGCAGCCCTTCATCGACGCGGTGAAGCCGCTGCACGACAGCTACAAGGGCACCGACGTTGGCGATCTGCTGGATCAGATCAAAGCCGTTAATTAATTCCTGAAGAAAAGCCCACTAAAAAAATAAAAGTGGAAGGCAAAGATGATGCAGAAAATTGAAAAGGCCCTGGGCTTTGTACTCGGTACGCTGCTGGCACTGATGGTGCTGGACGTGACCTGGCAGATACTTACCCGCTTCCTGCCCATGCAGCCAAGCTCCTATACCGAAGAGGTGGCGCGCTACCTGCTGGTGTGGATTGGTCTGCTGGGTGGCGCCTACGCCTATCGTAAAAAATCCCACCTGGGTATCGACCTGCTGAGCAATGCGTTGCACGGTGCCAAGCGCCGCGCGCTGCAGATTTTTGTGGTGTTGGTGTGCTTTGCCTTCGCCGCGCTGGCGATGGTTTACGGCGGTGCCAAGCTGATGCTGCTCACCTTCGAGCTGGAGCAGACCTCCGCGGCGCTGAACCTGCCCATGGGTTACGTGTACAGCGTGCTGCCTTTGTCCGGCCTGCTGATCTGTCTCTTCTCCATCGATCATCTGACCGAGCTGGTCACTGCAAAAGAAGAGTTGCCCTGCGAGTTTGATTCCGAAGTGCATTCTTATATGGAAGGTACAGATGGCACCGACGACGCAAACGCTTCTGTAGCCGATGCAGAAACCAAACAAAAACAAAAGCAGCCCGAAGCTGCCGTCGAAGCTTAAGCGAGGAGAGTCATCGTGGAAGTTGCAGTTCTGGTATTGCTGGTCAGTTTTCTGATCCTTCTCGCGCTTAATGTGCCCATTTCCATCAGTATTGGTGCGGCCACCGTGCTCACCATGCTGTGCACCATCGATTTTGATCCGGCCATGATCACCATGGCCCAGCGTATGGCCAGCGGCATCGACAGTTTCGCGCTGCTCGCCATTCCGTTCTTTATTTTCTCCGGCATGTTGATGGGCAGCGGCGGTATCGCCCGGCGCATTATCGATTTCGCCAAGGTGTTGGTGGGTATGCTCCCCGGCGGCCTGGCGTTCGTGAACATCATCAGCTGCACCCTGTTCGGTTCCATCTCCGGTTCTGCGGTCGCGGCCACTTCGGCCATCGGCGGTTTTATGATTCCGTCCATGACCAAGGCGGGTTACGACAAGAACTTCAACACCGCGGTGACCGTGGCTTCGTCCACCACCGGCCTGTTGATTCCGCCGAGCAATATTCTCATCGTCTTCTCCCTGGCCTCCGGTGGTGTGTCCATCGCCGCGCTGTTTATCGCCGGCTACCTGCCGGGTCTGTTGCTGGCGCTTGGCCTGATGATGGTGTGCGGGCTGTGGGCGAAAGCCAAAGGCTACCCGGTGGGTGAAAAGCCCACCCTGAAAGAAGCGGTGCAGAAAACCGTGGATGCGGTGCCCAGCCTGTTCCTGATCTTTATCGTGATCGGCGGCATCATCAGTGGCTTCTTCACCGCGACTGAGGCCAGTGCCATTGCAGTGCTTTACTCCTTGCTGCTGTCTTGTGTGGTGTACAAGGAAGTGAAGCTGGACCAGCTGCCGGCACTGCTGACCAAGTCCGTTGAGACTACTGCGATTGTGATGTTTCTGATCGCCGCGTCTTCGGCCATGTCCTGGATCATGTCTTACCAGAATATTCCGCAGACCATCAGCCAGGCGCTGATCACCCTGAGTGACAACCCGCTGCTGATCCTGCTGACCATTAACCTGATTCTTCTCGCTGTGGGTGCCTTTATGGATATGACCCCGGCGGTACTGATCTTTACCCCCATTTTCCTGCCGGTAGTGATGGAGCTGGGTATGTCCCCGCTGCAGTTCGGTATCGTGATGATCCTGAACCTGTGTATCGGCCTGTGTACACCGCCGGTGGGCAGTGTGCTGTTTGTCGGGGCCAGTATTTCCAAAACTTCAATCACAGCGTTGATACGCCCGCTGTTGCCCATGTACCTCATGATGTTCGTGGTACTGGCACTGGTTACCCTGGTGCCGGCAATCAGCGAGTTCTTGCCGCGCGCGCTGGGATTGATCGAGTAACTTCAGTGGTGAGGTTCTCCTCACCTGTTACTCAATTTAAGTAGGCGGCATTTTGTTTCATTGATTTCCTCGCATCATCATCAGGATGGCATTGCCGGGCTTTTTAGCCCGGCTTTTTTTTGCCTGCCGGTACCCTGTGGCCTCGCCGACGACTTGCGATAGTGCACATTTTCGCGAATTGGTCTAACAGGTTTCTGGATGGGCTTTACAGTATTAAATACTATGGTAACCTCGGTGTTGATATTTGGTATTGCCAATTAATAAGAATATAGAGCTTTGGCTAAATAAGCCGATTTGGCCAAATATCGGGCGGCCCCCGCAGTTTCTGCCGCCCACAGCGATGATGATTGGTCCACCCCTCCCTGCTCGCAGTATCCCCGGGGCTCACTCTGTGACCGATCGTCTTGATCAACAGTAAAAATAACAATGGAAGGTCACATGCAAATCAAGCTGAAGAGAGCAGCAATGTTGAGTACATTGCTGGGCACCTTTGCGGCCGCGGATGTCTCCGCTCAGGCCACGGGGTATGCCACATTAAATGGCGGCACTACTGGCGGTGCCGGTGGCAATATAGTGTATGCCACTACCGGTACCCAGATTCACGAGGCCCTGTGTAACCGGGCATCCGACGACACCCCCGTCATCATTCACGTCGAAGGCACCATCAATCACGGCAACACCAGCAAGGTGTCCGGCGATAGCTGTAACACCGCCGACGACAAGATTGAAATCAAGGACGTCAGTAATATCTCCATCATCGGTGTTGGCAACGGCGCGCTGTTCGATGAGCTGGGAATTCACCTGCGCAACGCATCCAACATCATTCTGCAGAACCTCCATGTGCGGAATGTGAAAAAATCCGGTTCTCCCACCTCCAACGGTGGTGATGCCATTGGTATGGAAAGTGGCGTTTACAATGTTTGGGCGGATCACCTGACCCTCGAGGCGCAGGGTGGCGAGAGTGATGGTTACGATGCTCTGTTCGATATGAAAGCGGACACAAAATACGTGACCCTTTCTTACAGTATTCTGCGGAATTCTGGTCGCGGTGGTCTCGTTGGTTCCAGCGATGGCGATACCAATAATGGCCCGGTTACCTTCCACCACAATCTCTACCAGAACATTGATTCCCGTACCCCGTTATTACGCGGCGCAACTGCGCATGCCTATAACAATCACTATGTGGGCATCAATAAATCCGGTATGAACCCTCGTATCGGCGGCAAAATAAAAGCAGAAAATAATTACTTCGAGGACTCGAAGGATCCGCTCGGTACTTTCTATACCAATGATATGGGTTACTGGGAAGTCAGTGGCAACATCTGGTCCAATATTACCTGGACGGAAGACGGCGATGACAACCACCCGGCCGGCCCGAATCCGACGTCCACCACCTCCATCAACATTCCATACAGTTATCAACTATGTAATGGCAACCTGGTGCCGCAAGTGGTGGCCTCTACTGCGGGCGCGAACAAAGGGAACCTGGTAGCAGACAGCAGCTGTTCGGTCAGCTCCTCCAGTTCCAGCAGCTCCAGCTCTTCCGGTGGCAGCGGCTCCGGCTCCAGTTCTGGTGGTAGCTCGTCATCATCTAGCAGTAGTTCCTCTTCGTCCGGCGGCAGCGGGTCCAGTTCCGGTGGCGGAGATCTGGGGCCAAACCTCGCGTTATCGGGCGACGCCGACGGGTCCAGTAAAGGCGGTGGCAGCAGCTACGGTAACGCCGTGGACGGCGATCTGGGCAGCTACTGGCAACCGAGCTCCACAAGTGGCGAGCGAATCTCGGTGAAAAACTTCGGCGGTGATTTCAATACGGTCGTGATCCGCGAAATCGGTAGCAATGTGCAGCGTTGGCGTCTGGTAAATAACGATACCGGTGCTGAGCTTGCCTCCGGAAATGGCATTGGTTCCGCGTTGCAGGTTTATGTTGGCGATGTCAGTATGGATAAAGTCAACTTAATGATTGATAGTGCCAGCAGTGCACCGCAGATTACCGAGTTTGAAGTCTATAACGCGAGCGGCAGCGGCTCGTCCTCTGGTGGCGGCAGCTCGTCTTCCTCCTCTTCTTCATCAAGCTCTTCCGGGGGCGGCGGTATACCATCTACGTTAGTTCTGCAGGAATCTGAAGCGGGCTATTGTGCTGTGGACGGCGCGGTGGAATCCGAACACAGCGGCTATACCGGTAGCGGCTATGCCAACACCGACAACGAAAGCGGAATGGGTGTCGACTGGTCCGTGGTGGTGCCGGCAGCGGGTAACTACACCCTGCAGTGGCGTTACGCCAATGGCAGTAGTGACCGCCCGGGATCTGTGCTGGTGAATAACGGTGCGCAGACTAACGTCAGTCTGCCAGGCACCGGTGCCTGGGGTAACTACGCTGACAGCGGTTCCGTGACCGTGTGGCTGAATGCGGGCTACAACGAAATCCGCCTGCAAGCGACCGGTAGCAGTGGCCTCGCGAATATCGACAGCCTTTCCATTTCTGGTGCCGCCCCGAGTGCAGGCGACTGTAATGGTGGCGGCAGCTCCTCATCCGGTGGTGGCGGCTCCAGCAGTTCTTCTTCAAGCTCTTCTTCCGGTGGTAGCGGTTCCGGCTCTTCCGGCGGTAGCAGTTCCTCGTCTAGTAGCTCCAGTAGCAGCTCAGGCAGTGGTTCTGGTTCCGGATCCGGCGGGTCGTCCTCCGGTGGCATCAGCAACGCGTGCTATACGCTAGCGACCGACCCGAACGTAAACTGGCGCGATTCTTCCGTGCTGGATACCGATCAGAAGATTGTGCAGTGTCTGTATGAAACCCTTGGTCGTCCGGTGGGTTACGGTGAAAACGCGATGGGTGGTTACGATCCCAACGGCAACAGCAAGCTGACGGTAATCACCAAGAACAGCAGTGTTCCGGTTGAGCAGCAGATTCTCGACGCCATCACCGGCGACGAGCACAACTGGATCGTGTTCGACAAATTTGATTTTGCCAACGAAACCGAAATCTCCATGCATCGCAATTTCTGTGGCGACTCTTCCGTGCAGTCTGCGATCAACGGCAGCGAAGCCCAGTGTCGCGATTTCCGCAGCTGGTGTTCCAGCAATGGTCTATCCGGTGATTCCTGTCTGTCGGAGTTTTTCAACAACCGTCTGGACGACAAGGATCTGCCCATCCGCAATGCGAAGATCGGCTCCAATAAAACACTCGACGGACGTTTCAGTAACGGTTACTTCCGCTTCAACGGTTTTGCCATCGGTTCCGACAGCAGCGGTCAGCCGGTGGAAACCGAGCAGAGCGTGATCCTGACTCACCTGGATTTCCGCGGTGCCGGTCACGTTGAGGACCACGGCCTCGACCCGGACATGATCCGCAATACCGGTGCGTCCCACGACATCTGGATTCACAAGAACACCTTCGATACCACCGGTGACGCGGCGTTTGATGTGAAAGTGGGTGCCTACGACATCACTATTTCCTTCAACAAGCTGATCAACGTGAAGCGCGCTTCTCTGCACGGTTCCAGTGACTCTCGGACCATCAACGAGCAGATCACCACCACCATGCATCACAACGCGTTTATCACCACCGACGATCACTACAACAGCCTGGGTAACACCCTGCGTCGTATCCCGCTGATCCGTCGCGGCACCTCACACATGTTTGATAACTTCTTTATGAACTATCGCAAGGACATCCTGAGTGTGCGTGTGGGTGCGACGGTGCTGTGGGAAGACAACACCTTCATGATGAATCGCGACTTCCAGGAAAAGGATGACGTGGTACAGGCGTTGAATGAGCGCGGCGAGCAGCTGGCCCGCGATGTGGACGGTGGAAACTTCCGCAGCGAAGGCAGCAAGGTGTGGTTCTCCGATGCCGCGTGTAACCTGGATTCGTCTCTGGTGTACACCATCAGTGACAGCTCCGGTTCCGTATCGGATCTTTCGCAGAACTACTCACAGGCCTCTCGCAATGTGATCGCTGCACAAGGTCGCCCGGCGGGCCAGGCGCAGGCGGATTACATTATTGCCACCGCAGGTAAAGACGGGCATATCCCGTTCAACTCTCCGCTGGCCAATGATCAGAATTATGTGATTGGTCTCGGTGGTGCAAGTTGCCAGTAAAGGCGCCGATGTAACTCCATCACACAGAACCAAAACCCATCCGCTCTTCAGGGCGGGTGGGTTTTTCTGTTTAGCGGTACAGAGAAAGTCAGCTTCAATCAACCAAAGAATGGCGAAATGGCTACCTTTTTGGACAAGCCAATTCTCAGGTTCCAGGTCGCCATTGCGTCTATTAACCACCCAATTTGCGGTAGGTGTGAAAACTCCTGTACCCGTTAACCCGTCAGATTTGCTCAAAAAACATTCGCTATTGCGCCAAATTCTTCCGGTCAGGCAGATGTGTCAATAACTGCAGCGCTTAGTTGGTACAAATGGTTGTATATGCCTAACCAATCTGGTTTCATTGTCTAACCAATAAGTATCTGGCTGGGTCTGGGTGGCTACCGCGCACAACAATTCTAACGGCGCGGCATCCGACTGAAGTATCCGGACTCATAAGAATAACGACGACAATGAGAGAGAAGGGGTGAGCATGAAACCTTTACCTTGGGCAAAGTCCGCACTCGCGCTGTGCATTATGGGGACACTGACCGCCTGTGGCGGCGGTGGTAGCAGTTCTGCAGGGGAGGGCGATATCGCCGACCTGCCTGAACCACCACCGGTGGTGGTTGTACCGCCGGAAGAGAGCGGAATCAGCAACACGCCGCTTCCGCTTGTGGAAAACTTTGGTGAATACACCGGGTTTGATCAGAGCGACACCATCGATTTCTTCAGTCCCAACTACAAGGCGCTGGCCACTGCTGATAGCAGTGAATACGAAGATGCGCGTCCCGCTCTCTACTATCCCACCTGCTGTTTCTTCGACCAGGACGATCCCAGCATGGAGATCACGGTCGATAACAAAGAACGCCTGGGGATCGTCAGCGATGCTGGCGATGCCTCCCTGCTGATCAGCAACGCGCGTTTCAGTATTGGCCAGACTCTGTCTGATATGGCTGCAGATGGGAAAGATCCCAAGAAAGACTCCACTCCTGGTTCCGACGGCGGCTCAGGCTGGGGTGAACTGGACCTTTCCGAGCCCTACCGCATTTCTTTCTGTGTGGCATCTGCCAGCGGATCGGGCTCCAAAACCCAGATCTACGTAGATAACAACACCAGTTCCGAGGCTGACTCCATTCACGGTGGTGGCTCACTGGGCTCGCGTATTTTCGATGTAGAGACCGGCTCTCTTGTTCCTGGTGAGCGTGTGGTGATCAATATTCCTGGAGAAACTTACCTGCAGGCCGGTGGCGATGTTGTCGATATCAAGGACGCTGTGATCGGTACCCAGAATTCTTTCCTGCAGCTGCGTGTATCCAGTGGCGGTACCGCAATTATCGATGACCTTCTGATCGAGAAGCAGAGCGAAGATGGCCAGGCTGACCTGCCAGCCTGTACCGTATTTGAGCCCGCCGTGGTTCCAGATGCGCCGAAAGCGCCGACCACCTTTGCCACCGACGCCCAAATGGCGGTGAGCTGGGGCTCTGTGCTGGGAGCGGCAAGTTATGATCTCGCCTATGGCACTACTGACGATGTGTCTGCTGCGGAAGTAATGTCTGGCCTGACCGAGACCTCGACCACTCTGACCGAGCTGGAAAACGGTACCACCTACTACGTGTGGGTACGCGGTGTAAACAACGTTGGCCCGAGCGAATGGAGTGCCTCTGCGACCGGAACTCCGGAAGCTCCGGTTGGCGACAACTGTACTCCGACCACCTCTGTTGATCCTTCCGCAACCAACGCCATTATCTGGAGTGTTTACGACGGTTGTACTCACCCGGGTGACCTTGGAGCAGTTGTAATCAACGGCAGCGAGCAGACCAATTTCTCCTTCGCGGATGAAGAATTGAAATGGTTCGAAGTGAGCCCACAGGGGATCATGGAGCTGGATACCCTCGATGGCGACAGCGAAACCAAGCCAGTGGGTGACCTGGATGGCATCGTCGCCGATGGCGCTTATCCGAAGCACTTCACCTGGGTTGCGCGCATCGATAATGCCAAGGCCGAAAGCCAGGGTGCGCGCGGTTTCGAAATCGAGACGCACATCGATGACCGTCGTATGAAGGCCATTCTGCGTCCGGACTCTGGAAAAATTCAGATCGAGAAATTCCTCGCCGGTGAAGAGACTGCAGAAGTTGGCGACCTCGACTTCTCTGACGGCTATCACACCTACCAGATCAGTTTCATCGTGAATGATCCGGCTGCAGGTGCTGACAATATCAATGCGGTGGTTTACCGCGACGGCGTCGAAGTGGGCAACTTTACGGGCCCGGGCCGCTCTGGTGGCTCTGCAAGCCTGTTCCGCATCGGTGAAGGTTCCGGTAGTGCCTTCCATGCCAACCTCGATTGGCTGGTTTGGAGTGACAATGCGGCAGCAGCAGTTGCGGCTGATCAGCTGGTCGGCGAATTGCCTGGCGGAATCGGTGAGCTGGATGTGTACGCCGGTGCCGATGCTTCCGCTGCATTCGAAGAAAACTTCAACGGTGTAGGTCTGGTTGAAGACTCCGATACCGAGGATACCAACTTCTTCGACGCGGCCTATCGTGCCCAGTCTGGCGACGCCAGCAAGCCGATGTTCAATGTAACCAGTGGCGGTTCTCGGATCACTGTTGCCGGCGGCACCCTCGCGCTGCACAACGCACGCTTCTCCATTGGTGATGCCCTGCACGGTACCGATACTGCGGAAACTGATACCGCAGGCCGTGGCGACCTGGACTTGAGCAAACCTTACGTAATCAGCTTCGACGTGGTGGAAAACCCCAACGTGTCACTGGATAGCGGTAAGTGCCAGGTGTATGTGGACAACAACACCTCCAGCTCTGGCAAGTCCATGCATGGTGGTGACTCTAAAGTGTTTGAAGCATACGCCGCCGTGATGGCCGATGGCGACCAGCCTGAAGGCACTGTCACCATTACCAGCGATCCGGATGCGCATATCGGTACAGCCAATTCCTTCCTGCAAATTCGCTGCGACAGCGGCACGGAAGACAAGGCTGTTGTCATCGATAACTTCAAGGTGAGCTACCAGTAATCCAACAGGGGAACTCGCGGGCCGTAGGTTTGATGCGGCCCGCGATAAAAAACATCGAACGGTCTGAGCGTAAAAACCAGCAGGCCGCATAAAACCGATGGGAGAGTCAAAATGACTTATAAAAAACAGATTCTCGCCGTGGCCATCGCCATGGCAGCTTCCACCAGCCTGATGGCTCAAGAAGCAAATCAGCAAGTGGAAGAAAGCAAGGCAGAAGTTCCTTCAGATTTTTCAATTGAAGAAGTCTATGTCGAAGGTGTTAAGAGCGCTGAGCTCAATGCCCGTCAGGCGGAGCGCAATAAAGACGTATTTAGTTCCGTCATTACCCAGGACGATTCCGGTAATTTCGCGGACCAGAATGTGGCGGAATCCTTGCAACGTCTGCCGGGTATTACCCTGCAGAGCTCCGAGGGTGAAGGTAAATTTATCAACCTGCGTGGTCTCGGCCCGGGCTTCGTATCCGTACAGATGAACGGTTCTGAAATGGCCAATAGCGGCGGTGGTGCCGCGGATAGTGAGAGCCGCGGCTTCTCCCTTGATGCCTTGCCCGCAGATGTACTGCAGTCCATCGAAGTGCTCAAGTCCCTCACTCCGGATATGGATCTGAACTCTATCGGTGGTAGTGTAAACGTCACCACGATTTCAGCCTTGGACCGTGGCGAAGACACCATTAAGCTGCGTGCTCAGGGTGCCTTCCAGGAGCAGAGCGGAGAGTCCTCCCCCAAGCTGACCCTGCAGGGCACTAATATATTTGCCGACGAAACCATTGGTTTCAGCTACTCCCTGTCCTACGAGAACCGCGTGACGGAAGGCTACGAATCGCGGGCACACGATACCAGCCTGCCGCGTTACATCACTTTGGATGGCGCTGATAGCCCGATGCTGATTCCGTTCGAATTACAGAATCGCCAGGAAAATGCCGAGCGCGAGCGTATCGCTGGTATATTCGATCTCGAGTACCGTCCAAACGATAACAGTAAGTACTACGCGCGCTTCAGTAATACCGTCTACACCGACGAAGATACCGCACTGCGCGAGTACTACCGTTGGGGTCAGGCGAGCGATGACGAAGTTGTTTATCTCGACCCGGATAACAATGTGTTTGGTACCGGTGGTATGGATCTGCAGCAACAGTTCTTTATTCAGGAATCCGAGAGCGATACCAAGGTATTCTCCCTCGGAGGCGAAAACCTGTTTGGGGATAACTGGACCGTGGACTATGAGTTGTCCCATTCCAACGCCACTCAGGATTCTCCCGATGGCCGCCGCGTACAGTTCCGCGCGCGTAAACTCAGTGCCCTCGGCACTACCGGCGAAGATTACCTGAACGGCCAGATCGTCCACCCGGATCAGTTGAGTGATCTCGCCGGTGGTGTGGAAGTGCCAGACGTAGGTGGTTTTGGTCCGTCCGGTTACCAGTATGGTGAAACTGTGCAGCCCTATATGCTGTACGACAACCTGTTTATGGAGGACAGCTTCCGCGAGGACACCATCGATCAGGCCATGGCCAACCTGCGTAAAGATTTTGATATGGGCCCGGTGAACTACATCAAGACCGGTTTCCGTATCAAAAACCGCGAACGCAACCGCGATAAAAACCGCGTAAGTATTGTGCCCAACGACAAGCGTGTGGCTGGTTGTGCCGGCGATGAAGTCTGCCTTGAAAACGCCGGTGCGCGTCTCGGTGACTTCGAAACCTTTATGTCGGATAACCCCCTGTTCGACCACGAGTTCATTACCGAAGCGGAAGCGGAGCGTCTGATCGCCGCCACTCGCCAGATTGCGGACAGCTACGACCCGGAGCAGCGCGAGCTGGAAAGCACCCGCAACGACTACGAGATCACTGAAGATACCGCAGCGGCCTACATCATGGGTGAGTTCCAGGTGACGGAAACTGGGGCGCTGATTGCCGGTGTGCGTTACGAAAAAACCGATTTCAACTCCACCGGTTACCTCTCTATCCGCAACGACCGCGAAGAGAGTGCCGATCAGCTGGAATCTTTCGATATCGCTGTACCGCTGGATGATACCTCCAACTCCTACGACGGTTTTTTCCCCAGCTTGCATTACCGTGACGAGCTGCGTGAAGACTTGCTGCTGCGCGCCTCTATCTGGACTTCGTTTACTCGTCCGTCCTTCGACGAAGCGCGTGCATACGCGCAGGTTCGCGACCGTGTGATTTTCTGTAACTACGATGCGGCGGCCAACCTGGGTGACGACAACTGTTCCGACCGCCCGGCGGATCTGCAGGGTGAAATCGCCGATGCCGAATTCACCGATGCGTACAAATCCCAGAACATGACAATGTCTGCGGACAACGTACTGGAAATCGGTAACCCGAAGCTGGATGCGATGACCGCGACTAACTTCGACGTGTCATTGGGCTGGTACGCCAGTGAAAACCTGTTTATTCAGGGCGCAGCGTTCTACAAGCAGATTGATGACTTTATCGTTGAAGTTGCCGGTGCCAACCTGAACCTGGCAGACCTGCCGTACACCCTGCCGGTGGATCAGGTCACTATGTTTAACATCCCATCCGACCTGCAACTGACCAACGCCCAGACTTACCTGAATGGTGACAGAGCAGAGGTTTACGGCCTGGAAGTGACCTACAACCAGTACTTTGTTGAAGGTCTGCTGGCAAACTTCTTCATCCAGTCCAACTTCACTCTGCTGCACTCCGAGGCAGACGTGGGTGACTCCGTGCGTGCAGAAAGCATCCGCATGCCGGAGCAGGCGGACGTGACCGTCAACACCACGCTGGGTTGGGAGAACAACGACTTCTCCGTGCGTTTCATCACCAACTACCGCAGCGAAATCCTCAAGCGCATCGGTTCCTGTACCGCTGACGATATTGCTGCGGACGCGGCTCTGGGCTATTCCCAGAACTGCGCGGCCTGGTCTGATGTTTATCAGGATGCCGGTATTACCTACGACATCAAGGCGACCTACAACGTCAATGACAACGTAAAACTGTACCTCGACGCGGTGAATATCACCGATGAGAGCAACATTCAGTATTTTGAGGGCAACGAATATTCCAACGGAAACATGATGTTCCTGAGCGAGACGTATGGCCCCACTTACCAGCTGGGTGTAAACGTACAGTTCTAAAGATCCTCTCAATCAATTTGCCATTATTGCCCCGCTTACGGGGCTTTTTTTGCCGTGGGTACTGGGATTACCACTGCCCGCTGGTTTTAAAGGTGAATCCATGCCAATGAAAATTTTCTTCCCTGCCGCGGCGATGGCCCTATCGCTTATGTTGAGCGCCTGCGGTGGCGGCAGCAGTGGTTCCGATGCGGATCCACCGGTGTTCAATTCCTCCAGTAGCTCGTCATCGAGCTCCGGTTCTTCTTCCAGTTCTTCTGGTGGCAACGCATCCAGTGGCTCCTCCTCTGGCGGCGAAGCACCGATGCTGCCGCAATCCGGCAACCCGATTTACGGTGAGTTGGACAATTACAAATCCTGGTTGGGGAGCAGTCTTTCAGCGGACGAGGCTCGGGCAGAGCATATTCTCACCTGGCAGATGGACCACGGCGGCTTTTACAAAAATGATGCGTCTACCTACGATGCACCCTGGAATGGCAGTAGCCCACGCTCTGGCTGGACCGGCGCCGGTGGTATTGAGTTGGGCACCATCGATAACGATGCCACGGTAACCGAGTTGATGTTCCTCGCTGATGTCTATCAGCGTAGTGGCGACAGTCAGTATCGCGATGGAGCGCGCAAGGCGCTGGAATTTCTGTTGACCATGCAGTACGAGAGCGGTGGCTGGCCGCAGGTATACCCCGCGCGTACCGGCACCACCTATTCCAACCACGTAACCTTCAACGACGGGGCTATGGCACGAGTTCTCATCCTGCTCGACCACGCTGTTCGTGAGGAAGTGCCACTGAACGGCGATCTGTTTACTGACGAGCAGCGTGTGCGTATGGAGGCGGCAATTGCAAAAGGAGTGGAGTTTATTCTGAGGGCGCAGATCGCCCAGGCGGATGCAAAAACCGTATGGTGTGCCCAGCACGACCCGGTGACCTTTGAGCCCCGCGGTGCGCGGGATTACGAACTGCCCTCCAAGAGCGGCAAGGAATCCATGCTGGTGACGGCCTTCCTGATGTCGCAGCCGCAGACCGAACAAGTGGAAGCCGCCGTGCGCGCCGCACTGGCCTGGTACCACAGCCCGGTGGTACAGGTTGCGGATACCGCTTATGTCAAACGCCCCAGCGGTAGCGACGATGATAACTACAACCCTATTCAGAGTAGAAGCGGCAGCACCATGTGGTACCGGTTTTACGACCTGGGTCAGGATGTGGGTTTCTTCGCTGATCGCTCGGGTATCAAGCAATACGACATTATGGCGATCGACGCGGAGCGTCGGTACGGTTACGAGTGGGGTGGTAACTACGGTAGCGAACTGATCCGCTATGCCGACACAGTCGGCTATTTCTGAAACGGCAGTGGGGAATTTTCTGGGTACAGCAAACTACCTGACGGCTTCTACGCTTATCCTGTTTCTGGCAGTGGCGACACCGTGATGAGGGCGTTAAGGTATGGCAGTACCGATTGGTCATTCTAATCAGGACTATGGATCTGGTTGTATTTTAAAAATAGGAATCGTTCTCAATAATAGGCATATTGGTTGTTCTGGTTAAAAATTAATCAGCCCGAGTTGAGGATGGTTCCTATGAAAAAGACCTGTAGCTTCGCGATCGTGCATATGCTTGTCGCCTTCACCGTTGGTTTCGTACTTACTGGTGACTTCTGGGTCGGCAGTGCGCTGGCGCTGGTGGAACCTGCCTGTAATACCGTGGCCTACTATTTCCATGAGAAGTGGTGGAATCGCGGCGGCCGCCGTGATGATCAGCAGGTGCCGGTGACAGTCTAACTCCGAGACTCGCCTGCAACGGTCAATCACCGGTTTGAGCAGGAGCATGGATGGAACTCTTCAAGGACGTCGACTGGTTACTGGTATTAGACCACATCATCTATATGGCGGTGGCCTACCTGCTGGCTTTACCCATTGGCTGGGACAGGGAAAAGCATGAGCGCACCGCGGGTCTGCGAACTTTCCCTTTGGTGGCCGTCGCGGCTTGCGGTTATACCCTGGTGGGTTTTGATGTTTTGACCTCCACCGATGCCGAAGGCCGCGTAATTGAGGGGCTAATTACCGGCATGGGATTTATCGGCGGGGGTGCGATTCTTAAAAGTGTCTCCGATGGTGGGAAAGTCGGGCGGGTGCAAGGGACGGCCACGGCAGCGAGCCTGTGGGCCACCGGTGCTATCGGGCTTGCCGTGGCGACCGACCGTCTGGAGGTGGCGATTGTGATCAGCCTGCTCACTTTCTTTACCCTGCGGGTGATGCACTCCGCCAAGTCCCATTTGGATGGCATGGGAAAGGGCGACGAAGAGTAGGTCGAGACCGAAGTTTTAATTTGTTACGCGGATCCGGCGGGCCCACTGATCCAATGCCTGCACCAGGTTGCCAATAAACTTCCGCGTGTCCCCATCTGTCAGTGCGCCACTCTCATCAAATTTCTTGTGGGCAAAGCTGATCATCACTTCTGGTCTATTTACAAAGTGCGCATCCAGATAAATCAGGATTCGGCGCAGGTCATACTGTGCCCGCGCGCCGCCCAAGGCGCTCATGCTCGCACTCATCACCGCCACTGGTTTGTCGGCAAACGGCTGTGGGTCCACCCGCGACAGCCAGTCGATGGCGTTTTTCAGTACGCCGGACACCGAGTAATTGTATTCGGGGGTGGAAAAAAGAATGGCATCCGCTTCCAGTACCTGCTGCTGCAGAGTCTCGACAGCCTCCGGCACACCCAGCTCGCGTAGATCCTGATCGTAAAGGGGGATACCAGCGAGGTTGGCAAAGGTGAACTCGGCCTTTTCGCCGGCAATTTCGGCGGCGGCTTCCAGGGCGGCACTGTTGAACGAGCTTTTACGCAGGCTGCCGGAAATGGCGAGGATCTTCAGAGGGATTGCGGCCATGGCTGCTCCTTTCGGTCAGAGGGTGACCTTCAAGATAGCAGCCCATTCGGAGAGTCGCGGTGGCGATGTTGCCCCGGATCAGTTGTTGCCAAGCACAAAACTATGCTCCAGCTCTTTCGGGTACCGAAGGCTGAGGTTATCGATGCTTTTGCCGATCTTGGCCGGAGAGCTCTGCCGCGCAACTTCAGCCTTGTGCTGGGTAGTCAGCATGGCGGATTTACGGGAACTCTGGGGTTTTACCGGCAAGTGCGTATTCATGGTGGCGACCTCAATCTGCGTTATACGCTGCGTCTCTTCCCTGCTGCGTGATACAGGCCCCGGGCAGGGCCGGGGCGGGATAGTTACCATTTAACTGTAGTGTAAAACGCAGTAAATCCACCGTACTTAGTGCACTTTTCGCGATATTCCCAATCAGCATGGGACGCAGTGCCGGTTTTCTGTGTGAGAGCGCTCCGTTGGCGTGTCTCAAGTGTCTTTCGTCTGGTCTGACCCTGGTCGGGGTCGATTTCTTGATTGGTTATGGGCGCTTTCCCCGTTCAGAGTCATACATAGCTATTTGCAATCAGGGTCAAAGATTCGTTTGCTTTGTGCTATACGTGGTCCTGGCGCTATTCTTCTCCCGTTCTCATTAAACAGTCCGGGAGAAATAGTATGAACGTCTTCTTAACCGCTTCCGTCGTGGAGTGCGAGTGCAATTACAGCGACAACTATTACGGTGATCAGGTATGTGTTTTGAAAAAGTCTTGACCTCCGTTGTCACCAGCGTCCTGCTCAGGGCGCTGGAAGTGCATGAACGGGAGGCTGAAGCCTGAGCCGGGGGCGTGCCCCCGGTGTCATCAAACCGTTACAAAATGTTCGCGAAAAATTCGCTTCGGATTGTCATTCTCTGGTCTACGCAACCTGCAAGAATGGCGAGAATGAACTTCTTAAATCCCTTCATAAAGAAATACACCTTTCGGCGCACTTTTTGTGGCGGTCTGATAGCGCTGCTGGCCGGCTGCAGTGATAACCACAGTGGTACCACCTCGCCATTTTCCGAGGTGGACGGTGAAACAGTGCAGGTGGATCTGCGCCTGATGGAAACCACCGATATCCATGCCCATGTGATGGGGTACAACTACTACCGCGACGCCGAGGATCCCAAGGTGGGGTTGGTGCGCACGGCCAGCCTGATCCGCCGCGCCCGCGCAGAACTGGAATATCCACAGAACAGCGCGTTGGTGGAGAACGGCGACCTGATTCAGGGCAGCCCCATGGGCGACTGGCGTCAGTCGGATGGCATCACCGAAGGCGAGGTGCACCCGGTTTTTAAAGTCATGAATGCCCTGCAGTACGACGTGGCCAATTACGGCAACCACGAGTTCAACTACGGATTGGAATTTCTCGCGGAAAGCGTCAACGATGCAAACTTCCCCTATATCAGCGCCAATATCTTTGTTGACGATGGAGATACGGACGACGGAAATGATCGCCTGTATTTCGAGCCCTACCGGCTGATCGAGAAAACCCTGCGGGACCGCAATGGCAAAGCGCGCCAGATCACCATCGGCTTTATTGGTTTTGTTCCGCCGCAGATTATGCAGTGGGATAAAAGCAAGCTGGAAGGGCGGGTGAAGACCCGGGATATCCGCGCCATGGCTGAACGCTTCGTGCCGGAAATGCGCGCGCAGGGTGCTGACATCGTGGTGGCTATTCCCCACTCCGGCATCAGCACCCGAGTGTATGACGCGCTCAATCTCGAGGCGAACAGCAGCTGGCACCTGGCGGAGGTGCCGGGGATTGATGCCATCCTGTTTGGCCACAGCCATCTGCTGTTCCCCTCGCAGCAGTTTGCCGGGGTACCCGGGGTTGATATTGAAGCGGGTACCATCAAAGGCGTGCCGGCAGTCATGCCCGGGTACTGGGGGAGTCATCTGGGGGTGATTGATCTGGTGCTGGATTACGATATTGCTGCGGATACCTGGATGGTAGCGGGAAGTGCTGTATCCACACCGGCAATCTTTGTCGAAGGCGCGCCAGCGGTTGAGCCCGATGGAGATCTGCAGACATTGGTGTCACAGGATCACCGCGCCACCATCGACTACATGAACCAACCCATTGGTGAATCCACCGACGATATTTTCAGTTTTCTGGCCCTGGTCAAGGACGACCCGACAATTCAGATCGTGAATGACGCACAGCGCTGGTATGTGGAACAGCTGATTCGTGGCGACGTGAACCTGCAGCACCTGCCGGTGCTCTCCGCTGCAGCGCCATTCAAGGTGTGTGACCGCGATGGTATCTGTGCGGAGGAGGGCAGCTTTACGGTGGTGCCGAAAGGAACGGTAAAAGTAAAGAATGCCGCCGACCTCTACGTGTATCCAAATACGCTGGTGGCGGTCAAAGTATCGGGGGCGGAGCTTACGCAGTGGCTGGAGTGTGCGGCATCGCAATTCAATCAGATCGACACCGCTTCCAGCACGCGGCAGGAGCTGGTGAATTTTGCCGGGTTCCCCAGCTTCAACTTCGATGTCATTGACGGGGTAAGCTACCAGATCGACGTGACGCAGCCGGCGCGTTACAGCCGCAGCTGTGTTCAGGTGAGTGATGGTGAGCGCATCGTCAACCTGCAATACCAGGGACGGGATGTATCGGCTGACGATCAATTTCTGGTTGCCACCAATAATTATCGCGCGGGCGGTGGCATGTTTGCCGGTACCGGGGAGGAGCATATTGTGATCGAGTCTCCGGATACCAACCGCCAGGTGCTGGCCAACTATATCCGCGCGAACAGTCCGGTTACCCCGGCCGCGGATGGCAACTGGTCCTTCGTACCGGTAGCGGACAACGGGAATCTTGAGGTCGTCTTCCGCGCTCCGGATACCGAGCGCGTAGCGCAATTCATCGCGGCACAGTTGCCGAAGGCGCGACTGCTGGAAGTAAACCCGCGCGGGGAGGCGGTGTATCGGATGGATCTCAGCGTTGCTTCCGGGGAGGAGTAAACGGTCTCATTTGCCGGTCGCTGAGGGAATTGCCAAGTAATGGCTTTTCACCCATAGTGCGCCCAGACCTGTTACACCACGCAGGTAACGTCTGCGCACAAGGGAGAGACCTGAGATAGACCGAGCAACCCTGGCCGGCAGTATCGGCGGCCCTGTACTGATACTGATACTCTGCGCTCTGCTGCAGTATCTGCAGTCCCTGCATCCCGACTGGTTTATGTATGACCGCGCCCTGCTGGCTTCCGGCCAGTGGTGGCGTCTGCTGTCCGGGCATCTGGTGCATACGAACCTCGCGCACCTGATGCTCAATGGCGCCGCCGTGGTAGCGCTGTGGTTTGTGTTTGGGCAGAGCGCTTTGCTTGGGCGGCGCCCGGTCGCCGCGTACCTGGGTTTGACGGCACTGTTGGCCGTATTGATCAGCCTTGGGCTGGGGACCTGCTATCCGGGCGTGGAAATCTATTACGGTCTTTCCGGGGTTCTGCACGGACTCTTCTGTTTTGGCGCGCTGAGTGATCTGCATCAGCGCCGCTGGTCCGGGGCACTGCTACTGATCGGTTGCTGGGCGAAAGTGGCGTGGGAATTGACCGCGGGTCCCAGTGCTGCCACCGGGGAGATAATTGGTGCAGAAGTAGCGGTATCCAGCCATTTATTGGGAACCGTTTTCGGTTCATTGAGTGGTGCCATTGTCTGGCTTTGGAAAGCGCGCCAGTGAGGTGATCGCAGTCACCTGACCGGTTTATTGACCGGCGCATCTATCCACCCGAGTTTCTGGAGCTTCGGCACCGCTTTCCTAAAATCCATGCGTGAAAAAGAAAACGCGAAACGGATTTTCGCTGCAGTGGCAGTCAGGTATCCAATGGATGGGTGCTGCTTTACTCGCCGCCGGTAGCACCACAGCCACTGCGGGCACTATTGCTCTGCAGCTGGAAAATGATTCTTTCGGACGCGTCAACGACGCCGACTATACCCAGGGACTCAGGCTTTCCTATACCGCCGATAACCCTCCCGGCTGGATGCAATCTCTGCTGCCCGGCCGCTATCAAAACCGCGAATTAAACGCGCAGTTTTTTATCGGCCAGGCGATTTTTACTCCCTTTGAGATTTTTGAAACCGAGCTACTGGAATACGATCGCCCTTACGCGGGTTGGTTGTATCTCGGTGGTGCCCTGCAAGCGGTGGACCTGATTCCCGGTGGTGCGTTAAACACCGCTGATCGCTTGGATTTTTCACTGGGTATTGTGGGGCCGTCGTCTGGAGCGGAGCAGGCACAGCGCTCTACCCATCAATTGCTTCGCACCTATGATATTCACGGCTGGAGCAACCAGCTGCACGACGAAGCCACACTGCAGTTGAGCTATGCGCGCAAATGGGCGCACGTTGAAACGGTGGCTGAGAATGGCCTGCAGTTTGAAATTTCGGGTACCCTCGGCGGTCATCTGGGCAACGTGAATACCTCCCTGATTTCCGCAGCTGGGGTGCGCCTGGGACGGGACCTCTATTCCAGTTTCGGAGTAAGTGCATTTGCCCCCTACATCAGCGGCCCGGAAAACAGCCTGCGTTCAGGCGGTGGCTGGTATCTGTATTCCGATGTGCAGTTGCGGCTGGTGCATCAGGATATATTTCTCGACGGCAATACATTCAAAGACAGCCACAGCGTAGAAAAAGAACCCCACGTGGTGGAGTGGCAGGCCGGATGGGTGCTGCCCATCGGCCGCTACCGCTGGAGCGCCTACTATGCGCGGCGCTCGCAGGAATTTATCGATCAGTATGCACAGGTCGACTTTTTTGGTATTGGCTTGAGTGCTTCTTTCTAGCATGCCTTTCCAGCACACCTTTCTAACACGCTTTCTATTGGTCTCCGGATAGCAGTGACAGCAGCGCCTCTTTGCTTGTCGGCAGGGCACTGCTGCCCGCGGCATCAAACAACGCATCCGCCAGTGCCTGCTTCTGTTGCTGCATCTGGTGAATGCGCTCCTCCACGGTATTTTCCGCCACCAGCTTGTACACAAATACCGGCTTCTCCTGACCGATGCGATGGGCGCGGTCGGTGGCCTGGTTTTCCACAGCGGGGTTCCACCAGGGGTCTACGTGGATCACCACATCGGCGGCGGTGAGGTTGAGGCCGGCACCGCCGGCCTTGAGGCTGATCAGAAATACCCGCACCTCGCCGTTCTGGAAACGGTCGATGGCCTGCTGACGCTTCCGGGTCTGGCCGGTGAGTTTGGTGTAATCAATCTTCTGTGTATTCAGCTGCTCTTCGATCAGCTTCAGTACCTGGGTGAACTGCGAGAAGATCAGGATGCTGCGGCCTTCTTCGAGTAATTGCGGCAGGTTTTCCTCTAGCCAGTTGAGCTTGGCACTTTCCTGGATGCCGGCGGCTTTCTCCAGTTTTACCAGGCGCGGGTCGATACAGGTCTGGCGCAGCTTCAGCAGGGCGTCGAGAAACTCGATATGGCTTTTGCCCATGCCTTGGCGCTCCACCAGGTCGCGAATGCGTTTCTCCATGCTGATACGCACGCTTTCATAGAGTGCACGTTGTTTACTGCCCAGTTCTACATACTGGATGGATTCGGTTTTAGGCGGCAGCTCGGAAACCACTTCCGCTTTTGTCCTTCGCAGCATAAACGGGCGCACCTTGCGGGCCAGCTCCTGCTGCCGATCGTGATTGCCATGGGACTCGATAGGTGTACGATACGTTTGCTGAAAAGTTTTGCTTCCGCCCAGTAACCCCGGCAGGGCGAAGTCCATCAGTGACCACAACTCCCCCAGATGATTTTCCAGCGGTGTGCCAGACAGGCACAGCCGAGTCTCACTATTGATCAGGCGCACGCACTCGGCAATTTTGGTGGTGGGGTTCTTGATGGCCTGGGCCTCGTCCAGGGTGAGCAGACTGAATTTCCGGTTGCGATAGCGCGCCTGGTCTCTTGCCAGCAGAGGATAGGTGGTGATGACCAGGTCGCTGTGTTTGATCTGGTCAAATGCGCTATCCCGGTCTGGGCCGTGAATCAGAGTGGCTTTTAAGTGGGGTGTGAATTGCGCTGCTTCGTGCATCCAGTTGCCGGTAAGGCTGGTGGGCGCTACAACCAGAGCAGGCTTGTCCAGTGCGCCGGTCTCTTTCATATGCTGGATAAGCGCCAGGGTTTGCAGGGTTTTACCCAGGCCCATATCGTCTGCCAGAATACCACCAAAGCGATAGCGTTGAAGAAACCCCAGCCAGTTGAGGCCATCCTGTTGATAGGGCCGCAGGGTGGCATTGAGCTGTTTCGGTATGGGAACCGCTTGCAGACCAGAGAAATCCTGCAGGTCTTCCATCAGCTTCTGAGTGACGGGAGCGTGGCGGTGATTGAGGTCTTCGATATCTGAAAACTGTGCCGCCTGGAATGCCGGAAGACGTACGGGCTTGCCGAGTTTTTTCTCTTTTAACAGGTCCAGCAGTAGGCCGCGAATGCTCTGCAGTGGCGTGGTATCCACACTGATCCAGTCACCATCGGCAATAATACTGAGTTGCTCCGGCGCATCCTGTTCCAGCCACTGCTCAATTAGATCAACAATCGGCCACTGCTGTCCGTTGGGCAGTGTCAGATCCAGACCGAGCTCAAACCAGTTATTGGCCGTATCGGTTAGCTCTACAGATATTTCCGCGCGAGAAATATCAAATCGATAACTGGGGTCGGTGTCGATTACCCAACCCTGGGCCTGCCATTCAGGAATCTGATCGCGCAGCAGTGCACTCCAGTGCTCGAATATCTTTTCTGGCTTGGTGGCATCGAGTACCCAGACTTCTTCCTGCCCACCGAGTTGCTCGGGGATCAAATACAGTCCTTGATCATAGATCTGATCGCAACACTGATGTTCGTGTTCGCTGTCGCGGACGATATGGAAATAGTTTCCATCCTGCTCCCGGGTCATTTCCGGACCCTGATAGTCAATACTGTAGGGAGCGGCGAGAGCAAAGCCACCGTAGTCGAAGTGCAGTTTAAGCGCAGGAAGTTTGTAGTGATCAAAGTCACAGCCCACCAGTGTAATGTGCGGAGTAAAACTGTCGATACGGGTGAGCTTTGGCTCGACGGGAAGCGGCAATTGTGGCTGTGGGATTCGTTGGCGGAGCTCCACAGACATCAGGCCAACGTCATCGGCGGAGACGGCCGGCATGTTTAGTAAGTGAATCAGCTGGCCGGTGGGCAATGGTGAGGCAATGTCCCCAAGTGCCGCATTTTCCGTGTCGAGATAGCAGGGGGGGCTGACCGGCAACAGTTGCCAGTTATTTGCGTCATCTGCACCGTCGAGTTGCGCCTGCAGCTGTTGGCTGCCATCGTCATTTTCGCGCCAGTGCCAGCGGAGTTCCCGTGCGGGGGCGCGGCGGATCAGTTCATCTTCAAAATAAAATCGGTTGCTGTCGAGCAGGTAGCTAAGCGCGCGTCGTCCCTCCTCACCCACTAATCCCAAGCGGCCACTGGCGTTGATGCGCGGCAACAGCTGCAGGATGGTGACATCTTCGTCCAGCAGATGGCTGGGGCGATTCCAGCCGAGGCGGGTACTCTCCTGATTAAAGGGCCGCAGTTGACTCCAGCTGCCATCTTTCTTCAGGTAGCCCTTCTTCGTGGAAAGCTGTAGTTGTCCCTGGGTATTTAACTCAAGTACGTAAAGCAAATAATGTTGCCCATGAAGTAGGGGCAGGACTTCGCTTCGCGGTGCCGGGGGTAACTGTTCAAGCCACTGTTGCCAGGCTGGAAGGGATGGCTGTTCGGGAATTTCGGGGGGCGCGGAAGCCGGAGCCGCGTCGTCTTCCAGTAACGCCAATGCCGTGGCGACCGCGTGTTTGCAGTTCAGGCCCACAGGACAGGAGCAGAGGCCCACAAGGCGACCGCGGTCAACATCCAACTCCACCCGGTAAACAAAGCGGGCCGATCCCTTGACCCGCCCATGAAACGTCTCGGTTTCCGGGTCGTAATAGGCCTCAAGTACCCGCCCACGTGCGAAGTAGTCTTCGCCGCGGGCAAAGCTGCCTCCGTCGGCCATTTGCTGGATGTTCTTGTGGGTAAAAGTGATCAAGCCAAAGCTCCGGAGTTGCTGTGTTTTGACTGGTCGTGCCAACCTAACCGCACACCTTAACATGATAAAGTCGCTTGCGAGAGAGGGCGTGGCTACTTATGCTCATTGCAGACTTCCCTCATCACACCAGCACGGAGAATGTATGTTGTATGAATGTCTGCCGCTGAAAGCGCGCGCTCGCGGGACGTTGATTATGGCGCTTACCCTGGCTCTCATCCTGGGTGGCTGCGAGCAGGGGAAAGAGCGGGACAAGTCTCGTGCGCCAGCCACACTGGCGTCCCAGGTGGAATCGCTGGAAATGTTTGAGCCCAATTGTGCGTCGCCAGATAAATGCGCGTCTGTGGCAATTCAGAGGGAAGTATTTTCGGATCAGGCATCACTGAACGATGCGGTCTACCGTCAGATGCTTACCCAGCTGCAGGGCTTTGGTGAATCGTCCGAGGCGCCGCTGGATTCCCTGGAAAAGGTGGCGCAAAAATTCCTTGACGATGCCGCCGCCGTCACCATTCCATCCGCAGCCCAATGGCAGCTGACCGGCAATGCGAAGAAACTTTCGCGTCGCGACGATGTGGTGACCATTGAGATTGACAGTTACCTCTATACCGGCGGCGCCCACGGCATGCCCGTCAGTCGCTGGCTGAACTGGGATCTCGCAAACGAGTCGCAACTGGCGCTGAATGATGTGCTGGTGCCTGGCCAGGAAGACGCTTTCTGGAAGTTGGCGGAAGCCGCACATGATGAATGGCTGAAATCACAGCAGGTAAATGAAGACTTCCGGCAGAATTGGCCATTTAGTCGTACGGAGGATTTTCGTCTGACCAACGATGGCCTGGTTTTGCGCTACGGAGTGTATACGCTGGCACCCTATTCCATGGGTGAGATTGAACTGACCATACCCCCGGCGAAATTGAAAGCGGTTTTGCGTGAGCGCTTCCAGTAACTACCGGTGATCGGCCCCACCCTTCGAGAGACCTGTATTGAGAGCCCATGATGCAAACCGCGAGTTCGGCAACTGATGAAGCAGCTCCGCTCGCGAGCGCGCGGGTTCAACGCAGTAATACCTGGCGACTGGCCATTGCTCAGGCCCTCGCCGGAGCCAATTCGATTGTGCCCTACGCTGTCGGCGGAATTGTTGGCTACACCCTGGCGCCAGCTCCCATTCTTGCCACTCTACCGCTGACGCTGTTTGTTATCGGCATGACGCTGTGCACCCTGCCGGCCGGCGCTATTGCCGGGCGTTATGGGCGCCGCGCGGCATTTCTCACGGGCTCCGGTGCCGGGGTACTGGCTGGCCTGGTGGCGGTGGTTGCCGTTATGGCCGGTGGGGTCACTGGATTCTGGTTGTACTGCCTTTCCACTCTGCTGGGTGGTGCCTATGCCGCGGTGGTGCTCTCATTCCGGTTTGCCGCCGCTGACGGTGTGGCACCCGCGCGCAAGGCGCAGGCGCTTTCGCTGGTGATGGCCGGCGGCGTGGCTGCGGGGGTGGTTGGACCGCAGCTGGTCAACTGGACCATGCATCTGGTTCCTGAACCAATGTATATCGCTACTTTTTACGCGCAGGCCGGTGTCGCAGCCCTGTGCGCGATCATTCTTCTCGGTGTGCAACTGCCGCGACCAGATGACCGGGTGCGCCGTGGTGGGCGACCGCTGTGGATTATTCTGAAGCAGCCGAAATTTATCGCGGCAATCGCCTGTGGTGCCATCTCTTACACCCTGATGAACTTCCTGATGACCGCGGCGCCTCTTGCGATGCATATGCATGGACACTCTACCGAATCGTCAAATCTTGGCCTGCAGTGGCATGTTATCGCTATGTTCGCGCCGAGCTTTTTTACCGGCAAAGTGATCGCGCGCTTTGGGGCCGAGCGGGTGATGCTGGTCGGGTTGGTGCTGATTGGAATTTCCGCGGCGGTCGGGCTTGGCGGAATGAATGTATCCCATTTCTGGTGGACACTGATCTTGCTCGGACTTGGCTGGAATTTCGGTTTTCTGGGTGCCTCGGCACTGGTGCTGCAATGCCATACCGATGCGGAGAAAACACGTGTCCAGTCGGTGAATGATTTTATTGTATTCAGTCTGATGGCTCTGGGCTCATTCGCCTCGGGAGGAATCCTCAGTACCTATGGCTGGGATACCGTTCTGTGGACCTCCTTTCCTCCACTCGTGATTACCCTGATCGCGCTTGTGACACTCATGCAACGGGAGCGACCGGTAAATTAGTTTATCTGCCGGGCATTAACATGGTTTTTCGCTTCAATCTGTATGAAGTTGTCCAGATTGTTATTAAAAAAATTCATCTAACGGAAGCCAAATCTTCACCTTAATCGGATTCAATACGGCGCGATCTACTCGGAAGCCTGCGCTTCCCGAGATGCTAATAATTTGAAACCAAGTGGGGGTTAACGTGTTGAAATCAAAAATTGCCCTGCCGGCAATGGTGCTGGTGGTGCTCTTTACCAATCTGCTGTCCGGTTGCGACTCGGACAGTGGCAATTCTACCGCGCCGATTATTCCTGAAGAGGTCAATGAGCAACCGGAGAATGAGGCCGAGCCCGATGACGAGGAATCGGCAGAACAAGAGACTACGCCGGCACCGGTATTCCGCATAGGTCTATTGCCGGACACTCAGGGTGGAACCGATAGTGAAGGTCAGGCGCATGTGTCGATGCACCCGATGAGTGAAGTTTTGAAGCACCAGAAAGCGAATGGTGTGGATATGGTGCTCGCGCTCGGTGATCTCACAGACCACGGTTCTGAAATCGAATTTGCAGAGTGGCGCTCCATCGCCGACGAATATGCGGAGCAGGGCGTCGAGTTCCTACCGGTAATGGGAAATCACGAAACCAGCTATGCCTATACCGTCGAATGGATCGAGAACATGCGCGATTTCATTCCGGCCGATGCGGTGCATATGCCCGGGTACGAATGGGTTAACTATTATGTAGTACGTGAGAATGTACTGGTCATTGGTCTCGCCTATTACAACCTGCCGATCGCGTTTGAGTGGATCAAACAGGTGGTCTATACGCAGCGGGAAAATGTAGATCACATTGTCGTTGCCAGCCACGATGGCCTGATTGGTGCCAAGTATGGGCAAACCCGCGAGCAGATTGTCGAGGGCACCAAAGACGATAACTGGGTCTATCAGGTGCAGCCTCAGATCCGCGAGTTTTTTGCCGATCACGATGTGATTTATGTGCAGGGGCACGAGCACCAATACCAGCGCTCGCTGATTTCTGCCAAGACTGCACTCAACACCCTGCCGTCCAGCTCGACCCCTGCCAGCGGTAATTACCGTATGGACGTATATACGCAGATCATGGCTGGTAACGCGTCGTACAAAGGCTATGAATTCCGCTATGGTGAGCGCGATCTGGTACAGATGATCGTGTCCCAGAAAAACGCGACCTATTCCAGTGGTTCCGAGGCTTACGATGTAAACTCTTCCATCCTCACTTTCCAGGGGCCGCGGGTAGATTACGTATCTTACTATGCGCCACATACCGCCAAGAGTAATGACGCGTCTTACGCCTTTGACGCAGACTGGAAACTGGGGGATCGGTTCTCTCGCAGCACCGATCGCTGTGAGACCGTCATCTATCCGGACGCGATTCCCGAGGGGACGCGATCTGCAATGGTGCTCCAGCCGGAGTACCGCACCAATGAGTGTCTGGCGCCGCAGGGTGGTTATGCGAAGTTGATGGGTGGCCGCAATCAGACCTTCAACCGCACCGACACCCGCACCCGGGATATGGGTTTTACGCCGGGATTGTCGCGTGCGGAATCTCTCAACGATCTGATGCGCCTTGCCTATCAGTGGCTGTACCAGTATCACGAAAACTGGACCCCCAATCTGAATAGCCCGCTGCGCGCCGCGCCGGACTACGAAAATGACGAGCTGATCATTGCGGAAACCACCATCGACCTGAAAGAACATGTCACTCTGAGCTGGCTGGTCGCCACGGACGAAACGGTTTCGGACATCCTGATCGTCAGCGGCACGCAGAATCAGACCGGGATCTACCAGGACGATTACGGGGTATTGAAAGATATCGAAGTGGACAGCGGACTGCCCATGAGCCGCCCCGATGGTGGTGAGAAGCCTCCGGTGGTACTGCCGGAAACCGCCAGCAAGTCCTGGGATCTCGGCACTGCCGTATCCGACCGCTATGTGCTGGCTTTCACCGGCCCGGAAACTGCCGATGAAAGCCTGATCCTGTCCATGCGCACTGGCACCGAATGGTTGCCCCTGGCCGAGCCCATGTGTGTAGTGGAGGCTTCCTGGCAGGACAGCTTCCTCGACAGCGCACCGGAGCGTGTCGCGGGTTGTGAAGAGCAGCCCCTGGTGGGCATCGACCCGGCGGCGCCGAACCAGTGGTGGGCCGTGCTGCAGCAGGATGCGGAACTGGCGCTGGTTGCACGCCCGCTGTAAACCGCTTGCTGTAGCAGTAAGCGGGTAACCTGAAAATCCTGTGCCGGCCTAGCGGCGCAGGATTTTTTCCATCGCCTTGCCTTTGGCGAGCTCATCAATCAGCTTGTCCAGGTAGCGGATTTTCCGCATCAGTGGATCCTCTACCTCCTCTACCCGAACGCCGCAGACCACGCCCTTGATTAGCGCAATATTCGGATGCATTGCCGGCGCCTCGGCGAAGAAGGTTTTGAAATCATTTTCCTGATCGACCTGTTGCTGCAGACCAGCGGTGTCGTAACCGGTCAGCCAGCAGATAATCTCATCCACCTCCGCCTTGGTGCGCCCCTTGCGTTCGGCTTTCTGGACGTACATGGGGTAGACCTTGGCGAAGGGCATGGAGAAGATTTTGTGCTCGGCCATTGGGCTGGCTCCCCTGTGTCTTTGGATACTTTCGAGAGATAGTAACCTTAATTTGCGTGGGCGAGATAGATGGTAAGCGCGCAGGGCAGTATTCATGCACCCATAATTTGGTCAGTGTTAGGAAGCAAGGTTTGGTCAATACGGTTGTGACTATTTTTATAAATCGTAACGTAATGAAAAACAGGCTTTTTTCGGCCTAACTTTGACTGATACTGTTCGCATCGCTGAATGGCATCATCAATGATGGCATTTAGCACTCCAGTTCGCCCTACTACGCCGCGCCAGAGAACGTGCTATCAAGCCCTCCATAACCGTTTGCAATGTGCCCAGTAGCTCGCTGGTGCATGAATCCAAGCTGCACCGGATAGTTGAATCACGGCCGGCTCTGTTGCAGCTAAAGAACGAAATTCACCATCTCATAAATTTCATTCATCGAAAGTAAACAAAAACTCGATCTAGCGACCAAAAAAGTATCGCAAGAAACTTTTCTCGCTTAAGTTCACATTTTTTAGATTATATGGCACCAAAATCAACCTGGCGCCATTTTTTCTGTTGTCGCGAAAATCGTGATTGTGTTCACATCCCCGCAATAAAATTTGGGGGGAAAGTAACCCCCGTTGACTACGTTGGTTAGCGAGTTGTTAACCGGTCGCATTTTTGGGGGAAGTATGTGGAATTTATTATCCAAGGGAAGGAAGTCCGCGGCGTGGGTTGGCAGTTCTGGTATTTCTGTTCTGCTGTGCTTGACCGCTTCCGTTGAGTCTGTAGCTGGCGAGTTCACGGTATTTGATAACGAGGTTTTTGCCCGAAACGCAGGAGTTCCGGTGCATGAAATCCGTGAATTCCAGTTCAACGCCCCGCAAGAGCAATATTTGCTGCGTGTCCACAATGGCGTAGATGGGGCTCCGGTAGAGAATGCCAGCCGAATACTGCTGAACGGGCAGGTTGTAGTATCCGTTTCTGATCTTCAGCAATCCTCCCCCCTAATTGAAAAACCCGTCACCCTCGCCATCAACAATACGCTGATTATCGAAATCAATGACTTCGAGAACCGCGGGCTGAGCATCGAGATTGTTGGTTACGACGAAGTCCCCCCCGAAATTTCCGGAGCCGTTGATTTCCCCCCTAATGAAAACGGCTGGTACAGCAGTAGTCCTACCATCAGTTATACGTGTAGTGATGATCTGAGTGGTATCGAGAGTTGCAGTCAACCGGTTCTGGTTGAGACGGAAGGCGCCAACCAGGAAATTATCGGCACCGCAGTGGATCGGGCCGGAAATACCGCTGAATACGAAGCGCTGATCAGTCTCGACTGGTCCGCGCCCGAGCTGCAATCGACGTTGGTCCCACCCGCGAATGCAAGCGGTTGGAATGACAGCGATGTCTTGGTCCAGTTTGCATGTGCTGATGCACTCAGTGGCATTTCCGAGTGCCCTGAAGCGGTTTTACTTGCGAGCGAAGGTGACAATCACGTCGTGAGCGTACAGGCAGTCGACCTGGCCGGAAATAGCGCTTCCGTGGAAACCCAAGTCCGCATCGATAAAACGCCTCCGCAAATTATTTCGCAATTGTCGGCATCCCCCGGCACTTCGGGCTGGTACCGCGAACCGGTGACCGTCAGTTATCAGTGCTTAGACGACCTGAGCGGGGTAGTCAGCTGCCCGGAAGCCGTCACCGTAACCGGCGAGGGTGAAGGGGGCGAAGTGTTGGCCACCGTTTACGATGTCGCGGGTAACAGTGCGGAAGCCCGGGAAACCATCAACCTGGATACCACAGTACCCGAGATCAGTTTTATTTCGCCGCACAGTGGCGCGTTCCTTGCCGACGCTCATCCCGTGGTACAGCTTCTTCTTTCCGACAATATTCAAGTTGATGGCGCATCTCTCGTTATTACCGCTAACGGCGAAAACACCGCTGAATGCACGATCGCTGGGAATATAGCAACTTGCGGCTTCCCGCAACCGCTGCCCGTCGATGCAGAAGTTGTTATCACCGCGAGTATAAATGACAGCGCTGGCAACTCTGCTCAGGTATCCCTTGTTACCGGGATCGACACCGACAAAGATGAAGTGGCCAATTATCTGGATCACTGCCCACAGACCGCTACCTCACAGAGCGTTGATGAAAACGGTTGTGCCCTGAATCAATTGGATAGCGACGATGATGGGATAAGCGATGCGGAAGAGATCGCCTCCGGCAGCAACCCCGAAGATGAAACCAGTTTTCCACCCGTACTGATCGAAACCTTCTCGGCGTCTCCCACCGTGATGGATCACAAAGAGCAACAGGTAGAGTTGCGTTGGCAGGTAAAGGGAGCCAGTACCGTCTCGATTGGCAACGATTTACAGGAAGAGGTAGAGACTGATCTCGCAAGCGAGGGAACCCTCGCGGTAAACCCGAAAATCACCACCCGCTATACGCTCGTTGCGACAGGTCCCGGAGGTGAAAGTAGTCAGGAGCTGACCATAACCCTGGATTTACCACCACCGCCGCCAATGTGGACGGCGCCAGACATCCCTGTTCAAGAAAAAATTGCCACTTCTCTCGCGGTAGCGGAAGACGGCAGTGCATATGTGGGCGCCTTCGATGGCAATTTTTACAAGGTGAATTCCAGCGGTCAGGTGGAGTGGACTTTAGACGATGTTGGGGTGGTTATGGGCAAGGCCGCCATTGGAGGGGATCTCGTCATTTTTGGGGCGAATTTGAGCGGTAGCGCCTCTGCCGACAACAAGGGTCGTGTTTACGCATTCAATTCTGGGAAGCAACTCGTTTGGAGTTTTGACACAGAAGGTGCTGTTGTTGCGGGCCCACTTATTAATCAAGAACGAACAATTGCGTTCGTCGCGACATTCAGTGGGGAAATATATGCGCTCGATATTGATACTGGAATTCCACTTTGGGTGTATCGGCTACCAGACAATGGAAAAATAGCTTCCGTTCCGGCGTTGTCTGGAGAGAAATTAATTGTAAATACAGAAGATAATAAAATTTTTGCTTTAGATTCTCGCTCTGAAGTTGAAGTAGGGAGGCTGCTTTGGAGCAAGTCCTTAAATAATTAAGTTCCTACAAGAGTAGTTAGTAAGCTAAGGCAGTGAAAAGTAGATGCTGTCGCCAAAAATATAATTGTGGTCATTGAAGAAATGGATAAGTTCTCTCATTATTTTTGTAAGTTAGTGATTGTATTCTTGGTGATACTGTTTGCTCCTTTAGTGGCAGCATATTCTCAGACGATATCGATTAGTGATGGCCTGGAAAGCATCGACGGTGAGTATTCAGTTACTGTTTACTCTGGACCTATTACTCTTGCCGGGAAGGCCTGGAACGCATATAGAATATACGAGCGAAAAGTTGGCTCTGGCGAAGATTGGAAAAATATCGCATATAGTGGGGCGCTGTACTGGAGTATTCCGGAGGGCGACTTTAACGGTGAATACACGATCACTATTCCTCTCGACGGTGAGGCGGCGCGCTCCAATGGAACCTATGAATACTATGCAAAGATAAACAGGTATTGTGATATCGGTCCTTGCGCGATGAACGGGATGGTTCAGGACCAAATAGAAACCGCAATAATATCAGTCGTTGTAAATAAGCCTGAAAAGCCAGGTAAGCCTAGAAATCTAAGCGTTACTAATAGAGAAGACCCATATGACGGCAGCTATAACGCCCAGTGGGCGGCGCCGACCGTTGGCGACTACGATTATTATTTAATTCAGGAGAGAAAAGGCCAGGGTAATTGGTGCTTCAACCAGAAAGGCAGCGTCCACGGCTATTGCTACGCACAAAAAGGAATGAGTCTCAGCTATACGGCGAACGACAGAGAGGCCGGAGCCAGTTATTCGTATCGCGTATTCGCCTGTAACGCCCTCGAGTGCAGTGATGTTCCCACGACTGCTGAAATTTTAACAGTCAATGTTCAAGTTCCTCCCACGCCGAGCTTTTCCTGGTTGGCGCCGGCGGATGGAGCCATGATTCGTTACCAGCAAAACCAAACTCTTAGAATTGGAAACAACGGCAGTCAGGGCATTTCTTCTGTCGGCTTTTACCGACGAGTAAGCGGTAGCGACCAACCCCTCAATCTTCCTGTCAACTATGATGACGCTTGTGACTGTTGGAATGCTAACTGGACTGCCGCGTCGCTCGGCAATGTCGAACTTGTCGCAAAAATGGAAAATAAGTGGGGCAATACCACCACTCGCTCCATTGATGTGAATATTGCGGAAAACCAGTTGCCGACCGTTTCCTTGCCGGCCCTTCCGGAATCCGTTGAACAATTTGATTCGCTGAACCTGCAGGCATCCGCCAGTGACCCGGACGGATCCATTGAATGGGTAAAGATCTTCGTTAATTCGGAGGTTGCCCATCTCTCCAGCTCGCCCTACCAGTATAATTGGCCGGCAAACACCGCCGGTGAATTCACCATCTATGCACAGGCGAAGGATAACGAAGGTGGTCTCAAAACCTCTGGGCAACAAACGGTAACTGTTAATCCCTCTTTGCCGCCAGATCCGCCAACACAAGTATTGATCGACGACTTACCCGCACCATTTCCGGTAAATACTTCGGGTTACTACACCGTTTCCTGGCCGGAGGTCGAAGGCGCCACCGATGGGTATGTATTGGAGGAGCGCGAAGAGGGAGTCAGTGGTGGCGCCTGCCCTGAACAATACGATGATGAGTCGGACTACTGTTCAATCAGCGTGAGTGGCCTATCCTGGTTGCGCCCAAATCAGTCCCATGGTCGCTATCACTACCGGGTACGAGCGTGTAATGAATCGGGTTGTGGCGACCCCAGCACGGTTTTCCCAGTGACGGTGGAAACGATTGTGCCCCAGGCCCCGGAAAACCTGCGTGCAACCTCGGATCCTGAGGGCTACGACTTTACCGGCAACTACAGCCTTCTGTGGGATGCGGTAGAGAACTTTCCGTTACCGCTAAACTACAAAGTCGAAGAAAAAATCGGTGGTCTGGATTCCGAGTACGCCTGGGAATCCCTGTCTCAAAGTGGTCTTGAAACGACATTTGATATTCAAGATAAGGCGCCGGGTAGTTATAGCTATCGTGTCACTGCGTGTAACAACAAAGGCTGCAACGAAACCGCGGAAATTATCACTATCGAGGTGTTGCAACCTATCGTGATGAATGCAACTCCGGGGTGCGACAACAACTGCCTGCTGATCATTGGCGGTGGCTTGGATCCCAATACACTCGTCACCCTTACCGACCGTCGCAACGGTAATCAGCAGACTTTGACCAGCGCGGAAATTAGCTGGAAAGCGCCGGTGCGTGAAGGCACCGAACAGGACCCGGCCACCTATGCGCAACTGACGCTTAACGCAGCGATGTCTGAGGCGCTCTTCTCCGAGGGTGTGCATGTCTCCGTGGAGAATGCCAACGGTGCACGCGCGGGTATCGATGCTTACGGCAGTGAGGCCGTGGAACGCATTAGCCATATTGATTCTGCACCCGCGGTCGGCGCGGATGGCACGATCTACGTAGGCTCGGGTAATAACGTCTACGCGCTGAATCCTGAGGACGGGTCCATCGCTTCTGGATGGCCTTTTGCTACCGGCGATCTGATCAAAGCGACGCCCGTGATCGACTCTGTGAACGGCAACATCTATGTCGGCTCTCTGGACGACAAGCTCTATGCCTTGAATTCACTCGGCCTGAAGCAGTGGCACGTGACGACGGGGGGGGATCTGCTGGCATCGGCCGTTCTCGATGAGAACCGCATTATTTATCAGGGTTCCATGGACGGTGTGCTTTACGCCGTGCAAGCGCAGAACGGTGCAGTCCAGTGGACCTATCCCGCTGGGGCTGGTATTGCCGAAACGCCAGTACTGGCCGGGAATGGCACTCTGTATTTCACTACCGTCGCCAGCAGCCAGGTCTATGCGCTTGGTCGTGGGGATCTGGGGCCGGACCAGCTTGTCTGGGAGAGTGCTGATGACTCACTGCTGCGGGAGAAACTAGACGATGAAAACTGGCAGCCCAATGAAAGCCAGCTCCCGCAATATCAAACCGTAGCCCGGCTGTATCGCCTGTTGTTGCAGCCGCCACTCAACCTTTCGCGTGATGTTCTTACATTTTGGACCTACGCGCTGGTTAAGGGGGCGAATCCGCAGGAGGTGGCGGTTGCCTTCCTGCAGTCCGACACCGGCAAGGTGAACTTCCCTTCCATACAATCACTTACCAGCGAAGGCTTTATCGACAAGCTTTACGCACGCGCTTTCCCCGGGTTGGGTCAACCGGCGCTTACCTACGCCGGGCAAACCTATACGCGGAACGGCTTGGTCGATGCCATGACGGGTGGCATGACTCGTGCGCAAGCAGCCGTGCTTTTCTCGCAATCGATGGAATACGCCGGAGCCACGAACGTCTCCCTGCGCCGCAGCTTCGATTACTTCTATGCCCAGGATTACAGCTGGGCGGTATTCAGTTGCGATGAGGGCGATGAGTACACCCGCGACTGCGACGAGGATGGCCTGCCGGATTTCTGGGAGATTCAGTTCTTCGGCAGCACGGATAGTGAAAGCGGCGATACCGATGCGGATGGCGACGGTATTAGTAACCAGCAAGCCTTTTTGGCCAACCTCGACCCCTGTGCGAACCTGTGCAACTACGGCGCCACCGTTAAAGCACCCGAGCCCGCGCCGATGCCCACCGTGGATACGGGGGAGATCGATATTTCCGGACAGATTGGCAGCCTGCCTGGTGAATTCCGGGTGAGTGAATCCGGCGCGGCCAGCTATCAGATACCGCTGAGTCTGCCTGCTGGTACGGCGGGTGTAGCGCCACAACTATCCATTAACTATTCCAGCCAGAGTGGCAATGGGCTTTTGGGCCACGGCTGGGCGTTGAGCGGACTGTCCGCGATCACCCGCTGCCGCCAGACACTCGGTCAGGACGGTCAGGCCCGCCCAATCACTTGGAGTGATGAAGATCGCTTCTGCCTCGATGGCCAGCGCCTGCTTGTGGTTGAGGGTGAATACGGTGCAATCGGCAGCCTCTATCGCACGGAGATAGATAGCTTTGCGCTAATCCAGCTGCGCAACAATCAGAACGGGATGTTCTTTACCGTGGAGCGCAAGGACGGCTCAATCAGCTACTTTGGTGCCACCGAGGATGCAAAGCAAACAACCGCGCAAGGAACGCTCACCTGGGCGATCAACAGGTTTGAGGACAGTGCACGCAACCGTATTGAATTCATTTATCAGAACATCGGCGGCCAAAAGATAGACGAAATTCGTTATGCCTATGTAAATACTGAGGGAAGCAGAGATAGTGGATATGCTGCGTCAGTGCTTTTCGATTATCAGAGCCGTGCAGACTCCATCAGTGGGTTTGTTGCTGGTGAATTCTTAGAAACCACGCAGCGGATTCAAAAAGTACATGTATACAACAATTCAACAGAGATACGACGATACGAACTGGGGTACAAAACGTATTCCGCGGACACTCTGAGCCGCCTGGAACGTATTCGACAGTGTGTCGGTGATCTCTGTCAGCCAGATACGGTGTTTAATTGGCGTTTGCCGGTACCGGGAAGCTTTGCTGGTTCACCTGCAGATATAGTGACACTCAGCACTCAGCAAGACCGTGCAGCAATAGGTACTCGCCCTGCAGATATCAACGGCGATGGTCAAATGGATCTTATTTGGTTGGAGCCGGATTGGTACGACGATGGTTCCGGAGAAATAGCCTTCCAGACTTTCAAGTATGTTCTTGCCAAAGAGGACGGGTTTGGGATCGAGCGCACGGTCTATCGAGAGCCTGACAATACCTACCGGCCTTATGAATGGCAGATGGTTGACTACAACGCAGATGGCCGTGCGGATCTTGTCGCCTACCTGGAGGACAACGGGTACTGGGGCGTGGTCTTGTCAGAGCCAGATGCAGAGGGCAACTGGTATTTGCATGGTGTTCCAGCGCACCTTCCTGAATTGACCAACCGTAGTGCGAAATTCACCGATATTAATGGTGACGGCCTGGTTGATTATGTTACCAGCAGCGAGTATCGCTTACTGGAGCCTCTCGGGGATGCGGCGACCAATCGCTATTACCGTTTTGGAGAGAGCCAGCCTGTCACATTCGATATTGACTGGAGTCAGGTCGTCTGGAGTAGCCCGATGGGTGACTCGGCAACCCCTTCGCGCGCCTTTATTCGCAGTGCAAGTGCGCCGGCGGATTTTAACGGCGATGGTTTAGTCGACCCCCTTGCCAACCTGATGATGCACGCTGAGTGTCTTCCCGGTGGCTCTGTCACCGGCACCTGTGAATATTCCGCCGGAGTGGCAATTGTTATCTCCAGTGCGCTAGGTGAGTATGAAAGCAGCATTTATCTGGGTGCTGTTTCCAGCGCAGAGGCGGTTGATATTAACGGCGACGGCCTCCCAGATGTCGTTTACCGCCTGGGTACCACCGGGTATTACCGGATTAACACCGGCTCCGGCTTCGAGGAAGCGGTCTCACTGGGAGAAGTTCCGGCTCACCGCCAATACTTTGATTACGACAACGACGGTGATACCGATATTGTTTGGCATGACGCAGATGCACATCGACTGAAAGTAAGGCGTTGGCGTAGTCTCGATAAAACGTTTGCGCAAGCCGAGTCGTTCCGAAGCACCGGTGGTAACGAAAATGCGTTACACCTGTTTACCGATATGAACGGCGATGGTGTAAGCGACTACGTTAAGGTCGAAAACGATCGTGCCTTTCTATACCCCGCGACCGATTTCCGGGTGCCAGTGAATGTGATTGATAAGATCACCAACGGTATTGGCGCCGATACGAATATCACCTATGGCGCCTTAACCAATAGTGGGCACTACACACGCCGTGACATTACAACCACCACGCAAAACCGTTGTGAAACCGCGACGTATGGTGGGTCCGCGCCGAATTCTGGCGTTACTGGTGCGGTCTGGTGTCAAGATTACGCTGTGGCAGACCTCGCAGAGTATTACGGTGCGCTGAACGATGACTGGTCAGATAAAGGTGGTCTCGGAAAGCTGTCCGCCACTCTGGAACTGATGTCCCCGATGTACGTGGTCACTAATGTTGCAAGTAGCGCGCCCACGCCCGCCAGCATCGACCCTGAAGGCATCAACGCGACCAGCGAAATCAGCTATTTCTACGCTCAGGCCAAGATCCAGGCGGGTGGCCGTGGCCTGCTCGGCTTCGAAGAATTGCGCACCGTCGACGAGCAGACGGGTGTCGAAACCATTACCAGCTACCGTCAGGATTTCCCGTTCCAGGGCTATCCGGTCAGCACCGTGGTGAAAACCGCGGAAGGCAAAACCCTCAGCGAATCGGTCAATACCTGGAAATTGAGTAAAGCCGATGGTAGTGCCTGGTCCGGCTGGGGCGATGCAACTAAAGACGACGGCAGCGCGCAACTCGGACCGCTGCAACCCTGGCTCGAAACCAGCGTCGAAAAAACCTGGGCGCTGGAGAGCGCGGTGGGTGCCGAGCCGGTGAAAACCGTAACTACGGTGAACACCTTCGACCAGTATGGCAACGCGACGGACATCCTGACCACTATGGTGGCCGGTGGCGATATTTTTACTACCCACACGGTTAATACCTTTGGAGAAGGTGAAAGTGTCAACTTCGCCAACCCGGATTACACGCTTTCCGGCTATGCCGAGTTGGGTCGCCTCACGCGGGCGGTGGTTGTACATGAGCGCACGGAAAACGCTGAAACCGACAAGGCAACCCGTACCAGTGCATTCACCTACTACCAGAACGGCGGCAAGGCGGGTCTGCTGGAAACTGAGACCGTAGAGCCAGACGCCAAAGATAAAGAAGGCAATCCCGCACCCAATTTGACCTTGACCACACGCTACGACTACGACAGTTACGGCAACAAGGTACTTGTAGAGCAGCGTGCCGGTGATGTCGCGGAGGCACGTGCCAGTCGTTGGATTTACGAGGACGGTACAGGGCGCTATGTGGAGCAGGAGCTAAACGCCTACAACCAGATTGTAAGTACGGTTACTGCGCGCAACGAACTGGGGCTGCCCACTGCGGCCGAGGATATGGCGGGGAACGAGAGTCAAATCCGCTACGATGCCTTTGGCCGCAAGGTGCTGGAATACAGCCCAACCGGCGCCCACAGCATTACCTTGTTGGCCGCCCCGTCTAGCCACTGCCCGGCGGGCAGTGCGTATCAGCAAACCGTGCGCTCCGCCGGTGGCGGTGAATCCTTCACCTGCTTCGATGTGCTGGCGCGCACCACCCGCAGTGCCACCCGTGGCTTCGACGGTAACTGGGTATTCGCCGATACCGAATACGACAAACTCGGTCGCGTATACCGAAAATCCGAACCCTACAGTGGAACCGCCGGCAGCGCTCAGCACTGGACGGTAATGTCCTACGACATTCTCGGCCGCGTCGTTGGCACCGATCTGCCCGGCACCGTTAGCAATAACGGTACCGGCTACGATGTGCACATGGCCTACAGCGGCTACACCACCGTCACCACCAACCCCGAAGGCCATACCAAAACCGAGGTCAAGAACGCCAAGGGTGAACTCACTTTGGTTACCGACCACCTGGATGGTGAGATCAGCTACCGCTACGACGCCCAGGGCAACCTCCGCTTTGTCAGCCGCACCGCCGCCGACAGCAGCCTGAACCCGGTAACGGAAATGCGCTATGACCTCCTCGGTCGCAAAATCTGGATGCAGGATCCGGACAAGGGCGGTTGGGATGGTAAACACTGGGAGTACCGCTACAACGGCTTTGGTGAATTGGTGTGGCAGCAAGATGCCAAAGGTCAACAGGTGGTCAATCAGTATGACAATCTGGGGCGGCAGACGCTGCGCATCGACTACGATGCCGACGGCAATAAAGAAGGTGAAACCGTCTGGACTTTCAACAACAGCGCTAACACGCAGGACGACATCCCGCCGGGTGCGCTGTCTGGTGTGATTGACCTTGAATCCGGCTATGCCCAGATCCCCGGCTACGACCAGCTCGGTCGCCAGAACCTGTTGCTTACAAGTCTGGCCGAGGGTGATGACCACTGGACCAGAACCACCTACGACCAGTACGGTCGTGTGCTCCAGCAGTTCGACGCCGCCGGTGATGGCACCTGGCGCTCCAACGCCACGGAAAACGAGTACAACCAGTACGGTTATCTAGTCGCCGTGCAGGACGCGGAAAACATCAACCAGGCCAGCGCGGAAACCTACTACACCGTGCTCGCCATGGACGAGCGCGGCAACGTCACCGAATCCCGCCAGGGCAACGGTGTAGTCACTACCCGCGAGTACAACCCCGGCACCGGTCGCCTGGAATACCAGACCGCCTCCATCCTCGGCATCACCCAGATCCAGGATCTCACCTACCAGTGGGACAACCTCGGCAATCTGGACTGGCGCAAAGACCAGAGCGGCGGCAAGGACCTGTTCGAAGACTTCGAGTACGACGGTCTAAACCGACTGAAGAGTGCCCAGGTCACCGGCAGAACCGCGCAGACGCTGAATTACGACGGCTTTGGCAATATCACCTACAAATCCGACGTGGGGGATTATTACTACGCGGACGACAGCGAATGTGAACAAGCCGCCGGCCCTCACGCCCTGTGTGCCACCGTGGATGACATGGGAGAGGCCACCCAGTACAACTACGACGCCAATGGCAACATGATCAGCGGCGGTGGCCGAAGCCTGCACTACAGCACCTTCGACAAACTGCTGCGCATCGAAAAAGACGGCCACACCACCGAGTTCCAATACGGGCCGGATCGCAGCCGCTACCTGAGAGTGGACATCGACAGCAGCAATAAACGCACCGAAACCCGCTACCTCGGCAACGTAGAAAAGATCACCAACCCGGACGGCTCCAAAACCCTCAAACGCTACCTGCCCGGCGGTGCCGTGGTCACTATCGCTGGCGGCGAGCGCCAAAACCGCTACCTGCACAAGGATCACCTGGGCTCGGTGGATGTCATCACCGATGCCAGCGGCAGCGTAGTACAGGCCATGTCATTCGACGGCTGGGGCCAGCGCCGCAACGCCCAGAGTTGGGAAGCATTGATCGCTTCGGAACTCACCAGCTTCAACAGCGACATAACCACCCGCGGCTACACCGGCCATGAAATGCTGGATCAGGTGGGGCTGATCCATATGAACGGGCGGATATACGATGCGAGACTGGGGCGGTTCCTGCAGGCGGATCCGTTCGTACAGGCCGCTTCCGACACGCAGATGTACAATCGCTACAGCTACGTGCGGAACAACCCGTTGAATGCGACGGATCCCAGCGGGTACTTTGTCTTTACCCTTGCGGCCGCAGTCTATCTGGCTGCTGCTGAAATCACTACAGCCTGGATAGTCGGTGTGGTGATGGGGGCCGCCGGCTTCCTGGATGCCATGTCGCAAGGCGCCAGCTTCAAAGACGCGCTCAAGGCCGGGGTTATACAAGGGGTATCAGCAGCGGCCTTTGCGGGTATCGGCCAGGGTAATTTTATGGGAATAGAGATTGGTAGCGTTCCGATGAAAGTTTTTGCCTCTGGTGTTGTCGGCGGTATCACCAGCGTACTTCAGGGCGGCAAATTCGGCCACGGCTTTGTTAGTGCCGGTATTGGCGCCGCGGTTGGTGCAAGTAAAGGACTCAAGTTGCAATCCGGAGGTGGTTGGGCCAATGCAGGTCGGGCTGCGGTTCGGATTACAATTGCGGGTACGGTTTCCCGAGCGACTGGTGGTAAGTTTGGGAATGCGGCGGCGTATGCTGCGTTTTTTATGGCCATCGAAGCTTCAAATTTACCGAATAAGCCGGAAGGAAGTGGAAAGTTAAATCGTGGGCAAGTAGACCCTAAAGACTTAAAGAGACGCCAAACCATGGCGGAATCCATGATTGACAATTTGTATAATGAGGGGGTCTTAAGTGTTGACCAGCGATTCGCAGGATCTAACGCAATGGATGACCTAGTCGAATATTTGGAGCCACATATGACCGCGATAACTGAAGCCACTGGGCTTGAGGTTGGTGGGTGGATATTCGGCGATTCTGGTGGGCTAGGTTATACGAGGCCAATAGTGGGTTACGAACTAAACGCACCTACAGGCGGGTATACGAGCGTGGTCGACCTTGGTAAGAAATCTTCGGTTAATCTTCCTAGTGGCGCAAAATTGTCGGCTACGTGGCATACACACCCAAGTGGAAATACTTTTTCTCGTGGTGATATTAACAATGCTGTTAGGAGAAAGTTAGATCATCATGTATTCACTGACGAAGGATCTATTTACCGCAGAGTATGGAGCCAAAACAGAACCTGTATCGTTAACGCCAGCTTTTCATTTGCGCGATCAGTAGATGGTGCAAATATAATGTCATGTGGATTTCATTAATGACTAAATTATTTGTTAATTTTCTTTTTATAATTACATGTGTGCACGTGCACTCTTCAGAAGCTGAGCTAAATATTTCGAGCGAAGAAAAAAATGTTTTGATAAAAAATTATGACAGTTCGGTTAATAAGGGTTCTCTGAGTCCTGTAGGTCAGCTCTCGTTTGCCAACCTTGGGGGGATCAATGCATGTTTGAACCATGGTGGTAGCTACGACTCAAGTGGCGATGATTTTAATGACTGGTCGATAGAGGTTTATGAGTTCAATGAAGGTAGTGTTATAAGATTTTTCGTTCGGGGCTTAGAGGATGCAGAAACCCTCTGTTTCATCGATGCGAATGGTGAAGTTTTAGGGCTTAGACAATAATAAGATCAACGGGAAATAATTTACGTCGGGGTAAAGTTTTGAGAGGTTTTAGGGGGTTCAAAACTCTGTGCCAGCCGTATAGTCTGACGTGTTTTTCCAAGCGATCCGGGACGTGAGTCGTCAGTTGTGATAGCGTGAGGTTCTAGTTCTGAAACGGGTGCGCCCAGCGCTCAGAAGCTTTGAGTATTCCGGCGCTCAGCAGCTTGGGAAAAAACGGGTCAAGTCTAGACATAACAGTATTTCGACATGGCTGGTCGGTGCGTTTGGCGATATAACGCCAGTACTGAATACGGAAAGCGTAAACCAGGCTAGCGCAGAAGCCTACTACACCGTTCTCGCCATGGACGAGCGCGGCAATGTCACCGAAACCCGCTACCTCGGCAATGTGGAGAAGTCACCAATCCGGATGGTTCCAAAACCCTCAAGCGCTACCTGCACAAAGACCACCTGGTTCGGCCTGATGGCCTTGGGCTCGTTTTTCTCCGGCGATATTCTCAGCGCCTACCGATGGAATGCCGTGCCCTGGGATTCTTTTGCGCCGCTGGTAATTACCGTGTTCGCGCTTGCTGTTTTGATTCTGCGAAAGAACTCGGAAAGGTGCAGGCTGCGTAGTGTTTCAATAAGCGTGCGCAGTAGCGTGGAAGCGTCACGCTACTGCCGCAGGATCTTTTCCATCGCTTTGCCCTTCGCCAGCTCGTCAATCAGCTTGTCCAGATGGCGAATTTTCCGCATCAACGGATCCTCTACTGCTTGTAATTCAGAGGAGATTGGTGGGCCTTCCTGGACTTGAACCCAGGGCCTGCCCGGTTATCGGGTTGAGAGGTGAGTCGGCATCCGACGGGTTCGAAGCGCGGAGCTTGGGGTAAAAATGGTGGGCCTTCCGGGACTTGAACCCAGGACCTGCCGATTATGAGTCGGATGCTCTAACCAACTGAGCTAAAGGCCCCCACAGACGCTCGCAGGGTCCTGCGAGCGGGATGGCAAAGTACTCGATTTTTTCCGTGAAATCAACGCTCTGTCGCGCCTGTAGCGGCGTGCCGCCTGCCTTACCAGGCCCAGTTGAAGCCCAGGTTGGCATTGGCGCCGGACCAGTCCAGGTTGTCCAGGGAGCGCTGGTAGCCAATGTTCAGGAAGGCGCTGCCATACTGGCTTTCCAGTAGCACAATGCCCCCACCGAGCTCTCCCCAGGTGGCCTGGCGATCCAGGTTGGTTTGCACGTTTAGATCAAACAGCAGCTCGTCATTACCGCCAAGTGTGTGCCAGAGGTTGCCGAAGAGGTAAAAACGCAGATTGCCGTCCAGCCAGCGACTGTCCAGATTGTAGCCGCGGATACCGGCGCGGAAGTTCGCTTCCGGGGTCATATCCGGCTCCACTCTGGAGACGCCATCCTGATATGCGCTCAGGTTGCTGTAGTTCACTACGGCCTGTAGTTGCGGCTCAATATTGAAGGCCTCGGTGGCTTGCCAGGTAAACCCCTTTTCGATCGACAGGGTCAGCTGGGGGCCGGTAATGGTGTCGCCGATACCCCGTGAGGATTCACTCTCAAGCTTCAGATAGGCGACCTTGGCAGTGAAATCAAAGTAGCCCATGTCCGGGCGGTAGTCATTGAAGTAATAGCCGATGTGGTGACTGGTCAGCTGGTTGTGGCCAGCGCTGTAATCGATAAATCCGCGAGCAAAACCGGTGACATCGCCACTCGCCCGTGTTGACCCTACAAACAGGCCCATTTCCCGCGCGCCGCCGGTGCAGGTGGGCGCGGACCAGAGGTTGGTTCCCAACTGAAAACCACTGATGTCGCCGTCGAAGCGGTTGTCGATGTCGCCGTGCCAGTCGTAGTCGGCGCGCATATGGTGCACGCGAATCCAGTCTTCGTTTATCCCGTCAAACCAGCTGCGCTGCTCGCCACGCCTTTTGTGGTAGCTGCCGATTTCCTGCAGGGATGTCAGGCGTGCCAGAGATTTCGCCTGGGCGTAGAGGGGGATTTCCGGGCGGTAGATGCGAACCGGGGTATTGCCTGATTGGGCCGCCAGGGTGTTGATGGCACTGATCTCGGCGGGGGCGGCCGGGCTCTCGCTGCTGGTGGAAATACTGTCGGTGCCGGTAAAGGCCAGAACGTCGTAGGGCTCTTCGATCCCCTGAGATGGGGAGGGGGCATCACCGGGGAGTATGGTGGAGCGCAGGTACCAGTTGTCTGCGTCTTCCGGGGAGGTGGCGCCGCGGAACAGGAAGTATTCATAGGGGCCGGCGGATACCGAGCCGTTCATGGAAAATGCGTTATGGCTGGTGGTGGCGCCGTTCAGGGCTTCTACCACAAGGATACCGTTCTGGGTTTCCGCGCCGTGGCCGGCGAGACGATTGAATATCAGCCGGGTTTGGCCACCGGCATGGCCGCCGTGCAGTACCAGTCTGTCGGCGAGGCTGTCATCGCCCTCCGCCACCATATCCATGTAAATGGTACCGCTACCCCAATAGTCTCCATGGATCGTCAATCGATTGGCGGTGCTGCCGCGCATGTCGATAACCCCCCGATTGGTAAGGGTTAACGGCTGTCCATTGTATGGTGTGAGTGCGCTACTGAAGTAGGGGAGTAACAGGGCGCTGGTGCTATCGAGATGCAGGTGGCCCGGGTGCCCGCCGGCGTCTCCGAGTACCAGTGGCGTATCCAGTGTCAGTTGCGCGCGGTTCCGCAGCCGTATTGACTCCCAGTGTTGCAGGCGCGAGGGATTGTCGAGGGAAATGTTGTGTAGGGTCAGGGTGTCGACCCCCGGCCCGCCGTCGATCAGTGCGTTACCGTGGCGACTGGCACTGTGCCTGTTGGTCAGGGTATACGTGTCGTTGTCGCTACCCAGCAGTAGCTGGCTGTGGAGGCCGGGCGAGAATAGCGCGCTGGTGAGCGCCAGTGGGGTCATCAATGAGGGTTTGGCGCCGGCGAAAATGCCGCGAGCCAGTCGCAGAGTCGACATGCTTCCGTCCCTGAATCTTATGGCTGAGCGCAGATCCGTTGCACTCTTTTGGGGAAGTACCTAGTGGTACGTCGGTACCAATAGTTTAGGTCGGAGAAGGGCTGTCTGTCGGGGCTTGCGGCTATTGGTCGCGAATATTGACGGGCAAACCAGCGTCGTCACCCGCCTGTAACCAAGGCTGTGGCCGCAGGCGGTTTTTCGTGTTCCGTGGTATTCAGGTAAGCCAGTGGGGGAGCAGGATACAGGCCCAGGTAGTTATCCACAGCAGCAGGGAGATGGAGACCGCGGCGGAACCGGTATCCTTGGCGATTTTGGATAGCGGGTGTTTCTCCGGGCCTACGCGATCCACCACCGCTTCCACGGCACTGTTCAACAGTTCGACAATCATCACCAGCAGGGTGACGCCGATCAGCAGTGCGCGCTCAACGCCGGTTTCGCCGAGCCACAGTGCAGCGGGTATCAGGAAAATAGCGAGGGAAACCTCCTGGCGGAAGGCGGCCTCGTTGCGCCAGGTGGCGATCAGGCCCTGGCGGGAGTACTCGGTAGCATCGATCAGGCGGGAAATACCGGTTTTTCCGGGCTTATTCACAAACTGTTCTTCCATTGCTCTGCAAAAATCTCCATCGGTTTATGTGTGGTCACTGGACGTTGCCGGGCTTCATCGGTTTGCAATAATTCCGACATCCACAAAAAAGCCCGGCGAGCCGGGCTTTTTCATTATAGACCGAGTAACAAGGCTTACTCGTCGAGGAAGCTGCGCAGGTGCTCGGAACGCGAGGGGTGGCGCAGTTTGCGCAACGCCTTGGCTTCGATCTGACGGATACGTTCCCGGGTAACGTCGAACTGTTTGCCCACTTCCTCGAGGGTGTGGTCGGTGTTCATATCGATACCGAAACGCATGCGCAGTACCTTGGCTTCCCGCGCGGTCAGCCCGGACAGCACGGAGCGGGTGGCATCGTGCAGGCCGGTGGACGTTGCGGTGTCGATCGGGGAAGACTGGTTCTGGTCTTCGATAAAATCGCCCAGGTGGGAGTCTTCATCGTCGCCGATCGGCGTTTCCATGGAAATCGGCTCTTTGGCGATCTTCAGGACTTTGCGCACTTTGTCTTCCGGCATTTCCATGCGCTCGCCCAGTTCTTCCGGAGTAGGCTCACGGCCCATTTCCTGCAGCATCTGGCGGCTGATCCGATTGAGCTTGTTGATGGTCTCAATCATGTGTACAGGAATTCGGATGGTGCGCGCCTGGTCGGCGATCGAGCGAGTGATCGCCTGACGAATCCACCAGGTAGCGTAAGTGGAGAACTTGTAACCGCGACGGTATTCAAACTTGTCCACTGCTTTCATCAGGCCGATGTTGCCTTCCTGAATCAGATCCAGGAATTGCAGGCCACGGTTGGTGTATTTCTTCGCGATAGAAATTACCAGACGTAGGTTGGCCTCAACCATTTCTTTCTTGGCGCGGCGGGAGCGGGCTTCGCCGATGGACATGCGGCGGTTGATCTCTTTGATCTGACCGACATCCAGTTGGGCTTTGTCTTGCGCCTGCTGTAGTTTGCGCTGAGCGCGCTGAATCTCGTCGACGACCTGACGCAGTGCGTCGGAGTAATCGCGCTTTTTCTTGATGATCGCGGGGATCCAGTCAAGATTGGTTTCGTTGCCGGGGAACTCCTTGATGAAGGTCTTGCGCGGCATGCGGGCACGCTTGATGCACAGGTTCATGATCAGGCGTTCTTGCGCGCGCACGTCATCGAGGATGCTGCGTACGGCGTTGTACAGCGGGTCGAACTGGCGCGGTGCCAGTTTGAAGAAGCGGAACACTTCACCCACGGCTTCCATGGCCTCGCCGGCCTCTTTGGAATCGCGGCCGTGCTTCTTGACGGCAGCATCTGCTTTCTTCTGTGCGGCGATCAGCGCGTTCATGCGCTCAGCCAGTTCTTCCGGATCGATGCCGCCGACGTTTTCCTCTTCCTCGGTAGAGTCGTCATTGTCGTCATCGTCGCCGTCGGACTCGTTATCGTCGTCCTTGTCGTCGGGCTTGTTGGCTTCTGCGGCCTGGCCAGCCTGGGCACCCGGGGGGACTTCGTCGGCGGGGTCGAGCCAGCCGGCGATGACGTCGGGGATGCGGCGCTCTTCTTTCTCGATCAGCGCATATTCGTCGATGATCTGCTGTACCGCGCCTGGCCAGTAGGCGAGTGCAGCCATCAGCTCACGCAGGCCTTCTTCGATGCGCTTGGCAATGGCGATTTCGCCTTCCCGGGTAAGCAGCTCTACGGTACCCATTTCGCGCATGTACATGCGCACGGGGTCGGTGGTGCGGCCTACGTCGGATTCTACGGCGGCAAGTGCGGCGGCGGCTTCGGCGGCGGCGATTTCGTCAGCGGAGCTATCGCCTTCGGCCATCAACAGTTCTTCGGCATCCGGTGCTTGTTCAAACACCTTGATACCCATGTCGTTGATCATGCCGATGATGTCTTCCACCTGATCGGGATCGGAGATGTCCTCCGGCAGGTGGTCATTCACTTCCGCATAGGTGAGATAGCCCTGCTCTTTGCCGCGGGCAATCAGTTCGCGAATGCGGGAGGTGGTTTTTTGCTGCTGGGTTTTGTCGGTCATGCACAACCCTGAATTCTGGGGATTGATAGTCGGGACTTTTGTCTGGACAAAGACGCGGGATTATAGCGTATTTGCGATAGCAATAACCACTGTGACTGTCAAGGCAGAAGGCGTGGTTCAGGGTGTCCGGGCGCGCTTGTCTTTGGCTTCCCGCCGCTTTGGGCGGCGGGTCAGTCTATATGGTGATGGCGCCTTGAAATTCAAGGGGTAGATTTGAATTGCTTTTGTGGCGGTGCCGCTACCGGGTATGCCTTTGTGAGACACGCCGTGAACCCGTCCCTGGGGGCTCTGCACCGCCATCCATGGCGGTGAAGGTCTCACAAAGGCATACCCGGTATCAGCACCTTCGCTTCGGCTTTAGTCTTTCTTCGGGCGAAACTGCGCCAGTAGCGCCAGTTGCTCGGCGCTCAGCTGGTTGCCGTTGGTCTTGAGCTGGCCGAGCAGTTCCCGCTTGCGCTGGCGCTCCGCGGCGAGCTCCAGGGTGCGCAGGCAGTCACTGAACTCGGTGTGGGGGTCGTATTCCAGCACCTGGCCCTGGCCGCCGATGATCGGGTGGCTCATGGCGAGGCGGGGCAGCAGTTCGCGGGCTTCCTTGCTTTCCAGGTTCATCAGGCGACCGAACAGCTGGTTGCTGTTGAGCGCCGGGTTTTTGTGCAGTACCTGAAGAATTTCCCCAAACAGCTGCAAATCCGCGTCATCACTGTTCTGGAAGCGGCTGCTGTCGTCAATCAGCTCCGCCAGCTGGGGGTGGTGCAGCAGCAGGGCGATCAGCATGCGCTCGGCGGGCAGGCGGTACTGTCCGCTGCGCCGGCGGGGCGTGTTGCCCGGGCCGCGGTCGTCCGGGTAGTCCGGTGGCGGCGCGGTATATTCGTCTTCAATCGGGGGGCCGTCGTAGGCTTCCGCGGGGGGTATTTCTTCGCCGAAATGGGGGGCGGTGGGTTCGCCGGGCTGCGCCATCGCGGCGGGCCCGGGGGCCTGCTTCTGCGCCGGTTTTGGCGCGGGCTGGGCCTGGCGGGCGAGCTCCGCACTGCGGGCTTTTTCCGCAGCGATGATTTCTTCCAGCATGTCCTGTTCGAGGCCGGTACGCCGCGCCAGTTGCTGGAACATCAGTTGGCGGTAGACGCCTTTGGGCAGGAGGTCGAGCAGCGGCGCGGCGGCTTTCGACAGGCGTGCGCGGCCGTCCATGGTCTGGATATTGATGCCCTCACCCAGCAGGTCGAACAGGAAGTCCTCCAGGGGGCGGCCCTGTTCGTCGATCAGTTTGTCGAAGCGCTCGCCGCCAATCTGGCGCACCAGGGTGTCCGGGTCTTCCCCTTCCGGCAGTAACAGGAAGCGCAGGCTGCGGCCGTCCTGCATATGCGGTAGTGCAGCTTCTAAGGCGCGGCGGGCGGCGGTGCGGCCGGCCTTGTCGCCGTCGAAGCAGAACACCAGTTCCTGGGTATGACGGAAGGCCAGTTGGATATGGTCTTCGCCGCAGGCGGTGCCTAGGGTGGCCACAGCGCAGCGGATATCGAACTGGGCCAGGGCCACCACGTCCATATAGCCTTCCACCACGATCAGTCGCTTCAGCTCGCGGTTGGCCTGGCGCGCTTCCCACAGGCCGTAGAGCTCACGGCCCTTGTGGAAGATCGGGGTTTCCGGGGAGTTCAGGTATTTCGGCTTATCGTCCCCCAGCACCCGGCCGCCGAAGGCGATGGTGCGTCCCCGCTGGTCGCGGATGGGGAACATGATGCGGTTGCGGAAGCGGTCGTAGTGGTGGCGCTTGCCCGGTTCCGTCTTGCCATCACTGTCCTGGCGGCGGATAGCGAGGCCGGCCAGCTCCAGCTGCTCCGCTTTCTCCGAACTGGTGCCCAGCTGGTTGAGCAGATTGTCCCACCCGGGCGGGGCCAGGCCGATGCCGAATTCCTTGCACACAGCGCCGGAAAGACCGCGGTTTTTCAGGTAAGTGATGGCCGGGGTGGAGACCTTGTGGTCCCGGAGTTTTTCCCGGTAGAAGTCGGCGGCTTTCTCGGTGAGTTGATAGAGAGACTGGCTCTCCTGCTGGCGTTTGATCTGGCCTGCATCGAGTTTTTCCCGCGGGACTTCCAGGCCCAGGCTCGCCGCGAGTTTTTCGACCGCTTCCGGGAAGGGCAGGCGGTCGTACTCCATCAGGAAGCCGACCGCATTGCCGCTGGCACCGCAGCCGAAGCAGTAGTAGAACTGTTTGTCCGGGCTTACGGTGAAAGAAGGTGTTTTTTCGTCGTGAAACGGGCAGCAGGCGGAATAGTTTTTTCCGGTCTTGCGCAGTTTGACCCGGCTATCGACCACCGGAACTATGTCGGCGCGGGCCAACAGGTCGTCGATAAAGTACTGCGGGATCTTGCCTGCCATAAATAATTACTAGCCTATTTAAACCACTGAGAATCGCTGCAAAACGTAGCGAGCGGGTGGCTGGCGGTGGCCGCCGGAGCGCAGGAAGCGGAGTGTACAAGTAGTACATGAGCATTCCGAGCACCGCCGGACGCCGTCAGGCGCCCGCGCAGTAGTTTTGCTGTGATTCTCAAAAGGCGGCTTTGACGAGCTTACTCACCGCACCCATATCGGCGCGGCCCTGCACCTGGGGTTTAACCAGTGCCATCACCTTGCCCATATCCGCCATGCTGCTGGCACCGGTTTCCTGGACAGCGGCGGTGACGATTTGCTGGATTTCCGCTTCGGACAGCTGCTCCGGCAGGAAGTCCTGGATCACGTCGATTTCCTGCTGCTCCACTTCCGCGAGCTCCGGGCGGCCCGCTTTCTCGTACTGGGTGATGGAGTCGCGACGCTGCTTGGTCATCTTATCCAGCAGGGCCAGGATGCGCGCGTCGTCCAGCTCGATACGCTCGTCCACTTCTACCCGCTTGATCTCCGCATTGATCAGGCGCAGGGTCGCCAGGCGCGCTTTGTCGCGGTTCTTCATGGCGTCTTTGGTGGCGGTGGAGAGGGTTTCCTTGAGTGTGCTCATCGGGTGTCGTCCGTTCTGGTTGCGGAAGTAAGAATTCGGGTTCAGGCGGCTAAGCATAGCGCCTGTGGAGGTGCTGCTGAAGTGGCAGCGTTTTGGAGGGGGCTCCAGAAATAGAAAACGGCGCGCGAGGTAGCCTCGGGCGCCGTTTCAGATCGCGAACCGCGTTCGCGTCAGCGTGCTGTGAGCGAGAGACCGGACTCAAGTCCGGTAAAACTCAGTAGAGACGCTGGAACTTGCGGTTTTCGCGCTGCAGTTTTTTGGCGTGACGCTTAACAGCGGCAGCAGCCTTGCGCTTGCGAACGGAAGTGGGCTTCTCGTAAAACTCACGACGACGTACTTCGGAGAGTACACCGGCTTTCTCGCAGGAGCGCTTGAAGCGGCGCAGAGCGATGTCAAATGGCTCGTTGTCTTTGATGCGTACTGATGGCATTAGATTACCTGTAAAATTGTTTCTCTCGGCCAAAATCCATAGAGCATGGCTCGTGTGGATCTGGTGGGGCCTATCCGGCTAACGTTGATCTCGCAGATCAGGCCGGAGGCCGGTTCACAGCGAGGGCGCAAATTCTATACAGATGATTTGGCCTTCGCAAGCCTTGTGGACCTAAACCCGTCAATCAAGTGTGACCCGTTGAAACATGCCGGCCATAGGGCACCGGGGTCGGTGGAGGGTTGCTGGAAAGGCAGGTAAATATAGTCCTGATTTCCCCCGCCCGCCGGGCCGTACGGCGGATTTCTGGTCCATCTGAGAGTATGATAGCGCCCCCGCAACCGGGTCCGAATCGGCAAAATGTCCGTTTTTGTGGTCCGCCCGGTTAATTTTCAATTTTTGAGGAAATATCCGGCACCGTGCGAGTACTCGGCATAGAAACTTCCTGTGATGAAACCGGCGTCGCCCTGTACGACAGTGAGCAGGGTCTGCTCGGTCACACTCTTTATAGTCAGGTGAAACTGCACGCCGATTACGGCGGCGTGGTGCCGGAACTGGCCAGTCGTGACCATGTGCGCAAACTGCTGCCGCTGGTGCGCGAGGTGATGGCGCAAAGCAACACCAGGCCGGAACAGATCGACGGTGTCGCTTATACCGCCGGCCCCGGCCTGATCGGCGCGCTGATGGTGGGCGCCTGTGCCGGCCGCGCCATTGCCTACGGCTGGGATGTGCCGGCCATCGGTGTGCACCATATGGAAGGCCACCTGCTCGCGCCCATGCTGGAAGAGAATCCGCCGGAATTTCCATTCGTGGCGCTGCTGGTTTCCGGTGGCCATACCCAGCTGGTGGACGTACAGGGGTTGGGCCAGTACGAATTGCTGGGCGAATCTCTGGATGATGCGGCCGGCGAAGCCTTCGATAAGGCCGCGAAGATGCTGGACCTCGATTACCCCGGTGGCCCGCGCCTTGCCGCACTGGCGGAAAAGGGCGATCCGCTGCGTTTTACCTTTCCGCGCCCCATGACCGATCGCCCGGGGCTCGATTTCAGCTTTTCCGGTCTGAAAACCTACACGCTCACCACCGTGCAACAGCACGCACTGGAGGACGGGCTGCCGGATGAGCAGACCTGCGCGGATATCGCTGCGGCATTCCAGGAGGCGGTGGTGGACACTCTGGTCATCAAGTGTCGTCGTGCACTCAAGCAGTCAAAGCGCAAAACCCTGGTAATTGCCGGTGGCGTATCCGCGAATAAGTTACTGCGCCAGCGCCTGGAAGCGCGCCTCGCCGAAGATGGCTGCAGCGTGTACTACCCGCGTCAGGAATTCTGTACCGACAATGGTGCCATGATTGCCTACGCCGGCTGTTTGCGACTGCAGGCCGGGCAGCAAAGTGACCTTGCGATCGATGTGCGCCCCCGTTGGCCACTGACTGAATTGACCGGCGCCCTCGACGCAACCTCGAAACACAATAAATAGCAGCGGAATAAAAGGAGACAGCTTTTGGACATCGTTTATATCCGCGATCTCAAGGTCGACACCATTATTGGCATCTACGATTGGGAGCGGGAAGTTCGCCAGACCGTCAGCCTGGACCTGGAAATGGCCTTCGATATCCGTGAGGCCGCCCGCACCGACAATATCGAGCACACTCTCAACTACAAGGCCGTAGCCAAACGCCTGATTGCGTTTATCGAGGGAAGCGAATTTCTACTGGTGGAAACCATGGCCGAGCAGGCCGCGGACATTGTGCGTAAAGAATTCAAGGTAAGCTGGTTGCGCCTGCGTCTTTCCAAGCCCGGCGCCGTGCGCGGCGCCCGCGATGTGGGTGTGGTAATAGAGCGCGGGGGATCCAGTGACCGTGGTAGCAAACAAAGTGCGGAGGCCTGAATCATGGCGACCGTCTACCTGAGTCTCGGCAGTAATATCGATCGTGAAAAACACCTGAGCGCCGGTCTCGACGCGCTGGTGGAAGCGTTTGGTGATCTGAAAATGTCGCAGGTGTACGAAAGTGAAGCGGTAGGCTTCGACGGCGACAACTTCTATAACCTGGTCGCCGCCATTGAAACCGAATTGTCGGTGGGCGGGCTGGCATCAAAGCTACGTGATATCGAGGATGCCAACGGCCGCCTGCGCAGTGGTCCGAAGTTCAGCGCGCGCACACTGGATATCGATATCCTGACTTTTGATGATCTCACCGGCGAAGTGGATGGTGTTAAGTTGCCGCGGGGCGAGATTCTCAAGAATGCGTTTGTGTTACTGCCTTTATCCGAACTGGCTCCGGATACCGAGCACCCGCTCGAAGGGAAAACCTATCAGCAATTGTGGGAAGCTTACGATCAGACTTCGCAAAATTTGTGGCCGGTGGAGTTTGACTGGCCAGTGCAATAAAGTGCCGATTATTATCGTGCTCTTATCGTGTGTTCGTAGGAGCCTGTTTGCAGGCGAGTAGTTCGAGGTGTTCGATCGTTCGCCTGCAGGGCAGGCTCCTACAGAATGCGTGGTAGAAAGTGCGCTGTAGGGTGGATAAGCGCAGCGCATCCACCACTCGGATTTGAACGACTCAGCTCAAGCTCGCCAGCGCCTCCTTGGTAAACGGCACAATCTCCTCTTCGCGCCCATCTTTCACCTTCTGCAGCCAGTTTGGATCCTGCAGCAGCGCGCGGCCTACGGCGATCATGTCGAACTCGCTGTTATCCATCCGGCGTACCAGCTCGTCCAGGCCGGTGGGGTTGGCGGTACCGCCCATGCCCTGGTTGTTGCCGCCGATAAAGTCGTCATCCAGGCCAACGCTGCCCACGGAGATGACCGGCTTGCCGGTGAGCTCCTTGGTCCAGCCCGCCAGGTTCATATCGGAACCTTCAAATTCCGGCACCCAGAAACGTCTTGTGGAGGCGTGGAAGATGTCCACACCGGCATTCACCAGCGGCTTCAGGAAGCGCTCCAGTTCCTGCGGGGTACGGGCGAGGCGCGCTTCGTAATCCTGCTGTTTCCACTGGGAGTAGCGCAGCACGATGGCGAAGTCCTCACCCACGGCATCGCGCACGGCTTCCACGATTTCCACCGCGAAACGGGTGCGGTTTTCCAGTGAGCCACCGTACTCGTCGTCGCGCACATTGGTGCCTTCCCAGAAAAACTGGTCTACCAGATAGCCGTGGGCGCCGTGAATCTCGACACCATCGAAGCCAGCCTGCTTGGCGGCAAGGGCGGAATCGGCGAAGGCTTTGATAGTGTCCTGGATATCCTGTTTGCCCATCGCCTGTCCGTTAGGCTTGCCCGGTTTGAACAGACCGGAAGGGGAATGGGCGGGGAAGGATTTATCCGGGCCTGTACCTTCCTTGCGTACCGCGCCCACATGCCACAGTTGCGGAATAATCTGGCCGCCCGCTGTGTGTACTTCATCCACGACTTTTTTCCAGCCGGCCATGGCTTCATCGCCGTAAATGGCCGGCACATTTTCGTAACCGTTGGCAGCGGGGTGGCCGACAAAAGTGCCTTCGGTAATGATCAGGCCCACCTCGCCCTCGGCGCGGCGGCGGTAGTAGCCGGCTACCTGGTCATTGGGTACATAGCCCGGCGAGGCGGTGCGGGTCATGGGGGCCATGGCGACGCGGTTGCGCAGCTTGAGAGATTTGTGCTCGAAGGGACGCAGCAGACTATCGAGGGAATGGCTCATGATTGGCTCCGGTTGATGCAATACAGTCGGGGCACTGTAGCGCGTACCGCAGCGTCACGGGATTATCGTAAGCGTAAAGGGCGTTGATATTTCCGCTCTTGCGATAGTTTTTGATACCACTTGATATAGGGGCCTGCTTTGCAGGCGAACGGCGCGGAGTGCTCGAAAGTTCGCCTGCAGGGCGCGAGTTTTGTAGGGTGGATAAGCGCAGCGCATCCACCAACAATCAACCGCCGTTCTTGAGTCTGCGCAGCAGCGCCTCGTGCTTGCGCAGCTCCGGCTTGTTTTCGAGGATTTCTTTCTCGCTCAAACCCTGCAGCTCGTGGGGGAACACCAGCCATTGATCGGTCTCGTGCAGGTAGTAGTGAGGCTCCATTTCTGTCTGGTTGCGGCTGGGTTTGAAGTAGGGGCAGGCGATGCGGATTTCCGGTGTGTTCTTTTTGCAGGCTTTCTGCATATCTTTGATCGCCTGCTGGATACTCAGCCCGGTATCGTACACGTCGTCCACGATCAGCATTTTCTCATGGGATTCGACCTGCTTGATCAGATAAGTGAGGCCGTGCACCTTCACGTCTTTCTGGCGTTGATCGACACCGTAGTAAGACGATGTGCGGATAGCGATATGGTCGGCGTGAAAACCGAGAAAGTCGAACATCTCCTGAACCGCAATACCAATGGGGGCGCCGCCGCGCCAGACGCCGACGATGTAGTCCGGCCGAAAGCCGCTTTCCACGACTTTCAGAGCCAGGGTATAGGAATCGTCCAGCAGGGACTGGGCAGAAATAAACTGTTTTTCGCTCACTGAAATACCTCGGGCGCTAAACGTGTAAACAACTCAAATATTCAGGCTGCGACCGCCATCGACGGCAATCACCTGACCAGTGATGTAGGGGGCGTCAGCGACCAGAAAGCGCACGGTTCGGGCGATGTCTGTCGGGTCACCGCTGCGCTGCATTGGGATGCGCGCCAGTATCTGTTCCTTGTTATAGCCTTCACCCTCCTGTTCTGGCCACAGAATTGCCCCGGGCGCCACCGCATTCACACGTACCCTCGGTGCCAGTTCTCGTGCCAGGCTCTTGGTCAACATCACCAGGCCGGCCTTGGCCGAGCTGTAAATTGGGTGGCTGGGCATGGGCTTGTCCGCGTGGATATCCGCAAGATTGACGATGCAGCCACTCTGTTCCGCCAGCGCGGGAGCCAGCGCCTGGCTGAGAAAGAACGGGGCCTTGAGGTTGCTGCCCATCAGCTCTTCCCACTGCTGTTCGGTGGCGTCGCCAATGGGGGTGGGATAGAACGCAGAGGCATTGTTGACCAGTGCGGTAATCTCGCCAAAGCAGGCCAGGGCGGAATCCGCCAGCTGCTGGCAGTCCTCTGCTCCGGCGAGACGGCTTTGAACCGCGGCGGCGGAACCGGCACGGCGCTGATTCAGTGTGTCTACCAGCGCCAGGGCGGCCCGGGCGGATTGCCGATAATGAATGATGACCTGGTGGTCCCGGTGCAGCTCTTCGGCAATGGCGCGGCCGAGGCGGGCGGCGGCGCCGGTGATCAGGACTGTGGCCATTGTGATGCTCCTTGGATGGATTGCCGGGGGCGGGGGTTAAACCTGAGGGGCGCCGTAGCTACCCTTTAGGTGCGCAAGTGCCTGCAGGCGCGCGCGGTCCAGTGCTTTACCCAGTTCGGCCCCGGCGAAGCCTTCGGCGATCAGGGCCTGAGGGTCCACGTTGGCGGCGGCTTTCCGGGCGGCACGCAGGTAGTCCACCTGGGGGTATTCGCGGTCTTCCAGTCCGAGCCGGCCGCGGGCATCTGCCTCACAGCTTTCCAGAAACTGCTCGAAGCGCTCGGGTTTGCGCAGGGCATCCAGTGCGCGCAGCAACTTGAGCAGGGTCTGCGGGCGCAATTCAAATGCCTTGTGGCAGTGAAGGTGGTACTCACATACACCGAGAGCGAGCGCGGTGATCGGGTTGGGCACGCGCAACCGCTGGCACACCGCTTTTACCAGCGGCAGGCCGGCGGCCTCGTGGCCGCGATGGCTTGGCAGGACCTCCTGGGGAGTAATGCCTTTGCCCAGGTCGTGTACCAGCACCGCAAATTGCACGGGCAGGGTCGCCGGCGCCTGGCGCAGTGCGCGCAATATATGGTCCCCGGTATCGATTTCCGGGTGGTGCAATGCCGGCTGCGGTACCCCGAACAGGCGATCGACCTCCGGTAGCAGTATCTCCAGGGCACCGCAGGCACGCAGTGTGCTGATAAAGATGTCGGGGCGCGGCTCGGTCAGGGCCCGGCTCACTTCCTTCCACACCCGCTCCGCTACCAGGTGCTCCACCTCCCCTGCATCCACCATGGTGCGCATTAGCGTCAGTGTTTCATCAGCGACGGTAAAACCCAGTGGTGCGTAGCGCGCGGCAAAGCGGGCTACACGGAGAATTCTCAGGGGATCTTCGCTGAACGCGTCGGAAACGTGGCGTAACTTACGGGCTGCCAGGTCGGCTTGTCCGCCGTAAGGGTCGACGATCACTCCGTCCTCGGTCTCTGCCATGGCGTTGACGGTGAGGTCGCGGCGTTGCAGATCCTGCTCGAGGGTCACCTCGGGGCTGGCGTAGACGGTAAAGCCGCCGTAGCCGTGGCCGCTCTTGCGTTCGGTGCGGGCCAGGGCGTACTCCTCATCGGTGTCCGGGTGCAGGAATACTGGGAAGTCCTTGCCTACCGGGCGAAAACCACGCTCGCGCATCTCGGTTTCGGTGGCGCCGACCACGACCCAGTCGCGCTCGTGAATAGGGCGCTCAAGGAGTTTGTCGCGGACCGCGCCGCCAACCAGGTAGACCTTCATCGGCGGAATCTCGGAGAACTGGGCGAAATGACCTCGGTGATCGAGGCAAATGGCCGGAAGCGAAGGGAAAAGGCGAAAAGTGCCATAAATGCCGCTAAACCTGAAATAAAACGCGCCAGAAACGGCGTCGACTCAGGTAAATACTAGGAAATTGGAGGGTCGGGAAGATAAAAAAAAGGCCCCGAAATTACAAGGGGGCCCAGGGTCTTAGGGTATTCGTGAAGAGAGAATCCCAACAAGCTCGTTTGCGCCAAAATAACCCGACTAAAAGGAGTAGCCCGAAATTCGTTACAAAAGGCTACAGGATCGAGGTAGATGGCGCCTGTTGTCGCTGGTTAAATGACCTGTAACAACATATGGTCCATTCTATTTAACCTGTCATAACTGTCAACCGTGGCTATCAAACTTTTATTGAGGGATATGTCTGTTGGTTCGTTAAATATATATAGGCATAGAATTAACGCCTGTTTATTTGGTTTAATTCAGCATAATTAATAACTAAATGCGCGATTCGTGGGGGATAGTAATAAAATGAGCGAAGTGCATGTTCTTACCACCGGGGAAGCGGCCCGGTACTGTGGGGTAAATTTCCGTACGGTTATCCGCTGGATTGAGCGTGGCCAGTTGAAGGCCTACAAGCTTCCGGGGCGCGGTGACCACCGCATCTGTGTGGAGGATTTTGTCGGTTTCCTGCGCGATAACGCCATGCCGGTGCCTGCGGAATTGGGTAGTGCCACACGCAAGATTCTACTGGTGTCCGATTCGCCGGAAATGATTGCCGGTCGCCAGCAGCTGCAGCAGGCCGGGTGTGAAGTGGATCTGGCCAGCGACTCCTTCAGCGCGGGTGCCATGCTTGCCTGCGGCAAGCCCGCAATGCTGGTGCTGGATTGCAATCTCGAAGGTGTAAATGGTTTTCAGATACTGGATATGCTGCGCTCGCGCAGCGAATTCTCTTCTTTGAGTGTTCTGCTGATTGCACCGGAAGGTGATACGAATCAGCAGCGCTGGCTGGATGCCGGTGCGGATGCTGTGGTTGCGGCCACTTGCGACCGCGGCGAGCTGGTGGGACGCATCAATCTGTTGCTCGACGCCTGATCACCGGCGGGGTTCCCCCCGCACCGCCTTTCAGGCGTTCAAAATAGTAGTCCACAAGCCGATCTCAGATCGGCTTGGGTACCAGCATGGATTCTTCCTCTTCCGAGCGGTCTCTTCCCATTTCCGGACAGTGGTAACTTGCAGTGATCTCATCACCGTTGAGGCTGTGCAGGTGCACGTCAAATCCCCATAGACGGTGCAGATGCTTGAGGACTTCGCTGGTATCTTTGCCCAGTGGCCGGCGCTGGTGTTGGGTGTGATGCAGGGTGATGGAGCGGTCACCGCGTGTATCCACGGAATACACCTGGATGTTCGGCTCGCGGTTGCCCAGATTGTACTGACCCGCCAGCTTTGCCCGCAGTTCACGATAGCCATCCTCATTGTGAATGGCACCGACCTCGATTTCCTTCTCCCGATCGTCATCGGAAATGCAGAACAATTTCATATCCCGCATTACTTTGGGTGACAGGAACTGCAGAATAAAGCTCTCGTCTTTGAAGTCGCGCATGGCGAACTGCAGGGTTTCCTTCCAGTTGGTGCCGGCGATATCCGGGAACCAGGCCCGGTCTTCATCGGTGGGGTTCTCGCAGATACGACGCAGGTCGGTAAAAATGTTGAAGCCTAACGCGTAGGGGTTGATACCGTTGTAGTAGGGGCTGTCGTAGGGTGGCTGATAGATGACGCTTGTGTGGCTGGTGAGGAACTCCATCATAAAGCCATCGGTCACTTTGCCACGGGCATGCAGCTCGTTCAGCAGAGTGTAGTGCCAGAAAGTGGCCCAGCCTTCGTTCATCACCTGGGTCTGGCGCTGTGGATAGAAGTACTGCGCCATTTTGCGCACAATACGTACCAGTTCCCGTTGCCAGTTTTCCAGTAGCGGCGCATTCTTTTCGATGAAATACAGGATGTTTTCCTGCGGCTCGTCGGGGAAGCGCCGTACCGGCGCCTCCTCGTCACCTGCACCCAGCTTGGGAATGGTGCGCCAGAGATCATTCAGCTGGCGCTGACGATATTCCTCGCGCTCTTTCTGGCGGCGCTCTTCCTCGTGGGCAGAAATCGGGTAGGGGCGTTTGTAGCGGTCTACACCGTAATTCATGAGCGCGTGACAGCTGTCCAGCAGGGATTCCACTTCATCCACACCGTAGCGCTCTTCGCAGCGGGCGATATAGTTTTTTGCAAACAGCAGGTAATCGATAATGCTGCTGGCATCGGTCCAGGTGCGGAACAGGTAGTTTCCTTTGAAGAAAGAGTTGTGACCGTAGCTGGCGTGGGCAATCACCAGCGCCTGCATGGTCATGGTGTTCTCTTCCATCAGGTAGGCAATACATGGATTGGAGTTGATCACAATCTCGTAGGCCAGCCCCATACGGCCGCGCTGGTAATTGTTTTCCACGCTAATGAACTGCTTACCGAAGGACCAGTGGTTGTAACCTACTGGCATACCTACGGAGGAGTAAGCGTCCATCATCTGTTCGGAACTGATGACTTCTATCTGATTGGGATAGGTGTCGAGGCCAAACTCCTTGGCCAGCAGCGCAATTTCCCGGTCGTACTCCTGAATGAGTTCGAAGGTCCACTCGGAAGTGGTGGAGATGGGCTGCTTGGTAGTGACTGCTGTATCGAGCATCAGGTGGCAACCTTCTGAGTAAATAATTGGCGGAATACCGGGTAGATGTCCCCGACATCGATAATCTGTTCCATGGCAAAGTGATCCGGGAACACATGGGCCACACTCTGGTATTCATCCCACAGAGCCTGGTGGTCTCGCGGAGTGATTTCCACGTAGGAGTAGTACTGCACGTGGGGCATGATGTCGTCGATCAAAATCTTGTGGCAGGTGCTGGAGTCGTCATTCCAGTTGTCGCCGTCGGATGCCTGGGCACCGTAGATGTTCCACTCGCTGGCGGGATAGCGCTCGCGCATAATGTCGCGCATCATTTTCAGGGCGCTGGATACGATGGTGCCGCCGGTTTCGCGGGAGTAGAAGAATTCCTGTTCGTCCACTTCCTTGGCGCTGGTGTGGTGGCGGATAAAAACCACCTCGGTGTATTCGTAACTGCGCTGTAGAAATAGATACAGCAGCAGGAAAAACCGCTTCGCCATATCCTTGGTGGCCTGGTTCATGGAGCCTGATACATCCATCAGGCAGAACATCACGGCCTTTGAGCTGGGGCGTGGTTGCTTCACCAGCAGGTTGTACTTCAGGTCAAAGTCGTCGAGGAAAGGAATGCGTTTTACCCGCGCTCTCAATTCTTCAATTTTCAGGCGCAGTCCATCCACCTTGCGCTGATCCCGCAGCGCCGGATCCTTGTTCTCTTCGACCTCAAGCTCTTGCTCCAGTAATTTGAGATTGCGGCGCTTGCCTCCGCTGAGTGCTATACGCCGCGCATTGGCTGCGCGCATGGAGCGCACCACGTTCAGACGGCCGGGTGTACCCTCGTTACTGATACCGGCGCGCACCACCTGGAAGGAATCATTCCCGGCGAGCTTTCGCTTGACCATATTGGGCAGCTCCAGGCCTTCGAACATAAATTCAAGGAACTCTTCCTGGGAAATCTGGAAGGCAAATTCATCCATGCCTTCACCGCTGTCACTGGCGCCACTGCCTCCGCTCCCCTGTCCCTGGCCTTGGCCGGGACGAGGGATGCGGTCGCCGGTAACAAATTCCTTATTACCCGGAAGTACCTGTTCCATATGGCCGCCACGGCCATTGGAAAAAATGGGCTCGTTGAGGTCGCGGGTGGGAATGCTGATCTTTTCACCGGCGCCCATATCGGTAATGGAGCGGCTGTTCATGGCTTCGCCGACGGCTTTCTTGATATGGGATTTATAGCGCCGCAAAAAGCGTTGGCGATTGACGGTGCTTTTCTTCTTGCCATTCAGGCGACGGTCGATGATGTAACTCATAGTACTGCCTCGGACCCGGAATCTTCGGGCCTTGAGTGGCGGTGCTGCCACCGGCAGCAGCACCTTCACAATTAACTTCTGCGCACTGTCCTGTTTTCAATAAACAAAAATCAGCCTTGCAGAGTAGGGTGGGACGAAAATGGCGGATGCGAAGGTGGAGGTGCCGACAAGGTTTTGCGAGACCTTCTAAAACAGCGACGTTTTAGAAGAGCCCCCATGGATGGGTTCACGGCGTGTCTCGCAAAACCTTGTCGGCACCTGCACCGCCACTAAATATCGCCGGAACCACCTGCTTCGGTTACTGAGACTTGCGTACCCGCAGATACCACTCGGAAAGCAGGCGAACCTGTTTCTCGGTGTAGCCGCGCTCAACCATGCGCGCCACAAAGTCTGCGTGTTTTTTCTGGTCGTCTGCAGAGGCCTTGGTGTTGAAAGAGATAACCGGAAGCAGATCTTCGGTGTTGGAAAACATCTTCTTCTCGATCACCGCTTTCAGTTTCTCGTAAGATCTCCAGTCCGGGTTTTTGCCCTGGTTACCCGCACGGGCGCGCAGCACAAAATTGACGATCTCGTTGCGGAAATCTTTCGGGTTGGAAATGCCTGCCGGCTTCTCGGTTTTTTCCAGCTCTTCATTCAGGGCCGCGCGATCGAGAATCTCGCCGGTTTCCGGATCGCGGTACTCCTGATCCTGAATCCAGAAATCTGCGTAGGTTACATAGCGGTCAAACAGGTTCTGGCCGTATTCCGCGTAGGATTCCAGATATGCGGTCTGGATTTCCTTGCCGATAAAGTCCACATAGCGCGGCGCCAGGTATTCCTTGATAAAGCCCAGGTAATTTTCCTGAATCTCCGGCGGGAACTGCTCCTGCTCGATCTGCTGCTCCAGTACATACAGAAGGTGTACCGGGTTGGCCGCTACCTCGGTAGCATCGAAGTTGAATACTTTGGACAGGATCTTGAATGCGAAACGGGTGGACAGTCCGTTCATGCCCTCATCCACACCCGCGTTGTCGCGGTATTCCTGGATGGTTTTCGCTTTCGGGTCGGTGTCTTTCAGGTTTTCGCCATCGTAAACCCGCATCTTGGAAAAGACACTGGAGTTTTCCGGGTTCTTGATGCGCGACAATACCGAGAACTGCGCCAGCATGCGCAGGGTATCCGGCGCGCAGGGCGCTTTTGATAGAGAGCTGTGTTCCAGCAACTTGTCGTAGATCTTGATTTCTTCCTGAACCCGCAGGCAGTAGGGCACCTTGACGATATAGATGCGGTCAAGGAACGCCTCGTTATTGCGGTTGTTGCGGAAGGACTGCCACTCGGATTCGTTGGAGTGGGCAAGGATCACACCGTTGAATGGAATCGCGCCCAGGCCTTCGGTACTGTTGTAGTTGCCTTCCTGAGTGGCGGTCAGCAGCGGGTGCAGCACCTTGATCGGCGCCTTGAACATTTCCACAAATTCCATCATGCCCTGGTTGGCACGGCACAGGCTGCCGGAAAAGCTGTAGGCATCCGGATCGTTTTGTGGGAAATCTTCCAGTTTGCGGATATCCACCTTGCCCACCAGTGCGGAGATATCCTGGTTGTTTTCGTCACCAGGTTCCGTTTTCGCAATGGAGATCTGGTCGAGAATGGACGGGCGCAGTTTCACGACCTTGAATTTGCTGATATCCCCCTGGTACTCGTGCAGGCGTTTTACTGCCCACGGTGACATGATGGTATTCACGTAGCGGCGCGGGATACCGTAATCTTCCTCCAGGATCTGTCCGTCTTCGGACGGGGAGAAAAGTGCCAGCGGTGATTCAAATACCGGAGAGCCCTTGATGGCATAGATGGGGATCTGCTCCATCAGGGCCTTCAGGCGCTCTGCCAGAGAAGATTTACCACCGCCCACCGGGCCCAGCAGATACAGAATCTGCTTTTTCTCTTCCAGGCCCTGGGCCGCGTGGCGGAAGAAGGAAACGATCTGCTCGATGGCTTCCTCCATTCCATAGAATTCGCCGAACGCCTTATAGCGCTTGATCACTTTGTTGGAGAAGATGCGTGAGAGTCGCGGGTCGCGGGAGGTGTCCACCAGCTCGGCCTCGCCGATGGCCATCAGCATGCGCTCGGCGGGCGAGGCGTAGGCGCTGCGGTCGTTTTTACACAGCTCCAGGTATTCCTGGATGGTGAGTTCTTCTTCCTGAATCGCCTCATAGCGTTCCAGGTAGTGATTGAATATCGACATGGTTTACGACTCCCTGTAGCGTACCGCGTCAGTAAACGGTCTCCTGCCGTGGAGTACCTACTGCGCTGCAGCGTGTGATGACCGCGAAAACATCTCGCAACGAATGCTTAAGAGCGCTGACGCGCGAGAACGCTATCTTTATTACCTATTGATTGCGCGACGATGCAGCTGTCGCAACAGGGGGCCTGCTATCAGGTCCCGCACTTTCAGGATAGTCAGCGCTGTGGCCTTGAAAGGTGGATAGGGCCAAGATGGGTAGAATCTGGTGTCAGTTTTGCGAGGCGGGTTAAGCGCGTAAAATAGCGCTCACAAACACGGGTTAGTATTCTGGCCCACCGGGACCGGTCGCACCGAGTGTGGGATACCAGTCCGGAGAACCTGAAATAAGGAAGTCTATGAAGATTTTGGTAACCGGGGGCGCCGGCTACATCGGTAGTCACACATGTGTAGAACTGATTGAGGCGGGTTTTGAGCCCGTGGTGGTCGACAACCTGTGTAACAGCAGTGAAGAAGCGCTGCGCCGCGTAGAGGCGATTACCGGCCGCTCTGTGCCCTTCCACAATGTGGATATTACCGATGCCAATGCCCTGGGTGAGGTTTTCCGCGCGTACGAGGTGCAGGCGGTAATTCATTTTGCCGGCCTCAAGGCTGTCGGCGAATCAGTTTCCCAGCCTTTGCGCTATTACCAGAACAATGTTGCTGGCACCCTCACTCTTTGTGAGGTGATGGCGCAGGCTGGCGTGCATCAATTGATCTTCAGTTCCTCTGCCACCGTCTACGGCGATCCGGCAACGGTGCCCATTCGCGAGGATTTCCCTACTGGTGCCACCAATCCCTACGGTGCCAGTAAGCTGATGGTGGAAGATATTCTACGGGATCTGAGCAACGCGCCGGGCAGCCAGTGGAAGATCAGCCTGCTGCGCTACTTCAATCCCATTGGCGCCCACGAGAGCGGCACCATTGGTGAAGATCCGGCGGGTATTCCCAACAACCTGTTGCCCTATGTGGCCCAGGTGGCCGTTGGCCGCCTGCCGCATTTACAGGTTTTTGGCGACGACTACGCCACTCCGGACGGCACCGGCGTGCGCGATTATATCCACGTGGTCGACCTCGCCCGCGGCCACTTGGCGGCGTTGAACAAGCTGAATAAGGAAGACACCGATACCGGTTGTTACACCTATAACCTGGGCACCGGTCGCGGCAGCTCGGTACTGGAGATCGTGCGCGCATTTGCCGATGCCGCGGACAAGGAAATTCCCTACCAGATAGTGCCTCGCCGCCCCGGTGATATTGCTGAGTGCTATGCGGACCCGACCTATGCGGAAAAAGAGCTGGGCTGGAAAGCGGAGTTTGATCTGAAGCGCATGGTGGAAGATACCTGGCGCTGGCAGTCGCAGAACCCGCAGGGCTATTTGAAGTAATCGCGAACGAATCGGAATAAAAAACCCGGCAAATTGCCGGGTTTTTTATTCTTGAGAATGTGACTTTTGGTTTAGATCCGGCGACGACGCAACAGCGCAGCGGCGAGCAATGCCAGCAGCGCAAAACCGGTAGCGCCACCGCTGGAGTCATTGCCTGGATTTTCCGGCTGTTCGAATTCTTCCTCTTCCTCCTCCTCCGGAATAGAGCTGTCATCTGCCCGTGCCAGAGTGAACACTGCGGTGGTGCGCGCAGGTACGCTGAATACACCGGCCGCTACCGCCGCATCCATCAGTGCTGTATCCGCAGAATTCTGTTGTACCGGGTGCAGCGCGAACGGCAGTTCTGCCGCAGATTCCAGGGTGAATTCCTGAGCCTCTGAGCCACCGTTGAACAACACCAGAATCTGCGAGGTCTCTTCATCGAAGTCGCCCGCCGGGTCGTTCAGGTGCATGGCGATCAGGCCTGGGATCTGTTCCGGTCCGGTATTGGCGAAGGACACCACCGATTGCACCGCCTCTTTGGTGGGCAAACGGAACAGGCCGCTGCTGCGACGGATCTGCAACCACTCCTTGAATACCGCCAGCGCGAACTCGCGGTCGGATTGCTGCGGTGCGATATCCGGGTTGGCCAGCAGCGGTGCCATCAGCCCCCAGTTGTCCTCGTTCTTGTCCGCAATCGGCAGGCCGGCACCCCAGTTATCGGTGGCGAGAGAGAAGTCGATGGCATTGAACCAGTCACCGGAGTTGTAGCTGTCGCGGTCCATGGATTTCGAGCGCAGGATTTCCTGGCCGGCGTGGATAAACGGCACACCCTGGGCAAGCATCACCAGGGAGGTGCTGAAGTTCTGCAGGCGCACGCGGTCGGCAACACTGGTGGTGCTGTTGGCCTTGATCTGAATGCCGTCGAACAGGGTTTCGTTATCGTGAGCGGCAACGTAGTTGATCGACTCCTGCGGGTCGGCGGTGTAGCCGGTGGGTTGGCCGTTGTAGACCAGCTCGGCGCCGGTCATCTCGGTGCCGTCTGAAGTTTCCAGCACATAATCCGCCAGGTTGCCGGCGAGAGTGATGCGCACTTTATCGGCCAGTGTCAGCAGGGTTGCGCGCTCATCGTCGCCACCGAATTTGCCGTTGCTGTCGGTAAACAGGCCGGTGCCGAAGCCCTGTTCCTCGAAGCCACCAAACGGATTGCCGCCACGCACGGAGTCGCGGATGCGGTCGTTGAAGGTGCCGACCCCGGTGCCTGCCATATTGCCTTGGCGGGCCTGTACGAAGCGCGCATCGTCCACCACTTCACCGAAGTTCCAGCCCTCGCCGTAAAGGTAAATGGAAGACCCATCTACGCCGTCGGCTTCCGTGGTGAGTGCCTGCAGATCGCTGGCGATATTCTGGATATTTTCCTTGGTGTGATGGCCCATGAGGTCAAAGCGGAAGCTGTCGACCTTATAGGCGGTGGCCCAGGTCATCATGGAATCACGCATGAGCTTTTCCATCATGGTGTGCTCGCTGGCGGTGTTGGCGCAGCAGCTGCTCATTTCCACAAAGCCCTCGCCATTGCGGCGGTGGTAATACCCGGGAACGATCTTGTCGAGAATGGAATTGTCGTACTGGGCAAAGGAGCTGGTGTGGTTGTACACCACGTCCATCACTACCCGCAGGCCCATTTCGCTCAGGGACTGCACCATCTCGCGGAATTCAATAATCCGCTGCACACCATTCGGGTTGGTGGAATAGCTGCCTTCCGGAACGGTGAAGTGCAGTGGGTCGTAACCCCAGTTAAAGCCGTCTTCATCGCGGATGGCATTCACCGCCGCCTGTTGCTCGGTGCTGTCGGGGGCGTAGACGCTGAGGTCTTCCGTGGTTTTCAGCTCCGAGCGCGCTTCGTTTACGGTGGCGAAGTCAAAGGCCGGCAGCAGGTGTACGTGGGTCAGCCCCGCCGCGGCCAGTTCCGCCAGGTGCAGGCTGCCGCGACCGTCTTCGGCAAAGGCGGCAAAAGTACCGCGTGCCGCTTCGCTGACCATGTCATCTTTGATACTGAAGTCGCGCACGTGCAGCTCGTAAATGGAAATATCTTCCGGCGCCGTCAGCGCCGGTTTGATCAATGAGTCCCAGCCTTCCGGTTTCAGGTCGACGTCATTCAGGTTGACGATCTGGGACTTGTGGGAATTAGTGGACAGACTCAGGGAGTAGGGGTCGGTGACCCAGTTGGTTTCGATTTCGCGGGTTGCGTAGGAGTAGACCTCCACCTCGTACAGATAGAACTTGCGATTCCAGTCGATGCTGGTGGACGCCGTCCACACTCCGTTGCTTTCGCTCATCACAATATGGGCGCTGGGGTCGAACTGCCCTGCGGTATCGAACAGATGTACCTTCACCGATTTGGCCGTGGGTGCCCAGAGCGCAAATTCGATGGCTGTGTCTCCTACGGTGGCGCCGAGGGTGCCGTCGTAAGCAAAGGCCGCATCGAGAAGACCCGGAGTCTGAATACCGGTGGCATCGACGATGGCGCCATCCGCGTCAAAAATGGCAACCGCGAGCTGACCTTTGATCAGGTCGGCAATATCCACCGTAGCCGGTACCGTGAAAGCGGTGCTGTTACTCAAGTGCGGAAATTTGGCCGCAGTTGCTTCGGAGGCACCGTCGGTGTTCAGAGCCAGCGCAACTTCGCTATCACCGGCTACACCATCGGGGCCGAGCGTAAGCGCGGCGTCGGCACTACTCACCAGTTTGGCACTGCCGCCCTCCGGCAGGTTAACCGGCCACAGAATGGTGGTGGTATCGACCCAGTGTGCCTTGTCGGTGGTCAGGTCACCGCGGGGCACGCCGTCGGTGCTCACAACGACTTTTTGGGTGTTGCTGTCGAAGGCGAAGTAAATTTCTTTGCCGTCCTCAACCGTGAAGGCAATGTTGTTGCCATCCTGTCCGTAGCTTTCATCCCAGCCCTCATTCAGGGCTGCTTTCATCTGGTAGTCGCCGGCGGGAATGGCGTCGGTAATCAGGGTGTAAACACCATCGCCGTCCACATCCTGCATCCAGCTTTGCAGGCACTGGGGTTGCCAGTCGTCGGGGCACCCCAGTTCGCTCTGGAAATCGCCGGTGGCGGTCACGATAGTGTGGCGGACATTGTCGGCGATCCAGTTGCTCTCGTGATCGTAAATAAACTTTACTTCCCGCTCCTCGGTGATACCGAGCACGATATTACCGCCGCCCGCGTCGCCATTGGCTCCGTAGTTTTCATCCCAGCCGCCATTGAGTGCCAGCTTGTACTCATAGCCTCCCGCGGGCAACGTAAAGGTGCCCTGCCAAAGGTCGTCTTCCGCATCGTAGGTCAGCTGGGATGCTTCACAGGAGGGATCCCAATCGCTAGCGCAACCTACTGCGCTCTGGAGGGTGCCCGGAATATTGACCGAGGAAACTTCTGAGTTGGGGGTCGCCTGTGCGGCACCGGCAATTGCCAGCGCCAGGAGCGAGATCATGTGTGGACGTTTGTGCGTACTGATTGAACAGGCGCGGCTGCGGCGCCCCTGTGACGGAGAGTTAGCTTGCATGCTCTAGAACCTTATTGTTTCTTTTATTGAATCTCTGTCAGCGGGTGCTGTGGAACCCACTGCTTCATCATCGCTGATGCATTCTCGATACATGCGTCCCCTCAAACCGACGGTGACTGAATGCATGTATAAAATCGCAAGCTCGATTAGAGGTCAGCCATCGGTAAACAGCATCCCACCCGCGGGGGGCGGAGGAAAAAGTAACCAGGGTTGATGGGGGCGGAGAGTAGCAACTCACCGCCGGGGTAAGCTACACGGAGGGTCTGCGAAAAAGCGGCCGGGGCTTGCCGCAAGACAAGCCTCACAGCAAGGCTCAGGGGTAGGAGTTGGGGGCGGAAGCGATTTGCGCCGTTGACGTAGCACCGCGATTCGTTCGGGAGGATCGCGTTTTGGTGAAGCGTTACCGGGAGCCGGCGGCAAGCGCCGGCTCATGTTCGCTCACCATCAAAAACGCATGGATGTCGCCTGACGTGATTGTCGGCCGCTGTTATCGGTAGTCGTCGATTTTTTTCGCGATATCGGGATTCATCGCTACGGCGCGGGCAATCGTGTTGTATTCCTGCCGTGTCAGCCCGGCTTCTTCTACCTGGGCCAGCATTTCTTTGTTTGCCTGTTCCCGCAACGCCATTGCCTCCTGAGGGTCCTGGGTATTCTGGAGTTTTGTGGTCATTTCCACGCGGGTTTCATCTACGTTTTCCTGTGCTCTGGCGAAAGCTTCAAGTTTTTCATCTGGAAGGTCTTCTGCATTGATCGATGACTGAGGCGTTGCCGAATAGGTGTGGGCTTCCTTCGCCTCCTGTTGTGTATCCTGGGACGCCCACGCGCTTCCCGAAATCAGTCCGAGCGCAAGCAGTGTACTGGTGGCCGTCGCAGAAAGAGTGATGGCAAGGCGATTTTTTTTCGGAGTTTGCATATTCATGGTTCGATTTTCCTCTTCGGTGAATGGAACACTGTTACAAACAGGTCAGCAGCGGGGAACTTCTTAGGGTGAAGTGTTCCTGTGCTGGCCGTTCGTGAAATAGAACAGCCGAGAAGATGGTGCTGTTGCCGGTAACTTGCGAAAACGTGATGGAATTCTCGATCACGGGGATCCGCGGCACTGCTTTGGAACTAAACCCGGTGCCGGCTTGTTCACTAGTAAAGGCCGACAAAGTCCGTTCATCTTGAAGGTGTTTGTATGCCAGTAAGATGGTGAGCGCGCGGCCGAGACCAGTGGAGAAAAGCAGCCTATGAAGTTCGAACAGAAGGTGTGTGAGCACATTCCCGGTTTGACCCGTTACGCGTTAGCACTGTGTGCTGAAAAGTCTCAGGCGGAAGATCTGGTACAGGACTGTATGGAGCGCGCATTGCGCAAAAGACACCTGTGGCGCCCTGCAAGCACCTTGAAACCTTGGCTTTTTCGAATGCTATATCGGATTTATCTGAACCAACGCAGCTCCGCGCGGGCGCGCAAAGAATCTCTGGTGGAGAACGCGGGAGAGGATGTGGCGATATCGTCGGGGCATGAAGCCGCACTGGATTGTCGGGATGCCATGTCAGCGATACAGCGACTGCCGGAAGAGCAGCGCTCAGCGTTGCTGCTGATTGTGCTTGAGAATCCCAGTTACCGGGAAGCTGCGGATATTCTGGGAGTGAATGCTGGGACTTTGCGTAGCCGTGTGTCCCGAGCCCGTGAATCTGTTCGCAAGGCCTGCGCGGAGAATGTTCCGGACACGGGTGGCTCGCTCACTTGCGAGCGGACAACCGCTAATGGAACCATTTTGCAGAGAGTGAAATAGTGTTGAAGTTTGCAGCAGCCTACTTGTGGAGTTCTGATCATGTCACTGCACCGTAATGATGATCGCTCGAACAGTGTGTCTATGGAAGAAATTTCCGCCTTTGCCGATGGCGCACTGCCAACTCAGCGTGCACGACAGGTGGCCCGTTATCTGCGGCTGAACCCTGAGGCGGCGAAAACGGTTTTTGACACCTGGCGTTTTGAAGGCGAGCTGCTGGGGGAGTTGAACGCAATAAGCAGCGATAAGTATAGAGGTGATACGACGAACGCCTCCGTTCGCCCTTTACCCTGGTTAAGTGGTGTCGCTGCAGGTGCAGTTCTGGTTCTGGGGGTGTGGGCACTAAGCCTGGAGCTGCGCACCGAGCAGTCCTATGGGACCCTGACCGCAGGCGCGCGCGCTGCCCAGGTCCGCCCGCTATCCGATCAACCGGGAGGGGCTGCGCTCGTTCAGGTTTCAGCGGCGCCAGCAATGGCTGTTCCAGATCTGGAAATAACGGCGCAACAAGGTGCCAGCCAGGTGTCATCGGAGAAGGGGCCTGGCACTGACTTGAATGGCGGTGGCGTTGCCAAGGCTCCGTCAACTCAACAGCTGCTTCCGGAGAGTCCCGCTCTGGCAGGAGACAATTTTCGCCTGAATTTCCACGGTGTGGACGGTACCCTGCTGACACTGGAAAGTTACTCTCTACAGACCCCGCCACAAGCGACATTTCACGAAGGTGTGCCCGATACAAAAGGAAGCGAAGGCATACTGGACGGAGGTGGGATAAACGAAGAGGTAAACCAGGGGCGGGTGCACTGGGTAACCAGTGAAACACTGTATGTGCTGACGGGAAATCTCGATGCGGCAGAGCTTATGGCCCTGGCAATACGCTTGCATAAACAGCAGGATTTGCAGCGGGCTTTGGTGGCGCCTCGCGCTACGGAAGCTATTGGTGACCGGGGCGCTTCGGGCATACTAAATCCCGCATCCGATGAGGCCGCTCCCGGGTTTAGCAAAATGTAAACTCGCTATTTTCCGTATGGCGGGTTTAGAGTGTGCAGTCCGCGCAATAAAAGGATTCGTCTTCCAGCTTTAGTGCGGTGAGGTAACCACCCCACACACAGCCGGTATCCAGAGCGTATACATTTTTTGTATTCGCCTCTCCTTCCAATGCCGCCCAGTGGCCAAAAATAATTCGGTCGTTTTTAGTCTTGCGATTACTGAAACTGAACCAGGGGCGGTAGTCGTGATGCGCTGCCAGCGGCCCCTGTTTGGTGACCAGATCCAGAGTGCCGTCCTCCTTGCAGAAGCGCATGCGGGTAAAGTAGTTGGTGATGGAGCGCAATCGCTCCACACCGATCAGATGATCGCTCCACTTGTGCGGCTCGTTGCCATACATACCGAAGAAATAGGCCTCCGCCATGGCGGGATCCTGCAGTGCCTGATGTACTTCACCTGCCAGCTCCAGGGCTTTGCTCATACTCCATATGGGGGGGATGCCCGCGTGTACCATGGAGAAATATTTGCCCTTGACCTTTTTGTGCACCATAAGCGGCTGCTTTTGCAGCCACTCCAGAAGTTGGTCGGCATCTTTGGCTCGCAATACTTCGGCGAGATCGTGTTCTTTATCGGTCAGTCGTTTGGCGCCGTGAGCAATGGCCAGCAGGTGCAGGTCGTGGTTGCCAAGCACCGCGGTAATCTGGCTGCGGTGCTGGTAAAGAAAGCGCAGTGTGCCGAGGCTGTCGGGGCCGCGGTGCACCATGTCGCCCGCCAGCCACAGTTTGTCTTTGTCTGGGTTGAAACGGACTTTCTTTAGCAGTCTTTGCAGTGGTTCCAGGCAGCCCTGGATATCGCCGATTGCGTAAGTGGCCATAATTCTCTCCGGTTATTCTGGTGGATGCGCTTCGCTTATCCACCCTACGGGGAGGGGGCAATTAGGTTTGAGCAGAAATTTGCCAGGTCAACGTACTCTTTTACGCTGAGGGTTTCCGGGCGGCGGCTGGTGTCCACCGGCAGCTGTTCGGGATTCAGATCCGGAAACAGCGGCTTCAGGGCATTGCGTAACGTTTTACGACGCTGCTGGAAAGCGACGCTGACGATGCGTTCCAGCAGGGCTTCATCGTCTGCCGGGTGCGGCAGCGTCTGGTGTGGCACCAGACGCACGATGGCGGAATCCACTTTCGGCGCAGGGCGGAAGGATTGCGGCGGTACCGGGAAGAGTCCCTGCACGCGGCAGTAGTACTGGGTCATTACGCTCAAACGGCCGAAGGCTTTAACCCCTGGCACCGCACTCAGGCGATCCACCACCTCTTTCTGCAACATAAAGTGCATGTCCTGCACCTTGCCGCGAAAGCTCAGTAGGTGAAACAGCAGCGGAGTGGAGATGTTATAGGGCAGATTGCCGACGATACGCAGCTGCTCGCCTTCCTCGACCATGCTGCCGAAATCAAATTTCAGTGCGTCTTTTTCAATGATGGTGAAGTCGGGATAGCTGCGGAACTTGAATTCCAGCATTGGGATCAGATCCCGGTCCAGTTCTACTGCGGTCAACGAAGGGCACTTGTCCAGCAGCAGCGCGGTGATGGCGCCCTGGCCGGGGCCGATCTCCACCAGTTTATCGGTTTCTTTGGGGCCGATGGCGCGCACGATGCGCTCGATAATGTTCTCGTCGACGAGAAAGTTCTGGCCGAAACGCTTGCGCGCCTTGTGTTGGAAAAAATTGTCCATGAATGTGTTCGTTTGAATGAGGTTTGCGCGCGGGACGCAGGGTTAAATTTGGCGCAGCTGGACCAGTTCTATGGCCTGGTGCATGGCGGCGAGAAGGCTGCCGGTATCGGCAATACCCTGGCCGGCAATGTTGAGCGCGGTGCCGTGATCCACCGAAGTGCGGATATATGGCAACCCGAGGGTGATATTGATCGCGCGCCCGAATCCCTTGAATTTTAACACCGGCAGACCCTGGTCGTGGTACATGGCCAGTACAGCGTCGCAGCGGGCCAGTTGTGGCGGGGTAAACAGGGTGTCTGCGGGTAAGGGGCCGATCAGGTTCAGTCCGAGGGCGCGCAGGGTATCCAGCGCCGGCTCGATGGTGTCGATTTCCTCACGTCCCAGGTGCCCGCCTTCACCGGCGTGAGGGTTGAGGCCACACACGCCAATGCGCGGGCTTTCGATGCGGAACTGGTCGCGCAGACTGCGATGCAGAATGGTGAGTACCTGTTGCAGGGATTCGCCGCTGATCGCTGCACTGACATCTTTCAATGGCAGGTGGGTGGTGGCGAGTGCCACGCGCAGGTCGTCGGCGGCGAGCATCATCACCACCTTTTTCACACCGGCGTTTTCCGCGAAGAACTCGGTGTGTCCGCTAAAAGGGACGCCCGCATCGTTGATCACGCCCTTGTGCACCGGGCCGGTCACCACCGCATCGAAGGTGCGGTCTTTGCAGCCCTCGGCGGCGATGCGGAGGGCTTCCAGTACATAGGCGCCGTTGGCGGGATTGAGCCGGCCCGGCTGCGTGGCTTGCGCCAGTGCGACTGCCTGTATGTGCAGGCTATTGGCCGGGGTTACTTCCGCCGGTTTATTCGCGTCAAATGGAATCAGTCGCAGGCTTTTGCCCTGGCGTGTGGCTTCCTGTCGCAGCAGGTCCGGGTCGGCGATGGCAACAATCTGGGCGAGGGAAATGGGGTTGGGGCGGTCGGAGCAGGCGAGTTTGACCGCCAGCTCCGGGCCAATCCCGGCGGGTTCGCCGGGAGTGAAGGCTATGCGTGGGGTCATTCCGTTACTGGCTTTCGCCCTCGCTGGTGTCGCCGGCAGCGGACTCTTCCGCGGGTTCTTTGGCTTCTGGCAGCTTGATTTCCACATAGGCCTGGTCGCGGATTTCCTGGCGCCAGTTCTGTAACTCTTCCTCGTAACGGCGGTTGCGCAGCAGGTTGGCGGCCTGGTTGCGGATGTACTGGTCCGTCATGTCCTGCTGACGGCGGCCTTCCACCTGCAGAATATGCCAGCCAAACTGGCTGCGGAAGGGCATGCTGATCTCGCCCACCGGGGTGTTGTCCATGGCCTGGGTGAATTCCGGTACAAACTGGCCGGGGTTGGACCAGCCCAGGTCACCGCCCTGCAGCATGGTGCCGATATCTTCTGAATTGTCTTTGGCCGCGTCTTCAAACTTGAGTTCGCCGGCCTGGATCTTTTGGCGCAGGTCGGTCAGCAGGTTGTAGGCGGCGTCATCGTCGCGGATCGCGGAGGTTTTCACCAGGATATGACGCACCTTGGTCTGCTCTACTACCTGCTCGGTGGCACCGCGTTGCTCATGGATCTTCAGCAGGTGGAAACCGGCGTCGCTGCGGAACGGCTTGGTGGTTTCACCGACGCTGATCCCGTCCAGGGCATCGGCGAACAGGGTGGGCAGTTCCACGGTTTTGCGCCAGCCCAGATCACCGCCCTGCAGGGCGTTCTGGCCCGCTGAGCTGGAGATGGCCAGGGCGCGGAAGTCTTCGCCGCCCATGGTTTTCTCATAGATGGAATCTGCTTTGGCGCGGGCTGCGGTCACTTCCTCCGCCGGTGCGCTGGAGCTGACCGGAATCAGGATATGACCCAACAGGTACTGGGGCGACTTCCAGAACTCACCCTCTTTGGAGCGCAGGAAGTTGTTGATGTCCTGATCGGTAATCTGGATGCGGCGGCTGACGCTGCCCTGTTCCACCCGGCGAATAATCAGCTCCTGGCGGATCTGCTGGCGGAAGGCGTTGTTGGAGAGGCCATCCGCTTCCAGTTTCTGCTGGAACTGGGCCGGGGACATGTTCATGTTCTGCTGCACCCGGGCAATGGCCTGATCCAGCTCTTCCTCCGCGATGGTGACACCGGCGCGGGCACCCATTTGCAGCTGCAGGCGCTCGATAATCAGCTGTTCCAGTACCTGGCGGCGCAGTACGTCTACCGGCGGTGCCTGCACGTTCTGAGCGGCGATCTGCTGTGTGATGGTTTGCATACGCTGATGCAGCTCACTGGCCATCACCACATCGTCGTCCACCACGGCCACCACGCGGTCCAGCTGTTGTACCTGGGCCCAGGCGGGGAGCGCAATGGCGCTGGCTGCGGCCAGAGTCAAAAGACCGCGGCGAAGAGAGGTGAACATCTGCATTATTGTCATCACTGTTTCAGTACTTCTCGTTGTTCAAAGTTGGCAATGCCCTGGGTGAGTATGCGCGTGACCGAGCCGCCAATGCCAGCCAGGCCCTTCAACTGCAGTTCAATATAGACGCCTTCGTCGAATTCCAGCTCCTCCGGCGGGACGACGTCGGCCAGGTCATTGTCCAGTTCACGGCGCCACAGCAGGCGGGTGCGGTAGCAGCAGGTGTCGTATTCGATCCCTGCCAGGTACTCCAGTTCCCTTTCAAAGGTCAAATCGTAGTTGGCCCGTGCCAGGAGTGAAAGCCGGTCATTCACCGGCCACGCGGCGGAAAGGTCGATCTGCTTGACCGGGCCCTGGATCAGATAGGTGTCAGTGCTGTCGTACACCTCCTCCTTGCGCAGGTAGCGGTAACTGGCGTTGATCAGACGGAAATTGTCGTCCAGGTAGCGCAGGGTGACGTTGCCGCGGTTAATGGTGTGGTCGGTATCGTGGTAGATAACCTCACTGCTGATGCGCAGGGCGTCGCTGGGCCGGCTCTCCAGTCGCGCGGCGAACTCCGAGCGCGGTACATCCTCGATAAAGTCTCTCAGCTCGATACGACTGGCTTCCGAATAGAAGATCTGCCCGGCGCTGGCGGCGAATAGGTCGCGGCCGCTGCGCGGGTCGATAAACCGGGTTGTGAGGCCAAACGAGGCGCGATCGGCATCATCAATACGGTCGTGACCGTTGAAGCGGCTGTCGCGGAACAACTGGTCGTAACTGAAGGTGAACAGCGAGGTGTCGTACAGCAGATCGTTACCCCCGTCGCTGGAGCTGTTGCTCACATTGAGGAAATCCGACTGGTCCGCGTCGGTGCTGGCCATCAGGAACAGGCGCGGCTCCAGCGTCTGCACATACTCCTGCTGGAACAGGTTGCCGTAGCGTTCGAAAAACAGGCCGCTGTCGATGGATATCTGGGCGGCGGAAGCCTCCGGGGTGTTCATGTCCGGGTCGGCGAGGAATGTCTCCGCCAGTTCGTAGCCCAGGTAGATGCCGTTGATCTGCGGGTTGAAGAAGCCCCACAGCCACTGTTTGTCCCAGCCAAAGCTGTAGTTGGCGTAGGCGCGGGTGGCGTTGACGAAGTCGCGGGTGCTGGTAGTGACACTGTCCGGGTCATCCACATCCGCGATGTACTGAATCGTCTGGGTATCCTCGTGATCGAAGGTGGTGATTTCGTGTTCCAGCAGTAACTGCCAGTCATCCCACTTGTAGTTGCCGTTTACGTTGAGTCGCGGCAACTGGCTGTAGGTATCGAAGCGGTCCTTCACCAGCTGCTGGTATTCCTGCGCGCGGAGACTGGCAAACCAGTGCTCGGTGGTGAGGCTGGCCTGCGCGGACTGGCCCAGGCTGGTCATGGCGCGAGCGCTGACGTTTTGCGGCACCTTGATCTCCGCGTTGTCCAGGTCGCGGAAATAATCCGGGTCGCTGACCTTGGTGTAATCGATCTTGGTGCGCCACAGGCCACCGGTACCACCGAGCTGGTTCAGGTTGGCATACCAGCGGTCTTCCCCTTTTGCCGGCAGCACCAGGTCTTCCGGAAAACCCTCGTTGATCAGACGGCGGGCATCTTCATCATTGCCGCCCTCGTCGTCCGGCAGCCCGGCCAGGCGCAGTTCGGTGCTGAAGGCCGGGCTCAGGTGCCGCCCCTCCAGTTCCAGGCCGGTACCCCGGTACTGCACATAGCGGGGGGCGATAGTGGCGTCCAGCTGCGGCGCGATATTCCAGTAGTAGGGCACTGCGATGTCCCAGCCGTTCTCATCGCTGTTGCTGATGCTCGGAAACAGGAACCCGGAAAGGCGCTCATCCCCCACCGGAAATCGCAGATAAGGGAAATAGAAGACCGGCACATCGGCAATCTCCAGGCGCACATTGCGCGCGGTGCCCTGGCGCTCCACATTGTCGATGGCGATCTCGCCACCAATCATGCGCCAGAAAACGTCGTCCGGTTCACAGCGTGTGTAATTGCCTTCCGTCAGAATCAGCTCCCCGCTGGCCTCGCGGGATGCGAAACGGGCAGAGCCGTGGGCGGCGTCCTCATGCACTACGTAGGTAGCATCTTCGATAGAGGCCGCCTTGCTGTCCGTGTGGACCTCGGCGGCCTTGCCGCGCACCAGCATGCCCGGTTCACGCATTTCGATGGCGCCACTCAGGTAGGCGGTGTTTTCCTCGCGGTTGACGTCGACCTGGTCGGCAAACAGCTGGCGGTACCCCTGAGTAATGTGCACGTTGCCACGCAATTGGGCGGTGCCATTTTCCAGCCAGTCGGAGCTGTCGGCGGTGGCGCGCAGGGGTGATTCTTCCGGCAGCTTGTCCGAATCGGGGTATGCTCGCAGCGGTTCCACAAACATGCCGCCACAGATCGGGGAAACCTGATTGCGCAACGTGGGGTCCAGCTGACTCTTGGGGAACCAGTCCAGGTACAGGTAGGGGTTTTCCACGGGCTCGGGCGCGGATTCCGTTTCGGCCGTTGCGGTGAGCGGCCACAGAGAGTGGGCGGCGAGCAGGCCGAAAGCGAGGGAGCGGGGGCGTGACAATTGTCCAATGGCCAGCGCAAGACGGCGCCAGCGGGAAGCTTCCAGCATCGAGTGATTGGTTCCAGCTATCTTTAGAGTCTGTCTTGTAATCCGGCCATGGAGTGTGGCCCTGATTTGGCCTTGGGCGAGACCGCGCGCGTGGCGCCGAAAAGCGCGATTCCGGCAAAGACGGAGCCGGCGCGCAAAAATCAGCGGTCGATTCTACTTGAATGGCCGTAACCATGGAAACCGCCCGTGCGTCGACTCGGCCAGATTAGCGGGTGAACCCGACCGCCGCTGCCGCTACAATGCACAGCTTTTAGGCGATAAAGCCCGCGGTGAAAAAGTGCCTCCGGGTATTTTCCGCCAATCGGTCGCCGCAGACCGTAAATGAACGTTTCGATAATGACAGGTGGTGGATGAACGAGTGTGTATCCCAGGTCCCGGATGAGCGCAGAGATCAGCTGCGCCAGTGGGCTGTCCGCGCCCTCCAGGCCGGCCATGAACCGCTGCAATTACCCCCCCTGGAAAACACCCTCCACCTGCAGCCCCTCTCGGGAGACGCCGGTTTCCGGCGCTATTTCCGTACCGATACCACCCCCAGCCTGATCGCGGTGGATTCCCCGCCGGGAAAAACCAACGTCAGCCGTTTTGTCGCCCTGGCGGATTACCTGCGCCGCAATGGTATCCACACTCCCCTGGTGATCTCCGCGGATATCGAACACGGTTACATGCTGCTGGAAGACCTTGGGGATACCCAGCTGCTCCGAGAGCTGAATGACGACAGCGTCTCTGGTCTCTACGCGGAAGTCATGAGCGAACTCCTGTGCCTACAGCAGATCAGCCGCCAGGAGGGATTATTCCCGCCCTACAATCGCGAACTACTGCATATGGAGATGCGCCTGCTGCCCGAGTGGCTGGTGGGCAAACTGTTGCAGCGGGAGCTGAGCGAGGAGGAAAACCAGCTGCTGGAGCGCACCTTCGCGCACTTGCTTGACAGCGCCAGCAGCCAGCCCCAGGTGCTGGTGCACCGGGACTACCACAGCCGCAACCTGATGATCCGCGACGGCGAACGCCCCGGCGTGGTCGATTTCCAGGACGCTGTCTGGGGTCCGGTTACCTACGACCTCGCGTCACTGCTGCGCGACTGTTACATCCGCTGGCCTCGGGAGCAGGTGGAAAACTGGGCGCTCGCCTACGCCTCCACCGCCATGGACGCCGGGGTGATACCCCAGGTTGACGGCAAAACCTTCCTGCGCTGGTTCGACTGGATCGGCCTGCAGCGCCACTTCAAAGTCCTGGGACTCTTCCCGCGCCTGTATCTGCGCGACGGCAAACACGGCTACCTGCCGGATCTGCCCCTTGTCATACGTTACACCCTGGAAGTGTGTGATAAATACGAAGAAATGCAGCCGTTCGCCCAGTGGTTCCGGACCGAGTTGTTGCCGCTGATCGAGCAGCAGGACTGGTACCGCGACTACCGCACCGCCGGCGATCGCCGCAATGTAGAAACCGAATCCTCCTGATCAACGCGCGAAAAAGCCACCAGATGACAGCCAAAACCTCAAAGGCACCCACCGCCATGCTTCTTGCCGCCGGATTCGGCAAGCGCATGCGCCCGCTCACCGATCACACCCCAAAACCGCTCATCCCGGTGCTGGGCAAACCCCTGATCGAATACGCCATCGAGCGCCTGGCCAAAGCCGGTGTCACCAACCTCGTCATCAACCTCGCCCACCTCGGCGAGCAGATCCGCGAGCACCTGGGCAGTGGCGAGCGCTTCGGGGCAAGCATCCAGTATTCCGAAGAAAACGAACCCCTGGAAACCGCCGGCGGCATCACCAAAGCCCTGCCGCTGCTGGGGGATGCGCCTTTCCTGGTGGTCAACGGCGATGTCTGGTGTGATTTCGATTTCTCGGGCTGGGTCAACAACCCCCTACCGGAAAACTGCCCCGGCCGCCTTCTCATGGTGCCCAACCCGCCGCATAACCCCGAGGGGGATTTTGGCATCGACGACGGTCTTCTATCCGGCACTACCAAACCCAGATTTACCTTCGCCGGCATCAGCTACCTGCGCCCGGAAATTCTCACCAGCTACCCCAAAGCCCGCGAGCGCTACGGCCTGGGAGAAGTGTTCGCGTATAACGAAGACAGGATGCAGGCGGAAGTTTACGAAGGCGACTGGTGCGATGTGGGAACCCCAGAAAGGCTGAATAAGTTGGAAGAAAGACTAAGAGCGAGTTAACCCACCCGCTTACGAAGTACAAAAGTACAAATCGAAGGCCGGGTGCCGGGTGGGGCTTTTCAGGATCGTCGCAAACAGGATGTTTGCGCCGAAACTCCCAGGGATGGGTTCACAGTGGTCCTGAAAAGCCCCACCCGGTGCCCGGCCGCCACCGGCGGTCGTAAAAGCACCAAAGACCCCGGAGCTATAACCAAAGCACCGAGATGAGAAAATGCCAGACTACAAAATTGCACCCTCCATCCTCTCCGCCAACTTCGCCCGCCTGGGCGAAGAAGTCGACAACGTCCTCGCCGCCGGCGCCGACTGGGTGCACTTCGACGTAATGGACAACCACTACGTCCCCAACCTCACCATCGGCCCCATGGTCTGCAAGGCCCTGCGCAACCACGGCGTAACCGCTCCCATCGACGTTCACCTCATGGTCGAACCCGTCGATGACATGATCCGCATGTTCGCCGACGCCGGCGCCACCTACATCACCTTCCACCCGGAAGCTAGCAAACACGTCGACCGCTCCCTGCAACTGATCCAATCCCTCGGCTGCAAGGCAGGCCTCGTTTTCAACCCCGCCTCCAGCCTCGACGCCGCCCAATACGTACTCGATAAACTCGACATGATTCTCCTCATGTCCGTAAACCCCGGCTTCGGCGGCCAGAAATTTATTCCCGCCACCCTCGGCAAACTGAAGGAGGCCCGCAAACTCATCGACGACTCCGGCCTCGATATCCGCCTCGAGATCGACGGCGGTGTCACCAAAGACAACATCCGCGAAATCGCCCAGGCCGGCGCTGACAGCTTCGTCGCCGGCTCCGCCATCTTCAATGCGGATGACTATGCGGAAGTGATCAAGGTGATGCGTTCGGAGCTGGCGCAGGCCTGAGGGCCGCTTCGTAGCCTTGGGAGCTTTGTAGTGGACACCGTGGCGGCCAGATGCCGGGTGGAGCTTTTCGGGACCGCTGTGAATACGTCCCTGTACGCTTCGTCGGCAACATCCCTGTTGCCGACGATCCCGAAAAGCTCCACCCGGCACCCCGCCTTCGCATCATATTTCAGCGTTCTTAAGTACCATACGAAGCTGGAGTGCCGGGTAAAGGTTTTTGAAAGCGTCGCAAACAGGATGTTTGCGCCGCAGCGCCCAGGGATGGGTTCACAGCGGTTTCAAAAACCTTTACCCGGTGCTCCGGCGCCACAAAAGGTTATAAAGGACTTAATCAGGGCTGTTAAGAACCACGAAATCCCAAGCTTGCCGCCTCTACCAGAGATTTGTACACTTGCTCGCCGGAATACAGGGAAGCAACTCGACGCTGCGAGATTCTGACATTGAACTGCACTGCCCCCCACATCAACAGCTGGCGATGGCGCCACTGATCCTTAAAGCCTGAAGACCAGGAACTGGTCCGACGGGCGCCTCTCTCGCGGGTAGGATTTCACAACTCATGCGCAATCCAGACCCGAATACAAAACTCAACGCATTGCATACACCGGAGTCGCCATGACCCCCAGCGAATACGCCCAACTTGCGTCTAAAGGATTTAACCGCATACCTCTGGTCCGCCGCGTACTGGCAGACATAGAGACCCCGCTCACCACCTACATGAAGCTCGCCGCCCGCGATGGCGGTCGCTACAGCTACCTGCTGGAGTCCGTGCAGGGCGGGGAAAAGTGGGGGCGCTACTCCATTATCGGCCTGCCCGCGCGCACCGTACTGAAAGTGACCGGCTACGATATTGTGGTCGAGCGCGATGGAAAAATCGTCGAGCAACACACCGTCGAAGATCCACTCGCCTTTGTCGAGGAGTTCCGCGGGCGCTACAAAGTGCCGGAAATCGCCGGCCTGCCGCGCTTCAACGGCGGTCTCGTCGGCTACTTTGGCTACGACGTGGTGCGCTATATCGAGCCCAAGCTCGCCGACAGCTGCCCGCCGGATACCCTGGGTAACCCGGATATCCTGCTGATGGTCAGCGACGAGCTGGTGGTGTTCGACAACCTCGCCGGTGCCGTGCTGTTTATCGTGCACGCCGATCCGGAGCAGGGGGATGCCTTTGAAATCGCCCAGCGCCGCCTGGATCAGCTGGTGGGGCAGCTGTCGCAGCCGCTCGAGAGCGTCGAGCCGCTAGGGATCGACGGCGATCACACCGCCGAAGACACCTTTACGTCCCATTTCGGCGAAGAAGCATTCAAACAGGGCGTACATAAGGTCAAGGATTACATCCTCGCCGGCGACGTGATGCAGGTAGTGCCGTCCCAGCGCCTGTCGGCCCCCTTCACCGTTCCGCCGCTGAACCTGTACCGCGCCTTGCGCAGCCTGAATCCGTCTCCATATATGTACTTCCTCGATCTGGGGGATCACCAGGTGGTGGGTTCCAGTCCAGAGATTCTGGTGCACCTGGAGGACGGCGATATGACCGTGCGCCCGATCGCCGGTACCCGCCGCCGTGGCGCCACCGAGGAACAGGATCTGGCGCTGGAGAAAGATCTGCTGGCGGACCCGAAAGAAATTGCCGAGCACCTGATGCTGATTGACCTCGGCCGCAACGACGTGGGCCGGGTTGCGCAGACCGGTACCGTGCAGGTCACCGAAAAAATGGTGGTGGAGCGGTACTCCCACGTGATGCACATCGTCTCCAATGTGACCGGAAAAATTAAACCGGAGCTGCACGCCATCGACGCCCTGCGTGCGGCCCACCCGGCAGGTACCCTGTCCGGCGCGCCCAAGATTCGCGCCATGGAAATCATTGACGAACTGGAGCCGGAAAAACGCGGTGTCTACGGCGGTGCCGTGGGTTACCTGGCGTGGAACGGCAACATGGATACCGCCATCGCGATTCGTACCGCGGTGATCAAGGATGAAAAAGTGTACGTACAGGCCGGTGCCGGCCTGGTCGCAGATTCCGATCCGCAATCCGAGTGGGACGAGACCATGAACAAGGCGCGGGCGCTGTTCCGCGCCGTGGCCATCGCCACCGGGCAATAACTTATTTTTCTTGATCCATTGGAAGCAGTTGAACCGATGAATAGTGAAATTTCAGTAGGGCAGAGGCGTAGTTTTGCTGAACAGTGTCGCCGCCTGGTCGATACACCGATTTTCAATCAGGTGATTATCGCCCTGATCTCGGTGAATGCCGTGGTGGTGGGGCTGGAAACCTCCACCTGGGTGCTGGAGCGTTTCAGCGGTGCCCTGCACGGCATCAACCAGCTGATCCTGGGCGCGTTTATGGTGGAGGCGGCAATCAAGATGGCCGCCCACGGCAACCGCCCCTGGCGCTATTTTGCCAATGGCTGGAACTGCTTCGATTTCTCCATCATCGTGCTGAGCCTGATTCCGGCGGCGGGACCTATGGCCACGCTGGCGCGCCTGGTGCGGGTGCTACGGGTGTTGCGCCTTGTCTCCGCGTTCCCGGAACTGCGCCTGCTGGTAGACACACTGCTGCGCAGTCTGCCGAGCATGTTCCATATCAGTCTGCTGATGGGGATCATTTTTTATATATACGGGGTGGCCGGTTATTTCCTGTTTCACGAAATCGACCCCACCCACTGGCGCAACCTGCCTATCGCCCTGCTGAGCCTGTTCCGCATTGTCACCTTTGAGGACTGGACCGACATCATGTACACGGCGATGGAATCCATGCCTTACAGCTGGATTTATTTCCTCAGCTTTGTGGTGATGGGCGCGTTTGTGATGATCAACCTGTTTATCGGGGTGGTGCTGAACAATCTGGAAGAGGCCAAACTGCGCCGCCTGGACGAACTGGCAATGCCGCCGAGCCAGACCGAAATTCTGCGCGAACTCCGCGCAACCCAGGAGTCCCTCGCTCGCTTGCAGAAGCGGTTGGGAGACATGGGAGATGAGAAAGGAAGCGAATCATGATCCTGATGATCGACAATTACGACTCTTTCACCTTCAACATCGTGCAGTATCTGGCGGAGTTGGGCGCGGAGGTCGTGGTCAAACGCAACGATGAAATCACCGTAGCGGATATCGAAAAGTTGCACCCGGAGAAAATCGTAATCTCCCCGGGCCCCTGTACGCCGAACGAAGCGGGTATCTCCATGGAGACCATCCGCACCTATGCGGGCAAGCTGCCCATTCTGGGTATTTGTTTGGGACACCAGAGTATCGGTCAGGTGTTCGGTGGTCGCGTGGTGCGCGCCGGGGAAGTGATGCACGGCAAGACCTCGCCGATCATTCACAACAATGTCGGCGTATTTAATGGGCTGTCCAATCCGTTCGAGGCGACCCGCTATCATTCGCTGGTTGTGGAGAAGGGCAGTCTGCCGGATTGTCTGGAAGTTACTGCCTGGACCGAGACCGAAGACGGTGAGATCGACGAGATCATGGGCATCCGTCATCGCGAATTGCCGATCGAGGGGGTGCAGTTTCATCCGGAGTCGATTTTGACTCAGCACGGGCACGATATGCTGCGGAATTTTTTGGAGTCTTGAGGTATTGGTGCGGCGCTCCGTAGGTGGCCTGGTGGCGGCGCTGCTACCGGTATCCGTTTGCGAGACACGCCGTGAACCCATCCATGGGGGCTCTTCCGCGAGGTCCCTCTCGCGGAAGGTCTCGCAAACGGAGCCCGGCATCAGCACCTTAGCTTTGGATGCCGGAGACATAGCGAACCCCGGGAAACGAAAATCTTAGGGAAGGGGAAGAATAATGAATATCCAACAGGCCATTGGAAAACTGGTCGAGGGTGAACATCTAACCCGTGGGGAAATGCGCGAGGCCATGGGCCAGATTATGCGTGGGGAAGCGGAAGACGCGCAGATAGGTGCATTTCTGGTGGCCCTGCGCATGGGTGGTGAATCCGTGGAGGAAATCACCGGTGCCGTAGAGGTGATGCGCCAATTGTGCACCAAGGTCGAGATCGATCAGACCAACGCGGTGGATATCGTCGGTACCGGCGGCGATGGTGCCAACCTGTTTAATGTCTCCAGCGCTTCCAGTTTTGTCGCCGCTGCCGCCGGCGCCAAGGTGGCCAAACATGGCAACCGCTCGGTTTCTTCCTCCTCCGGCTCAGCAGACCTGCTGGAAAAAGCCGGTATCTACCTTCCCCTGACCCCGGAGCAGGTCGCCCGCTGTATCGACGGTGTGGGAGTGGGCTTTATGTTTGCACCCAGTTATCACAGCGCCATGCGTCACGCCATTGGCCCGCGCAAGGCACTGGGCCTGCGCACCATTTTCAATCTGCTGGGCCCGCTCACCAACCCCGCCGGCGTGAAGCGCCAGGTGATTGGAGTGTACGATCCGCACTACAGCCGTATGCTGGCGGAAGTATTGCAGACCCTTGGTTCCGAGCATGTGCTGGTGCTGCACAGCGATGATGGACTGGACGAGGTGAGCCTCGCTGCGGATACCCGCGGCTGGGAGTTGAAGAACGGTGAACTGAAAAAAGTCACTATTTCTCCGGAAGATTTTGGCATCGAGCGACAGAACCTGGACGGATTGTGCGTGGACGGCTCTGAAGAGTCACTGGCGCTGATCCGCGATGCCCTCGGCAAGCGCGAAACCGCCGCGGGAGACAAGGCAGCTGATATCATTGCCATGAATGCCGGCATGGCCATCTACGTGAGTGGTGTGGCGGCGAGCCGGGCAGAAGGGGTGAGCATGGCGCAGGACGCCATCTATAGTGGCCTCGCCGGAGAGAAGATTAACGAGCTGGCCGCCTTTACCAGCGCATTCAAAGAGTGAAGTAATGAATACCCCAACGATTCTGAAGACCATCGTCGAGCGCAAATGGGAAGAAGTGGCCGAGCGCAAGAAGCTGGTCAGTCAGGATGAAATGCAGCAGCGTGCGCTCAGGCAGCCAACCTGCCGCGGATTTGTCCAGGCCATCGAGGCCAAGCGCAACGCCGGTGAAGCGGCGGTGATCGCCGAGATCAAGAAGGCCTCCCCCAGCAAGGGCGTGATCCGCGAAGATTTTATTCCCGCAGAAATTGCCACCAGCTATGAGAAGGGCGGAGCCGCCTGCCTGTCTGTGCTGACCGATGTGGACTTTTTCCAGGGTGCCGATGAATACCTGCAGCAGGCCCGCAATGCGGTGCGCCTGCCGGTAATCCGCAAGGACTTTATTGTCGATCCGTATCAGGTGTACGAGGCCCGCGCCATCGGCGCCGACTGCATTCTGCTGATCGCGGCCTGCCTGGATGATGCACAGCTCACCGGCCTGAATGATCTGGCATTGGAACTGGGTCTGGATGTGCTGGTGGAGGTGCACGATCGCGCTGAGCTGGAGCGCGCACTGAAGCTGCCCAATCGCCTGATCGGTATCAACAACCGCAACCTGCACACTTTTGAAGTGCAGTTGGAAACCACCTTCGGCCTGCTGGAGCTGATTCCGGAAGATCGCATTGTGGTCACCGAAAGCGGTATTCACACTACCGACGACGTGGCGGCCATGCGCGGCCACAATGTGGATACCTTCCTGGTGGGTGAAGCCTTTATGCGTGAGGAAGAACCGGGCCGTCGCCTGATGGAGCTGTTCAACTAAAACGTCACCCCGGACTAGACCCGTGATCCGGCACTGCAGAGTGCGTAGCCCGAGGCCGGGTTAAATCAACCCGGCCTTCGCAAAGATTTCGATGGCCGGCTGCAACTCTTTTTCATACTTTCGCCAGCGTGCCACCGCACTGCGGTAGATGGGCTGGCGTACCTGTACGCTGCTCGCCGTGGAAACTGCCGCATCGGACTGGTGGAACTCCAGGCAGGCCTCCTCCCAAGGCAATCCCAGATAGTCCATCAATGCGTGGGCTTCCCTCCGCGGGTTCTCGGTAATTTGCTCATAACTTACCGTGTGGATCCTGTCTCTGAAAATTGTCTGCCAGTGATCGATCAGGTCCCGGTAGGCACAGATATAGCGCGCGGTGTCTTCCAGACTGTAGTGGTAGTGGTAGTAGCGAAAGTTGAAAGAAAACAGCTGGCGAAAATTGCTCAGGCACACATCCAGTGGATGCCGGTCGAGTACCACGATTTTCGCATTCGGCAGGCTGCGCAGAATAAACCCGAGATAGAGAAAATTCATTGGCAGCTTGTCGATCAGGTATGCGGCACTTCTGCCCCGTGCGCGGCAACGGGTTTCGTAGTCCTGCCCGATAGCTGCGGGGGCCACATTCAGTGCTTCGGCAATGACGTCCAAATCCAGTGTGTGCGAAGAACCGGTGTTTGAGTGTCGCTTGATCGCCAGTGGAAACTCGTGAAGTTCACCCAGCGATTCGATTTGTGAGTGGCTGGCGAGAATACGCTCTACCAGTGTGGTGCCGGAGCGGGGCATGCCCACGATAAACAGAGATTGGTTGCCGAGCCCTGTTGCGCTATTCAGCGCAGCCGATGAGAACGCGGATTTCAGCCCGTCAAACAGTGCCGCGTCCTGGGCAAAGGAATAACCGATCTTTTCCCGGTAGCGATGCTTGGCTGTATTCAGGCATTCGAAAGCCTGTGCGTAGTCGCCGCTGCGCTCACAATCACGCGCCAGCGCGTGGCTCAAGTAGAGCCGGTCCTCGGCGCTCAGTTGTGGTAGCTGTAGTCGTTTTTTCAATTCGGCGGTATTTTCTATACTCGCGTTGTTCTTTCCCAGTTCCGACAGTGCCCAGCGCGCGCGGGCGAAATCCGGCTGCAGCGCAATGGCTTTTTCATAGGCTGCGCGCGCTGCATCCATATTGCCGAGGAACTGCTCGGTGGAGGCGAGATTAAATTGAAATTGGGGATTTTCCGGTGCCAGTGACACGGCGCGGCGCAGGGGGTTGATGGCCTTGTGGTGTTCGTCGAATCGCGCGTATATCACACCCAGTGTATCGAGAATCAACGGCCTCTCGGGGTTTGCCGCGAGTGCCAAGTCTGCCGCCTGAAGTGCCCGGTCGTAGTCATTCAGTTGCGCATAGTAACGCGCCTTTTGCGCGAGATACTCAGGATTATCCGGGCTGCCAGCCAGTGCCCGTTCGACCATCTCGACTGCCTTGTAGAGATGGCCCGCCGCTGCCGCTGCGATACTGGCGAGAAACCAGGCATCGCTGTGCGCCGGGTCGCCCTGCAAGATCTGACGGCAGTAGTGGTGGAGTGCGCGCATGTCGCCCCGGTTGAGGGCCTGCTCTGCAGCACTGTGCAATTGCGCAATGGAGGGAGTCTGCATAGATGGCAATAAAGTAAGGATCAACAAATAAAAAAGCCGGCCGGGACAGTGTATCCCAGACCGGCTTGATGGAAAGCCTACAGGTGTCAGAAGCTGTAGGTGAAGCGGGCACCAATGGTGCGCGGTGTGCCCACGTACTGGCCGTAGGAACGCTGGGTAAAGCCGTTGCCCCACTCGATACCCGGACCGTTGTTTTCGTCCTGCAGGTTGCGGCGGCTGGTGCGGGTTCCAGTGATGTAATACTTGTCCCACAGGTTGTCTGCGAATGCCTGCACGGTCCAGTTGTCCAGTGACAGGGTGGCAGACAGGTGGTGTACCGCATAACCCGGAATGGCTTCGCCGCCGCGGTCACCCGCAGTAATGCTGCCATCTTCCTCGACCATATACAGCGGGTCTTCGGGGCCACCAACCATGTTGTACACATCGCTGGCGAACACGAGTCCGTAGTTCAGAGCCAGGTCATAGTTGCCCAATACCGTGGTGGAGTAGTTCAGGTTGAGAGAGCCCTGGTGTTCGGCGTGTCCCGGCAGGCGGGCGCCTGCATAGACATCGTAGGGGCCGACCAGGCCCGGGGCATCCTCGGTGAGCTCGGCGTTGGTGTACGCGTAGGTGAAAGCCAGATCCAGACTGTCACTGATCAGCCAGCTTCCCTGGAGCTCAAAGCCCTGGCTGACGGCGGCACTACCGTTGCCGGTAATGGGTAAAGAGCCATTGGTGGTGGTGGTGGCAACCTGCAGGTCGCTCCAGTCGATGTAGTACAGCGCGGTGCTGATATTCAGGCGCTCGCCGACCAGGCCTTTGTAGCCGATTTCGTAGTTGTCGATTTTGTCCGGGTCAATCAGTACTTCTTCCGGCAGTGCGCACAGCTGCTGATTATCGCTGGCGATTTGCTCCGGGGTACATTCCGGTACGGAGTTGACGCCGCCGTTGCGGTAGCCCTGGGAGTAAGTGAAATACACCATGCCGGAATCGGTCGCATCCCAGGCCAGGTTGAACTTGAACAGATCTCCCTCATCTTCCCCCTGATTGGTACCCAGGTCTACGTTGATGGCGTCCTGAGGCGCTCCGAGGAATACGGTATCGTACAGAGGCAGTCCGAATCCGCCGGTAATATCGGTTTCAAAACTGTAACGACGGTAACCGCCGGTGACCGCGAGTGTGTCGCTCAGGCTATAGGTCAGTTCACCGTAAAATGCGGATTCTTTTTCGTCGATATCCGTAAGCTGAATGTATTCCAGGCTGTCTGGGCGAAGCTGCACGGCATCCCAGTTATCCACAGCGAACTGGTCAAAGAAGGGGGTAAACTCTTCACTGATCGCGTCGGAGACATAGTCGTTCTGGAAGTAACCGGCGACCCATTTGAAAGGACCTTCATGCTGTGAAGACATGCGCAGTTCAAAGGTATCGGCTTTGTCTTTTACTTCTTCGCGAGTGTAGGCCGAGAACGACGGAAAGGAATCGTAGCCGTAGTCCAGATCGAGCAGCAGATCGGTCTGATCGCGCTGGCCCAGCTCCTCATATTCGGATTGGCCGTAAACCATGGTGGCCTGGGCAAAACCGAGGTCACCGATCAGCTCGATACTGGTGAGTTTATTGGTGTAGTGATTGGGCTCTTCATAGCGCATGCCGGATTCGTAGGGTCCGGTACCAAATGAGAGCTGGTTGGCCAGTTGGCGACCCTCTGCCTTGGTATCCTGGTAGTAGTGCCACAGGTTGGCTTCCAGCCAGTCGTTTGCTAGCCAGCGCACATTGATACGGCCGGACTTGGTGTCTTCACCGTTGGCATCTTTGACTTTGCGCAGGTTCGCGGCGACATCGTCGGGATCATTGAAATCCGGATCCGGGTTGGAGACACCGGATTCACGCACCACATAGTTGTAATCGATAAAGCCGGGGTCCTGTACGCTGTCGGCGTTTACCCGAATGGCCAGGGTATCGGTCAGGGCGAAATTCAAAGTGGCGCCGTACTCCTGACCGATGCCGGAGCTTTCATTTGTGCTGCTTGCACTACCGCGGAAACTGGCACTGTAGCCCGATGGATCCGCTTTCGCCGGGATATAGCGGATGGCGCCGCCCATGGTGCCCTGTCCGTAAAGGGTGCCCTGAGGGCCGATAAGTACCTCCACCCGCTCGAGGTCAACGGGCTTCAGGTCCACCTGCAGGGGGATATCCCCCAGGTACATGGCCACGGTGCTGCTGCTGAAGCCCGGGCCCAGGCCACCGGTGTTGAGTCCGCGTACCATCATATCCGGTACTTCGTCCCGCGGGCCGCGGTCCACTACCGTCAGCCCCGGGGTGTAGTAAGCAATTTTGGCGATGCTGGTGAGGCGCAGGTCTTCAATCTTCTCTCCGCCCACCGCGGAAATATTGATGGGAATATCCATCACATTTTCTTCGCGCCGCGAGCCGGTCACCACAACTTCTTCGAAAGCGGGTTTGCTTTCGCTTTCCGTATTCTGTGCCGTGGCGAACTGCGGCAACGGCATCGCCGCGCACGAGATGGCCAGGGCCAGGTGGGATTTTTTGAGTGAGAGGTAGTTGTTGTTGTCCCTCATTGGATCTCCCTAAGACTATTTATTTATGTGTTGAGTTGGCTGTAACCAACGTACCAGTGCCGGGGAGAATAATTTGCTAAATGTGCGCGCTCAGCAGTGTTTAATTTTGCGGCATTGCTTTATTTTGGTTCTTTAGGCCGATATTTGTTCGTATTGTGCGTCATTTTGGTGCTTTCGCCAGTATAAAATGCTGGTCGGTCGTCCAGTGCCCTGATGGTTACTGGGATACCGGATGGGGCGGCACCTGATGGGTTGGTGAGAGGCGGTGTTGCACCTGGTTGAGGTCAATATCGCCGCTGGCGACGTTGGTGTAGGCGTGATACAGGTGGCTGATCTTGCGTACGTATTGGACTGGCTCCGCACCGCGGACATAGCCGTAGCGGGCTTTGGTGAAGTATTGGGGTTCGGACAGTTTGAGCATGGCCTGCTCCACATTGCCGAACCAGACATCCGGGTTGAGACCGAGCTCCCGGGCCAGTCGGCGCGCATCCAGTAAATGCCCGTAACCGGCATTGTAGGAGGCGAGAATAAACCAGAGTCTTTCCACCGCCGGCAGTGTGGGTTCAAACCGGTCGCGTACCCAGTTGAGGTATTTGAGTCCCGCCTGAATATTGCGGTCCGGCTCGAACAGCGGAGGCGGGAAGCCCATATCTTCCGCAGTGGCGGGCATTACCTGTAACAGCCCCTGGGCACCCACCGGAGATACAGCTTTCGGGTTGAAGTTACTTTCCTGCCACATCTGCGCCACCACCAGGCGCCAGTCGAAGCCGTATTCCAGCGATGAGTGTTTTACCAGGGTGTCGTAGGGGGAGAGGTCTTTCCCCGGAATAACACGCGCAGCGACGTGCTGGGTAAAGCGCTTGTTCGGCTCGAAATAAGCCGCGATTTTTTTCGGGTAGGCCTCGCTCTTGCGATACTTGGCGAGAAAGATATCGAGCTTTTTCAGCAGCTGTTTGTTTTGCGGCATGACCATCCACCCCTGTGGACGCGGGTCACTGACCAGGGTGCCGGGGGACAACTCGGGGTGCAGGGAGGCTGCCATCATCACATCATCGTTATCCACGATGGTGGCATCCAGTTCGCCCTCCGCGATTCGGTCGATAAGTTCGGCGATAGAAATATCCGCCGGGGCGACTTCTACGGCAACATCAATACCGCTGCGTTTCAGTGTGCGCGCGGTGGTGGTAAAGGGAGAGTTGGCCCTGACCGTCAGGGTGCGTCCGGCAAGATCCTGAATCTGTTTGATCTCCGGTTTGTTCCGGTTGCTGACAACCTGCTCCGGGGTTTCACGATAGGAGCGTGTGAAGGCAATCCCCTGGTCGATGCGTTCCCGGGTGATATTTTTTACGGCACCGGCGAAATCGCCTTTCCCGGCTTTCAGCCAGTCAATCAGGGTTTCATCGTAGGGCACCACAATCACTTGCAGCTGCAGGTCGTGCTTTTCTGCAAAGGCTTTCGCGAGGTCGTAGTCAAAGCCCATAAGCACGCCTTTCCACAGGTAGTAAACGGATGGGCGGTTGTAGGTGAGGAAGCGGATAACGCCGGACTGTTTGATTGCTTTCCAGTCGCTAATGCGTTCGCCCGGCGCTTTGACCAGGTTGCCGGTTAGATAGTTGTTAACCCTGGTGAGCAGCTTTTTTGAACCTTTGCGTACCGCCCAGGCAATATTCTCTCTCTCCGAAACCGCCGCGCCCACTCGAATATCCTTGCGGTAGCTGAGCATGTTATCCGCGATATAGTCATCGAGGATGGCCACGCGATTTCTCTTTTCTTTGAGCAGGTCGACCAGGGCATCCCGGTCCTCGTAGACTACGGCCTGCTTTATCGAAAGGTTGGCATCCGGATTCTGTGCAATCAGGCGCTCGGCGGTCTGTATGTAGACGGAGCCTGTTTGCGCGATTAACTCGGCGTCGCGTAGTTGTTCTGGATCACGGATGTCCGGACCGTCCAGACTGGTCACCAGCTTCTGCCGGGTCTGCAGCAGCGGTACCGTAAAATCGACGAGCTGGCGACGGGCTTCGGTGTCGGTCAGCGAGTAGGCTGCAATGTCCGCTTTCCCCGCCTGCACCATCTCGATGGCTTCCTGCGGGGTACGCGCCACAATCCATACGGTTTCAAGCTTCAGTTTTTCCGCCAGCTTGTTCGCCAGGGTGATGTGTTTCAGCGTGACGATGCTGTCCCTAGGTAGCCGGTCGAGTTCGGACCCGCCGAGATTGACGAAGCGGATAACGCCGCGGTCGCGAATTGCCGCCAGGTCACCGGTTTCGATATATGGGGGAATTGCCTGCGCCGCTGTGGCGCTGGCGTTGACTGGGGTCTCGCGGGGTGGCTGATTCCGTTCCACCGCGCCTCTGTCGCAGGCTGTTACCAGCAAGACCAATATGGTCGAAATTAACAGCGTAAATGCTGCGAGGTGGGCAGAGTTGTGACTGTTTCCCATTCCTGGCTCCCCGGGGTGCATGCCCCCTGCGACTTACCGAATAGTAATGTCGCGGGTCCTTTCCTACGCACGTTGCGGTAGCTGCCGGAAAAATTTTCTGAAAAGTTGGGCTTTGTGGGGTTGGGATGGCCTGAATGGCGACGGAAGGGGGGTAGAGTTGCCGCTTGCCAACCTGTAGGGATGAACGGACGGTCGTATGATTGTGGGCGGGGCGACGCGTGGGAGGGGTGCGTTGCTGGCATTGGGCCCCGGCGCCTGGGGCCCATACCGAAGGTGGATCAGCGGGTCCCGTAGACCACCATGGTTTTACCTTTTACCGATACCAGGCCCTGTTCTTCCAGGGTCTTCAGTACCCGGCCCACCATTTCGCGGGAGCAGCCGACAATGCGGCCAATTTCCTGGCGGGTAATCTTGATCTGCATACCTTCCGGGTGGGTCATCGCATCCGGCTCGTTACACAGGTCCAGCAGGGTACGGGCCACACGACCGGTCACGTCGAGGAACGCAAGGTCACCCACCTTGCGGGTGGTGTTGCGCAGGCGGCCTGCCATCTGGGTGGCCAGGTTGAACAGGAATTCCGGGTGCTGACGGGTCAGCTCCTGGAACTTGGTGTAGGAGATTTCCGCAACTTCACACTCGGTCTTGGTGCGCACCCAGGCACTGCGGGTGTCCTGGTCGAACAGGCCCATCTCACCGAAGAAATCGCCGTCGTTCAGGTAGGCCACGATCATTTCGCGGCCCTCGTCGTCCTCGATCAGTACGGTGACGGAACCGCGCATGATGAAGTACAGGGACTCACAGCGGTCGCCAGCGTAGATGATGGTGCTCTTGGCCGGGTAGCGGCGGCGATGGCAGTGGGCGAGAAAGTCTTCGATGTTGCCAGTAGTCAGAGTGTCTTCGGTAGCGACCGTCACGGATCTACTCCTTTTCTTGAAATTTTTGTGCCTGATCCCGGGTAAGTGGATGATTATCCCGCTAAAACCCCGATGCCAACAGGGGGCATCTCAGGTTAATGCTCCGCAATGTGATCTGGGCCACTTTTTGCCCAGCTTAGGGGCAGGGTGTTGTTTATAGCGGTTGTCGGCAGCGGTGACAACCGTCGTTAGTGAAGGCTTACTCTGCAGAGCCTGCCGCCAGGGGATAATGTCTCCCGGGTCACTGGGGTCTCGACACGCTGCGGATTCCGGCGACTGTTGTGATAAGCTCCCGGCCCCCATCCAATCTGAAGGAGAGAGTTCCATGGCGGGCGTAATGCAGGGTCAGGTGACCTGGGTGAATGGTGTCACCTTTATCGGTGAGTCGGGCAGTGGCAATTCGGTTGTGATGGAAGGCGGCCAGAAGAATAACGGCATTCGCCCCATGGAAATGATACTGCTGGGTGTCGGTGGCTGCGCCTCCTACGATGTGGTGGGTATCCTGCAGAAGACCCGTCAGGACGTGGCCAGCTGCCATGTGGAACTGAAGGGCCACCGCCCGGACGCGGTACCGGCGCCGTTCGAGAAGATCGAGATGGAGTTCGTGGTGCGCGGGCGCAATATCAAGGAGTCCCAGGTGGCGCGCGCGGTGGAGCTGTCGGCAGAGAAGTACTGCTCCGCGTCCATCATGCTGGGCAAGGCCGGGGTGGAGATTGTGCACTCCTATCGGATCGAAGAAGTCTGAGCCGCCAACTTTGTTGTTGTAAGCCCGCAGCGTGCGGCTGCGGGTGACTGTCCCTAACGCTACAATTGTCTCGTTCTCCCGTGCCCACTAATATGCGCACATTTGTACTCATTCAGCGGGAAAAACGATGACAGATCTCAACCACAAGACCACCATCCGCATCCTCACCACCGGTGGCACCATTGAAAAGAGTTATTGTGAATCCGAGGGCACTCTCAAGAACCGCGCGTCCATCATTCGCGAGGGCCTGATCAGCAGCCTGCGTCTGCCCTATACCCATCTGGAACTGGAGAGCATCCTCAACAAGGACTCCCTGGAGATGGACAACAGCGATCGCGACCAGATCTGCGCCGCTATCGCCAGCACCGCACAGCAGGGCGACCCCATCGTTATCCTGCACGGTACCGACACCATGTCGATCACTGCGGAATACTGCTACGAAAAAATGGGGACCCCCGCTGTCCCTGTGGTGTTCACCGGTGCCATGCGCCCCATGGGCTTTATCGATTCCGATGCCCGCCAGAATGTCACCGAAGCCCTGCTCACCGCGCGCCTGATGCAACCCGGCTTCTATATCGCCTTCCACAACCGGGTGTTCCCCATCCCCGGTGCGCGCAAGAACCTGCAAACCGGTACCTTCGAAGCGATTTAACCTGAGCCATTTGACCCTGTTACACTGCGCCCTTTGATTTGTGATCACATTTTAGGTATAAACTGAACAATCCTTCAGTTTTACTGGCTGCCAACTTTCATATTGAAGACCGAGGTGTCCATGACCGATCAGCAGAAACCGCAATCCACCCCGCAATCCCTGCAGGAGTGGCTCGCCATGGCCGACACTCTCACCATCGAGGGGCGCGCCTTTATCAACGGCGAATATGTGGATGCCCGCAGTGGCCAGACCCGCCCCTGTACCAGCCCGGCGGACGGCCGCGAGCTGGCGCAGGTCGCCAACTGTGGTCCGGAAGATGCCGAGGTGGCGGTCAAGATTGCTCGCGACACTTTTGAATCCGGTGTCTGGTCCCATATGCCGCCTATGGATCGCAAGAAGATCCTGGTGCGTTTTGCCGAGCTGATCGAAGCCAACCGCGAGGAAATCGCCCTGCTGGAAAGCCTCGATGCGGGCAAGCCCATCAGCGATACCATGAATGTGGATGTGCCCAGCGCGGTGACTACCATCCGCTGGAATGCCGAGGCCATCGACAAGATCTACGACGAGATCGCCCCCACAGGCCCCACGGAGATAGGCCTGATTACCCGTATGCCCCTGGGGGTGGTCGCGGCGATTGTGCCTTGGAACTTCCCTCTCTCCACTACCGCGTGGAAACTGGGCCCGGCACTGGCCACCGGTAACAGCGTGATTCTGAAGCCCGCTTCCAACACCCCGCTCACCGCCATCAAACTGGCCGGCCTGGCAAAAGAAGCAGGCCTGCCGGATGGCGTACTGAACGTACTGCCGGGACCGGGCAGCAGCCTCGGCAAGGCCCTCGGCCTGCACATGGATATCGACGGCCTGACCTTCACCGGTTCCACCGAGGTGGGCAAGACGCTGACCGAATACTCCGGCCAGTCCAACCTCAAGCGCACCTTCCTCGAGCTGGGCGGCAAGAGCCCTAACATTGTTTTTGCCGATGCGGATCTGGACAAGGCGGCGGAAGCGGCGGCGCTGGCAGTGTTCTACAACCAGGGTGAAACCTGTACCGCGGGCACCCGTCTGCTGGTGGAAAAAGGCATCGCCGATACCTTTATCGAAAAGGTGAAAAAGGCCTCCGAGCGCTTCAAGCCGGGTCATCCGCAGGATCCGAACTCGGTGATGGGTGCACTGATCGACCAGAGCCAATTCGACACCGTCGAGTTCTACGTGGCCAAGGGCCTGGAGCAGGGCGCCAGCCTGGTGTGCGGGGGCAAGCCCGCAGCAGCGGTGGAAGGCGGTCACTACTACGAACCCACCATCTTCCGTGGCGTAAGCGGCGACATGACCATTGCCCGCGAGGAAATTTTCGGCCCGGTGCTGTCCATTATCGAATTCGAGACCGAAGAGGAAGCGCTGAAAATTGCCAACGATTCCATCTACGGCCTCGCCTCCGGCGTCTGGACCAAAGACATCAGCCGCGCCCACCGTATGGCTCGCGATATCCGTGCCGGATCTGTGTGGGTGAATAACTATTTTGGTGGCGATATCACCGTGCCGTTCGGCGGCTTCAAACAATCCGGCAATGGCCGCGACAAGTCCCTGCATGCGCTGGACAAGTACTGTGAGCTTAAATCCACCTGGATCGACATCAGCTGAGGGATTGCCGAGTTATTGAAAACGAACGACTCCGTTGGGCCGCTTTTGCGGCCCTTTTTTTTGTTTTCGAAAGGGTATTGCAGCGGCTAGACGACTTGCGCGAAAATGAGTTTCGCGCCAGGCCATGCGTTTTCCCAGAACTGTTTGGTCAACGATTTATCGTGTAGAGATATAAAAATGAAAAATAGATGTGCTTATCGGCTCTATCTGTCCGTCGTTTTGTTTGTATTGTGTGGTGGAGCGAGCGGAAGTGAGTTGAGCGCGTTGTATGCGAAGTACACGCAAGCGCTTGAATCAGGGGATAGAAGTAATACTGCTAATGCGGCGAGAGCTGTATATGAGTTCGCTAGTGAGAATCTACCGGAAAGCAGTAAAAGTCGCGTAGCCGCCAGTCTCAATTATGGTAGATCACTTCTTGCGCTGGAGCAGCACCACGTGGCTGATGGAGTGATACACAAAGCCTTGGTTCTGTCTCGTGGCATCTATGAGGAAAACGCGATCGAGCACGTCGACGCTCTTATGCTATTGGCTCAGGCTAGAGCAGGGAATGTGGGTAATTCATCTCGCTCCAGATATCGTGATTTTATTGATGAGGCATTGGAGATTGTTGAAAAGAACTCCGGAAAGCACTCATTTTTTTACGCCAACACCCTGCTTGAAGGTGGGAGAATTGGTGTCGATAACGCGGTAGACCGGTATGCAGACAGGTACTTGCAAGCTGCATATACAGCATTTCGTGGTCCGCTAAGCGCCCACGAGCTTGAGCGGTTCTTGTCCGGTTTTTATATGGGTAAGTATTTACTTTTGCGAAATCGCTATCAGGAAGCCGAAGCCTATCTAAGTGAAGCCGTAGCTCTGGCGGACTCATCCAGCAAGCGGGACTCGCAATTGGAATTAACTGCGCGAGCTTTTCTCGTGCGAGTATACGAACAGATGGGGCTTTCTGAAAAATCCGCCGAACAATGTCGACTCATTGGGCAGGCAACCCCATTCAGCGCCGATCAGGAAGCGAAGCCGCTATTCAGCGCGAGACTCGACTATCCTCGCAGTGCGTTGCAGCGCGGGGCCGAAGGTTATGCGATTGCGGAGTTCACTATTACAGACACGGGGGTGGCGGACGATATCCGAATCGTTGAGACTAAAGGGTCTCAGGGCTTTGGTCGTTCAGCGGAAGAATATATTGAACGTTTGCGATTCGCCCCTCGCTTTGAAAATGGTGAGGCGGTAGACACGCCCAGCCAGAAGTTGCGAGTGAATTTCAACCTGGTCAAGTAGAGCTGCGCTAATTGCTGAGCTCACAGTTAACTTGGCCTGGCTCGCTAAAACCTCGTAAACTCCCTTCGTCCCTTGTCTACTGCGGCAGTGCCAAAAGTTCATTGCCGCGCTCTCAAAACCGCCTAGCTATACAAAAAACGAAGGAACCGCCGCATGTTCGAATGGATTGCCAGTCCCGAAGCATGGATTGCCCTGGCCACCCTGGCCGCGCTGGAAATCGTGCTGGGCATCGACAACATCATCTTTATCTCCATCCTCGTAGGCCGCTTGCCGGAAAAACAGCGGGAGTCCGCGCGGTTTATCGGTCTGGCCCTGGCGATGATCACCCGCCTGGGGCTGCTGTTCTCCATCGCCTGGATCATGGGGCTGACGGAGCCCTGGTTTACCGTGTTTGGTGAGGAAATCTCCGGACGGGATGTGATCTTGATCGGCGGCGGTCTGTTCCTGTTGTTCAAGGCCACCCACGAAATTCACAACAGCCTGGAAGGTGTCGACGGCGAGGCCACCTCGACCAAGACCGCCACCTACGGCATGGTACTGGCGCAGATTGCGATTCTGGATATTGTATTCTCACTGGACTCGGTTATTACCGCGGTGGGGCTGGTGGACCATATCTCCATTATGGCGATTGCCATCATTCTTGCAGTGGCGGTGATGCTGCTGGCGGCCAAGCCTATTGGCGATTTTGTCGACCGCCATCCCACCATCAAGATGCTGGCGCTGTCGTTCCTGATTCTTGTAGGGGTCACCCTGATTATCGAAGGCTTTGAGGTACACGTACCCAAAGGCTACATCTACTTTGCCATGGCGTTCTCGGTGGCGGTGGAAATGCTCAATATCCGCATGCGCAGCAAGAAGGCGAAAGCGGTCGAAGCGGTAGAATTACGCAAGCCAATCCGGGAGACGGAGTAGGGGATACACGGAAACATCCATAAAAAAGGGGCGCTGGTGGAAAGCCAGCGCCCCTTTTTCATTTCTGTCTGCCGGTGGTGAATTACTGGCAGAGGCTGCGGATAGCGTGCGCTTCCTGTGCCGCATCCATCCACAGATACTCGTCGTCATCACCAAAATAGTAATAGACCGAGTTGTTGGGCAGGATCAGCACAGAAATACCGCCATAGCCCGACATAAACGGCAGCCAAAGAGGATTGCTGCATCCGCTCATATCGCTGCTGACTTCGTGGGCCCAGAAGCCGTTGTTGTATTTGTAGTCGGTGAGCGGTTCCAGACCACGGTCACTGCTATCCCGCTGCAGGGCCGCATCCAGCTGCCCCTGGTGCAGTATGGACTGGTTATCGTCCGCCAGGAACGCGCCGATTTTCGCCACATCATCCCGTAACCACATCAGCCCCCAGCCGGCGAAAGGCTGTTGCACGCTGTCATAGGTGCGACGGGTAAATTCTGCGGTGGGGCTGACCCCCAGCGGTGCCAATACTTCGTCGAGGAGAATATCGGTGAAGATATCGCTGCTGCTGCCCTCAATACCCTGCAGGTAGGCGTTCATCGCGGTACCCAGAATGTAGGTGTCCGAGGTGTGATATACCCACTTGGTACCCGGAGTCGCCTTGCGTGGGTACTCGGTACAGCTGTAATTGATTTTGCTGGCGTGGTCTTCCGGCAGGAACAGGTCGTTGGTATGGCTGGCGCCTTCGTCGCTCATATAGCTGGCGAGTTTATAGTTGCCGGTACCCATATCCAGTGCATTGCCAAAGGTCACGTCATTCCAGTTGCCGTTGGTATTGCATTCGCTGATATAGCTGCCGATGGACTGGTTGAAGGTGCCCGGATATTTCTGTTCCAGTCGCATCAGCGCGCCACCGGCAAATACCGACTTGGCGCTGGAGTAGGACGGAACCACCAGGGATTCACAGTATGGGTAAGTACCCTGGCGAGTGCTGCAGCCACCGACATAGTGGGTGCCGTCGATCACTAAGCCCACCAGGGAAATTGCCAGCGGGTCCTTGCCGTTGGGGGTGGCGAAGGCGGTGTAATCCGTGCCCGGGTAGTCCTGTGCCAGTGCGCTTAGCGGCTTGCTTGGCATACGCGCTGCAACTTCCGCCTGGTAGTCACTGACCAGAGCCGCGCTGTTGCCGACGGACTGTGGCGTGTAGCTGGCGGAGAGCTGCCCCCACATATCAAACTGATAATACAGGCAGGTTTCACTGGCGATCTGATAGGCCACATCGGAAACGGAGCCGTCGTCCTTGAACAGGAAGCTCATCACCCCATTGTGCATGCAGTTGGCGTTTTTCTGTTGCAGGGCAAAGGGCAGGGCAACCCGGCTGTAGCCCGCATCGCCGTTTTCATTCCACACCCGTCCCGGTGTCAGTACATATTCCCATTCCGGGTGGCTGCTGGGAATGGAGCCCCGCTGCCTGGGTACGATATGACTGCCCGTTTGCACAAATTCAAAATCGAATTCCGGCAGGTGTTTACGTGTTGCATCCTGGGATCCGGTGTAGCGGAAGGTATCCTTGTGCTCATCAAAGGCACCGCCGCTGGCTTCGCCGAACAGCTCCAGAGAACCTTCAAACTGATTGGTGGGCATGGCTGCGTCGGCTGGCAGTGCATAGTGGGAAAAATTCACCAGGCTGCCGGGATCGCTGCCGTTGATCAGAGTGGTCATGGTAAGTGCGGAGCGGGAAACATTGCCGCTGCCAGTGAGCGGATCAAAATCTTCCACACTGCCACCGCCCTCACTGGAAGAGCCGCTCAGGTTGATGGTGAGGCTGGATTCATCCGGGTCGTTGGAGGTCAGGGTAATGGCACTGCCAAAGCTGCCTTCGCTGGACGGCGAAAATGTCGCTGAAATTGCACAGCTGCTGCCTGCGGCAACGGTGCCGCAATTGTTACTGGTAATACTGAATGGCGCGGTGGGTGCGCTGGTGTTGCTGATCACCAGTGGGGCAGAACCCTGGTTGGATACGGTAATTACCTGGGAGCTGGTATTGCCCGGGGCAACATTTGAAAAGCTGACACTTGCCGGCGCGCTGATATCGGGATCGGTGGGGGCGCCGCCGGTGCCGGTAACCAACGCCTGGTGACCGTAGCAGTAGTCACCAGTGGTGGAGCCGGTTCCGCGGAAGCGGAGTTGCACATCGGTATTGTTGTCGATCCCGGCCGGTGAGCTGCTGCTATTGAACTGGGTACCATTGTCATCACCATTGGCGACGGTGACCGCGGTGGTCCAACTGCTGCCGCCATCGGTGGAAATTTCCCCGTAGCAGAATTCATTGTTCTCCAGTGAGCCCGCGGACATGGTCAGCGATACAGAAACCGCGGAATAACCGGCGGTCGATAACGTGTGGGTTGCACTGGATCCACCGCGCAAGCGCAAGGTGCCATTATGCGCATCCACAGTACCGGTTGCGCTCCAGTCGTTGATATTGCCGCTGCTGAAACTGTCGGAATATATAGTTTCCGCCTGAGCGCTGGCTGAGCCCGCCGCACTCAATAGCAGAATGGCCGTCGCGAGTCCTGCCCGCGATCTCTGGTCACTCGATTTCATATTCACACCTTGATTATTTTTATGAGCTGGGACTGCCGCTGCATGGGCGCGACGCGCGTACAGTGGCATGGACATAACATGGGCTTTCTGCAGTTAAATCTGTAGGGCCAGCTCTCTCGGGGTTGTAGTGCCAGTGGTGAACTGTCGTGAAATAAATCATCAGGCAGAAAAAAGGCGGACCCGCAGCCGGGTCCGCCGAAGCGCGATTGCGCAGGAGTCAATCGGTTACTGACAGGCGCTCTGGATCTGGTGTGCTTCCTGAACCGCTTCCAGCCAGTAGTAAGTGTCGTTGTCGCTAAAGTAGTAATAAACACTGTCGTTCGGCAACAGAACCAAGGTAATGCCGCCGTAGCCGGACAGGAAAGGAATCCACTGATCGCCACTGCAGCCGCTCAGATTGCCGGATACGTTGTGCGCCCAGAAGCCGTTGTTGTAGCGATAGTCGGCCAGCGGTACCGTACCGGTGTCGCCGTTGTTGCGCTGCAGGGCGGCATCGAGCTGATTGCTGTCGAGCATTTCCTGCCCGTTGATCTCGCCACCGTCGATACCTACAAAACTCGCGATTTTTGCCACATCGTCCGGCAGCCACATCAGGCCCCAGCCAGCGAATGGTTGCTCAACAGAATCGTAAGTGCGGCGGGTGTACTGGCCGGTAGGACTGACGCCAATCGGCTGCCACAGGTCGGCGACAATAGTGTCATCGAAGATATCGGCGTTGCTGCCCTGCTGATCCTTCAGATAATCGTTCATATGAGTGCCGGCGATGTAGGTGTCCGAGGTGTGGTACACCCACTGGCTGCCTGGTGTTGTCTTGCGTGAATACTGCGTACAGCTGTAACTGATCTTGCTGCTGTGGCTGTCGGTCAGGAACAGGTTGTCGGTATGGGAGGCGCCTTCATCTTCCATATAGGTAGCATTGCCGTAATTACCCGTCGCCATATCGAGAAGATTGTTCAGTGTCACATCAGACCAATTGCCGTTGCTGTTACATGCGGGAACGTGGCTTGCCACAGAGGTGTTGCGCACGCCCGGGTACAGCTTTTCCAGTCGCATCATCGCCACGCCGCCAAAAAACGATTTGGCGGAAGAGTAAGACGGTACCACCATGGAGTCGCAGTAGGGGTAGTTGCCATAGCGGGTAACACAATCGCCGCGGTAGTGGACACCACCGTAGATAAATCCAGCGGTGGAAACATGGCTGGCATCGGTACTGTTCGGTGCTTCGAAGGCGGAAGGGTCAGTACCCGGATAGTCCGTGCTGAGTGCGGACAGTGGTTTGGTCGGCATGCGCCCGGCGATCTCGGCCTGGTAGTCCTGGATCAGCTGGCTCTGATTGGCGATGGTTTCCGGGGTGTAGCTGGCGTCGAGCAGTCCCCACCAGTCAGCCTTGAAGTACAGGCAGGTCTCGCTGCTGATCTGATACGCCACCTTGGATGTCGAGCCATCCTCTTTGAACAGGAAAGTCATCACGCCGTTGTGCATGCAATTGGCGTTGCGCTGCTGCAGGGCAAAAGGTATTGCTGCGCGGGTGTAGCCGCTGTCGCTGTTTTCCTGCCATACACGTCCAGGGGTCAACACGTATTCCCAGTTGGGGTGCGCGCTGGCGATGGAGCCGCGTTGTAGCGGGAATATATGGCTGCCGGTCTGGACAAACTGGAAAGAAAATTCCGGCAGGTGTTTGCGGGTGTTATCGCCACTACCGGTGTAGTTGTAAGTATCCTTGACCTCCGAGAAACTTCCCCCTGAGGCTTCGCCACTGAGCGTCAGGGTTCCGGCAAAAGCATTCAGCGGGTGAGCCGCATTCTGTGGCACCGCGTAAGCGGAAAGATTCACCCGGCTGCCCGGGTCGCTTCCGTTCATCAGCGTGTTGTAAGTCAGCAGGCTGCGGGAAACATTTCCTGAACCGCTCAATTCATCGTAGTAATCGTCGTTACTTCCGCCGCCACTACTGCTGCCCCCGCCGCTATCCACGTCACCGGTGACGAGAATGTTGTCGCCGTAACAGTAATCGTAGTAGTCGTTGCCGCCATTGCGATAGCGAATCATCAACTGGGACTTGTTGTCCGCATCAATGGCCACACTGCTTGCGGTGTAAAGGGCGCTGTTATCCTGCCCGTTGGACAGGGTGAGCGCGTTTACCCAGGAACTGCCGCCATTATTCGATACTTCCGCGATACAGCTTTCACCGTACTCAAGGGAGTGCGCGGAGATGTCCAGGGAAATATTGACGTTTACATATCCGGATGTGGACAGGGTATAGGTCGCACTGGCGGTGCCGCCACGTAAACCGATGGAATAGTTTCCGTAATAGGCGTTTGCATAGACAGTGCCGGTCGTATTCCAGCCGGCGATATTTCCATCCTGGAAGTTTTCGTCCAGAAGGGTTGCCGCGCTCAAGCCTGGAGATGCACAGGCGCTGAGCAGAGCGGCGATCGTGAGATGTCGAATTATTTTCATGGTTTTATCGCATATGTCGTTTGCAGTTTTCTCAGGAGCTTGCGCGACCTGAACAGGCCGATTCAGGTTCTCGCAATCCTGAACCCGGCCATAGCGCCACTTGATGGCCGGTGATAGGACCAGCGCCCTGCAGATTGTTCAATAAGTGAGCGGAATCGAAATGTGTCACAGTTTGTGAGACATTTATTCCCCATGCGGAAGTGAATTACTCAGCAGAATTTAGAGGTATGCGGGAGATGGCAATTAAGCCTGATAGGGGACGTCGGCAGTTAATAGGGGTGGATGCAGTGCGCTGGGCCTGCAGTCTGCTGGTCATTCTGTTGCTTGCTGCCTGTGGCGCGGACCGCGATGTCCCCGCCCGGGCACAGGCGCCGGAAGCCGACCTGGAGCCACTGGTGGTGGACGAGGTCGAAGAGGAAGTGCTGCCGCCAACATTCGACAACTATATCGAGCGCGGCGACCTCGAAGCGATTACCGCACGGGGCACCTTGCGGCTGCTGGCTCCCCAGGGCCTGGAGGAGGAGTCGCTGCCGCGGGATGGACTGCCCACCGGCGAGTGGCGTGAACTTGCGGAAAAGTTCGCCCGCCAGCGCGGACTCGAGCCGCAATGGATCTATGTGGAAGACTTTGCACAACTGATTCCCGCCCTTATCGACGGGCGCGGTGACCTGATTGCGGTCAACTTTTCCCGCACCCCGGAGCGCGCCAGACAGGTCGCCTTCACCCGGCCCCTGGAGTACGTGCAGGAGCAGCTGATTACCCGTCGCGACCGTCAGCAACAGACGGCGGAGCTGGAAGTCGCACTGCGCAACGGCAGTGCCTTTGTTGCCACTCTCGCGCAACAATCCAGCGAAGAGCGGGTACTGATTCCCCGGGTACTGGAAGGACCCGTCACCCAGGATGAACTGCTCGATGGCGTAGCCGAAGGTGAATACGACGGTACCGTGATCGACAGCAATCTCGCCGAGGTCATGCTTGCGGATTACCCGACGCTGCAGGCGGAAAACCTGCGGGATAGCCGCCGCGCCATCGCCTGGGCCGTGCGCAGAAACAGTGCGCAACTGGAGCAGGCGCTGAATGAATATTTTACCGAGGAGCATCTGATTGCGGCCCAGCGCCGCGCCAGCGCCCTGCGTGACTGGGAGCAGATCAAACAGACCAAAACCCTGCGGGTGCTGACCCGCAACCATCCTGCGTCCTACTTTATGTGGCGCGGTGAGCTGATGGGGTTTGACTACGATTTACTGAAACGCTTTGCCAAGGATAACGGCCTGCGCCTCAGTATGGTGGTGCCCGGCCCCGAGGTGGATCTTGCGGATGCACTGGCTGAGGGAATGGGCGATGTTATCGCCGCGTCACTGACCATCACCGAGGCGCGCCAACAGCAGGGCCTAGTGTTTACCCGTCCCTATATGCAGGTGACCGAACAGTTGATTGCCGCGGTGGACAGCAGTGCGCAGCTGGATATGGCGGTACCCGTGGCTGAGCGTTTACAGGGGCAGTCGGTGGCGGTGAACCCGCTGAGCAGTTATTACTCCAGCCTGCAGCTGCTGCAGGCCTCCGTGAGCGGGGACGCGACGCTGGATATTCGCGCGGTGCAGGGGGCAACCACCGAGCAGCTGATTGATGCGGTGGCCGAAGGGCGCTATGACTACACCGTGGCGGACTCCCACCTGGTGCAGATCGAGCAGACCTACCGCGACGATTTTATGGTGGTGGGCAACCTTTCCGGCGAACAGGATATCGCCTGGGCGGTACGCGGGGATCAGCCGCAGTTGCTCGACAAGCTGAACGGCTTCCTCAATCAGTATTACCGCGGCCTGTTTTTCAATGTCACCTACAACAAATACTTCAGGGAAGAGAAGCGCATCCGCGGTAAGCACCGGGAGCGGCTGCGGGATACCTCGGAACTGTCTCCCTACGATCCACTGGTGCGCAAGCACGCGGTACCCGCAGACAGGGACTGGCGCATGGTGGTGTCGCAGATGTATCAGGAGAGCCGCTTCAATCCCAAGGCGCGCTCCTTTGCCGGTGCCCGTGGCCTGATGCAGGTGATGCCGCGTACCGGTCAGCAATTGGGCATTTCCGATTTATATCAGCCGGAAAACGGAATTCGCGCGGGTATCTCCTATCTCGGCTGGCTGGAAGAGCGCTTCCCGAGAGCCCTGCCATTTGACCAGAAAATTTATTTCACCCTCGCCGCGTATAACGCGGGCCACGGGCACGTGCGGGATGCGCGGGTGCTCGCGGAAAGGTTGGGGAAAGACCCGAACCGCTGGTTCGGCAATGTGGAAGAGGCCATGTTGCTGCTGTCACAGCCAGAGCACTATAAAAAAGCCCGCTTCGGTTACGTGCGGGGGCGTGAGCCTGTGAACTATGTGCGGGAAATTCGCGACCGCTATTTTGGCTACCTGTCGGTGGCGCAAAACGAGCGGGCGTCAGAGCGTTAATCCCGTGTGAATGCGGAAGGACCAGGCGATCCTTCCGTAATTTACCATTCAGGTGACCGGAGCAGGTGACCGGATCAAATCCGCGCGGTGACCTGAATTTCAATCTTCATTGCATCGTCCAGCAGTCGCGCTTCAAAAACGGTGGCGGCAGGGCGCACCTCGCCCAGCCACTTCTGAAATACCGGCCAGCAAGGCTGGAAGTCATCCCGGTTCGGCAGGATATAGGTAACCCGCGCAATGCGCTCGATACTGCTGCCGGCTTCCTTCAACGCCTGCTCGATATTGGCGAAACACTGGTCTGCCTGCTCGGCTACATCGTCGCTGATACTGTTGGTAGCGTAATTGAAGCCGGTGGTGCCGGAGACAAAAACATAGTCGCCATCCACCACTGCGCGGGAGTAACCAATCTTGCTCTCAAACTCCGATCCGCTGGAAATCAGCTTTCTGCTCATTCTGTGTATTCCTTTCGTTGATTGGCTTCCCTGAAACAGATCTGGCCGGTGGTCACCCGCTCGGGCTTTTCTGCTCTGGTAGGCCGGTTTTTTGGCGCGCGGATGATGACACAGGGCAGCGTTTTCTCCTACGGCAAGAGAGCGTCGTCGTTAGCCCCTTTTACTCATGCAATGACACTTCTGGGTGGAATGTCACCACTTTGCTCGCAGGGCAATCAATGAGGGCCACAAAAATGATTAAAAGGGGCTATTGAGGCGCCAAACATCCACCGGCATCATTTTCCGCCTGTGACGAAGTGAGATACGCGTCACAGTTTTTGGGCGACTGCTTGGGGGCAGCCCGAAAAGGAGAGGTGGGCACAGAATGATCCAGTCAATGGGTGGTGTCCCGAGTTTTTCAAACGGTTATCGACAAGGAAGCACTCCAGCAGGAGTGAAGGGAAAGCATGTATAAACAACTCGCACTGGCCATTGCGGTCACTGCACTCACAGCCTGCGGCGGCGGTGGCAGTTCTTCAGACAACGGAGGCTCCAGTAGCTCGAGCTCAAGCAGTTCGAGCTCAAGCAGTTCGAGCTCAAGCAGTTCAAGCTCCAGTTCCAGTAGCTCGAGCGGTGGTAGCTCCAGCTCCAGTTCCAGCTCTGGATCCAGTAGCGGTGGTACAGGCAGCTCCATTCCCGTTGGCGGTACGGCCGCCAAGGGCATCATCGCCGGTGCACTTGTCGAGGCCTATGGCGCGGACAATACCCTGCTGGGCTCGGCCACCACTGGCGCTGACGGCAGCTATTCCATTGATCTCGCCGATTACACCGGCGCGGTAAAACTGGTACTGAAAAACCCGGCAGACAGTGTCGCCATGGTGACCTGTGATACCGCCGTGTGTCGCACCGCCGGTGACAGCGACGATGACACCGATAAAGATGGCAGCATCGGTTTTGGGGAAAAATACGCACTGGATTACCAGTTGAGCTCGGTGACTTTTGTTGATGCCAGCGCAACCAGTGTTTCCTCTAGCATTACCGCACTGACCACGCTGGTGGCTGAAAAAGCCGGCCCTGCACCCACCCAGGCATCCATCAACGCTGCCAACCAGTTTGTCAAAGATACCTTTGGTCTGGATGCAAACCCGAGCACCATCGCTCCGGTTGACCTGACCAGTGCCACGGAAGCCGGAGAGCAGGAACTGCGTTTCGCCCTGCTGAACGCGGCGGTAGAAGCCGCGGCTTCCGGTGACGTGGCTGCACAACTCGTCAGCCTCAGTGCCGGCTTCGATGCCAATACCGTTGATGCGGAAGCGGTGAAAGCGATCAGCGCTGCGTTGGAAGAAGTGGCCACTGCCACCAGCAAAAACAACGAAAGCCTGGCCGGTGTGGCCGACGCAGCCAGCGCAGCCCAGAGTGACGCCGACGAGGCCGTCGAAGAAAACTGTGGCGATCGCGCCAGCTGTACCCCACCGGTAGAAGTAGACTCCGAACTGGCAGATAACCTGCAGGCGGCAAAAAACCTGGTTGCGACCGCGCGTAAAGTTTCCATAGAAGCGGTTGAAGCGATCCAGAATGAGCTGGATGGCGAATCGGATGGCTACAACGAGGAAAATATCGTTGTAAAACTGCAATCTGCAGAAGCCCTGCTGGACTCGGATGCTCAGGAAGTGATTGCCGGTTTCCGCGAGGTCAGTGATGTCCTGCTGAACCAGATCTCGGCAGTAGAGTTTGCCGCTGAACCAGCACTGGAAGCACCTTACACAAGTGTAACCGACGCAGCGGGCTACCTTTGGGACAAGTATCAGGAAGACACCGACTACGATTCCCGTGCCGATGCCCTGAGCCATTTCCCCGCGGGTACCATTTCTCGCAGCGGGACCGTCTGGACCCTGGCCGGAGGTATCTATGATATCGATGGTGACTCCTCTACCACTGCCGATCAGGTTGCGGTCAATATGGAAATCACGCTGCCAGTTCTTACTGGTGAGCCGGGCTCCCTGGCGTTGGCGGCGGCCGAGCATATATTCACGATCGAAGGTAGTGCGGGCCGTGATGATGTAAGCCTTTCTCTGAGCGACGCCTCCCAGGTGAAATTGAATCTTGCAGAGTCGTTCGGAGAAGAGTCGGAAGATGCGCCCGATATCAATAGCCTCTGGCTGATGATCAACGGTGGACTGGAAAATACTGAATACGCTTTCGAAGGCACCATTGAATTTGGCATTCGCAAATCTGCCGCACTACTCGCAGCTCAACCAGAAAATGATCACCTGGGTCTGTTGCCGGAAAAGCTGCTGTTGAGCGGCGCCTTCTCTGATAAGGCAAATGAAACTTCTGTAGAAGCGCTGGTTTCACTCACTCTCGATAATATCGCCGAGTACAGTTTCACTCCGGAAGGCTACGAGCGCGATGACCTGACTTCCTATGCCTACAGCGCCGAAAACAACACGCTGACCGTGGTACATGGGAAAGTGGGCAACCAGGCTACCGTGGTTTATTCCTATCGCTACTCGGAAGAAAGCTATCAGCACTTTATCGACCTGAGCTGCAGTGTCGAGGGCGATGCACAGTGCCCGTGGGTAGGTGAGAGTTATGAATTCTGGGGGGTAAACGAACTGCTTGAAGGTGTCACCAGCCAGTACGAGTGTGAAAACGAACCCGTCTGGGGATTCTGGAACTGGGACACCAGCGGGTGTGTTAGCGGTGTGGCGGCTGGCCAGACTGATATCGCACAGGATATTCGCATCGCTTTCACCGCTGATCATCAGGACCTGATTAATGGCCTGGAAGCAACGGTGGCCGCCGAAGGTATATACACTGCGGGTCCGGAAGACTGGTGGGACGCAGGGCTGTGGACCACTTCGCTCTTTACCGGCAGCGATAGCGGCAGCCTCGTCGCAGTTCTGGATAACGCGGAAATGGACTTCGACGCAGAAGGCCGTTACCTGAAAGCGACCGCGCGCCTGCGCGCTGCGGGCAAGCTCTCTACGAATCTGCCAACCATGGATGTCGAGCTGGTGGTAAAACGCACCGGCTACGATATTGCCGAGGCGGTGCTAACCCTGTCCTGGGGCGCCGACCTGTTGCGTATCGACATCGACTACGCAGATGAAGCGGTGACCGAGGTGGTCCTGAGCGAGGGTGAGGGTACGTCCTTTATGCTGGAGTTCACGGAATCCGAAAATGATGAAACCCTGCGCGGTTACATCAGCAAAGACGGCACCGTTTACGGTACCCTTAGCAAAGAAAACGATATTTACCTGATCACCTGGATCGACAATGCGATTGAAACTCTGCTCTAAGCAGGGAGATATTCGCAGAAATGGATCGGGCCACCTCTGGTGGCCCTTTCTGTTTCTGGGGTTGATGAATGTGCCGCTACAGTCAGTCGCACTACCTAGCCCGGAAGTCTCTCTCGATTTTTACAGCCGCACCATCAGTGAAGCGCTGCCCATCAGTGAATTTGCCGGCAAATGGAAGCAGGCCCCGGGCCGCGGCGAGAATTCCTGGACCAGAAATCGCCTGGATACTGGTGTCTGGCTTGGTGACTGGGGGCTGTCTTACACGGTCCGTTGCGATTACCAGTTGACCTATAACCGCGCCACGGCCGATCTCTACTATCGCGACGAGCAGGACCTCACTCCGCCTGAGGGTGCGGTGCCGGTATATCTGAACGCGCTGCAATTACTGGCCGACGGTATTCGCCTCAAGCGCCGCTGGAACCTGGACAGCGGCCTGTTCTTTCAGGCGGATGTCAGCCTGCTGAAAGCGCGGGAATTTCAGGATGGCACTATCGATGGGCTGTTGAGCAGCGACGAGCAGTTTTTTGCCGGTAATGCGTCTCTGGACTACCGCTATTCCGAAGATCTGTTGCTCGCGCACGATTTCGAAAAGCCCGAAGGTGAGGGGCTTACCCTGGATCTGGTGGCCGGGTACCAGAACAACCAGCGCAAAATGTTTGTGCGGGTGGAGGATGCCTACAGCCTGATTCGCTGGGAGCGGGCACCCTATACCTACGGTAAATTCGATACCGCCGACCGCGATGTAGAAGACGAGGTGCAGCTCGCCCCGGTATTTTCCGGTTGGCGCGAACTCGAGGACCATGAGTTCACCATGCCGGTGTACGCCACTGGCCGCTACGTCGAGCAGATGAGCGGCTATCAGCTTTCACTGGATGTAGAGTATTTCGCCGACACTGTGCGCTATCGCCCGGGAATCCGCTGGGGCAATTTACCCGGCAATCCGTATGTGGGTGTGGATGGTGAGGAGGGCCAATGGCTGTTCGCCCTGAGTGACGACAGTGCCCGGGTCAAATTCCAGTTGGGTTTTGACAACCCCAGCCTGGACAAATCCCACAGCCTGACCGTGGCCGTGGCCTGGTCGGCGCAGTTGTAATTCCGCACTCCAACGAAAAAACGCCCGCAGTATTGGCTGCGGGCGTTTTTTACTGGGCGGAAATTAATTGCTGGGGAAGGAGAACTGTGCTCCCTCACGTACACCGCTGGAAGGCCAGCGCTGGGTAATGGTTTTGCGCTTGGTGTAGAAGCGCACACCGTCCGGACCGTAAGTGCCGAGGTCACCGAACAGGGAGCGTTTCCAGCCGCCGAAGCTGTGGTAGGCCACGGGTACGGGCAGCGGCACGTTGATACCGACCATGCCTACCAGAATATTGTCACTGAAGTAGCGCGCCGCTTCGCCATCGCGGGTAAAGATGCAGGTGCCGTTGCCGTACTCGTGATCGTTGATCATCTGCATGGCCTGCTCCATGGAGTCCGCGCGCACCACCAGCAGTACCGGGCCGAAGATTTCCTCTTCGTAACAGGCCATGCCCGCTTTCACATTATCGATCAGGGTGCCGCCGACAAAGAAGCCGTTTTCAAATCCGGCGACTTTCGGGTTGCGGCCGTCCACCACAATGGTGGCGCCCTGCTCGGCGGCACTGGCGATATAACCGTTGACCTTGTTCATGTGCGCCTCGGTGATGACCGGGCCAAAGTCGTTGCTGCTGTCGCTGTAGGCACCCACTTTCAGGTCCTGCATGGCGGTGGACATCTTGTCGATAAACCTATCCGCCGCTTCGTCGCCCACGCAAACCGCTACCGACAGGGCCATACAGCGCTCGCCGGAGGAGCCAAAGGCCGCACCGGTCAGTGCTGCGACGGCATTGTCCATATCCGCATCCGGCATGATGATCGCGTGGTTTTTGGCTCCGCCCAGAGCCTGGCAGCGTTTACCGTGCGCGGTGGCGGTTGCGTAAACGTATTCGGCAATGGGGGTGGAGCCCACAAAACTGACCGCTTCCACGCGCGGATCCGTAAGCAGGGTGTCCACCGCCACTTTATCGCCATTGACCACATTGAATACGCCGTCCGGCAGGCCGGCTTCCTGCAGCAGTTGTGCCAGCAGCAGGGAGCAGGAAGGGTCGCGTTCGGAAGGTTTCAGTACAAAGGTGTTGCCGCACACAATGGCCAGCGGAAACATCCACAGGGGTACCATGGCTGGGAAGTTGAATGGGGTAATACCGGCAACCACGCCCAGCGGCTGCATCTCGCTCCAGGAATCGATATCCGGGCCCACATTGCGGCTGTGCTCACCCTTCAGCATCTGCGGCGCGCCACAGGCAAATTCCACATTGTCGATTCCGCGGGTCAGTTCGCCCATGGCGTCGTGAGAAATTTTGCCGTGCTCCTCGCCGATCAGCGCGCAGATTTTTTCCGCATTGTCTTCCAGTAATTGCCTGAACTTGAACATGATGCGGGCGCGCTTGGCGGGCTGGGTGTTGCGCCAGCTTTTATAGGCTTCCTGTGCTGCGGCAACGGCTTCTTCCACGGTGGCCTTGCCGGCAATCGCAACCTGCTTGGACACGGTGCCGGTGGCCGGATTGAAAACATCCTGGGTGCGCTCGGCGGCTTCGGTGGTACTGCCGTTAATAAAATGGCCTACGGTGTTCATGCTGTTTCCTCTCGAAAATATTTAATTGTTTTGTTCCCGTCATCCCGGGCTTGGTCCGGGGTCCAGCGCTACGAAGCTGGATAGTGCCACGTACACTGGATGCCGGATCAGGTCCGGCATGACGAACCGGGTCATCCCGGGCTTGACCCGGGATCCAGCGCTAGGAAGCTGGATGGTGCCACGCCCACTGGATGCCGGATCAGGTCCGGCATGACGAGCTATGTCATCCCGGGCTCGATCCGGGATCCAGCGCAACGAAGCTGGATGGTGCCGCGTCCACTGGATGCCGGATCGAGTCCGGCATGACGAACCGGGTCATCCCGGGCTTGACCCGGGATCCAGCGCAACGAAGCTGGATGGTGCCGCGTCCACTGGATGCCGGATCAACTCCGGCATGACGATGATTGTTAACCCGCAGCAACCTCATTGATTGCATCGCCAAGCGCACTTACCAGCGTATCCACTTCCTCCGCCTCCGCCACAAATGGCAGGCCCAGCTGGATGGTGTCGCCACCGTAGCGCACGTAAAAGCCTTTCTCCCACATTTTCATTGCGATCTGGTAAGGGCGCAGTAGCGGTTCGCCCGGCGTCGGTTCGATAGTGAGGCCCGCGGCCACGCCGCAGTTGCGGATATCGGAAATCAGCGGTGTGCCCTTCAGCTGGTGCACCCGGTCTTCCAGAATCACTGCCAGCTCCGCTGCGCGGTTGAACAGGTTTTCATTTTCCAGGATATCCAGTGACGCCAACGCCGCAGCACAGGACACCGGATGGGCGGAATAGGTATAGCCGTGGGGCAATTCCAGCAGGTACTCCGGGCCACCCTGATCCATAAAGGTGTCGTAGATTTCCTGCTTGGCGATCACCGCGCCCATGGGCACTGCGCCGTTGGTGAGTTGTTTGGCGGTGTTGAGGATATCCGGGGTTACGCCGAACGCCTCCGCACCGGTGGCCGCACCCATGCGGCCGAAGGCGGTGATCACCTCATCGAAAATCAGCAGGATGTTGTGCTGGTCGCAGATCTCGCGCAGGCGTTGCAGGTAGCCCACCGGTGGCGGCAGCACGCCGGCGGAGCCGGCCATGGGTTCCACAATCACGGCGGCGATATTGGAGGCGTCGTGCAGGGCGATCATTTCCAGCAGTTCGTCCGCCAGGTGCGCACCTTCCTCCGGCATGCCTTTGCAGAACCTGTTCTGTGGCAGCACCGTGTGAGGCAGGTGGTCGGCGTCTACCGCGGTGCCGTACAGGGCCCGATTGGCGCCGATACCGCCAACACTGATGCCGCCAAAGTTCACCCCGTGGTAGCCCTTGGCGCGGCCGATCAGTTTGGTCTTGGAGGGCATGCCTTTCTTGCGCCAGTAGGCACGGGCAATCTTCAGGGAGGTTTCCGCCGACTCGGAACCGGAACCGGTGAAGAACACCCGGTTCAGTCCTTGCGGCATAAACTGGGTGATGCGCTCCGCCAGCTGGAATGCCTTGGGGTGGCCAAACTGGAAGGCCGGTGCGTAATCCAGGGTACGCAACTGCTCACTTACCGCATCGGCAATTTCCACCCGGTTGTGCCCGGCACCGCAGGTCCACAGGCCGGACAGTCCATCGAAAATCCGGCGTTCATCGGCGTCGGTGTAGTAGCAGCCCTCCGCCCCGGTGATGATCCGCGGGTCCTGCTTGAACTGGCGGTTGCCCGTGTAGGGCATCCAGTAGGCATCCAGCTGAGACTGGCTGAGCCCGGCAAACTTGTCGCTCACTCTTATTCTCCATTTGGCCGGGTATCCGGCGCGATTGACCGATGGGTTGCGACAAATGTAGAAGAGCTTTAATGTTTCATAAACTGCTGTTTATCGATGTTTAGTTTCACAATTATGAAACTAATGCTCCTGCAGGTAGAGTTCCCGGAGGATTAGCCGAATGGCCCGCAAACAAACCGCCCTGCTGGGCCAGCTCAGCGATATCGACCTGCGCCTGTTGAGAGTGTTTCGCGCGGTCGCCGAGGCCGGCGGTTTCTCGGCAGCCGAGCTGGAATTGAACGTGGGGCGCTCCACCATCAGCCGGCATATCAAGGACCTGGAGGTGCGTCTCGGGGTCACTCTGTGCCAGCGGGGGCGCGGCGGCTTTGCCCTGACCAGCGAGGGGCGCCAGATCTACCAGGCCACCCTGCGACTGCTGGGCTCCCTGGATACCTTCCGCGGTGAGGTGGCGGACGTCCACCGGCGCATGACCGGCCACATCTCCATCGCTCTGTTCGACAAAATGGTCACCAACCCCGCCGCCCACATCAGTGAGGCCCTGCGGCGCTTCGACGACCTGGCGCCAGAGGTGAGCCTGGATATCCATATCGAGCCGATCAATGAAATCGAGCGCGGAGTAATGGAGGGGCGCTTCCAGCTCGGCGTGGTACCCGCACACCGCACCTCGCCAAGCCTCGAGTACCAGCATCTGTTTTACGAGCAGATGTACCTTTACTGTGGCTATCGCCACCCGCTGTTTGGCACTGCGGATATTTCCATCGACGACGATGCCATTCGCGAGAGTAAATACGCCGGCCTCGGCTACCACTCGCCGAATATGGAAGTGGGCAACCGGTTGGGACTGGAGCGGGACATCACCGTCAACGACCAGGAAGCCATCGTCCACTGCCTGCAGACCGGGCGCTATATCGGTTACCTGCCGGACCACTATGCGGAGACGTTTTTGAAAAAGGGCGAGATCCGCGCAATCCACCCGCAGCGCTACCAGTACGAATGTGATTTCGTCGCGATCCAGCGGCTCTCGCCGCGGCCGTCGAGAATCGTGCAGACCCTGTGGGACTGCCTGGCCGAGGCGCATGCGGACTGATTGGTATTTCGGTCGATGTCTTGTTTGGAGAATTGTTTGGCGTATTGGTTGAAGTGTTGCCTGGTGTTTCCGGCACATCTGTCTCCGGACGATCCCGGTGATAATATGCCTGCCCAGAGAACGGACGGAAAGGAAAGTACATGCAGGACGCATTTATCACCGGCAGCGGCAGCTTTCTGCCCGGTGTACCGCTGGACAACCGCGAAATGGAATCGCGCATCGGATTTCTGGGCGAGCACAGCCGCAAGCTCAAGGCCCTGACCCTGCGCCAGAACGGCATCCGCCATCGCCACTACGCCCTGGATGCTGAGGGCACCCCACAATTTACCAATGCCGAGATGGCTGCGCGTGCTGTGGAAGCCGCCTGCGATGCGGCGCGCCGGGACCCTGTACAGTTGCAGTATCTCGCCTGCGGCACCACCCAGGCTGATTTGCTGGTACCGGGTATCGGCAGCGCGGTGCATGGGGAACTGGGCGGTAGCAGCATGGAAATCAGCTCGCACCAGAGTGTCTGCGGCAGCAGCATGATGGCGATCAAATCCGCCTGGCTGAACATCCGCGCTGGTCAGCATCGTATTGCCGCCGCCAGTGGCAGTGAATTTTCCAGCCGCTGGTTTCAGCCTGATTTTTACCGCGCGATCGACTTCACGTCCATGAGCACGCATCAGGCAATGCAGTACGAGTTTCTGCGCTGGACCCTGTCCGACGGCGCCGGCGCGCTGGTGATGGAGGCCGAGCCGGACCCGCAGCGCCCCAGTTTGAAAATTGACTGGATCGAACAGAAATCGTTTGCCGATCGTTTCCCCACCTGTATGTACGCCGGCACCCGCAGCAATGGTATGGAAGATTACCGACCCTGGGCGCACTATGGTTCTCCCGGTATCGCCTATGACCAGGGCGCTATCGTGTTGCGACAGGATTTCGAACTGCTGGACCAGATGTTTCCGGTCTGGATGGGGTACTTTCTCGAAGTACTGGACAAGCACCGACTGTCGCCGGGGGATGTCCGCTATTTTCTGCCGCATTACTCCGCGCGCGCACTGGGTGAAAAAATGAAAACATTGCTCACCCACTCTGCAGCCATGATTCCAGAGGAACGTTGGCGCAACCACCAGCAGGAGGTAGGCAACGTGGGCTCCGCGTCTATTTTCCTGTTGATTGACCGGCTGCTGCGGGAGGAGAAGCTGGAACGCGGTGATCGCATACTCTGTTTTGTGCCGGAGAGTGGCCGCTGCCTGGCGTCGTTTATGTGTCTGACCGCGGTGTAATGGAGAATAAAATGGAAGTTCTTGAAAACGAGCCGGCATTGATCATTCGCGAGCTGGGAAAAATCTGGGCGGATTTCGAGGGGCGCCTGGTCAAGGTGCCGATTGTCGCCCGCGCCCTGCGCGGCGCACTGCGACTGGAGGACTACCGGCTGCTGGTGCACGACCACTACCAACAGGTGCTGGATGGATCCCGCTGGATTGCCTGTGCGGTATCCTCCATCGGGCGGGAACATCTGGAGTTGCGCTCACGCTTTCTCGAGCATGCGCGCACTGAGCATCGCGACTATGAAATGCTGCAGCGGGATTACCAGGCCGTGGGCGGAGATGTAGCGACGTTGCGCAGCGGCAGGCAGAATATCGGTTCCCGTGCTCTGTCCGCATGGATGTTCCAGCGCGCAGGCAGCGCCGATCCGCTGGATCTGCTCGGCGCCATGTTTATTATCGAGGGGCTGGGCAAGCACTTTGCCGGGCTTTTTGCCCGTGCCCTGCAGCAACATCTGCAACTTGAACCCCATCAAGTCTCTTTTTATCGATACCACGCCGAGCACGACGAGGATCACCTGCAGGAACTGCAGGAAGTGCTGGAATCCGGTGTCCTGAAGGTCGACGGTCTGGCGGAGCGGATACTGGAAACGGCGCGCGTGACCGGACGCCTTTATCTGTTGCAGCTGGAAGAGCTGGGCCACTATTAAAAGCCCATGAATAAAAGACCGCGGTGAATAGGCCACTATTCAAAGGCTGCGGTTCAAAGGGAGAAACCATGAGCTGGAACAGCGACTTCGCACAGGAACGTATCGACCGGAGCGACCCCAACCCCTGGCTGGCGCTCTACCTGGATCGCAGCCTGCCTATCCACGAGCCGGCCAAGAAGGCGCTGCTGGCCGGCAACAATACCTGGTCGCGACGCCTGCTGTTACCGGTGGTGCGGCCACTGGCGCGGCTCAGCATCGTACTGGTGCAGCTGTTGCGAATAGTGATTCCGGAGCGCTGGAACTCATCCCGGCTGTTGCACAAAACCATTTACTGGGGGCTCAAGTATTTTGTCCGCGGCGATGCCAACTACCTGATATTGCGTCATTTCAATATCGGCACCGAACTGCTGCAGTTTATTGCGGATAACGTCGGCGATGTGCGCATTGAAAGTACCCGCCCGCTGCGTCCGAAGAATTTGCGGGATCTGCTTGACGATACATTCCTGGTTCACGATCTGAATATCTACAACTTTATCGCCGAGTTGAATGAACAGCTGCGCCGTGACAATCGCGATATCGGCGCAGCCGAGCGGTTGGACTTTTCAGCAATCACCGATGGTGAATTTGATCTGCAACCGGGGGGAGATCACGCCACCAATGTGCTGGATCTGCAGACCGCTATCGAGATGTACACGCCACTGTATGCGCTGTTCCTCTCCGATCACGATTTCTGGCGCGCGAGTAACTCCCTGCAGCTGGACGAAACCATCTCGATCTATATCGGCAAGTTGCTGAACGATGGTATGGCTCTGTCTCTGGTCAGCAATCGCCACCCTATGGTGCCGCACTCCACACTGCAGGCGGGGTTCCGGCTGATGCTGCACGGGCTGGATGCGGAGCTGCTGCACGGATACCTGCGCAGTCTGAAGCGGGCTGCGCTACCGCAAGCGGATGCCGTGGCACTGGAAAGCGAAGCCTGAAAAGGTTGGCCGTCACCGGCAGGCAGTTACCGATAGATAGTTACCGATAGATGGCTGCCAGCGTATCACCCTGTACATTCAATCTCTTCCCATAAGCGGATACACGTGAGTTCTGAGAAAAATACTTCACCGGCGGACTCCACCTCGACCCTGAGCGCGCGGCAAATGCTTATCGCACTCTGGCAATTCATGCGCCCCCACAAGGCGGTACTGCTGGGGGCGGCGATTGCGCTGGTGTTTACCGCTCTGGTGACCCTGTCCATCGGGCAGGGTGTGCGACAGCTGGTGGACCGGGGATTGTCCGGCAGCTCCAGCGAGGCCCTCACCCATGCGGTTCTGGTATTGCTGGTGCTGGCGGGTCTGATGGCAGTGGGAACCTACGCGCGGCACTATCTTGTTTCCTGGCTGGGCGAGCGCGTGGTGGCGGACCTGCGCAAAGCGGTGTTCGATCATATCGTGACGCTGCATCCGAGCTATTTCGAGACCAATCGCAGCGGCGAGATCATGTCTCGTCTCACCACCGACACCACGCTGCTACAGCACATTATCGGGACCTCGTTTTCGATGGCGCTGCGCAGTGCACTGATGTTTGTCGGTGCGTTGATTCTGTTGCTGATCACCAACCTGAAATTGAGCCTGATGGTACTCGTCGGTGTGCCCGCTGTGCTGCTGCCGATTGTTTTGTACGGGCGGCGGGTGCGGAAACTCTCCAAGGCCAGCCAGGATTCCATCGCCGATGTCGGCAGCTACGCCGGGGAAATCATCCAGAACATTAAAACGGTGCAGAGTTACACCCGCGAAAACTATGAGAAGCAGGCGTTTGCCGGAGAAGTGGAGGCTGCATTTGATATTGCCCGGCGGCGAATACGCCAGCGTTCACTGCTGATTGCAGTGGTGATACTGCTGATGTTTGGCGCGGTCAGTGCGCTGCTGTGGGTGGGCGGCAACGACATGATTGCCGGGCGCATGACGAGCGGTGATCTGGCCGCATTTGTGTTTTATGCCTTCCTGATGGGTTCTGCGGTGGCGACCATTTCCGAGGTGTACGGTGAGCTGCAGCGGGCCACCGGCGCCACCGAGCGGCTGATGGACCTACTGGGTGTCGAGTCTGATATTCCCGCCCCGGCAGATAATGACGCTGCCGCAGCCGTCGCCGCGGCTCTGAACAGGACCCAACCTCAATCCCAGGATCAATCCCAAAATCATTCCCCGGCCCAGGCTGCCCCCCGGTACGACCTGCCCGCGCAGATCGATTTCGAAGCCGTTGAATTCAATTATCCGTCGCGCCCGGATCAGCCGGCCCTGCATCAGTTAAGCCTGCATGTAGCGGCGGGCAAAAGTCTGGCGCTGGTGGGGCCCTCAGGTGCGGGAAAATCCACAATCCTGGAATTGCTGCAGCGGTTTTATGATCCACAGGGCGGGCGCATTACCCTAGATGGCGTGGATATTCGCGCGCTGGACACCGGTACCCTGCGCAGGCAAATAGCCGTTGTGCCGCAACAGCCCGCGCTGTTTACCGCCGATGTCTGGTACAACATCCGCTACGGCAAACCGGATGCCACTGAAGCCGAGGTCATTGCCGCCGCCAAAGCCGCCCATGCCCACGAATTTATCGAGCAATTGCCAGAGGGCTACAACAGTCACCTGGGTGAACAGGGCACACGTCTGTCCGGTGGTCAGAAGCAGCGGCTCGCCATCGCCCGTGCCATTCTGAAAGACCCGAAAATCCTGCTGCTGGATGAGGCAACCAGCGCGCTGGATGCGGAAAGCGAATACCACGTACAGCAGGCGCTACAGGCGCTGATGAAAAACCGCACCACCATTGTGATTGCCCACCGCCTGGCAACCATCCTGCATTCGGACAGCATCGCCGTTCTCGAGCGCGGGCGGCTGGTCGCGCAGGGCAGTCACCGGGAGCTGGTGGCGTCATCGCCGCTGTATCAGCGCCTGGCGGAACTGCAGTTTCAGGACGGGGAACCGGGGAGCGGGGATATCCGTCAAGCCAGCGACGACTGAGTCCCGCAGACCCGCATCTGCTACCCTGCTTAACAGGTTATTGCGGCGTGGCGGTGATCAATCGCGCGCCGAGCCGGTTACAAAATCTGAGCGGGGATTTCTGGTGAAGGCATCTGACTTATTCGTGCGCGCCCTTGAAGCGGAGGGCGTGGAATTTGTTTTCGGCATTCCGGGGGAAGAAAACCTCGATCTATTGGAGTCCCTGCGCGGCTCCAAAATCAAACTGGTGATTGGTCGCCACGAGCAGGCCGCCGGTTTTATGGCGGCCACCTACGGCCGCCTGACCGGGAATGCCGGGGTGTGTCTCTCCACCTTGGGCCCCGGTGCCACCAACCTGGTGACGGCGGCCGCTTACGCGCAGCTGGGCGCCATGCCCATGGTAATGGTCACCGGGCAAAAACCCATCAAGAGCTCCAAGCAGGGGCAGTTTCAGATCATCGATATTGTCGACATGATGCAGCCGCTGACCAAGTTCACCAAGGTGATTGTCAGCGGTGACAATGTGCCGGCCCACGTGCGCGAGGCGTTCCGCCACGCGGAAGAGGAGCGCCCCGGTGCGACCCATATCGAACTGCCGGAAGATATAGCCCGCGAACACTCCACCATGCCGGTGCTGGAACCCAGTTATACCCGCCGGCCCATCGCCGAGGAAAAAGCCGTGTGTCAGGCCGCGCAGGCGATTGCCGCCGCGCGCAAACCTCTTTTACTGATCGGCGCTGGTGCCAATCGCAAGCTCACCGCGAAAATGCTGCGGGAACTGGTTATGAAACTGGGTATTCCCGTGGTGACCACGCAGATGGGGAAGGGGGTAATCGATGAAGCGAGCGCGCATTTTGTTGGCAACACCGCCCTGTCCGATGGGGATTTCGTGCACCGCGCCATCGATCAGGCAGATCTCATCATCAACGTGGGTCACGATGTTGTGGAAAAACCACCATTCTTTATGCGGCCCGGTGGCCCGGCGGTGGTGCATATCAATTTCAGTTCCGCGCAGGTGGACCCGGTATATTTTCCACAGATCGAGGTGGTGGGGGATATTGCCAACAGTCTTTGGCAATTGAAGGAAGAACTGGAGCCCCAGGAGCACTGGAGCTTCGCCGATGCCCACCGTATTCGCAATGCCCTGCAGGCGCATATCCTCGAAGGCGCGCAGGACGACAGTTTCCCCATAAAGCCCCAGCGGCTGGTGAAAGAGGTGCGCGATGCCGTACCCGAAGACGGCATCATCGCGCTCGACAATGGTATGTACAAAATCTGGTTTGCGCGCAACTATCAGGCGCACGAGCCGAATACGGTTTTACTCGACAATGCGCTGGCCACCATGGGGGCAGGGCTGCCCTCGGCCATGGCTGCAAAGCTGGTGCACCCGGAACGCAAGGTGCTGGCCATCTGTGGCGACGGGGGTTTTATGATGAATTCCCAGGAGCTGGAAACCGCGGTGCGCCTCAAGCTCGATCTGGTCATTCTGGTACTGCGCGACGACGGCTACGGCATGATCAAATGGAAGCAGGCGCAGATGGACTTTCACGATTTCGGACTGGATTTTGGCAACCCGGACTTTGTGGCTTACGCGCAGGCTTACGGTGCCTCGGGCCATCGCATAGAGAAAACCGCGGAGTTACAGCCCACCATCGAGCAATGTATGCAACAAGGTGGTGTGCACCTGATCGATATTCCGATGGACTACAGCGACAATGACCGGATCCTGAACCGGGAGATCCGCGAGTTATCTCGCAAGCTGTAAGCAAGTACATTAACCGCAATCAGCTCTCCTGGTCGGCATCGTTGGCAGTATCCGACAGCGATAGTGCCTGCTGGCTCTGCAGTGCGTAGACGCGCTTGAGATTATTCTTTGCCGCAGTATTTCTTTCGTCCAGCGACAGCGCCTGGGTATAGCTCAGCTCCGCCAGTTCCAGTTTTCCCTGCTGACGATACAGATAGCCCAGGGTATTCCAGAGGATGCTGGAGTCCGGTGTCAGCGTGAGCGCTTCACGCAACAGTGGCAGCGCTTCAGAAGTTCGCCCCGCGCGGGCCTTATCCATAGCCAGGTTGTTCAGATAGAGTGACTGTACTTCGGCGTCCGCAATCGCCACATGCCGGTGCAGGCTGCGCGGTTCGAAGTTCAGCTCGATAATTTGCGTACTCCAGCCAAATGAAACCTCCGCATTAATGTGCAGAATGTTCTGCACCAGCACGCGCCCGTCCGCACCGCGGGTCGCCCGCCGCGCCCGGGGCGCCTCCACCCGATTGAAATGTGCCGGCACACCCACTTCCCGCGCCAGAACCACGATCAATGCAGCGAACGAAATGCAGTTGCCGCGCCGGCTGGTAAACGCCTCTGCCGCGGTTGCGGTGGTATCCAGGTCGTACTCCAGATAAAAGCGATCCTGTTTCAGGGTGCGCAGAATCCGCCGGAACCGCTGCTTCGGTGACAGGCCTGGGCCGATGCCGTCTACAAAGTGTTTCATCTCCGGCGACAGTGCCAGCAGCCCCGGCGCGAGGTCTGAGGCTGGGGCGAGGGGCGTGTCTGAGGGCCACAGCTGATCGAGCTGCGCCAGGGCCAGCGCACTGCTGCCCGAACCATCGCTGGCCGGCACCGAGTAAGGCGCGTTCGCCCTCGCACTATCCGCTGACTGGGGGCCGCTGGCACAGCTGGCCAGCAGCACGCAGGTAAAAATCGCCATCCATTGCATTGGTCAATACTCCTGAAATTTGGATTATTGACGCACACAAGTTCTGTGCTGGATGCGCTGTGTCGATAAAAGTGCTGTTTTTGGCGGTGAGTGGAATGGGCTTGTGCCCTGTATCGGTACCGCGAGTATTGGGCGGGGATCAGCGGTGCGGTGAGCGGAGCCACAGGAAGGGTGACTGGGTGTGAAGGTCGGTTTCTATTGATCGCCGCCGTCGATCACCCGGAAGCGATTGCGGCGCGCAGATGCTATTTCAGCGCGCCTGCGCATCTGGCGTTCCAGTTTGATGCGGGCCTTCTCCTCATCCGAGGGCCAGCTGTCTGCCTCGGCCAGGGTGTGCCCAATCGCCTGCCAGATACGTGTGGGATTGAGACTGAGTGGGTTCTGGATGATCGGGTAGCGCTGCGCTTCATCGCAGACCTTGAGCCAGCCATGCCGCGGGTGAGAGACATGAATGGTCGCCCGGGTGCCGCTGGAAAAGGCGGAAAGCCGGATAAATGCCTCGTGAATACGTGCGCGCAGATTGCTTCGCCCCGCGGAAAAGGTGACCGTGTGATCGCGGAAGGTCAACTTGAGCTGGTACCACTGGCTGGGAAAGTTCATCTGACCACCCCGGTAGCGCTAGCGGAATGATACACACACAGCACTGCGCACTCTCAGAACGGACTCCTGCTGAAAGCGCCGCTTGTACGTGGTGGTGATCTCTTCAATAGCAGGCCCCACACTGGGCTCCTGGCGGTGCACCAGCGACAGTACGTGGCTGTCTTCGCGAATGATTTCGCCAGTGTCATCACGCCACTGCCCCTGCCCAGAGAGCACCGTCAGACCCGCGGGAAAATGCGGTGTCACAACACCTGCCAGAAATTCCGCCCACTGTGCATCGGTGACCCGGCCATCGGGTTTATCTGTACCGAAATAGATTAAATCATGAATCTGCGCCTGCTCCCCGGGTTGACAGGCCAGTGGGGCGGGAAGAGTACAGCCTGCAAGCGGTACAAGGGTGCCAAGTATCGCTATTTTCAAGAGTGACAAATAACGCTGTTGGAGTATTAAAACAATTATTCTCATCCCTGGTTGCTTTAGCTGGGGGTAAGTTTTTATCGATATAACGCGGTCAATTGTAAATTAGCAATGATCATGAAAAAACCGAGAGCGGTTGAAACAAAAACGGGCCCTATTGGGCCCGTTTTCGCAATCATTGAGATTTACATCGTTACGATGTTAAACCACTACGATGTTCTCAGCCTGAGGACCTTTTTTGCCCTGAGTTACGTTGAACTCTACGGCTTGGCCTTCGGTCAGGGTGCGGAAGCCGGTGCTGGCGATGGCGCTGAAGTGGGCGAAGACGTCCGGACCGGACTGCTGCTCAATAAAACCAAAGCCTTTTGCTTCGTCGAACCACTTAACGGTTCCAGTGACTGTATTTGACATATCAATATCCTGATGTAATTGAATTCATAAAAAGAGCCTTAAAAAGGCGGGTGTTGCTTGGAGTAAAGGCTCTTAAAACGACAGGACGAATAAATACGTCAAGTTCAGCATTAAAACGGTGTTCATAAAAGTCTTTCTTTCTAGCAGTTGATACTTTAGAGGTACAAAGCGCATCTGTCTATAAATTGTTCGGAATCTTGGCGTCAATCGTCGCAAAATTCCGGTTTAAGTGGGTATTCCCTCTTCCCCGGGGTGCCTCTCAGGCCGCCCGTGCCCCTTCCCGTGCCCGATCGGTCAGATATTCCTCATAGGTACCCTGGAAGTCCAGCAGACGCTGATCCTTGATCTCCAGGACCCGGGTGGCGAGGGATGACACAAACTGGCGGTCGTGACTGACGAAGATCAGGGTGCCCTCGTACTGGGAGAGCGCCTTGTTCAGGGCCTCGATAGACTCCATATCCAGGTGGTTGGTGGGCTCGTCCATGATGAGCACGTTGGTATCCATCATCATCAGCTTGCCGAACAGCAGGCGGTTTTTCTCGCCACCGGAGCAGACCCGCGCTTTCTTGTTGGCGTCATCGGCGGTAAACAGCAGGCGGCCGAGCATACCGCGTACGGTCAGGTCATCGTGTTTGGGGGTGCGCCACTGGGACATCCACTCGAAGATGGTGAGGTCGTTGTCGAAGTCGGCGCTGGCGTCCTGGGGGCAATAGCCGATGGCGGCGTTCTCGGACCATTTCACCACGCCGTTGTTGGCCTGAATCTGGTCGACCAGGCAGCGCAGGAAGGTCGTTTTACCCACGCCGTTCTCGCCAATGACCGCCAGGCGTGCGCCCGCTTCCAGGATCATTTCGCCACCGGCAAACAGCGGTTCGCCGTCGAAGCCGTGGGCCAGGCCTTCCAGGGTCAGTGCCTGCCGGTGCAGCTTCTTGCATTGCTGGAAGGTGATGTAGGGTTTGACCCGGCTGGAAGGCTTTACCTCGTCCAGCTTGATCTTCTCCATTTTCTTCGCCCGCGAGCTGGCCTGCTTGGCCTTGGAGGCGTTGGCGGAGAAGCGGTTTACAAAGGATTGCAATTCTTCCAGTTCCGCGGACTTCTTTGCATTCTCCGCGTGCAGCTGTTCCTGGATCAGGGTGGACGCCGCCACAAAATCATCATAGTTACCCGGGAATACCCGCAGCTCGCCGTAATCGATATCCGCCATATGGGTGCACACCTGGTTCAGGAAGTGCCGGTCGTGCGAAATGATGATCATGGTGGATTTGCGTTGATTCAGCACTTCCGCCAGCCAGTGGATGGTGTGGATATCTAGGTTGTTGGTGGGCTCGTCCAGCAGCAGGATGTCCGGATCCGCAAACAGTGCCTGGGCCAGTAGCACACGCAGTTTCCAGCCCGGTGCAACCTGCTTCATCAGGCCAAAGTGGAGTGATTCCTCGATCCCGGCCTCCAGCAGGATTTCCCCTGCGCGGCTCTCGGCGGTATAGCCGTCCAGCTCGGCAAACTGCACTTCCAGGTCCGCCACCCGCATACCGTCTTCCTCGCTCATTTCCGGCAGCGAATAGATGCGGTCGCGTTCCTGCTTGATCGCCCACAGGCGCGTATCTCCCATGATCACAGCATCGATGACAGAGTATTCCTCAAACGCGAACTGGTCCTGGCTCAGAATGCCCAGAGTGCAACCGGGTGCCATGGAGACATTGCCGGAGGTGGGAGCCAGCTCCCCACTCAGGATCTTCATAAAGGTGGACTTTCCACAGCCATTGGCCCCGATCAGTCCATAGCGGTTGCCGTTACCAAATTTTGCGGAGATATTTTCAAACAGCGGCTCGGCACCAAACTGCATGGTGATGTTGGCGGTGGTGATCAAGAGCGTCTTCCCGGGGCTTATTGTGGTGAATCGTTTGCAGGTAAATGGATTGCAGTCGAAGGTCGGCGGTTTGCGGATGGCCGGCGTCGCCATAATCGAGAAAGATGGCGGGCCGCGCACTATACGGGGCTTGGGGTGGGGTGTCGAGAATATTGTCTGATTATTGAGCAGTTGGGTGCAGTAAGTCGTGCAGTGGCCTCACCTTCCCCAGACCTTTCTGTGCGGATGCGACGCACGGTGGCCCCGGGCTTAGGTTTTTATACAGATGTGTACACAAACAGAGGGAACCCTGCGAGGAAACCGGTATTACCCCCACTGTGCAGCCAGGCCAACGCCATGAGATTTGCGGTAACCGTGAGCCAAAAGATCAGTCGGAATGGCTGCTTCCGGGTTTTGTGCCGCAGGTGCTGTTGTGCCACCAGCGCCCCGGGCCAACCGCCAAGTAGCGAAAGCAGGTGCAGGCTGTTCTCCTTGGTGCGCCGGCGGCCACTGCGGGCGGCCGATTTATCCAGGTAATAGACCAGGTAGGTCAGCAGACTCATTCCGGCATAGAACAATGGAATCACGGGTGGCAGCTGACCAATCAGTGTGAACACGGTAATCAGGCCAAAAAATATTCCTCCAATCGCTAGCGCGCGGGAGGTGCCGGCAGGGAGTCCGCCGGACTTGCGCTGACGGCGCTTCACGTCTAAAGCGCGTAGCGGGCTATGTAGTGCGCGATATCGATTAGTCGCGATTTGCCACTAAACTCAAAGCGAACCTTACCCAGGGACGAAAAGTGGAGTTCCAGCTCGCTGTCTATATCGAAGGTGCCGGAGGTCTCCACCGAATAGGCCACGATATTTTTATACGGTAGCGAGGTGAAATCTTTCTTACTGCCGGTAATACCCTGTACGTTGACCGCAATAATTCGTTTGCTGGTAAATACCACGCCGTCCCGCATGGATTTGAACGAATCGAGCACCTCCTCACCATCAATCAAAAGTGGCGCTACTTTTTCTGCAAAACCCGCGTTTTGCTTGAGCTTGAACAGGCTTTTATTTTCAAAATCGATCATGGGGGAGTTTCGCTGATTTCACTGGGTGAGTAGGTGGGATGTGCCGGTAGACTGCGACAATACTGCGGCTAAATCAACAGCCCTGATTGGCGATGTCGACGGGCTTCAACTATATGACTTTCTTGCCATGGAGAAATAATCAACAGTAATCGGCTCTGCTCAAGGATGCGTTCAGATGGGGTTCAAACTGACACATTGGGATTATCTGACCTTCCTCGTGATCGTGTGTGCGGGTATTGCGATCATGGCAATCCTGATCTGGATTGCCGGGCTTCCGGGGAAGATTGCCATCTCGCGCAAACATCCCGATGCGGAAGCGGTAAAGATTATGGGGTACGCGGGATTTCTCGCGGTGGTGCCCTGGATCAACGCGTTTATCTGGGCATTCAAACCCACAGACACCATTGATATCCGTAACTTCCCCGAAGATGAAGCACGCGAAATCGAAGAGAAAATAGCCCGCCTGCGTGGCGAAGACGATAAGCCCGCGCCAAAAAACGGGCAGGACAAACAAGCGCCTGATAGCGATGCAACCAGTTAGGGAACCAGGCCATGCTGTTCGGATTTGTTCTCCTGTTTGTTTATGTGATTGCCGTCTGGCTCACTTTTTTCAAGTTCAAATGGATGAAGTTCAACATCGTCTGGGGCCTGGTTTCGGTCTCTGTTGGGCTGCATCTGCTGCTTATATTCATGATCGGGCTGCGATTCGTGACCCCGTACTCCACCAATGCCCGCCTGGTACAGCACACCATCCAGCTGACCCCACGTCTCAATGAACCCACTCTGGTGACAGACGTATTGGTGCAGCCCAATGTTCCGGTAAAGAAGGGGGAGCCCCTCTTTCAGTTTGACCGGCGCCCCTATGAACTCAAGGTAAAAGAGCTGCAGGCGGAACTGGCGAAGGCAACACAGAATGTCGAGGTGTTAGCCGCGGATGTACAGGTAGCGCGACAGCAGGTGGTCCGGCTTCAGAGTGAATTGGTGTACGCGCGTTACGAGCAGGAACTGTCGCAAAAGCTTGCCGGTCGCGGAGCCGGGCCCGAGGAAGATGTTCAAAAGTGGACGGCTAAGGTCGCCGCCAACGAGGCTTCGGTGCGGGAAGCCCAGGCCGAAGTGGCGCGGGCCGAACTTGAATACCACTCGGAAATCAACGGGGTAAACACCACCGTCGCCAGTATTCAGGCCAAACTCGATCTGGCCAGGTTTTATCTCGACAACACCCTGATGGTGGCGCCGGAAGATGGTTACCTGATCAATCTTCAGGTGCGCCCGGGTATGGTAGCAGGGGCTCTGCGGGTAGGAGCCATCGCCACGTTTATCTGTGACTCAGACCGCTATTTGCTGGCCAATTATTTTCAGGAAAATCTCAAGCACGTAAAAGAGGGGCAGGAAGTAGAGGTGGCGCTCGATCTTTATCCGGGACAGATATTTACCGGCAAGGTAGAGGCGATCTGGCGCGGCAGTGGCAGCGGGCAGATGCTGCCGAGCGGTCGCCTGCCGCATTTTGTCTATAAGCCCGAGGAGCTGCCGCAGGGACAGTTTGCGGTTGCCATCCGCATCGACGATAAAGATCAGTCCAAATTTCCTATTGGTACTCAGGGGCGCGCCGCTATCTACACCGATCCTTCCAGTGGTTTTGTGGTGCTGCGCAAGATTGGCATTCGCGCCTATTCCTGGTCCAACTGGCTCTATCCCTTCGCCGGATGATGTGTCGGAACTGGATCTTTCTCGCGGCCGTTGTCGTGACCATCGCAGGTTGTGCACTGAAGCCGCTTCCTGCACCCGAGGAAATACTCAACGAGGCGTTACCACCGCAGACAGGCATTCCTGAGCAGTGGGTGGCCGCCGCCTATTCGGCGCCGGTTCACAGTGGCTGGCTGCAATCGTTTAACGACCCGACGCTGGTCGCTTTAGTCAATGAGGCTCTAGCGAACAACCGAGACCTGCTAGAGGCCGCAGAGGCGGTTGCCATAGCCCGGGAGACGATAGCCGTGGTTGGTGCGCAGCTGTTGCCCCAGATTGGTGGTCAGCTGGGCGGCAAGCGCACCTATGACTTTGGTGGTCGCGATGACGTAAAGCACTCGTTCACCCACACACTGATTGCGCTTGGCCTGAACTGGGAGCTGGATGTGTGGGGCAGACTGCGCGCGGAGCGTGCGGCGGCAGCAATCGACTACGAAGTGGCGGCACTGGACTACGCCTACGCACGCCAGTCCCTGGCCGCCACCGTGGCATTGAACTGGTATCTGGTGAGTGAGGCGCAACAGTTACTTTCTCTGGCAGAACGCGCCGTGGGAATTTACACGCGCCTTTACGACCTGGCGGACTTTCGCTACCAGAGCGGAAAAACCTCTCAACTGGATGTGGCGGACAGCCGCGCGCGGGTGGAGTCGGCGCAGGCCAATCTCCAGTCTGCGCGTATTGCGTTCGGGCGCGCAGTGCGCAGTCTGGAAGTCTTGCTGGGGCGATACCCGGCGGCGGAACTTGCCGCCGCCAGCCACTATCCCGCGGTTCCACCGGTGGTGGCCGCGGATACGCCCATCGCGCTGGTCAGCCGTCGGCCGGATATTCTTGCCGCCGAATACGCTGTACTCGCCGCCTTTCGCCGGCAGGAGGCCGCACGCCTTGCTTTGCGCCCAAGCTTTTCCCTTTCATTGACCGCAGAGCGTCTGGGGGATCATCTGCTGGAGCAGTTACACCTGAGCCAGGATCGCGCCTCTGCACAATTGGGTTCGATCATCCCAATCTATGAGGGCGGTGCCCTGTGCGCCTATGTACGCATCACTACGGCGCAGCAGGCACAGGCGGTGGCCAATTACGGCAGCAGTCTGCTGAGCGCCTTTCGCGAAGTGGAAAATGCGCTGGAAAGTGAACGGCTACTGGAGAAGCGACTCGGCTTTGCGCGGTCTTCATTAGCGGACAGAGATCGCGCAGTGGAAATTGCAATTGATCAATATCAGGCAGGGAAGCGGGATCTGCTATGGGTGGAAATTCTGCAGACTGAGCAACTGGTGGCACAGGCCGAAGTTATCAAGCTGGAAAACCAGCGTCTGGCGAATCGGATTCAGTTGCACCTCGCTCTGGGTGGAGACTTTTAACGCAGGATCAGACTATGCAGGTGTGGCTAGGGAATATCGCTTTCACCAATGGGAGCTTCAGTTGGATATAAGAATTGAAGTGCACCATTGGCGCCGAACATTTTTTCTCGCCATGTTGTTGGCGGCAGCCGTGTTTTTGTTCCACGCGATGGTTTTACTGGAAGCGACACGTCTGCTGAATGATATTCACAGCTGGCTAGCTGGACGGCACGGCCCGCAGAATGCAGGCAGAATCCTGATTCCTATGTGTTTCATCATCCTGTTTATTACACATGTTCTCGAGTCACTGGCCTGGGCGATTTTCATCTGGCGTAGAAAATTGATTGATACCCTGGGGGAGTCTCTCTATTACACCACTACATCCATCACCGCTCTGGGCTACGGCGACGTTGTGCAGCCACCGCCCTGGCGAATGCTGGGTCCGTTGGTGGCAATAAATGGAGTGTTGATGTTTGGTTGTTCCACCGCGTTTCTTTTTCTTGTTTTGCAAAAAGTATGGATGCATTTGTAAAGCTGCGGAAAAGAGCAGGAAAAAAGTACTATATTGAGGATGGTTAGCAGTGTTCAACTGGATGAATGGGTCTCATGGCCGACAAAGAATCAAGCGCGAGACCTGATCGGCCTGCCAATGGATCTAAAAAGTGGCTTCCCCTTTCAGAAAGTCGCTTCGGTCCTTTTCTGACCCGAAAAGTGTTTTTACTGCCGGGAAGTGTTCGAGTAATTTGGCGCTCGCGCGAACAGCGAAAATGTTACAACCGCTTGCAGGGGAAGAGTCTGCGCACGTGGTGGGCACCAACGGCGATCAGCTGGTGGATAGGTGTGCTGTTTGCAGTGGGCAGTACCGCATTCATGCTTGGCTCCGTATCTGTCTATGTGAAATGGGTTGGCGTGGCGACCGGGAATCTCACATTTTTTGTCGGATCGATATTTTTCACGTCAGCTGCGTTTCTTCAGTATCTCGAGGTTGCTGCCACAGCGTGGTCTCCGGGGGGTGGATTCATTGGCCAGGTATCACGGCGAAATTGGCAGCCGTTACGACTGGAATTGCGTCGCATTGATTGGTGGGCCGTAGTGATTCAGCTGATCGGAACCATATTTTTTAACGTGAGTACATGCCAGGCTATGACGACCGGTATGGGTCCGGCTGAAGCCGATGTAAGAGTGTGGCGCCCGGATATGTGTGGCTCAGTCTGTTTTTTGCTCTCGAGTGGATTGGCGTGGATTGAAGTTTGCCATAAATGGATTGCGATTAAAGTACGACAGATTTCCTGGTGGATTGTTGCACTGAACCTGTCAGGTTCAGTGGCATTTGGTGTTTCTGCTGTCGCTTCGTATCAGCTTACAAATGGCACCATGGTGAGTGTGTCGTTGGATAATGCCGGAACGTTCACCGGCGCCCTGTGTTTTCTTGTCGGTGGGCTTCTCCTGCTGCCTGAGCGGGTTGCACTGTTGAAGCGGTCCGGGGTGGAAGCGGCCGGTCAGTAGATTTATGTGAAATCAACACTATTCCTTTTGGGAAAATTGATGTGAATGGATGCTAGTAGTGAACAGGTGGTTGCTTCTGACGCTGTTGGTCTGTTGCACCAGTGTGCGGGCTGAGCCAGCCTTTTATTCTGAGCCGTTAACATTCGCGAGCGCGGTACAGCACCTGCAGCAGAACCCACTGCTGGAGGCCGGTCGCGCACAACTCGCGGGTGCGCAGGCAAAAAGTAGTGCCGCCCGTGCATTGGCATTGCCCCAGTTGGGGGTTATATCCACTTACGGGAATTTCTCTGACGCGGTAGAAGTGGATCTCGGTTTTCTCAATCAGGTACTGGACTCGATTGATCCTGCCATACCGGAAATTCCCAACCCGATTCTGCAACCTCGCGACTTTGCTTTCACCATGGCAACGCTGACCTGGCCGGTATTCACCGGCGGGCGTACCAGCTCGCTGCGTCAAGCCAGCGCCATCGGGATTGAGGTGGCCAGTGCGGGGCAGGATGTCACGGAAAATACCCTGATGTTGGATCTCACCGCGCGTTATTTTGGTGTTTCTGTCAGTGAACGCGCGCTGCAGGTGCAGTCTGCGGTAGTGGGAAGCCTGCGTACACACCTGCAACATGCCCGCGCACTGGAAAATGAGGGGCAAATCGCCGCCGCAGACCGGATGCGCGCGGAAGTCGCCCTTGCCCAGGCCGAAGTGCTGGAGCAGGAGCGCAGGCACGCTCTGGAAAATACCCGTGCCGGGTTAAGCAGCCTGTTGGGACTGGAGAATAGGGCGGTCAGTGTGGCATCGGCGCCGCCCAGTCAACTGCCGTCGCCACAGGGCTTACCGCAGTTGCTCGCGGATGCGCAGCGCGCCAACCCCTTGATCCGGCAGTTGAATGCCACAGCACGACAGGCGGAACAGGTGGTTAGTGTAGCGCGCTCGGAATACTGGCCGGATGTGACCATCATCGGTGGGTTCGAATTACACAGCTATCAGCTGCCGGAATTGATTCCGGACTGGACGGTAACTGCCAATCTGACTTTCAAGATCTTCGACGGTGGTGCGCGCAGGGCGGGAGTATCACTGGCTCAGGAAGAGTGGCGGGCGACACGGGCACTGGCGAAGGAAGCGGAAGAGCGCGTGCAATTGAATGTGGAAACGCGCTATTCCGCATTTCTGGATGCCCAGAGTCGTGGGCAGGTCACCCGTAAAACGGAGCGGCTGGCAGCGGAAAGCTTGCGGATGCAGCGCGCCGCCTTTGCCGCAGGTGAAGGGCGCTCCATTGATGTGATCGATGCGGAAAATGCCTTGGCCGGAGCGCGCCTGCAACGGCTTGCGGCGGACTATGACAGCCTAATAGCCTGGACCAGCCTGATGCTGGCAAGCGGTCATGAAACGACAGTACTGGACGTACTTGCCCGACCGGGAGCGGTGCCCAATGTTAAATAAAGGTATCTACTTTCCCTTGGCAATCGTCCTGGGTATCGCCATCTTTACCGCGGGCTGCAGGCAGGAGAGTTATTTCGAGGGGCGTGTGGAAATGCGCGAACTCAACATTGCCACCAAATATCCGGGAAGGCTGGCCCGATTGAATATCGAGGAGGGCCAGAAGGTTCGCAAGGGCGAACTGCTGGCGGAGATTCACGATCCGGAGGCACAGGCGCGTCTGGTGCAGGCCGACGCGATGGTGAAGGGCGCGTCCGCACAGCAATCGAAAGCCAATGAGGGCGCACGCCCGGAAGAGGTGGAGTCCGCTCACGCTGCCATGGAGGCCACCCTTGCGCAGGCGAAGCTGGCCAGGGTTACCGCAGGGCGGATGCAGCGTCTGTTTGATCAGGGTGTGGTGCCGCGCCAGCGACTCGATGAGGCGATTGCCGCGCAAAGCTCTACCTGGTCTGTGTATCAGGCATCGAAAGCCAATTACCAGCTGGTGGCCTCGGGGTTGCGCCCACAGGACAAGACAACAGCGGCTGCGGTGACCCGGGAAGCCGAAGGCGGACGGCAACTGGTGGAAACCGCCCTTGCCGAGCAACAGGTTGTGGCGCTGGCGGACGGTGAGATCACTGCAATCAACTTTCGCGAAGGAGAAATTGTCGCTGCGGGAATTCCCATCGCCACGCTGGCAAAAACCGACACTCCCTGGATCGCCTTTAACGTGCGTGAAGATCTGCTGAATGGTCTCAAGGTTGGCGACCGACTGACTGCGTCAATACCCGCCTTGGGGGAGCGGGGGGAATCGATTGCACTGCGTGTGTACCAGATTTCTGTGCTGGGTGACTTTGCCACCTGGACCTCGACTCGCGCTTTGGGAAGCTTTGATCTGCGTACTTTCGAAGTGCGCGCGTGGCCGCTGTCAGGCATTGCCGGGCTGCGCTCGGGTATGACTGTACTGGTTCCGGAGAGCGAACTGCGGTCGCAGCCATGAATGAATTTTCTGCGGCCATCCATCGCGAGCTGCAAAGCTGGCGCGTCGAAAAAACGACACACTGGTTAATACTGTGGCTTCCGATCATCGCGTGCATCCTGTTGATGAGTATTTTCAGTGAGCGCACCATTACCGGATTGCCGGTAACCGTTGTTGATCCAGACAATTCTGCGCTAACGCGCCAGATCCGGGCCGACCTGGACGCGGCCCCCGCGATCCGGGTTGTGCACACCACAACCTCAATGGACACCGCCAAGGCACAGCTGGAGCGGGGCGATAGTTACGGGATTATCGCGTTTCCCAGTGGTTTCAGCCGGGATATGGTGCGCGGCCAGCAGCCCACGGTTGCACTGCTGCTCAACGAGCAGTCCCTGGCCACCGCGGATGCCATAAGCAGCGATGTACAGACGGTGCTGCTCACCGAGATGGGCGTGCAATCGGTGACCCAGCGTATGGCAGTGGGCGTGCCGATGCTGGAGGCAGAATCCCAGGCTCAGGCTCTGCGCACCCAGACCCACCCCCTGTTCAACCCCGGGCTCGATTACGCCGCGTATCTCGGTATCGCCCTGATTGCGGCGAGTCTGCATTGCTTTGTGATTCTGCACGGTGCCCGCTGTATCGCCAGTGACAATCCCAAGTGGCTTTACGCCAACAACTGGAACCGACTTTGGGGAAAACTGGCAATCGCATTTGCGTGGTGGCTGTTCATCGGCATTGTGTTGCTGCAGTTGTGTTTTACCTGGTTGGACTTGCCACCCATGTCGGAGCCCCTGTGGTTTGTTATCGGGTGGGCGACAATGGTGGTGGCTTACCTGGGGCTGGGGTCCGCGCTGGCCATGGCGTTCCCTTCCCATGTAGCCTACTCCTGTGTGAGTGTTCTGGCGGGGCCCGCGGTGGCATTTTCCGGGGTTACGTTTCCGCAGGGCGCCATGCCTGTGGCGGCACGTCTATTCGGGGAGGCCCTGCCGGTAACCTGGTTTCTGCACCTGCAGACCCAGTTGGTTACCGAGCGGGTAAATATTCAATATGCGTTGCCTCAGGTGCATCACCTGTTTGGCTTTGCAGCAGTTTTTACCGTCTTTTCCCTCGGCGTTTTTCTGTGGCGTTCCCGCAGAAGCAACCGGGAGGCAGAATGAAAGCCCTGTTTGCCGGTGCCCGCTACGAAATTCGCGCATTGCTGTTGGCGCCGGCCACCCTGCTGATTCTCGGTGGCGCGGCACTGTTTTACAGCGCAATTTATCCCGGTCCCTATTCGCCCCAGGCTTATCGCGATATGCCGATCTATGCGCTGGATATGGATAACAGCGCGCTGTCGCGCCAGTTACTCGCACACATTGATGCCGCCGAGCTGTTGCATATTGTCGATCGGTCCGCCGACCCGCTGGCTGCCAAGCGCGCACTGGAGGCATCGGAAGTGCTGGGCATTGTCGAAATTCCCGCGGGACTACAGCGGGATCTGGTGCGGGGAGAATCACCGGTGGTAGGGCTATTGGCCAATGCGGGCTACCTGCTCGCCTATAGCCAGCTGGCCGATGCCGCTACGGACGCGGTACTTGAAGCCGGGGGAGAGCTGGGCGCGGTCGCATTTGCGGCAACTTCTGGAAAACCGGCATTGGCGGCGGTTACCCAGGCGCCATTTCAGTTAAAGGTTGTGGAACTGTTCAACCCTGGCGGTGGCTACGCCAGCTTTGTGGTGCCGGCCGTGGCCATGGTGATATTACAGCAGACCATGCTGATTGGGCTGGGCTTACTGTGCGATGCGCGGCGCCAGTTGAAAACGCCAATGCCGTCCACTCGGGGCGCGGCCATGGCATGGACCCTGGGGCGAAATCTCCCGTGGGTAGGAATCTACCTTCTACAGTTCCTGGTCATTCGCTGGATAATTTTTCCGGTCTACCATTTGCCCGCGGTGGGGCAGGCGGTGGAGCTGCTTCCATTTCTCGCGCTGTTTCTGCTGTCCGTTTCACTGCTCGGACTGCTGTTGGCTGAACTGTTCCAGAGTGCAGAGGATGTCATTCCGTTTTTGCTGTTTACCTCATTGCCCATCGTTTTCCTTTCGGGCTTTTCCTGGCCGCTGGAAAGCGTCCCGGCACCATTGCGGGCGCTGTCCTACCTAATTCCCAGCTCCGCAGGAGTACAGGGGTTTGTGCGACTCAACCAGTTGAGTGTCGGGGTTGAGTCAGTGGTTGTTCCACTGATTACCCTGACCGCGCAGTGCGTATTGTACGGCGGCATACTGTTTCTACTTACACGCAGGCGCGAGCGCCTGCAAAGTCTGTCCACTCAGTCGGGGTTTTTTCGTCCGGAGTGACTGCTGGTCGGACGCGGTTCCGACGGCGTCGCCGGATGAGTAGAGAAATATTCGATGGCCCGGCGAATATCCTGCGCCAGCAGCGCGGCCATATCCCGGCTGACCCCGTGGCGGATCATAATGCGCTGGATTACCGTATCTTTGCGGTTGGACGGCAGAGGGTAGGAAGCGATTTGCCAGCCGCGCATGCGCAGGCGATCGGAAAGATCGTAGAGGTCAAACCCCCATTTACCCGGCTTGAGGGAATAGCCGATGGCCGGTAAACCACCTCTTCCGTCGTAGAAAAGATCGAATGGGCCCATATCGGCCACCTGTTCACCGAGCCATACCGCGGTGTCCATACAGGCCTGCTGAATCTCCTTGTAACCTTCTATGCCCAGGCGTACGAAATTGTAGTACTGTGCAACAATCTCGCCGCCGGGACGGCTGAAGTTCAGAGCAAATGTGGGCATATCTCCGCCGAGATAGTCCACATGGAAAATCAGCTCTTCCGGGAGTTCCGCAGCGTCGCGCCAGATGACCCAGCCGACCCCCAATGGTGCCAGACCGAATTTGTGCCCAGAGGTATTAATGGATTTGACCCGCTGTATGCGGAAATCCCATTTCAGGTCCGGCTGTACGAATGGTGCGATAAAGCCGCCGCTGGCCGCGTCTACATGAATGGGAATATCCAGCCCGGTTTCTTTTTCAATGGCATCAAGGACGCGGGCGATTTCTTCCACCGGCTCGTAGACACACGTAAACGTGACACCCAGCGTGGCGACTACGCCGATCGTGTTCTCATCCACATAATCTCGGATTTTTTCTGGGTTAAGGCACACCTCATTTCCGTCCAGCGGAACCTCGCGAATTTCCACATCGAAATAGCGAGCGAATTTATGCCAGCAAACCTGTACCGGGCCGCAGATCAGGTTCGGCTTATGGGTGTTTTTCCCTTCCTGCTTCCGTCGCTTGCGCCACTGCCACTTTAATGCGAGACCACCCAGCATTGCGGCTTCGGATGAGCCCGTTGTCGAGCAGCCAGTGGAATCATCTTTGTCCTGCGCATTCCATAAATCCGCGAGCATATGTACACAGCGGGATTCGATCTCCGCAGTCTGCGGGTACTCATCCTTGTCGATCATGTTTTTATCGAAACAATCTGCCATCAGACGCTGTACTTCATCCTCCGCCCAGGTGGTACAGAAGGTTGCCAGGTTCTGTCGTGAGTTGCCGTCCAGATACAGTTCATCCCGCACCAGCTGGTAGCCGGTTCGCGCAGGCATGCTGTGCTTGGGCATTTTGTATCGGGGTACACTGTGATGTACCGCATTTGCACTGAAAATATCTTCACCGATATAACCGGTTTGATGTCTGCGTTTGCTCTTCCGGTGTAAAGCCATTACGGAATCCCTCTGTGCGAAAAACAGGGTGCGAAAAACAGGGTGCGAAAACAGGTCAGGCGGATAAGAACTTGAATGCGGGGGTTTCGATAAACCGGTCGGTAACATCACCCACCAGGCCGTCCTGACTCAGGTCGAGTTTACGGCTCTTAGTTAAGTCCATTTTGTTCAATTGCACCCACACAATGTCTGGACTGAAAGAGGACTCGAAGGCATAAACCCCGCGCTGCAAGTCGATCAGTGTGCGCCAGATCGTCATGGAAATGTTCGGGCGCGCCGGGTCTGGAACACCAAATGGTTGCGCGGCATTGCGCATTACGCTCAACAGCGCCGCGTAGGCCCGTTTGGGAGTGTCCGCTGGCGGCAACTTGGAGAGGTAATAGCTCGCCCGCACAAACCGGTCTGCGGCCTCAGTGGTTCCGGGTAACGGGAGATTACCACCGAACCCTTGGTACTGTTTGATGTGCTCCAGCTGTTGCGCAAAGGGAGGGGAATTCGTCATCACGGTGAAGCTGCGATCGTGATGGATCTGGGTCTCACCATTGATGATTTCGATAACCGCAGAGTCACCGCTTGCGTCGCTGAGTGCCAGGTGCACCGTTGACCAGCGCCCGGATACCGGGTCACCCTGAGGGCGAACCTGGATGGGGTGTTTGCGGGTGTACTCGACACAGGCCGCGACACTGTCAAACTGGTCCAGATAAAACTGCGCCCAGAGTGACACCGATAAGCCGAGCTGGGATGTGTCGCGCTCACCGTAATCCGATTCCGCAAGCCACAGAATATGCGCCGCGAGCCCTTTTTCGTTCAAGCCATCGGCGGAGGCCAGGTCATAGGCGGTGGCTACAAGGCTGGCGTAGGTGGAGGTCCACTTGAGTGGATTACTGTCGTTTTCAATGCCGGTTCGCTCGGCGCCCGCAGGCAATATCCAGAGATTGGTGCCGAGGCTTTGTGCCCAGTCCATATTGCGCCCGGCAATGGGGCCTTGCCCGCTGTCCAGCCAGAGAGTTCTTGTGCACATAGTATCTACTCAAATAAATTCAAAGAGTTCGCAGAATTGAATTCAGAGGGAACAGGTATAGAGTGAAAATCTCGGTTTGGCAGTCCATTTTTAGACAGGAGTCGAACTTTCATCCTGCGGAAGTCTAGTGAGAGAACTTTTCGATCAGTAGGGCACCGGGACTGATATGCTCCCTGCACAATAATTCACTCGCAGAATGAAATGGTTACGAGCGTACCAATGATGGACAGTTTCAGCGCGCGCATTCAGGAAATTTATCAGCAGGAGTCCCGGCGGGTTCTCGCCACCCTGATACGACTACTTGGCAGCTTTGAACTGGCGGAAGAGGCGCTGCACGATGCCTTTGCCGCAGCGATGAATCAGTGGCCGGGGGAAGGTGTGCCGGATAACCCCCGTGCCTGGTTGGTCTCCGCCGGTCGCTTCAAGGCCATCGATCAATTGCGCCGCAAGGCGCGCTTCGATGTGTCCTTTGAGGAAGTCGCCGACCGGCTTGAAGCGGAACTGGCCTGTGAAGATGAGGAGCCGCAGGGGATTGAAGACGATCGCCTGCGGCTGATTTTTACCTGTTGTCACCCCGGTCTCGCGCCGGAAGCGCAACTGGCGCTGACCCTGCGCGAGGTGTGCGGCCTTACAACCGAGGAGATCGCCAGTGCTTTCCTCACCTCAACCCCAACCCTTGCCCAGCGCATCGTGCGCGCCAAAGCGAAAATCCGCGATGCCAATATTCCCTATGCGGTTCCGGAAGGCCAGGAGCTGCAGGAGCGGCTCGCCAGTGTGCTGCATGCGATTTACCTGATTTTCAATGAGGGCTATTCGGCTTCAGCGGGCGAAAGACTGATCCGTCAGGACCTGTGTGGCGAGGCCATCCGTCTGGCGCGTCTTTTGTGTCAGCTGCTGCCGGAGCCGGAAGCCCGGGGGCTGCTGGCGTTGCTACTGCTTCAGGATGCACGTCGCAGTGCGCGGGTATCGGCGGACGGTAATCTGGTCCTGCTGGAAGATCAGGATCGCAGCCTGTGGAACCGGGAACAGATTCAAGAGGGAAGCAATCTGGTATTGCAGGCGCTCGCCAGCCGCCGCTTCGGCCCATATACCCTGCAGGCCGCCATTGCGGCGGTGCACTCGGAGGCGGACAGCACGGAAACAACCGACTGGCCCCAGATTGTCGGCCTCTACGAGGCCTTACTGGGGCAAAGCCCCTCTCCGGTGATTGAGCTCAACCGCGCGGTGGCGGTAGCAATGCGCGATGGACCGGAGCGGGGATTGGCTTTGATTGACCACCTGCTCGCCGAGGGGCCGCTCAGTGACTACCACCTCGCCCACGCAGCGCGGGCTGACCTGCTCCGCCGTCTCGGTCAGAACAAACAGGCTCATGCCGCCTACAGGCGCGCTCTGGCGTTGTCGCAGCAGGGGCCGGAACAGCGTTTTCTGTTACGCCGACTGCATGAAATCGAGACCAGGTTGGCGACCGAAAAAAAATAAAAAATTTTTTCTTTGTCTGTCGAATTCCCTTTCCCCCATTCGACTAACTCGTGAAACAGCCTCAATTGCTGTCACCTAAGGAGATCAAGATGAAGTACCTGGCACTGGTTTACTACGACGAAAAACTGATGGCGCAGAAAACCCAGCAGGAGTGGGATGCACTGAATCAGGAGTGTATTGCCTGTGTGGAAGGCCTGAGTGAAAGCGGTCACTTCATCACTGGAAGCCCGCTGATGCCCACCAGTGCTGCGACCACGGTACGTGTGCGGGACAAGCGCGTCACCGTGACCGACGGCCCGTTCGCGGAAACCAAGGAACAGCTGGCCGGCTTCTACATGCTGGAAGCGAAGGATCTCAACGAAGCCATTGCCCTGGCTGGAAAAATACCGCCGGCCCGTTACGGATCCATTGAGGTTCGCCCGGCGCGGGAGCTGGTGGCAGAGGGCAATCAGGCGGGCGGAGACGCCGGTTGAGACACTGAATCAACAGAAAATGCAGGGAGTAAACACATGCCTGGCACTGTAAAGCTGCATCGCGTACTGCGTGCACCCGCGGAGCGCGTCTATCGCGCATTTATCAACCCCCACGCCATGGCGAAATGGTCGCCGCCCGATGGCTTCTATGGCGTCTATGACGATCTGGAGGCCAGAGTAGGCGGTACCTACAAGGCTAAATTCGTCAATTTCACTACTGGCGAGGAGCACGCTTTTGGTGGGGAGTATGTCGAGCTGGTAGAAAATGAACGTATCCGTTACACCGATCGCTTTGACGATCCTAATATGCCGGGTGAAATGTCCATGACGGTCACCTTGACACCCGTATCCTGTGGAACAGAGCTGACACTTCTACAGGAAGGTATACCGGATGTGATTCCGGTGGAAATGTGCCACCTCGGGTGGCAGGAATCGCTGGCCGCACTGGCGCGCCTTGTCGAGCCGGAAATCAATCAGTAACCAGTCTGTAAAGAAAAGGAATCGTTATGAAACACTATCTCGCCATGTATCTGGGCGCCCCCAAATCCATGAAAGGTTGGGAGCATCTTTCAGAACAACAGCGCGAACAGCGCATGCAGGAAGGTATGGCCGCCTGGGGCGGCTGGATGGAAAAGCACAGCGACATTCTTGTCGCCGCCGGCGGCCCGCTGGGGAAAACCAAGCGGATCGATCCCGAGGGTATCAGCGATACCAGTAACGACATGACCGGGTACGTGATTATCAAGGCCGAGACGCACGACGAGGCGGCGAAGCTGTTTGAGAACCACCCGCACTTCAGCATTTTCCCCGGCGATTGTGTGGAGGTCATGGAGTGCATGCCGATGCCAACGAAGTAATTCCTGATGAAATTGGTCTGGTAACTGGCGCGGGGTATAGCGTGATCCTTATCACGCTCCTGTGCCGAAGCCCCTATAAACCGAACAGGGTTTTTATTTCGCCATCTTCGGTCGATGAGTAGCCCATATCCTTCAGGGTTTTCTGTATTGCCCGCCAGATATACGGGTTGTTTTTCTCACTGCGCTGCTCCGCTTCCGGCCAGTTGGCGCGGTTGATACCGCGCTCTCTGGCTGCCACCTCGTCCATTTCTCGCAGCGTCTCCAGTAGATGGCGGATAAAGGTTTTGCCGTGGGTGCCGTTATCCGCCCGTAGAATCAGCTCGTTCCAGAACTGGCTGGCATCGTAGGTTTTCTCGAACAGTGCCTCGCGCTGACCGCGACTTGCCGGCAGGAACCCTCCCTTACCCACACGCCCGCTCTGGATATTTTCGGACCAGCGCGCAGTACCTTCCGTGTACCAGCGGTTTTTAAAATAGGTGTAGCCATTCTGATAGATATGAAACAGCTCGTGTTCCGGGGTCTTGTTGCCCCAGTTGAGTGAATTAGATAGGTCAATCAGAAGTACGGGAACCGATTTCTGATGGGAAATACTGCGATCTAGTTTTGGCGTACCGTCGTAAGCGATCCCATTTCTGGGAATGTTCAGCAGGTTCACATCAATATAGTGGGCGTGACCCTTATAGCGCTCCCCGTCCAACGGTGAGACCAGGCCAACCTCATTGCGGTAGAAACGATCTGTCTGCAGGAAGCGCCGCCCCAGCTGGTCCACGTACTCCGGTATTCCGTCGTTATCATCATCTGCGCGGCGCGCAGGAGGGAGCGCGTCTTCCCCCGACAGGGAGTAGAAGATACGAAAGCGGTCGTAAACCGCCACTTGCTCCAGGTTTTCTCTGCGTTCAGCCAATGTCGTACCGCTAACAATGTCTGAGAAGATACAAATAACTACAAAGAGTACAGTTTTCACGCTCACCGTCGCTCAATTGGCTGTTGTAACGTCAATTTTAGTAAAAAAGAAGTAGGCGCCGTTCTCTGGCAGCCTGCTGAGCGGCAACTATCTTTTTAGCGACCCCAAAATCTGTCTCGCAACTCCTGCCCTCAACGCCGAAGGTATTCCCATGCAGAACTTGATCAAGTCTCTGGCGGTAGTGTGTGCGTCCACGCTACTGGTTGGCCCAGATCTCCTCCTGGCACAGTCTGGAGAAGATATTCCCGCGTCAATAACAACCCCGGAGAAGGTGGAAACACATCTGGGCACACTGGAATTTGAGGGCGGTATGCCAACGGAGGAAACCGTTGGCAAGATTTATGACCACCTGGACCTTCACCACGCATTTCGCACCTTCACGGAGTCCTTGCGCGGTGTGAGCATTCATGCGCTGCGCAAGGGCCTGGAGGAGGTCGGGGTAAAGGACAACGAGGTCATCATCTTTTCCGAGTTGATGGATGCCAATTCGCTGTTTCTCACCGCCAATGCCGACACCATCTACCTGATTGGTGGACTCGATTTGACCAAAGGACCTATGGTGATCGAGGTGCCACCGAGAGTCCTCGGTACCGTGCAGGATGCCTGGTTCCGCTGGGTGATCGATATGGGTTTACCTGGGCCGGATCGCGGTGAGGGCGGGCGATATCTTATCGTGCCACCAGACTACGAGGGCGCTCTGCCGGAGGGGGAATACAATGTGGCGCACTCTACAACCCATTACGGTGTCTGGTTTGCCCGCGCCTTTCTGGAAAACAATGACCCGAAACCGGCGGTGGAGCGCATCCGAAAATTTACCAAAATCTACCCCTACCAGCCCGGCGGTCTCGGCACACCGATCGCGGAGTTCCTCGACGGCAAGTCAAAGCTCGCGAAACTGGAATCTGTCCCAGAGACAGTATTTCATGAGGGCAGCGGCAAGGTGATGAATACCATTCCGCCCAACGACTGGCGCTTCTATGAAATGTTGAACGAAGTAGTGCAGCAGGAGCCGGCGACCGCGCTGGATCCGGAGTTGATGGGACCTATTGCCGCAATTGGTATCGTGAAAGGCAAACCTTTCAAACCCGATGCGCGTATGAAGAAAATTCTCACCGATGCATTGCAGCTCGCCAATGCCACCGCCCGCAGCGTTTTTATGAGCCCCCGGGATCGCAGCTGGTACTACTACGAGGGAAGCAACTGGCAGAACATGCTGTTCGATACCGGCTATCAGTTTGAGACCCCGATTCCGGAAATTACCAAAGAAGGCGTCAAGCCATTCCCTGCCACCGGTTACCGCAAGCTGGACGCGAGAACCGCATTTTTCTACGGGGTAACCGGCATCACCCCGGCCATGGCCATGCGGCTTACCGGTATCGGCTCCACCTATTTATGGACGATGGTTGATGCGGACAAAAATTACTTCGATGGTGCCAGGACCTACAAGGTGACCTTGCCGAAAGGCGTTCCAGCGGAGCGCTTCTGGTCATTTACCCTATATGACACCCAGACGCGTTCGATGCTGAAAACGCCGCAGCGGTATCCCCGCGCCGGCAGTCAGAGTTATCCCTCTCCCGCAGCGGAGCCCGGAACCGCAGGCTCTACAACAATATTCTTCGGCCCGGAGCAGCCTACAGGGGTAGCGCGGGGAAACTGGATACAGACCATTCCGGGCAAGAGCTACTTCCCGGTACTACGCCTGTACAGCCCTCTGCAGCCGTTCTTCGATAAAAGCTGGCGCCCCACGGAAGTGGAGCTGGTTAAATAGAATCGTTACTACCAGTAGAGCCGTTACTCTGCCGCCATGCTCATCAGCCGTTCGGCCTGGCGGCGGAGCTCCGCTTTGAGATTGGGCGGTGAGAGAATTTCGAAGCGGCAGGGCAGCTGCATCAGTTGTGAGGAAAACCAGCCCAGGCAGCCCGTATGTGCCCGCCAGAGAACGGCGTCCCCCTGCGGTGTCAGCAGCCCTTCCTCATGACCAAGCATGGCGCTGGCAGTGGCCAGGTTGGTGTGCAGTAGCAGTTCCACTTCCACGGCGGAATCCATCTGTGAGAAGCTCTGGTTGAGGTAGGACGCCGCATCAAAATCCCGCGGGCGTTCGAACGGGATATGCAGGCGCTGCAGCGCGCTCATACGGTCGAGGCGAAAGGTGCGCAATTCACCGCGCAGATGGCACTGGCCCACCGCGTACCAGCGGCCGCGGCGAAACACCAGGCCGTAGGAATCAAACTCCCGCCGCAAGGTGATCTCGGTGCCGGCTGCCTTGTCAGTGATGCTGGTGTACTCGAACACCGTGCGGCAGCGCTCCTGAGTGGCGGATGCCAGGGTAGCGAGAACCGAGCTGGCCGGTGCCGGGGAAGGTACAAAATCCAGGGTGATGTTTTCATCCAGCGCGCGCAATTGTTGTTTCAGTTTCTGTGGCATCACCCGTTCGAGCTTGGCCTGGGCACTGGCCACCGCTGAGCCCATATCCCCCAGGTTCAGGCTGCGTGCCGCCAGCAGACCAAGGGAGATCGCCAGGGTCTCTTCATTGGTGAACATCATCGGCGGCAGTTTATAACCGGAGACCAGCCGATAGCCGCCGTAGCGCCCGCGCTCGCTGGTCAGCGGGATACCAATTTCCTCAAGGGTATTGATATAGCGCCGCAGGGTGCGCCCATCCACACCCAGCTTGCCGGCGAGTTCACTGCCGGTGGCGTTACCGTGCGACTGCAGCAGTTCCAGCAATGCCAGCACCCTTGTCGTTGGATTCGACATCAATTGCATCCCGCTTGATTTTAATAGGGCGGAATATAGCCTAATTGCCCTTTACAGTCCTTTCAGGTTTTCAACAGACATCGACAACGGAACAACGGGAGATTCCCCATGACCAACGAAGTATTGCTCTACACCAACCCTCAATCCCGCGGGCGTACCGCGCGCTGGATGCTGGAAGAGCTGAATGTGCCTTATCAGGTGGAAGTACTGGATTACGAGAGCAGTATGAAAGCGCCCGCGTATCGGAAACTGAACCCCATGGGGAAAGTGCCGGCGATTGTGCATCAGGGCCAGGTGGTGACCGAGTGCTCCGCCATCTGCGCCTACCTCGCAGAGGCGTTTCCAGAGGCCGGGCTGGCCCCCACGCCGGAAGAGCGTGCCAGTTACTACCGCTGGTTGTTCTTCACTGCGGGGCCACTGGAAGCCGCAATCACCGACAGCAAGATACTGGGTATCGAGGTTGACGCCGAAAAGCAGCGCATGGTGGGTTACGGAAGCTATGCCGCAGTGCTGGATACACTGTCCAGCTGGTTTACGGAGCACACCTATGTCACCGGTGAGCGCTTTACTGCCGCTGATGTCTATGTGGGTTCCCAGATCGCCTGGGGAGTACAGTTCGGAACCATCGAAAAACGTATCGAATTTATTGATTACGCAAACCGGGTCACCAGTCGCGATACCTACAAGCGCGCCAATGCCAAGGACGATGCACTCGCGGAGGCTGTCCAGTGAAAAAAACCTACAAAGGCAGCTGCCACTGCGGCGCGGTGGCGTTCGAAGCGGATATCGATCTGGCGGCGGGCACCGGCAAGTGCAACTGCTCCATCTGCACCAAAACCCGCGAGTGGGGGGCCATTATCAAACCAGCAGAGTTCCGCCTGCTGAAGGGCAGGGAAGCGCTGAGCGACTATCAGTTCGGCACCCTGCAGGCCCACCATCCATTCTGCAAACACTGCGGCGTGCGCAGCTTCGGCAATGGCGATGTGGAGGAGCTGGGTGGGGAGTTTGTCTCCGTCTATCTGTCGGCGCTGGACAACGTCACCCCAGAGGAGCTGCTCGAAGCGCCGGTGCAGTACTTCGACGGACGCAATGACAACTGGATGAACGTGCCCGAGGAAGTTCGGCACCTGTAAGTGAGCGGGCGGCGCCGGCCGCCCTTTTCCTCAGGTGGTTTTTACCGTGATCGCGGTTGTCGCGGATTTTTAGGGTGCCGTTACGCGGTGATCAGCTCGGATTCCGGGGCATCTTTCGCCATTTCGAAATTCCACTCTTTGCGCGCAGCGTTGATGATTACACCGATCACAAAGCGAATGGCGATGTATTCGGCCGCCTCTGGAATATAGGGGATTTCGATTTTCTTGTTGGCAAGAACCGACAGGCGGTTGATCAGGCGTGAGGCTTCGCTTTCGGTAATACCTTTGTCCAGACTTCTTACCAGGTCGTAAATCTCGTTGGGAAGATTGTCGTAGAGGAATGTATCTACTTTCAGAACAACCTTGATCAGGATTTTCTCTTCGGCAGTTTCCCACACGAGTGGAACATCCACCTTGTCATTCAGCCTTACAGCCAGCTCCCTGATTTCCTCTTCAGTCATTTTCTGTCGCTTCTCGGGCGGTGCAAAGTAATCGTCGAGAAGTTCTTTGAATTGAGTTTCGGTAAGTTCATTTATTGTCTTCATGGTGTGAATCCCGGTTTCTGAATTGAATATCTGATGTGTGCGTGACAGGAGAGAATTGAATTCTGCACAGAGAGTGTGACAAACAAATAAAGAAGCAGGCGTGTATGGCCGTCCAGCCGCCGCAGCGCCGCCTGACAGTGGCGCTGCAGCAGGTTCTTCAGGCGAGGTGGGGATTTTGTGTCGTGTTCGCGTCTTCCAGACTTTCTGCCAGTTGGGAGATATCCCCTGGCGGCAATAATACGCGCAAGTGGTAAACGCGCCCGGCCTCAACCGGGCTGATCAAGGGCTCCGCAAGCTGTTCGCCATCGGCGTACACCTGCAGCTCATCGCCGTGGACCCGACGCTCAAACTGAACATCAAACACCGCGCTCCGGAAACGGCGCTGCACCCGTGCCTGCGGCCAGTGGGAGGGTAGCTGCGGAGAAATGCGCAGGCCCTCGCCTTCACCTTTCAAGCCGAACAGCTCTTCGATAAGACAGCGGTAGATCCAGGCCGCGGTACCGGTATGCAGTAGCTGGCTGGAACGGCCGGCGTGTGCGGGGTACTGGTGCCATGCGCCGCGATAGTAATTGGGGATAAATACCGGTAGTTGTCCGCGCTGTACCAGATCCTCACGATCCGGGCCGGGAAGCATCTGCCGCAGCAAGCGCCAGGCCCGGTCACTCTCGCCGATGGTAAAGAGGCTATAGATATAAAACGCCGCCGCGTGGTTATACACAGAGCCATTTTCTGCCGAGCCGGGAAATTTCTGGGTAACACGGCCAACATCCTCGCGCATCCCCGTGTAAGCGGGAGCCAGCATCATCGGCCCGAAGGGCGTTTCCAATTGCTGTTTCACCGCGCGCAGCAGATGCGTTTTCTGATTGTCATCGGCGGCACCACTCAGCAGTGCCCAGCTCTGTGGATTGAGAAAGATACGCCCCTCGTGATCGTCGCGTACCCCGAAAACGGTGCCGTCATCGGTGATACCGCGCGCGAACCAGTCGCCATCCCACAGGTGGCGATTGACCGCGCTGTTGATCTCCGCGGCAAGTCGCACATATTTTTCCGCGGGCCCCAGCTGATTCTGCTGCCTGCAGATTTCCGCCCAGAGTTTCAGTGCGTAGGCGGTGGCGAGGGAAAGCCAGCCGGATACGCCGCGCCCCCGGTAGCCCACCATATTCATCGGGTCACACCAATCCCCCTGACCGATATAACTGAGGCCTCGTTCGTCGCGGGCCGCTGCCAGCCAGTCCATGGCGCAGCTCACGCAGTGGAATACGCTTCGCTCATCACCTTCCATTTCACCTGCACTTTCGGTGATCACCCGCTCGTCGAGCAGTGTGTAATCGCCGGTTTCAGCGAGATACCCGTGCAGAAAAATCGACAGCCACACACAGTGATCCGTATGGGGGACCTGATTAATATATTTCAGCTCGGCGTCCGGGCTGAGCAGAATACCGTCGGGCAGGGAGCCATCCGGCTTCTGCTGGCTGAGGGTGCGCAGCAGCGCTGAACGCGCCGTCTGTGGCCGGATATAGGCCATGCCCAGCTGATCCTGCAGGTAGTTGCGGGTTTGCGGGTCTGTGGTCAGGCGGTTGACGTCCCCGTGATAGAACACCTGCCGCGGCAGCCAGTGATTGGCAAACGCATCCAGCTCCCGGTCCGGGGTTTCGATCTGCAGACAACCGCGTCCCTGCGCTAAATACTCCTGATATTCGCGGGCGGCAGCGGCAAATCCAGTGGCGGACAGATAACGCTCGCGCAGCGCGAATATTTCCTCGTCGTCCCGGGCCGGGCCGAACAGGAAACGCAGAGTGCGCTCCTCGCCCGGAGCCAGCTGCAGTTGGTATTGCAGGGCCGCCGTCGGTACCTGATAGCGGGCATCGCCACCACCCAGCAATGGCTGACGTACACCATCGGGATTGTGCAGGCCACCCTCGCCCTCAAATACCGATTGGGCGGCTTCCCAGGCGTCCGGCGCGGTTTCATGGAGCAGAAAGGTTTTGTCTTTGAGGTGCTGATTTTTAAAGTAATCATCCACCTTCTGGTAGGGCGTGATACTGGAGCAGACGATACCGCCCAGGTCCGCGCGATATTCGCCGGACTGATTCATCCAGCTCATATAACCCACAGGAAAATAGGGGTAAGCGGAAATCCGTCGCGGCCTGGGGCCGTCATTGCGCAGGGTGCATTCCCACAATTCCACAGCGTCGTCCACAGGCAGGCGCAGCGTCATGGTCACGTCCACGCCGGCGTGATGCAGACGCCAGTTGATGTCACCACTGCCGACGGAAAAGCAGAACTGATCTGCGCTGGTGCGCACCGGCTCGTAAGGAGCGGAAAACAGCGCACCACTATCCTCGTCCTTTACATACAGAAACCGCCCCGGGTGGTGCGCATAGAACGGCTGCTCCGGCTGCATAAAGGTTTTGGCTTCGAGATTGGGAGCATGAGCGTAGGCGGCGGGCTCGGGTTGCATATGGCGCGCCACCACAAAGCCCCGGCAGTTTACCTGTACCAGCATGCGCCGGTTCCACAGAAAGGCGCTGGCTGTGGGCATGGCCGTGGGGCTTGTCAGCTCACAGCGTGCGCCATCTTCGCTATTGGTTACCAGCGGGGAATTACCGGTGGCGTTTTTCATACGGAGACTATCCTCACGATGTTGCGGTGCCCATGGATGGATTTTCCGGGGGCGGATTTTTTCCAGACGCTTGGGGGAATTCTTCTGTATCTGGCTGCGCGGTTGCGGTCCGCCTGCCCAGTTCCTGCTGAATACGCGCCAGGCGTGCATTGTTCAATGGATAGAAACTTGCCACTGCGGCTGCGAGCAGCGCGAAGACACCGGGTATGACCGTTTGCAGCAGGGCGATACCGGCTTGTGAGGCACCGCTCTGCGCCTCCCGTGCCACATAACCGATGGCCGCCAATACCCACAGCATCAATGCAGAACCCATGGCTCCGCCCAATTTCATGGAGAAGGTGGCAGCGGAAAACGTCATCGCGGTGGCGCGGCGCCCGCTGCGCCACTCGGTGTAATCGGCGCAGTCGGCAAACATCGACCACGCCAGGGGAGATTTTGGCCCCAGCGCCAGGCTGATCAGAATGTTGAGGGTAAACATCAGCCACACCGCATCTTTCGGAACAAAATAAAAGGCCAGGGACAGTGTGCCGACCACCGCCATCAGAATCACGATCAAGCGGGCCTTGTCCACATAGCGGGTCAGCAGCGGCGTGATCGCCGCGCCGGCGGCCAGAGCAAGCGCCTGCACCGCCAGGTAGTTGGAAATCAGCTCCGGGCGCTCCACGTAGTACATCAGGTAGTAATAACTGGAACCGCCGCGCAGGGTAATGGTCAGCATGATGACCATCTGCAGCCCCACCAGAATCAGCCAGGGGCGATTGCGCAGGAGATCCTTTATGTCGTCCAGGGGTTTGGTTTTCTGTAATACTGGCGGTTCGATACGCTCGCGGGTAGCGAAAAAAGTCACTGCGAATATCACGCAAGCCAGGGCGCCGTACACCGTCATGGTGAGCTGCCAGCCAAGCTGCTCATCTCCCCGCCCCAACCATTCCACCAACGGCAAGGTGTATTTATTGACACAGGTCATACCGATAAAAGCGGCGATAAATCGCCAGCTGATCAAGGTGTTGCGCTCCTGCGCATGCGCGGTCATCACCCCGGAGAGCGATGCGTAGGGTGTGCTCAGCACGGTGTACCCTAACATCATCGCGCTGTAGGTGATAAAAGCGTAAATAATCTTGCCGGTTTCATTCAGATCCGGGGTGGTGAAGGTAAGCACCGAGGCCGCGGCCATGGGTAGGCCGGCAAACAGCAGGTAAGGGCGAAACTTTCCCCAGCGGGTACGGGTGCGATCTGCGATAGCCCCCATCAGCGGGTCTGTCACCGCATCAATAAGTTTGGTAACCAGCAGCAGGGTGCCGGTGATGGCCGCCGGCAGTCCAAAAACATCGGTATAGAAAACCGCAAGAAAAGAGGCAATACAGGTCCAGTAAAGATTGAAACCGAAATCACCGAGAGCGAAGCCGGCTTTCTCGCCCATCCCGAGCCGCGCGAGGCGAGGGTTAGGGTATTCGATCTGGGAGTTCTGTGAGTCTGGCGAAGGCATGGTTCGCTCCACTTTTATTGTTGTTATTGGGCAGTCAATTGGCGCTTCTACAGAGACATATTGATACCGTCGACAAGGGGTGCCAGGTTCAGTGGCGGAGACCGGTTATTATTTCGAGCGCTGATATTGAGTAGGCGTATCAGGTGGTCAAAAAGAACCGCTAGTCCGGAAAAAATGGCGGGAATTACATCTTCAGAGGCTGCCCAAGGCAAGTAGAGGTTCAGAGTGCGATGGCCAATACTGGCGGCTTGCGTTTCGTCGCCGGCACTTGACGCTGAAATGCGATGTAGAGCCGGGGGAGGTGTCATTGTCGATCTGCAAGAATTAAATCTGGCAGATAAAACATTCAAATCTTGCAAATAAGCCGTGGTTCTTCACGGAAAATTTAATTTCAAGCTGCTATATGCTTTTGTGCGGGTTCTCTCGGTGATAGATTCTCCCTCCGACTTTTATGGACATAACTTTTTCAGTCAAGGATTGGCATCATGATATATCTCTATTACCCATTTGATGACGGCACTGGCGTCGATACTTTAAAGAATCTCGTTCGTGGCGTCGGTCACAGAATGGTGCCCGCAGATGGCGACATACGGTCGCCGGCGATTGGTGAGCTGTTTTGCGATAATGGCTCCTGCCCCGCCACATTGAATGCTGCGGGTGACGATGATGAAATCTATATTATTGGTCACTCATACAAAAGCTTTAAGGTACTGGGTGATGCCAATAAAGGGGTAATTGACCAATCGGAGATAGTTGATCGACTGAGAAGGTGTGGACTTCGGAAGGTAGCCAAATGCCGGATCAATGTTTACGCCTGCTATTCGGGAAGAACGGCTGATAACCAGCGTAGTCTCGCATCTTATATCGCCACATCCTTGCGGACCGAAGGGTATGCCTGCTGGGAAAATGTATATGGCTACACGAAAAAAGTATTGAATAAGACAAAGATGGTTGACGGAAACTTCGAGATCCACGTTGAAAGCGACAGAAATACATGGTCTCCATTAGCGTGGTTTCCATTTGTCTTTGTCGAGGCCCGGCCTCATATTGATTAACGCTCTCGATAACACTGTTTTCGAAGCGCGGCGGTGACCATTTTAATACGCGGCTCTGGCTCTGGCTCTGGTTCTGGATCCGGGGTAGGGCGGCAAAGCTGCGGAACACCATTTCCGCCATAGGAGTTTGCATCCAGTTCAAGGTTCAGTGAAGAACCCAGGTTACTGCCGATGCCCACACCTCGAGCCAGACCGCCGCTGTTCCTGCCCCCCAGAAAGCCCCGCCCTTGAATAGCAGACAGATATCGCCGGATGTGCGATAAGTGGCAAATAAACCACCAAAGGTCCCCACGGTATCTCTGGTGAATTCACCATGGACACCCTAGCCGAAGTTTTCTAGAAATTAACTGGACCGAAGCTCCATGCGCGCGGTTTTTAGTTGTGTCCCGGACTAAGGAGCCAGGTTTTCTCTCAGTGTGGTCATGAAATTCTTGTCTGAATTGTCGCGAAGCCGAAAAATCTTCAGGACTGGAGACAAGTAATTAAATGCATTTGGAAATGTCTGTCTGCATTGTGAATAGTATCCGGTGGTACATCAAGCAGTGTCTCAAGTGCTTCCATATTTTGTAGCCCGCCTGAGCGGGTTCTGGACTCTGAGTGATTTCTTGTAGGCCTTCAGGGGCGACTGTTTGGTGTTCGCCGCCAAACATTCCGCCCTGCATGTTCTTAGTTTCCACCACGAAAACCCCGAATCGCGATACGAAGATATGGTCTATGTTTCTGATATTCATATTCTGAAAGGCAGTGTCCCAAAGAATCGATGGATCTTATATCAGGGTTCGCCCCGGTATAGGCCTCGATCCGCCAATGGCGGCCGCGTGTTACTGGCGAGCCCATATTCGCCCGACTAAGATCCATGGGCGCAGAGGCTGATTGCCAAGGTGGATGCGCGCGTCCCCCAATGCCACAAACGTCGAGCTCACCAGCAGCGAATGACTACAGAGCAGCAAGAAGCACCAGAAACCACGCAATTGCCCCGGGAACTCGTTCATCGGCTGAAGCAACCCTTTGTGCGCTTCCTGCACATCGAATCCGCCGCTGGCGCGATGCTCCTGCTGTTTACCATTGCCGCCCTGGTTCTATCCAATTCACCCTGGGCCGATGCCTTCGAACATATCTGGGAGACATCGATCGGTCTCAAGATCGGTACGCTGGAGTTTGCGCGCGCGCTGCGGGAGTGGATAAACGATGGCCTGATGACACTGTTTTTCTTTGTGGTCGCACTGGAGCTCAAGCGCGAGCTGGTGCTTGGCGAACTCCACAACCCGCGCATGGCGGCGCTATCCATATCCGCCGCCCTCGGCGGTATGCTCGCGCCGGCGTTGATCTACCTGGCGCTGCAATCTGGTCAACCCGGCGAGCCGGGGTGGGGCACCGTTATGGCGACGGACACGGCGTTTGTCATCGGCTGTCTGGCACTACTCGGCTCACGCATACCGCTAAGCTTGCGCGTCTTTATGCTGTCACTGGCGATCGTTGACGACATCGGCGCCATCCTTGTGGTGGCCATTGGCTACAGTGGCGACCTTGTGTGGGGCTTCCTGGCGCTGGCCGTACTGGGCCTGATCATCATTCGCGCCATGGCAATGCTCGGTTTCCGCGGTTTTCCGCTGTATTTCGTGATGGGCGGGCTCACCTGGCTTGCGGTGGATGCCTCTGGTATTCACGCCACCGTCACCGGCGTGATACTGGGTTTGATGACTCCCGCGCGCCGCTGGGTGAGTGCCGAGCGCCTGTACGCGATACTGGGCCAGGTAGTGGCGCACCCAGGCATTACCCAGAGCAGTGCCGATACCGCCGATCGACACACGCTGCAAGCGGCAGAAGTTGCCGCGCGAGAAACCCTATCGCCACTGGAGCGGCTGGAGATGTGGCTGCACCCCTGGGTGGGCTTTTTCATCATGCCCCTGTTCGCCCTTGCCAATGCCGGGCTGACACTCAACTTCAGCGACTTTGGCAGTTCGGTCACGCTGGCCATTGTCGCCGGTTTTGTAATTGGCAAGCCGCTGGGAATCCTGCTGTTTAGCTGGCTGGCTTTGCGCACACGCATAGCGACCCGCCCCCCGGATCTCAGCTGGCAGTTAATGGTCGGTGGCAGTTTTCTCGCCGGCATTGGCTTCACCATGGCGCTGTTCATCGCCAATATGGCGTTCGATAAAACCCTGATCGACAGCGCCAAGCTGGGGATCGTCATCGCGTCCCTTTGTTCTGCAGCGGTCGGTCTCACCGTGTTGATGTGCTTGCCTGCCCGCGCGGTGGCGAAGGATCAATAACCGCGCAACCTCACCAATCTTGCCAACCCCGCGAGCAGCTCGGCATCAGCGCCAAGCGCTACCAGGCCATCCTGTTCACCGGCTTCAGCAACGCGGAAGAAAAAGCGGTAGGCCTGACAGACGTAGTGCCCTGCCTGTGTTGAGATTTACACAGGCGGTCACCGGACTCTTTTGTATCGTCGGGAAGTAATACCCTGCAGAGGCGCAGTACATCGTGGTCTTGATATGTGGGTGTCCTATTGCCAGATGCCCGTACCGCGCAAGATTTGCGTCAGCTTGTCCGCAATTTCAAACTGCGGCGCTTTCGCCGCGTTGGTCAGTAACACCAAGCCATTGCGCTCCTGTGGATAACTGATCAGCAGCGATTTGTATCCGCGCACGCTGCCCGGGTGACGCGCGATAAACCGGCCATCTTTCTCATACACCTGCCACGCCAGTGCCACCTGGATGCCACTCCAGGGCGTTTTCTCACGTGGCTCCAGCATCTGTGTATAACTGGCATCGCTTAAAATCCTGTCGTCGCGCTTGAGCGTGGCACTGTGCCACGGTCGCGGCTGTTGACCCTGCGTATGGGGCACAACTGGTTCATCCAGATGGCTTTAACGTGCAGCAGAAATAACCGGGATTACCGCAGTGGTGCCAGCACAGGTAGCTGGCGCTAAATCGGACTACTTTAAATCTAGGGCCTTCCGTAGCTACACAGCCTGCTGATTCTGGTGAATTTTACGCTTGAGAAGGCTATGACGTGACAGAAATGGATTTGCTCTCCCTGGTTGTTGGTGCTGACCCCATTTACTGCACCAATTTTTCCGTGTGAGATAACGTGCGTAATAGTTACTGAAGAAAGTTTATTTTTTCTCTGCTCGATGTGGTCCGAGACTTCTTGTCCCTCTGCGAGGAGGTTATCTGAGCGTTCCCAGATAATTTCATCGTCCAGATACTCCTTCAGAAAGGAAAGATCACCTACCTCAATAGCGATAGCCACTTTCTCCACCAGCTGATTCTTGGGAGAATTTCCGCAGTCTTTACTTCCGCTTATTTTTACCATCCTGGATACTCCGAACAGAAACTATCATACTAATGAGCGCGCTCAGCTGATCGCCCATGCGAGGAGCGATAGAGCAAGCGCCGCAAGCAGGAAAAACAGGCCCTTGATCATCAGTGATTTCGGATACTCGGCTTCGTTGTAGATCAGGGAGTAGGGAAATCCCGTTATCGGCCCGAGAACAAGTGACGATAACCCCCAGCCCCAGCGGTTGTTACCCAGCGCCGTCAGCGCTGCCATCAGCCCACCGAACCAGAAGAGCGTAACGCCGATTACCAGGATGATGAATATTGGTATGGTGAGCCACTGGTTGGCCAGGAATATTCTGAGAATTTCATGTTCCATGACTTTTCCAGGTCAATAGTTGGTGAAGATTGTATCTGGGGGGCTTCGCCGCATTGGTCAGTAGCGGCCGCCTCTGTCTAATAAGTGCATGTAAAGCCCTACTCATCATCGCGACTGATACACAGATCTTCTCTTGCGGCTTTATGGCGGAATTTTACTTTGGCTCTAGATATTTGCCGCATTGCAAGTGCTGTCGTCGGTGATATTGACGATGACTTCGTTGATCGGGTTTTCCCCTTCATGGGCATCATTCAAAATCTCCCGAAAAAAGGATGAAAGCGATTTTTTAACGGACTCCTGAACGGTGGTATTTTCAAGGTAGCGAGACGCCGTGTCTTTCATTTTTTTGTTTGCCGTTTCTACCATCCATTCCTGCGCGGCAACCTGGGTGACCTTGAAACCGCCATTGAAGATTTTCTCTGCCTTCGGCGATGCATCAGACCTGTTGAGTTGGGTGATCTTTGGCGCATTGATAGAGATGACACCTTCTTCCTGGTCTACATCAATACACCAATCCCAGTTGTCTTCGATCTTGTAACCAAAATTGAACGGGTAACTCCATGTATAAAGAGCTTCCCATTTTCCATTTTTGGGGCCGATGTTTTTTTCCTTCATATAATATGTAAACTGGTTTTCCACTTTCATAAAGGTAAACTCAGTGGCCTTGGAGAGCATCGTGGAGTCAATAGAAATTTTGCCGCGTTTGACTTCCTGTTCGAGATCCTGGTTCTTGTCCCAAAGTGAGTAGGAAAATACCGCGAGTACAGCAGTAATGACGCCTAAGATAATACGGTCCATGTAAATAGCCCTTTTCGTTATTGTTGATATTGTGCGCCGGGCACCTGTCTCGGCAGGTACAAGCGGTCGCATCAGCGTGCTGTCGGTGAGGAATGCTTATTATTGTAAAAATGGCGCTGACAGATATACGACACAGACCATTCTATAGGGCAATTGCAGACTTGTAACCTGATGCGCACGGCCGGGGGGAAGAAAGTGACCAGCGTCTCGCCCATTTACCTTTGAACCAAGGTGATATTATGCTCAGGGCGAAGGGGATAAGCCATTGGGCTATTGAAAATACTTGGTCGAAAAGTGGTTTAAAGTTCATAGCTGCTACGCTGTTATTTCAAGGTATGCCTTAGATTTTATGCTCCGATGTGGTGAAAACATGGTTAAGTATGTTGATTTAGCATGGCTCTGCATGAGTTCGTTCAGCTGCATTCTCCATATTATTTTTATTAGTGTGTTGATTTTCTGATACTGATTCAATTGCACTTTCAATACTTTCCTTTTTCCTACTTAGGATGCTGTTTGTGTTCTTTTCTGCCGCTTGGGCGAGTTTCTGAAGGCCTGGTATCTTAGCGACTTTATCTAATGCCTCGCCGAGTTTCGCGCTTTTTTCGAGGGCATCAAGTACAGGGTGATCAGCTTTGTTGTAATCGGAAATTAGTTTTCCTGGGTTTTCGGAGCTTACGTCAAGAATGTTATGTAGTAGCTTGATTCTGAGTTCTCGTGAGTCATTTGAGTCGCCTAAGCTTTCTATTTGATTTGAAAGCCCTTCAAAAGTTTTGCTAAGCACCTCTTTGTGAGTGTATTCTTCGACTAGGCGTTTTGATAGGTTGGCCTTTTTACTTGAAGAGTAGGCTACCCAAATTAGTGGGACGTAGACCGGTAGTATGGCAAATAGAGTGTGAGGTATGTCGAGTATTATTTGCTCGATGCTTTTGCCGTTTATGAAGAGATATGTGTTTAATGAAAATGGTATCAAAGAAGTTGCAAAAATTCCGAGTATTGCTAGTTTAAAAGAGGAGTGTGACGAATCTCTTTCGTTGATTTCGGTTTTTCTTTTCTCTTGGTACGCGCTGCTTAGCCCGGCGGTCAATGCATCCGGCAGTAGTTTTCGTATTTTTTCTGAGTGGCTGTTATAAGTCCTTTCCCAAGTCTGAATTACATTATTTATATTTTCTTCTTGTGATTCAATTACTTGGTTAAGTTTGGCGTGAGATTCTTTTACTAGTTTTTCAACTTCTAGTTCAGATTTTTTTATTTCATTTGTTAGTTTTGAGTAGGCGGCTTCGAGTTTGTCTTTCAGGCCATCGGTTTTCTCTATCTTTTCTTCGCCAGTTTCCTCATCAGTGACTTCTTCTTCGTATCCCATTATCTCGTAATAAATCGAGTCTAATTCATTTTTTCTGCTTGTTAGTCCTTTATAAACTGCATTTATTTTGTTTTGTTGTTGCTCAACGGAATCTGAAAAACTTGTTAGAACTGATATTTTCTCGTCAAGTGGTTCGTGGCTTGCGAGCACATCTTCAATTTCTTCTATTGAGTTTTGTAGATCTTTTATTTTGTTGTAGCAAGAATTTATAAGATGAGTTTGCTCTTCAATTTTTTCTCTTCGTGATATCGTGTCGACTTCTATCTCTTTTACTTTCTGGGTAGATATTTCCGACTGCTTTACATACTCCTCGGCCTTTTGCTTTGCATCTTCTGCACGATTCCTGAACTCAGAGGTTTTCTTAGAGGCTTGTTGTGCTTCTTTAATATATTCAGTCGAACGTTCGGGGAGGGAGGAGCGAAGATTTTCGATTTCTTCGTAAATTTTTTCAATTTCTTTTCCGATGTCTAGCTTCTTGTTCATTTGGGGTGTGAGTAGATGTTGGTTTTGGATGAAGAGGCGATTGATTGCTTGGTTTTGATATCTATCACCGGTCGATATTGCGACTTTTATCACGGTTTGCACTGTTTTGGGAGGGGTAGTGAATACTCACTACGGCGTTTCGGATTGAACTTGGTTTCGGTAGGTTCGATTTGATATATGTTCTGTTTTTCGAATAGACCACGTTTACGTTCTTTCAGTGAAACCTCTATTTTATGTAGGGTATTGATTGCTACTATCGATCTGTATAATCGTGCAAAGGAATGCCCCATGCCCCGCAATCTGTCTGTCTCCCTGGCACTTGTGATCACACTTTCCATCGCGGCCCTATCCGGCTGCGACCGCTCGCAATCAGAGCCCGAGCAAAAGGCCCAGTCAGCCAGCGAGACTGCCACTCCCTCTAAAGACGTCCCAAAACCCGATTTCTCCATCGAATACGAACAGTTCCAGCTCGACAACGGCCTCAACGTCCTCTTCCACATCGACCGCTCCGACCCGGTAGTGGCGGTGTCGCTCACTGCCCACGTAGGTTCGGCGCGGGAGAAGGAGGGCCGTACCGGCTTTGCCCATCTATTCGAGCACCTGCTGTTTCTCGAGTCGGAGAATCTGGGCAAGGGCGGGCTGGATGCGATGAGTGCGCGGATTGGCGGGGCGGGGGCGAATGGGTCTACGTCGCGGGATGTCACCAATTACTACCAGACGGTACCCAAGGATGCGCTGGAGAAGATGCTGTGGGCAGAGGCGGACAAGCTGGGCTGGTTTATCAATACGGTGACCGAGCCGGTGCTGGCGAAGGAAAAGCAGGTCGTTAAGAACGAGAAGCGCCAGGGTGTGGATAACCGTCCCTATGGTCATACCCAGTATGTGATCGACAGCAATCTGTACCCCCAGGGGCACCCTTACAGCTGGCAGGTGATCGGTTCACTGGAGGATGTACAGAACGCCACGCTGGACGATGTGAAGACCTTTTTCCGCCGCTGGTATGTGCCCAACAATGTGACACTGGTGGTGGCGGGGGATTTCGATCCCAAGCAGACGAAGGCGCTGGTGCATAAATACTTCGACGAGATCCCCGAAGGGGAGACGGTGGAGCGGGCGCCCAAACAGCCCGCCGAACTGAAGGAAACCAAGCGGCTGTATTACGAAGATAATTTCGCGCGCCTGCCGCAGCTGACCATGGCCTGGCCCACGGTGCCCCGGTATAGCGCAGACAGTTATCCACTGGCGGTGCTTTCGCAATACCTGGCCTACGGCAAGCGCGCGCCCCTGTACCGGGTACTGGTAGAGGATGAGCAGCTGACCGCGAGCGTATCCATGTATGCCTACGAATCGGAACTGGCCGGGCAGTTGCAGTTGTCGGTGCAGGCCTTTGCCGGTGGTGATCTGGACGCGGTGTACGCGGGTATCGAAAAAGGATTTGCGCTGTTTGAAAAAGAGGGTATCGCCGAGGAAGACCTGGAGCGTATCAAGGCCGGCCAGGAAGTGGCGTTTTACAACAGCCTGTCCAGTGTGCTGGGCAAGGGATTCCAGCTCGCCCAGTATCAGATTTATGCAAACGACCCGGGTTACGTGAGTCAGGATATTGACCGTCTGCTGGCGGTGACCGCCGAGGATGTAAAACGGGTCTACGACACCTACATCAAGGACAAGCCCTTCGTGGCGACGAGCTTTGTACCCAAGGGGGAGAAGGCTCTGGCGCTGTCGGATTCCACCGTCGCGGAAGTGGTGGAAGAGAAAATCGTGAGCGGTGCTGAGGGGCAGTTCGATGCCTCCGCCAGTGCCGATTATGAAAAGACACCATCGAGTTTTGACCGTTCAAAAGAACCTGACTACGGTGAGCCGGCCCAGACCACGGTGCCGGATGTATGGCAGGCGGCGCTGTCCAATGGCATCGAGGTTTTCGGTATCGAAAACAGCGAGGTGCCCACGGTGACATTCAGCTTGGTGATTGACGGTGGCCAGCTGCAGGAGCGTATCGATAAAACCGGCGTGGCCAATCTCACCGCTATGCTGATGGAGCGCGGTACCAAAAACCGCACACCGGAAGAACTGGAAACCGCGGTACAGAAGCTGGGTGCGAATATCAGTGTTTCCGCCGGGCAGGAATCTTTCCGCTTTGATGTGACTACTCTGGCGCGGAATTTCAGCGAGGTGTTTGCGCTGTTGCAGGAGATGTTGCTGGAGCCCCGCTGGGACGAGAAGGAACTGGTACTGGCGAAGAAGGGCGTTGTCAGCCAGATCAAGCGGGCGCAGGCGGAGCCCAATGCCATTGCCAGCCGCGTCTACGGAAAACTTCTGTACGGCAAGGACAGCATTCGCGCTTATAGCGGCCTGGGCACCGAGGCGTCCGTGGCGGCCATCACCATGGATGATCTCAAGGCTTACTACAAAGACTATCTGTCACCCTCGGTGGCGCGGGCACATGTGGTGGGGGATATTGCCGAGGGGGATTTTCTCGCGGTGGCGGAGCAGCTGGCGAAGAGCTGGCCGGCAAAGCCGGTAAGCATTCCCGATCCGAAATCCGAGCCCGCCAAGCCGGGTATTTACTTTGTGGATGTGCCCGGTTCCAAACAGTCGGTGTTGCGGATTGGTCGCCTGGCAATGCCGGTGGTATCGGAAGATTATTACCCGGCGGTGTTCACCAATTACATTCTCGGCGGTGGCGGCTTTGCCTCGCGCCTGACTCAGGAGCTGCGTGAGAGCAAGGGTTATACCTATGGCGTTCGCTCCAGTTTCAGTGGCGATAAGACCGTGGGGCAGTTTTCTATTGGCACCGGTGTGCGCGCCAACGTGACCGCCGAATCGGTGCAGCTGATCGGCGATATTCTCAAGCAGTACGGTCCGACTTATACGGAAAAAGACCTGGAGGTCTCGCGTTCGTATCTGGTGCGTGCCAACACCCGCGCCTTTGAGACCGCGCGTGCGAAACTGGGCTTGCTGGAAAATATGAGTGAGTTCGGCTGGCCGGCAGATTACGTGCGCGAGCGCGAGACTATCGCGAAAAATATGACGATCCCGAAAGTGCAGAAAATTGCCCAGTCGTACCTGCAACCGGGCTCTATGATCTGGGTGGTAGTCGGCGACCGCGCGACCCAATTGGCAGCGCTGGAGGCGCTGGAAATGGGGGAGGTCAAGCTGCTGGAAAATAGCGAATCCTGATCGCGCTCCTGCTCCCTGTGGCCAGGACATTGGGCTCGTCGGGAGCAGTTTTCTCCGTTAGGTGAACGTCGCTTACAGGTGGAACTGCCCCCCGCGCTGTTCTACAAAGCCTTTCAGTTCGGCGGCGGCGTGAATCATGCCGTCGATACTGTTGAGGTTGCGCAGGTCGGAAAATGCCGCCTGTAGATACTCGGTTATCTGATTGCGGGTCTGGCAGAAATAGCGGTCGTCTCCCTGGGCAGTCTGTTCCTCGTCAAATTCGATACCGAAGGCGAGCTTGAACAGTTCCCGATGTACCAGAGGGTTATTCAGGTAATTGTGTAGCTTGTGCGTATTGCCGTATTCATCTGTCACTTCGTCAAACTCAAGCAGCTTATAGGCAATAAACTGCCAGTCGCCGCTGGATATCCAACGCCCATCGTTCTTGGGGTTAAACGGCTTCGCCCAGGTAATGGGATCGTAGCGATGACGATATTCCCGATAGTTGTACATGCAGCCGCTGTTTGAAGGTTTTACCAGTGATTGGTTGACCTTTATCGAGGATTCCATCAAACGGCTGATATTGGCGACCATATGCACACTGCCGAGTTTGTGGTGGCTGGTGTCGAGATTGCCCAGGTCCGCCAGGGTTGGGGGCGGGGTGTAGAGTTGGCTCAGGGTGTCGTGGAGTACCGCGGTGCCTAGGGAATGGGCCAGTACGTGCACATTCTGTACTCCGCCGTGGATAGTGCGCGCGGCGTGGGCAATGGCACGGCCGAGGCGCTCCCTGGCGATCTGCCCGAGGCGGGTGTAGCGATACAGAAAGGCGTCGAGGCCGTGGGTTTTCAAAAGGGGGGTGTTGCTGTCATCTTTTTCCAGGGCACTGAACGCGGCCTCCGCGCCGGGAAGCAGTTGTGTGCGGATCTCGGGAATGGACTCGATGGCTTCGCGGAAGGACCCTGTTGAGGTGGCAACCGGCAGCCGGTAGTCGTCTACCAGGTCACTGTAAGTAACCGGGATTATCTCGACAAAATGTTCCGGTGAGGTTCCCCTAAATGCATCGTAGAGACTGAAGGCGGAGCGGCAACCCTCTACAAATTCCTCCTTGAAGCTGTCCGCGGTATGTTGACCCATACCGTGGATAATAATGAGTTTTGGTTTGAACACGGATTGATCCTGAACGTGAAGTAAGTGGTACCTTGGTGCCATCATGGCCTGACTGATTTACTGGAATTGGTTGCAATTCGCATTGCGCGTTGTTTTACCAATAGGTACGTAGGGCGATCAAATGCTGTGCATCGGTTGGCAGTCAAAATGCAATACATGTCTCAATTGTGTCGCGTAATTCATTCTTGGCGCACACTTTGTCACCCTATTACAAATCGCTTACAGCATTCTCCCGCCAGGGGAATAGTCGCCCACTGGCGTTGGAGTAATCGTGTGAGCAACCGTTTGAATTGGCTTTGGGTGGGCTGATATCGCTTAGTGCATGGGCACAAAAAAGGGGAGCCGGCGCTCCCCGCAATGTCTCACAGGATGGGTCCCGCAATGGGGACGGGCTGCCAGGTTAGAAGAAACCCAGCGGGTTGGTGTCGTAACTGACAAGCAGGTTTTTGGTTTGCTGGTAGTGCTCCAGTGCGCGCTTGTGGGTCTCGCGCCCGATACCGGATTTTTTGTAGCCGCCAAAGGCCGCGTGGGCCGGGTACTGGTGGTAGCAATTGGTCCACACCCGGCCCGCCTGGATATTGCGCCCCATGCGGTAGGCGAGATTCATGTCCCGGGTCCATACGCCGGCGCCGAGACCGTATTCGGTATCGTTGGCGATGGCCAGCGCTTCCGCTTCGTCTTTGAAGGTGGTGACGCCCACCACCGGGCCGAAGATTTCCTCCTGGAAAATGCGCATCTGGTTGTGCCCCTTCAGCAGGGTGGGTTGCACATAGAAGCCTTTCTGCAGATCCCCGCCCAGATTCTCTGCCCCGCCGCCGAAGATGACTTCCGCCCCTTCGCGCTGACCGATCTCGATATAGGTCATGATCTTGTCGAACTGTTCCAGCGATGCCTGAGCGCCCACCTGGGTTTCCGTATCCAACGGGTTTCCGCGCACGATGGTGCGGGTGCGGGCGAGCACGTGCTGCATGAAATCGTCGTAAATCGATTCCTGAATCAGTGCGCGGGACGGGCAGGTACACACTTCGCCCTGATTGAAGAACGCCAGCACCAGGCCCTCGGCACACTTGTTGATGTAGGCCTCTTCCTGCTGCATCACATCGGCAAAGTAGATATTGGGGGACTTGCCGCCGAGCTCCACGGTGGAGGGGATCAGGTTGTCTGCGGCGCACTTGAGAATATGCCCGCCGACGGCGGTGGACCCGGTAAACGCGATCTTGGCGATGCGGGTACTGGTGGCGAGGGCCTGGCCCGCTTCGTCGCCCACACCGTTGACGATGTTGATCACACCCGGGGGAATAAGATCGCTGATCATCTCCATCATGACCAGAATTGAAACCGGAGTCTGCTCGGCGGGTTTCAATACCACGCAGTTGCCGGCGGCGAGTGCCGGGGCCAGTTTCCACGCGGCCATCAGTATGGGGAAGTTCCACGGAATGATCTGGCCCACCACACCGAGGGGTTCGTGGATATGGTAGGCCACCGTGTGTTCGTCCAGCTCCGCCATGCTGCCTTCCTGGGCGCGCAGGCAGCCGGCAAAGTAGCGGAAGTGATCGACACAAAGCGGGATGTCCGCGGCGAGGGTTTCCCGCACCGCTTTGCCGTTGTCCCAGGTTTCCGCCACAGCGAGGGCTTCCAGGTTCTGTTCGATGCGGTCAGCAATCCTCAGCAGTAGGTTGGCGCGTTCTGCGGCGGGGGTTTTACCCCAGGCATCTTTGGCTGCGTGTGCGGCGTCCAGGGCCAATTCAATGTCGGCGGCACTGGATCGCGGTACTTCGCAGAAGGCTTCGCCGGTCACCGGCGAAACGTTTTCCATGTAGTCCCGTTCCACCGGGGCGACCCACTCTCCGCCGATAAAGTTTTCGTAACGGGGCTTAAAGTTGACAAGGGCGCCATCCTGTCCGGGCTGTGCATAGATCATCGCTGAATTCCTCATTGAGCTGGTTATTCTGTTCTCCGCCCCTGGCTGCGTTGTTATCTTGTGGTGCGGGGAGTAATCTAGAAAACCGGTGATTGATTCCGGTTGCTGATTCCTGTTTTTGTGTGATCGAGGAATGAAAATAGTGGCTCTGGCAGCGGTGTACTTTCTTCTGAGTACAGATCCGTTGATCCAGAATCCAGTGTCTGCAACACATCACAACGCGATAATAAAAATATGACTGAAGCGATGGTCCGCGGTCGGCAACAGCCCCGCGAGTTGATCGAGAACCGGGTATCCTTTGCCGGCCCCAGTTCTGAACTCAGTGTCTACGACACTTACCTTCCGGCGGAACGTGTTGGCCTGTCTGCCGGTGAACTTCTGTATTGCGGCATGATCACCGGCCGCAAAATCATGCATGCGCACAACAGTTATGATGCGGAATTCCTGCCTCGGGAATCGTTCGTAATGGCGCCGGGGGAGCATGTGGAAATCGATTTTCCCGATGCGCGCATGGAGTCGCCCACCTCTTGTCTCACCATCGAGATAGCCCGCGAACGAGTGGAGAGTATCTGTTCGAAGCTGAACAGTGTCGCCCCTGTCCAGCGGGAGTTTGAAGACTGGCGCTATCGCCCGGATTCGCTCATACACACCCAGCACAGCCACGCGACTCAGGAGCTGTTGCAGCGGCTGGTCACCACCTTCACGGAGAACACCGCCGATCGGGATTTTCTGGTAGACCTGGGGGTGAGTGAGCTGGTGGTGCGAATGTTGCGGGAACAGATGCGCACTTTCTTACTGAAGGTGTGCGAAAACAATCCAGAGGTAAACGGGTTGGGTGCGGCGGTTCATTATCTGCAGTCTCACCTGGATCTGCCGCTGGATATTGAGCAGCTCAGCAAGCTCGCCTGTATGAGCCGCAGCCGTTTTTACACGGAGTTCAAGCGGCACCTGGGGTGCACTCCGGCTGAATTTCAGCAACATTTACGCATGCAGTCGGCAAGAGACCGGCTCGCGCGCGGAGAGTCGGTGACCCGGGTCTGTTTCGATCTGGGATATCGCCACCTCAGTCACTTCAGCCGACGTTTCCATCAGCAGTTCGGTGTGAGTCCAAAGCAATACCGGGCTCAGAACGTCAACTGATACCCGCAGACTTGCGTTTGGTCAGGGTGTGAATAAATGCGACAGCGCCTCTGAGGCGTGCACCGATCGCTACCAGGCGTGCCTGCTTTGCGCTCAGCAGTTGTGGCTGGTGCTCCTGAATCAGGCGGTACAGATGGTAGCGTGCCACCAGCGTGGCGATTGGCCAGTCCGGCCGCCAGTAAGCGGGACGCAGTGTCGCCCGTTCAAAATCTACCAGTCCGAGCCGGCCCTTCTGGTCGACGACAATATCGCGCACCGGCATGGAATGTCGGGCAACCCCGGCATCCAGCATTTGCTCAACGATTCTGCCGAGTTGCCGCAGGTTATCCGGGTTTAACCGCTTCGTGGATTCGCCTGGCAGGCGCGACATTTCCAGGGTAAATAACCTGTCGTCGCTATGGAGTAAGCTGGGAATTGCCCGAATATGGCGCAGCCGGTTTAGCGCTTCTTTCTCGGTACAGTAGCGGCGCCGGTGGGTTTTGGAGCGGGTCTTGAAGCGCTTGACGACCCGGTCTTGTCCGATATTCAGCAGTACTTTGTTGGTTTCGTAGACGCCGTTGATGACTGCCTTGTGCGGAAGGCGCGGTGCAATGTCGATTCCCATGAAACGTCCCTGTTTCAGTGGTTGGAATGTAAGTCCTTTCTCCGTCAGGAGATTTCTGTTTCCGAATTATGACTGGAAAGTTAATTTTTTATAAAGAGTTCTGGGTTGTAACCGGCGCCAACATAGTGTGCGACGCGGTTTAAGGGGCGCACCTGGGTGCCATTCAGAATGCTGATGGCGCCCAGGGCCTCTTATTCTGAATCGACCTAACTTGTGGATTTTGCTGCCGTACACTGATGGGAGTGATTTGATGAATGCACGCCCTTTGCTGCCAGAAACCTGCGCGGCCGGTCGGGGCGAGCATTCGAGTGAGTCGAAGCTAGGCGAATCAGGCAAAGAGGTACACATGGCTGACAATATTCTGGATATGGCGATACGCCACCTGGGTTCATCCGGTCTCAGTGCGTTAGGCAATGCACTGGGGTTGCCCGATGGCAAATCCGAAACCGCTTTTTCTACCGGTGCCGCTTCGGTGCTCGCCGGTATGCTGAACAAGGCGGGCAGTGAAAGTGGTTTGGGTTCACTGCTTAATATGGCGACCAAAAGCACCAATATGGACCTGTCTGCTCCGGGAGATATCTTCACCGACCCGGATCGGATGAGCAGCCTGCAGGATGTTGGGGGCAATATTCTCGGCTCGCTGTTTGGTGACAAGAAGGACGGCATCTTCAATGTGATTTCCAATGCACTTGGGATGGATAGCACTAAAAGCGGCAGCCTGATGCGGATTGCCGCACCGGTAGTGATGTCACTGGTGGGCAAGCTGGTTAAAAGCAAAGGCCTGAATATGGAGGGCCTGGCGGCACTGTTGCTGGGGCAAAAGGCGCACATCAAGGGGCATATACCACCGGGCCTGTTAAATGAACTCGGTGCTGATAGCCTGGATGAAATGGCGGAGCGCACCGTAGTGGAAACCACCCCGCGTCAGACGGCCCACGCCGCTCATACCTCGCCGCCGGCGCGCAAAAGTGGCATTGGCAAATGGCTGTGGCCCCTACTGATCGCCCTGGGGGTGCTCTGGGCACTCAATATGTGTGCGAAAAAAGAGAAAATGGATGACGGTACCGGTGGGGTGGTGATGGAGCAGGATGAGGTGGTCGTGGAAGAGGCACCTGCGGGTTCGGCCGATGACCCCATGACAACACCGGATACCCAGAAAGACATCCCGATGGATTCCGACAGCGGTGATTTCGCGACAGATTTTCGCGCCTACCTGGCTGATGCAACCCGTGAGCCCGGTAAGGAATTCCCTCTGCATATCGAGTTCCCCACTGACGGCAGTATGCCGAATGCAGATTCACTGCCAGACGTTCAGTCGCTGATCAAAGTGATGCAGGAAAATCCTGGGCTCAATATCGTGATTGAAGGTTACACCGATAGCGATGGCGATGCCGGTGCCAACCAGAAACTGTCCGAAGCGCGCGCTCAGGCGGTAATGCTGATGATTACCGGAGCCGGTGTAGACGCGAGCCGCATCAAGGCCGTCGGCATGGGGCCGGCCAACCCGGTGGCGGATAACAACACCGAGGAGGGCAAGCAGAAGAACCGCCGCATTGTGGTGAAGGTGGAGTCTTTTACCCAGTAATTTTTGTTGACGGTACCCCTCCAACAAAAAAACCGCGGCTTGCCGCGGTTTTTTTGTGTAAAGCGTAGAGTTATATACTCGCGCTCAGGCTCGGTTTCTATCCCCGGTATTTTTCCCGGTAAGCACCCGGAGCCAGTCCGGTCCATTTCTTGAAGGCCCGGTTGAAGGCGCTCGGTTCGGAAAAACCCAGGCGTTCGGCGATTTCCGCCACCGCAGTCTCCTGACCCTTGAGCTGATACATGGCCATATCCCGGCGCACCGAATCTTTGATGTCCTGCCAGCTGTTGCCCTCGTCTTTGAGGCGGCGGCGCAATGTCTGTGGCGAGGTATAGAGGCGCTCCGCCACATCGTCCAGTGACAGGTTTTCAATACTGTTGTCACTCTGCAGCATACGCCGGATGCGACCGGTGTAGCTGTTGTCGGACTTGTACTGGCTGAGCAGGCATTCCGGCGCGCGTGACAGAAACTCGCTCAACTGCTGTGCGTCCCGCACCAGCGGCATACTCAGGTAGCGGGTATTGAATACCAGACAGGTTTCCTGCTGGTGGAAATAGTGCCGGCAGGGAAACATATCAGCATATTCTTCCGGGTAATCCGGCGGTGGGAATGCGAGGTGCACCCGCTCCAGCAGAATGGTGCGGTCGATCAGCCAGCTGAAAAAACGCAGCCAGATGACTGACAGAGATTCGACAAAATTCTGGTTGGGCAGCTGCTTGCGATTTTCGTGGTGGAAGATAAGACGGGCTTCTTCGCCATCTTCCACCAACTTGATATGCAGGTCGTCACTCACCATGTCCACAAAGCGCGCCGAGCGCAGCAGGGCACGGCGCAGGCTGGGACAGGTGATGGTGGCATGGCCCATCATGGCGAAGGTTCCGGGCAACCAGGGGCGTGCCAGGTAGCCACTGGACTCGTCGCCGAGCTCATCCCACAGGCGGCGCAGCAGGCGTGCCAGTTGTTCACGGCCGATTCGGGCGTCGGGGGCCATTGCTGTGGGCAGGTCGATACCAGCGTGCAGCAGTAGTTGATCACAGTCCACACCGGCGGCGCGGGGGCCGGCCAGATGCGCAAACACGGCGGCGGCCAGAATGCCGGGTTCCTGGCGCTGCTCGACTTCTTGAGGCTTCTCTTCTGTCTCCACGGTCACGCTTCCCGCTGTCTGCTAATTGGATACCTGTGGCCGGATTATGCAAAAAGGTGCATAAAAAGTCGCGCCTGTTGGAAGAGTGGTGCATTTTGGTGCGTGGCTGAATGTGTGCTTTCGGTGTGCTACAAAGGGGGAGCGGGCAGCCGAATCCCGCCTTTCAATGCCAATACAAGGAAGTCTTATGTCCCAATCCCTGAACAGCGGCCTCAACCCCACCATCTGTCGCCGGTTACTGGTGGCCTACCTGATCGAGCGGCTGCCGCGGCCGAATAACCCTGCGCTGGAGGACATAACCGGCTGGCCTCGCCGGACGATTCAGGATGTGATTGCCAAGGGGCTGCCAGGGCACGGGACTCTGGTGGAATTTGTGCAGCAGGGGGTGCGCAATAACGATGGGTATTACGAACTGAAAGACTGGGGGTCGATCGACCGCCACTGGGTGCGGGGGAACCTCGTAGCAATTGCCGAGGTGCTGGCACTGGCGCCGGAGCAGATCCCGGCGCCGGATTGAGCCTGGTTGGCTCCGTCGTGCGTGTTACTGCGGGGTCGCGGCTTTCTGCAGAATCGCGTTTACTTTTTTCAGCAGTTCAGGGTCGTTGCGCAGCTGGGTGGCGATGCCCTGGTACTCTTCTTTGCTCAGACCCGCGCTCTGAACAGCGGCCACCATTTTGCTCTGGGCTTCCACATTGATCGCTTCGGCGGCGGCGGCATCGGCAGCGGCTTTGATCTTCGGCGCGTATTCCTGGCTCAGGGTCACAATGGAACGGTAGGCGTCGGCAAATTTCTGCAGCTGTGCTTCGGATATGGCGGTTTCCGCAAAGGCGCTGGATACAGCGAGAGCCAGGGCGAGAGCGGCGGAAAAGATGACGGTCGGCTTCATGAGCACCTCTCATTATCGGAAAGAAACGCATCTGTGCGGAGTTGCACGCCCAGCGTCGGGTGAGGGCTACAGGGCCTTGGCATCGATAAAGATCGAGGGTGTGCGGCAAAGCGCTGTCTGCAAAGGGTAGTTGGTATTCCGGGGCGGTTGGGAAATTCGCCGCCACTTCCTCCGCTAAACGGCCAATTTTCTCGGCTTGGTAATCATCGGGTCAAAACAGCCCCAGGAACTTTTTCCGTTTTTTCAGCGAGGCCTCGCAACTGTTGAGCTGCCGCTGGTAGGTCTGTGCCCGCGCCGATACCTTTTTGGCCACATTTTTTAGCCATTGTTTGTTGCGGAAAGTGCGGCGGTTAAACCCGCCTTGGCCCTCGTGGTAGGCGAGATAAAGATGATAGGTATCGTTGGGCTTGATACGGCACTGGCGCTGGCTGGTGTTGTGGTACCAGCCGACAAAATCGATGGCATCTTCAAAGTCGTCGCGATCCCCGCGGTAGTTGCCGGTGGAGCGCTGGTAGCCTTTCCAGGTGGTGCCCAGGGCCTGTGCATACCCGTAGGCATCGGAGGGGCGCGGGCCCGGGATTATCCACAAAATCTTGGTGCGCGGTGGCTTGGCGTCGTGCACAAAGCGGGATTCCTGGTGCAGGGTGGCCATCATGGTGGCGATGGGGGTGTTCCACTTGCGCGCGGATTCCGCGGCTTCGTGGTACCAATCATCCTTTTCGCGGAAAATTTCACACAGGTCGTCGGTATTGCTCGGGGGCGTGGTGGCACAGCCCGTTGCCAGCAGGATTGGCAGGGCGAGCAGTGCCATGGCACATTTTTTATTGTTGTGAATCATTCGTTCGCTAATAACAGGTTTTCGGTCAGGGTCAGACCTTGGACTTTACCGTTTTGACGCCGTCGGCTGTGCCGAGCAACAGAACGTCCGCCGGGCGTGCGGCAAACAGCCCATTGGTGACGACACCAGTGATATTGTTGATGGCGTCTTCCAGCTCCAGAGGTTTGGCGATCTGCATATTGTGCACGTCGAGGATGACATTGCCATTGTCGGTGGTCACACCTTCGCGATACACCGGGTCGCCCCCCAGTTTGACGATTTCCCGCGCCACATAGGAGCGCGCCATGGGAATGACTTCCACCGGTAACGGAAAATTGCCCAATACTTCTACCCACTTGCTGTCGTCGGCGATGCACACGAACTCTTCGGAGCAGGCGGCAACGATCTTTTCCCGGGTGAGCGCAGCGCCGCCCCCCTTGATCAGTTGCAGCAGCGGGTTGGTCTCGTCGGCGCCGTCCACGTACACGCGGATAGTGTCTACCGCATTGAGGTCATACACCGGGATACCGTGGGATTTGAGACGCTCGGCGGAGGCCTCCGAGCTGGCAACGGTGCCGTCGAACAGTCCTTTCTTCTCGGCCAGATAGTCGATAAAGAAGTTGGCGGTGGAGCCGGTGCCGACGCCGACAATGGTGTCGGATTCCAGCATCGGGGTGATGTATTCCACGGCGGCGCGCGCGACTGCCTGCTTGAGTTGATCCTGATTCATAAGGAAATATGCGTCCTTGTGCAATTTTTGCCATCAAAATGCCCGCGAATGAAAATTTTTGCGCGCAAAAGTGGCTCGTTGGTGGCTTTGCTGCTGTGTAGCGATTAGACTGGCGGGCTTGTAAACACTCATCGGCTGCCGATTTCTGCCATGCCCAAGTCCTATATCAAGCGCATTTTAGACGCGCGCATTTACGATGTCGCCATCGAAACCCCGCTGGAGCCCATGCGTCAGCTCTCTCACCGTCTTGGCAACCGTATTCTGCTGAAGCGCGAAGACCTGCAACCAGTGTTCTCCTTCAAGATTCGTGGCGCTTACAACAAACTCCTGCAGCTTCCTCCCGAGCAGCGCGCCAAGGGCGTGATTGCAGCCTCTGCGGGCAACCATGCTCAGGGGTTGGCGCTGGGCGCGCAACAGCTCGGTGTACGCGCCACCATCGTGATGCCTTCCACCACGCCGGCGATCAAGGTGAATGCGGTGCGTATGCGCGGTGCGGAAGTGGTCCTGCACGGAGACACCTTCGATGAAGCCGCGGCACTGGCGAAACAGCTGGTGGAGGAGCGCGGTCTGGTGTTTATCCACCCCTACGACGATCCCGATGTGATCGCCGGCCAGGGCACCGTGGCGATGGAGCTGTTGCGCCAGCAGCCGGGCAATCTGGATGCGGTGTTCATCCCCGTGGGTGGCGGTGGCCTCGCCGCGGGTATGGCTGCCTATATCAAGTACGTGCGCCCCGAGATCAAGGTGTATGCGGTGGAGCCGGAAGACGCGGCCTGCCTGAAGCTCGCCATGGATCAGGGCAACCGCGACGGGCGTCTGCCCCAGGTCGGCCTGTTTGCCGACGGTGTGGCGGTGGCGCAGATTGGCGAGGAAACCTACCGGGTGCTGCGGGAGACCATCGACGGGGTGATCACGGTCACCACCGATGAGATCTGCGCGGCGATCAAGGACATTTTTGAAGATACCCGCTCCATTGCCGAGCCTGCCGGAGCCGTCGGTCTCGCGGGCCTGAAGAAATACGCAGAGCAGAGCGGCGAACAGAATCAGGCACTGGCGACAGTGTGCAGTGGCGCCAACACCAACTTTGACCGCCTGCGCTATATCAGCGAGCGCACCGAAATCGGTGAGAAGCGAGAAGCCGTGCTGGCGGTGACCATCCCTGAAAAAGCGGGCAGTTACCTGCAGTTCTGCCGGGATCTGGGTGACCGCTCCATTACCGAGTTCAACTATCGCTACGCCAATTCTGGCGAGGCGCATATTTTCGTCGGTATGCAGGTCACCACTGATGCGGACCGCACGCAGTTGGTGCACCAGTTGGAGAGTGGCGGCTACCGGGTTACCGACCTTACCGACAATGAAATGGCCAAGTTGCATATTCGCCACCTGGTGGGTGGCCGCGCCCCTGGTGTGGATAACGAGGTGGTGTACCGCTTCGAGTTCCCGGAGCGCCCTGGCGCCCTGCGTAATTTTCTCGAGCAGCTGGCTGGGCGCTGGAACATCACTCTGTTCCATTACCGCAATCACGGGGCGGCTTATGGCCGCGTTTTGGTGGGGCTGGAGGTGGCCGATGACGAGCGCGCGGAGCTCGATGGGTTACTCGACAAACTGCACTATCCCTTCTGGGATGAGACGGAGAATCCAGCATATCGTTTTTTCCTGGCGCAGAAGGACTGAGTGGGATGGTGAAATGTGCGCCTGTCGCCAGTTTTTGCGACGGGTAGATCACTGAACTGGCTCTGTCGAACTTGCAATCTGTAATTTGTGAGGGATCTCTCAAAAAAAAGCGCTTGACGGGTTACTATTTGGCCACTGATCGAGTATCTTTTGAGCGGTAATTGGCCCCTACTGGTCAGTTTCGGACAGTGAAATCAACGGTGCGATTTTTTGTGCCCTTGAGGAACTTTCCGGATGGTAATGGTCCAATTCACCACTGGTGGCGCAGATCACCAGGCGCGACAAGAAGATACCGAAAACAACAAGAATTCAGATCTACAGGATGGTCCCCATGAAACCCGATGCATTGACACTCGCAGTAGTTGTCTTTGTTGCGGGCGTACTGCTGAGCAGCAGTGGCTTGACCGAGGTGTTCTCTTCCGACCAGGAAGAGGCTGACGTCCCGGCGGCCCTTCAGCAGGGAGTTGTCACTCGCTGACCGCTCCGCCCGTAGGCCTTATGCCAAACAAAAAAGCCGACCCCTGGAAACAGGGGCCGGCTTTTTTGTATCTGCTTGTTGGTCGCATGAAGGGTTGGTTGGGCCGCGGGCTGCTCAGCGACAGCGGTAAAGACGCTGATCCGTCGCCACCAGGGCCAGCGGTATATCCCAGCTCTCTGCCGGTAACTTCGGCACGCACTGCAGTTGATGTGCCACGCCGACCAGTTGCGGACCGCTGCCCGGGCGCAGGTGTTTGAAGGCAAAGGTGCGGTCGTAGTAGCCCGCACCCATTCCCAGCCGTGCCCCGCTCGGGTCGAAGGCCACCAGCGGCACCAGCACCATATCCAGCTTCTGTGGCGCGCGAACGGCGCCGCCCCCGATCACCGGTTCGGGAATTCCATAGCGGTTACGGTAGCGCAGAAGGGCTCCGGGCCAATGGATAAAGGTCATGGTGGTGCGCCCGGGGCGCGGTAGTGCCGGCAGGTAGAAATGTTTGCCGGGAAAGCGGGCCAACAGGGGGCGCGGGTCGATTTCGCCATCCATTGGCCAGTAGATGCCGATATGGCGTGCCCGCTGCATTTCGGGGCTGCGTGCCAAACGCTGGCAGAGCCGGCGGCTGGCCCTTCGCTGCTGATTGGTGGTCAGCCCCCGGCGAGCGGCGCGGATCTGTTTGCGCAATTGTGTTTTGGCGGGCAGAGCAGATAGCAATGTGGCGGAGTCTGACATGGGCGCGCTGCAATCACCGGCGGCTGATGCTCCATGCGGAAAGCCCGACTCCGCCGGTATGACAAGAATTAGGAGCCCCGAAGATGCGGCTGAAGACATAGCCTTGAACCGTAAGGCTCAAGGTGGGGGTTCCCGGAATGCATAAGGCTTTCCGCTACATGGCGGACTTGCACACCAACATCCGCTGGGAACCTCCAGGGTAGAATTATCGGCTCAGGACATAGTCAACTGGCCAACACTTCAGGGCGAGTAAGCAGTATACCTCTTGGCACCCATCTTGGCTAAACGCACTTTCGCGCCAAAAGGGTCTTTTTTGCAATCGTCAAGGGCAATAGGGAGGTGTAAGCGAAAGGAGTTCAAGTGATTCGAACCGCTGCGAACGGCATCGAAGGCAACAACCGTAATTGGTTATTTATGCCGTTCAGAGGTTGTCGAATTTGCTCAGTGCCGCTTGAACTTTTTCGTGCAGGCGGTCGAGCATCTGCTCTTCAACCGGTTGGCGCGCCAACCCGGCTTTGGCCTGGATCAGTTCATGGGCAATATTCAGTGCCGCCATCACGGCAATACGCTCAGCGCCGATGACGGTACCGCCATTGCGGATTTTTGCCATGCGTTCATTAAGCAGTTTCGCCGACGCCTGCAGGCCGGCCTGCTCGTCTTCGGAGCAGGCTACCCGGTACTCTTTATCGAGTATCGTGACCGCGACGGACTGGTTCGGTTTACTGCTCATGCGTTTTCTTGGCTCAGGCCCTTCAGGCGATTGATCATGGTTTCAACGCGTGTGCGGGCAATTTCATTATTTTTTATCAGCCGTTGGCGCTCCTGCTGCCACTGGCCTTCCTGCTCGCGCAGGGCGCGGTTGTCGGCTGCCAGCTGTTGATACTGTTGGATCAGAGTATCCAGCTTGAGTTCTAACGCCTGTATCTTGTCCATAATTCCTGCGTATTCGGTGCACCGCCCGCTCCGTTAACCTGACAGAAACCTGACAGAGGTTCCCTAGCCGGGGGATTCCGCTACTATATTGCCGGTGAAATTTAGGGTCAATTACCTACTATTACGGTTTGTGCGTACTCAAGTTCGCGCTGGCCGTTGCCTAGCCAATATTTCACCAGTTTGGTGAAATATTCACACATTCGGTTGCTCTTGTCGGATTATCCCGTGAGACTAGCGCGAATTCTTGGCGGCCGTTCAAATTTTCGGCATATCGTCTGCCGTATCGTCTATGCATTTGGAGTATTTATGTCCGCTGGATCCGCAAAGTCCGTAACTAAGATCTCGTTTGATGATCTGGCAAACCAGATCGTCGCCGCCGGCGGCAGAATCGGTCCCAGTGAATTGCACGGATTTATTTGCGGTGTACTGGCGGCGGGCGCGCGCCCGGATAAGTCCCGTTGGCAGAAAGAGGCAGCGGAATTTCTCGATCTCGACGGGGTGCCCGCTGATCTGAACAGTAACGTGCAGACACTGGTAGAAAAAAGCCTGGCGGACTTCACCGATAAAGAGTTTTCTTTTCAGCCCCTGCTCAGTGACAGCGATGCGCTGGCCGAACGCGGCCAGACTCTGTGTCTCTGGTGCGAAGGTTTCCTGCACGGTTTCGGTGTCGGCAAGTACGCGGGTGAACTACTGCCCACGAGCAGTGAAGCGCTGAAAGATATGGCGGAAATTGCCCAGCTGGATGCAGAGGGAATGGAGAATGATGTTGAGCAGGAGCGCCAGTTGTTTGAGGTGCAGGAGTATGTGCGTATGGGGGCACTGAATATATTTGTGGAGTGCAACGGCGCTCCTGCCGCGGGCGGCGATTCTTCCTCCGGACCCACACTGCACTGATGTATCTCTGACCCTGGCGCTACTGCTCACCAATGAATATTTCTAAAGCCGAATACGCGCGTCGCCGCCAGCGCCTGCTGGATGCCATGCCGGAAAACAGTGTGGCCATTGTGCCGTCTGCCCGCGAACAGCTGCGTTCCCGGGATACCTATTTTCCATTTCGCCAGGACAGCGACTTTCTCTACCTGAGCGGTTTCGACGAACCGGAGTCTCTGCTGGTGCTGGCCCCGGGACGCGAGCAGGGAGAAACACTGCTGTTTTGTCGTGAGCGCGATGAGGAAAAAGAAATGTGGGATGGCCCGCGGCTGGGGCCGGAGCGGGCTGCGGCACATTGCGGCCTGAGCGATGCATTCCCCATTGGTGACCTCGACGATATCCTCCCGGGCCTGCTGGAAGGGAAAGATTTCATCTGTTTCACCATGGGGCGTTTTCCACAGTTGGATCGGCGCCTGCAGTCGTATCTACAGGCCATTGAGTGCGCCCCTGGGAGCAGTGGAGCACCGCAGATGCGGACGCTCGATCCGCTGTTACACGATTTACGTCTGTACAAGAGTGCGGCGGAGGTCCGCCTGATGGCGCGGGCTGCGGAAATCAGCGCGCAGGGGCATTGCCGTGCGATGCAGGTATGTCGCCCGGGCATGTTTGAGTATGAGCTGGAAGCGGAGTTACTGTATACCTTTACCAGTGCCGGCGCGCGACAGCCCGCCTATCCGAGTATCGTCGGCAGTGGGGGCAACGCACTGGTGATGCACTACATCGCCAATAATGCGCAACTGAAAAGCGGTGATCTGGTGCTGATTGATGCGGGCTGTGAGTTCCGCGGCTATGCCGCCGATATTACCCGTACGATTCCCGTCAATGGTCGCTTCAGTGGTGCGCAAAAAGCGGTGTATGAAATTGTGCTCGCCAGTCAGCTGGCGGCAATCGCCCAGTGTCTGCCGGGCAATGACTGGGATCAGCCTCACCTCGCCAGCGTGGAGATTATTGTGCAGGGGCTGAAAGATCTTGGTCTGCTCCAGGGGGAGGTTTCCGGCCTGATCGAATCGGGCGCCTATCGGCAATTCTATATGCATCGGGTCGGCCACTGGCTGGGGATGGATGTACACGATGTTGGCGACTATAAAGTGCATGGACAGTGGCGCCAGCTGGAAGCGGGTATGACCATGACAGTGGAGCCGGGAATCTATATTGCTGCAGATGCGCCCTCGGTGCCGGAAAAATTCCGCGGTATCGGTATTCGAATCGAGGACGACGTGGCCCTGACCAAAGATGGCAACAGGGTATTGTCTGCGGCAGCGCCGAAAACCATTGCCGATATCGAACATCTCATGAGCGCCGGAGATCTTGTACAGGAGGCTCTGCTGTGACGGAATCCATTCAGGATACGGATATCGCGATTGTTGGCGGCGGCATGGCCGGCGCCAGTCTCGCATTGCTGCTGGCCCATCATTGTCCCCAGCTGAACGTTGCCCTGCTAGAGCGTCAGTCCGTTTCCGCGGTGGAAACACCGCTCACTCTGCCGAGTTTTGATACCCGTGCCACCGCCATTGCAGCGGGCAGCCTGAGTATTTTTTCGCAACTGGGGCTGTGGCCGGCACTGCAGGAATTTGCCGAGCCGATCCGCCAGGTACAGGTGTCGGATCGTGGGCACAGCCTTGGTGCCAGTCTCGATGCGCGTCGGGAAAAAGCCGCGAGCTTCGACGGAATGCTCGGGGCCGTGATCGAGAATGCGGTCCTTGGACCCCTGCTGTATCGGGCACTGGAAAAGACTTCGGTGCAGCTACTGGATAACGCGCAGGTAACGGATGTGGAGATGCTGTCATCGGGCGCAAAATTGCATATTCAGCGCGCCGATAACATATCGTCCCTGCAAACCCGCCTGCTGGTGATTGCCGATGGTGCCGGCTCTGCATTGTGCAACCGGCTCGGCATCTTGACGTCAAAGGTGGATTATCAGCAGCAGGCGCTGGTAACGACCGTGGGCCTGCAACGGGATCATCGCGGCATCGCTTTCGAGCGCTTTACCGATACTGGGCCGATGGCGCTGCTGCCGCTGCCCAAACGGCACGGGGTGCATCGTGCTGCACTGGTGTGGACCTGTGAGGAAAGCGCGCAACCATCCCTGGCAGATTTGCCGGAGAGAGATTTTATCCGGCACCTGCAGCAGACCTTTGGCTGGCGCGCCGGTCGAATTATTCGCGCCGGTAAAGTCCATAGCTATCCGCTCACCCTGTCACTGGCCCGGGAACAGGTGCGCCGCGGTGTAGTGCTGGTTGGCAACAGCGCCCATTTCCTGCATCCCGTCGCCGGGCAGGGTTTTAATCTGACACTGCGGGACTGCGATGGTCTGGCCCGTACCATTGGTCGGACAGTGGCGGAGAAAGGACCGGATTTCGTCCGTACCGGTCCCGGCGAGCTAGACTTACTGGAGGCCTATTGGCGCGAACGTCAACATGACCAGCAGCTCACTATTGGCTTCAGTGACAAGATTCCGCCGCTGTTTGCCTCCCGCAACCTGTTGACCAGTGGGTTGCGTCAATTGGGGCTGCTGGGGCTGGCGCTGACGCCGGCCACGCGGACGGCATTTGCCCGCCAGGCGGCAGGAATTACTGCTTAGGCGCGCCGCACACTATAAAGGTTCGGATTCCAGGTACGACCGATGCAGCGGTCACTCGATACCTTCACAACTCTTCATTCCGGAGATTTTCTGCCTATGAACAGACAGCGAATGGACGTAACCATCGTCGGTGGTGGCATGGTGGGTATGGCGCAGGCCGCTTTGATGGCGGTGCGTTATCCACAGTTGCGGATTTCGCTGTTGGAAGCATCGTCGGTGGAACCACCGGTGCGGCCCGATACCTACGACGCCCGGGTTGTGGCCCTCACCGAGGCTTCGCGCGACCTGCTGGAGGAGACGGGCGCCTGGTCGCTGATTGCCGGCAAGCGCGAGTGCCCCTATACGCAGATGCGGGTGTGGGACGCCGAGGGCACCGGCTCGGTGTACTTTGATTGCCGCGATGTGAAGTTACCCAACCTGGGGCACATTGTGGAGAACAACGTGATTCTCCAGGCGCTGCGTCAGCGCATTGATGCGCTTCCCAATGTGGACATGGTCACCGGATTCAAGCTGGAAAGCTGGTGGCGCGACTGCGGTCTCTGGCATTTGCAGTCACGGGATCCGAACCGTGAGCAGGTAGAAGGGCTGGAGGAACAGGCTCCAGTGCTTACCACCCGATTGCTGGTGGGTGCCGATGGTGTGCGCTCGCGGGTACGAGATCTGCTGCGCATTCGCACGCGGGATGTCGAGTACCAGCAGACCGCACTGGTATGCGTGGCGCGGTGTGAAAAATCGCATCAGAACACCGCCTGGCAGCGCTTCCTGGATAGCGGACCGCTGGCGTTTCTGCCGCTGTCTGGGCTGGGTGATGATCGTCACTGTGCGGTGGTGTGGTCCGCCGATGACAGCCTTGCCCGTGAATTGGTGATGCTGGATGACAAGGCATTCGCGCTGAACCTGGAAAAGGCGTTTGAAAGCCGTCTCGGCGGTATTGAATCGGTGGGCGAACGTTTTTCCTTTGCCCTGCGTGCCCGTCACGCGGAGTCCTATTACGGCCCCGGTGCGGTACTGGTGGGGGATGCGGCTCACAGCATCCACCCCCTCGCAGGCCAGGGGGTCAACCTGGGCATGATGGACGCCCGGGTACTGGCGGAGGAGGTTGGACGGGCGCTCGAGCGCAATATTTCTCCGGCACACGCGTCAGTACTGTCCCGTTACCAGCGCCGCCGTCGCGGTGAAAATGCGTCCACCCTGAAGGCAATGAGCACCTTCAAGTCGCTGTTTGGCGCGGGTGACCTGCACTGGCGCTGGCTGCGCAATACGGGGCTGAGTATGGTGGATGCGAGTCCAATGTTGAAAAAACGCATCATCATGCGGGCCATGTCTGTGTGAATGAATCACGGATGATGAATCTCGAAAACGCGGCGCACCAGCCGCGTTTTTTGTTAGAGTCTGCCACTGATTTTCATGTGTATTCACCGAGTAGGGGCGCCGTTTGAGTAACTGGATAACTGTCTGCGATTTCCCGCTGGGCAAAGATCTGTCGCCATTGGCGGAATTTATTCGCCGCCATCAATTACCCCTGCGTATCACCGAGGAAAATAACACCCAGGTGGTAGCGAGCCTCGCACCGCAGCTGGTGGATCCCATGCGCCAGTTGCTGACACGCTGGCAGGAAGGCGGAGTTGATCTGGCAGAGGTGACTGTGCACGTACATGACCCTGGCGCGGAGTACCCGCAGGCGGGGGCGGCGGTGGATTCACAGGCGGGTACCGAAACGGTTGATGACGGGGGGCGGCAGGCGGCTGAAGTAGATACTGCACCTGGCACTGAAGAGCGCACCGGCGCGACAGATCCGGTGCAGCGACCCCCTGTGAGTGTGATTCCCCAGTGGCCACTGCAGCAGACCCCGGTGTCGCTGCTATTGATTGCGCTGTGTTTTATCGGCTGGTTTATGCTGCGCCAGGGCTGGGGGGAACCGTTACTTATTTTTCCGCAGCCGAGTGGCGATCTGGAATTGCCCGGCAGCACCCTGGGATTGCATCTGGCGCAGGGTGAGTACTGGCGGCTCTGGTCCCCCGCGATGGTGCATTTTTCAATTCCCCATGCACTGTTCAACAGTCTGGGAATCTGGATTGTCGGCCGCTCACTGGAAGCGCGAGCCGGGTCCCTGTGGTTTGCTTTACTGGTGCTGGTCAGTGCCCCCGCGGCCAACCTCGCACAGTATTATTCCTCTCCACAGAGCCTGTTTGGTGGTATGTCTGGTGTGGTATATGCACTGATCGGCTGTGCATTGGTGGTTCAGCGCTTCCAGCCCCAGTGGCGTGATGTGCCCGGCGCACTGCTCTGGTTATCGGTGGTGTGGCTGCTGGTGTGCATGCTTGGCGTGGTGGATTATTTCATTCCCGGGGGTATTGCCAACGCCGCCCATGTGGGTGGTTTTGTAGCGGGGCTTGCACTGGGACTGGTGTTCTGTCTGGCCGGTGGTAGCCGATACTTTGCGCCGCCGTCAAAAAAAAACGATGATGCGACTCACCATCGCCGGCAACCTTTCTGACAGACAATGCTATTACTGATTATCTACGTCCTCGTCGCTCTGGGATTTTCTTTTCTGTGTTCCATCGCAGAGTCGGTCATCCTGAGTGTCACCCGCCCTTATATTCAGCTGCTGGAGCGGGAAGGGCATGCCTCCGGGAAACTGTTGAGTGAGCTGAAAGCAGACATCAACGCCCCGCTGGCTGCCATTCTGACACTTAATACCGTCGCTCATACAGTCGGTGCCGCTGGTGCCGGGGCGCAGGCGGCTGCGGTGTTCGGCAATCAGTATCTCGGGATCGCGTCTGCGATTCTCACCCTGCTGATTCTGGTATTTTCCGAGATCATTCCCAAGACCCTGGGCGCGGTCTACTGGCGTCAGCTGGCACCGATCACCGCGTTTACCCTGCGTTACCTAGTGATGGTACTAAAGCCCTTCGTATGGTTGTCGGAATGGCTCACCCGCGGTCTCGCACACGGCACCACGCTGACAGGTTTCAGCCGCGAGGAGTTTGCGGTGATGGCGGAAATTGGCGAGGCGGAGGGCCAGCTGGAGAGTCGCGAATCCAGTATTCTGCACAACCTGTTCTTCACCCTGCGCGATCACACGGTTCGTGAGGTGATGACGCCACGCACCGTGGTGTTCTCCCTGTCTCAGGACATGACCGTCGCCGAAGCCTATGAGCAAGTGGAGAAGAGTCGCTTTTCCCGTATTCCGGTATACGAGCAGGACGATCCCGACCTGGTGGTGGGCTTTGTGCTCAAGCAGGATTTACTACAGGCCTACGCACGGGGTGATCTTGAAGACACTCTGCGTAACCTGCGTCGCGATCTATTGATGCTGCCGGAGACCGCGCCCATTTATCAGGTTTTTCAAAAGATGCTGTCCCGTCGCGTGCAGATCAGTGCCGTTGTCGATGAGTACGGCAGTCTGGAGGGGTTGGTGGCGCTGGAGGATATTCTCGAAACCCTACTGGGTGAAGAAATCGTCGATGAAGCGGATAAAACCCCGGATCGCCAGCAGGTAGCCAAACGCCTGTGGCGGATCCGCGCCAAGCGCCATGGCCTGCGCGTGGATGAGGCTGCTCAGGAAGTGCAGGAAGACGATTGGCCACAGGAAAAACTCGAGCAGCAGGTGAAGTCCGAGGTTAACCAACTGAAGCAGCAGGTGTCACAAGCCGAAGGCTCTACCGCGAAGGATAGCGACACGGATGCGGTGTCAAAAAAACGAAAAAAATAAACCGTTCGTCGCAACTCCCCTTGAATAACAACCTGACAGGGCGCATAACGAGATTGAGAAAAACGTTAAGCCCATCTAGAGATCTGTAGCGTGCGTTTCGGAATTCTGCTGATACTGATGCAATCCTTGCTACTCTGCGCCGAAGGCCGCGCAGAGCCGGCGGGAGTACAGCTGGATTCCGCCGATAAGGTTGTCCGTGTCCTGTTGCAACGAGATGGTGAACCGCCACAGATTGAGAAAGATTCGGCTGCGGTTGCGCCTCAGGCCACCTTCGACACCGAGGGTCCGCTCGTCGCGCCTGCGAAAATTTTTGCATCCCCCATCTTGTCAGCAGCTCCTGCTGCACACACCATCCGCGGGCCACCCGTCCGGTAGTAATTTTCTTTTTATCCAATAAATCACTGGTGTTGGCCGCGCTTTTGTTGCGTTCAATACCTCACGCATTATCGGGCTACGAGCGCGCATTCTATTGTCCGCCCCGACAGCGGCAGCGTGCGCCCGAAAAAAGAGAAGTACTACTATGAAAAAACTGGATTTGGCTCCCCTGCAAGACCTGGACAAACTGGTATTCCCGGAAGAGTTTCACGAACTGAGCCTGGACTCGCCGGCACTGAAATTTGTCACCGATTTCAAAAAGCACCACCCCGCGGTACTCACCGCTTCCGTCTCTGCTCTGGACGCAGCCCAGGTCCTGCGCACCGGCCATCTCGCCTGGGTACTGGTGATGGATCATCGCGGAGATTTTATCGGGCTGCTCACCGCCGAAGACGTCTCTTATCAGAGAGTCATGCAGCGGGTGGCGGCAGGACAGGTGCGCGGCGACCTGACCGTGGGCGATTTAATGCAGCGCCGGAACCAGTTGCAGCAAATGAAACTCGGCCAGTTACGGGGTGCAAAAATTCGCGATGTACTGCTTGCCATGCGCCAGAGTGGACAGCGTCACTGCCTGGTTGTGGATACCGACAACCACCACGTGCGCGGTGTGATCAGTGCGGAAGATGTGAGCGCGCGCCTGCATCTCGATTTCCCCATTGATCGCCCGGCGAATATGGCGGCTATGGTGCGGGAAGTGGCGGCGGTGCATTAATTTCACGAAAGCTGCCGAGAAGGCCCTGATGCCGGGACAACCTTCTGAGACGTTGATTCGGGCTAAGGCCCTCACCCTGCGGGCGCCTTCGGCGTCCAAAACTTCGTTTTGTCCGCGAGAGGGACCTCGCAGAAGAGCCCCCATGGATGGGTTGAGGGGGGGCGCCTAGCTCGTGTCTCAGAAGGTTGTCCCGGCAGCAGGGCCGCCACATAAATAGATCGAGCCTCAGAGCTCAGCGGGCCGGATCAATATTCTCTCCAAGGCTGTTGTTCACCCGGAACCAGCCGGTAACGCTGTAGCGGGGGCGGTGGCTGGTGAGGACTTCGTGGGGGAATTCCTCGGAAAGGAAAATCACCATCTGGCCAAAACGCGGGGCCACCTTCTCGATCACCTCATCACTGTCAGGCGCATAGATCTGCAGCTCACCGCCATCCTGCGGCTGCCAGTTCGGCGTCAGGTAGAGCACCGTACTCACTACCCGGTTGGTGCTGCCCTTGAACGCATCCAGGTGCTTCTTGTAGAAACTCCCGCGATCGTAGCGCGCGTAGTGACATTCGTAATCGAACAGCCCCAGAAACAGCCGCTGGTTCAGTCCCAGTCGCAATGTTTCCGCCCAGCTCAGATACGCTGCCACCGCTGGATTCGAACGGTCCAGCCAGAAAATCTCATCGCTCCGTACAAACTGGTTCAGCTGGTGCTCCTGTTCCCGACCAATGCCCGCGGACTGAAAGCGTGTGCGGTCAATGGAGCGGAAATGCCGCAACATGGAGCCCAAAAGAGAGGGTGGCAGCGGAGCCGGCAGCACAATATAGCCGGTCTCACGCAGAGCGGACGCAATGCGGTCCAGTGGATCGTCGCCATCGGGGCCACGGCGCCGTTCGCGCTCGGTATCAGCCTGCGGGAGTAGCTCCGCAGTGGAAAATGCAGCGTTCAAACAGATCGGTTCCGCAAAAGCTGCGCAGGAAGGGGAGTTGGCATGGTGCCAGGCACAGCGGGTTGAACAGGGCGGACTTTATAACCCCGCCCGCACCACCGCGCCACAAATATTTGTGCCTGGATCGACCGCTCTGAAGATCAGCCCAATACCAGGTTCCAGTTGGTCAGCAATACCGTGATGGTCACGGCACCGACCAGTAGGTTCATGGGGATACCCACCTTCAGGTAATCGGAAAAACGGTAGCCACCAGGGCCGTATACCATCAGGTTGGTCTGGTACCCGAGTGGCGTGGCAAAGCTGGCAGATGCTGCCATCATCACTGCAAACATAAACGGCTCCGGGTTTAGCCCGGCGCTGGCAGTAATCTGCAGAACAATCGGCACCATGATGATGGCCGCCGCGTTGTTGGTCACCATCTCGGTGAGCAGAGAAACGCACAGGTATACCAGAATCAGCATCAACCAGGGGTGGCCGGAAGACAGAGAGATGACGCCTTCTGCCAACATCGCCGCCACGCCGGTTTTCTGCAGGGCAACGCCAAGGGCGAAGGAGGCAGCGATGGTGATCAGCACCGGAAGGTCGAGGCTTTTCTGTGCCTGGTTCACCGAGCAACAACGGGCTACCAGCATGGCGCCGGCGCCCATCAGCGAAGCATTCAGCATACTGACCACACCGGAAGCTGCTGCCAGCACGATGGCGATCAGGATCAGCCAGGCGGTGAGGCCTTTTTCATGGCGCGGGCTTTCCGCCTCCAGATCATTGATCAGCAGAAAGTCCTTGCTGTAGCGCTGGCGCAACACGAAACCGGGGCGCGCCTCCAGCAGTAATGTGTCACCGGCTTTCAGTTTCGTGCTGCCCAGATTGCCGGAAACACGTTCCCCCTGACGCGCCACCGCCAATACCGCGGCGCCGTAACGCTTGCGGAACTGGGCATCGCGGATGGTGCTGCCGATCACCTCGCAGTGCGGCGAAACCACCACCTCCACCAGACTGCGCTCCTCAAAGCCGCCCTTGAGCGCGGCTTCCTCGTGGTCGTGATCCGAGGGCACAATGCCGCGCATACGCAGCAGGTCGGAAATGGCTTCGGTGTCGCCGGCAAACACCAGACGATCGCCGCCGCGCAGCTTTTCTTCCGAACGCACCGGCGTAATCACCCGGTTGTCCCGATCAATTTCCACCAGATACACCCGACGCAGCCCCCGTAGCCCGGCGTCTTCCACGGTCTGGCCCACTAGCGGCCCTTTGTTGTCCACCGCCACTTCCAGAGTGAACTCCCGCAAATTGCCAAACGGCTGTATTTCGCGGCGATCCGGCAGCCAGCGCGGGAAAAAGATCAGCATGAATGCTATGCCAACCAGTGCCGCGGGCAGGCCCACGGCGGCAATTGAGAACAGAGAGAAGCCCTCATTGCCGGTGATCGACTGGTACTGGCCGTTGACCACCAGATTGGTACTGGTACCAATAAGCGTGAGGGTGCCACCGAGAATGGCGCCGTAGCTGAGCGGAATCATCAGCTTGGAGGGGGGCACATCGATTCGCTTGGCCCAGGCGTTCAGGGCGGGAATCATGGTGGCCACCACCGGCGTGTTGTTGAGGTAGCCGGACAGGGCCACCACCGGCGCGAATACCCGCATCATGGCGGAGCGGGTGGTTTTGGGGCGCCCCAGCAGGTGTTTCACCATCATGTCGATCCCACCGGAGGCGTGGATGCCGGTGGCCACCACGAACATGGCGGCGACGGTAATCAGGCCGCTGTTGCTGAAACCGGACAGGGCCTCCTCGGGTGACAGAATACCGGTAACGCTCAGCAGGGTGAGCGCCGCCATCATCACCAGATACGCGTGGACGCGGGTAAAGATCAGTGTGGCCAGTACGGCGAAGACAAGAAAGAGTGAAAACCAGCCAGACCAATCCATAGCGGTGTATTTATTGAGTAGGTAACGGGTGAGAAGGCCTGAGAGGCCCATTTGACGGTTAAAGCTACTGTAAACCCCTTAGCGCCAAAAGTTCTTTTTTCGCATATTTATATAGCGAGCGCGTGATAACCCGCCCAGACAAGGTCCGGCCACAGGCGCGCGGAAAGCGGGCGGCGGCTGACATTGCGCTCCATAAGTCATGGCAAAGCATATTTTTCACTGCGGCTGCTAGTCTTTGCAGAGTATCGGCATCTGGTAAGCCCGGTAACACGGCCGTTAGAATACGCGGCTTTCAGGCAAATGCTCGACAGACAATAACCGACACGGGATTCAGCTCAGAATGGGAAACAAAACCGCGCTTTATGATGCCCACGTCGCCATGGGCGGCAAGATGGTGGACTTTGGTGGCTGGGATATGCCGCTGCACTACGGCTCACAGCTGGAAGAGCACCACAAGGTGCGCAAGTCCGCGGGCATGTTTGACGTTTCTCACATGACCGTGGTGGATGTCGATGGCGAAGGTGCTCGGGATTATCTGCGCATCCTGCTGGCCAATGACGTGGCCAAGCTGGATGGTAATGCGGGTAAGGCGCTGTATACCGGCATGCTGAATGAGAGTGGGGGCGTGGTGGACGACCTGATCGTGTATTTACGCGATCCCGGCTACCGGGTTGTGGTGAACTGCGCTACTCGCGAGAAGGATCTGGCGTGGATGAGCGAGCAGGCCAAGGCTTTTGACGTAACCCTGACCGAACGCCCGCATCTGGCGATGGTGGCGATTCAGGGCCCGGAGGCCATCGCTAAGGTAAAGGAAGTACTGGGTATCGACTGGACGGCGGCGATCGACGGTCTCAAGGTGTTCAACAGTGTGGCCCGTGGCGACTGGTTTGTGGCGCGCACCGGTTACACCGGTGAGGACGGTCTGGAAATCATGCTGAACAATGAAGATGCACCAGGCTTTTGGCACGCGCTGGCGGACGCTGGTGTGGCGCCCTGTGGTCTCGGCGCGCGGGATACCCTGCGGCTGGAAGCGGGTATGAACCTGTACGGCCATGAAATGGACGATGACACTTCCCCACTGCAGGCCAATATGGCCTGGACCATTGCCTGGGAACCGGCAGATCGTAAATTCATCGGTCGCGAGGCGCTGGAGCAGGAAAAAGCCGCCGGTGTGGAAAACAAGCTGGTGGGCCTGGTACTGGAGGAGCGCGGTGTTCTGCGTGCGGGCCAGCAGGTTGTGGTGGACGGCAGTGATCGCCGCGGTATCATCACCAGCGGCACTTTCTCTCCGACATTGGGCTTTTCCGTTGCGATGGCCCGGGTGCCGGTGAATGTAGGTGATTCTGCGCAGGTGGAGATCCGCAACAAGCTGATCCCGGTGCGGGTGGTTAAACCGAGTTTTGTGCGCAACGGCAAGTCGCTGGTGTGAGCACGGGGTTGGGCTTTTGGCCTGACAAATGGATAGACTGTTTACAGTATTTTTTGAGCTTATCTGAGGGAAGAACCCATGAGCGAGATTCGCAGCGAACTGAAATACGCTTCCAGCCACGAGTGGGCGCGCCTGGAAGAAGATGGCACTGTTACCGTAGGCATCAGCGATCACGCCCAGGATGCGCTGGGTGATGTGGTTTACGTTGAAACTCCGGAAGTGGGCCAGACGGTGTCTGCCGGTGAAGAGGCGGGTGTGGTTGAGTCGGTGAAGGCGGCGAGCGATATCTATGCGCCAATTTCCGGTGAGGTGATTGCGATCAACGAAGCACTGGAAGACGAGCCGGAAACCGTGAACTCCAGCCCGTACGACGACGGTTGGTTCTTCAAGATCAAGCCGAGCGACGAGAGCGAGCTGGAGAAGCTGCTGGACGCGGACGCGTACAAGGCAGAGAACGACGACTGATCACAGTCTTCGACTCCGCAAACAAAAACGCCGGGCAATTGCCCGGCGTTTTTCGTTCTGAACTGGTTTAGTGGCGGCGCGGCTACCGTGTATAGCCTTGCGAGACACGCCGTGAACCCATCCATGGGGGCTCTTCCGCGAGGTCCCTCTCGCGGAAGGTCTCGCAAGGCTATACACGGTATCCACACCTGCGCATTTCGCATTGTGCCAATCTACTGAATTACGAATCTGAACTCGCTTCCGCCTTCTGCGGCTGCACCAACCCGCCAATCCCCAGATCCTGCAAATACCCGTGCAGTTTTTCTTCAATCTGCTCCGGACTTTCCATGGTCAGTATCTGTTGTAGCAAGCGGTCCAGGTCGGATTTGTTGACTTCCCGCAGGGCCGCTTTCACCCGCGGCAGGTTGGTGGCGTTCATGGAGAGGACGTCGTAGCCCATGGCCACCAGTAGCAGTGCGCCGCCCGGGTCTCCCGCCAGTTCACCACAAATACCCACCTTGGTGCTGGTCTCGTGACAGGCGGTGACTACCTGCAGCAGTGCCTGCAGTACCGAGGGGTGGAAGCTGTGGTAGATACTGGCCACGCGGCTGTTGTTGCGGTCGACGGCGAGCAGGTACTGGGTGAGGTCGTTGCTGCCCACGGACATGAAGTCGACGCGCTTGGCCAGTTCGCGGGCCTGGTACACCGCGGAGGGGACTTCGATCATGATGCCCAGCGGCGGGCGTTTGATGGCGTAGCCTTCGTCGATCAGTTCGTCGTAGGCGCGGTTGACCAGTTTGCGCGCGGCTTCCACTTCGCTGACGCCGGTGATCATCGGCAGCATGATGCGCAGGTTGTCGAGCCCGAGGCTCGCTTTCATCATGGCGCGCACTTGTCCCAAAAAAATTTCGGGGTGGTCGAGGGTGACACGGATGCCGCGCCAGCCGAGGAAGGGGTTGGTTTCCTCGATGGGGAAGTAGGTAAGGGCTTTGTCGCCGCCGATATCCAGGGTGCGCATGGTCACCGGGCGCGGGGCGAAGGCCTGTAACTGTTCACGGTAAATCTCCCGCTGCTCCTCTTCCGAGGGGAAGCGGTCGCGCAGCAGGAAGGGGACTTCGGTGCGATAGAGGCCGACACCTTCGGCGCCGCGCTCCAGGGAGCGCACGACATCAGCCATCAGGCCGGTGTTGACCCACAGACGCACCCGGTGGCCGTCGGCGGTTTCCCCGGGCAGCTTGGCGAGGTGGTCGAGGTTGCGCGCCAGTTCGCGCTCTTCGGCGACAATGGCTTCATAGTGGCGGCGGAGCTCGGGGCCCGGTTGCAGGTGCAGGTCGCCGCGGTAACCGTCGACGATCATGTCGACCCCATCGACCTGCTCCCAGGGCAGTTCCTGTGCGCCCATTACCGCGGGCACACCCATGGCGCGGGCGAGGATGGCGACGTGGCTGTTGGACGAGCCCTTTACCGAGACCAGGCCTGCGAGCTTTTCCCGCGGCACGTCGGCAAGTACCGATGCGGTCAGCTCCTCGCCAATAAGGATGGTGTTGGCGGGGTAATCCCGCTGGCTCTGTTCCTGCTGGCGCAGGTGCATCAGAACCCGCGCACCCAGGTCGCGCACATCGGCGGCGCGATCGCGGAAGTAGGAGTCGGACATGGCTTCGAAACGGCGCACATGTTCCAGCATGACCTCGGCCCAGGCGCGGCTGGCGGTGAGCTTCTGGCGGATGCGCTCGCACACCTCGACGGCGATGGAGCTGTCGTCGAGCATGCTGATATAGGCGTCGAAGAGGGCGCGCTCTTCTTTGTTCAGGTCGTTCTTGAGGCGCTCGCCCACTTCGCGGATTTCGCTGCGCGCTGCGGCCAGGGCCTGCTGGAACAGGGCCAGTTCCGCATCCACATCCATCGAACAGGCGAAGGGCACTGTGGCGAGGTTGGCTGGCGGCGCGACGATATGTGCACGGCCGATGGCAATGCCCGGGGAGGCGGCGAGACCGCTGAACTTGGCTTCATTGCGCTGCTGCCCCATGGTGGCCAGGGCGCCGGTGGCTTCGGCGTGGGCGATGACCCCGGCAAGCTGGGCCGACAGGGTGACCAGAAAGGCTTCTTCACCCTCGTCGAAACGGCGGCGCTCGGCCTGCTGTACCACGAGTACACCCAGGACATTGCGGTGGTGGATGATGGGGGTGCCGAGAAACGCGGAAAACCGTTCCTCCCCAGTGGCGGGAAAGTACTGGTACGCGGGGTGGGCCTCGGCGTGTTCCAGGTTGATCGGCTCTTCGCGGGTGGCCACATTGCCCACCAGGCCTTCCCCGGGGGCCATATGTACCTGGCCCACGGAGTCCTGGTTGAGGCCCTCGGTGGCCATCAATACATAATTGCCGGAGTGCTTGTCGCGCAGATATACCGAGCAGACCTTGGTCTGCATAACGTCGCGCACCCGCCGGACAATGATATCCAGCGCCGAGGGCAGGTCCCGTGCGGTGTTAACTTCCTGAACAATACTGCGCAGTGATCCGAGCAAAATGGCTTTCCTCGCCGAAATCCGTGCCGGCCCGATGCCGGCGTCGTCGCTGCTGGGCGCGTTCCCGGGCGGGCCTGGCGTTCATCGCGGCACCGCCTGTGCGGGTTACTGGTCGCGTTTCAGCCAGCGTCTCTCCAATTGTATTTGCGTGGGCGCCAGCTCTGTAAGGGCGCGCCGGTAAACCTCCCGCTTGAAGGTCACCACTTTGGTCAGAGGGTGCCAGTAACTCACCCACCGCCAGTGATCAAATTCCGGTTTGTAACCGTTATTGAAACTGATGTTGCTTTCCTCGGCATTCAGCTGTAACAGAAACCATTTCTGCTTCTGGCCGATGCACAGAGGCTCCGAGCGGCGTCGCACCAGTCGGTGCGGCAGCCGGTAGCGCAGCCAGCCGCGGGTGCTGCCGAGCAGGGTCACCTGACTTCTGGTCAGCCCTACTTCTTCGTAGAGTTCCCGGTACAACGCCTGCTCCGGGGATTCGCCGGGGTTGATGCCCCCCTGCGGGAATTGCCACGCGTCCTTTCCGCCTACCCGGCGCGCCCAGAGAGCCTGGCCGCGCTCATTCAGAACAATGATACCGACGTTGGGACGGAAGCCCTCGCTGTCGATGTTGCTGTCGTTGCCCGAAGTTGTACCAGAGGTTTCCGCCGCGGCCTTGCGTTGGGGTTTACCGCCGTTGGGGCGGTCATTGCGCGCGGAAGATCTGGCGGGTCTGCGGCGGTGCTTTCGCCCGGCGGGTGTCTGCTTGCCGTCGCCCAAAATACCGTCCTCAATTTTGCCGGTGCGCAAATCGTCGAGGGGGAGTAACCCCAGCGCACCATAATGTCCTGCATTGTTCCACAGGGACTGGTTTACGGCAATTCAGTGAGGTGGTCGATGTAACGTATTGGCCAGCAAGGTAAAATCTCACGCCCTGAAAAAGGGACAGCAACCAACGGAAGTGGTACCTCCGTCCGCACCCGGGTGTGAGCGGGTCTGAATTCGGCGCAAAAAATTTCCCGGCAGGGCAACCTGTGCGCCACCGGTGCCCTATAGTCAACTAAGGAGATTTCTGTGCAGCTGGCGATTTTTGACCTGGACAACACGCTGATTGGTGGCGATAGCGACCACGCCTGGGGTGAATTCCTGGTAGCGCGTGATTGTGTGGATGGGGAGCGGTTCCGCAGCGAGAACGACCGCTTCTATCGGGACTACCAGCAGGGTTCCCTGGATATTTTTGCGTACCTCTCGTTCGCGCTGGAGCCGCTGGCCCAGTTATCCCGTGGCCAGCTGCAGAATTTGCAGCAGGAATTCATGCGGGAAGTGATCGGGGAAATCTGGCTGCCGCACGCGGAAACCCTGATCCAGAAGCACCGCGACGCCGGCCACCACATCATGATCATTACCGCCACCAACCGCTTTGTGGTGGAGCCGATCGTTGCACGCCTGGGGGTGGATACCCTGTTGGCGACGGAGCCGGAAGAGGTTGACGGCAAGTTCACCGGCCAGGTAGCGGGTGAGCCCTGCTTCCAGGAGGGCAAGGTGGTGCGTTTGCGCCAATGGCTCGAGGCGCACCCCCAGTACGCCGAGGGCGAAAAGTGGTTCTACAGTGACTCCATTAACGATCTGGCGTTATTGCAGCAGGTCGAGTATCCCATTGCGGTGGATCCGGATAACCGTCTGCGCGCGGAGGCGCAGGCTCGCGGGTGGAAAGTGATCAGCCTGCGTGGCGATGTGGAAGATTTTGCCAGCGCGCTGGAATGGTAGGCCGGGGCCGGCTATTCCGGACGTTACTTTAAATTGCAGTGTAAACACAGGGTCTTAGGGTTTGTTTGAACAGCGAAAAAACGCAGTATCCCGCAGCATGTCTCTGGTGCTCATGCTCAGCGGTTTTCTGGTGCTGGGTAGCGGGTGTGAGCGCAAGCCCACGCCCACCAGTGAAGAGGTGGAAACGGTGCCCGTACCTGCCCAGGCAGTGAATGAGGCGGCGGCCGAAGCTTATTCTGCCGAGTACTGGCAGGCGGGTCAGGCGCAGATTATCGATGCCCAGGCCGCGGCTCAGGCCCTGGAGCGGGCGGTGGCGCAGCTTTTGATGGCTCCCACCGAGGATCATCTGGAGTCTGCCAAGCTGGCCTGGCTGGATGCGCATCGGGAGTTTTCCGCGTCGATGCCATTTATCGAGGTGGCCTTTGCGCCGGCGGAGTTGCAGCAGCAGGGCAAGGATCTGTTGCTCGCCTTGAACAGCTGGCCGGTGCAGGCTGGATATCTGGATACGGTACCGGGTTACTCCACCAGCGGCATTGTCAACGATACGGCCATCGAACTGACCCTGACCAATCTGCGCAAGCAGCACCGGCTTACCGCCCACGAGGAGGCGAGTACCGGCTTTCACGCCCTGGAAATTATGCTATGGGGCCCTACCAGTGAACGCTCCGCGGAGCAGTTCAGCGAGTCTAGCGGCGGTGAAGAGCCGAAGGCTCAGGCTTCCAACCGGCGTCGGGAACTGACGCGCCTTATTACCCAGGGGATCAGCGAAGACATGGCGCAGCTGGCCAATCGCTGGCCGGTGACCGCCAATGATCTGTCGCAGTCCTACCTGGCGCGAGACCCGGTGGCGCGGCTGCAGCGAATCCGCGCGGCACATATCGATCTGCTGCGCAATCAGGTGCTGCCGCGGATTCCCGAGAGCTCCGAGAGTGATGTGGAGAGCGGGTTGGCGGCAAATTCCAAACAGGCACTGCTGGCAATGTTGCGCAATGTGCAGGTGGCATGGTTGCCCGGCGAGGGCAGTGGGCTGGCGGATTTGCTGCTGGATCGCCATCAGACTGCGGCTCTAGCGGAAACCTTCGGTCTACTGGAAGAGCGTCTGTTGAAGATGGAGGACCCCATTGAACTGGCAGCGCCGGCCGAGCTGCAACGCAGCCGGCAGCAGGTCGAAAAGCTGCTGGGACTGATCTCCGGTGACACCAAAGTGCCCGCCCGGGAAGAGGAGATGACACCGGTGAGCGTAACCATTCCAGCGGCGGAATAAACTACTCCGCGGATACAGAAAACCCAGGCATTGCCTGGGTTTTCTGGTTTATGGCCAACCTGTTTACCGGTCGGGATCGCTGCGGATTACCAGCGGCGTACCGGGCCAGTGTCCACGTGTACGAAGTTACTCTTCGGATAGTAACCCACACCACCGGCCTTCAGATTGATGGCCGCCTGGCGCAGCTTGGACAGTGATACACCCGGCATGCGGATGTCCAGTGCCATACCACGGGTGTGGTAGCTGCGGCGTGCCACACCGCGACCCGCGGCGCGGAGCTTGGCGTTGGTCTTGGGCGAGCGGTATCCGGAGATAATCTCGATCTCGCCGTTGTAGTTCAGTTTTTCCTTGAGCTTGTACACGATGTCGAACAGTTTCGGGTCCATGCGTGTTACCTCATTGGCGCGGTGGTCGCGCAGCAGTCGGTTGAACTGCTTGAGGCCGCTGCTATCGTAGTCGCCATCCGCCCAGTAGGCGGTGTTCAGGCGTTCACCGGTGTGCAGGTTACGCATTTTCAGATTGCGCGACTTGCCCACTTTTGCCATAGCGGGGCCGGCCGAAACCGCCGCCGCGGTAGCTGCAGAAACTGCTAAAAACCTGCGTCTGGAAAGTTCTTTCATACCCTGTTACCGCCTTTGGTGTCTGAGTGAGTTGTGCCCTTAGGGGGCCTCTAGTCTTCGAGTTGCTTCCGGTGCCTCTCGCGATGTCTGCACTGTATAAAAAATAATCTTTGGTTACAAACCGATCAGCTCTGATAACAAATTGATCAAAAAATAACCTGGATATTTTTTTCTAATGCTCTAGGCCGCTCGAATTTATTTTGCCTACAGGGTCCAGTTATGTTCCGAAAATGTGGTGACAGCGTTGTCATAAGTGGGAAATTATTTTTCTGTGACTCGGTGGTTTCGGGTACAGGGTTTTCCGTTGGCAGAAGAACACCTATCCGACGCCGCGCGTCGAAAGTCAGCAGTCAGGGTGATATCGGGGCGGGAAACGGGGTTTTCACCACCCGTTCCTGACGCGGGCCGGGTGACTACCAAAAGGCCTATAGCGCGGCGGGGAGGCACATTGGCCTCCCCGCAAACGCTGACTGACTGAGAGTTTCGGGTGCTGGTGTGGTTCAGTGATCCCGGTGATAGATGTCCGGGCGAAACTGGATCTGTCCCAGGGTATCGACCCAGGCGGTGAGATAGGCGATGAACAGCCGTGGCGGCTTGTCCACCTTAATGGTGACGGATTCGTCACCGGTGGTTGCCTGGGCAACCCGGGTCCGGTCCCAGCCCTGTTGGCCGAGCAGTGCATAGGCGAGTTCTTCCGGTTGCTGCAGGCGGATGCAGCCGTGGCTGAAGGCTCTGTGGCGCAGCTCAAACAGACTCTGGGCCTGGGTGTCGTGCAGGAAGATCGCCTGTTTGTTGGGGATCACGAACTTCACCCGCCCGAGGGTATTGCCGGGGCCGGCGATCTGGCGCAGGGTGGCCTTGCCGCGGGCGGCGCTCTCCAGGCTTTTCTCATTGATGGGGGTGGTGGTATTGGTGCCGTACTTCACCACCCGGTAGCCGCGCTTGTGCATGGCCTCGGGGAAGTTGCGTGCTTTCGGCAGCAGGTCCGTGAGCAGGATACTGCGGGGCACCGTCCAGGTGGGGTTGAACACCACGGAGACCACTTTGGTGGTCAGGTCCGGGGTGCGTTTACTGCTCTTGCCCACCACCGTTTTCATCGACAGTACCACGCGCTTCTGGTCGATCAGCTGTAGCTGGTAGTCGGGCACATTCACCAGGATGTAGCGGTCGCCGGGGTTCGCTGGCAGCTTCTCCCAGCGCTCCGCATTGATTTCCAGTTTGTCGGCCAGCTCACGGGGGGAGCGTGCGAGCGCATTCATCGTGGCGGTATCCACGCGGCCTGTGGCCTCCATACCGTGACGTCGCTGGTAGGACTCCACCGCTCGCTGAAGCCCGGCGTCATAGCGATCCGACACATCACTCTCCACAATGACCGGTCCGAGCGCGCCGCGATAGTCGCCGTACTGGCTCAGAATCTTGCGCAGTTGGGCAACCCTTGGGCCCTGGTCGCCCGGTCGCAGCGGGGCACCCTCGTCGATCGGTTGCCACTGGTCAGCAAGCTGGCGGTAGCGGGCGGCCTGCTCGCGCAGGGCAGCAGCCGTCGCGGTGAAGTCTATGGCTCTCTGTGCATCGTCGTGCCCGCGATCGGCTCTCTGTTGCGGTGCGAGAGTATGATCGCCACTTGCGTCACTCTCTGCGTGATTACTTGTGTCGCTACCTGCCCCCGCAGTCGAAGGTGTGTTTTGTGCGGGTTGCTGTTCGGTACTTAATCCCTGAATGGGCAGAATGGGTGCCGACTCTTCTTCGCTCTGCGCGGCGGCATAGAGGGGCAGTAGGGCGCAAAAGCCCACTACCGCCAGGGTGTGGCGAGGTGGTGCTGCGCAGCGTCGCTGCGCACTTTTCGGTTTTGTGTGGTCGATGTATTTGTCTTTACGCATGGCTACCCCCGGGTGTCATTCGGCCGCTTGTTGGTCGCGCTGGTATATATCGGGCCGGAAATTCAGCTCTCCCTCCTCGTCGACCCAAGCGGTCCAGTACACGATGTGCACTGGAATAGGCTGGTCCAGGGCGACGGAACGGGTACGGCTACCGGTGGTGTAACGGGCCAGGCGGTCGTGGTCCCATTTTCCGGGGCGGCCTTGCTGAGCGAGAACAATGCGTGCCAGCTCATCGGGTTTTTCCAGGCGTACGCAACCGTGGCTGAAGGCGCGCTGGCTGCGTCCGAACAGATTTTTTTTCTGCGTATCGTGGAGAAAGATGGCCTGTTGATTGGGGATCACAAACTTGAATCGGCCCAGAGCATTCCCCGCTCCACCACGCTGCTGTAGTGCCACACTGCCGAGGCGCAGGGCACGCAGGTTGGCGCCACTGAAGGGCACCGATTTGCCGCGGTTATTGACCAGCCGATAGCCGCCGGCGGACAGGTTGCCTGAGCCTTTCGGCAACAACTCGCGTACAGCGATATTGCGCGGCACTGTCCAGGTTGGATTGAACACCACCCGGGTCAGGCGTGTGCTCAGTTGAGGCGTCTGGGCATCGGTTTTTCCGACCACTACGCGCATGCGATATTGCTCTTTCTCCCCGTCCACCAGCCGCAGGGTGTACTCGGGAATATTGACCAGAAGATAACGGGGGCCCAGGTCTTTGGGCATCTGTTGCCAGCGCGCCAGGTTGGCCTGCAGAGTGGTCAGGCGCTTGGCGGGTGGGGTATTGAGTGCATTGCGGGTATGGGTGTTGACGATGCCGTCGGCGCGCAGGCCGTGACGACGCTGAAAGCGCTCCACAGCCTTGCGAACCTGTTGATCGTAGAGGTCGGCCGGATTCTTGCTTGCGGGTATCTTGTCGCCTCCGTTAGCGGGCGCGCCCTGGAGGCTGGCTTTGGCCATATCATCCACCAGTGCCAGGTCTCCATACTGCATCAGCAGGCTGCGCAGCACTCTGACCCGCTCGTCGCGCATACCCGGCGCCAGGGCCTGACCTGCGGGCAGTGGTTGCCAGTCATCCCCCTGGCTTAGTACCTGGTAGCGCGCGAGCTCTTCGCGCATCAGGGCATACTGCCGCCCATAGGGGGTGTAGGGGCTATAGGATGCCAAGGTGGTTGTGGCGTCACTTTTCGCGGGTGGCTGCTTCCCCTGATCGGTTTCGATTTGCGGTGACCCCGCGGGCTGTTCCTGTGCCGTATTTTTCTCATCATTCATTGCCAGTGTGTCGAGGGAGAGTGACAGAACCATCGCCGCTCCAAGACTGACTGGAAATCCCAACTTGCTACCCATCGCTGACCCCTGTCGCTATCGGGGCAAAGTGCTCAGCCCCGTAAACCACTCAATCATCCGCACGCACCAGTGTGCGCAGTGTCTTAATTGGTAATTTGTGACTGGATTGGCGCCAAATACGATTGGGGTATGCGCTTGCGGGTTGTCGGGTTGATTCGGAATATGCCCTGTCTGCGGGGGCTGGGGACCGGAAATGGGGGTGGGGTAAAGAGTGCCGGGTGGAGGACCACCCGGCGAAGCCGTGGGCAGTGAGAGAAGTTCGGGGGAGGGCGGTGCCGGTTGTGGCACCGCCCGCGGCTGGCTGTGGAGCTAGAACTGGTTGGCGGCGAGGCCGTCTTTACCGTAGATATCCGGGCGGAAGTTCATGCGTCCTTCGCCGTCGACCCAGGCTGTCCAGTAAGTCAGGTATACCTTGACGTTTTTGCTCATGCGCACCTCGGTGGTGTCGTCACCGGTGGTGAGCTGTTCAATACGGAAGCGGCTCCAGTCACCGGGCTCGTCCCGCAGCAGTACTTCGGCCAGCTGGCGGGGCTTCTCCAGGCGCACACAGCCGTGGCTGTAGTCCCTGTCGGTGAGGCTGAACAGACTCTTGGCCCGGGTGTCGTGCAGATAGATCTCATCCGAGTTGGGGATTTCGAACTTCACCCGCCCGAGGATGTTCTGCTCGCCGCCTTTCTGGCGCATCAGGAAGCCACCGGCCGCCGCGCGCTTCAGGTTCTGGCTGTTCAGGGGCAGATACTCGCCGCTGCCGTTGACCACCCGGTAACCCAGATTTTCCATGCCGTGGGGGTTGGCGCGGGCCTTGGGCAGAATCTCGTTTACCAGAATGCTGCGAGGTACTGTCCAGGTGGGATTGAACACCACGCGGGCCACCCGGGTATTGATCTCGGGGGTCTGGTGAACCTTTTTGCCCACCACCACGTTCATGGAAAGCTTGATGCGATCGTGTTCCACATAGTTGAGGCTATATCCGGGAATATTCACCTGAATGAAGCGGTCCCCCAGGTTGGCCGGCAGTTTTTCCCGGCGGCGGATATTGGTCTCGATAATATGCGCACGGGCGGATGGGGAGATGTTCATGCGCTGACGGGTTTGCTTGCCGACGATGCCATCGGGTTTTAATCCGTGGCGTCGCTGGAAGCGCACTACCGCATCGTGCAGGCGCTGGTCAAAGCGGTTGCTGTTGGCCTCACCGCCGTAGCTGTAGTAGTCACCATAGACCGTCAGCAGGTTGCGCAGATGCGCCACATTGGGGTGCTTGGCTCCCAGCGTCATGGCGGGCCCCGCGGGCAGTGGGCGCCACTGGCCGGAAGCGGCCATGTTGCGATAGCGGACCAGCTGCTCGCGCAGGGCCTGGGCATCGCTGCCGAAGGGCGTGTTCTCCTCAATGTACATGCCCTCGCCATGAGACGGAGTCAGACCTGATCCCTCCTCGGACAGGTTGCGAAAGCGCGGCATGACGCGGGGGTAGGACTGTGGATAGCTGCGGGTCGAGTAGCGCGCGCTGTGGCTGGTGCCATAGCGGGAACCGCTACTGTACACCCGGCCCTGCTGGCCTTGAGAGGAGCGCTGGGTATAGTAGCGAGAGCGGTCTACGGACTGGGAGCCGCGATTGTAGCCGCGGAAATACTGGCGACCGCTGGTGCCGCTGTAATCATTGGCTGCAAGCTGCAGGCCTTCGAAGAGCTCGGCAGTATCGCCGAAGTCATCGGAGATCCGTGCACTGGCCATCTGAAACCCGCCCTCGGTCAGGTTCACCGGGGTGATGTCTTTCTTGCGCATACGCAGGCGCGGCTGTTGTCTGGGGGCCTGGGGGCGCAGCTTATCCAGCTGGGTGTCCTGGGCGTAGGAGATAAATGCATCGGTCAGCAACACGTCGAGTACCGCTGCCATCTGCAGGCGTTGCGGAGTGTCGCGCAGTGTGCGGTCGAAGTACCCGAGGTGGTAGCGGTAGTCCACCATGCTGCTCGGATTTCCGGAGCTCGACGCGGTGAGCTGCTTGAGCAGATCGTTCGCGGTGTCGCTCAGGCTGTAGTTATCGAACCACAGCAACCGGTAGTCCGTGCGGCGATAGATACGGCGCACCGCCACCGGGTTGAAGATGGGGTCCTGAGCGGGCCAGGCGTCAGGGTTGTCCTCCAGCCAGTTCACCAGGTGTGGGCGCACGGCATTCTCCGGCAGAACCGGGACCGTTTTCTGATTGGCAGTGAAAGCGTAATAGAGGGCGAACACGCACAGACTGCCGAGAAAGATCAGCGGCAGCGGTGATTTGCGTTTGCGACGCTCTGGAATGAAATATGACATGGTACCTCAGCGATACTGCAGGGCGCCGGTTTACAGTGCGGAAGCCGGGGCCCGATCGTTCATACCTTCCCAACCATCGGCGCACCTATCCACATCAATCGCCGGAAAAAAATTCCAGCGACGGCGCACCTTAGCCGAGCATCCCGCGCGACCTTCCTTTTATAAAAGCGGGCACTGAGCACGTCGCCTTGCGCGTATCTCAACATCCGCCTGCCTGTGAATTTAAGTATGGCAACAAATGCGAAATTTGCTTGGCGCTGGAATCATTTAACTCTAGGAAGTTGGCGCATCTGGCCTTTGCGCCCGGCGGGTGGTTCAGAACGCAGGGGGATGGGCGCCAGTGTGGCGTGTTGAGCAACTGACGACCGGCGCTAAGGGAGTAGCGCTCAGCCGGCGGGCAGCTGGAAATACTGCGGCGGACCGCTGACCAGTCCGTCCGTGTAGCCCTGTTCCCAGAATTGCGCGCCGCCATCAGCATCGACCGCCACCAGTGAGCTTAGCCGGGTGCCGTAGCCTGCAGAAAGTGGGCTGTCGGGCATCGCATCGTCCGCAGTGATACGCACGAATATAGGGGACAGCGCGCTTTCCAGCGCCTCGCCCACACCGGTATCGGGCAGCTGTTCCGTGGCTGCCCGTCTGTGATCGGCGAGCAGCTTCAGGGCTGGAGTGACGAAATTATCCTGTCCGAGTGAGTCGGGCAGAGTTGCGGCTAACTCGGCCAGTGCCCGGCATCCGTGGGTGACCTTGGGCCAGGGGGCATCCGGCGCTCCGTTTGAGATACCGTGCACCCCCGCTGTAATGGCGAATGGCTGATGGCGATTGCCGGCGCAGACCAGTGATGCTGCCGCCCCACCGGCGAGGAGTCGGGCATCAAACAAGAGCGCATTGAAGCCGCGATAACGCTGACCGGCCAGCCCCTTTGCGAACGCCGCGGGAGACTCCTCTCCTTCGAGAAAACGCACCGGAATCTCGCCGCGAGACAGCGCGCCCTCAGGTTCCGGTACCTGTGGCTCGCGGATATTGGTGACCGCGGCCACCCGCCCGCCCGGGGTAATCCCCAGCCAGGTGCCTCCAGCCTGAAGGTCCCGCCCCGCGGTAATCGGACTGTTCGGCCATGGGTGGGCAGGCTCCGTGGGGCGCGCGTAAAACTCATCCCGATTCGCCAGAAGCAGCAGTGGAAACTTGGGGTGTTGCCGGTAGGCAATCAACAGCAGGCACATGTCAGCTCGCAATCGTCATTTTGTCAGTGCCATAATAACGCCCAATTTTACCAACCGCGGTTTCAGTATGCTGACGTACCCCGAGATCGATCCCGTTGCGGTGGCCATTGGGCCGCTCAAGATTCACTGGTATGGCCTGATGTACCTGGCCGGATTTGCCGCCGCCTGGTGGCTGGCGATGCGGCGCGCGCAGAAGCCCTGGTCGCCGGTGATCAAGTCGGAAGTCGAGGACCTGATCCTGTTCTGTGCCATCGGCGTGGTGGTGGGCGGTCGCCTCGGGTATATGTTCTTTTATAACTTCAGTGAATTGCTGGCCCATCCGCTGAGCCTGTTCAAGGTGTGGGAAGGGGGCATGAGTTTCCATGGCGGTCTGATCGGCGTGATGCTGGCGGCCACCATCTACGCGCGCAAGATCGGCACAACTTTCCCCGCTCTGATCGACTTTGTCGCACCCCTCGTTCCCATTGGCCTCGGTCTGGGTCGTATCGGTAACTTTATCGGCCAGGAGCTGTGGGGTCGCGAGACCGACGGTCCATGGGGCATGGTATTCCCCCGCGACCCGGAGCTTCTGGTGCGTCACCCATCCCAGCTCTATCAGGCCTTCCTCGAGGGTCTGGTACTGTTTGTGGTGCTGTGGATCTACTCCAGCAAGCCGCGCCCGCGTCTGGCGGTCGGTGGCCTGTTTGTTCTTTTATACGGTATCTTCCGCTTCCTGGTGGAGTTCGTCCGCCAGCCGGATGTAGGCGTCGAAGTCATGTTTGGATGGATGACCCGTGGCCAGTTGCTGTGCCTGCCGATGATCGTCGGTGGCATCCTGCTCCTGATCTGGAGCTACCGTACCCAACCCTTGCCGGAGGGGCGCAGTCAGGGTGAAGACCCTGAGCCCGAGGCGAAACCCAAAGCCAGCAAAAGCACCGGCAAACTGAAAAAGAGCGCGGCCAAGTAACGGCCCGCGCGCCCCCGAATTCAAGACGGTTTATACCTGCGTTCAAGACTGTATATAGATGAAGCAATACCTCGATTTGATGCGCCACGTGCGCGACAACGGCACTTTGAAAAGCGACCGTACCGGTACCGGCACCCGCAGTGTGTTCGGCTACCAGATGCGTTTTGACCTTGCCGAAGGCTTCCCGCTGATTACCACCAAGAAGTGCCATCTGCGCTCCATCATCCACGAGCTGCTGTGGTTCCTGCAGGGCGACACCAATATCGCCTATCTGAAGGAAAACGGTGTACGCATCTGGGACGAATGGGCAACAGAAGAGGGTGACCTTGGGCCTGTCTACGGTTATCAATGGCGCTCCTGGCCTACCGCCGATGGCCGTCATATTGACCAGATCAAAGAGCTGGTTCACCAGCTCAAGACCCGTCCGGATTCCCGCCGTCTGATTGTCAGCGCCTGGAATCCCTCGGACCTGCCGGATGAAGGCGTGTCACCCAGTGAGAATGCGCGGGCGGGCAAAATGGCTCTGGCACCGTGCCATGCGCTGTTTCAGTTTTACGTGGCGGACGGCAAATTGTCCTGCCAGCTGTATCAGCGCAGCGCGGATATCTTTCTGGGGGTGCCCTTCAATATCGCCTCGTACAGTCTGCTGACCCTGATGCTGGCGCAGGTCTGCGGTCTCAAGCCCGGCGACTTTGTGCATACCTTTGGTGATGCGCACCTCTATTCCAATCATGCCGAGCAGGTGGAAGAGCAGTTATCCCGCGAGCCGCTGCCCTTGCCGCAAATGGTGCTCAACCCAGAGATCAAGGATCTGTTCGATTTCCGGTTTGAGGACTTCGAGCTCCGCGGTTACGAAGCGCATCCACATATTCCGGCTCCGGTGGCCGTGTGATGACGGCCACCCACACACCCGTCGCCATGATTGTGGCGATGGCCCGCAATCGCGCAATCGGTCGCGGTAATGCCTTGCCGTGGAAGATTTCCGGCGACCTCCAGTTCTTCAAGCGCACCACCCTCGGCAAGCCCGTGATCATGGGGCGCAAAACCTTCGAATCCATCGGGCGCCCACTGCCCGGGCGTGTGAATATCGTTGTCACCCGCAATCCGGACTGGCAGGCGGAGGGTGTCGAAGTGGTGCCATCTCTGGAAGCTGCGCTGGAATTGGCGGACCGCCGCGCGCAGGCGGAAAGGATGGATGAGTTGATGGTGATCGGTGGTGCCGAGATTTATCGACAGGCGCTACCGCTGGCCACCCGCCTGTACATCACTGAAGTGGATGCTGAAGTGGAAGGTGACGCCTTCTTCCCGAAATTCGCCGAAGACTGGAAAGAGGTGGCCCGGGACTGTTACCCGGCCTCGGAGCGGGATGAATACAACTACTGCTTAGTCCAGTACGACAGGTTTATTTAAAAACAATTTGACCAAAAAATGCTCTTTCGGGTAGGGTTGGTCAAATGTTGCACAGTGTAGATCGCCGCAATTGTGTGCATGAACCCCGCAGGTGTTACCTCGGTGTTACCGTGCTACACAGGCGGGACGGCGCAGTCAATCCGCATTTGAATAATCAAATCGGCTGTTTACAATGTGCGGCTCTTAGCTGTCTTCAAACCAAAAACTACCGCGTTGTGGCAGCTAATCCATCGCGACCATGTTGTGAAATATTGAACCCACTGGGGGGTCTAATGAAAACCAAGCGATTCATGGCTGTGGCGCTGACCACTGCGCTGTCTGCCGGCGCACTGTACGGTAGCGTAGCCACTGCGGACACACTCGACACCGTACTCAAGGTTGGTGAGCAGAAAACTGCTGCTGCCACTGCATCTCAAAAGCGCATCGACAAGATCGCTCAGGAAACCTCTGACCTGCTTCAGCAGTTCAAGGTAGTGAACAAAGAGATCGACGGTCTGCGTGTATACAACCGTCAGCTCGAAAAGCAGCTGGCTAACCAGCTGTCCGTGATCAAGGATCTCGACGAGTCCATCGATCAGGTGACCGTTATCGAGCGTCAGATCCAGCCGCTGATCCTGCGTATGCTGGATGGTCTGGAACAGTTCATCGAACTGGACGCCCCCTTCAAGCTGGCCGAGCGTAAGGCCAACCTGGAAGGTGTGAAGAACAATATGGACCGTTCCGATATCACAGTAGCGGAAAAATTCCGTCAGGTGCTGGAACTGTACAACTTCGAAGCTGAATACGCCCGTAAGATCGATACCTACGGCGACACCCTGAACGTAAACGGTCAGGATCGCGAAGTAAGCGTTCTGCAAATTGGTCGTATCGCGCTGGTTGCTCAGACCACCGACTCCAAAATCTCCCTGGCCTATGACAAAGAGCAGAAAGCCTGGGTTGAGATCGACTCCGGCGAATTCCGCCGCGCCATCATGCAGGGCCTGAAAATCGCCAAGAAACAGGCTACTACCGACATCATGACTATGCCGATCCCGGCTCCGGAGGCTGCGCAATGAAATCCTCTATCGCCAAAAGCGTTCTGGCCGTAGCGGCTGCTGGTCTGATCAGCGTTTCTGCTGTTGCCCAGGACAAAGCATCTTCCCTGGACCAGCTGCTGAAGATGGTTCAGAGCTCCAAAATCTCCGAGTCCGCCGAGCACAAAAAGCGCGAAGCTGACTTCCGTCGTCAAAAAGCCAACCAGGCTTCTCTGCTGAGTCAGGCAGAAAACACCCGTACCTCTGAAGAAGCCCGTTCCGCCGCCCTGGAGAAGAAGTACGAAGAGCAGGAACTGCTGGTTCAACAGAAGCGTCAGCAGCTGGACGAGCGCCTCGGCTCTCTGAAAGAACTGTTCGGCCACCTGACCTCCACCGCTGGTGACCTGCGCGCGAACCTCCAGACCTCTCTGGTTTCCGCTCAGTACCCGGGCCGCGCCGAGTTCCTCGATCAGCTGATCGACAAAATGAACTCTGCTACCAAACTGCCGACCATCCAGGAAATCGAGCGTCTGTGGTACGAGCTGCAGCGTGAGACTGTGGAATCCGGTAAGGTTGTGAAGTTCAACACCACTGTAATTCTGCCGGACGGTGAACAGGCTGAGCAGGAAGTTGTACGTGTTGGTAACTTCAACATCGTTTCCGATGGCAAGTACCTGGAAATGAACGACAACCAGAAGCTGGCCGAGCTTATTCGTCAGCCGGATGGCAAGTACCTGAGCATGGCTGCCGATCTGCAGTCTGCTACCAGCGGCTTCTCTCCGTTTGGTGTTGACCCCACTGGCCCGAGCGGCGGTTCTTACCTGAAAGCCATGATCGCGAGCCCGAGCATCGTTGAGCGCTGGCATCAGGGTGGCATCGTGGGCTACATCATCACCGGTGTTGGTGTGGTTGCGGTTCTGCTGGCCATCTGGCGTCTGCTGGTTCTGTCTGGTGTTAACGCCAAAGTGAACTCTCAGCTGCGTTCCTCTACTCCGAACACCAACAACCCGCTGGGTCGTGTTCTGGCAGTAGCCGAAGAGAACAAGGGTGTCGACGGCGAGACTCTGGAACTGAAGATGGAAGAAGCGGTGCTGAAAGAGCGTCCGGCCATCGAATCCGGTCTGAACCTGCTGAAGATCATCGCCATGGTAGCCCCGCTGCTGGGCCTGCTGGGTACCGTTACCGGTATGATCATCACCTTCCAGGCGATCACCATCTTCGGCGCGGGCGATCCTAAAGCAATGGCTGGCGGTATCTCCTCTGCACTGGTTACCACCGTTCTGGGTCTGTGTGTGGCTATCCCGACTGTACTGCTGCACACCATCGTGAACGGCCGTGCCAAGCGCATCCTGCACATCCTGGACGAACAGAGTGCCGGTATCGTTGCAGAAAACGCTGAGCGTAAATAAGAGGAGGCGGCAACATGCACGCATTAAATGACGCATGGGCCGCCGTCAACGCCTTTATGGCGTCGGGCGGGCCAGTACTACTCCTGATCGCCGGCCTGACCTTCTTTATGTGGACGCTGATTTTCGAGCGGTTCTTTTACTTCAAAGGTGGCCTGAAGAGTGATGTTCAGGGCGCTGTGGACACCTGGGAAGCGCGCCCCGAGCGCAAATCCTGGGGTGCCCACCAGATCCGCTACGCGCTGATTTCCCGGGTATCCGAGAAAATCGACAGCAACTTGGACATGATTCAGACCTGTGTAGCCCTGGCGCCGTTGTTCGGCCTGCTGGGTACCGTTTGGGGCATGATCAACGTGTTTGAGGTTCTCGCGATCACCGGTGGTGGTGATGCCAAGCAAATGGCCAGTGGTGTATCCATGGCGACCATCCCGACAATGGCGGGCATGGTAACCGCACTGTCTGGTGTATTTGCCAACACCTACATCACCCGTACCGCTCAGCGTGAGACCCAGCTGCTGGAAGACCATCTGACGATGGATCACTAAGGCACCACAAGTGTGCGTTGCCGGCGCAATCGACAGAGAGCGGCGGTAACCGAGAAGGTTTAGCCAACACGGAAGCTTCCACTCATCACCGCGTGTGGCGGTGGGGGCTTCAGGGCCAAATCTCGCTATTAGCATTTCGCTAGAGAGAGTTGCAATGAGCAGAAAACAGAATACGGCGGAAGAAGAAGGGCAAGCGATTGACCTCACGCCCATGCTGGACGTGGTGTTCATCATGCTGATCTTCTTCATCGTCACCGCGACCTTTATCAAGGAGCCGGGTGTCGATGTTCTGAAGCCGGAAGCGACTACCGCTGATCTCAAAGCCGCCTCTATTCTGGTAGCGATTAACGACAACAACGAAATCTGGATTGCCAAAGAGCAGGTAGATGACCGCCTGGTGAAAAACACCCTGGAGCGTCTCTACGCGGAAAACCCCAAGGGGTGGTTGGTTATTCAGCCCGATAAAAAGGCGAGTATCGAGAAGGTTGCCCTGATCGCAGACGCGGCCAGGAAGATCGGTATCGAGAAAGTGTCGGTCGCTACAGAGAAGAGTTAACAGCTATGAACCCGGTAAGACTAGTAGGGGCGGGTGCGCTGGCGGTAGCCACGACTTTTGCCCTGATCTTCACCATGCATGCGCTGATCGAGGCGAACCTGGGCGCTCCTGAAGAGGAGGAGCCAATCAAGGTTGCCGACATCGTAATGCCGGAACAGAAGATCGAAACGCAATACGATACCAGCAAACCGGATAAGCCCGATGAACCCGAGCAGCCGCCACCCGATATGCCGGAGCCGGAGTTTGACCAGCCGGACGTAGACAATGCCCTGAACATGTCTGCACCGACGGCCAACGCCGACCTGAATGTGGGTGGTATTGGTGGTTTTGCTTCCGAAGGTGACTACCTGCCTATCGTGAAGGTTCAGCCTCAGTACCCGCGCCGCGCATTGCAGCGGGGTATCGAGGGCTGGGTTGTTGTGGAATACACGGTAACCAAGAACGGTTCTGTACGTGATCCGCGTGTTGTGGAAGCCTTTACCAAAGATGGCAACCCCACCACCATCTTCAACCGCGCTGCTGTGAAGTCCGCGTTGAAGTACAAGTACAAGCCGCGGGTTGTTGACGGTGAACCGATTGAAGTACCTGGTGTAAAAACCAAGATCAGCTTCAATATGGCGCAATAAGATAGGGGACGCATATGAATATGACGACCGTGACGAAAGGCCTCTCCAGGCTCGTCCTGCGCACGTCCGTAGCGCTGCCCCTGGTCCTGGCGCCGGCAGTGAGTGTAACCGTGCTGGAGGCTGTGGGTGTTTCCACTTCTTTCGCTCAGGCGGAAGCCCAGAGCGAGCAGAAGACCCGCAAAACGCCTTCCATGCGCGAGAGTGCATTCAAGCACCTGGGTAAAGCCCAGGAAGCTGCCGATGCCCAGAACTGGCCGGCGGCCTTGGCGGCCCTGCGGGAAATGGAAGCGGGTAAAGACAAGCTGAACGGTTACGAAACCGCGCAGATGTACTACTTCTACGGCTTCGTTTACTACAGCATGGAGAAGTATCCGCAGGCGATTACCTACTACAAGAAGGTACTGGATCAGGGGGAACAGAACCTGCCGGTGGCTCTGGAGGTGGGTACGCTGTTGACCGTAGCCCAATTGTACTTCGTAACCGAAGACTACAAGCAGGCGGTCAACTACCTGAACCGCTGGTTCAAGGTGGCGGACAATATCAACGCGGACTCCTACGCCCTGCGCGCCCAGGCTTACTACCAGCTGGGTGACAACAACAAGGCACTGGCCGATATCAATCAGGCCGTGTCCATGTACGAAAAAGAAGGCAAGACCCCCAAGGAAAACTGGTTGGGCCTGCAGCGTTTCCTCTACTACGAGAAAAACGACTACAAGCAGGTGGCCAATATCCTGGAGAAGCTGGTCAAGTACTATCCGAAAGGTGAGTACTACAAGCAGCTGGCGGGTATGTACGGTGAGCTGAAGCGTGAAGACGATATGCTTCACATGATGGAAGCTGCCTACATTGCCGGTGCCCTGCAAAAAGAGAAAGAGCTGTTGAACATGGCTTATCTCTTTATGGGTGCGGAAATGCCGTACAAGGGCGCCAAGGTAATCGACAAGGGCATGAGTGAGAAGAAGATTGCCCGCAACTCCAAGAATCTGGAAACCCTGGCTCAGGCCTACCAGATGGCCCAGGAGCTGCAAAAGTCGATTCCCGAACTGGAAGCTGCTGCAAGCATGTCCGACAAGGGTGATCTTTACTCTCGTCTGGCCGGTATCTACCTGGACCTGGACAAGAACAAAGAAGCTCTGGATATGGGAAGCAAGGCACTGAAGAAGGGCGATATCAAACGCCCGGATCAGCTCTACATCGTGCTGGGTATGGCCAATGCCAATCTGAAGAAGTACGACGCTTCACTCAAGAACTTCAAGAAAGCCCTGGAAGACAAACGTTCCGAGAAGTTTGCCAAACAGTGGATCACTTTCGTAGAGGGTGAGCAGGAGCGAGAGAAACAACTGGCGATGTAATGCTTATACCGATCAGATGTTTTTCCAGAAAGAGACCGCACAATGTGCGGTCTTTTTTTTGCCTGTGAATGGTATGTGGCGTAATTTTGATCGATTAATGGGAATTATTTGCAATCTCGTTGAATTCAACTAGAACTGTAAGTAGCTGATCAGCTTTTTCCATCGCACCGATTCACCCTGTGCGTCGGTGCGTTTCAAACAACACCCAAAAATAAAAAGGAGAGGTGTTATGGAACTGGCTTATCCTCCCAATTCCTTATCAGCTTCATCGATCTTAAATTCTTCACCTTCCGGTCGACCATCGACCGCCGTGGGAAGCCTGGCGATGGCCCTGGGGGTTACCGGCCTGCTGCTATTTGGTATGTCGCAGCTGATCGCCACCGACTTTGAAGCACCACTCGTGGAGCCTCCTCCAAAAGTTGCACCGATTCATATGCCGGATGTAAAGCCTACGGTGCACCGGCAGGAGACCGTTAGTAAGCCACAGGAGTTACCGCCCCCGGTGACACCGACTACAGTTGAGCGCACCGTGGAGCCTGGTTCTATTCCACTGGATATTCGCCCTCCGGCGTCAACCCGGACCAAAGTGAATACCGCAATCATCAGCGCGGATCCACTACCCATTTACAAGCCGGCACCCCGCTACCCACGGCGTGCGATGGCCAGGGGAATAGAGGGCTACGTAGTGGTTGAATTCACCATCAGCAAGAACGGCAGTGTGAAGAATCCGCGGGTTGTGGGTGGTTACGATACCGCCGGGGCGCCGACGGATGTGTTTGATCACTCCGCGTTAAAGGCCGTTGAGCGCTTCAAGTACCGACCAACGGTGGTGGATGGTGAACCGGTTGAAAAGCACGGTGTACGCAACCGGATCTCTTACAAGCTGGCAGAGTAACGACTTCGTCAGTGCACTCCATTAATGGATAAAAAAATAGCGGGCAGTGCCCGCTATTTTTCTTACCGCTGGGTGACCCCAGGATCAGTCGATTTCTCGCACCGCGCCTTTATCGGCACTGGTTGCAAGCAATGCGTAGGCTTTCAGTGCGCGGCTTACCTTGCGCGGCCGAACCTTCGCCGGCTTCCAGCCTTCTTCACCTTTCGCGTTCATTGCGTCGCGGCGGCGTTGCAGTTCCTCTTCCGGAATATCGATTTCGATCAGACGCTTGGGAATGTCGATACGGACCAGGTCGCCATTTTGTACCAGAGCGATATTGCCGCCGCCGGCCGCTTCCGGTGATACGTGGCCGATTGAAAGGCCTGAAGTTCCACCGGAGAAGCGGCCGTCGGTAATCAGTGCGCAGGATTTACCCAGGCCTTTGGATTTCAGGTAACTGGTGGGGTAGAGCATTTCCTGCATGCCCGGGCCGCCTTTGGGGCCCTCATAGCGCACGATGACCGCCTCACCTTCCTTCACCTTGCCTTCAAGAATATGCGCAACGGCGTCTTCCTGGCTTTCGACGATGTGAGCGGGGCCTTCAAAGTACCACAGCTCTTCTTCCACCCCGGACGTTTTTACGACACAGCCGTTGGGAGCCAGGTTGCCAAACAGCACCGCAAGGCCGCCCTCGGAGGAATAGGCGTGCTCGACGGAGCGGATACAGCCCTGTTCGCGGTCGCCGTCCAGGTTGTTCCAGCGGCAGTCTTGGCTGAACGCGGTCTGTGTTGGAATGCCGGCTGGGCCCGCACGGAAAAACTTGTGCACGTCGGGGTTGTCGGTACGACGAATATCCCACTCTTCCAGCGCTTCTTTAAAAGAGCTGCTATATACCGTCGGCAGACTCGCATCCAACAGGCCTCCGGCTTCCAGTTCGCCGAGGATGGCCATGACACCGCCGGCACGGTGCACATCTTCGATATGGTATTTCTGGGTATTGGGAGCCACTTTGCACAGCTGCGGAATTTTGCGCGACAGGCGGTCGATATCGGACAGGTCGAAGTCGATCTCGCCTTCCTGGGCCGCCGCCAGCAGGTGCAGAATGGTATTGGTGGAGCCGCCCATGGCGATATCCAGGGCCATCGCATTGCTGAACGCGGCGCGGTTGGCGATAGAGCGCGGCAATGCGGAAAGGTCGTCTTCTTCGTAGTAGCGCTTGGCCAGTGCTACGATTTCGCGGCCCGCGCGCAGGAACAGCTGCTCGCGGTCGGCGTGGGTGGCGAGCATGGTGCCGTTACCGGGCAGCGACAGGCCCAGTGCCTCGGTCAGGCAGTTCATGGAGTTTGCGGTGAACATGCCGGAACAGGAGCCACAGGTGGGGCAGGCGGAGCGCTCGTACTCGGCTACCTTCTCGTCGCTGGCATCGTCGGTAGCGGCGATCACCATGGCATCGACAAGATCCAGCTTGTGGTCGGCGAGCTTGGTTTTGCCCGCTTCCATGGGCCCGCCGGAAACGAAGATGACCGGAATATTCAGGCGCAGCGCTGCCATCAGCATTCCCGGGGTGATCTTGTCGCAGTTGGAGATGCACACCAGTGCGTCGGCACAGTGGGCGTTCACCATATATTCCACGGAGTCGGCGATGATCTCACGGCTGGGCAGGCTGTAGAGCATGCCGTCGTGGCCCATGGCGATACCGTCGTCCACGGCAATGGTATTGAACTCTTTGGCTACGCCGCCGGCTTTCTCGATTTCTCGTGCCACCAGTTGGCCCATATCCTTCAGGTGTACGTGCCCGGGCACGAACTGGGTGAAGGAGTTGGCCACGGCAATAATCGGCTTGTGGAAATCTTCATCCTTCATGCCGGTGGCGCGCCACAGGGCGCGGGCGCCGGCCATATTGCGGCCGGCGGTGGAAGTGCGAGAGCGGTACTGAGGCATAGCGGTACTTACTAAACGTGTAAACGTGGATCAGAATTTGGTGGTTTGCCCGAAGTTTGGGCGGGGCAGCAATGTACCCCGGGGACGCGACAGATTAGCAAAATGGAAGCGCTATTGCGCGGTTGCCAAAAGTAGGGGAATCCTGCGCAAGACCTGTCCGTCTCGGGCAGAGTTTCATGCAAGTCTATTGCGCTTTCAGCGGCTTGCGTAAAACGCGGGAATTTCGCTGAATGTTGTATAGAGACTTACGGCTGGTGGGCAGATCCGCGACATCCACCTGGGTAAAGCCGCGCTCAATAAACCAGTGTTCGGTCTGGGTGGTCAGTACATAGATGTCCGCCAGATCCAGCGCCCGTGCCTGGCGCTCCAGGTGATGCAGCAGCTTGGCGCCGCGGCCGCCGCCGCGAAACTCCGGATGAATGGCCACGCAGGCAATTTCTGCGGCGATAGTGTCGCCCTGATCGTCTAGGATCGGATACAGCGCCGCACAGGCCACCGGGGTGCCATCCACTTCCACCAGGGTAAAATGGTCGATCTCCGACTCGAGCTTTTCCCGCGAGCGGCGTACCAGAATGCCCTGTTTCTCCAGTGGCCGGATCAGCCCGAGAATCCCGCCCACATCGTTGATCCGCGCCCGCCGGATTACCTCGTAGCTATCCCGGTAGATCATGGTGCCGGCGCCCTCACGGCTGAGCAATTCCTGCAGCAGGGCACCGTTGTCCGCGTAACTGAGCAGGTGCACTCGTTGCGTACCCGCATTACAGGCTTTGATGGCACAACTCAGTGTTTCGCTATCGAGGTGGTCGGCAACGTCTTCTGCCTGATGGATACTGAGGTCGTAAATCGTCTCGCCGTTTACTTCCAGTTGTGGCTGGTCGCGAAACAGGATCAGCTTTTCTGCCTGCAGTGCCTGAGCCGCCTCGGCGGCGAGATCCAGATAATTGAGATTGAACAGCTCGCCGGTCAGCGATGTGCCAAAGGGCGATAGCAGCACCAGCGAGTTTTCGTCCAGTGCACGGCCAATCGCCTGCACCTCCATCCGCCGCACCTGTCCGGTCCAGCGCATATCCACGCCATCGATAATGCCCACCGGACGTGCGGTGACAAAGTTACCAGACACCACCTTCAAGGCCGAGCGCGCCATGGGGGAATCCGGTAACCCTTGGGAAAATGCCGCTTCAATTTCAAAACGCAGCTTGCCCACGGCGGCCTTGATTACCTCCAGGGTTTCACGGTCGGTAACCCGGGTATTGCCCTGGAAGCGGCTTTCAATACCGGCGCTTTCCAGGGCGCGGTTTACCTGCGCGCGGGCGCCGTGCACCAGCACCAGCTTTACGCCCAGGCTGATAAACAGGGTGAGGTCGTGTACCAGGTTGCGAAAGTTCTCGTGCTCAAACCCTTCCCCCGGAATCGCAACCACCAGGGTTCGCCCGCGCAGATCATTGATATAGGGCGCGGCGTTTCTGAACCAATTGAGGGTGGTGGTTTCTGTATTCACGAGCTTTTGTGTTCTGCAGATTAATCGTAAGTCGGCTCAATATACCGTATTTTATGCGGTTTTCCGCCTATTACTTCTTGGCTGAAAAAGTATCAATAGTTCGCGCGAAGGCGTCGATGCCGGGTACGGGCTTGTGAGACCTTCTAAAACAGGGATGTTTTAGAAGAGCCCCCAGGGATGGGTTCACGGCGTGTCTCACAAGCCCGTACCCGGTAGCGGCGGCGCCACAGGGCGTTTTACGTTGGGGCCACTACAGACAGAATCGACCAATCATCCCCTTCAACACCTCGACCATCGGATCAATCCGCTCAAGGCCGAGGTATTCATCCGGCTGGTGCGCCTGATCAATATCCCCGGGGCCGAGAACGATTGTCTGCATGCCGAGCTTTTGCAGGAAGGGCGCCTCGGTGGCGAAGGCCACGCTTGCGGCACTGTGCCCGGTCAGCTGTTCGGCTACCTGCACCAGCTCCGATTGCGCCGGCTCTTCGAAAGCCTCCACGCCGCCGATCAGGGATTCCATTTCCAGCTGGATCTTCTCGCCGCCTATCACGTCTTTCAGGCGCTGGTGCAGTTCCCCACGCAATTCGTCCATCGGCATGCCCGGCAATGGTCGCAGGTCAAATTGCAGTTCCGTGTGCCCGCAGATGCGGTTTGGATTATCGCCCCCGTGAATACAGCCGAGATTGAGTGTCGGCACCTGAACGGCGAACCCGGGATTGGTATAGCGTTCCTGCCACTCTCCGCGCAGTTTCAGAATTTCCCCCATCGCGGTATGCATCGCCTCCAGCGCGCTGGCGCCATACGCGGGGTTGGAGGAGTGGCCGGCCTGGCCGGTAATGCGCAGTCGTTCCATCATCATGCCCTTGTGCATACGGATGGGCTTCAAACCGGTGGGTTCGCCGATGATGGCGTAACGGGCCTTGGGCAAGCCGGCCTTTACCAGTGCGCGCGCCCCGGACATGGAGGTTTCCTCATCCGCGGTGGCAAGGATGATCAGTGGCTGCTGCAGCGGCTTGTTGGCAAAGGCTTTCGCGGCTTCGATCGCCAGCGGAAAAAAGCCTTTCATATCCGTGCTGCCGAGGCCGTAAAAACGGTTGTCGCGCTCGCTCAGTTTGAACGGATCGGATTTCCAGCGGTTGTCGTCGTAGGGCACGGTATCGGTGTGCCCGGCAAGTACCAGCCCGCCATCGCCCCGGCCAAGGGTGGCGATCAGGTTGGCTTTATGGGGCTGGTCTTCCATGGGCATGATTTCAATCTTGAAACCCAGGGTTTCCAACCAGGCGGCGAGCAGGTCGATAACGCCGCGATTACCCATATCCAGTTTAGGGTTGGTGGCGCTGACGCTGGGGCTGGCGACCAGCTGCTGCAGCTGTTGCTGAACTCCCGGCAGTTTGCGAGCGCTCATGGTGTACGTCCTTTTTTAATTTGCGATATTTAAAATTACTGAATCGGTACTACTACCTCGTCGCAATAGAGCGCCAGAGAGTTGAGATTTTTACGGATGAGTGGGTTCGGGTTGACTAATGGTTGATAAGTTATCAAGTTTGGATATGACTTGTCTTCTCTCGTTTATAACGCAACTGACCTGCGATATATGTTGCTTGAATGGCTCGATCATCTCCTAGCATCACTTGGATGAACAAGGCTTCCTCGATACCTTCCACAAACTGCATACGGTAATCGATGATCGGTGTGGACTTCATATCGAGTACCACCAGATCCGCTTCCATTCCCGGAGCGATACTGCCCACTTTGTCGTCGATATACATCGCGCGGGCAGCGCCGCGGGTCGCCAAGTAAAACGCGTGCTCGGCAGTGAGCGCCTTGCCATTCAACTGTGCCGCCTTGTACGCCTCGTTCAGTGTGGCAAGGATCGAAAACGAAGTGCCGGCACCGAGATCGGTGCCAATACCTACCCGTACCGGGCGCTTGGGATCTTTCGCGCGATACACGTCGAGATAGCCGCTGCCGAGGAAAAAGTTTGATGTCGGGCAATGGGAAATGGCGGAGCCGGTGTGATGCATGCTGCTGAGCTCGTCTTCGGTCAGGTGGATGCCGTGACCGAACACTGCCCGTGGCCGACACAGTCTGCTGTGGTCGTATACATCCAGATAGCCCTTGCGGTCGGGGAATAGTGTTTTTACCCAGGCGACCTCATCCAGATTCTCCGACACATGGGTCTGCATATAGCAGTCGGGGAATTCGTCCCACAGGGCACCGGCGGAATCCAGCTGATCCGCGCTGCTTGTGGGGGCGAAGCGTGGGGTGATGGCGTACATCAGGCGGCCGCGGTTGTGCCACTTGTTGATCAGCGCCTTGGAGTCGTCGTAACCGCTCTGGGTGGTATCCAGTAGGTAGTCCGGCGCATTGCGGTTCATCAGCACCTTGCCGGCGGCCATGCGCATGCCCAGGCGCTCGGCTTCTTCAAACAGGGCGTCGACGGACTGGGGGAAGACGGTGCAGTAGACACAGCTGGTGGTAATACCGTTTTTCAGACACTCATCGAGAAACACTTTCGCCACCGATGCGGCAAATGCCTTGTCCGCGTATTTGCGTTCCGTGGGAAAGGTGTATTTGTTCAGCCAGTCCAGCAGCTGCTCGCCAAAGGCGGCAATCATGGGTGTTTGCGGAAAGTGCACATGACTGTCGAGAAAGCCCGCGGTGATCAGAGCGTCCGCGCCGTAGTTGCGAACCTTCAGGTCTTTCGGCAGCTGCGGCTGAATCTGATCCGCGGGGCCGAAATGGGTAATCACACCATCGCCAAATGCCACTATGGCATCAGACTCGTAGCGCATGGTCGCCTCCACGCTGGACGTGAAAGGATCACCAGTAAATGTTAGTGCAGGGCCGCGAATCGCACTATCGGGTTTGAGGTGGGAGTTACTCATTACCGTGACAGTATAGGGTTGAGCTCGCGATTCGTAGTGGTATTTAAACGTGAGACTGATGGGGTATCACAACAGCGCGAGGGCACGCGCAATACGGGTTTTCTCGAGTTTAATTAATTGCATCATATTTATAAGGTAGGGCTATGGATCGCTGGTGAGTTTTGATGCTCGATTTCGCCATTCGCTGAGTGCCACCGCGGCGACGATGATGGCACCGCCGAGCGCCAGCCGTGGCAGATCCGCATCCCGGTTCCAGATCAGCAGGTTGACCAGCAGCCCGGCGGGAATCAGGGCGTTGTTCATGGCCGCGAGGGTGCCGGGAGATACCAGGGTGGCGCCCTTGTTCCACAGGAAGTAGCCAAGGCCCGAGGCCACCGCACCCAACCACAGCAATATGCCCCATTGCACACCGCTGCTCGGGTACTGCGGCTTGCCGAGTATCAGCCAGGCGAGGGCGGCGACGATGCTGGCACCGATAAAAAACCAGCCGAAGGTCTGCCGGGGTGGCAGTGTGTTCCCGCGGCTTTGCTGAGATTGCATAAACTGCTTGTAGGCCACCTGGCCGCTGGCAAAACAGAGATTGGCACCCTGGACCACAAGAAAGCCCGTCCAGTAGTCACCGCTGAGATTATTCCAGCGGATGATGGCGGCGCCGAATACTGCGATAGCGGCGATCAACAGGTTCAAGGGAGAAAACCTTCGTGCCATCAGGTCGTAGATCAGTGAGATGTATACCGGGGTGAAGATGGTAAACAGCAGCACTTCGGGCACGCTGAGCAGCAGGAAGGACTGGTAGTAAAACAGGTACATCAATCCCAGCTGCACGGCGCCGATGGCCATTAGGGTGAGAGCGATACGTGGTGGAGTGCGCCAGTTGAGAAATGGCAGAAATACCAGGGCCGCCAGCAGTACCCGGGTGAGTACGGAAAAGTAGCTGTCCACCTGGCCGGCGAGGTAGACGCCGATCAGGCTGAAAGAGAAAGCCCACAGGAGCGTGATGAGGATCAACAGAATCATGAATAGGTGCGGTGTCCGGTGAATGCAGTGGTGGATTACAAAGCTTTGTCGAGGCTGGCGCAATTGGTTGAGCGGTTAAAGAAGGTGCGTGCGTTCAGTTTTAATGCCAGCAATGGACCCGGGTCGCAAACCAATTGGCGTGGGCACGGGCGCGGCGAGGTGGCGGTGACGGGTTTCGGTGCGCACATTCTGTTTGCGGAGCGGGCTGAGTTTACCGATGGCGACGGCCACAAGATCGATCTGCAGAACACTTACCGCTGGACGCGCTGTGTTGATTTTGTGCGCCTTGAGCATTTGCGGCGGGAAGAGCCCGTATTGTTATTCAATCTTGTTCCGGTGACGGAGCATGGGTTTCGTCATCAGTCTCCGCATTTGTGCGGCGAGGATACCTATACCGCCGATCTGATTCTGCATTCGGATGAAATCGAGTTGATCTGGCAGATTGATGGGCCGCGGAAAAACGAGAAGCTGCACTATCACTACTGGTAGTTTGCATTTTGCCAAAAGAGCGAATTTATTCTCGTGCTAGCTGAGTCTTATGAAGGTCGGCTTGAAGGTGACGATACCGGGTAAGCGTTTGCGAGACCTTCCGCGAGAGGGACCTCGCGGAAGAGCCCCCATGGATGGGTTCACGGCGTGTCTCGCAAACGCTTACCCGGTAGCGGCACCGCCACCGGAAGCGAAACGACCGGGACCACTGGATACCTACAGACTGATCTGCCCGCGCAAATAAGTCACCGCCTTGCCCTGCATAATCACCCGATCACCTTTCAATTCACAATCCAGCTCACCTCCACGGAGTGAAATCTGTTTTGCTTTAAGCACCGTCTTATCCAGCTTTGCCGCCCAGAAAGGCATCAAGTAGGTGTGGGCGGAGCCGGTTACCGGGTCTTCATCGATGCCGATGGCCGGGGCGAAAAAGCGGCTGACGAAGTCACAATCGAATCCATCGCCTGGCGCAGTGCAGATCAATCCTTTGTAGGGCAGGTTGGCGACGGCGCGCATATCGGGATCGAGGCCAGCAATGACCTCTGATGACGCAAACTCCACCAGCAGCTGGTCATTGGATTCGGCCACTTCCATGGCCGACAGCGGCTCGGCGCCGAGTGCATCGGAATATTCCTTGCCGAGTCCGACTGGCTGGATGTTCTGCGCGGGGAAATCCAGGGCCAGTAGTTCGCCGTCACGGCGCACGACCAGCTCGCCGCTGCGGGTAAAGAAGTGAATCTCGTCGTCGGTAAATCCCAGCTCGGTCCACAGCAGGTGCGCGGTGACCAGGGTGGCGTGGCCGCACAGGGGGACTTCTTCGCCGGGGGTGAACCAGCGCAGTTCAAAGCCGTTGCCGGCGGGGACGGTGTATGCGGTTTCGGCGAGGTTGTTCTCGGCGGCGATCTGTTGCAGCAGTGCGTCGTCGAGCCAGCGGGTCAGCGGTACGTAAGCGGCGGGATTGCCTTTGAAGAGTTCCGAGGTGAAGGCGTCAGCCTGATAGATGGGCAGTTGCATGGAGGGATCCTTCTCACATTGCCAGTGCAGATTAAACACAAAAAAGGGAGAGCCAAATAGCTCTCCCTTTTTATCAAGTGCGCCAGGTAATTGCTATTACCGTTCCAGTATTACCAACCAAAGACGCCCTTGAAGAAGAAGAAGAACAGAATCGCCAGGCCGGCGCCTGCGGGCAGGGTGACGATCCAGGAGGCGGCGATGGTGGTGATCATGCGCAGGTTGAGTGCGCCGATACCGCGCGCCAGACCAACCCCCAGTACCGCGCCCACCAGGGTGTGGGTGGTGGAGATGGGCAGGCCGGTGCCGGAGGCGAGTACCACGGTGGAGGCGGCGCCCAGTTCGGCGGCGAAGCCGCGGCTCGGGGTCAGCTCGGTAATCTTGCGGCCGATGGTGGCCATTACCTTGAAGCCGTAGGTGGCGAGGCCGACCACGATACCGGCACCACCCAGCAGCAGGATCCACGGCGGCATTACCGCCTTGGCGGTGACTGCGCCCTGTTGCACGGTGTTGACCACCGCGGCCAGCGGACCCACGGCGTTGGCCACGTCGTTGGAGCCGTGGGCAAAGGCCATGGCACAGGCGGTGAAGATCATCAGGATGGCGAAGACGCGCTCTACGTTGGCAAAACGGTTGTCCTTTTCCATGGCCGGGTCACGCTTGATGCGCTTCAGCAGCACGATGCCGATACCCATCACGACCAGGCCGATCACGCCGGCGATCAGCGCGTCCTGCCAGAAGGTCAGGGTGACACCGGCGTCCTTGAAGACGTGCTTCAGGCCCTTGGTGAGGGTCACCATGGCGATCATCCAGCCCACCGCGAACATGTAAATTGGGATGTAGCGCTTGGCGTTGGTGAACGGGTCTTCGGTGTTGAGGATCAGCCGTTGCACACTGCGGAACAGCAGGAAGGATATGGTGCCGGCGAGGACCGGGGAGACCACCCAGCTGGCGACAATGCTGGCCACCTTGCCCCAGGCCACCGCATCCACCGAGATGCCCACCGCAGAGAAGCCGACAATGGCTCCTACAATAGAGTGGGTGGTGGATACCGGCCAGCCGAGAATACTGGCGATCATCAGCCAGGTACCTGCGGCCAGCAGGGCGGAAAGCATGCCGTAGACCAGCAGTTCCGGGCTATCGTTGAACAGATCCGGGGCGATGATGCCCTTGCGGATGGTGGAGGTGACTTCGCCGCCGGCTAAATAGGCGCCGGCAAACTCGAAGATCATGGCGATAATGATCGCCTGTTTGATGGTCAGTGCGCGGGAGCCAACGGACGTGCCCATGGCGTTGGCTACGTCGTTGGCGCCCACCCCCCAGGCCATAAAGAATCCAAATACACAGGCCAGTATCAGAAAGATATGGCCGTACTGAGCAATGATATCCACGATTTCTCTCCCCGTTATCGCGCCAGCAACAGCTGCAATCGGTTGCCCACGCCGTGGGCCTCATCTGCCAGGTCACCGACCCACTCGATAATGCGGTAGAGGAAAATCACGTCTACCGGTGGCAGGTCTTTTTCTAATTTGAACAGTGCGGCGCGCACTTCCACTTCCAGCTCGTCGGACTTGCGCTCGAGGTCGTCCAGCTCTTCGGTCATACGGCGGGCAATATCCACTTCGCGCCCGGCAAAGCCGGATTCCAGCAGCTCGTCCAGCTCATTGATGGCAGTCAGGGCCTGGGCGGATGTGGCGACGGCGCTTTCCACGAAGGTGGCCATCATGGCGTGCATGCTTGCGGGGATCTGCATCTGGCGGCCGATCGCCAGGCCGGCGATGTCCTGAGCGGTGTTGGCTACCTTGTCCTGCACGTGCAGCAGTTCCAGCAGGTCGGTGCGGGAGACCGGCATAAACAGGCTGTCCGGCAGGTGCAGGCGCAGGTCTTTCTTGATGTCGTCGGCGCGGTTCTCACTGGCGGAGATGCGCTGCTGTACGGTTTTGGCAGTGCTGAAGTCGCCCTTCATAAGGGCTTCAAAGAAGGGCACCAGATCCGCTGACGCCTCGTGGGCAGTCGCCATGTGCTCCTTGATCGGCTTGATCGGCGAGCGGCCGAACAGGTTGGCGATATTGGACAGGGGCATGGTCTGTTCCTTTTTCCGGTCCTGACAGTTAACGAAAAGACCGCCTGGTGACGTGAGCAGCGGCCAAATTTGGCGGCATGGTACCCCAACCTGTGCGCAGGGCACAGTGACGTGACGGTTTCGTTACCAATGGGGGCAACCGGCGCACTGTTGCGGCTCGCCATAAGAGCTACAATGCGCCTTCACAATAAAGCGTAGACGGGTGACAGGGTATGGCTGTAAGCACTGGGACAAGAGGGGCGGACCGGGTTCTCGATCTGCCCGGATTGCTGGAAGACCTGGTGGGCCAGGGGTATGTGGCGCGTATGGACGCCAATCGCCTGATCGGCACCCCGCGCACCGCCGAGCAGGCGCAGATGCACCCGCTCACCTATATCGCCAGCTGTGAGCTGCCCAATCAGAAAAAGCCCGGTAAGACGCTCGACGCGGCCACACTTACCCAGTGGCTGGCGGATACTTCTTCCCACGGCCTTTACCATATCGACCCGCTCAAGGTGAATGTGGCGGAAGTGACCGAGGTGATGAGTTTCCAGTTCGCCAAGCGCCACCAGATCCTGTGCGTGGAAGCCTCAAAGGAAATGCTGCTGGTGGCCACCGCTCAGCCCTACACCTCGGGCTGGGAAGAGCAGCTGGAACACACCAGTGGCCGCACCGTACAGCGGGTGGTGGCGGACCCCGCCGACATCAAGCGCTACGGCACCGAGTTCTATTCCCTGGCCAATTCCATTTCCGGGGCCAGTGGTCTCAAGGGCAGCTCGGGTGCGGGGAACTTCGAGCAGCTGCTGGAGCTTGGTAACCTCAAGGACCCGGAAGCCAACGACCAGCACATCGTCAATATTGTGGACTGGCTGCTGCAGCACGCCTTTGACCAGCGCGCCAGTGATATTCATATCGAGCCAAGAAGGAACATCGGCCGCATCCGCTTCCGTATCGACGGGGTGCTGCACCCGATCCACGAGCTGCCGGATCAGGTCAACGCTGCGGTCACCAGCCGCCTGAAGATCCTCGGCCGCATGAACGTGGCGGAGAAGCGCAAACCCCAGGACGGTCGTATCAAGACCAAGCGCCCGGACGGCAGCGAGGTGGAGTTGCGCCTTTCCACCCTACCCACCGCCTTCGGCGAAAAACTGGTGATGCGGATCTTCGATCCGGAAGTGCTGGCGCGCTCCTATACCGACCTCGGCCTCGCCGGCGATGATCTGGCACGCTGGCAGACCATGTTATCCCGCCCCAACGGAATCGTACTGGTCACCGGCCCTACCGGCTCCGGTAAAACCACCACCCTGTACACCGCGCTCAAGCAGCTCGCCTCCAGCGAGGTCAATGTGTCTACCATCGAAGATCCCATTGAAATGGTGGAGGACAGTTTTAATCAGACTCAGGTGCACCACAGCATCGGTCTGGACTTCGCTGCCGGCATCCGCACCCTGATGCGTCAGGATCCGGACATCATCATGGTGGGCGAGATCCGCGACCTGGAAACCGCGCAGATGGCGGTGCAGGCCGCGCTTACCGGCCACTTGGTGATTTCAACGCTGCATACCAACGACGCGCCTACCGCAGTGACCCGTCTGCTGGATCTGGGACTGCCTCATTACCTGCTGAAGTCCACGGTGCTGGGGGTGATGGCCCAGCGCCTGGTGCGCACCCTCTGTCCCAGCTGCAAGCGCAAGGCGCAAGTGAGCGACGAGGATTGGCTGGCGCTGGTCAAACCCTGGAAGGCGCCCAAGCCGGAGGTGGTGTATCAGCCGGAGGGCTGTCTCGATTGCCGCAATACCGGTTACCGCGGACGTCAGGGCATTTACGAAATCCTGCCGTTTACCGAGGCCATTCAGACGCTGGTCACCCACGACTGCGACCTGCAGCAGGTCCGCCGCCAGGGGATGCGCGAGGGCATGAATAGCCTGCGCTTATCAGGGGCGCGCAAAGTGGCCGCTGGCATCACCACCGTGCAGGAAGTGCTGCGCGTAGCGCCGCCACCGGATATCGCGTTCTGATTGCGCCCTTGCAAAAATTATCAGGTGGCGCATAGTCAGGGAAGGCAACAATAAAAAAAAGGATTTAATTATGGCGATTGAATATGTATTGCTGGATGTCTTTGCGGATGCACCCTTTCAGGGCACTCAGATTCCGGTGGTAAACCTGGCGGAACAACAACTGGACGAGCAGGCCAAAAAAGCCATCGCCAGTGAGTTTCAGCAGACCGAAACCGTGTTTATCGAACCGGATGCTTCCGTCCCTGCCAGTGTCTACAACAGCCACGGCCAGCAGCGCTTTGGTGCCCACACCATTCTCGCCGCCTCCTTTATGGCGTTTGAGCTGGGGCTGAGCAAAAGCGAAGGCAGTTTTGCCTCCTTCCTGCTAAAACAGGAAAGCGGCCTGATCGAAAGCTTTATCGATGACAAGGACGGTGTGCCGGGGAATATCCAGTTTGCCCGCGAGCTTTCCCCCACGGTGGATCGCTACACCCCGGATGCAGGCCGCCTGGCTGCGGCGCTGAATACCGAGGAAAAACACATCACCTTCAGCAAGTACAAACCGCTGGTGGTGAGCGTGGATACGCCGACCCTGATTGTTCCCTTTACCCGCCCCGAACATGTGCTGGCCGCGAGCCTCAATCACGATCACTGGGGCGCGCTGTTGGGAGAGATGTACACCTCGGAGCTTTTCCTGTTTGCGCCGGGCTCGATTACCGGCGGCACCGAGTTTCACGGCCGCCTGCTGAATCCCAATCTGGCAAAAGATGTGTTTCCGCCCATTGGCAATGTGATGCCGGAATTTATCGCCTACCTGGCCGAGCAGCAGGAAACCGCTGCGGGCACTCATACCTTTTCCGTGGATCGCGGCAGTGTGGACACCCGCAAAAGCGTGCTGCATGTGGAGTTTGATAAAAAGACCGGCAAGGAAGTGCGCTGTCGCATCGGCGGCAACGTGATCAAGATGGGGGAGGGCCAGCTGTTCTTTCCTGAAGGGTAATACTTCCGAAGCCCGTGCATAAAAAAACCGCGCAATGCGCGGTTTTTTTTATTAAGCGTTGTTTTCAGCTTTCCGTGCCTTCCTCCTCCGTTGAACTCGATTCCTGTTCCGCGGTCTGCTCTTCCTCATCCCGTTCGATGAGTACCAGATCCTGGTGGCGTTTATCCATCACCCGATCGAAATCGTATTTGGCGATTTCAAAGAACTGATCGCGGTCATCGCGGCGCACATAGTATTTGTCGTCCGCACTGGCGAAGTGGTAGCGGCGTTCATCGTCACCGCTGCGCACCACAAACTCAGTTGCCTCCACCTCTGGGGCCTCGTCAACCGCTTTGGTGATACGCAGTTTCTCCAGTGCCGCAGCCAGTTCGCGGGCCTTGCCCGGGTCGACCGCCGGTGTTTCTTCCCCGTTGTCTGCGGAAAACGCCCAGCCGTCCTCACCTTTTTCCAGGGTGTAGTCCGGGCCCTGGATGCGCGTGAGGTCACCGGCGGCCAGCAGGGTTTTGTCCAGCCAGCTGTCGGCGGTTGAAGGCAGGTCGAAGCTGTTTAATGCCACCGCATAGATGGCGTCGTCGCCGGCGCGGCGCACGTGCACCTTGCGGAAGCCGGGGGAGGTGCCCACAAACAGTTCCAGTGCCGGGTCATTCCCTTCCGCGGTATAGAGCTTCACGTGTTTGCGGAATTTGTTCTCCGCCACTTCAAAGCGCTCGCGGGCGCTGTTGCTGGTGGCGATGGGCCAGTTACTTTTGAGTGCAGTGAGCTTTTCCAGCAGGGTATCCAGTTTGTCGCTGTTTACCGGAAGGTTGTGGAGTTCGGGCAGTTGCCACTGCCCGTCTTTTCGCACCAGCGCAACGCTTTGGTCGTCACCGACAATTTCCAGCCGTTGCAGTGCATCGGTTTCTGCCTGCACCAACTGAGTCTGTTGCGTTTGTGCCTGTTGCCGCGAGCTGGACTCCCAGAACAGGCCGGCGGCCAGCACCAGCTGCAGTGCTAGCACGCCGCTCAAGGCCATTTGTAGATTTTTCATGCGCTATTTCTCCTATCCTCCTCAGCCGGCCAGCAGTTGTTGGTAGCGCTGCTGGCGGGCGCGGTTGCGCAGCTGTTGGATCAGGGCGACGATGCCCAGTGCCAGCAGTGCGGCGATATAGTTCAGTGATTCCCAGAACAGCCGGCTGTCCTGCTCCATGGGGGGCAGGGTGCGGTTGAAGTGGCTGCGGGCGCGGATGCTGAGCAGACCTGCATCTTCCAGAGACCAGTCCACACTGTTGGCCGCCAGTTGCAGGGTGTTGAGGTAGTCACCGCCGGCCGCGGCGCCGCTCATGCGCACCACCTGGTCCCGCAGGAAGTCGTTGGAGGCGAACAGGATGATGCGCGCAGATTCCGGCGATCGGCTGATCTGGCTGGGCAGGTTCTCCAGCTTGCTGGCGTCACTTGCGCTGTCGTTTTCACTCTCGCCTTCCGTCGTGTTTTCCGCTTGCGCCAGTGGTGACGGATTATCGGCAAAGTAGGAGTCGAAGCGTCCGGCACTGACCACACCCAACAGGTGCGAGGCGGGTTCGTCCTCGGGGGTGAAGGCGCTGATCTGACCGTCCACGTAGCGCGGCATCACGTTGGTGTTACTAGACAGCCAGGCACTGTCGGAACTGCGCAGAAGTGGGGTAATGCTGCGTGCAGCAGACTTCTCTTCATCCACCTGAATGGGGGAGGCCCAGCTCACGGTGGCTTGGGGAAGATTGCCGGTGATGGGGTTGTCGGCATTGAGGCCGTCGCCGCGTACGTCGATAAAGTAGGGGTAATCCAGCATGCGCAGTTCCTGCAGTTGGAAACCGCCCACGTTGCGGGTGACCGGTACCGGGAAGGCGCTGTTTTGCGGATCCAGTACCAGCTTGTTGTCCACCTTCAGGCCCATGTGATCGAGCCATTTTTCCAGGCCGCTGTTGACCCGGTTCAGGCTCAGGCTGCGGTTCGACAGGTTGGCGCTATAGGGCGAGGTAGCGGCGATCACGGTGCCCCCCTGCATCAGGAACTGGTCTACCGCGTAGAGAGCTTTCTCACTCAGGTTGCGTGGTGCCAGCAACATCAGGATATCCGCGTCGCCGGATACGCGGCCGTCGCTGAGGTCCTCGCGCTCCACGTTCAGCTCGGCACCGAGCAGGGTTTTCAGCTGACTGAAGCGCGCACCGCCGCCCATGCCGTGGCTGAAATCGTCCGCCGGTGTCACCAGTGCCACGGTTTTGGTAAAGCCGCTGGCGAAGCGCTTGATACCTGCTTCCAGGTTGCGCTCGAAGGTATCCGCGCTTAGATCGTCCAGAGGAATTTGTACGATCTGGTCGTCGCGGGCGAGGGTCAGATAGAAATAGAAGGGGCGGCCGATCAGGCTCGCGGCCATGGGCTGGAAGCCATAGTCTTCCGCGATCTGCTTTGCCACCGCACCGCCGTCTGCTTGGGGATCGATAAATTCCACACTCAGTCGGTCGCCGGCGTCTCCCTGTATTTTTTCCACGCTTTCGCGGATGGACTGTTTGAACTCCGCCAGCTGCTCCGGTAATTGCTCGTCGGCGGAGACGTAGGCGGTAAACGCCAGTTTGCCCTGTACCGTGTCGAACAGATTGCCCTCGCTCTGGTAGCTCTGCAGTACTTTCTTCACCGCGCGGGTCAGGTCGTACTCCGGGTTGCGCAGTTGTACGTCCACGTCGGTTTCCCGCTCCGCGTTCACCTCGATCAGGTCGCGGAAACCCAGCACTTCGTACTCGTCGCCGTACTGCACCAGTACATCGAAGTAAGAACTGACGATGGACGCCTGGTAGCGGTCTGCCACCTGGAAGGGGACGGGCGCGATACCGTATTTACGGTTGGCCTCTTCTTCCAGTTCTGGCTCCTGAGTGGGATCGATGATTTCCACCCGTACCCGACCGTTACCCGCCACTTCGTATTCCCGCAGCAGGTCGCGCATCTGCGGCACCAGCGGCGCCAGCAGTGGGTGGGTTTTGCCGCTGAAATAGCCGCGGATCAGCAGGGGCTCCTGTAGCTGATTGAGGTATTGCTCGGTGGCCGGGGAAATGGAGTACAGATTGCCTTCGGTCACATCGGTGCGCAGGGACTTGAGCTGACCCAGCCATAAATTGGCGCCCAGGGCGTTCACCACCAGCAGGGCGGTGACCGTGTGCCAGGCTTGGCGGTGTTTGCGGTCGCCGCCATTGGCCCAGCGTTCGCGCTCCAGCACCAGTGTGTTGAGGGCCAGGAATACCGCGCACAGGCTCAGGTAATAGTAGAGGTCCGGCAGGTCGAGTACGCCGCGGGTAATGGCATCAAAGCGCGCACCGGTGCTCAGGTTGCGCAGCCATTCGCCGACGGTGTTGCCGAAAAAGTCGGTGAGCAGCGGTGTGCCTACCAGGTAGAACAGGCCGCAGAGTGCAGAGGCGACAATCAGGCTGACGATCTGATTACTGGCGCGGGCGGAAACAAACAGGCCGATGCTGAGGTAAGCCGCACCCAGCAGGAAGGTCGCCAGGTAGCCCGCCCACACCGGGCCCCAGTCGAGATCACCAATGATGGCCACAGTGACCGGCAGCGGCAGGGTGATGGCGAGCGCGATGCCGAGCAGTGCCAGACAGGCGACAAACTTGCCCACAACAAACTGCCACAGGGGCGCGGGCTGGGTGAGAATATGCTCGAGGGTGCCCTTTGCCCGCTCGTCGCTCCACAGGCGCATGGTGAGCGCGCTGGTGAGGAAGATCAGTAGCAGCGGCATCCACTCGAACAGCGGGCGCACGTCGGCGATGTTGCGGGCAAAAAATGCTTCGCCCCAGAAAAATACGAACAGGCTCACCGCGGCAAAGGTGGCGAGGAACAGGTAGGCCACCGGCGAGGCGAAAAACAGCGTGAGCTCTTTGCCGGCCACGCGCTGGATCAGTCGTTTACCATTGATGGGAGGTGATGATTCAGGCCGCATTTTCCAGTGCCTCCGTGTTTTTTTCCTTGTGATTTTCTTTGTTGTTTTCGTTGACCTGACGGAACAGGCTTTCCAGATCCCGCTGCTCCGGTTGCAGGCGGTACAGCTCCCCACCGGCGGCGATCAGGGTGCGCGCAATAACGGCACTGGTGCTGCGTATATTGGTGCCTTCGGTGAGGGGGATGCGGAAGTGTCCCGCTTTACCCATGGGCTCGATGGCTGCGATACCTTCGTCTTCGCCGAGTCGGCCGAGTATTTCGCGGGCATCGGTGGCGGAGGTTTCCAGCCAGATGCTGTTGGCGTTGCGCAGGCGTTCGAGCTTTTCGTCCACTGCGAGGCGGCCGCCGTGGATGATCAGCACCCGGTCACACAGGGCTTCCACTTCCTGCATGATGTGGGTGGAGAGGATGACGGTGGCTTCGCAGGCGATTTCTTTGATCAGCGCGCGCATCTGCCGGGTCTGGGTGGGGTCGAGGCCGTTGGTGGGCTCATCCAGAATCAGCAGGCGTGGTCGGCCTAATATGGCCTGGGCGACGCCGACCCGTTGCTTGTAGCCGCGTGAAAGGGTGTGAATACGTGCGTTGAGTTTGTCACCCAACTGGGTGGCTTTGACGGCGCGGCGGATTTCGCTGACTTTGTTGTTGCCGTCCAGGCCTTTGAGAGAGGCGGCGTAATCGAGGTAGTCGGCGACGGTCATTTCACCGTATACGGGCAGGTTTTCCGGCAGATAGCCCAGTTGCCGCTGCAGGGTTTTGGGCTTGTCGGCCATTGATATGCCATCGATGGTGACGCTGCCGCTATCTGGTTCCAGGTAGCCGGAGAGCATTTTCATGATGGTGGTTTTGCCGGCGCCGTTGTGGCCGAGCAGGCCGACAATTTCGCCTTTCCCGATCTTGAAACTGACACTGTCGACGGCTTTGAAGTCGTCGTAGTAACGGCTGAGGTGGGTGACTTCCAGCACCTTGTCCTCCTTTTGGTTTGGTTGTCAGGGGGTGGTGGTAACGCTTTGGTTTTTTAATCGACGCCTTCGCGCGAAGTGATTTGGTATCTATTCGAGAGTGATTACGGCGGTGGACGCGAGATAGGCAGGTAGATGGGGACGCATCGCATGGCACGGCGACGGGTTGCCGCGGTCAGGGGACTGTGATGATTTGTGTAATCAGTCGAAATAGTCATGCTCGTAAAACGGGGCTGCCCGCAATAAAAACAAGGTTCAGACGAAAGATCGCGCTCAGTGGATCCTGGTTAGTTGAATGTTAAGCCTGAGTTAGATAGGGCCTGCCGGGGAAAGTTCAAGGCTGATAGCCGTGCGTTAGTGAGGAATCCGGTGACTGCCGGTGTACACTTTCGTTTTGAGTGTTCTGATTCCGCGATACCGGTTATAGATGGAGTTACCCATGTCAATGATGGATTTCTGCCCGCCACAGCATCAGGCGATATTCGCCAAGCGGTGGGAGGGTTGGTGCGCCACTGCTGGGGCGGAAGTTGTGGCGGAAGTGGAAGCTCTGCTTGATGAGCACCGGAGTCCGGCGCTGGCGCGCGTTTTTGTGGGATCGGATTTCTTTGTGCAGCAGTGCAGCCGGCACCCTTGGTGGCTTGCGAGCTTTCTGCGCGAAGAGGACTGCGGGCTGGTGGCGCCGGATCTGGAGGAAATCGAAACTGAGGAGCAGTTGGAGAAGGCGCTGCGGGATCTGCGCAACCGGGTGAATACCGAGGTGATCTATCGGGATTTTGCCGGTCAGTGGGATATCCCCACCACCTGTGCGCGATTGACCCGGTTGGCGGAAGTGTGCATTCAGACGGCGGTCGACTGGCACCGGGAAAAGATGGTGGCGCGCCACGGTGAACCGCGCAGCCGCGATGGGGATATCCAGCCGATGGTGGTGTTGGGGATGGGTAAGCTGGGGGCGCGGGAGCTGAATCTTTCCTCCGATATTGATCTGATTTTTGCCTACCCGGAGCCCGGTCAATCAGATGGCGAGAAGCCATTGGAAAACCAGGCCTGGTTCCAGCGCCTGGGCCAGCGGCTGATCAAGTCCCTCGATGCGGTTACCGCTGACGGTTTTGTGTTCCGCGTGGATATGCGCCTGCGTCCCTACGGTGACAGCGGCCCGTTGGTGAGCCATTACGCGGCACTGGAAGACTATTACCAGACCCAGGGGCGGGAGTGGGAACGCTACGCCATGATCAAGGCACGCCCGGTGGCGATGAGTGGAGCGAGCGCGGCAGAGGCGGCGGAGGAGCTGATGGAATTGCTGCGGCCGTTTACCTATCGCCGCTATATCGATTTCAGTGTAATCGACGCCCTGCGGGAGATGAAAACCCTGATTCAGCGCCAGGTGCGCGCCCGCGGTCTGATCGACAATATCAAGCTGGGTCGCGGTGGTATTCGCGAAGTGGAATTTATCGCCCAGGCATTTCAACTGATTCGCGGTGGGCGCGAGCCGGATCTGCGGGTGCGTAATATTCTGAAGGTGCTGCCTTTGCTGGAGGAGGGCGGTCATTTACCGGAAGGTGCTGCGGCCGAACTGCGCGATGCCTATTTATTGCTGCGTCGGGTCGAGCATGGACTGCAGGCGGAAAAGGATCACCAGACCCAGACGCTGCCGCCAGAAATTGAGCGCCGTGAGCAGTTGGCCTTCGCGCTCGGTTACGACAGCTGGGCAACATTGGAAAATGCACTGGTGCAGGCCCGCGCGGCCATCGAGCGTGAGTTCGACGAGGTGATCGCGCCGCCGGAAGAAAGCAGCGAGATAACCGACTCTGACCAGTGGGAATTTCTCTGGGCGGGGTGTGAACGCGCCGACGATCGCGACAGCTGGCTTGAGCAGTTGCATAACGCCGGCTTCCAGCCTGCCGCCAAAGCCTTGGAAGCGCTTTCCAGTCTGCATGGTGATCGCATCGTTGCCGCGTTGCCTGCCACGGGTCGTCAGCGTCTGGATCAGACAATGCCGTTGTTGCTGGCTGCAGCTTCCGAGGTGAGTGAGCCTTTACTTGCGCTGGGGCGGGTGCTGCCTTTGTTGCGCTCGATTCTGCGTCGCAGTGCGTATCTTGTCCTGATCAACGAAAATCCGCCGGTACTGAACCAGCTGCTGCACCTGTGCAGTGCCTCCCCGTGGATCGCCGATCTGCTCGCGCGTCATCCCATTCTGCTGGATGAAATGCTTGACCAGCGTCGTCTGCTGCAGCCCTCCACCGCAGCGGATGTCGCCGACGATCTGCGCCAGCATATGCTGCGGGTGGATGAAGACGACCTGGAAGCGCAGATGGAAGCCCTGCGCCATTTCAAGCAGGGCCAGAGCCTGCGTATTGCCGCCCAGGAAGTGACCGGCGCGCTGCCACTGATGAAGGTGAGTGACTCCCTGACCTGGCTTGCGGAAGCCATACTGCAGCAGTCGCTGACCCTCGCCTGGCAGCAGGTGGTGGAAAAGCACGGCGAGCCCAAGGACGCCAGCGCAGAGGATATGCGGTTTTCCATCGTCGCCTACGGCAAGCTCGGTGGCCTGGAGCTCGGGCACGGCTCCGATCTGGATATCGTGTTTGTACACGACGCCGACAGCGCCGGCTATACCAGCGGCGAACGGTCGCTGGACGCGCAAAGTTTTTACACCCGCCTGGCGCAGCGCCTGATCCATATCCTGCAGACCCGTACGCTCAGCGGCCCATTGTACGAAGTGGATACCCGCCTGCGGCCCTCGGGGAATTCCGGCCTGCTGGTGACGTCACTTTCTGCGTTTGAAAAATACCAGCGCGAGAGCGCCTGGACCTGGGAACACCAGGCACTGGTGCGCGCGCGCCCGGTTGCTGGCAGTCAGCGCCTCGGATTGGCGTTCGAAGATCTGCGCACCAGGTTGTTGTGCGAGGTGCGGGATGAACAGAAATTGCGTAAAGAGGTGGTGGAAATGCGCAATAAGATGCGTGCACACCTCGATAAGAGCAATGATCGACAATTCGATCTCAAGCACGGCCCAGGCGGTATTGTCGATATTGAATTTATGGTTCAATATGCCGCATTGGCCTGGGCGCAAGGCGCCCCTTCGATCGTGCGGTATACCGATAATATCCGCATACTTGAAAGCCTCTCCGAGGCGGGCCTGATGCCGGCCCACCAAGCCGCGCATTTGATCGACGCCTACAAAGCCTACCGATCAGAAGGTCATCGCCTGGCATTACAACAGCTGCCGGGGGTTGTATCCGGTGACCAATTCGAAGCGGAAAGAAAGACCGTTGAAACAACTTGGCAGCAGATGTTGGGCTGAATTCCCTTTTAAGGGATTTCTGTGCCTCGCCATTCCCGCTGCCCGCTTAAACTGTTTTTCACCTGGCTCTGTGCTGTAGGAGCCAGCCTGCTGGCGAACTGATTCGATCATCCCTTTTCAGGGCTCGACCATCCTCCCCCAGGCCTGAACTCCTACAGAGTGCGTAATAGAATTTTGTAGGAGATCCCCATGTCTTTTGCCGATCGAGACGGCGTTATCTGGTTTGATGGTGAGCTGGTTCCCTGGCGCGATGCCCGGGTTCATGTGCTTACCCACACCCTTCACTATGGAATGGGTGTTTTCGAAGGTGTGCGCGCCTACGAAACCGCCGATGGCGGCACCAGCATCTTCCGTCTGAACGAACACACCCGCCGCCTGTTCCGTTCCGCCAAGATCATGAACATGCCCATGCCGTTTGACGAAGAACAGCTCAACGAAGCGCAACGTCTGGTGGTGCGAGAGAACGGCCTAAAGGAGGCCTACCTGCGCCCGATGGTGTTTTACGGATCTGAGGGCATGGGACTGCGCGCGGATTCCCTGCAGACCCATGTGATTGTTGCCGCCTGGGAGTGGCCGAGCTACATGACCCCGGAGGCCCGCGAGCTGGGGATCAAGGTCAATACCTCTTCCTATACCCGCCACCATGTAAATATTGCCATGTGTAAGGCCAAAGCCAATGGCAATTACATCAACTCTATGCTGGCCCTGCAGGAAGCCATCCGCAATGGCTGTGAAGAAGCCCTGCTGCTGGACCCGGAAGGATATGTGGCCGAGGGCAGTGGCGAGAACTTCTTCCTGGTCAGCGATGGGGTCATATACACCCCGGAACTGACCTCCTGTCTGGATGGCATTACCCGCGCGTCGGTGATACAGCTGGCAGACGAGTGTGGCTACCAGGTGAAGGAAAAGCGCATCACCCGCGACGAGGTGTATATTGCCGACGAAGCCTTCTTCACCGGCACCGCCGCAGAAGTCCTGCCGATCCGCATGCTGGATGGCCGCACCATCGGTTCCGGCCGTCGCGGTCCGGTCACCAAGCGCCTGCAACAGATGTATTTCGATGCGGTACAGGGCAGGAGTCAGGCACATATGGGTTGGCTCAGTGATGTACATGAGACCTGTGCGGCGGTAGCCGCGTCGGCCTGATTTTTAGCTCGGCGGCAACGGAAAAAGGGCGGATACCTTTCGGGGATCCGCCCTTTTTTTTGTGCGTTTTCCGGCTGATTGCTGTTTCATAGAGTCGTCTTCGCTTTACCCATACAATATTGCGTATCGAAAGAGAGGTGTTTCGGGAGAGAGAAATTGGCTGTGTGGGACAGAACGTATGTTTTCTAGTCTGTTGAAAGGGCGGCTTCGCAAGCACGACCGGGTGAATAACCGCAAGTTGGAGTCCGTGCTCCGGGTGCAGCTGTTACAGCAGCAGGTGCTTGGCTGTAGTGATATGGGGGTCGGAAACGATAAAGAGCACAGCATCGTTGTGTCTCTCACCTCATTCGATCGTCGCATCCATAATGTGGTGTACGCGGTGGAAAGCGTGTTTCAGCAGTGGCTGAAACCGGATGTGGTGGTACTGTGGTTGTCTCGAGAACAGTTCCCGGAGGGACAGTTACCCGAGAGTCTGATACGTCAGCAGAAGCGCGGGCTGCAGATTTTCTATGTCGAGGACCTCGGCCCCTATACCAAGTATTTCTACGCGTTTGAAAAATATCCGGACAGCCTGATCATCACCGTCGACGACGATACCCTGTACCCTCCGGACATGATCGATCAGCTATACCGCGCATGGCTTCGCAACCCGACCTGGATCCACTGCCATCGTGCCCACCTGATGCAGCTGGATAAGCGCGGCAAGCTGAAACCCTACAGCGACTGGTATGCTGACTGGCGCTGGCAGAATTGCGACGGCGAGTCTTCACCGCTGGTATTTCCGACCGGTGTCGGTGGTGTACTGTATTTTCCCGGCTCGTTGCACGACGACGCTTTCGCCAAGGACAAATTCCTCACGTTGTGCCCCGGTGCGGACGATGTATGGCTGAAGGCCATGAGTCTACTGCAGGGTACGCCCTGCGCGAGATTGCCCGATACCCGGGACTGGTCCGGGCGCTTTTTGACGGTGGACGGGTCTCAAGAAGTGGCGCTGCAGCAGGAGAACTGGCGCTCCAGGGGGGGCAATGACTGTAAAATCCGCGCGGTATTTGAGAGCTACGATTTGTACGGGCTATTGCGTTGATCCAGGCCTGGCGCACCAGGCACGGGGGGAGTGCCTAGTGTGTCCTGGTGCCTGAAAGGAGGTTACTGTCCGCTGGCCGCCTGCGGGCGACCGACGCAGTAATACTCAAATCCGGCTTCGGCCATGTCCAGCGGGTGGTATAGGTTGCGTCCATCAAACACCACTGGCTCCTTCAAATTGCTATTGACCGTGGTGTAGTCAAGAGACTTGAACTGCTGCCATTCGGTCGCAATCACCAGGGCGTCGGCGCCGGACAGGGCACTGTCACGGGTACCGCACAGTTGCAGGTCGTCGCGATTGCCATAAATACGCTCGCACTCCTGCATGGCTTCCGGGTCGAAGGCACGTACACTGGCGCCCATTCCCCACAGATTTTCCATCAACACGCGCGCGGGAGCCTCGCGCATGTCGTCGGTGTTGGGTTTGAACGCCAGTCCCCACAGGGCAAAGGTTTTACCGGACAGGTCCTTGCCGTAGCGCTCGACAATTTTATCCAGCAGGTAGTGCTTCTGGCTGTGATTGCGGTCTTCCACCGCATTCAGAACCTTGGGCTCGATACCCAGCTGTGCGGCAGTAGTTTTCAGAGCCTGTACGTCTTTGGGGAAACAGGAGCCGCCGTAACCGATACCCGGGTAGATAAAGTGGTAACCGATACGCGGGTCGGAACCGATGCCCTGGCGCACCGCTTCAATGTCGGCACCGACTTTATCGGCAATTACCGCCATTTCATTCATAAAACTGATCTTGGTGGCGAGCATGCAGTTGGCGGCGTACTTGGCCAGCTCTGCGCTGCGCACATCCATCACGATTACCTTGTCGTGATTGCGGTTAAACGGCGCATACAGCTGGCGCATTTTCTGCTCGGAGGCATTTTCCGAGGTACCGATAATGATGCGGTCTGGCTTCATACAATCCGCTACCGCGGATCCCTCTTTGAGGAATTCGGGGTTGGAGATTACATCGAATTCCAGATTTAGTGCGTCGCGTTCTTGCAGGGTGCGAGTCACTTCCTCGCGGACTTTATCCGCGGTACCTACCGGCACGGTGGATTTGTTGATGATGTATTTCTTGCCTTCCATATGTTCGGCAATAGTACGTGCCACCTTGAGTACATAGCGCAAGTCCGCAGCCCCGTCTTCGTCAGGCGGGGTGCCGACTGCGATAAAGATCAGGTCGCCGTGCGCCACCCCATCTGCAGCATTGGTTGTGAAGGCGAGGTTGCCGGATTCGTTGTTGCGTTTGACCAGTGGTTCAAGGCCCGGCTCGAAAATCGGAATATGGCCCTGTTTCAGTCGTTCGATCTTGTTTTCGTCAATATCGATGCAGGTTACCCGGTGACCGGCCTCTGCGAGAACGGCGGCCTGCACCAGGCCTACATAACCAGTGCCAAATACAGAGACATTCATTGCTTTTCGCTTCCTTCAAATTTGTCTAAATTGGGTTTTTCATGACCCGCGATCCCTTGCGTGGCTTTCGGGAGGTTTGAGCGTGCAATCACCAGGGCAATACAGAGCCACGTAAATACCATCATTTCAGAGCTGAACAGCTCGCGATGTGTACTCAGCGGAAACCAGGTGCACAGTAAAATAATCAGTGGAGCCAGTGGGCGGCGGGCCTCGCTCACTCGAGAGTAGTCGCCGTACCATACGATACGCAGAAAGCAGGCCAGCACGGCAAAAAACAGAGTGAAGCCGATAATGCCGGTGCCCGCGAGCACTTCGAACACCACCTGGTGTGCGTAAGGCTGGTCCAGGTGGGTATCGGCCCAGGTTTCCGGTAAAAACATCACATAGTTCCCGGCGCCGGTACCGAGCCAGGGGGAAGCGAGGAATTGCTCCCAGGCCTGGGACCACAGTTGGATGCGCACCGGAATAACGGAAGACAAGCCCTGTACATCGAGGCTTTGCGGTACGCTGGCGGCGATGCGTTTGCTGACCATTGGGTCGCTCATGATCCACCAGCCGGCGGAGAGTGCTGCGGCAGCCAACAGGCACATCACACTTTTCGAGGCCCGCAATTGGTGGCGAATAGTGTACAGCCAGATCAGGCTGACCAGAGCGAATGCCACCCAACCGGCGCGGGTATTACCAAAGAAGGTGACAGCGAGGCACAGAAGATAAATACCCGACTGTAACGGCAGGCTTAGCTTGCGCACTATCGGTGCAAACAGAACCCATGCGCAGAGTGGTGCTATGTAGTAGCCAAATTTGTCTGGGTGACTGAAGTAGCCGCCGAGCCGTTCGGCCCGGGGCACTCCGAAGAAGTCGAAGCCCACCAGGGCCTGAAAGAGCCCATCCACCAGCCAAAAGCCGATAATGGCGACCAGGCACAGCTGCAGCTTGTGCCATATGGCATCATTGCGTGCCCAAAGCAGCACCGGAATACCAGCGAGCATCAGGACCAGCTGAAACACCGCGAGTTCAATGGGTTTGCTCGAATATTGCGATCCTGCGGCAGAAAGCGCCAGCGCCATCGCGGCCAGCAGGTTCATCAGGCACCAGGGCTTGATGCCAAAGGGCTTCCAGCTATTCCGGTCGCGCACCAACTGAACGATCGCCGTAATGGCGAGCACAAGGACAGAAAGTTGGAATGTGCGTGACCAAGGCAACACCCAGATAAAGCTACACAGCAGCAGACCGATGGCGAAAGGCTGGTCAAAAATCTCCCGCAAACGGGCTTTTCGTGAAGGGGGCGTGTGCGGGGATGAGGCCGACAAAGTGGTAGACATACAACGGGAATCCTGTTTTCCGGCCTTTCTGGTAGTGACTTTGAGGCTCTGGATAGGCGGCTCATTGTATCCTTAGAGCATGTCGCGGGCTACCGCAGGGCGTGTCTGGTCTGGCGGGTCATAAGTGTGCAATACCGGCTGTTGTCGATAGTCCGCGAATAGCGGCTGCGGTTTCAGTCTTCTTGATGGCTGCGGTAGCATGGCGCGGGGTGTGGGCTTATCTCTGACACGCTCGATTTTGATTATTCACATGTCGATGTCACGTTGATGAAGGCAATAGGTGCTAGTGGTATCGACGGCTATTGAGGTGGAACTGTGCTGGTTATCTGGCGTTTTGTGGACGGTAATCGCGCGCATGAAAAGCAGAGCGCCGCACTGATCAGTGGGCTGGGTCTTTGTCTGGGGGCAGGCAGGCTCGATTGCCGGGTTATCGACTGCAGAGCCGTGAAACTGTCGTTTTTTGGGGGGGTGCCCGAGGCTTTACGACAGCTGCCACGCCCAGACCTGTTAATTGGTGCGGGGCATAGAACCCACTGGCCCTTGCTGCGTGCACGGGGCCTTTGTGGTGGCCGCAGTGTTGTAATCATGCAGCCCAGCCTGCCACTGCGCTGGTTTGATTTCGTGATTGTTCCTGAACACGACCGGCCTCCAGCCGTAGAAAACGTGATTCTTACACAGGGAGCGCTGGCCGAGCCGCTTCCTGATATTCCTTTCGAGGCCGACCGTGGGTTGCTGTTGTTGGGTGGTCCCAGCCGACATTTTCAATGGGACGCTGCAAAAGTTACGGCAGTTGCTGAGCAGCTACTGAAAAGGCCGCTGAAGTGGGTAGTCGCGGACAGTCGCCGCACGCCCCAGGGGGTTCTGACGCAATTCATTGGGAGTGGTGCAGAGTTAGTCTCCTGGCAGGAGACTTCACCGGGGTGGCTGGCAGAGCAGATGGCCCGATCCGGACATATCTGGGTTACTGGTGACAGCGTTTCGATGGTGTCCGAGGCGCTACAGAGTCGCGCGCAAGTGGGGGTCATTACCTTGCCCAGTCGGCGGCCTAACAACAAGATCCGCGGGGCCATACAGCGATTGCTGGATCAGGAGCTGGTGACAGAGCAGTTGGATGAAGCTGCCTGTTCCGCATTGCAGCAGCTTCCTCGAAAACCTCTCAATCAACAGGTAAGCTGCGCGCGGGCGTTATTGCGGCGCTGCGGCATTAAATCGACTTTGGAGAAGGGTGATGGTTGAGACGGCGAATGACGTGGAGAGAAGCAAGCCATTGCGAATCTGTCAGCTGTTTACCAGCGTCGAATCCGGCGGGCTTGAGAAGCATGTTCAGGAGTTGAGCAGTTGGCAGCTGCGACACTGCAATGCGGAAGTCTATGTGATCGCCCACCCCCGGTATGAAGCTATGTTTCCCGAGGGGGTCAGATTCCTTCCGGTAAATACCGACCGCGGTCGCCGCAATCCATTACTCAGTATTGAACTTTTCCTCCTGATGCGGCGTTATCAATTTGATCTGGTTCATGCACATGCAGCCAAACCCGCGTATATCATGCGCCGTCTTCAGGGGTGGATCCCCGGTAAAGTAGTTCTGACCAGGCACAATGTGGTCAACCCGAAAGACAATCTCTCCAAACACTTTCCGCATCGGATTGCTGTGAGCCAAATGGCTGTAGCCAATTCCGCGTTGCCCTGGCATGTGATCCCGAATGGTACTCAGTTGCGGGACGCTGGTGATAGTCATGACTCGCTTCTGGATTCAACCAGGCCAGCAGTTATTTCCGTTGCAAGGCTGGTTCCTGCGAAGGGCATAGACCTGCTATTGCGGGCCTGGGCACAGGCGCAAGTGGGTGATGCGGTGCTGTATATCGTGGGCGATGGCCCTATGCGGGAAGAGCTGGAAAGCCTCGCTCAAGAGTTGCACCTGGAGGGGCGGGTCAAATTTGTCGGGTTTCAGTCTCGAGTAACTGATTGGATGGCTGCCGCGGACCTGAAGGTTGTAGCATCCAGCAAAGAGGGAGCGCCTTATACCGTGGTCGAGGCGCTTTTGGCTGGTTGTCCGCTGGTTTCCACCCGTGTGGGCAATGTGCCGGAAAATATCCCGGCTTCATATCTGGTGGATATCGGAGATACTGCCGGTCTTGCAGTCAAGCTGACAGCTGCACTGGCGAGTCTGGAAAAACTGAAGGATGACTACAGCCCATACTTTGCTCGCGCGCGAGAGAGGCTGACTCTCGATGCCATGGCACGTGAAACCTTTAAGGTGTATGAGCAGGCATTAGCAGAGAAGTCGACTGCGGGATGATTTTGTCGGCAAGAATCTAGAAAAGCCGGCGTCCACTCAAAAAAGTCAGCGTCGGCGGCTGATGGCTTCAGCCTCCTCCCAGGTAATGGATCGATCCGAGATTTCCCAGGCTACTCGTGCCCACATGCGTTTGATGCGACGTTCCAGGTAGCGATCCCGGGATCGATCGAAAATTTCGGCAAAAGGCAGGAATGCGGAGCGGCCAAGACCATCAATCAGTACGAGCTGAGGCTGCTCTCCGGCCTCACGAATGACCAGGTTGTGGGGTAGCAGGTTTTTGGTCATCACACCTGTTAACCGCAGCCAGTCAGCAAATTTGGAAATGGCGTGCCGGATTGTGGTGTCCAGCCCGTTTTGCTGCAGATAGTGCTCCAGTGTGATTGCTGGTTCGCCATTGCGGTCGAGAATCAGTTCGGAAACCGCACCTGGTCCCTGACTGGTCTCCTCCATGCCATACCAGTAGGGCAGGTGTTGCCAAACGATACTAGTGGGTGCCTCATTGCGTAATGCTTTCTGGGAGTACCCTTCCCTCTCTCGTGAATTATCATCGAACTGATCGTCGCTGAATAATTTTTTATACCAGGGCGCGCGAGCGCGGAGTTCCGCAAGCCGGCCCGGAAGCATGACTTTGACACAGCGGTCCGGAAAGTCGGGGTGGCGGAAACAGTTGCGATTGCCTCCTTTTGCGAAAGGCTTACAGTTACTAAGGTCGATCAACGGGCAGTGTTCTCTCGTTCTTTCTGGGTGAGCAGCTTCTGGTATAGCGCGATTGTTTTTTGCGCCTGGGCGTGCAGAGTAAACTCTGGACTGAGCGTCGGTGACGGAGCCGCTGCAAGCAGCTCCCGTGTACGTGAAAGCAGTTGGTCGGGGTCGCCGTTCTGTATCAGTCCCTGTGGGTAGCAGATACGCAGCGATTCCGCCGGCCCGCCAATGCCATACCCAATCACCGGTGTTCCCATCGCCACGGCTTCGATCACCGTGCGCCCGAAGGGCTCGGGCTTTTTCGACAGGTTGTACACCAGGGTTGCGTGGCGGTACCACTCGCGTATATCGCTGCGGTGGCCGGTAAAAGTGATGCGATCGGCAATCCCGGCGCGTGCCGCCTGTGCTTGCAGCTCGTCAGCGAAATGCTGCTTGTTCTTTTCCGCTGCGCCGATAATCACGCCCTGGATATCGGCGTGATCCTTGGTCAGTCTCGCAACCATTTGGATAAAGTCCTGCTGGCCTTTCCAGCGGGTCAGGCGCCCGGGTAACAGTAGCCAGCGGCGATCGCGCAGCTGTGGAAATTCACTGAGTGTCTTCTCAAGCCAGTCGGCTGGAGGAGGAATATCCAGTGAGAATTCATCAGTGTCGACACCGCGATAGATGACCTCCGGCTCGGTTTGCAGTGCGGATGAATAGTTGTGCTTTAAATAATCGTTCACACATTCAGATATGGCGATCACCTGTTCAGCGCGCGCCATGATCGCACTGTAGCGATTGATGGAGTATAGGCCGTGGGCGGTACTCACCAGGCGCGGGCGGGTGTCCAGCGGCAACTTTTTCCAGGCCAGGTAGGTAAGCCAGGCAGGCATGCGTGAGCGCACATGCAGGATGTCGGCCTGCAGCTCGCGGAGCACCGAGCGAAGCGGCCGCACTTGCCGCAGGCTGAACAGGGATTTTTGATGAATTGGCAGGGTGATATGCCGGCTGCCCTCGCGCTCCAGCTGTTCTACCAAGCGGCCACCGCTGGATATCACGATGGACTCATGCCCCGCCTGTACCAGTGCCCGCGCGTGGTCCAGGGTACCCCGCTCGACGCCACCGGAATTGAGAGCGGGTAATAGCTGGACTACTTTCAACGTTGACTCCGTGGTCTGATAGGCGGCGCGACGGGAGTTCACAGTCCCGAGCGGGGTTGCACCAGCATGGCGCGAGATTGGGGTAGATATTGGGGTAGAATAGTGCCCTGAAAAGAATCCAATTGCACACCCCATGGCGCTGTGTCGCCGAACTTCGATATTGACCTGATGCGTTTTCTGTACACCTGGTTTTTCCGCCTCGCCCTGCCGCTGATGTTATTGCACCTATGGTGGCGCGGACGTGCGGATCCCGCCTATCGCAAGCGCTGGAGCGAGCGTTTTGGCCTGGTGCCTTCACGCCCGGGGGCGCGGCGACGCTGGCGCGAGCGCTTCGGGGTGGTACCGGATCGGGCCAGCCGGGCACCACTGATCTGGATTCACTCGGTCTCCGTGGGTGAGACCCTGGCGGCAATCCCGCTGATCGAGGAGCTGGCGGCACGTCATCATCACTGGCAATGGCTGGTGACCACCACCACGCCCACCGGATCACAGCGGGTGCACGATGCCCTCGACCCGATCCTCAATGGCCGGCTGCTGCATTACTACCTGCCATTCGATCTACCTGAGTGCCTTTCGCCATTTCTCGATGCATTGCGCCCCAATATGCTGGTCAGCATGGAGACGGAGCTCTGGCCGAACCTGCTGGCGCTGTGCGCCAAGCGGAATATGCCGGTGGCGTTGGTGAACGGTCGCCTGAGTGCGAAATCCGCGCGCGGCTACGGCCGGTTCGCCAGCCTGAGTCAGGAAATGCTCGGGCATGTTACCCGGGTGGTGGCTCAGTATCCGGCAGACGCGGAGCGCTTTATTGCCCTTGGCGTGCCAGCAAAACGCGTGCTGACCGTGGGGAATATCAAGTTCGACCTGCAGATCGGCTCGGGCCTGGTGAGTGAGGCTCAGGCCCTGTCGCATCAATGGCGAGAACCCGGGTGCCAGGATCTGCGCGGCCAGCGCCGTCCTGTGTGGCTGGCGGCGAGTACGCATGCCGGTGAAGATGAGGTGGTGCTGGACGCCTACGAAAAGCTGCGCAGCGCTTTTCCAGACCTGTTGCTGGTATTGGTGCCGCGTCACCCGATACGGTTTGATGGCGTGGCGCGACTGTGCCGGGATCGGGATCTGAATGTGGTTCGCCGCAGCGACGGCGTGAAGCCGGCGGCCTCGGACCAGGTTTTACTGGGCGATACCATGGGGGAGTTACTGCGCTTTTACGGAGCCTGTGATGTGGCATTCGTGGGGGGCAGTCTGGTGCCGGTGGGCGGCCACAATATGATTGAACCCGCTGCCTGGGGGGTGCCGGTGGTTACTGGTCCTCATCTGCATAACTTCAGTATGGTGTCTGACCTTCTGCGGGAGGTGGGTGGACTGAAAGTGGTGAAAGATGCCGAGCAGATGGCGGAAGAGGTCGGGAAATGGTTGGGGAATCGGGATGAGCGTATTGCCGCTGGTGCGCGCGCGCGGGATGTGGCCGCTCAAAATAGCGGTGCCTTGGAGCGCACCATTGAAGTAGTGGAATTGCTGATGCGGCGAAGAGGAGGCTGAACCAGCTCTTCCCCGGGGCGCTGCGCAAAAAAAGCCGGGTGCGATCGCATCCGGCTTTTTTTGCGCGAGCTGTGTACGTAACCGAGGTGTCTCAGTGCTTGTCCGTGGCCTGCCGCACGCTGCTGCGGATCTGGGTGTTCAGCTTACTGCCGGTATAGCGCCCCTTGCTGATATGGCGAATCCGGTAGACACCGGGGATGGCCAGCGGGGTGCCCTGGGTGCCCAGCAGCCAGCGGAAAGCTCGGTCTTCGTGGGCCTTACACCAGCGTTCAGCGGGCTTCTGGTAATAGCGCAGGCAGTCACAGTAACCACCGGCGCGGGCCATATCACCGTGGGCAATCTGAAGCGGGCCGGTGGCGCGGTCGCGGGTCTGCTCGATAAAGCGGGAGTCATCGATGTCGGCGAGACTCAGATTGTCAGGGTCAAAGTTCAGCATCGGGTCGTCGTCCGCCAGCAGCGAGGTAATACGCTCGCGTTCTGGGAAAACCAGTGCGTCCTTGCGGCCCTGGAGCAGCTCAGCCAGCTGGTCGATGCAGTTTTCCCGGAACATCAGGTCGCAATCGGTAAACCAGATCCAGTCGGCTTTGGTGGCAAGGGCAGCCTGATTGCGGCCGATGGCGCGGCGGTACAGGGATTCCTTGGGGAGTTCACACCAGTTCCAGGTCACGCCGGGCACCTGCTGCCTGCGGAAAAAATCCAGCACGGCTGCGGTGCGGGTATCTTCGCGGTTGTAGTACACGGTCATGGTGACGGTGGCCCTGGTCGGTGGGAACAGGACCAGTGAGCTCAGCTGGTAAATCAGGAAGTGCGAGTATTGCCAGCAGTGGCTGACAATCTCGATATCCAGTACACCGGTACGCGCGGCGCGTTCACTCTCTGTTGGCAGGGGTTTCTGAAACAGTGAAGGCGGTACCAGGCCGCTGGCTGCGAGGCGCAGGAAGCGGCTGACGATGGGGTCGGACCAGTGCTTGTTGGTTGTCGGTGCACTCATTGAATTTGCTTCTGTTGACAGTGTGTTGGTGTGCGCTGGGAGCTACTGAGGTAGGTAGCCGGACTCGATAAGCTGGCGAATACCTTGAGGCGTTTCGACGATGCCCTCTTTGGCCACGCGCAAGCGAAGTGCCTTGTTACGCGCGACGATTTTCGGGTCTGCGTAGCCGCGGGGGTGATCCAGGTGAATACAGATCGCATCGAAACGTACGTGGCGAGGTCTGACACCAGCATTTTCCAGGCGCACACCAAATTCGCGATCGAGGCCACCCCAGGCCATGCGCTCGTCAAACCCGTTGACCTTGAGGCAGTCCTCTTTCCATGCCGAAGCGTTGGAGCCCTTCAGGTTGCAGGCAGTGGGGGTGAGGCGGTTGAGCAGCGGTGCCCAGCGCGGTGTGGCGCGCAGCTTGAGGGTTTTGCGCCGGGTGTTCAGGCCGTTTTTGCACAGCCATTTGAAATCGAAGCAGCGCCCGGACAGGATATCGTCGCGGTTGATGGTTTCGCTGGTGCTCATGGGCAGCTTGAAGTAACTACCGGAAAGAAAATACCCGCGCTCGGCGCGACGCTTGTGCACGGCGAGAAAGTCGGCCCGCGGAATACAGTCGCCATCGGTAAACACCAGGTAATCACCGCGCGCGCTGAGAATGGCCTTGTTGAGAATACGGCATTTGCGAAAGCCGTCGTCTTTCTGCCAGATATGACGAATATCCAGGCCCGTCTCCTGGCGCAGGCGCTCGATAAGCTGCCCCGTCTCCGGGCCGGAGCCATCGTCGGCCACAATCACCTCCAGTGGCTGCTCAGTCTGACAACTGTAGCCCCACAGTACTTTCTCTAACCATTCCGGCGAGTTGTAGGTGGTCATGATGACGGACAGGTTCATGACGGATTGATTCATTATTTCTCCGCGGAGGATACCGGTAATTCTGCGCGCGAATTGTACAGGTTTTTGCGGCTCACAGGTGGTACCCGTAACGCTTGGCAGCGGAGGCCAGATTGCTGCGGGTTTCCTCAGGCAGCAGGTTTAGGGTGATATCGTCACGCTTCTGTCCGCGGGTGTTCACATTGGTCGGTAGCTGGGAAAACACCTGCTCGACGGTATCCGGGTCATGGGGGAACTGGATCCAGGTAAGCATTTCATTCAGTTTGGCCAGATCGAAGTCCTCGATCCGGTAGCGCAGGTAGGACTTTCCTCGCGCTCGCTCTTCAACCAGTGCATTCCAGTCGATCCAGAATCTGGCCAGCCAGTCAGCCTGCTCCGGGAGGGGCAGTGCGGCAAAGCGCGCTTTATTCATGCGCGGGAAATGGGGCAGGTGGCGGCTGCGAAAGCGTCCGTGGACCCAACCTTTTTTCTGTCGCGAGCGGATAAACTCCAGGGGGTGGCGTAGCTGGTGCAGCACATGTGTATCGTCGGGCATCAAGGGCAGCCAGGGGGCGGCTTCCCAGGCAGCTTCACCGATAGTGGGTGACGACCAGCGCAGTTCGCGAGCGCCCAGGCGGGCCATCAGCTCAGTGCCGCGCCCCGGTCGGCTGCCGGTAAAAAACACTTCGTGATTGCATGGGCAGCCCAGTTCACTGAGCAGCCTGGCGATGTAGGTGGTTCCGGATCGGCCGCAGCCGGTAATGACAAAACGCTTGGTCATAGGGATCTCAAATAGCGGTGAAACGGCCAGATCCTTGGCTGTACGACGAAAAGCCTTCTCGGTAAAGCTCTCATCCGGTGAGTCTAGTCAGTTTAGGACCGCCGTTGCAGTAACCTGGTTCAAGGTTTGATAGGCTTTCCTTCTTAACTTTTTATGACGGCTTGTTGCAGACAAGCGCTGAATTGACGCCTCTCTGTAAGACAGAGATGGGAATATGGGCAGTTATATGCATATCTTTGTGTTTTCGTTCAATCGTGGTCGGTATCTGGAAAACTGCGTCAGTTCCATCGAGACCTGCGCACCCCAATGTCGGCTCACGATCATTGATGATGGGAGCGATGATCCGGAGACCCGCGAGGTGCTGGCGGCAGTGGCGAAGCGACACCGGGTGATCGATCGGACCGCGGAGTCCGGACACAAGCTGGGAGGGCTGTATGCCAATATGCAGGCCGCGTTTGAGATGGCATCCGATGACGAGTTGATGTGCTTTCTGCAGGACGATACCCAGATGGTGCGGCCGTTGTCCGAAGCCGATATTCAGGGGTTAAAAGAAAGCTTTGATGCTCAACCGGATCTCGGATTTATCTCCCCCGCGTTTGTGCGCGGTATTTCGCTGAAGAAATCCGCGGATCGGGATTTTCGCTTTGATGCAGAGCGCAACTTCTGGTTCTGGTATCCCCGCAAACGTTCTACGGGAACCTGGTTTTCCGCCCTGTTGATAGCCGACGTCGCCCGCCTGCGCAGTGTTGGCTGGGAATTTGAAGTGGGCGAGTCGGTGAATAATCGTCGCGCGGCGAAGATTTTTTGCCGCATGGCGAGAATGCGCGCGCCCTTCGCCATGTGGCTACCCAATGGTGGCGCTTATCGGGGCAAGCAGAAATCCCTCGCGCTGCGCTTTGGTGAGTGGGTGCGCAGCTGTGGGTTTTATCCGTTGCGCATGATGTCGGGAGAAGAGGTTGCAGCTCTGCAGGAGTCACAGCCACCGCGCCTGCCGGTTGCGGAGGAGTTTCTCTCTGCGGAGCGCCGGCTGAAAACCCCCTGGGCCTATGACCCCATGCAGGGTGCCGGCTGGCTGAAACTGCTGGACCGGCTGGAACGAAAGGTGCGAACACCGAGAAAACCCTGAGATCTACAGAAAAATATTCCCATTAAGTGGCCTATGGGGGATGGCAGTACTGTGGCGCGGCGGTCGCTACGGGTAGAATGTGTAAAAATTTCTAAAGCTCAGCCGCTACCCAGTGGCTGGGAACCTGGTGGTCCAGGCCCGAATCACCGGTCCGGGGCGTTTTTGGGGGCATTCTGTGGGGTATCAACAATTCACGCGCAAGCGCGTCTCGATCATTTTTGACGATGCGCTTGTCGGTGCCGACTGTGAAAAACTGTTTCGGCCCGATTGGCTGGCGCAGGCGAGCGGTGGCCGCCAGGTACAGCGCGGAACGGCGATCATGTTCGAATACAACGGCCTGGAGCTGGTATTCAAGCAGTATCACCGGGGAGGCCTGGCCGGACGGGTCGTCAAGAAAACCTATCTGCACAGTCCTCTCGCGGATACGCGGATGTGGCGGGAATTCAATATGCTGCGGGAAATGCGTGCACTGGGCTTGCCGGTACCGCGCCCGGTGGCGGCGCGCTGCGTGAGCCTGCCGCCGCTCGCCTATCGCGGTGCGTTGATAACCGAGCGGGTAGCGGATTCGCGGACGCTGGCCGAGGCTTTGTGTCAGGGGCCGCTAGATGAGGGGCTCTGGGAGGCGCTGGGCGGGCTGATTGCGCGCTTCCACCGGCACAACGTGTACCACGCTGACCTCAATGTACACAATATATTACTGACGGGTGCGGACTGGTATCTGATCGATTTCGACAAGGGGGCGATCCGCAGCCCGCTGTCCCGTCAGGATGCGGACGGTAACGTGTCGCGCCTGCGCCGCTCCCTGGACAAGGAAATGGGGCGTCTGCCAGGCTTCCAGTTCACGGAAGACAACTGGCGCAGGTTGCTGAGCGCCTATCGCGCGCAAATGGCGGCCTAGGATTCATTCGAATCATACCGAATAGTAGTTTCGGTACCACTCCACAAATTTCCCCACGCCCTCACGCACACTGGTATTCGGGCGGTAGTTCACCGCCTGCTGCAGCTTGCTGGTGTCCGCGTGGGTATCCAGAATATCGCCCGCCTGCATGGGTAGCATCTCGCGAATCGCCTTTTTCCCCAGTGCTTCTTCCAGCGCGTCGATATAGTCGACCAGCTGTGCGGGGTTGCCATTGCCGATGTTGAATACCCGGAAGGGCGCATTACTGGTGGATGGCACCGGTGCATCGCTGGACCAGTGCTGATCCGCCGTGGCGACCTGATCGCTGGATTTGATCACACCCTCGACGATGTCGTCGATATAGGTGAAATCCCGCGTGTGATGGCCGTGGTTGAACACAGGGATGGGGCTGTCTTCGAGGATCAGGCGGGTGAACTTGAATAGAGCCATATCCGGGCGCCCCCAGGGGCCGTATACGGTAAAGAAGCGCAGGCCGGTGGTCGGTATCTGAAACAGGTGACTGTAGCTGTGGGCCATCAGCTCATTGGCGCGCTTGGTGGCGGCGTAAAACTGCAGTGGGTGGTCAACACCGTGGTCTTCACTGAATGGCATCTGGGTATTGCCGCCATAGACACTGCTGGTGCTGGCGTACGTGAGGTGTGGTGTGCTGGCGTAGCGGCACACCTCCAGCAGGTTCGAAAACCCCACCAGGTTGCTCTCTACATAGGATTCCGGGTGCTCGATCGAGTGACGCACGCCGGCCTGGGCGGCCAGGTGGATAACCCGGTCGAACTGGTGTTCGGCGAAGATCCTGTCCAGTGCTGCGCGATCGGCAATATTGGCCCGTTCAAACTGGTAGGCGACGCCGTGCTGCTGTGCGGCGTGTTCCAGCTCGCGCAAGCGGGCTTCCTTGAGGCTGGTCTCGTAGTAGTCGTTGACGTTGTCGATGCCCACTACGGCATCGCCGCGGGCCATCAGCGCGCGGGCGACGTGGAAACCGATAAAGCCGGCATTGCCGGTGATCAGGTGCTTCATGGATAGTTGGATCGCAAATAAATCTTGGGTAGCGGCAATTGTAGCCAGTGGCCGCGCCAGTTTTCTCCAGACGGAAAAAAGGCCGGGACTATAGCAGTACCGGCCTTCAATTTCTGCGCTTCGCGCAAAAGTCGCGAAGCGCGTCAGGTTTCCCCCTCAATAGGGGAGCGGTTACTTGCTGAAGCTCGCTGCGCCGCTATCGAGGATATGGGCACGGGAAACCGGAGTGGCCGGATTCAAGCGCGTGTCCAGCTGCTGCAGGTCTTCCGGTGCCAGCAGGCCCGCCACCAGTTTCAGGTTCAGGGTGTTGAGGATGTAGTCGTAGAGCGCGTTGGCGTAGTCGGTCCGGGCCAGCGCGAGGGTGCGCTGAGCCAGCAGTACGTCCACGATATTGCGCGTACCTACCTCGTAACCCGCCTGAGTGGCGTCCAGCGCGCTTTTGGCGGAAATCACAGCCTGTTCGCGGGCCTCTACCCGGCTGGTATCGGTAGTGACCGCGCGGTGCAGGGTACGGGTGCTCTGAATGGTATTGCGCTCGGTCAGGTTGCGGATATCTTCCGCCTGGAAGGCCAGGTTGCGCGCCTCGCGACGGCTGGCGCTGAGGCCACCACCGGTATACAGCGGCATGTTGAAGGTGATCGCCGCATACTTGGTCTGGCTGTCTGTGGAAATGGGCAGGCGCTCGTCCAGCTCTCCCGGGACCGAGGTGGTGGAGGAACCGTCCTGGTGATAATCCTGATAATTCAGGGTGCCGGTCAGTGTGGGCAGATGCTCGGCCGCCGCCGCGCGAGCACCGTAGCGGGCGGCATCGGCGGCGAGGCGGGCCGCTTTCAGGCTGTAGTTGTTGACCAGGGCAAACTCTACCCAGGCGGCACGATCGGCGGGCTCCGGTGGGGCAACGGTAAAGTTGGGCTGCAGCGGGGCAACCACATCGTGATCGCGGCCGGTCAGCACCGAGAGAGCGTCAAAGTTGCTCAACAGGTCGTCCTGAGCGGTCAGGCGGCGGGCAACGGCACTGTCGTACGCAGAGCGGGAGTCGTAGACGTCGGTAATCGCGGTCAGGCCCACTTCAAAGCGCTGTTGCGTCTGCTCCAGCTGCTTGGCCAGGGCTTTCTCTTCTGCCAGTGCGGCCTCCAGTACATCGTGGGCGCGCAACACGTCAAAATAGGCGCTGGCGACACGCAGCATCATGTCCTGCTGGTTGGCGCTGAACTCCGCGGTAGATTGCTCGCTGGCGGTTTTGCCCTGCTTGTAGCCGAACCAAGCCGGCAAATCGAACAGCGCCTGGCTGAGGGTCGCCGAGTAAATGCGCTCGTCGGTATCGGTATCGCTGCGGTTGGGAACTACAACAACCTGATTTTCGGTAAAGGTGTAGTTGAATCGCGTGGCGTCAGTTTTGGTTCTGCTGGCTTCCGCGGAGGCGTTCACCTGAGGCAGCAGCGCCGAACGGCCGAGATTTTTGGCTTCGAGACCCGCGCGGTAGGCTGCGCGGTCCGCGGCCAGTTGTGGATCGTTATCCAGTGCCTGCAGGTACACCTCCCACAGAGTGTCCGCTTGCGCCTGAATGGCGCCAAGCCCGGTACCCAACCCCAAAACGGTCGCGGCGAGCAGAGATTTCATCGGGCGTCCCAGCTTGCGTGCGATGCGCCCTTTTGCACTTCTTGTCATTTCGTTTGATTTCCTGTGACAGCTGCGGTCTTCAAGTTTCCGGTGGCGTCTGTGGTATGCGAACCCCAACGCCCACTGCTTTCCTGTAAACCCCGCATTGCATTTCACTGCGCACTGTTCGTTATTTATGCGCGTGAAATGGTTCTGGAGCCAGTCTGTCGAGTGCTCTGAAGGCAATGCTGGCTTGGCCCCTTCTCGTTAGCATTTATTGCTGGCATCCGTTTACAAGACGGAGATCGGGCCCGCGGTCGCGAGAGTGTACCGTCCGCCCGCAGGAGCGTCGAGGCGACGGTTGGGGCAAATTGGTATATCTTCGTTAAACGGACGCGAATGCGCGTCCAGTGACAAATATTTGCCCGCCCATCGGCTTTTCGCCGTTCCCGCCCATCAGACGCGCCACTGGCGCCGAATGGATGCACGCAGGTGCGCGGCCGCGTGGAAGATGAAATTCCGGGGCTGGCAGGTGGGATTCACACCGGAAAAAGCGGATACACGGAGCGCGCAGACGATTTATGGGGCAGGGTTTGGATCAGACTTGCCGGCATACGCAAAACCCGGATACCGGGCCTGTTGCCTGGCAGCGGGCCTGCCACCAGTGCGACCTGCTGCTGACGCGCGCCCATGCCCCGGTGGGGCAGAGTCTGCTGTGCCCGCGCTGTGGCGCCTCCCTGCATCGCAATATGGACCGCAGTGTGGCGCAAACCGCGGCACTGAGCCTGTGTGGGCTGCTACTGTTCATCCCCACCGCAACCCTGCCGCTACTGGAGTTCTCGCTGTTTTCTTTTGGTGCCGAGAACACCCTGATGAACGGTGTGCAGGCACTTTTTGCCGCCGGCTATATCTGGCTGGCTTCCATCGTACTGTTCTGCAGTGTGCTGGCGCCGCTGGGGAAATTCCTGTTGCTGGGGTTTATCTGCTGGGGTAGCGGTTGGGCCAGCATGGCCGGGCCGGTCGCGCGCGCCCTGCGCTGGTATCACCACCTGCAGGAGTGGGGCATGCTGGATGTGTATATGCTCGGCATTCTGGTGGCACTGGTGAAAATGTCGGATCTGGGCAAGATGACTGTGGAGCCCGGTCTTTATTGCTTTGTTGCCATGATGGTGGTGGCCAGTGCCACTTCCGTGTCGTTTGACGCGGAAACCATCTGGGCAAGGCTGGCGCGTCGCCGCGCACAAAGTGACGCTGCGGAGCGCAACCAAGAAGAGGATACCGTGTGAACCGTCCCGCGCGCGCATTGTCTCACGGGTTCTGGACCTGCCTCGGTTGCCGCCAGCTGGTGCGGGTGTCGCCGCAGACGCAAAGCTGCCTGTGTCCGCGCTGCGGTGCGCGTATGCACGGGCGGATCGAATCCAGTCTGATGCTGACCTGGGCGCTGACAATTACCGGCGCGCTGCTGCTGATTCCGGCGAATATATTGCCGGTGATGACGGTCATCTATCTGGGGGCCGGTGAGCCAAGTACGATTATCGGCGGCGCCCTGGAGCTGTACCAGAATGGACTCTGGGGCATCGCGTTGATCGTGTTTGTGGCGAGTATCGCGGTGCCGGTGATGAAGCTGGTTGGGCTGGTGATTCTGTGCCTCATCGTACAGTGGCGCCTGAATGTGGCACCGCGTCAGGCCATGCGGATCTACCGGGTGGTCAATGCTATCGGCCGCTGGTCTCTGCTGGACCTGTTTATGATCTCTATTCTTGTGGCGCTCGTGGATATGGGAGCCATTGCCGAAGTGGAGGCGGGCGCCGGCAGCACTGCCTTCGCTACCGTGGTGGTGGTGACCATGTTTGCGGTGCGCGCATTTGATCCGCGCCTGGTGTGGGACGTATACGAAGCCAGGCTGCAGGCGAGTACAGCGGTAAAGAATAAAACGCACAGGGAGACCGAATGAGCGAACCGCCATTGGATTACGACGCCCCGCCCGAAGGGGTGGCGCGCCGCAGTCGCGGGATTTCGCTGGTGTGGCTGCTGCCACTGATTGCCGCAGCCATCGCGGCCTGGCTGCTGTATGAAGATTTTACCCAGGGGGATATCAAGGCCACCATCCTGTTTTCCACCGGCGATGGCCTGGTAAAAGGCAAGACCGCGGTGAAGTACTCCGGGGTGGAAATCGGTGTGGTGGAGGACTTCCGTCTGGCGCCCAATGCCAAGGAGCTGGACGGGCAGGACGGCGTCGTCGCGGAGGTGCGCTTCAACCACAGCGCCGCCTATCTATTGACCCGCGGCAGTAAATTCTGGCTGGTGAAACCGGAAGTGTCGCTCACGGGCGTCCGCGGTCTGGAAGCACTGGTCTCTGGCAATTACATCGCCATCGAGCCCGGCAGTGGCCCGTCGCAGAAACACTTTGTGGCGGTAACGGAGGCCCCACCCAACGTACGGGGTGACGGCCTGCGTATCACCCTCAAGTCTCCGCGTCTGGCGTCGCTCAACCGCGGCTCGCCGGTGTATTACCGACAGCTGGAAGTGGGGCAGGTGGAGAGCTATCGCCTGACTGAAGATGCCAGTGAGGTGGAGATCAGCCTGTTTATCCGTCGCCCCTACGCCCATCTTGTACACCGCGGTAGCCGCTTCTGGAACACCTCCGGAGTGTCTATCCAGGGCGGGATCAGCGGAGTGAATGTCGAGCTGGAATCCCTGGCGTCACTGATCGCCGGGGGGGTCAGTTTCTACACACCCGAGTCTCAGCGCCATTCGCCCCAGGCGGAAGACGGCAACGCGTTCAAACTGTACAAAAATTTTGCCGAGGCCGACGCAGGTATTCCCATTACGCTGGATTTTGATCGCGGGGTCAGCCTGGCAGAGGGCTCCACTGAGGTGATCTACCAGGGTATCAAGGTGGGGGAGGTCAGCAGCGTCAAGGCCAATCGCAGCATCAATGGTATGTCGGTGAAGGTACTGATGGATCCCATCACCGACGACCTGCTCAGTGAAAATACCCGCTTCTGGCTGGCACCACCCACCCTGGATTTCACCTCTGGGGTAAACGACCTGCTGAAAGGCAATCGCATCGAGGTTGATCTGCGCAAAGGCAAGCGCTCGGTGCGCACCTTTGAGGCCGCGTCGAAACCGCCCCAGCGCGATCCGCGAGTGCCCGGGCTACACCTCACATTGACCGCGCGCAGTACCGGCTCTCTGCAGCGGGGGGCGTCGGTGTATTACCGCCAGATTGAAGTGGGGCGGGTACAGGGGATGGCGCTGTTACCCGATGGCTCCGGGGTAGAGGTGTACGTGGTGATCGATCCCCCCTACGCACATCTGGTCAATAGCGATAGCCGCTTCTGGAACGTCAGTGGCGTGCGCGCCAGCGCCAGTCTCGAGGGTATCGAGGTGGAAACCGACGCTTTGTTGTCCGTGGTGCGCGGTGGTATTGCCTTCGGTAGCGGACCCCATCACAGCAAGAACGCGGAAAGTGCGCGCACCGGTGACAGTTTCCGGTTGTATAGCAGCCGTGAAGAGGCGCAGGAAGAGGGGATCAATATCTATATCGACCTCAAGGGTGATGAGGGGTTGAAGGTGGGATCGGCACTGCGCTACCGGGGTATTCAGGTGGGTGAGATCACCCGTATGCGCCTCACCCTGGAAATGGACGGTGTGCGCGCCCGCGCCCGCCTGTACCGACGGGCGGAACGCTTCGCGCGCACGGGAACCCGGATGTGGGTAGTGGGGCCGAAGCTGGGCCTGGATGGCGTGGGCAATCTGGAAACACTGGTTACCGGACCCTATCTCGAGTTGGAGCCGGGCAGCGGCAACGACCCGCAGACCGAGTTTGTAGCCATGGCCGCCAAGCCGGAACCGGACCTTGCGGATACCATGATGATGCCCGGTCTGGCGTTGATTCTGGATGCACCGCGACGGGGTTCACTGAAACGCGGCAGCCCGGTGTATTACCGTCAGGTGCAGGTTGGGCGCGTGACCGGATACCAGCTTGGGGAACTGGCGGACCGGGTTTACATCTATGTTTATATTGAGCCCCAGTTTCGCACCCTGGTGCGGGAGCACACGCGCTTCTGGAATGCCAGCGGTGTGGACGTCAACTTTGGCCTGATGACCGGCCTCGATGTCCACACCGAATCAACGCAGGCACTGCTGGCCGGCGGCATTGCCTTCGCCACCCCGAACAACCCGGAAATGGGGCTTGAAGTAGAGTCCGGCAGCCATTATCCACTGTACGGGAAGCCGGAAGACGAGTGGTTGCTGTGGAGCCCGAAAATCGAGTTATATCCGGCTCTGGAAGACAGTTTCAAATAACACGAAGGAGTTTCGTTTGCGGAGCTCAGCGAATCGCCGCACCTTCGTCGCACCAAGGACCTAAGGAAGCTTTCATGGGAATTATGCACAAACCTGTTACCGCGCCTGTTGTCGCTATGATGCTCGCGCTGGGCGTCGCCCTCGGGCTCGCCGGCTGTGGGACACCGACAAAAATCGAGCGTATCCAGTCTCCCGGTGCTCCGGTCGCATTTCAAACCTATGCCTGGGGTACGGAAGCCCTGAGTGCGGATACCGGCGCACCGGCACAGCTGGTGGAGCTGGACACCGAGTTGCGTCAGGTGGTGGGTGGCCTGCTGCAGTCCCGCGGGTATCGCCAGGTGGCCAGCACCGACAGTGCGCAGATGGTGGTGGATTATCAGATCGCGGTGGTGGAAGAGGAGTTTGCCAGCGACGACAACAACGAAAGCTGGGATTCCCAGTTCGACAGCAACGCCCAGCGGGGTGTGGTTGAATTGCCGGATCGCAGCGGCGCGCCTAAAGTCACCCTCTCTGTGGGGATCGGCCCGCAAAATGCCATGCCCATCTGGGGCGGCAGTGCTACCAAATTGATTGCGCGCCCGGAAGACAAGCAAGAGCGCCAGCGGATTCTGAACAGTGCCGTGGGTGAGCTGCTGAAAGACCTGCCGCCGGCCTCGTGATCGGAGGGAGTGATTAGGGATAGAATCCCTCTCACAAATAGGCCCACCATATTGTTCAGATATTTTACGCACAACAAATAACAGTTTCGGCAGGGACGCCGCGACTCTCAACGCACTACCGGGAGAAGTCATGGCTTCACTGCAACGACGTACACCGCTTGCCGCCGTTACTCTGGGGCTGCTCGCCGCCCTGCTGCTGGCCGGCTGCGCAGCCCCTAATCCGGTGGCGGTCGATTACGACCCCACCTACAAATTTGCCAACCTGCGCAGTTACTACCTGCTCGACACCCTCGCCAATGGGCCTGTCTCACCGTTTGAAAGCAAACGTGCGAGCCAGGCGGTGGATGACATTCTCAAAGGCAGCTACCAACCCGCCGCCAGCCGCGAACAAGCGGACTTTCTGGTGCGGGTACAGCTGTTCAGCGCCGATAAAGTCGCGGTCTACGAAGACCCGTTTTCCATTTACGGTGGCTACCGCTATTTCGGGTTCGGCTGGCGTGCGCCGTTGCGAGTGCGTGAATATCGTGAGTCGTCGCTGATAGTGGATGTTCTCTCGCCGGACGAGGCGCCCCTGTGGCGTGGGTCTATGCCCTCTGTAGCCGGTCGTTACGATGCGCCGGAGCAGCAGCTATTCCAGCTGCGTCAGGAGGCCAGCCAGATTCTCGCCCGCTTCCCGCCTTACAATGATGTCGGCTTCGACTGAGCCCGGCGAGTTGGCCACATAGGAACGCGCGAATGAGTGAAAAAACGGATCTGCGCCCCCAGTTTACCCGCGGCGCGGTGGATATTATCCAGCGCCAGACCGTGTATGACGGTTTCTTCAAAATGCACAAACTGCGCCTGCGTCACCGCCTCTACCGCGGTGGCTGGGGGGAGGAAATGGAGCGGGAGCTGTTTGTGCGCGGCAACGCCGTGGGGGTGCTTCTGTACGACCCGCAGCACCAGCTGGTTGCATTGACCGAGCAGTTCCGCATCGGTGCCCTGGAGCGAGACCCGAGCCCCTGGTGTCTGGAAGTCGTCGCCGGGATGGTGGAAGACGGAGAATCCCTCGAGGAGGTCGCCCGTCGAGAGCTGCAGGAAGAGGCGGGCATACAGGTGCAGGACCTTCACTATATCCGCAGCTACCTGCCGAGCCCCGGCGGCTCCAGCGAGCGCATGCACCTTTTTTGTGCCTGTACCGACCTGCGGGGTACAGAGGGGGTATTTGGCCTGGCGGACGAGCATGAAGATATCTGTCTCAGAGTTTTCCCCCTGGATAGCGTGATCGCCGCTATGGAGAGCGGTGACGCAGCCATCGACAATGCCGCCAGCATCATCAGTCTGCAGTGGTTGCAGCTCAACCGGACGCAGCTGGACCAGGCTGCGGAGGCGCACCCCAATCTCTGATTGGATGGATCAGCCTATCTTGACCTTATCATTCCCCTGATAGTTACACTTTAATGGCAATCACCGCTGGATACTGCCAAGGTAGTGAACGGTTACTAGCGGTGTGTGCCTCCCAGCCCCTTGCTTCCAGGCTGCCAGTATCGGGCGATGACGCAGCTGCTGATTTGGTCGGTTTTTGTTCGTAAATTGGCAAGATGCGTCGAAATTTCACCGCGCCGCAGATATTTTGAGAGATCAGTCACGGCGTGAACTCAACAGGAGTGTCGATAATGGCGGTACCGGCAGACACAGGCCGAAACAAAACGGCATCGCCAGCGCGAGAGAGCTCTCGTGGCCCGGCGGCGGCTGGTAAGGACCGCTTTCGTGTGGACTTACCCACCTATCACGCCGATTGCGATGCGAACTACCTTCGCCTGTGCAAGTTGATGCCGGAGCTCGCAGATAATCAGAGCTGGCGCTATCAGATCCCTAACGGGACCCTGGAAGTCGCCGTGCTGGATCGTAGCAGGTACACCACCGAGGTGTGTCTTCAGGCCTCGGCCAGCGAATCCAGCGACAAGGACAAACACTGGCTGACCCCGCCGCCGATCACCGTACGCCTCTATCACGATGCACGGATGGCGGAAGTTGTCGCGGTGAACGGACAGGGCCCGGTAGGTGGTGATGGACTGAATTTCCGCTATCCCAATCCGGCCATGCACAATGAAGACGAGCGCCAACAGGTCAACCGCTATCTGAGTGAGTGGTTGGCCCACTGCCTGGCCAATGGTCGCGCCGAAGTTACTCTCCCCTTCGGAACTCAACCGCCGACCTGAATAGACCTGAGTAGTCGCCGGGCATCGTACAGGCGTACATGGATGTACCGGCAAGGTGAGAATGTGAGTAACAATCCAGCACAAGCAGCACATCGGCTGATCCAGTTTACCGACCCCCATATTGGCGGCCGGCCGGATTATCAGTTGCTGGGTCTCGACACCGGCCACACTCTGGATGAGGTGCTCGCCGCCCTGGAAAAAAATCCGGTGACGCCCGAGTTGATGGTAGTGACCGGCGACGTCTCAGCGAATGCCTCCGAAGCCTCTTACCGCCGCTTCCTGCACAAAATGCAGCGGGTACAGTCCCCCTGGTTCTGGCTGCCTGGCAATCACGATAACCCCCAGCGGATGGATCAACTGGCAGCAAAACGCCGCCCGGAAGTGGTCAATGTGGGCAACTGGCGGTTGTTGTTACTGGATACCAGTGTGCCCGGCCAGATCTGTGGTGGTTTTGATGAGGCCGAGCTCGCGCGCATTGCGCAGTTGCTTGAAAACTACGCCGATCATCCACTCATGCTAATGATGCATCACCAGCCGGTAGCCGTCGGCAGCCACTGGATTGACGGCCACATGCTGAAGGCGGGGCGCGACACGTTTATCGAGCTGGTGCAGAAAGCAGACAATGTGCGCGCCATCACCTGGGGGCACGTACACCAGCAGTTCGACAGCCACCTGGGCAATATCGGCCTGCACGCCACGCCATCCACTTCGGTACAGTTCACCCCCGGCAGCGGCCCATTCGCCGTAGACAGCGAAATGCCCGGTTACCGCTGGTTCGACCTACACGACGACGGTCACTACGAGACGGGCGTAGAGCGGGTCGTCATCGCCGAATACAGTGTCGATCTGGCATCTTCCGGATACTGATTCCACACGGCACCTTAAACGCAGATCAAAAATCCATTTGCATTTCTTAACCTGACTTACGTGACTTGTCGGCCGCCAATCTATTCTAAGATGGCACCTGAATTCGCGGTTTAGTGGTACCGGGTTCCTGCAGACCGCAGGCTGGCAGTTTGCCGGCGCCGGCTGCAACAACATTCGTGTTCATCAGGAAGTGAGGTCACCATGCAGAAAATCCCTAAAAACGTCCTGCCCCTGCTATTGCTTGCCACTACGTTTATCGCTGGCTGCGCCCAGCAGCTGGTGGCGACGCCTGAGGACCAGGCCGATGGCCTGATTCCCCGTGAAACCGGCCTGGACAGCGTCAGTGCCGCATATGCGTTCGATATGAGTGGTGCCAAGGTATATCTGGAACCGGTGGGTGTGGAGTACAGCAAGCGCTTCCCCACGGCCAGCTCACCACTGCGGGCCAAGGATTACGAGTTCCGCGATAAAGACCTGGTGAAGCTGCAGGAAGTGATGGGGGAAACCCTCAGTGAGCGCTTCCTTGCTCCGCGCCAGAGTCAGCTGGTAACGGACAAGGCGGAAGCCGACTACGTGATGCAGCTCGATCTGAGCCGCTTCGCCCTCGGCGCGCCGCTGGATCCGCAACCCTGGCTGTGGCGGGTCTACACCGACCAGAGTGCCTACGGCACCCTTTCCGGTGAGCTGACCGACCTCGAGGGCAACCCGCTAATGCGCTTCAGCGATCGCCGGGATATCGGAGAAAACTTCGGCAGCCTCGGCCCGGGTGGCCGCTTCGAGCGGTTTACCAGCGTCACCTTCTGGCGCGATATGAAAATTGATCTGCGCCGCGCATTCGCCAGCCTCGACGAGTCACTTCAGTAAGCGGACATAGAAAACATCCGCAATGCCGCCGGTACTTCTGCCGGCGGCATCGTTATAATCCCCAGCATGTCGCAACATGCCAACCCTCAACATCGCCCCCTGGCGCCTCAGGAGCGCCCGCTGCTGGTCTATCTGCACGGGTTCCTGTCGTCGCCCCAGTCCTTCAAGTGTCAGCAGCTCAAGGCGTGGCTACAGCAGACGCATCCGGAGGTTGTCTTCTACGCTCCGCTGATCTCGCCCTATCCCGCAGAGGCCGCCATGGCTCTGGGCAATGCACTGGCCGAATTCAGAGCCTCGCATCCAGGGCCCATCGGCCTGGTGGGTAGCTCCATGGGGGGCTTCTGGAGTACCTGGCTGGCGGAGCAGCACGGGCTTCCCGCGGTTCTCATCAACCCCGCGGTCTCACCGTCGCGCTTCATGCCCGACTACGTTGGTCAGGACCTGAAGCCCTACAGCGGTGAGGATAAAACCTATCGCCTGCGAACGCAGGATCTGGATAACATGCGACAGCTGGAAGCGGGGATACCGGCAACCTTGAGTGGGCGCTACTGGCTGCTGGCGCAGCGCGGTGATGAAACGCTCGACTGCCGCGAGGCAGAAGCATTCTACCGCGGCCATCGGCAAACCATCGAAGATGGTGGTGACCACAGCTTTCAGGAATTTGCCCGCCATATGCCCGCGCTGGTAGATTTCCTGTTTTCCGATCAATAAAGAACAACACCAAGCAGTAGGCGCCGGCCACGGCGAGCAGAACTCTATGGCTAATTATTCCGCAGAAGATATCGAGGTATTGACGGGCCTGGACCCGGTGAAAAAACGCCCGGGGATGTACACCGAAACCACGCGCCCCAATCACCTCGCCCAGGAAGTGATCGACAACAGCGTCGACGAAGCCCTCGCCGGGCACGCCAAGAAAATCGAAGTGGTGCTGCATAAAGACCACTCCATCTCCGTCAGTGATGACGGCCGTGGCATGCCAGTGGATATCCACCCGGAGCAGGGGCGCCCCGGAGTGGAAGTGATCCTCTCTACGCTCCATGCTGGCGGTAAGTTCTCCAACAACAACTACCAGTTTTCCGGTGGCCTGCACGGGGTCGGTGTTTCCGTAGTGAATGCCCTGTCCAAAGTACTGGAAGTGACCATCCAGCGGGATGGCAAGGTGCACCGCATCGGTTTCCAGGACGGTGAAAAAGCCTCCGACCTGGAAGTCGTCGGCGAATGTGGCAAACGCACTACTGGCACCAGCGTGCGCTTCCTGCCGGATCCCAAATATTTCGACTCGCATAAATTTTCCGTACCGCGCCTGCGTCACCTGCTGCGTGCCAAGGCGGTGCTCTGCCCCGGCCTCAACGTCACCTTTATCAATGAGCAGGATGGCGAGTCTGACCAGTGGTACTACGAAGATGGCCTCAAGGACTACCTCGCAGCCGCCAATCAGGGCTGGGAAGTGCTGCCCGCCGAGCCGTTTATCGGCAACTTCGCCGCGCAGACCGAAGCCGCAGACTGGGCCGTGCAATGGTTGCCGGAAGGCGGTGAGGTTACCGCCGAGTCCTACGTCAACCTGATCCCCACCGCCCAGGGCGGCACCCATGTGAATGGACTGCGCGCGGGACTGCTGGACGCTATGCGCGAGTACTGCGAGATCCGCAACCTGCTTCCGCGGGGCGTTAAACTCGGCCCGGAAGACATCTGGGGACAGTGCTCCTACGTGCTCTCCGCCAAACTCGCCGACCCGCAATTTTCCGGCCAGACCAAGGAGCGTCTCAGTTCCCGTGAAGCCACCGCCTTTATTTCCGGTGTGGCCAAAGATGCGTTCGGCCTTTGGCTCAATCAGCATACGGAAGACGGCGACAAACTTGCCGAGCTCTGCATCAGCAATGCACAAAAGCGCCTGCGCTCGGCCAAAAAAGTCGCGCGTAAAAAGGTCACCCAAGGCCCCGCATTACCCGGCAAACTTGCCGACTGCTCCAGTGCCGATGCCAGCCGCTCCGAACTCTTTCTGGTGGAAGGGGACTCCGCTGGTGGTTCCGCCAAGCAGGCGCGCGACCGCGAATTCCAGGCCATCATGCCCCTGCGCGGAAAGATTCTGAACACCTGGGAAGTAGATGCCAGCGAAATCCTCGCCAGCCAGGAAGTGCACGATATCGCCGTCGCCCTCGGCGTCGATCCCGGCAGCGACAATCTGGAGGGGCTGCGCTACAACAAAATCTGTATTCTCGCCGACGCCGATTCTGACGGCCTGCACATTGCAACGCTCCTGTGTGCACTCTTCCTGCGCCACTTCCGCCCATTGATTACCGCCGGCCACGTGTACGTAGCCATGCCGCCGCTGTTCCGCATCGATATTGGCAAAGAGGTTTACTACGCACTGGATGACGCCGAGCGCCAGGGAATTCTTGACCGTATCAGTGCCGAGAAAAAGAAAGGCAAAATTCAGGTAACACGATTTAAAGGTCTGGGTGAAATGAACCCCTTGCAGCTGCGCGAAACCACCATGGATCCTAACACGCGGCGGCTGGTACAGCTGTATATAGACGCGGGTGACAACAGCAATCAGCTACTGGATATGCTCCTCGCCAAGAAGCGCGCGAGCGACCGCAAGCAGTGGCTGGAAAGCAAAGGCAACCTTGCCGAAGTCAGCTGATCATAAAGCCCCGCAATGCGGGGCTTTATTGTTCATACGGTGCGCAAAACTGCCTTAAAGCCGATTCGCATGGCGAGGGTCGAGTCGAATGAGGCGCCTTGGTAGTAGTCTGGGGCAGTGCATTTATGCCTAGATATAGACATGTGCGAGAAGAGGTGAAATGCCTATATATAGCCATTATGGGTATATATAGACATCTCATGCCCAGATGTAGACATTATGTCTATATCTGGGGCTATTGAATAAAACTGTTATACGCAAATATGAACAATAGGTATCTACTTGGAGTAATAGCATTTTTGATTTTCGCTTGGGGAGGCGAAGCTGGAGGGAAAGCATTTAGTGGAGTCTACAGCTGGATCAAAAGTGACTTTAGCAATCCAGTGCCTGGTGTAATAACTAAATCGGAAATGGTGTGGTCGTCGGGACGTTATGGAGGGCAAGCTCACTGGGATATTGAATATTTCTACGTGGCTGGCGGAAAAGAGCTTACTGGTTATCGAGTAATGCCGTCTAGCTATGGAATTGAGGTTAACGAAGTTCTCTCCAGTTATCCTGTAGGCAAAAAAGTTACTGTCTGGCATTCAGCATCAGATCTCCAAAGCTCAATGCTGGAGCCTAGAAGAATTAGTTTCATGGCATTTTTTGTTGTTGTAGTCTCTGTGGTACTACCAGCACTAATAACATTCGTGTGGCTTCGGCCAAGCGTATAACAAGCAGCGGCAGAGCGACAGCCAACACTACGCACCTTTTGTGTTACTCGCTGTCGCTCAAACATTAACACAAAAGATGCTCCGCGTTGGCAGCGCCTGCGCTGGGCGTTAGAGTAAGGAGAGCACAATGAAAGGATTTATCACCGTTCTGGTTCTATCGTTGATTTCGGCCAGTGTTTTTTCGTACGAGCCTGATCGAGCTAGGTCTAATCAAGCTCACGAGCTTGCTGAATGTGCCGCATTTTATTCATACGGCGCTGTAGCTGTTAAGAGAAATGGCAATTCTGAGCTTTCTCAAGAATTACGTAGATCAGCTGATCTTGCGTTAAAGCTTTCAGAAGGTTTGAGTAACCAAGAAACTGCCATGGCTCGTTTTACAATGGCTGCGAAAGAGCAGGGTGAAACTATCAATCATGATTTCTCTAATATTTCTCGACTTTTACTAAAAAGTAAAGATATCTGCAAGATAGCCGTAACGCAGCCGAGTACAAGATATCAGTACTGGCTTGGACAATAACTCTAACAATCAGCGGCAGGGCGACAGCCAACGCTACGCACCTTTTGTGTTGCTCGCTGTCGCTCAAACATTAACACAAAAGGTGCTCCGCGCTGGCTGCGCCTGCGCTGGGCGTTAGGTAAATGAGCATTGAGAAAATTTTCGAAGTACAGCCCGTCTACAATGTCGAAAAGAATAAGGCAGGAAGAAAATTGGCAAAAACAAAAAGCGCTGAGAGAAAGATATCTTCCTATATATTTTAAAGTATTATTTATAACTTACGTGTTTATGGTTTCAGTCTATGTCCCGTTTGGAAATCATGACAAATTTTACATTCAGGCATTTATTATCGTGCTGATATTTATTGTGCCAGCAGGTAGCGCATTTATAGCGAGCGTTTTTTCTACCTACATGTCTGGAGTAAACTACTACTTAGGAGATTGGATCGTGTCGCAAGAGAGTGATGGGAGGCGATTTAGCAGCAATAAATTATTTTGTTGGTGCTTTTCAATAGTGTATATCACAATTTATTTTTTTTCCTCGGTTAACACGAGGCTCCTTTTTACCTAACAAGGTGCGGCAGACCGACGTCTTACTTTGCGCACTTTTTGCGCAGTCGCTACGCTCCTATTTTCGCGCAAAAACTACACAAAGTAAGCCGCCGCTGCGCGGTATCTGTCAACGTAGTTGTCGCGTTTAAGGTATCAGCTCTTTAACAATTTACCGCCTTGTCCGGGTTCAGCA